>NZ_JBVASX010000001.1:0-1738758 GCF_057814215.1 Variovorax sp. F042
GCTAGACGCGTTGCTCAAGCGGCTTGATCAAGCCATCGCCCAGTTCTACGACGACGGGGTCGCCATCGACGAGATCAATGGCGTTTGACGCGGCATCCGCGTCAAGATGACATGGCCGGTCGCTTACGGTCAGGCCGCCTTGGTAGCCGGACATCATTGAGGTCGCCACGTCCATCCCGGGGAGGATGGAGCCCGTGTCGGTCACCTTGTCGGGCATGGCGAGCTTCTGGCCCGCGATGACCCGGATGGGGGCGCCGGAGGGCATCAGCATCGGGTGCAGCCCGTTGTTGTCCGGGAGGCCCAGGGCGATGTCCTTGCCGTCGATCTCCTGCCCGTGGGGCGTCATGAGACCGGGGACCTTGACCTTGAATTCGGCCATGTCCTCGCGGAAGGTCTTCGCGGTGTTCTCCAGTTGACCGTCCACGTCCTTGACGTTGCCGAGGGCATAGACAGGCTTCCCGTTCACCATGTTCAGCGGGTTGCCCAACTCGGTGCCCTTGGACCCATAGGGGTTCGGGACCATCTGGAAGTGCTTGCCTTGACCGGGAAGGAACGTGTAGCCCTTCGCGATCTGCTGCGCCACCACGTCGGCCGCCTTGTCGAAGTCCACCTCGCCAGTCATCTGACGCATGTACGTCGCCTGCCGGTAGAGCATCTCGCGTACTCGCCGCGCATCCTTGGACGGGAGCGAGCTGTCGATGCCCGAGAACCAGCCATCGGAACCGGTGTGCTTTCGCATGGCTGCCGTGATCGCCTTGTCCACCGATAGGTCCACCTCAGCCGGCTTGGCGCCAGGCTTGAACTGGGACCACTCGAAGCGGCCCTTCGCGGCATCGGTCAGGGGCTTGATGTCCCCGCCGTTCGCGAAGTATTGGCCGGCCGTCTGGGCGTCGATGTCGCCACCGATGTAGGCCTTCATAGCGAGGAAGCGCCCGTAGGTCTCATCGTTCGGGAAGTACTTCTCGAGAACTTCGGAGCCCACCTTGTCTTCGAGGGTCCTGTAGCCCCGGTAGACCTGGGCGATCTTCGCGGGATCACGGCCCATCAGGGCGCCGCCGAGCTGCTGCTTGTAGACCTCGCTGGTGCCCTTGGGGCTCGCGGCCTGCACGATGGGGTCCGACAGGAATTCCATGAACTCCTGCGTCGCCTGTTCACTCGCCACGGCATTCGGAATGCCGTAGGTCTTGATGGTCTCGGCCAGGGCGGGCATGGTGGCCTGCCGCTGCACAACGATGTCACGGAGACCCAGTTCGTAGTTCTCGTTCACGATGGCGCCCACGGACTTGCCGAGGTGCGTGGCGACCGTGGGTCCGTCGTGGATGCCGTTGATCGCGCCGTTGACGGCCATGCCAAACACCGAGACCTCGGCCTTGGTCCGCAGCGACTTCTTGAAGGCCGCGTCGAGACCACGGAAGACCTCGGGACCGACGCCGTGTCGGCTGTCGATCTGGTAGGCCTTCTCCTCCATGTCCATGATCTGCGCGGGCGTGACGCCGGGCTGCGCGACGAGTGCTTGGAAGTCTTGGTTCCACTGCTGCACTGCCGTGCCGGCCTCGAAGGTCTTGATGCGGTGCGTCTGCTTGAACAGGTCTTCGGATAGCCGGGTATACGCAGCGGGGTTCCGGGCGGCCCAGGAGTTCGGGCTACCGTCGTCGTAGAGCGCTTTGAGGGTGCCGAGGGCTTGGCCGTAGTTCGTCACGCTCTCGCGGACGATGCCTTCGTGCCACTTGTCGGCCTGGGCCACGTTGCCCCGAGCCATAGTCAGGAGGCGCTGGTGGAGATCGGCAGCCTCGCCTGCCGTGAGGCCATCCGGGCTCGCATTGAGCTTGGACTTTGTGGATTCGAGGACCGTGTTTAAGGTGTTCGTCTCGACCGTCTTGCGCACGTCCTCGTTCGCCTTCGCGACCATCGATTGCGCTTGCTGCGTGAAGGTGTAGAGCTTGCGGGCGTCGTACTGCGGATCGCCCGTACCCTTACCGACTTCCCGTTCATACCAGTCCTTCATGTACTGCTCGGGGTTCACCGAGCCGTCCAGCGGCATGTCGCTCATGTGGAGCTTCGCGGCCTCGGTCATCTTGAAAGCGTCATCGTCCGCTTGCGCGGTGATGAAGGTGCCGGCGTAGTCTTGGCGATCCGCGTAGCGCGGGTCCATCGGCTTGCCTGTCTGTTTATCGGCCAGAGCTTGCCACTTCAGGGCGGTCCTCTCGCGCTCGCTCTGCACGAGATTTTCCTTGTGCACTACATCGGCGGCTTGTTGCAGCGACTGCGCAGCGATGTTGAAGAAGCCAGAAAAGGCGTTGCCGAGGGCCTGGATGGCCTGACCTTGACCTTGAACCTGCGCGGCAGTGGACTTGCCCATCTCGGTGCTCGTGGAGGGTGCGGCGGTCTGCTGAGCCGCTCTGAAATTCGGGGTTGTCTGGAATGACTGCTCGCGTTGTCCTGCCATGTGTGTCTGGTTCCGGTTGGTGAAGGTTGATCGCACCAGCGGACGCCGGTACGCGGACGAGAGCGCCCGTCCCACTGCCCGGGCGGGCGGTGAGGCTGAAGCTCTCAGGATGGGGGAGAGGGACGCACTGGAGACCCAGGGAGTGGGGCTCGATGGGCGCACGGTTTTTGACAAGCCGGTGATACGGCTGTCACCTTGGGTTGTCTTAATCCCCGGCGATACGGTCGTCACCATGCGTGGGTTTAATCGCGGCGGGTGATACGGCTGTCACCTTGGGTAGTTTTGATCCGGTGATACGGTCGTCACCTTGTGCACTTTTCATTCCGGCTGACGCCCGAACCCGCTACGATCTGCGGCATGAATGCCGAGACTGCCCGCCTTGTTGACGCCGAGATAGCCAAGCTTGTCATTGAAGCCGCCAAGATCGGGGATGAGCGGCGGGCGCGACATGCCGACGAGACACATCGCGCAGCCTGTGCGGAGACGTGGACTATGAAGACTGTGCGCGAGGAGATCGTTTACCCCGCGCTTGTCGCGGCGTGCCTAATAGCGGCGGGCGCTGCCTTGTTTGCGGCACTATCGAAACTCGCGGCCTAACCAACACTGCCTCTGCAGTTCTCGTTCGAATCGCGGGGAGTGATTTCCGCCGAGTGAGTAAATCGAGGTGAGGGGCTGGGACAACCTGAAGGCCCCCTAAACGGCCAAGAGCGCACCAGTCAGTAGGCCTATCAGGGCACGCTCTATCCATGCGTCCGTGGCCGCTTCTGGATGCCCCGGCGGGACCAAGAGGTCCACGACGTCCAATGCCTTGTTTGCAAGCGTCAAGAGCGTCACGGGGTCAGGCGCTTCGCCTTTGACCTGTCGAACCTCATGGCCAACGATGACGACGGCGCGAATCACGGGATGTCCTGCGGCTTGATCGGCCGTATACCTCGTGCGGTAGTTTTGAGGTCCTGGCACTTCCTGTGCGCCCACGTGCGGGTGCGGGTCTGTTGGGTCATCCCGCGCCGTGCTGCTAGGCGCTACAGGCGTTTGCGCGATGGCCGTTGGAGGTGGCGACTGCACGATGGTCTTCCGTAACTCGCGTAGCGCTGTGGCGAGTGCTGGGAATCTTTTCGGTTGAGCAGCCTTGTTCGCATGTGCTACTACGTATGAAGCGGTCGGCCCTCGAAGCTCAATCGTCAGAGATGCCGCTCGCACGTCTTGGACCTCCACCCAGGCGCAAGGGTCGCCGTGCGTGCTGGCCGCCCACTGGACCCTGACGGGTCTTCGCAAACTTTTCCCAAGCGCAGCGGCGAACGTCCGAAGCGGTCCCTCAGCATAGGCGGGCGCGTAGGGCATGGGCGTTACGGGGTAATGCTGGCTCGTGCCGACGAGCGACGCGCAGAACGCATGCACACGTTCCGGGCGGCTTCGAGCGCAGCGGGGAAGGTAACGCCCTCGCGCAACGGGAGGCCATCCCGCGACAAGACGGAGGCCTCGCCGGGAACCCCTGCACCGATCACGATGGACACGAGGGCCGTCGGTACTGAACGTGAGTCCTCGGTACAGAGGGCAGCCCAGTGTTGGCCGCAGTCGGTCGAGCCGTATTCGGTCGTTACTGGGCGCTTAAGCGCGGTCGCCATCTGCTCGCGCAGAGCTTCGACGTTGGCGCGTTGAGCGGCAGGGAAATTGAATTGCGTGGTCATGGCTGTGTGTCCTGTTTGTGTGGAGCCGCGACTTTGTCCGCTGATCACAAGATTGTCAGCAGCACGAGTTACCTACTTGAGGGGCTTTCCTCGGCAACTAGCGCGAGTCACCTGCGAAGCACTCGCTTCTCAGTAACTCGCATCTTGTTCAAATGGGACGCGGACTTGCGCGATATCGCCTCGGGCGATCTTCGCGCTTGGAGAAAGTCAACCCCCACAACCACTTTTGTCGTTGAGGTGCTACTTTGCCCCCATGAACGCTGCCGCAAAGCGACCGAGACGTGCCCATCGCTGCACGCGCGGGGCGAGGCGGTCGCCACTAGAGGCGTGGGAAACTCATTAAGGGCGGCGACGGCTTTGAACGGACAATGAGTCCTTCGCAGCCCTTCGCAGCCCTTCGGTCCCGCCTATGGCTAAGCTAATTCCTGCCCCTCTCCTTGCCATCGTTTCGAACATCGTTTCTACGGCAGAGACTCACGCGAGTATGGACAGTCTGTTCATGTACGCCGAAGCCCCCGGCGAGCCGCCGGAGGGCAGTAAACACGTCAAGGCGCAAGAGTGGCTACGGAACACGAACAAGGAGCACCCAGATCCGTTGGCGGTTCTGGGACGGATCATCAGCGGCTACATGGAGGACCCAGTGATGGCTGCGGACTACGTAGCCCCTCAATGGACCCAAGAACACGAATCGACCCTGACGAAGCGGGAGAACGTCCGCAAGATCGAGAAGGTGCTTGCCAACAACGGCTTGCAATACCGTGTCGGGGGCTTCATCACGGGAGGCGGACTCGCACCAAGTAAGACGCTGGGGCAGCTAATCAAAGGCCGGGACATGCCCGCGATCCACCGTGAATTTGATCGAGCTATGGAGACCGTCGAGGCCAAGCCACGAGAGGCCGTCTCTGCCGCCTCTAACATCCTTGAATCGATCTTCAAGACCTACATTGAAGACAACAAGCTGGCGATGCCGGACAAGCAAGATTTGCAACCGGTGTTCAAGGTCGTCCGCGCTGACCTCGGGCTCGATCCTGGAAGCATCGAGGACCAGGACCTACAGCGAATCATCACGGGCCTGTTTTCAATTGTTGACGGTATCGGCGCACTGCGCACGCATGCGGGCAGCGCCCATAGCGAGGGCCGCAAAGGCTACAGGCTCGAACCTCGGCATGCACGTTTAGCCGTCAACGCCGCGCACACCGTCGCGACGTTTGTTATGGAGACATGGGACAAGAAGATCGGCAGCAAACCGCCGTTTGCTGCTGCCTAGCGGCCACGACGACGCGCCGGGCCTATGGGATTCGTAGCTTGATGGTGGAATCAAGCACCCCGCTTCGCGAAGTTGAGATCCGACCAGTCCAGCACTGCTACAGCGGCCACCAGCGCCCCCATGGATGCATGCGTGTACCTCGACTGCACTGCGCCGCTCTCGTGCCCAATCAGCTTGTCGATGATGGTCTCGTTCACGCTGGCCCCAGCTAGTACGGAACGGACATTGTGGCGGCAGGAGTGCGCTGAGAACCTCGGGTCCGGGGCGATGCCGGCGTCCTTGCGGAGGTCCAGGAAGTAGCGGCCCGCAAGCTCGCTGGGGCGCTTTTTACCTGACTGGATGAACGTAGGAAACAGGAAGCGCTCACCGCAGGCCCGCATGGCCTCTACGTGCTCTCGCAGCCCCATTGCCAATACCTGTGGGGCCATCGGGACCACGCGCAGCCCTGCGGCCGTTTTGACGCTTCGGGCCTCATGGCCCTCGGTCGCCATGTCGTGAATCTCAATGGAGAACTGGCCGTCGATCTCCTTCAGGTCTGCCAATTCAAGCTGCGCAATCTCCCCGAGACGACAGCCCGTGTACAGCAGCAAGGGCAGCAGCCAACGGCCCGAGTCGTTCCGGGTGTTGTTGGCCGCGACCAGGGCCTTCAATTGCTCCAGGCGCCACGGGAGCCGCTTGGTCGAATCGGAGGTATCGACCTTGACGCCCACCCATGGATTGACCTTGAGCTTCCCGGAGTCCACAGCCAGATTGAGCAGGGCGACCAGCGGGGATAGCAGGTTGCGGATGGACCGACCCTTGAGGCCCTGGGCGACCAGAGCAGCCCGGTACTTCGCGGCGTGTCCCCGGTCCAAGTCTCCAGCGGCCACAGGGCCGCATGCCTTGGTGAACTCGGCAATGCCGCGCTCGGTGATCTTGATGGCTGCAGGTTTGCGGGTCTTGGCCGCCTTCCAGTCGGCGAGCAGGGTTGCCCAGGAGAGGCCGGCAGAGGGTGCGCCAGGAGAGGCCACAGGAACTGCCTGAACCCCGGAGACCGCTGGAGCCTCTGGGGTGTCAATGAGTTCACCGCGATCCCGGGCGACCGCCTCGGCGCTGGCCTTCGCCAGCACACGGGCCAGCTTCAGCAAGGCCAGCTTCCCGGGCATGCCGCTCCAGTCGATGCGCAGCCCCATCGGCTGGGTTAGGCGCTCCATGCGCAGCGTAATGGCAGACAGGTCTCCAGCAGCGACCATCTGCACCCACTGCTCGGCGATCCAGGCCCGAAGGATCAGGCGCCGCTCAGTAGGGCTCGGGTTGCCTTCCCATTCGTAGGAGGCCAATGCAGCATCCAGACCTTCCGGCTCTACGCGCAGCCGGTCGTCCCCGATCAGCACGGCATGACGGACAGCCTGCGCCAGCGTATCGACCAGTGCAGCGGTGGGAGCTATGGCAGGCTGCGGACGGCGCCGCTCACGCTCGGCCGCCCATTGAGTCTCAAGGTCGGCCCGGATCGCCAGGGCTTTGATGCGGGCTATGGGTTCATCCCGGGTGCCGAGGGTCGCGCGGAAGGCGTAGCGGTCCTCGGGGCCGGCGCGGAGGTCTACCGGCTTGACGATGGTCAGGAAGAACGTTTGACGCCTACGCGTCAGGCCGGGTATCGGTCTCGGTGGTGATGCCATTTGATGGGGCTCCAAGTGGTGAAGTTCACACGTCTGGAGCACATCGGATTACGCGGTAGGCCGCGCCAGCCTTGGAGATTCGCGTTTTCAGAGGAGAAAACGGAATTCTAGAAGAGGTTGACGAGCCTTACCCCTGGCACTGACTACGCAGTTAGGGCTGCTTGGTTCCCCACCTGACCCGGTTGGCCACTTCACCATGCAGGGAGGCCCGTCAGCACGCATTGTAACCCCCCAGGATGCGCGCACTTCGTGTCGCTTCTCCTTCCCCCTGCCGGGGGCGACACCTGAGGCCCCGGCGAAGCCGGTTCCTCGGTGTCCCACGAAAAGGCAGGCTTTTTTGATTGCGGGGTAGGGCTGAGGGCTGGCGCCGTGCCTTTTAGAATGCCCGCAATGTCTTATCTCGTGCTCGCTCGCAAGTTCCGTCCGAAAACCTTCGGTGAGATGGTCGGTCAGGGGCATGTGGTTCAGGCGCTCGAGAACGCGTTGACCACGCAGCGCCTGCATCACGCCTATCTTTTCACCGGCACCCGGGGTGTCGGCAAGACCACGGTCTCGCGGATTCTGGCGAAGTCACTCAACTGCCAGGGGCCGGACGGGCAGGGCGGCATCACGGCCACGCCGTGTGGCGTGTGCCAGGCCTGCCGCGACATCGACTCGGGTCGTTTCGTGGACTACACCGAGCTCGACGCGGCCTCGAACCGCGGCGTGGACGAGGTGCAGTCGCTGCTCGAACAGGCCGTCTACAAGCCGGTGCAGGGGCGCTTCAAGGTCTTCATGATCGACGAAGTGCACATGCTCACGAACACCGCGTTCAACGCGATGCTGAAGACGCTCGAGGAGCCGCCCGAGTACCTCAAGTTCGTGCTGGCCACGACCGATCCGCAGAAGGTGCCGGTCACGGTGCTGTCGCGCTGCCTGCAGTTCAACCTGCGGCCGATGGCGCCCGAGACGGTGCTCGAGCACCTCACCAGCGTGCTGCAGACCGAGAATGTCCCGGCCGAGCCGCAGGCGCTGCGCCTGCTGGCGCGCGCGGCGCGCGGCTCGATGCGCGACGCGCTCTCGCTCACCGACCAGGCCATCGCATTCGGCAACGGCGAGCTGGTCGAGGCCGGCGTGCGTCAGATGCTCGGCAGCGTCGATCGCGGCCATGTGTTCCGCCTGATCGAGGCGCTGGCGCAGGGCGATGGCAGGACGGTGGTCGAGACATCGGAGGCGCTGCGCGTCGACGGTATGTCCGCCGCTTCCACGCTCGAGGAAATGACGGCGGTGCTGCAGGCCATGGCCGTGCTGCAGGCCGTGCCCTCGCGGGCGGAGTCGGCCGATTCCGCCACCGACCCCGACGCTGCAGACACCGCGCGCCTTGCCGCGCTGATGCCGGCCGACGAGACGCAGCTGCTCTACAGCCTGTGCCTGCATGGCCGCGGCGAGCTGGGCCTGGCCCCCGACGAGTACGCCGCCCTGACCATGGTGCTGTTGCGGCTATTGGCCTTCAAACCTTCCAGCGCGGTTGCTTCGACGGCCTCCCCGGAAAAAAAAACTCTGAATGAAGCTGCGGCCGTGGCGCCGGTAGCTCCGGCGCGCACCGTGCCACCTGCTCCGGCCCCGGCGCCGGTGGCTCGCCACCCGGTCGAATCGCCTGCTGCACCCGCGCCAGCGCCTGCCCACGCTGCCTCGGTTCCCGCCGGCCATCGCCTCGCCGTGGTCGACGAACCCCGGCAGGCCGAACCCCGCCCCGGCGCTGCCGCCGAAGCACCCGCCCGGGTTGTCGGCGTGCCCATCCGCGTGCAGCCTCCGCCCAGTGCCCGCGACACGCCACGCGCCGACGAGCCGCGCAGCACATTCACCCCCATTCCGACCAGCGAAGACGGCGATTTCTGGTACGCCACGGTCTCCCAACTGATCGCGGCCGAGGCCATCGCCGCCTTGGCGCGTGAACTGGCACTGCAATCGCAGCTGGTGGGCCGCGACACCGATCAGTGGCTTCTGCGCATCGAGCGTGAAACGCTCAACCAGCCATCCAGCCGCGAAAAGCTGACGGCTGCGCTGGGCAGCCTGGGCCACGACGTCAAGCTCGCCATCGAGATCGGCAGCGTGGTCGACAGCCCCGCGCGCCGCAACAAACAGGCCGCGGACGAGCGGCAGCGCGTGGCCGAAGAGGCCATCCTCAGCGACCCCGAAGTGCAGGCGCTGATGCGCGACTTCGATGCGAAGATCGTCCCTGGCACGCTGAAACCAGCCTGAGCTTCCGTCTCTCTTATCCTTCACCCACTTTCCAACCAGACACAGGACCAACGATGTTCAACAAAGGACAACTGGCCGGCCTCATGAAGCAGGCGCAGGCAATGCAGGACAACCTCAAGAAGGCCCAGGAAGAGCTGGCCCACATCGAGGTCGAAGGCGAATCCGGCGCCGGCCTCGTCAAGGTCGTCATGACCTGCAAGCACGACGTCAAGCGCATCACCATCGACCCCAGCCTGCTGGCGGACGACAAGGACATGCTCGAAGACCTCGTGGCTGCCGCCTTCAACGCCGCCGTGCGCAAGGCCGAGGAAACCAGCGAGCAGAAGATGGGCAAGCTGACGGCCGGCATGCCAGGTCTGCCGCCAGGCATGAAGCTGCCGTTCTGAGCGAGCGGTCGCAATAAATGGCAGACGCCAGTTCGCTCGACGCCTTGGTCGATGCGCTGCGCCGCCTGCCCGGTGTCGGCGTCAAGTCGGCCTCGCGCATGGCATTCCACCTGCTGCAGCACGACCGCGAGGGCGCACAGCTGCTCGCACGCGCACTGCAGCAGGCCGCAGGCCACGTGCGGCATTGCGAGCGCTGCAACACCTTTACCGAGGCGCCGGTCTGCAACGTCTGCCTCGACACGCGGCGCGATGCGAGCAAGCTCTGCGTGGTCGAGACGCCGGCCGACCAGGCCGCGCTCGAACGCACCGGCGCGTTCCGCGGCTATTACTTCGTGCTGATGGGCAAGCTCAGCCCGCTCGACGGCATCGGGCCGAAGGACATCGGCCTGCAGAAGCTCTTCGACCGCGCGCGCGACGGCACGGTGAGCGAGGTCATCCTCGCCACGAACTTCACCGCTGAGGGCGAGGCCACCGCGCACGTGATCGGCGAAGCGCTGAAACAGCACGGCCTGACCGTGACGCGCCTTGCACGCGGCGTGCCGGCAGGCAGCGAGCTCGAGTACGTCGATCTCGGCACCATCGCCCATGCCCTGGTAGATCGCAGGTAGCGCGCACAGCGTTGTCTGGGCACTCGCGTTTCCGCTCGATATCGCAATACTTTTTCCGGCGTGATGAAGCCTTGGCGAAGGCTTCTCGGAGAGGCCTTCGTGCTTACGTGAAAACCCGCACGGGATCACCCCGATGCAGCCCTGTGGTGCGGCCCCTAAGCTCGATTCAGTTCTTACGAGTCACAGAGCCAACGGGCAACGTTTCATGCTTCATCGCCGCACTCTCATTTCAGCTACTGCCGCCATTGCCGCTGCAACCATCGCGTTGCCGCGTGTCTTTGCGCAGCAGGCGAAGCTGGAGAAGACGAAGATCTCCATCGCGGTCGGCGGCAAGGCGGCGTTCTACTACCTGCCGCTCACCATCTCGGAGCAGCTCGGCTACTTCAAGGCCGAAGGGCTCGATGTGGAGATTTCCGATTTCGCCGGCGGCGCGCGTGCGCTGCAGGCGGTGGTCGGCGGCTCGGCTGATGTCTGCTCGGGCGCTTACGAACACACCATCAACCTGCAGGCCAAGAACCAGTTTTTCCAGGCCTTCGTGCTGCAGGGCCGTGCACCGCAGATCGCGGTGGGCGTGTCGACCAAGAACATGGCCGGCTACACCGGCATCCAGGATCTCAAGGGGAAGAAGATCGGCGTCTCCGCGCCGGGCTCGTCGACCAACATGGTGGCCAACCTCGTGCTCTCGCGCGGCGGGCTCAAGGCCAGTGACGTGAGCTTCATCGGCGTGGGCGTGGCGGCCGGCGCGCTCACCGCGCTGCGCTCGGGCCAGATCGACGCCATCAGCAACACCGACCCGGTGATGACGATGCTGGAGCAGAAGGGTGACGTGAAGATCATCAGCGACACGCGCACGCTCAAGGGCACGCTGCAGGTGTTCGGCGGCACGATGCCGGCGGCCTGCCTGTATGCGTCGAGCGAGTTCATCCAGAAGAATCCCAACACCTGCCAGGCGCTGGCGAATGCCATCGTGCACGGCCTGAAGTGGCTGCAGACGGCGGGGCCCGGCGACATCATCAAGACGGTGCCCGAGACTTATCTGCTCGGCGACCGCGCGCTGTATCTTGCGTCGTTCGACAAGGTGCGCGAATCGATCGCCACCGACGGCCTCGTGCCGGTCGACGGCCCCAAGACGGCGCTCACCGCGATCGCAAGCTTCGATACCACCGTGAAGGCCGACAAGATCGACCTCGCGAAAACCTACACCAACGATTTTGCTAGGCGCGCGAAAGACAGGTTCAAAGCCTGATTCCGAACGTCCCCGCGACCCGGCCTCGGCCGGGTTTTTTACGCCATGTCCGATTACGCACTCGAACTTCTCTCCATCAGCTGCACCTTCCATTCGAAGGACGATCCGGGCCAGCGCTACACGGCGGTGGCCGACACCACGCTGCGCATCAGGGCAGGGGAGTTCGTCTCGGTGGTCGGACCCACAGGCTGCGGCAAGTCGACGCTGCTGAACGTGGGCGCGGGCCTGCTCGAGCCCTCTTCGGGCACCGTGAAGGTCTTCGGCCAGACGCTCGAGGGCATCAACACGCGCGCCGGCTACATGTTCCAGACCGAGGCACTGATGCCCTGGCGCAGTGCCGTCGACAACGTGATGGTGGGCCTGCAATACCGCGGCGTGCCCGATGCCGAGGCGCGCGAGCAGGCCGAGGCCTGGCTCTCGCGCGTGGGGCTCTCGGGCTTCGGCGACCGCTATCCGCACCAGCTTTCCGGCGGCATGCGCAAGCGCGTGGCGCTGGCGCAGACGCTGGTGCTCGACCCCGACATCATCCTCATGGACGAACCCTTCAGTGCGCTCGACGTCCAGACGCGCCAGCTGATGGAGAACGAGGTGCTCGACCTCTGGAGCGCGAAGAAGAAGGCGGTGCTGTTCATCACGCACGACCTCGACGAGGCCATTGCGATGAGCGACCGCGTGGTGGTACTGTCGGCCGGCCCTGCGACGCACCCTATCGGCGAGTTCGCCATCGACCTTGCAAGGCCGCGCGACGTGGCCGAGGTGCGCACGCAGCCGCGCTTCGTCGAGCTGCACACCCAGATCTGGGAGGTGTTGCGCGACGAGGTGCTCAAGGGTTATGCGCAGCAACTGAGGAAGGCCGCCTGATGCCGCGCCTCGGACTCAATGAACGCAACGCGCGCTTCTGGCAGCTGGCGCTGCTGGTGGTGATCCTGGTGGCTTGGCACATCGCCTCGCGCAACCAGCAGTTCGCCTTCTTCCTCGGCGAGCCGATCCAGGTGGCGGGCCGCATCTGGAGCTGGTTCCTGCCTTTTGAACTGCCGGCCAATGCGCTCTTTCCCGAAGGGCTGAAAGGCAATGCCGACATCTACCAGCACCTGGGCACCACGCTGCTGGAGACGGTGCTGGCCTTCGTCATCGGCACAGTGCTGGGCCTGGCCTGCGGGCTGTGGCTGGCGCTCGCGCCCACGGCGAGCCTGATCCTCGACCCGTACATCAAGGCCGCCAATTCGATGCCGCGCGTGATCCTCGCGCCCATCTTCGCGCTGTGGTTCGGGCTGGGCATCTGGAGCAAGGTGGCGCTGGCGGTCACGCTGGTGTTCTTCATCGTGTTCTTCAACGTCTACCAGGGCGTGCGCGAGGTGAGCCCGGTGGTGCTGGCCAACGCGAAGATGCTGGGCGCCAACCAGCGGCAGCTGCTGCGCACGGTGTACCTGCCGAGCGCGACCAGCTGGGTGTTTTCCAGCCTGCACACTTCGGTCGGCCTGGCCTTCGTGGGTGCGGTGGTGGGCGAGTACCTGGGCTCGGCGCGGGGCGTGGGTTATCTGATCCTGCAGGCGGAGGGCACCTTCGACGTCAACACGGTGTTCGCCGGCATTGTGGTGCTCACGGCCTTTGCGCTGGCGCTCGACGGGATCGTAGGGCTCATCGAAAAGCGCCTGATGAAGTGGCAGCCGAAGACCGGCGAGACCGAAAAGCTCTAGAGCCCTCATGCGATGATCCTGCGCGGCGCTGAGGAGTGCCGCAACGATCCACGGGGGTAAACGAACAATGAGCCACGACCACAAGCGGGCCACGACCTTGCGCTCGCGCGACCAGGCCGCCAAGGTTTCGAACGAAGAGCTGTTCTTCGACCTGGTCTACGCGTTTTCAGTCACGCAGCTTTCCCACTACCTGCTGGACCACCTCACGCTATTGGGGGCGCTGCAGACGCTGGTCATGTGGTTCGCCGTCTGGCTGGGCTGGCAGTACACGGCCTGGACCACCAACTGGTTCAACCCCAGCGCGCTGCGCATCCGCGGCGTACTGTTCGCAATCATGCTGCTGGCGATGGTGATGGCCTCGGCGCTGCCAGGGGCCTTTGCCGAGCGGGGACTGGCGTTCGCGCTGTGCTTTGTGGGCATCCAGGCGGGGCGCACGCTCTGCATGCTGATCGCCATCGGCCCCAACGATCCGCTCACGCCCAACTTCCGCCGTCTGCTGGCCTGGAACTGCGTGGCCGGGGTGTTCTGGATTGCCGGTGGCCTGGTCGACGGGCCGGCGCGTCTCGCACTCTGGTTCGGCGGCGTGCTGTGCGAGTACATCGCACCGATGATCGGCTTGCGCTTTCCGGGCCTGGGCCGTTCGCTGACCAGCGACTGGACCATCGACGGCGGCCATCTCGCCGAGCGCTGCCAGCTGTTCGTGATCGTCGCGCTGGGCGAGTCGGTGCTGGCCACCGGCATCGCCTTCGGGCACCACCCCGAATGGCACGGGAGCGATCTGTTCGCGCTGCTCGTGGGCTTCGCGGGCAGCCTGGCGATGTGGTGGATGTATTTCGACACCAGCGCCAAGGAGGCGACCCACGTCATCGAGCATGCAGCGGACCCGGGCGGCGTCGGCGCCAAGTTCCACTACACGCACGTCATTCTGGTGGCGGGCATCATCGTCTGCGCTGTGGCGGACGAGCTGACGATCGGAGAGGGCTCGCACCATGCCGAACTCAAGTACCTCGGTGCGCTGATCGGCGGACCGGCGCTCTATCTGTTCGGCAATGCGCTGTTCAAGCGCGTGGTGCGCGGCTTCCTGCCGCAATCGCATCTCTATGGGCTGGGCCTGCTGGCGGTGCTTGCGGTCTTCGCGTCGCACATGACGGTGATGGTGGTGGGCACGCTCACCACGGTCATCATGATCGCCGTGGCCGCGCTGGAGGCGGTGGTACGCCGCAGGGCGTGGGCCGCCAAGGCCCACTGAAGCGCGACCAGCCTTAGCGCTTCTTCTTTGCCGGCGTGCCGCCGCGCTTCTCGCGCACGACCTGCTGCTTGCTGCTGGCGGGCACCTTGGCCACATTGGAGCCCCGCGGCGCGGCCGCCTTCGAGGACGCACCGCCACGGCGTGCGGGAGCGGCCGTGACATGCGACGTCTGCACGGGCCGGATGCCGGTGCCCGCGCGGGTCGCAACCGTCGCGCGAACGGGCAGATACACCACCACGCTGTAGCCACGCTTGAACGCGTGATTGGGCTTCACGTCGTTCCACTCGGCCACGTTGGCCGGCTTGAGGTTGTAGCGGCGCGCGATGCTGGCAACGCTGTCGGCGCGCCCGGCCTTGACGGTCGTGCGGCGCGTGACGATCTCGGGCTGGAAGCTCAGGTGGCCGCCGTCGGCCACCACGGCCGCCACGTCTTCCTTCACGCGGGCGCCGCGCGGCACGATCAGCGTCGAGCCGGCCTTGATGAGCATGCGCGGCGGCACGTTGTTCATGGCGCGCAGGTCGGCTTCGCTCATGCCCGAGCGCTGGGCTGCGTCGGCCACCGTCATGGTGTTGGGCACGACCCAGGCGGTCCAGCTGGCGTACTGGCCCTGCGAATAGGCATCGAAGTTGCGCTGGAACACGGCCGCGTTGTCCCACGGCAGCAGGATCTGCGGCGTGCCGGCCGCGATCAGCACGGGTTTGTGCGCTGCGGGGTTGAGCGCGCGGAAGTCGTCGAGCCGAACGTCGGCCAGCTTGGCGGCGAGCTCCACGTCGAGGTCGCGCGTGAGCGTGACGGTCTGGAAGTACGGGTGGTTGGCGATCAGCGGCAGTTCGGTGTTGAAGGCCTGCGGGTTCGCCACGATGTTCTTCACGGCCTGCAGCTTGGGCACGTACATGCGCGTTTCGGCGGGCATGGTGAGGTCGCTGTAGGTGGTGGGCAGGCCCAGGCGCTGGTTCTTGGCGATGGCGCGGCTCACGCTGCCTTCACCCCAGTTGTAGGCGGCCAGGGCCAGTTGCCAGTCGCCGAACATGCCGTAGAGCTTCTGCAGGTAGTCGAGCGCGGCGCGGGTGGAGGCCACCACGTCGCGGCGGTCGTCACGGAAGATGTTCTGCTTCAGGTCGAAATCGGTACCGGTGGCCGGCATGAACTGCCACATGCCCGCGGCGCGCGCGCTGGAGATAGCCTGAGGGTTGAACGCGCTCTCGATGTAGGGCAGCAGCGCGAGTTCGGTCGGCATGTTGCGCCGCTCGAGTTCCTCGACGATGTGGAAGATGTACTTGTTCGAGCGCTCCGTCATGCGCTGGATGTAGTCGGGCCGGCTGGCGTACCACTGCTCGCGGTCGCGCACCAGGTCGCTGTCGAGGTTGGGCATCTTGAAGCCGCGGCGGATGCGGTCCCACATGTCGACCGGCGGCGCGAGCGTGACCACGCTCTGCGAATGGGCCTGGCCGCTGGGGAGGGGGGAGAGCGAGTCGCGCGGGTAGATGGGGGCCGCGCTGCCGGCGACCTTGGAGCCGGTGCCGCCGGCCTGGGGTGACGATGAAGAAGAGGGGGAGGAGCTGTTGTTGTTCGTGCCCGCGCAGCCCGCGAGCACCAGTGAACCTGCAAGGCAGGTGGCAGCGATAAATTTCATCGGAAGTCGTTTTTCCATTGGCGCAGTGCGGCAAACACGTCGGCTTCGGCTGCATCGGCAGCCAGCTCGGCGTGGGCACGCACCGCTCTAAGGACAGTGGCTTCGCGGCTGCGAAGAAAGGGGTTGACCTGGCGTTCGATCGCCAGTTGTGACGGCAGCGTGGGCTGCCCCTTCGCGCGCAGGCTTTCGCAGCGCGCGTTGTAGTGACTCAGTTCGGCGTTGGCCGGTTCCACCGCCTGGGCGAAACGCAGGTTAGAAAGTGTGTACTCGTGAGCGCAGCAGATACGCGTGTCGCCGGGCAAAGCGGCGAGTGCATCGAGCGAGGCCAGCATTTGCGCAGGCGTGCCCTCGAACAGCCGTCCGCAGCCACCGGAGAACAGCGTGTCGCCACAGAACAGCAGCGGTGCGTCGTTGAGCGCGGTTTGCGCGGCGGGGAGGAAGTAGGCGATATGGCCGGCCGTATGGCCCGGCACGTCGATGACCTCGAAGCGCAGGCCGAGCACTTCCGCGATGTCGCCCTGCGCCAGCGGCGTGTACGGCTCGGGAATGCGCTCGCGTGCGGGCCCCCAGATCGGGGCGCCGGTGGCTGTATGCAGCGCGGCCACGCCCCCCGTGTGATCGGGGTGGTGGTGCGTGACTAGAATCGCGGCCAGCTGCAGCTTGTGGCGCGCCAGCGCGTCGAACACCGGTTGGGCATCGCCCGGATCCACCACGATGGCGTGGGACCCGTCGTGCAGCATCCAGATGTAGTTGTCAGCGAAGGCGGGCAGCGGAACAAGGGTCATGAGCGGTCAAATTATAGGTTTGCAGGATTGGTTCGCGACCCCCCCGGGGCGCTACCTTCTGGCTTGGGAGCAGGCCCAGTTCGATCAGGCGGTGGCCGATGTGTTCGGCTATCACGCGCTGCAGCTGGGCGCGGCAGAGGTCGACGGGCTGCGCGCCAACCGCATGCCGCACCGCTGGCTGGCGCTGGACGACCCCGCCCGCGCCAGCAAGGCAACGCTCCTGACCGACTTCGCGGCGCTGCCTTTTGCAGCCAACAGCCTCGACCTGGTGGTGATGCCGCACGCGCTCGAACTGAGCCCCGACCCGCACGCCACCCTGCGCGAGGTCGAGCGGGTGCTGGTGCCCGAAGGCCGCGTGGTGATCTGCGGGCTCAACCCGGCCAGCCTCTGGGGCATGCGGCAGCGCCGCGCGCACATCTACCGCCGGCTGGGCATCGGCGATCTCTACCTGCCCGAAGGCGGGGAGTTCATCGGCTACTGGCGCATGCGCGACTGGCTGCGCCTGCTGAGCTTCGAGGTGGAGTCGGGCCGCTTCGGCATCTACCGGCCGGCGGTGCGCAGCGAGGCCTGGCTGGAGCGCTCGCGCTGGATGGACGCCGCCGGCGAGCGCTGGTGGCCGATCTTCGGTGCGGCCTACTTTCTGGTCGCGGTGAAGCGGGTGCGCGGCATGCGCCTGCTGAGCGCCGACTGGCGGCGCGCAGGCGCCCGCGCCACCGCGCCCGTGCCCATTGCCGGCAAGGTGCATCGCAGCGAGCCGAACAAGAATTGAAATGATCGAAATCGAATGAAGAGGATCGAATGAAAGAGAAGGAAAAGTCAGTTTGAACGAAGTCGTGATCTACACCGATGGTGCGTGCAAGGGCAATCCCGGCCCCGGTGGCTGGGGCGCGTGGCTCAAGTCGGGCGCCACCGAGAAGGACCTGTTCGGCGGTGAACTCAACACCACCAACAACCGCATGGAGCTGACCGCCGTCATCGAGGGCCTGGCCGCGCTCAAGCGGCCCTGCAAGGTGCTGCTGTATCTCGACAGCCAGTACGTGCGCAAGGGCATCACCGAATGGATCCGCGGCTGGAAGGCCAAGGGCTGGCTCACCGCGAGCAAGCAGCCGGTAAAGAACGTCGAGCTCTGGCAGCGGCTCGACAAGCTGGTGAGCGAAGGCGGCCACCAGATCGAATGGCGCTGGGTCAAGGGCCACTCGGGCGATCCGGGCAACGAGCGCGCCGACATGCTGGCCAACAAGGGCGTGGACAAGGCGCTGGGGCGCCTCTGAGCCGGGCGGCCGCGGGCCGCTCTTTCTTTTACAGGCGGCTAGATCACGCCGTCGAACATCATCACGTCGACTTCGTCGCCCGCCGCCACGCTGCCTTGATCGTGGTGCAGCACCACGAGCCCGTTGGCCTCGACCATCGAGCTGAGCACCCCGGAGCCCTGGTGGCTCCCAACGCACACTTCGGGCAACGCGCCCCGCACGTTCTTCACGAAGCCGCGCTGGTATTCGGTGCGGCCCGGCTTCTTGCGGATCGGGCTCGTGCTGCGCGCGCGCAGCAGCGGTGGCGGCGCGGCGGCTGCTTCATGGCAGCCCATCATGCGCAGCAGCGCCGGCCGCACGAAGGCCAGGAAGGTGACCATCACCGCCACCGGATTGCCCGGCAGGCCGAACAGCACGGCCGGCTGCGGTGAGGCCTCACGCGGAATCAACCCCACAGCGAGTGGACGGCCCGGGCGCATGGCCACGCGCCAGAACGCCATGTCGCCCAGCTGCTGCATCACGTCGCGCGTGTGGTCGGCCGCGCCCGCGCTGACGCCGCCGCTGGTGACGATGGCATCGGCCTCGCGCGCGGCGCGCTGCAGCGTGGCGGCGAGCGTGGCCGGGTCGTCGCGCACCAGGCCGAGGTCGATCACCTCGCAGCCCAACCGCGTGAGCAGGCCGATCACGGTGTAGCGGTTGCTGTCGTACACGGCGCCTTCGCGCGGCGCGTCGCCGAGGCTCAGGATCTCGTCGCCGGTCGAAAAACAGGCCACCCGCAGCCGCCGCAGCGCGGGCACGCCCGGCAGGCCGAGGCTCGCGACCATGCCGAGCGCGGCGGGCGAGAGGCGTTCGCCCTTGTGCAGCGCGGGCTGGCCCTTCATCAGGTCTTCGCCCGCGAAGCGGCGGTTGTCGCCGCGGCGCAGCACCTTGGCCGGGAAGCACACGCGGTCGCCGTCGACCTTGCAGAACTCCTGCGGAATGACGGTGTCGAGGCCCGCCGGCATCATTGCGCCGGTCATGATGCGCACCGCATCGCCCGCGCCCAGCGCGCCGCGCCAGGCCGCACCGGCCAGCGCCGTGCCCGCCACGCGCAGCGTGATGGAGGCGTCGATGGGGGCGTCCTTGGGCAGCACCGAGCCGTCGAAGGCGTAGCCGTCCATGGCGGAGTTGTCGTGCGGCGGCACGCTGATGGGCGAGACGATGTCTTCGGCCAGCACGCGGCCGAGGGCATCGAGCAACGAAACGCTTTCGCGCTGCGTGACGACGGCCGTGGCCGTCAGTTGCGAAAGGAAGGCGTGGACGGCCTCGACGCTCAGGTCGGCGGCGTCGTCATAGCCCGTGAGGGTGGAAGCGATGTCTGCGATGCGGCTCATCGGTTTTCGAGTGCGTGCAGTTCGGCCAGGGTGTTGGCGTTGAAAAAGGCGTCGGGCGCGTCGCCGGGGCGGTCGAAGGGCACGTGCACCGTGCGGTGCTGCGCGGTCCATGCGTGGACCCTGCGGCCGCCGGCTTCGGTGTAGCGCTGCAGGCTGCCGCGCAGGTCGGCGCGCAGCAGGCAGAAGACGGGTTGGGGGCGCAGCACTACGTCACCCTCGGCGGCTTCGGGCGCGGTGGCGATGGCGATCTCCGCATTGCCGGCAACGACCGCTTCGGCGAGCCGGGCGGCCAGGTCGGTCGGGAACAGGGGGGTGTCGCAAGGCACGGTCAGCAGCCAGGGCGTGGTGCAGTGCTCCAGCCCGGCCAGAAAGCCCGCGAGCGGCCCCGCATAGTCCGCGAGGCTGTCGGGCCACACCGGCACGCCGAAGGCTTCGTAGTCGGCGAGGTTGCGATTGGCATTGACCATCAGCCGGCCGACCTGCGGCCCCAGCCGCCGTATTGCATGCAGCGCCAGCGGTTCGCCGTTGAAAGGCTGCAGCCCCTTGTCGACACCGCCCATGCGCGAGCCGCGTCCGCCGGCCAGCAGCAGCCCCGTGATGTCGGCGGTTGCGATGGTGGCGTGCGCGGGCATGGCGGCCGCCTGCGTCATCCGCCGATGTAGCTCATCTCGACGCGGCGCGGGGCCTTGTCGCCGGCATCGCCACTGTCGTCGTCCGGACCGTGCAGGGCGCGCAACTCGGAGTAGCGGTCGGCGCGGCCCTGCCAGATGTGGCCGATGGCCGAGGAGATGTCGTCGTCGCTGGCGGTGCCGCGCAGCAGTGGGCGCAGGTCGTGGCCGGCGCTGGCGAAGAGGCAGAGGTAGAGCTTGCCTTCGGTCGACAGGCGCGCGCGGCTGCAGTCGTGGCAGAAGGCCTGGGTGACGCTGCTGATCACGCCGATTTCGCCGGTGCCGTCGGCATAGGCCCAGCGCTGGGCGGTTTCGCCGGGCGTGGCGGCTTCGAGCGGCACCAGCGGAAATTCGGCATGGATGCGCGCGATGACGTCGGCCGAGGGCAGCACTTCGTCCATGCGCCAGCCGTTGGTGGCGCCCACGTCCATGTACTCGATGAAGCGCAGCACCACCTTGCCGCCGTGGTGCGTACGGAAGTAGCGGGCCATCGGCAGGATCTCTTGATCGTTGGCGCCGCGCTTGACCACCATGTTGACCTTGATGGGGCCGAGGCCAGCGGCGATTGCCGCGTCGATGCCGGCGAGCACGTCGGCCACCGGAAAGTCGACGTCGTTCATGTGGCGGAACACGGCGTCGTCGAGGCTGTCTAGGCTCACCGTCACGCGCTGCAGGCCGGCAGCCTTGAGCGCGCCGGCCTTGCGCGCGAGCAGCGAGCCGTTGGTGGTGAGCGTCAGCGCCAGCGGCTCGCCGGCGGGTGTGCGGATCTCGGCGAGTTGTTCGATGAGCCCCTCGATGTTCTTGCGCAGCAGCGGCTCGCCGCCGGTCAGCCGGATCTTGCGCACGCCGTGGGCGGCGAACAGGCGGGCCAGCCGCGTCATTTCCTCGAAGCTCAGCAGCGCGCTGTGCGGCAGGTACTTGTAGTCCTTGTCGAACACATCCTTCGGCATGCAGTAGCTGCAGCGGAAGTTGCAGCGGTCGGTCACGCTGATGCGCAGGTCGGTCATGGGCCGGCCCAGGCGGTCGAGCAGCAACCCCGTGGCGGGCACGGCAATCTCCGGTACGGCCACGGCGGGGCGTGCGCGGCTGATCGTGGAGATCGGGATGACGGTGCTGCTGCTGTTCTTCATGGCTTCGTGGAAGGGGGTTCCGATTTTGCGCCAGGCCCCAAGGGCCTGTGAATCGGAGGCTACTTGATCACCGCCGCATAAATCATGTCCCGGGTCAATGTTCTGTAATGTGTTCTGTACTTTGGCGACTGCAGCATGAGCACGACGAACATCTCGTTCTTCGGGTCGACCCACATGTAGGTGCCGCCCGCGCCGCCCCAGTTGTATTCACCGTCGGCCGACGGGTAGGGCGCCTCGCCGTCGTTGCGGCGCACGGCAAAGCCCAGGCCGAAGCCGTAGCCCGGGCCCGGCAGGTAGAGCGGGCCGGGCACGATGCCGGCGCCCGCGTTGGAGTGGTCGGCGGTCATCAGCGCGATGGTGCGCGGGCCGAGGTAGCGCTTGCCGTCGAGCGAGCCGCCGTTGAGCAGCATCTGCAGGAAGCGCGCGTAGTCGTTCGCTGTCGACACCAGTCCGCCGCCGCCCGATTCGTACTTGCGCACGACGCGCGGGTCGTTGAACTCGGCGCCCACGCCGAAGCTGCGGTCGCTGGCCAGCGGCTCGGCAATGCGCGGCTGGCGCGCCGGTTCTGGCACGTAGTAGCTGGTGTCCTTCATGCCCAGCGGGTCGAGCAGCCGGGTTTTCTCGAACTGGTAGAGCGACTGGCCCGACACCACCTCGATCACGCGGCCGAGGATGTCGGTCGACTGGCTGTACTCCCAGGTCGTGCCGGGCTGGTAGGCCAGCGGCAGCTTGGCGAGGCGCTGGGAGAACTCGGCCAGCGTCGGGTCGCCGGCGCCCAGGTCGGCGGCGTTGTAGGCTTGCTTCACGAGGCCCGGGCCGAAGAAGCCGTAGGTCAGGCCCGATGTGTGGCGCATCAGGTCCTGCACGGTGATCGGGCGGCGCGCGGGCACGGTGTCGAGCACCGGCTTGCCGTCGGCGCCGGGCTTCTCGACGCCCACCGTCATGGTGGCGAACTCGGGCAGGTACGTCGAGATCGGGTCGTCGAGCTTCAGCCGGCCGTCTTCCACCAGCATCATCGCGGCCACCGTGGTGATGGGCTTGCTCATCGAATAGATGCGGAAGATGCCGTCGCGCGGCATTGGAGTGCCGGCCACAGGGTCGAGCTTGCCGACCGGCTCGAACCACGCGACCTTGCCCTGGCGCGCCACCAGCAGCACCGCGCCCGGGATCTTGCCGGCGGCCACGTCGGCCTTGAGCACGTCGGTGAGCATCTGCAGGCGCCCGGTCGAGAGGCCGACCTGTTCGGGCCTGGCTGTCGGCAGCGATTGCGCCGCCGCCAGCAGGGGAAGGGCCAGGCCGAGCACGGCCGCGCGCAGGCTGCGCTTCAGGAATCTCATGGTGTTGTCTCCGTCTTGTTGTGAATGGAAAACCTGTGCCGCCTCTCGTGGGCGGCTGCGGGCTATCCGCGGCAGAGCTTCAGGTTCGTGCGGGTGGCGCGGACCACGGGCAGGAAGATCTCGGCGTCGGCCGGCGGGTAGTTGTCCTTGATGCCGTCGTCGGTGCGGTCGGCGTCCTCGGCCAGCGGCTGCAGGGTCTTGAGGCAGGCGGCGCGGTCGTTGAGCTTGAACTGGGTGAGCGCGAGGTCGTTGCGCAGCCAGGCCTTGGTGATCCAGTCGAGGGTCTTGTCGCAGTCCGACAGTACGGGAGCGAGGGTGGTCTGCGCGGCAGCGTAGTCCTTCGCGTCGTACTGGCGCTTGAAGGTCTTGCGCGAGTTGGCCACGGCCTTGTCGGTGCAGGCGGGGATGGGGCGGGTGTAGGTGCCCTCGAAGCCGGCGCGCGCGCCGCAGTTGTCGCGGCATTGATCCGCGCCGTTGGTCGTGACCTGCACCTTGTCGGCGTTGACCGCGAAGTTCACCACGCACGCCGAGTCGTCGAGCTTGGCCTTGCCGCGCACGATGGTGCCGTCGAGTGCGCAGGTGTGTGCGTTGGCGCCGATGGTGGTGATGTCGAAGTGCCCGTCGGGCTTGACGCGCAGCGAGCCGCTGCCCCGTTCGTAGATGTAGTCGCCGGCCGGCGGCGTGGCGGTCTGCGCGGCGGCGAGGCCGGCGCAGGCGAGCAGGGCGAAGGGAAGGATGCTCTTGAGCTTCATCGTTGGAAATCTCCCGGGGAAACGTGCCGCAGCGCAGTGTATCTATCGTTGCCGAAAGCTTCCTGAAATGGCCGGTTTGCGCCATCTCTGCCGCAGATGTCTTGACGTGGACAATGAGAATTCCTATCATTTAGGCGCCTGAGTACGCAACACGTCGACAACGCAAAGGGCTCTTCCAACCAAGGAGCTTTTCGAACGTGCCGTACACCCTGCCAGCCTTGCCCTATGCCTTCGATGCGCTCGAACCGCACATCGACGCGCAGACGATGGAAATCCACCACGGCAAGCACCACCAGACCTATGTGAACAACCTCAATGCGGCCCTGAAAGACACGCCGCACGAGGGAACGCCGGTCGAAGAACTGATCGCCAACGTCGAGCAGCTGCCCGAGGCGCTGCGCGCGCCGGTGCGCAACAACGGCGGCGGGCACGCCAACCACAGCCTGTTCTGGACCGTGATGGCGCCAGTCGGGCAGGGCGGTGGCGGCACGCCTACTGGGGCGCTCGCGAAAGCCATCGACACCGACCTGGGCGGTTTCGACGCCTTCAAGGAGGCCTTCACCAAGGCCGCCCTCACGCGCTTCGGCAGCGGCTGGGCGTGGCTGTCGGCAGGCCCCGGCGGCAAGCTCGCCGTGGAGAGCAGCGGCAACCAGGACAGCCCGCTGATGCGCGGTATCGGCTCTGGCAACACGCCGATCCTCGGGCTCGACGTATGGGAGCACGCCTACTACCTCAAGTACCAGAACCGCCGCCCCGAATACATCGCGGCCTTCTACAACGTCGTGAACTGGGCCGAGGTGGGCCGGCGTCACGCCGCCGCGACCGGCGGCTGAGGAGCAGGCCCATGAACGAGCCGCAGCAGCGCGCGATGGCAGGACGGCAACCCAGGCAGGCCCGCCCGATGCGCGAGTGGGTCGGCTTCGCCATCGTCGCGGCCGGGGTGCTGGTGGGCGTGTTGCAGTTCTGGCAGTTCGTGCGCGGCGATCCGCTGGTATGGAATGCCTTGCTAGGCGGCTCGGTGGCCGCGCTGGCGACCGCGCTCGGCACGCTGCCGGTGCTGTTCTCGCAGAAGCTCCCGGAGCGGCTGCAGGACACTCTGTTCGGCTTCGGCGCCGGCGTGATGCTGGCGGCCAGCGCCTTCTCGCTGATCATCCCGGGCCTGGAGGCCGCAAAGAACGTGGGTGTGTTCGGCGGCGGCAACTGGGCGGCGGGAGGGGTGATCGGTTCCGCCATCCTGCTCGGTGGCATCGTGCTGATGCTGATGGACCGCGTGCTGCCGCACGAACACTTCATCAAGGGCCGCGAAGGCCAGGCCGCCAGGCAGCTGCGCCGCACCTGGCTCTTCGTGTTTGCGATCGCGCTGCACAACGTGCCCGAAGGCCTGGCCATCGGCGTGGGCTATGCGGCCAACAACGGGCTGCGCGCCGACGCGCTGGCCACCGGCATCGCAATCCAGGACGTGCCCGAGGGCCTGGTGGTCGCGGTGGCGCTGCTGGCCGCCGGCTACAGCCGCATGTTCGCGGTGCTGATCGGCATGGCCTCGGGGCTGGTGGAGCCGCTGGGTGCGGTGCTGGGCGCGGCCGTGGTCGGCCATTCGGCGATGCTGCTGCCCTGGGGACTTGGCTTTGCGGCAGGCGCGATGCTGTTCGTGATCAGCCACGAGATCATTCCCGAGTCGCACCGCAAGGGGCACGAAGCCTTTGCCACGAGCGGGCTGATGATCGGCTTCGTGCTGATGATGCTGCTGGACACCGCGCTGGGTTGACCAGCCCCGCGCGGTCAGCCGTGCTTGACGGCGACGGTTTTCAGCGTGGTGAAACCGTACAGGGCCTCGAAGCCCTTCTCGCGCCCGTAGCCTGAAGACTTCACGCCGCCGAAAGGCAGCTCGACACCGCCACCCGCGCCGTAGTTGTTGATGAACACCTGGCCGCTGCGCACGCGCTTGGCCATGCGGAACTGGCGCGAACCGTCGGCGGTCCACACGCCCGCCACCAGGCCGAACTGCGTGGCATTGGCGAGCGCGACCGCTTCGTCTTCGTCGGTGAAGGACATCGCGGCCAGCACCGGGCCGAACACTTCTTCCTGCGCCAGTCGATGCCCGACCGGCACGTCGCGCAGCAGAGTGGGCGCCTGGTAGAAGCCGGTCTCGGGCGCTTCCTCGACCACGATGCCCTGCGCCACCATCGGGATGCCGGCATGCTGCGCGTCGCTCAGGAAGTCCCACACACGCTGCTGCTGCGTCTGGCGGATCAGCGGGCCCACGTCGAGGTCCATGGCCGCGGGGCCGACGCGCAGGGCTTCGAAGGCATGGCCCAGGCGCTCGAGCAGCGGCTCGTAGATGCCGCGCTGGATCAGCACCCGCGAGCCGGCCGAGCAGGTCTGGCCGGCGTTCTGCACGATCGCGTTGATGACCACGGGAATGGCCGCGTCGAGGTCGGCGTCCGCAAAGATGATCTGCGGGCTCTTGCCGCCCAGCTCCAGCGTGACAGGGCAATGCCGCTCGGCTGCCACCTGCTGGATCAGCGTGCCGATCTTCGGGCTGCCGGTGAAGCTGATGTGGTCGATGCCTTCGTGCCGCGCGAGCGCGTCGCCCACTTCATGGCCGTAGCCCGTCACGATGTTGAGCGCGCCGGCCGGAAAGCCGACCTCGGCTGCCAGCTGCGCCACGCGGATCAGCGAGAGGCAGGCATCTTCGGCCGGCTTCACCACGCACACGTTGCCCGCCGCCAGGGCGCCGCCCACGCTGCGCCCGAAGATCTGCATCGGGTAGTTCCACGGAATGATGTGGCCGGTAACGCCGTGCGGCTCGCGCCAGGTGAAGACGCTGTAGCCGTCCTGGTAGGGGATGGTCTCGCCGTGCAGCTTGTCGCAGGCGCCGGCGTAGAACTCGAAATAGCGCACCAGCGCCACCGCGTCGGCACGCGCCTGCTTGACGGGCTTGCCGCAGTCGCGCTGCTCGATCAGCGCCAGTTCGTCGACGTGCTCGGCGATCTTTTGCGAGAGCTTGTAGAGCAGGCGGCTGCGGTCGGCGGCGCTGACCTTGTGCCACACACCCTCGAAGCAGTCGCGCGCGGCGCGCACGGCGGAGTCGATGTCGGCGGCATTGCTGCGCTGGATTTCGTCGAAGGCCTGGCCGTCGGAAGGATCGATGACCGGCAGGGTGCGGCCGGAGGAGGACGGGACGTCCGCGTTGGCGATGTAGTTGAGCTGCATGGGGCTGGATTTTGCGCGAAGCACGCGCAACCCACGGCTGAGAGACAACTACCGACTTAATACGCAGTCGCCTACGCTAAGAATCTATTGATGTGAATTAAAAAGTACTATTTTTTGCCGAGGGGCAGCGAAAAAACCAGAAACTCGTGGAAAAAGTACGTGTTCAGGTGTCGGGCCTGCCGCAAACGAAGTGATACAACCGGATACGATACCCACCGGCCAAACCTTTGGCCTATCTAATCTTCGATGACAACCAAATTGCCGGCCAGTCGCATCAATAGCAGAGGGCGATGTAGCTAGGACCGGCGCACCGAAAGGAAACACTGTGGCGATACTCAATGGCACGACCGGAAACGACACCTTGGTCGGTACGGAAGGGGGGGACGTCATTCATGGCGGTGCCGGAAACGATCTGATCGATGGTGGGGCAGGTGACGACCTTCTTTTCAGCGATGAAGGCGACGACATCATCTGGGGTGGGCCTGGCAGGGACATGATCACCGGTAACAACACCGGGATCGTCGTTGCCAATTACGGCCTCGATCCTGCGGGGGTCACCGTGAATTTGCGTACGGGCCTTGCGACTGATGGTTGGGGAGATCAGGACATCCTGTCGCGGATCTATGCCGTTGCAGGTTCGAATTTCAACGATACCCTCACGGCGGCCGGTGCCACGAGTTCGGTGTTGCTGTCCGGCTTGGGCGGCGACGACAAGATTACCGGCGGCTGGGGCAACGACCTGTTGCTGGGCGGTGACGGCAACGACACGATCGACGGTGGCGATGGCATCTCGGGTTTCGGCAACTACATCCACGGTAGCGTCTACCGCCTTTATCAAGCAGCCTTTGCCCGTGAGCCCGATGTCGGCGGCCTGCAGGGATGGGCCGGCTCCATCAGGAGCGGCGCAACCCTCAAGACGGTCGCGGCGGCTTTTGCGCAGTCGTCGGAATTTCAGACAGCTTATGCAGGCCTGGACAACACGCAGTTCGTCACGCGCATGTACCAGAACGTTCTGGGGCGCGCACCAGATGCCGGTGGCCTCGCTTCCTGGCTCCGTTCGCTCAACGCGGGGGCGTCGCGTTCGGAGGTTCTGCTCGGGTTCTCGGAGTCTGGCGAGTTCAAGAACAACACGTCCCTCGATGTCGATGCATTCATGACATCGCGTTTCAGTGCTGATCATCAGGGCGAGGTCTATCGCCTTTACAAGGCGATCTTGAACCGTGAGCCGGACAGCGGCGGTTTTGTCGGGTGGGTGAACCTGCTGGACACAGAGGCAACCAATATCCAGACAGTGGCGGACGGGTTCATGAAGTCTTCGGAGTTCCAGAAGATCTATGGATCGCTGGACAACACCCAGTTCGCAACGCTTCTCTATCGGAATGTGTTGGGACGTGAGCCCGATCAGGGCGGCCTCGCAGGCTGGGTCGATGCGCTGAACCGTGGTGCGAGCCGCGCGGATGTGGTCGTCGGCTTCTCGAGGTCGGGTGAGTTCATCACGAACACTGCACCTGCCCAGGCCAGCTACATGGCAACCAGGTTCGGCAGTTGGAGCGACGAGTTGCAAGGCGGCACCGGAAACAACACCCTGATGGGGGGGCGCGGCGCGGACACCTTCGCGTTCGATTTCGGCAAGCCTGGCAACGATCAAGTCTATGGACTCGAGAATGTCGACATCCTGCGATTCACTGGATATAGCTACGGCAGCGCTGCGGACGTCTTGAGCCACATGACTCAGAACGGCCAGAACGTGATTTTCTCGGATGGCAGCCAGAGCATCACGTTCCATCACACCACGCTGGCGCAGCTTTCCCAGACCACCATTCAGCTGACAGCTTGACGTTGTAGTGACTGGTTCTTGCGAGATCTTTGTCGCAAGAACCGCACTTCACCTTGATTGAGAAAAGAGCTTGGACGGTCTTGCATCAAGAGCCAAATGAAAAGGAGCGAACGAGCCAACGGGAGGCCTCGGGGAAGCCGGTCGATCCGAATTTGACGGCTCACGCTGAGCAGGCGTCATTTCCGGCGCGTCACGGCTTGTCTGCCTTGCAGCCTGTGATCGCATTCTTCTCCTTGGAGATGAGCGTTCAGGCATTGGGACAGGCCATGGGGTGGCGACCTGATTCCCTCGTCGGGTTTGAAGACCTCCAGCGTGCGGCGCACCACCTGGGACTTCGCTCGAGAAGGCAAAAAGTCGGCCTGCGCCAGCCGCACAAGTGGAGGCTTCGGCTATTGCGGAGCAGGGCAGGTGCACTGGCAATTCCTTGTCTGGTGGTTGCTCCCGACGGAGGCTTGGTCACAGTTGTGGCGCGCCGCGATGTACGTCCTGGGTCTTCAGTCGCAGAAATGCAGCCTGGTGCCACCACATCGCCGCAGCCCGCGCAGGAATTGCTCCTGTGGGTTCCTGACAGCTCGACGTTCAAATGGGTTTCCATGACCGCGCTGGCGTCGCAGTACGGGCGCGATGGCGTGCTTTCGATCCTTCGGTTCCATCAGCCGCTGCACCTCGGGTTGTCCGAAGGGGGCTCGAACAGGCGTTTTGGGTTGGGCTGGTTCGTACCTATCCTTTGGCGCTATCGCAAGCCGCTCGGGCAGGTGCTGCTTGGCGCGTTCCTGCTTCAGTTGGTCGCGCTGACCACCCCACTGTTCAGCCAAGTCATCATCGACAAGGTCTTGATGCACAAAAGCCTGTCAACGCTTCATGTGCTGGGCATTGGGATGGCGGGACTGATCGTGTTCGAGGCGGTCACCAACACACTGCGCGGCTATATGCTCGCTCACACATCTGCCCGCCTGGATGCGGGGTTGTCGAGTGACCTCTTTCGCCATCTGCTAAGCCTGCCTATCCGCTATTTTGAGCAGCGGCAGGCTGGCGACACGCTGGCCCGTACGCGGGAACTGGAGAACATTCGCGGATTCTTCACCGGCGGTGCGCTGACGACGCTCGTCGACGGTCTGTTCATCGGGATCTTCATCGCAGTGATGCTCCTCTATAGCGTCAAGCTTACCGTCGTGACGCTCGTAGGCTTACCGATCCTGGCTTTGGTCACGTTGGTGGCGCAGCCCATCTTTGCGCGAGCGCTGCAGACCAAGTTCGATCGCGGCGCCGAGGCTGGGAGTTTCATGGTCGAAAGCATCCACGGCATTCACACGGTGAAGAGCCTGGCGCTAGCGCCGATGTGGCAACGCAAGTGGGATCTGCTTGCCGCCCGGCAGGTTGCCGCGGGGTTCGATGTCAGCAAGCTGGGAAACGCGGCGCAGAGCATTTCGCAGGCGGTGCAGCGCATGTTGACGCTGGCTGTGCTTTGGGTAGGCACTACGCTCGTGATGGACAACGAGCTCACTGTCGGTGGCTTGATCGCATTCCAGATGCTTGCTGGGCAGGTGCTGCAGCCCGTTTCGCGTCTCGTCGGTCTTTGGCAGAACTTCCAGCAGGTCAAGCTTTCGGTTGATCGCATGGGTGACCTTATGAACGCACAAGCAGAGCCCAGTAGCGCCAGTGCGCAGGCAATGCCGTTGTTCAAGGGGCGCGTGGAACTGCAGTCGGTCTGCTTTCGCTACCAGGTGGAGGCTTCCCTTGTCCTGCAAGATGTCAGCCTGGTCCTTGAGCCTGGGGACGTGGTGGGCATCGTGGGGCGCTCGGGATGCGGGAAGTCGACGCTGACCAAACTCATTCAGCGGCTGTATGGCCTGGAGGCTGGGCGGATACTGATCGATGGGCATGACATTGCGCAGGCCGATCCACAGCAACTTCGTCGCCAGATCGGCGTGGTTCTTCAGGATAGCTTCCTGTTCAGCGGAACGATTGCCGAGAACATCGCTATGGCTCACCCGGGGTTGGCCTTCGATCGCATTGTTTTCGCAGCGCAGCAAGCGGGAGCGCACGAATTCATCACGGCGTTGCCGCAGGGCTACCAAACGCCGGTTGGCGAACGAGGCGCTCTTCTTTCGGGCGGCCAGCGCCAGCGCATCGCCATTGCGCGTGCATTGACGGGAGATCCGCGAATTCTGATCTTCGACGAGGCCACCAGTGCGCTGGACGTCGAAAGCGAACAGGCCATTCAGGCCAACATGGCGCAGATCTGCAGAGGCCGTACGGTGATCATGATCGCTCATCGTCTTTCGACATTGCGGCATTGCGGCCGCATCGTCGTGCTGGACAGCGGACGGGTGGTGGAGCAGGGCCCGCTGCAAGACCTAGTGGCGCAGAAAGGCGAGTTTTCAAGGCTCTGGGCAATGCAACAGCAGGAGCCGATGCCTGTGACGCGCAGGAGTCAATCTTCTGCGCGGCCGGAACGGCGCGGGAGTTCGGCGGAGGCCCCCCTGTGAGCGATGTATTGTCCTCCAGGGAGAAGGCGTTTCACAGTCCGACGCTCAGCATCGAGGAGACACCCCCAGCCCCTTTTGCCAGTGGTCTGATGTGGACGTTGGCTGTATTGCTGTTCGGTGCCATCGCCTGGGCTTGCATAGGCGAGATCGAGATTGTCGCCACAGCGCCTGGCCGCCTGATCCCTGATGGACGAGTGAAAGTGCTGCAAACGATCGAACCGGCGCTCGTGCGCGCGATCCACGTGCGGGAAGGTCAGCGGGTGAAGGAGGGAGACCTCCTGATCGAGCTGGATCCCACGTTGTCTCAGGCAGATCTCTCCAGCAGTCAGCAACGGCTGCAGCAGAACCAGCAGCAGATGGCTAGGCTCATGGTTGAGATGAAAGGGCAGCACCTGCCCATGTCGTCGCTCGTCCCCGGTTCCGATGTCGTGCGAACGGCGCCCGTATTGACGCCCGATCAGCTCGCGACGATTCAGGCCCGCGAGGCTGCCTTCGAAGCGAAGCTCGCAGAAGCAAGGGCGTCGGTCGATGAGAAGACGAAAGCGCTCAAGGCGGCGGAATCAACTCATACGAAGCTGCGCCTGAACCTTGGATTGGCGACGAAGCGCTACCAACAGAGCCTTGCGCTGGTCAAGGAGGGGTTTTTCAGCGAGGGTGAGCGGCTCAAGCAGGAGCAGGAGGTCGTAGGCCTTGAGCACGATCTGGCCGCACAGACTCAGACGCTGTCGCAACTCGCCGCAGGCCTTCAAGAAGCGCGTTTTCGCCAAACCTCCGTCGAGCAGGAAAGAAAGGTGCAGATTCTTGGCGAGGTGGAGCAAGCCAGCAGGGAGCGCGCGAGCCTTCAGGCCGAGTTCGAGAAGGCCCAGCAACTCAATGGCCTGAAGACCCTGCGTGCGCCGGTTTCCGGGGTGGTCCAGAGCATAGGAATCGCCACGCTCGGCAGTGCGGTTGCGGCCAACCAGCCACTCCTGACGATCGTTCCCGAAAACACTCCGCTGATTGCGGAAGTCTTGCTCAGCAACAACGATATCGGGTACGTGAAGTTGGGGCAGACGGTCGAGGTCAAGCTCGACAGCTTTCCCTTCACGCAATACGGTTCGGTCGCGGGGAAGGTGAAGTGGATCAGCGCCGATGCCGAATTCCAGGATCCCCGGGCGCTTGATAAACAAGTGGGCACCAGTCAATCCGGTTCTAGCAATCGCAACTTCGATGGTGGTAGTTCAGAACAGCGAACGAATGGTCTTGCCTATCGCGTGCAGATTGCGCTCGCTGGCCCCGACGCGAGCATCTGGATCAAGGGACGCCCTCAAGCGCTGCAGTCGGGCATGAGTTTGCAAGCTGACATTCAGACCGATAGACGACGCTTGATCCAGCTGGTATTGAATCCGCTCGAAAAGGGCTGGAACGAAGGCGTTCGAGTTCGGTAGAGCGAAGTCCATAGCGGCTGCTCTCGGGGGCGACAAGCCGCTACTTGGCCTTCGGCAGCGCCTTCACGGCATTCAACATGCGCTCCACGTGCTTGTCCGGATTCAGGTTCTGGTAGTAGTAGGCGACCTTGCCGTCCGGCGAAATCACGTACGACAGGCGGTTGGCGAAGTCCGGCCGCGTCTGCATCAGCGCGTCGAAACCCTGGATCACGGTCTTGTTCTCGTCCGACGCCACCGGAAATCGGCTCTGGCACGACTTGACCGAGAACTTCGACAGGGTACCTATGTCGTCCGCCGAGACGCCGATCACGGTGGCGCCCAGCGCGGCGAACTGGTCGACGGCTTCGGCGAAGGCGTGGGCCTCGATCGAGCAGTCGTTGGAATCGGCAGCAGGAAAGAAGTACAACACCACCGGTCCCTTGGCGAGCGCGTCGGCCAGCGAGTAGCGGAAGGTCTTGCCGCCCAGGGCGGCGTTGGCGGTGAACTTGGGCACGGGGTCGCCGATGTCCAGGGCGGCCCAGGCAGGGTGGGCAAGGGCTGCAAAAATCGTCATCCATGCGATGCGATGGAGGTGCGAACGAGCCATGATGTAACTCCGAGCGATGTGGAGCGAATTCTAGGCTTGAGCATCCCCTGAATGGGCCTTTGAAACCGGCGCGGGCTGGCCGGCGTATTGAACACAACAACCGAAAAACGGCGGGAAGCACCAAGCAATGGGCGAACCATCATGAACACCTGGCTCTCGTTTCTGCGCATCGCGCTCGCGGGCGTCCTGATAGCGGCACTCGGCGCCTGCGGCTCGCTGCCGCCGGCGCGGGAGCGGCCCGCCGAGTTCGCCGCCTCGGCCGACCCATCGACCACGCTGGCGAAGATCGTCGCCGCCTCCACGCCGCCCGACGAGCACTCGGGCTTCCGGCTGATGCCACTGGGCGTGTACTCGCTCGATGCGCGCATCCAGCTGGCCCAGCGGGCCCAGCGCTCGCTGGTGGTGCAGTACTACCAGCTCGAGAACGATGCCGTTGGCCGCCTGCTGTTGCGCACGCTGCGCGAGGCCGCGGGCCGGGGCGTGAAGGTGAGGGTGCTGGTGGACGACCTGTACACAGTGAAGAGCCAGCAACTGCTGCTGGCGCTGTCCGAGACGCCCAATGTCGACGTGCGCCTGTTCAACCCGTTCTGCTGCGGGCGCAACGGTTTCCTCTCGCGCTTTGCGGCGTCGCCGTGGGAGATTCCGCGGCTCAACCACCGCATGCACAACAAGCTCTTCATTGCGGACGGCGTGATGGCTGTAGTGGGCGGGCGCAACATTGCCGACGAGTATTTCGTGCTGAGCGAGGCGCAGAACTTCATCGACATGGACGCGCTGGTGGTCGGCAAGGTGGTGCCGCAGCTCGAGTCGATCTTCGACGCCTACTGGAACAGCGAACAGGTCTGGCCCATTGCCGACATCGTGACGGGCGAGGGCGGCCGCAAGCCGACCGGCACCGACTTCGACGGCTGGGTGGGCATGGCCGCGCCACCGCCGAAGATCGTGCTGCCGCCGTCCGACATCCTCGGCTACGGCCCCATCGCCGAAGAGCTCGACGGCGGCCGCATGGGCCTGCTGTGGGGCGAGGCCCGTGCCATCGCCGACCCGCCCACCAAGCCCGCGACCATGACAGCCGACGAGGCGATCTCCACCAGCGTGACGATGAAGGTCTGGGCGCTGCTGCTCGACGCCAAGACCGAGGTCGACATGACCTCGCCGTACCTGGTGCCGGGCGAGCGCGGCATGGAGGCCTTCGAGGACCTGACCCGGCGCAAGGTCAAGCTCACGCTGCTGACCAATTCGCTGGCTGCCAACGACGAGCCGCTGGTGCACACCGGCTACGCGCGCTATCGCGAGCGGCTGCTGCAAGGCGGGGCCGACCTGTACGAACTGAGCCCGCAGCGCACCAGCGCAGGCGAGCGCTTCGGTATGTTCGGCAAGTCGCTCGGGCGGTTGCATGCCAAGACCGCGGCCATCGACAAGACACGCATCTTCATCGGCTCGATGAACCTCGACCCGCGCTCGGCCAGCCAGAACACCGAGATGGGGCTGGTGGTCGACAGCCCGCAGCTGGCGCGCGAGATGATGCGCGTCATCAACATCAGCAAGCTGCAGAACTCCTACCGGCTGCGGCTGGCCAAGGACACCGGCACGCTGCAATGGCTGACGAACGACGGCGAGAAAGAAGTGATCCTGACCTCGGAGCCGGAGTCGAGCTTCTTCCAGCGCTTCTACAACATGCTCATAGCGCCGATCGTTCCCGAGATGCTGTTGTAGCCTCGGGGGATGGCGCAGACCTTCACTTCGTTGTCCGCCCCGCAGGTCATGCTGTGGGGCGTGCTTTTTTTCGGCGGTATCTATCTCGGCTTCGGCGGCATCACGTGGCTGCTGACGAAGCGCGTGTTGCCGGCGCTGGGCATCGGGCGCGAACTCGATCCGCGGCCGCTGCAGCCGGGGCAACTGCGGCGCGAGCTGGGGCAGTCGGGCGTGTCGGTGCTGATCTTCGGGCTGGGCATGGTGTTTCCGTGGGGGCTGCTTCAGCTTGGCTGGGCGCGGCTCGACGGCGATGCGGGGTGGCGGCAGATCGCGGTCGAGATCCTCGTGCTCGCGTTCTGGAACGACGTGCATTTCTGGATCAACCACCGATTGCTGCACACGCGCTGGCTGCGGCGCTTTCACGGGCCACATCACCGCTCGTTCGTGACTACGCCCTGGGCGACCTACAGCTTCCATCCCGTCGAGGCGCTGATGCTCGGCAACGTGATCCTGCTGCCGATGGTGGTGCACGACTTCAGCTTCTGGTCGCTGGCGGCGGTGCCGGTGTTCAGCCTGTTCTTCAACTGCATCGGGCATTCGAACTACGACTTCTTCACGGGCGTGTCGTACAGCCACTGGTTCGCGGCAAGCCGCCGGCACCATCTGCACCATGCCGTGCACAACGGCAACTACGGCTTCCAGTTCACGTTCATGGATCGGCTCTTCAGGACGCGCATTGCGGCCGATGCAGCCGAGCCGGTACTTCAGGCTTTCCGAAAGAAGCATGGCGCGACCGCGGCCTGACGCGAGCCGTCGCCTGCCGGGGCTGCGCCACTGGCGCGACTGGCAGAGCCTTGCCTACCTCGCCGCCTTGCCTGCGCTGGCAGCGTGGCAATGGCTCCACGGTTTCAACGCGCTGCTGTATGGGCTGATGCTGTTCCTGACGCTCGGCGTCGGCGTGATCCATCACAACCACGTGCACCTGCGCATGTGGCGCGGGCGGCGCATGAACCGGCTGACGGATTTCTGGATCACGCTGCTGCAGGGCCACCCGACCTTCGTGTTCTGGCCCGCGCACGTGGCCAACCATCATCGCCACCGGCACGGGCCGAGGGACGTGGCGCGCACCTACCGCTTCGGTGGCGACACCAATCATCTGCGGGGCTATCTGCTGCATCCGTTCCAGGCCGTGTGGGTGCTGATTCCGGTGTTCTTCGCGTGGCTGGCGCGGCTGCGGAAGCATCGGCGCGGCGCATGGCGCTACTGCATGGCGCAGTACGTGCTGTGGCTGGTCAGCTGGACGGTGCTGCTGGCGCTCGATTGGCGCAAGGCCCTGCTGTTTGTGATCGTGCCGCAGCTGCATGGCCTGCACTGGCTGCTGGCGACCAACTACCTGCAGCACGCGCATGCCGACGGCCGAAAACCCGTGCGCAAGGAGGCGCCGAGCGATACCTCGGGTAGCCAGCTGAACTACGCCCGCAATTTCGAGGGGCTGGTGAACCCCTTGCTGTTCAACATCGGCCTGCACACCGCACACCACGAGAACCCGCATGCCCATTGGTCCGAGCTCACGCATCTGCATCGCACGCGTTACCGCGCGCGGGTGGATCCTGTGCTCAACGAGGGCGGGCTGGTGCCGTACATGGTGCGCGTGTTCGTGCTGGGGACCGTGTGGCCGCGTTTTCGCAGCCGCCCGCTGATGCCTCCCGATTCATCCATCACCTGAACCATGCCTGTCTCATTCCAACGCGTCTATCTCGAAAGCGCCGGTTACTTCATGCCGGGCGAGCCCATTCCCAACGACCGCATGGACGCGTACATCGCGCCGCTGAACCGCATGTCGGAGCGCATCAAGCGGCGCATCCTGGCGGAGAACGGCATCCTCACGCGGCACTACGCCATCGATGCGGAAGGCGTGACGCAGCACACCAACGCGCAGCTGGCGGCCGGCGCGATCCGCGACTGCCTGCGGCGGGGCGGTGCGGAGCTGTCGCGCGTGTCGCTGTTGGCCAGCGGCTCGTCGGGCGGAGACACGCTGATGCCGGGATTCGCCAACATGATCCAGGGCGAACTGGCGGCTCAGCCGATGGAAACGCATTCGGTGCACGGCATCTGCGCGGCAGGCGTGTCGGCGATCCAGACTGCCGCGCAGGGCATCGAGCTGGGCGCGCACCGCTCGGCGATGGCGGTGGCGAGCGAGATGCCGTCGCGCCTCTTCAAGCGTTCGCGCTTCGCGGCGCGCGGCTATGAAACCGACTTCGACTCGCACTTTCTACGCTGGATGCTGTCGGATGGCGCGGGCGCCTTGCTGCTGTCCGACGGCACGCCCGCACTGGCCGGCGCGCCTGGGTTGCGCCTGAAGCTGAAGTGGGTGCATCAACGTGCGTTCTCGGGCGACTACCCGGTCTGCATGCAGCTGGGCCTGACCGAAGACCGCGCGCGCGGCCACCTCGACTTCGGCTCCTGGGCCGAGGCCGAAGCGGCGGGCGCCTTGTCGCTGCGGCAGGACATACGCCTCCTGCCGCATCTGTTCGACATCGGCATCCACGAATACGCGGGGCTGGTGCGCGACGGCTGGGTCGATCCGAAGCGGGTCGATCACTTCCTGTGCCATTACTCGTCGGAGAAATTCATCCCGGTGGTCGAGGACCTGATGGCGAAGGCCGACCTGTCGATTCCCCGTGAGCGCTGGTGGAGCAACCTCGCATGGCGCGGCAACACCGGGGCGGCGTCAATCCTCGTGATGCTGGCTGAGTTCCTGCACACCAAGACGCTGAAGCCCGGCGAGCAGATCTTCTGCTACGTGCCGGAATCGGGGCGCTTCATGGCGGCGTACATGCTGCTCGAAGTCGAGGCAGCCGATGCGGCGCCCGTGGTGGTGGCGCCCCGAGCGGCAGCGGTGCCCGACGACGACCTCGTCATTGCGCCTCCGCATGACCCGGCCGCCGCACCCGAAGGACTCGGCGCCTTGCTCACCGAGCTGGCCGCCATCTGGCACGACTACCGCTCGCGCGTCTGGCGCACGCCGCTGGTCCGCCAGATCCGCGAGCGCCGTTTTGCCGTGCCCGACTACCTGAACTGGATGGAGCAATGGGTGCCGCAGGTGCGCGAGGGCAGCCTGTGGATGCGCGAAGGCGCCGCCTCGCTGAGCGAGCCGTACCAGGTGCTGGCCTCGCTGATCGGCGTGCACGCGGGCGAGGAGCAGAACGACTTCAACATCCTCTTCAGCGATTACCGCAAGGCGGGCGGCACGGTCGAGCGCATCGAGGACCTGCGCCGCAACCCGGGCGGCGAGGCGCTCAATGGCTACCTGCACGGCCTGGCCGCCACGCGCGACCCGATCGGCCTGCTGGGCGCGATCTACATCATCGAAGGCACGGGCCAGCGCATCGTGCCGGCGCTGTTGCCGCTGCTGAAGGCCAGCCTGAAGCTGCCGCCCGATGCCTTCCGTTTTCTCGAATACCACGGCCACAACGACGAGCACCACCTGAGCCGCTGGCTCACGGCGGTCGAGATGGTGATGGCCGTGGAAGGGCAGGCGCGCGCCGCCCGCCAGATCACAGACACCGCGCGCCACACGGCCGCGCTGTACCTGATGCAGTTCCAGCACATCACGGAGCGTATGCCCCATGGATCGAACACCTGATTTCCTGACGCAGGCGCACGACGAGCGCGACCCCAGTCCTTGGCTGGCGCTGTACCTCGACCAGAGCACGCCGCTGCCCGACAACGTCAAGGCGGCGTGGCTGGCCGATTCGAGTTCGGGCTCGCGGCAGTATCTGCTGCCGTTCCTGCGGCCGATCGCGCGGCTGACGATCATCCTGATCCAGATCGTGAAGGTGTTCGTGCCGCGCAACTGGTCGCATTCGATGCTGCTGCACCGGTTTTTGGCCTGGGGGCTGAAGCGCTTCGTGTCGCCGGAGGCCAACTGGCTCATCCTGCGGCACTTTCACCTGGGCTCGCAGGTGCTGGCCTTCATCGGGCGGAATTCGCCGGCTCCGGTGGCCACCAATCCGCTGGAGCCGGCCGACATCGACGCGCTGAAGGACGAGATGTTCCTGAAGCACGACCTGAACCTCTTCAACTTCGTGATCCGGCTGAACAAGGCGCTGCGCGACAAGGGCGTGGCGCTGTGCAAGGCGGAGAAGGTCGATTTTTCGATGATCAGGGAGCCAGGGCTGCGGCTGGAGGACATGCCCCAGGGCAGGCTCAATTTTCTCGACCTGCAGAGCGCCATCGAGCTGTTCACGCCGCTCTACCAGCTGATGCTCACGGACAACGATTTCTGGCGCGCGGCCAATTCCTTGCAGCTGGACGAAACCATCGGCATCTACACGGCGACGCTCCTGAACGCGCCCGAACACCTGATCCTGGTCAACAACAAGCATCCGCTGGTGCCCCTGTCGACCCTGCGGGCGGGGCACCGGCTGGTGATCCACGGGCTCTCGACCGAGATGCTGCACAGCCTGCTCCAGCGGATGCAGGCGGCGCAAAAGGCGGGGGAGCCGGAGACATCCCTATACGAGCAGCCACTTGCATAGGCGTATGCTGCCCCCAGATGGAAACCATGAACACGACCGATAATCCGTCTCCCAAGACCGATCTGGCAGTGACCCACGTGCTGGCGCAACTGCTGGAAAAGCTTGAGCACAGCCCTGTGCCCGTAGGCGCAGAGCAGTACCGCTCCGTGGTCGAGCACCTCGTGCATGAGTTCGAGGACGTCGAGCAGGGCGCCGAACTAGGCCGCCTGCTCGATGCCTATCCGGCCGCGGCCGAGGTGTACGAGAACCTCAATTACAAGCACGCCGGGCTTTGCCGCTCGGCGTTGGACGCTTCCCTGGCCGCTGAAATCAGCGCACGGGAAGCCATTGCACGCGCAATGCGCAGTGCATAACTGAACAGCAAGGACAAGACGCATGGCGAAGGGTGAAGTGAAGACGGCAGTGGTGGCGGATGGGCTGCGTTACAAGTCCAAGACGCCGGGTTCGCCGTTCCGCGCCTCGGCGTCGTTCAGCGGCGCGACCATGTCGTGCTTCATGTGCGGCAAGCACCGCGTGCGCTCGCAGCTGCGTACGCGCCAGGTGCTGGGCAAGTCCCAGACCGTGTGCGCGCCTTCCTGCAAGGCGCTCGACGAATCCCTCGAATAGGGGATTGCCCCCAACTGCTGGCAGTGTGCCTGCTAGCACATTGGGGAGGCATTTTGGAGACATTTCCTCGTGCATAAGTCACGGAATGGCCTTCCGCATTGCCGGCAATCGTTATACAGTTGGACACAAATGATGCATGTAATTGCATGTAATCTAAAGTTCTACTAGTAGCCGATTTCCAATGAATTGCAGCCACACCGTCGACGCCCCTCGCGGGACATGGAATTCAACGCTTGCAAAGGGGCCCTGCCATGGCTAAGTCGCGCCACGTGGTCATGCAGGTGGTCAAGCGCTCGTCCGGCAGCGCCACGCACCATGTCGAATTCCTGATGGACGACAACTTCGCCGAGCGCCTGCGGCAGCTGCGTTCGCTGGTGCCACCCCTGGGCAGCCTCAACAAGCAGCGCGACCTCGTGATCGACAAGGTGCGCGTGCGCCTGCCCAACGCCATCTGGCGCTCGGGCAACGAGATCGAGATGGACGGCGGGGTAGACGGCTCCTGCATCGTCATCGCCGCCGAAGGCTCGTTCAACTGCGGTGGCAAGGACCGCAAGACGCGCGAGAAGCTCGTGACGTACAACTTCTCGATCGCGCGCCTGATCGAGCTGCATGCCGAGCGCCCGGAGGGCGAGACCTTCTACATCCGCGACGGCGTGTTCGCCAATGACGAGCCGGCCGAATCGCCAGCCGGCCGTTGGGTTGCGTCGATGCACGAGCTCGAAGTGGTGATGCGTGTGCCGGATGCTCCGTCCGATTTCGACACCCTGCACGACCTGACGCTGCGCCCTGAGCAGCAACAGCAGGCCGGCAGCGGCGCGCCGCACCGCGCCAATTTCTACTGAGTTTCTTGCCCGTCAGCCGGCAGCGGCCGCCTCAGGCGCCGCGCCCACTGGCGTGTACTGCGCACGGTTGTCCGCCAGCCAGCGCTCCGACAGGCTGCTGTCCTGCTGCATCGGATGGAAGTCCGCGCGCAGGTAGCTGCGCCAGCCGGCCAGGTTGCCGCGCAGCAGGCCGTCGCGGCTCAGCAGGATGCGCGCGGCGCTCTTCCAGGTCGACCATTTCCACAGCTGCTTTTCGTGGCGCAGGTTGTCGATGGTCTGGTGCATCAGGTCGCCCAGGAACATCATCGTCACGCGGCGGAACCAGCGCGTGCGCCATTCGTCGGAGCCACCCGCGGCCTGGTAGATGTCGAAGGCCACGCTCTTGTGTTCCAGCTCTTCCGCGCTGTGCCATAGCCACATGGTGCGCAGCCGGGGCTCGGCGCCGTCGAGGACCTGCGGGTGCGCCAGCAGCCACTCAGCGAACATCGCCGTGAAATGCTCGGTGGCCGCCGTCACCGCCAGCGCGTGGCGTGGGTCGGCTTCTTCCATCAGGGCCATGCGCTTGCTGGCGCGCGCCGTCCAGCCGTCGACCAGGCCCTGGCTTTCCAGATGGTTGTTGAAGAGTGAATGAATGCGCCGGTGCGTGGCTTCCTGCCCGATGAAGCCGCGCACGTCGGCCTTGTGTTTTTCCTGTACCTCGGCCGGCAGCGTGGCGACGGCGTCGCGCACCGCGTCGATGAAGAACTGCTCGCCGAAAGGGAAACTCATCGACAGGGCGTTGAAGAAAGCGGTCGAGAATGCATCGCCGCCGCACCAGTTGCGGGCAAAGGGCGGTTGCAGGTCGATCAGAAGGCGGCGGACAACGAGATCGGTCATGAAACAAGCCTTGGAAAAAGCACGGGTTGCGTGGATGGATGGTTGGTACAAATCAGTACCGCATGCCGCCATGTTGCAATTGTGAATTGGTACTGTCAAGTACCGAGACGTAGGAAAATGTGCCGTTCATGAGCGAAACCATCGAAAAAGCAGCCCCTTCCAAGTCCGCCGAGGGCCCAGGGAGCGAGCACTACAAGCGTCTGCTGCAGGGCATGGCGCACGCCGTGGCAGCCAAGGGCTACGCCGAGACAACCATTGCCGACATCGTGCGCGAGGCCGCCGTGTCGCGCCGCACTTTCTACGAACACTTCAGCACCAAGACCGAGTGCCTGATCGCGCTCTACGAAACCGCCAGCCGGCTCGCGCTGCAGGCGGTGAGCGAGGCCTTCGACCCGGTGCAGCCCTGGCATGCGCAGGTCGAGCAGGCCATGACCGCGTACTTCGATTACCTCGCGCAAGACCCGGTGCTGCTGCGCACGCTCTTCGTCGAGATCCTGGGGCTCGGCATGCCGGGCCTGGTGGTGCGGCGCCGGGTGAACGACGAGATCGCCAACTTCATCCAGGTGGCGATCAACAGCAGCGACAGCGCGGATGGCCCCGCCGTGCACCTGACGAGCGAGATGGCAATGACCGTGGTTGGCGGCATCAACGAACTGGTGCTGCAGGCCATCGAGCAGGACCGTGCGGGCGACCTGCGCGAACTGGTGGCGCCCGCCACGCGGCTGGTGCGCGCCGTGGCGGCCGAGAGCCAGCGCTAGACGCGCTTCGGCCCGGCGGTGCGCTGGGTGGCCGCGAGCCACAGCGCCAGCAGCCCCGCAATAGTCAGCGACAGCAGTACCCCAAGGTAGGGCAGCACGTCATGCAGCGGCGCGCCCATCTGGTTGAGCCGCAGCGAGGCCTGGATACCCGCCGTGCTCGGGAAGAGCCAGCGCAGTGCCTGCAGTGGCTCCGGCAAGGCCTCCACAGGCCACGAGAAGCCCGAGAGAAAGGCCATCGGCAGGGCGGTGAACAGCAGCACCTGCAAAGCCCGCTCGCGGTCTCGGAACCAGCAGCCGAGCACCAAGCCCAGCGCGCAGATCGCCGGCACGTAGAACGCGAGCAGCACCAGCGCACCGAGCGGATTCCCTCCGCGCGGATAGTCCTGCAAGAAGAACACCCAGCCGAAGTAGAAGAGCCCGCTCAGAAAGCCGAACGCCGAGAGAGCCCCCAGCCGCCCCAGCCAGGCTCCCATCGAGGCCCGCAGCCGCCCCGCCTCGGCCCAGGTGCCAGCCAGCATCGCCACGCCCATCAGCAGCGTCTGCTGCAGGATCAGCAGTGCCACCGCCGGGACCACGTAGCTGCCATAGCCTTCGGTCGGGTTGAACAGCGCGACCAGCTGCGTGTTGAGCGGACTGCGGCTGCGAGCGGCTTGAATCGCGCTCTGGCCGCCAGCCTGCAGCGTGCGGATCTCGACCCCGGCCGACACCGTACCCACGGCCTCCGAGAAGCCATACAGCACCGCTTTGTTCAACAGCGCATAGGCGCCGTTGCCTTCGATGGTGACGACGGCCGAGGTGCCGCGCAGCACATCGCGCTTGAGGTCGGCCGGCAGCAGCGCATAGCCTTCGATGTCGCCGCGCCACAGCGCCTGCTGCGCCTCGCGCACATCGCCCGTGACCATGCGCACGTCGAGCCGCGGATTGGCCAGCGCGAAGCGCGCGATCTGCCGCGACAGCGCTGTGTGGTCCTGGTCGACCACTGCCACCGGCACGCGCGCCACGGCCTGCGTGCCATAGGGCCACGGGTAGAAGAAGCCGTAGATGATGGGCGCGAGCAGCATGATCAGCAGCACGCCCTTGTCGCGCAGCACGGCGAGCGCGGTGTCGCGCCATGCGGCGCCGAGGTGGAGCCGTTCGTCAGTCATCACCGTCCACCCCAACTGTCGGGCGCTCCGGCCGCGCGCACCAGCGCACCGGCGGACGCGGCAAGCAGCACGCCCGTGCCCAGCACCATCCACAGCGGCGTGGCGACCGAATACACCACCGGCGCGCCCATCTGCAACTGCTCCATCTGCACGCGGATGTAGTGCGTGTAGGGCAGCAGGCTGGCCCATATCTGCGCTAAGAAGGGCATCGCGACCAGCGGAAAACCCACGCCACCGAACGCGAAGGCCGGCGCCGTGATGAAGCCCGTAGCCGAAAGCGCAGTGCGCAGCGAACGCGTGAATGCCGCCGCGAAAGCCCCGAGCGCAATCGACAGCGCCAGGAACACAACCAGCGCAAACAGCGTCCACCCGAGCGAACCGACCGGATGCCACCCGCGACCCGCGGTGATCCACAGCATCGCCGCGATGGCCACCGCCGAAAGACTCGCGAACGGCAGCGCCAGCTTGCCCGCCAGCGCTGCCAGCGCCTCGTGCCATCGTGGCGCGGCACCCAGCCACTCGCCTATGCTGCGGTCGCGCAACTCGCGCCCCACGGCCCAGGCGCCGGCCGTCATCGCAAGGATGTGCAGCAGCGCCGGAATCAGCGCCGCGCCGAGAAACTGCTCGTAGTCGGTCGAGGTGTTGAACAGCGCCACCATGCTCGCCTTGATCGGCTCCATGCTCACGCGCGCCGCCGTCATCGACTCGCCGCGCTTGTTGCGCACCGTGAGCTCGACCCCGCCCGAAACCGTGGCCACGGCAGTGCGCACGTCGCGCTGGATCAGGCTCGAATGCGTGCCGAGCTGCGCGTTGTGCAGCAGCACGACCTGCCCGACGCGGCCCTGCTTGACCTCACGGCTCAGGTCGCGCGGCAACTGCACCGCCGCGTCGACCGCGCCGCTGGTCAGGGCGCGCGCCATCTCGCCTTCGTCGCCGTACCGCTGCACCACGCGCAAGCCGGGCGTGGCGTCCAGAAAGCGCACCAACTGGCGCGAGAGCGACGAGTGGTCCTGGTCGAGCACGCCGATTGGCAATCGCTCGGGGAGGCCGGCCGAGAAGATCCACCAGATCAGGAACACCGCGAGCAGCGGCACCCACGAGACCATCGCCAGATCCCAGGGGCGCGTGCGCAGCAGCGCGAACTCGCGCCGTGCGCTGGCTGCGGAAAAGCCGCGCAGGCTCATCGCGAACTCAGTCGACCAGCACGCTCATGCCGGGCCGAGCGCCGTCGATGGGCTTGAGCGGCCGCGCGCGGACCTCGAAGGTGCGCACGTCGAAGCCGGTGCCGCCGCGCGTGGCGCGCCACGTCGCGAAGTCGGGCAGCACTGCGCTGTAGTAGACCTTGAAGCGGGCCGTGCGCCTGTCTTCTGGCAGCGCGGGCAGGCGCGCATCGAATTCGTTGCCGAGCGCGAAGCGGGCGAGCCGGTCTTCGCGCACGTTGAGCACCACCCACTGGTCGCTCAGGTCGACCACCGTGACCACGGCCACGCCCTGCGGCGACAGCTCGCCGACCTTGGCCAGCACCTTGGCCACCTCGCCCCCGACGGGGCTGCGTAGCTCGGTCTCGGCCTTGGCGGCTTCGGCCTCGGCTACCACGCCGGCGACCTGGCGCGCCTGCGCGCTGGCGGCTGTCTTGTCCTCGGGGCGGGCGCCGATGCGTGCCATGTCGTACTGCGCCTTGGCGGCAATGGCGGCGTCGCGCGAGGCCTTCCAGTTGGCTTCGGCCTCGTCGCGTTTCTGGTCGGCAACCAAGCCCTCGCGCGCCAGTCCGTCGACACGGCGGTACGAGGTCTGCGCCAGCTGGGCCGCGGTTTCGGCGCGCTGCCACTGCATGCGCGCCATCTCGACCTCCTGCGGGCGGGCGCCGTTCTGCGCCTTGTCGGCGACGGCCTGCGCGGCCTGTTCGGCGGCAGTGGCCTGCGCGAGCTTGGCGCGCACTTCGGGGCTGTCCATGCGCACCAGCACCGCGCCGGCCTGTATGCGGTCGCCTTCCTTCACCGGCACTTCGGCGATACGCGCCGTCACCTTGCCGGCAACATCGGTCTCGCGCGCCTCCATCTGGCCCTGGAATACCTCGGGGGCGGGCTGCGACGCGCGCCAGAAACCCCAGACGAGCACCGCCAGCACGAGCAGGGCGGCGAGTATCGCGATCAGTTTTCGGGTCTTGGCACTCATCATCAATTCACCTTCACGTCGGCACGCGCGATGTAGTCGGAAAACCTTTCGGAAAGGCCCGCGCTTTCGAGCAGTTGCGCAAGCGCTTGCACGTAGTCGTTGGCGGCTTGCGCGCGTTCGGTCAGCACCTTGGCCTGGTTGGTTTCGGCGTCGATCAGGTCGAGCGTGGTGCTCGTGCCTTCGCGCAAGCCCGAGGTGCGCAGCTTCACGACCTCTTGCGCCAGCTCCACCGAGGCCTTCATCTCGAGGTATTGGCGGCGCGCGTTCTCCAATGCGCGCCAGTTGCGTTCGACCAGCAGCGAGATGTCGCTGCGCGCCTGAGCGTCGGTGCGCTCGGCCTGCTCGACCTGCTTGAGTGAAGCAGCCGACAGGGCGTCGCGGTCGACCGAGTCGTACAGCGTCCAGCGCACGCCGAGGCCGGCCACCCAGTCGGCGTTGCCGCCCTTGAGTTCGCGCGTGCCGAAGGCAATGACTTGCGGGCGGCGCAACGCCTCTTCGCCTTCGTGCAATTGCTCGGCCTGCGACTTCTTGGCCGCGACCTTGCCCAGGCCCGGGTGTCGCGTGAGCGCCGAGTCGATGAAATAGCCGAGCGGTTCGATCGGTGTGCTGATGAGAAAGAGCGGCGTCCGCGGCGTCACGCTGCCATCAGCACGCACCGTGCGGGCCAGGGCTACGGCGGCGAGCGCCGCGTCGTTCTCGGCCTTGCGCGCATTGCGCCGTGCTTCCTCATACGCGGCGCTGGCCTGCAGGCGCTCGACGCGCGAGATCACACCGGCCGCGAGCATCTTCTGCGCCGCCGAATCATGCTGTGCGATCGTTCGCTCGGCCTGCGCGCGCAGCGTGGCCGCGCGCTGCGCGAGCTGGGCGCCGAAGTAGCGCTGTACCAGCAGCGTGTCGACCTCGTGGCCGGCCTGTTCGGCATCGGCCTGCGCTTCGCGCGTCTGGGCCGAGACGAAGCCGCGCACAGCATCGGTCGCGCCGCCGACGTAGAGCGGCCACACGGCCGAGATCGATGTGTTGGCGCCGGTGTCGTGGCGGTTGAGCGTGTAGCTGTTGGGCAGCTGCGGAATCGGCACGCGCGCGATCACGCTCTGGATGGACGACGGCAGCGCCGAGCCGATCTGCCCGAATTTCTGGTTGAGCGGATCGAGGTCGAGATTCAGGTTCGCGTTGTAGGCATAGGCCAGCCCCGAGACGCTGACCGTCGGGCCGCCGAGCCCCTTCAGGCCCTGGCCCTGCAGTTCCTTCGACTCGACCGCCGCGCGGGCCGCGGCCAGCTTGTCGGAGCGATCGAGCATGCGGGCGCGGGCCGCTTCGAAGCTGAGCGACAGGGTGTCGTCGTTGCGGGCCTGGGCCTGCGCGAAAGCCGCGGTGCCCAGCACCAGCAGTGCCGGCAGCAGGTAGAGAGAAGGAGAAAGGGCTTGGCGGCAGCGTGTCATCGTTTCAAGGGGCTGTTCAGATCTGCACCGTTGGCCGGTAGTCCGCCAGCAGCACTTCCTTCCATTTGCCGAACAGCGCCATCAGCCCGACGGCCACTGCGCCCGACAGCACCACTACCCAGCATGCATGCGCCCATCCGTCGTCGAAGGCACCGAACATCACCGCGCGAAAGGCCTGCACTACCCAACTGAACGGCAGCCAGCTGTGCACCGTGCGGAAGAAGCCGGCCGAAAGCTCCACCGGCAGCACCCCGCCACCGGCCGACAGCTGCAGCGTGAGCAGCAGCACCGTGAGGATGCGGCCGAAGTCGCCGAACACATGCAGGATCGCGAACAGCACCACCAGGAAGACCAGCGAGGCCAGCGCCATCGTGAGCGCCAGGGCGGCCACGTGCGGCGCCTGCACCTGCAGCACGCCCAGCAGCGTGGCCAGCACCAGCGCCACCTGCAGCAGCACGATCAGCGCCGGCATGGTGATCTTGCCGAGCGTCTTGGCGAGCTTCGGGTAGTGGGTGTGGTCCGCCAGCACGATGCGGATGTTGAACAGGTAGCCGGCCATCACCGCGCCGATCCACAGCGCCACCGACACCATGTTGGGCACGAAGGCGCTGCCGTTGTTGTCCACCGGTGCTACCACCTCGACCTTGGGCTCGACCGAATCGGCCAGCCCCGAGGCGCTGCCCTGGATGCGGGTGATCGAGGCGGGCAGGGCAGCTTCGATGGTGCGCACGCCGGTCAGCAGGCGCTGTGCGCCCTGCGCAAGCTGAGCGCCACCCTGCACGAACTCGTCGAGCTTCTTGTCCGCCGGCAGCTTGCCGGCCATGGTGCGGATGCCGCCAGACAGCGCCCCCATGCCGTCGGTGAGCTTGCCCACGCCGCCGTCGAGCGCAGTGGCGCCAGCCGCGAGCTTGTGATTGCCGTCCTGTGCCTTGGCCATGGCCCCCTGCGCCTGATCGATGCCGCCGCGCAGCTTGTCGGCGCCGGCCGCGAGTTCGCCCGCGCCCTTGGCGATGCGCTCGCCCACGAAGGGGATGTCGGCGGAATCCTTCTGCATCTTGCGCGCGCCGTCGCCGAGCTGGCCGGCACCGGCTTCGAGCTGGCCGAGTCCGTCGCCGATCTGCGCGAGCCCGCTGCCGAGTTCGCGCTGGCCTGCCGCGAGTTGCTGCGAGCCGGCCTTCAGTGCACGCAGGTCAGCGTCGGCCGGCAACTTCGATTCGATGGTGCGGATACCGCCGTTCACCTGCTTGAACCCGCTGCTCACCTGCTGCGCGGCGGCGCTGTATTGGGCCGCGCCGTTGGCCAGCGTCTGGCTGCCGTCGCGCAGTTCCAGCAGCGCCTGCTTGAGCTTGTCGAGCCGCTGCTGCGAACCGGAGGCCGCATTCAGCACCAGCCCCCAGCGCTGCTCGTTGAGCATCTCGTTGACCTGGTGCCCCAGCTCACCCGCGAAACGCCGCGCCAGGCCGGCCGAGCTGTAGTTGTTGCCTTCGGAGGTGTAGACCACCAGTTGCCCGGCGCCGCGCTGCGCACCCGGCACCGCGTTGGCGCTGAAGTCCGCCGGAATCAGCAGCGCAAAGGCCAGCGTGCCGCGCCGCACCTCGGCGCGCGCGGCTTCGGCGTCGGTCATCGCGCGGAAGCCGAAGGCGCGCTTGTCGAGCAGGGTGTGCGTGAGTTCGTCGCCGACGTTGACCGTGCGCGACATGTAGGTCACGCCCTGGTCCTGGTTGACGATGGCGGCGGGCAGGTCGGCCGTGTGCCCGGCCGGGTCCCACACGCTCGTGAGGTAGATCAGCGCATAGAGCGCCGGCACCACGCCGACCGCCACCACGGCCAGCAGGATGCGCGGAAAGCGCCGCACGATCGCCAGCTCGGCCCGGGCGATGGCCCAGGTGCCAGCGAACAGTGCGTGAAGGTATCGCATGGGGCTAGGAGGTCTGCAGCAGCGCCATGGCGGTGGGGTTTGCGTACAGAAGCGGTCAGCCCGGCTTTTTCTGGGCGGGGTCGTAGAAGAATTGTTCTTCCGCGATGCGCTCGCCTTCCCAGCGCTGCCAGGCGATTTCTTCCATTCGCATCTTGCTGCCGCCCTTGAACGTGAACTCGAAGATCCAGTGGATCGCCACGTGGTCGCCGTTCACCAGCACCGGCCGCACGCAGCTGGAAACCACCGACTCGGTGCGGTCGAGCACGGCGCTTTCCTGCGCCACCAGCGTGCTGCGGCCGCGCCGCGGCTCGGCCTGGTTCTCGCGCATGGTGGCGTCTTCGGTGTAGTAGTCCTCGATGGCCTTGGCATGCGCGCCGCCCTCGACGGCGGCGATGAATGATTCGAGTCGTTCGGGCGTGGGCATTTCAGGACTTTACTTTGACTTCAACGCGGCGCGCCTCGGCGGGCGGCCCATCGGCCTGCGATTGCTCGGGCTTGGCCAGCTCGATCTTGTCTTCTGGCGCACCAGCGGCCTTGAGCGCATCGCTCACGGCCATCGCGCGCTGCTTGGCGAGCTCGGCATTCTTGGCCGGGTCGCCGCTGGCATCGTGGTAGCCGCTCACGAGCACGGTGCTGCCGCTCTGCACGGCCTTGATGACGTCGGCCAGGGCTTCCTTGGCGTTGGGCGCTACTTCGGAGCTGGCGCTCGCGAAGTAGAACTTCACGACGCCGTTCTCGACCTTCACCGCAGCGGCTTCGGCAGCCGACACGGCGCCCGAAGCGACCACCGCAGCAGGCGTCGACGGAGCCATCGCGGCGGGCGCGGTCGCGGCCGGCGGCATCTCGACCTTCGCCGGCACGGCCGCCGCCGCATCGCCGGCATGGAACTTCACCACCAGCGGCACGATGAGCAGCGCCACGATGTTGATGATCTTGATCAGCGGGTTCACGGCCGGGCCGGCCGTGTCCTTGTAGGGGTCGCCCACGGTGTCGCCGGTGACGGCGGCCTTGTGCGTCTCGCTGCCCTTGCCGCCGAAGTGGCCGTCCTCGATGTACTTCTTGGCGTTGTCCCAGGCGCCGCCGCCGGTGCACATGCTGATGGCGACGAACAGGCCCGTGACGATGGTGCCCATCAGCAGCCCGCCCAGCGCCTTCGGCCCCAGCACCAGGCCGACGACGATCGGCACGAGCACCGGCAGCAGCGAGGGGATCATCATTTCCTTGATGGCCGCGCCGGTCAGCATGCTCACGGCCTTGCCGTACTCGGGCTTGCCGGTGCCTTCCATGATGCCGGGGATGTCGCGGAACTGGCGCCGCACTTCTTCCACCACCGCGCCCGCCGCGCGGCCCACGGCCTCCATGGCCATCGCGCCGAACAGGTAGGGAATCAACCCGCCGATGAAGAGGCCGACGATCACCATCGGGTCACTCAGGTTGAAGCTGATGTTCAGCCCGAAGCTCTCCAGCTTGTGCGTGTAGTCGGCGAAGAGCACCAGCGAGGCGAGGCCCGCAGAGCCGATAGCGTAGCCCTTGGTCACGGCCTTGGTGGTGTTGCCGACCGCGTCGAGCGGGTCGGTCACGGCGCGCACGCTGGCGGGCAGGTCGCTCATCTCGGCAATGCCGCCGGCGTTGTCGGTGATGGGGCCGTAGGCGTCGAGCGCCACCACGATGCCGGCCATGCTCAGCATCGACGTGGCAGCCACCGCAATGCCGAAGAGGCCTGCCAGCGAGTACGAAGCCAGGATGGCGATGCACACGAAGATCACCGGCCACGCCGTGGAGCGCATCGACACGCCCAGGCCCGCGATGATGTTGGTGCCGTGGCCCGTGGTCGAGGCCTGTGCAATGTGCTGCACGGGCTTGTACTGCGTGCCGGTGTAGTACTCGGTGATCCATACCAGCGCGGCCGTCAATGCGAGGCCAACGAAGCAGGCGCCGAACAGCTTGAGCTGGCTGCCGCTCGGGGCGATCGCGTTGTCGGGAATCAGCCAGCTGGTGACGAACCAGAACGCAATCAGCGACAGGATGCCCGCCACCGCCAGGCCCTTGTAGAGCGCCGGCATCACGTTGACCATGCCCGGCGAGGCCTTCACGAAGAAGCAGCCGATGATCGACGCGATGATCGACACGCCGCCCAGCGCGAGCGGGTACAGCACCGCGTTGGTCGGCGCCGCGGTAACCATCAGCGCGCCCAGCACCATGGTGGCGATCAGCGTCACGGCGTAGGTTTCGAACAGGTCGGCGGCCATGCCGGCGCAGTCGCCGACGTTGTCGCCCACGTTGTCGGCAATCACGGCCGGATTGCGCGGGTCGTCTTCAGGGATGCCGGCCTCGACCTTGCCCACCAGGTCGGCGCCGACGTCGGCGCCCTTGGTGAAGATGCCGCCGCCCAGCCGCGCGAAGATCGAGATCAGCGAGGAGCCGAAGGCAAAGCCGATCAGCGGATTGAGGGTGACCGCAAGGCTGTGGCCCGCCGCCGGCGTGCTGCTGCCGATCAAGACCCAGTAGAAGGCCGACACGCCCAGCAGGCCCAGGCCCACCACCAGCATGCCGGTGATGGCGCCGCCGCGGAACGCGACGTCGAGTGCCGGGCCGATGCCTTGAGTGGCCGCCTGCGCCGTGCGCACATTCGCGCGCACCGACACGTTCATGCCGATGAAGCCGCAGGCGCCCGAGAGCACCGCGCCCACGATGAAGCCGACTGCCGTGGTCAGGTCCAGGAAGATGGCGATGAGGATGGCGAGCACCACGCCGACGATGGCGATGGTGCTGTACTGCTTGGCGAGGTAGGCGGAGGCGCCGGCCTGGATGGCCGCTGCAATTTCCTGCATGCGGGCATTGCCTGCGTCCTTCGCGAGAATCCAACTTCGAGCCCAGAAACCGTAGGCCACGGCCACTAGGCCGCAGACGATAGCCAGTATCAGGGGGGTGTTGCCGATCATGCTTTGCTTCTCCATTCGTTCGTTGCGACTTGTGGAGACGGACAGCATGGGCCCTGCGTGCAACGCGTACGGGACCATGTTTTCCGCCGCGTTGCTTCCTCGAAGCTCACTGCACCAAGGGTGAGGAGCCGATTGGCCAACGGTTGCAATTTACAGGCAAATACGAGTGCGCGTGCGACCGGTCGGTGACACGGAAAGTAAACTCCGGGTTTGTCCCCATCTCTCTCATACTTTTCCACTACTCGAAAAACGTCATGTCCTTCGACAAAGTTTCCCCCGGCAAGAACGTCCCCGATTCCTTCAACGTCGTGATCGAAATCCCGATGAACGCCGACCCGATCAAGTACGAAGTCGACAAGGAATCGGGCGCGATTTTTGTCGACCGCTTCATGACGACGGCCATGTACTACCCGGCCAACTACGGCTATGTGCCGCAGACCCTGTCGGGCGACGGTGACCCGGTCGACGTGCTGGTCATCGCCCCGTATCCGCTGCTGCCGGGCGTGGTAGTGCCGTGCCGCCCCCTGGGCATCCTGATGATGGAAGACGAAGCCGGCGTCGACGGCAAGGTGCTGGCTGTGCCCACAGACAAGGTGCTGCCCATCTACAGCCACTGGAAGTCGGTCGACGACGTGAACCCGATGCGCCTGAAGGCCATCAGCCACTTCTTCGAGCACTACAAGGACCTGGAAGAAGGCAAGTGGGTCAAGGTGCTGGGCTGGGAAGGCATCGACGCGGCCAAGAAGGAAATCCTGGACGGCATCGCCAGCTACAAGAAGTAATTTATTCGTTCTCGAAGGGCGAGCGGCGCGGGTCGCGCGTGAAGCTGCCGGCCAGCGATGGCGCGCAGCCCGGCGTGTCCGAGACGGTGACGCGGTCGGTGTCGAACTGGAGTGTGCGGGTGCAACGCCCGCCTTCCTGCACCACGAGGCGCCGCTGCCCGTCGAGCACGTTCTTGCCCTGCAGCAGCATGTTGCCGCGCGGGTCGGGGCAAACGTAGATCTGGATGTCCAGCGTGCCCCCCAGTTCGGGCGTCACGTCGAGGAAGCGCCCGTCCTTCGGGCATTGGCCTTCCACATAGCGTCCCATCCAATGCAGCAGCGGGTGACTCAGGTAGGTGATGCGCCGCTCGTAGTCCTGCTTGAGGCATTCGGTCTTGCCGCGGCATTCGCGGTTGCGCACAGCTATCCAGTCACGCTGGTCGCGTTTCAGGAACGTCGCCCACTGGCCCGTGCCGGGCATTTCGACTTGCCGCTTGTAGAGGGCGGCCATGGCTTCGTCCTGCCGTGACAGGCCGGGGTCGGCGCAGATGGCTTTCTCGGTGGCGTTGCCGGCCTTGGCGCAGTCGAAGCTGGCGGCCGTGGCCAACTGGCTGGCCGCCATGAAGCAGAGTGCCACGAGGGCAGGGCGTGTGAAGGGCAGCATGCGGTTCTCTCTCCTCGATGCGGATGCTAGGAGAGGCGCCGCGCGCCGTCGATGTGCCGAATGGTCAAGGGCACTATGCCCTTGGACAGAGGAGACGCTTCAGGCGCGGACCGCGTCGCTGGCCAGCCGCATCCATTCGCGATTGACCGAACGCGCATGCGAGTTCCAGTGGCGAGCGGCCTGCTGGAGTTCGTCCCACTGGCGCTGTGCACCGGTGGCATCGCCTTGCTGGGCAAGCCATGCGATGTAGCGGGCGCGGGCCTCGACGGTGTTGTACTGGCTCAGCGCGGCCTCGAAGGCTTCGCGCGCTTCCGGCTGGCGTCCGTCGGCGGCGAGGGCGCGGGCGGTGAGCACGGCGACTTCGTCCTTGCGGTAGTCGTCGCGCGTGGCACGCAGGGCCTGGAGCGCCTGCAATGCCTCGCGGCCGGCAGTCGCTCCACCCGCAGCCAACAGGGCGCTGGCCAGGCCGAACTGCAGTTCGGGATCGGAGGCCAGCGGGCCCTTCAGTGCGTCGCGGTAATGGCCGACGGCATCGGCGGCCTGCCCCTTGTCGAGCGCTGCCTTGGCAAGGCGCAGCTTGTTCTGGGCCGTGGGGGCGAGGTCGTAGGCCTCGGTGGCCGCGCGGTATTCGCGCTCGGGGTCGATGAAGCCGATGGCCGCGCTGGCCACCTTGCCGGCGGTGCGCTGCATGCGCGAGGCGGGCAGGTACTCGACCACGAAGTACACGATGCTTCCCAGCAGCGGGAAGCTGAAAAGAATGAGAAGCCAGTACATCTGCTTGCCGTGGCGCATTGCGTGCACGGCGAAGAACAGCGCGATGAGGACGTGTAGCCCCAGTCCGACGAATGGCATCGAGTTCTCTCTGAGTTGTTGTGGATATCGGGCGCTTTTATAGCAGCCCCGCATGGCAAGAAAGGCTGGTCAAGCGGCCTTGAACGGGCTGCGCTCGCCAAGGTGATCCATGTAGTTCTCGATGCCCGCGCCCTCGCGCTCCAGGAAGCGCTCGACCGCATCGGCAAACGCCGGGTGTGCCAGCCAGTGGGCGCTGGTGGTTTTCACCGGCATCAGCGCGCGCGCCATCTTGTGCTCGCCCTGGGCGCCGCCCTCGAAGCGCTGGGCGCCGTGTTCGATGCACCAGGCCAGCGGCTGGTAGTAGCAAGCCTCGAAGTGCAGGCAGTCGACGCGCTCCAGCGCGCCCCAGTAGCGGCCGTAGGCAACGAGCGGTGCATCGCGCTGCGTCGAAAGGGCGATCAGGCTGGTGGCCATGGGTTTGCCATTGCGCTCGGCGACGAACAGCAGCCAGGCCTCGGGCATCGTGTCGGCCATGCGCCGGAAGAAGTCGCGCGTGAGGTAGGGCGGGTTGCCGTGCTCGCGGTAGGTGCGCTCGTAGCAGCGGTAGAAGAAGTCCCAGTCGGCCTTCGAGATGTCGGTGCCGCGCGACCAGCGGAAGCTCACGCCGGCGTCGGCCACCTTGCGGCGCTCCTGGCGGATCTTCTTGCGCTTGTCGTGCGAGAGGCTGGCGAGGAAGGAGTCGAAGTCGGGGTACTGGGCGTTGGTCCAGTGGAACTGCACCGTGTTGCGCAGCATCAGGCCTGCTTCGGTGCAGGCGGCGATGTCGGCATCGGCGCCGAACAGCAGGTGCAGCGACGACAGCTCTTCCTGCTTGCACAGCGCGACGAGTCCTTGCACCAGCAACGTGCGGCTTTGAGCGTCGCGCGCCAGCAGCCGCGTGCCGGGCACGGGCGTGAAGGGCACTGCGACCACGGCCTTCGGGTAATACGCGAGCCCGTGCTGCTCGTAGGCATTGGCCCAGGCCCAGTCGAAGACGTACTCGCCGTAGGAATGGTCCTTGATGTAGAACGGGCACGCGGCCTGCAACTGCTCGCCTTGCCACAGCGTGACGAACTGCGGCATCCATCCGCTCTCCGGCGTGGCGCTGCGGCTGTCGTTCAGCGCCGCGAGGTATTCATGGCGCATGAAGGGCGATGGCTCGGCCTCGGCGGCCAGCAGCGCGTTCCATGCGTCCGGGCTCACGTCAGCCGGCGACGACAGAACCCGAATGACATAATCGTTCAAGCCTTTTTCTTCCTTCTGTATGACGCTCAAGCTCGCCATCGCGCAACTCAATTTTGTGGTGGGCGACCTCGCCGGCAACGCGAAAAAGATCGTCGACGCCGCGCGCGATGCCCATGCGCAGGGCGCGCGCCTCTTGTTGACGCCCGAACTCTCGATTGCCGGCTATGCGGCGGAGGACCTGTTCCTCCGTCCCGCCTTCACCGAAGCCTGTGATGATGCCGTGAAAGGCATTGCCGCTGCTCTGGCCGATCTCAAAGACATGGTGGTGGTGGTGGGGCATCCGACCGGCGGCAGCCTGCGCAGCCGCTCGGTGGCCGTACAGATGCGCCACAACGCGGCAAGCGTCATCAAGGAAGGCCGCATCCTCGAAACGTATGCCAAGCGCGAACTGCCCAACTACCAGGTGTTCGACGAGCGCCGCTACTTCACGCCGGGGCAGGGCACCTGCGTGTTCGAGGCGGGCGGTGTCTCGGTCGGCCTGCTGATCTGCGAGGACGCCTGGTTCGACCAGCCGGCCGAACTGGCACGCGAAGGTGGTGCCGAGGTGCTGGCGGTGATCAATGCGTCGCCGTACCACGTGGGCAAGGAAGGCGAGCGCGTCGCGCGCATGGCCGACCGGGCGCGCGCGGTCGGCCTGCCGCTGGTGTACGCGCACCTGGTCGGTGGGCAGGACGAGGTGGTGTTCGACGGCGCTTCGTTCGCGTTGCAGGCCGATGGCGTGGCTGCCATGCAGGCCGAGAGCTTCAAGGAGAAGCTGGTTTTCGCCCAACTGGAGCGCACGCCTCAAGGCGGCGTTGGCTTCGTAGCCGAGCCGGCGGCCATCGCACCGCCACGCGACGCTGAGGCCCAACTCTGGGACGCCCTGGTGCTCGGAGTGCGCGACTACGTCGGCAAGAACGGTTTTCCGGGCGCCATCCTGGGGCTTTCGGGCGGTATCGACTCCGCATTGGTGCTTGCCATCGCGGTCGATGCACTGGGCAAGGACAAGGTCCGTGCGGTGATGATGCCTTCGCCTTACACCGCCGACATCAGCTGGATCGATGCGCGCGACATGGCCGCCCGCCTGGGCGTGCGCTACGACGAGATTTCCATCAAGCACACCTTCGAGTCCTTCAAGGGCGCGCTGGCCGAAGAATTCAAGGGGCGGCCCGAGGACACGGCCGAGGAAAACATCCAGGCCCGCATCCGCGGCACGCTGCTGATGGGGCTTTCGAACAAGTTCGGCGCCATCGTGCTCACCACGGGCAACAAGAGCGAAATGGCCACCGGCTACTGCACGCTGTACGGCGACATGGCAGGCGGCTTCGCGGTCATCAAGGACCTGCTCAAGACAACCGTGTTCGCGCTGGCGCGCTGGCGAAATGCCCACGATCCGTACGGCACGGGCACCGAGCCGATTCCCGAGAGGATCATCACGCGGCCTCCCAGCGCCGAACTTCGGCCCGATCAGACCGATCAAGACAGCCTCCCGCCCTACGACATCCTCGACGGAATCCTGGCACGCTACATGCAGGACGACGAGGGCATCGACGAGATCATTGCCGCGGGTTACGACCGTGCGGTGGTCGAGCGGGTTGCGCGGCTCATCAGGATCAACGAATACAAGCGGCGCCAGGCGCCGGTAGGCATCCGGGTCACCCATCGAAGCTTCGGCAAGGATTGGCGTTACCCTATCACCAGCAAATTCAACGAAACCGCCGGAGCACGAAAACCATGAAGCAGATCACCGCCATCGTCAAACCCTTCAAGCTCGAGGACGTGCGCGAGGCCTTGGCCGAAGTGGGCGTCACCGGCCTGACCGTCACCGAAGTCAAGGGCTTCGGCCGCCAGAAGGGGCACACAGAGCTCTACCGCGGCGCCGAATACGTGGTCGACTTCCTGCCCAAGATGAAGGTCGAAGTGGTCGTCAACGAGGCCGATGTGGAGCGCTGCATCGAAGCCATCGTCAGTTCCGCGCGCACCGGGAAGATCGGCGACGGGAAGATTTTTGTCACCGGCGTGGAGCGCATCGTGCGTATCCGTACGGGTGAGGAAAACGAAAACGCTGTTTAAAGCAAGAAAGCCCCGGCGACGGGGCTTTCGACATGGTCGTCAGAGGTTTTCCGACAGCCTGTCTTCGCGTGGATGGAGCGGCACTTCGGCGCGCAATGCCGTGAGCAGCTCGGGCACATCGGTGCCGGTGCGGATCAGGCTCATCTGCCATTCGCCCATGAAGCCCTCGCGCACGCTGTGCGCCAGGAAGCCAAGCAGGCCGTCGTAGTAGCCGGCGGTGTTGAGGATGCCGGTGGGCTTGTCGTGGTAGCCGAGTTGGCGCCAGGTCCAGATCTCGAACAGTTCCTCGAAGGTGCCGATGCCGCCCGCCAGGGCGACGAAGGCATCGGCGCGCTCACCCATCATGGCCTTGCGTTCGTGCATGGTGTCGACCACGTGCAGTTCGTCGCACAGCGGGTTGGCCAGTTCCTTGTCGACCAATGCCTTGGGGATGATGCCGACCACTCGGCCGCCGGCAAGGCGGGTGGCCTCGGCCACCGTGCCCATCAGGCCGGTGCGACCTCCGCCGTAGACAAGCTGGCCGCCGTGCTGGCCGATCCATTGGCCGACGGCTTGCGCGGCCTGGGAAAACTCGGGGCGCTCGCCGGGGCGCGAGCCGCAATACACACAGATCGAAAATTCAGGATTCATCCTGCCATCATGCCGCAGCCCGTGGGCCTTCTCATGACACGAAGCGTTGCCACAACGCTGCCGCCCAGATGCCGCCGCACAGCGTGAGCGACAGCAGCACGGCGGCGCTACCCATGTCCTTGGCGCGCTTGGAGAGGTCGTGCCACTCAGGGCCGATGCGGTCGATGGCGGCTTCCACCGCGGTGTTGAGCAACTCGACGATCATCACCAGGATGGCGCTGCCCGCGAGCAGCGCCACCTCGACCCAGCTGCGCCCGAGCCAGAAGGAGGCCGGAATCATCACGATCGACATGATGGCTTCCTGGCGGAAGGCGGGCTCGCTCCAGCCGGCGTGCAGGCCGTGTAGCGAGATCAGCGTGGCGTGCCAGACGCGTTCGAAGCCCTTGCGGGCTTTTTGCGGATTGACGGCGGGATCGGGAAGCTTGGGCAAGGCACTCATTGGCGACTCATCGGTTTGGAGGTGATGAGCCGTGTACCGGCCCAGGCGTCGTGCCAGAACTGGCGCTCGGGGTGAAAACGCGCCAGCAGGGCCCAGACAGCGACCCAGCCGAAGATCAGGACGGTCGATTCGCCGCCAGACAGCTTGAAGGGCGCGATGGCGGCCAGCGGCGGTAGGAACCAGACCCAGCTCAGCAGGTAGCGCGCCAGCGCACGGCGTTGGCTGATGGGCTGGCCGTGCGCGTCGACGATGCGGATGTTCCAGGTTTTCATGGCGAGGGTCTGGCCTTTGGTCCAGAACCAGACGAAGTACACGCCGAACACCACGAAAAGAAAAGCCTGAAATAGATGGCGGCGCGAATCCATGGCGTCGCGCATCTGACCAAGCGTGCTGAAGAGCCAGCCCGAAACGAACACCACCGCAAACAGCAGCATGCCCTCGTAGAGCCAGCAGGCCATGCGGCGCCAGAGGCCGGGCACTATCGAAACAGGAGCGCTGGCTGCAGGAGAGATCGGCGAGGCGGGCTGATCGGGGCCCGAAGCCTCGGGAGAGCTGGAAACCATCGAAGCCTTGGGATCAGGGGGCGGGGGAGGATGGCTCGGCTGCCGACGACGGCGCGGGCACCTGGGCTTCGGCCGGAACCGGTGGAGAAGCGATGCTGGACGGGGCTGGCGCGGCGGGGAGGATGGAAACCGCCGGCGTCGTCGCTGCGGGCACGCGCTCCGGCGGCGATGCCACCATGATCGTGGCCGGCGTGGCAGCGGGGGCGGGCGGCGGGGCCAGCAAAATCCTGGGCGTGTGTTGTACGCCGGGGGTGACGGCCGGCACCGGCACGAGCTTCTGGGACGAGACCGGCCGCACAGGAATGGCGGCACCGCGTGGCTTGGGTGGGGCGCGTTCCGCGAGCTTGCGCTTTTCTTCCTCGCTCAAGGCCTGGTACTGCTCCCATTTGACCTTGCGCTCGTCAGGCGGAATGCGCTTGACCTCGGCGAAGTTCAGGCGGGCCTGGGCGCGCTGCTGATTGCTCAGGGCGGTCCATTCGATCATGCGGCTGTGAAGGGTGGTCTGTTCGTCCGCCGACATGCTCGCGAAGTTGCGCGACAGCGCCAGCCACTTTTTCTTTTGCCCGACGTTCAGCGTGTTCCAGTGAGCGTTCAGCGGCTTCAGGGCTTGCTGCTGCTCGGCCGTGAGTTCGCTCCAGAGCGGCTTGGTCGTCGAGATGGCCTTGGGGCTGGTGGCTGACGCGGAGCTCGCCGAAGCCGGGCCCGCCGCAGCCTTGGCGGCTGCTTCGGAGGGCGGCTGGGCGCAGGCGAGCGTGAGGCTGAAGGCTGCGACTGCAAGCGCACCTGCCCAAACGACTGCGCCCGCCGGGAGCGGGCGCAACGGGCGGGGGGTGTTTGCGCTGGGGGTGGAGCGGCGTCGCATTCGGTCGATGAAAAATCAGTCGGAGGCGCTGTCGGCCTTCAGGAATTGGGCAAAACCGGGGTCGGTGTAGGCAGCGGGCGGCAGGTCGCCCGTCAGCAGCGCGGAATCCACTTCGGCCAACTCGCTGGCGCGGTCGTCGTCCTGCATCACGCTGATGGTGATCAGGCCCGCCACAAGCGCAATCAACGGCACCACGGAGCCGATGCGGGTCCACCAGCTTCCACCCAGTGTGAGCGTGTGGCCCGACTGCACCACCACAGGCGCAGTCCGCAACTGCGGGGGCTGCTTGCGCGCGGAAACGGCCTGCGCTCGCGCCACGCGCAGCCGCTCGCCGATGTCGTGCGGCAGCTCTCGATTGCCGGCCGAAAGGCGGGCAACCAGACGCTGGCCGAACTGGTCTTCGGCGGTGGTGGATGTTGAGGTTGGAACCTTAGTGTTCATAGCGATATTCCCTTGGCCTTGAGCGCCTTGCTCAGAGCGTGAACGGCTCGCGAGCAATGGGTTTTGACGCTGCCCTCGGAGCAGCCCATCGCAGCGGCCGTCTCTGCGACGTCCATTTCCTCCCAGTAACGCATCAGGAAAGCCTCGCGTTGACGGCCCGGCAGTGCTGCGATCTGTTCCTCGATCTCGTGGAAGACCTGGGCGCGGCGGGTCGTGTCTTCGGCGCTCTCCGATTCCCTAGAGTCGGTCGGCGAGACGAAGTTCTCCAGCAGGTCGAAATCTCCGTCGTCGTCGACCGAGTCGAAATCGCTGAGGTTGGAGAAAAGGGCGCGCCGGGTTTTCTGGCGGCGGAACCAGTCGAGCGTGCAGTTCGACAGGATGCGCTGGAACAGCATCGGCAGTTCGGCCGCGGGCTTGTCGCCGTAGTGCTGCGCCAGCTTCATCATGCTGTCCTGCACGATATCGAGGGCCGCTTCTTCATCCCGCACGTGGTAGACCGAGCGCTTGAAAGCGCGTCGTTCAACGCTTTTCAGGAAGTCGGAGAGTTCTTGTTCAGTGGCCAAGCGAGAGGGGGCGCGCAGAGCGCGCCGCGTGGGGAAGAGGGTCTAGCGATCGCGTATGTTTACCGCCGCGGATTATGCCTTTGTAGCTTTACAAGGCAGCTGAAGCGAATCTGAACGCCCGGAAATGTCATAATCCGCCCTGCAAGTCAAAAGGCAAACGGGTCACGGTCCGGCGGAACATCAGTCCGCTCATGGCTTTGGCCTCAAGTCCTGGCGCGACCTCACAAGGGTTGGCAAGGGGCACCCAAGGTATTTCGTTCCCGAAATAAACAAAGGTTGATCATGGAAATCTCCAAAGCGGAAATCGTTTCCGCAGCAGCCGCGTCCTCAGGCGCCGGCAACCCGACGCGAGAACTCATGGGCGCTGAAGTGCTGGTCAAGGCACTGCAGGCCGAAGGCGTCCAGTACGTCTGGGGTTACCCCGGCGGCGCGGTTCTCTACATCTACGACGCGTTCTACAAGCAGGACACCATCCAGCACGTGCTGGTGCGCCACGAGCAGGCCGCCGTTCACGCGGCCGACGGCTACGCACGCGCCACCGGCGAAGTCGGCGTGGCACTGGTCACTTCCGGTCCCGGCCTGACCAATGCGGTCACCGGCATCGCGACGGCGTACATGGACTCCATCCCGATGGTGATCATCTCGGGCCAGGTGCCAACGGCTGCCATCGGCCTTGACGCCTTCCAGGAATGCGACACGGTCGGCATCACCCGCCCCATCGTCAAGCACAACTTCCTCGTCAAGGATCCGAAGGATCTGGCCATGACGATGAAGAAGGCCTTCCACATCGCACGCAGCGGCCGTCCGGGCCCCGTGGTGGTGGACGTGCCCAAGGACGTTTCGTTCAAGAAGGTCCCGTACACCGGCTATCCCGACAAGGTCGAGATGCGCTCGTACAACCCGGTGCGCAAGGGTCACGGCGGCCAGATCCGCAAGGCGCTGCAACTGCTGCTGGCTGCCAAGCGTCCGTACATCTACACCGGCGGCGGCGTGCTTCTGGGCAACGCCTGCAATGAACTGCGCACGCTGGTCGACATGCTCGGCTACCCGGTCACCAACACGCTGATGGGCCTGGGCGCCTATCCGGCGAGCGACCGCAAGTTCCTGGGCATGCTGGGCATGCACGGCACCATCGAAGCCAACAACGCGATGCAGAACTGCGACGTGCTGCTGGCCGTGGGGGCGCGCTTCGACGACCGCGTGATCGGCAATCCCAAGCACTTCGCGCAGAACGAACGCAAGATCATCCACATCGACATCGACCCGTCGAGCATCTCCAAGCGCGTGAAGGTCGACATCCCGATCGTCGGCGACGTGAAGGACGTGCTCACCGAGCTGATCTCGATGATCCGCGAGAGCACCACCAAGCCCGATGCAGGCGCTCTGTCCGACTGGTGGAAGACCATCGAGGCCTGGCGCTCGCGCGACTGCCTGAAGTACGACCGCGGCAACAAGGACGTGATCAAGCCGCAGTACGTGGTCGAGACCCTCTGGAACATGACCAAGGACGCCGACGCGTACATCACGTCGGACGTGGGTCAGCACCAGATGTGGGCTGCGCAGTACTACCGCTTCGACGAGCCACGCCGCTGGATCAACTCGGGCGGCCTGGGCACCATGGGCGTGGGCATTCCCTACGCCATGGGCATCAAGCTCGCGAAGCCCGATTCGGAAGTGTTCACCATCACCGGCGAAGGCTCGGTGCAGATGTGCATCCAGGAACTCTCCACCTGCCTGCAATACAACACGCCGATCAAGATCTGCTCGCTCAACAACCGCTACCTGGGCATGGTGCGCCAGTGGCAGGAGATCGAATACTCCGGCCGCTACAGCCACAGCTACATGGATGCACTGCCCAACTTCGTGAAGCTCGCCGAGGCCTATGGCCACGTCGGCATGCTGATCGAGCGTCCACAAGACGTGGAGCCCGCGCTGCGCGAAGCACGCAAGCTCAAGGACCGCACGGTGTTCATGGACTTCCGCACCGATCCCACCGAAAACGTGTTCCCGATGGTGAAGGCCGGCATGGGCATCACCGAAATGCTGTTGGGTTCCGAAGATCTCTGATCCGCGGAACATTCGCTCAACTCTTTACTGACGAATCTATTGCTCGCCGAGCCCGCGCATTACCGTGCGCGGGGGAGGGCGGCGAAAAGAGGAGTCACGCAAACATGAAACACATCATTGCAGTGCTGCTGGAAAACGAGCCGGGTGCTCTTTCCCGCGTGGTGGGCCTTTTCTCGGCCCGTGGCTACAACATCGAATCGCTCACGGTGGCGCCCACGGAGGACGCAAGCCTCTCGCGCATGACCATCGTTACCACCGGTTCCGACGACGTGATCGAGCAGATCACCAAGCACCTGAACCGCCTGATCGAAGTGGTGAAGGTCGTAGACCTGACCGAAGGCGCCTACACCGAACGCGAACTCATGATGGTGAAGGTGCGCGCGGTCGGCAAGGAGCGCGAGGAAATGATGCGCATGGCAGAAATTTTCCGCGGCCGCATCATCGACGTGACCGATAAGAGCTACACCATCGAACTCACCGGCGACCACGGCAAGAACGACGCTTTTCTTGAAGCGATCGAACGTAGCGCTATCCTCGAGACAGTCCGTACCGGTGCCAGCGGCATCGGGCGCGGCGAGCGCATCCTGCGCGTGTAGGAGGGTGAAAGCGCCCTCAGTTCATACGTTCATCCACACATGAGGCAAGAGTGATGCGAGGTCTGCTCGGTTTCGACAAGATGGTGACCCCGGCGATCGTCCGGGGGCTCTACTTTCTCGGCCTGCTGGGTGTGATCGTCCTGGCGGTGGCGGCGCTGTACCAGCGCCAGTACCTGCCGGCTTTCACGGTCCTGATCTTCGGCACCATTGGCGTTCGCATCTACAGTGAATTGCTCATCGTGCTGTTCCGCATCCACGACAGCCTCGTGTCCATCAACCAGCAAATGAAGGACCGGAATTCCTCCGGCCTCTGAGTGAAATGCATCCCGCTACGGGTGCTCGAGATTTTTTAGGAGAGATACACATGAAGGTTTACTACGACAAAGACGCGGACCTGAGCCTCATCAAGGGCAAGACGGTGGCAATCATCGGTTATGGCTCGCAAGGCCATGCGCACGCGCAGAACCTGAACGACAGCGGCGTCAAGGTCGTGGTCGGCCTGCGCAAGGGTGGTGCTTCGTGGCCCAAGGTCGAGAAGGCCGGCCTGAAGGTCGCTGAAGTCGCCGACGCCGTGAAGGCCGCCGACGTCGTGATGATCCTGCTGCCCGACGAGCAGATCGCCAACGTCTACAAGAACGACGTCGCACCGAACATCAAGGAAGGCGCTTCGCTGGTCTTCGCACACGGCTTCAACGTGCACTACGGCTTCGTTCAGCCCCGCGCCGACCTCGATGTGTGGATGGTTGCTCCCAAGGCCCCTGGCCACACCGTGCGCAGCACGTACACCCAAGGTGGCGGCGTGCCCCACCTCGTGGCCGTGCACCAGGACAAGACCGGCAAGGCGCGTGACCTCGCGCTGAGCTATGCCACCGCCAACGGCGGCGGCAAGGCCGGCATCATCGAGACCAACTTCCGCGAAGAAACCGAGACCGACCTGTTCGGCGAACAAGCGGTTCTGTGTGGCGGCACTGTCGAGCTGATCAAGGCTGGTTTCGAAACGCTCGTGGAAGCCGGCTACGCGCCCGAAATGGCGTACTTCGAATGCCTGCACGAACTGAAGCTGATCGTCGACCTGATCTATGAAGGCGGCATCGCCAACATGAACTACTCGATCTCGAACAACGCCGAATACGGCGAGTACGTCACCGGCCCGCGCGTCGTGACCGAAGAGACCAAGAAGGTCATGAAGCAAGTGCTGAAGGACATCCAGACCGGCGAATACGCCAAGAGCTTCGTGCTGGAAAACGCTGCCGGCGCTCCGACGCTGATCAGCCGCCGCCGCCTGAACTCCGAGCATCAGATCGAAGTCGTCGGCGAAAAGCTGCGCGCGATGATGCCCTGGATCAAGAAGAACAAGCTGGTCGACCAGACCCGCAACTGATCTGCGGACCGCGAGGGTGCTTCGGCACCCGTTTCCCAAGGGCCACCCGTTGCGGTGGCCCTTTTGTTTGACGGGGGCGACGCAGCCCCTGAACTACACTGCGAGCCATGCGATTCAAAGATCAAGATGCTATCGAATGGATAGCTGCTCGCGCAGTGCCCATGAGGGACGGAGGCAAATTCAATGCATGACGACACGCTCCCCGACGATGTGCAGCCGCGCAAACGCCGCAAAGGCATCTACATCCTGCCGAACCTGTTCACGCTGGCGGCGCTGTTCGGCGGGTTCTATTCTGTCGTGATGGCCATGAACGCGCGCTTCGACCTCGCGGCGCTCGGTGTGTTCGCCGCGATGGTGCTCGACAGCCTGGATGGGCGCGTGGCCCGCATGACGAATACACAGAGCGCGTTCGGCGAGCAGATGGATTCGCTGTCCGACATGGTGTCGTTCGGTGCGGCGCCCGCGCTCATCGCCTACGAATGGTCGCTCAAGGGCCTGGGTCGCTGGGGCTGGATTGCGGCCTTCGTGTACTGCGCCTGCGCGGCGCTGCGGCTCGCGCGCTTCAACGTCAACACCGGCGTGGTCGACAAGCGCTGGTTCCAGGGTCTGCCGTCGCCCGCGGCCGCTGCGCTCGTGGCGGGCTTCATCTGGCTTGTGAACGAGTGGGGCAAGCGCGGCGGCGAGGTGCTGTATCTCTCGTGGACGCAGATCACCTGGGTCACTTTCGGCTTCACGCTGTACGCGGGTCTCACGATGGTCACCAACGCGCCGTTCTACAGCTTCAAGGACATCCAGATGAAGAAGAGCGTGCCTTTCGCGGTGATCGTGCTGATCGCGCTGGGCATTGCCGTCATCAACATCCATCCGCCGACTGTGCTGTTCAGCCTGTTCGTCATCTACGGCCTGAGCGGCTACGTGGTCTATGCGTGGCGCAAGGCCAAGGGTCAGCCGGTCAGTGTGATCAGCACCTCGACGGAAGAGCCCGACGAACGGGGTCTGCACAACTGACCCGGTGGCTTGTGCTACATTCGCAACCCTCATGACCAAGATTTCGCTGCTGGCCCTACTAGCCCTCCCTCACGGGCGGAGACGGTAGCGCACGCGCAAATCCCTCACCACGGCCCGTTCGCACCAGCAACGGGCCGTTTGTTTTTGGGGTTGCTGGTTGATCACCAACCATCTCAGAGAAATCGACATGCTCAAGCAACCTCAAAGCAAATACCGTGCATTCGCCCCGATCGGCCTCAAGGACCGCACCTGGCCCGATGCCGTGCTGACCAAGGCGCCGATCTGGCTGTCGACCGACCTGCGCGATGGCAACCAGGCGTTGGTCGAGCCCATGGACATCGCTCGCAAGATGCGCATGTTCGAGACCCTCGTGGCCATCGGCTTCAAGGAAATCGAAGTCGGCTTTCCTTCGGCTTCGCAGGTCGAATTCGACTTCGTGCGTAAGCTCATTGAGGAAGACCGCATTCCCGACGACGTGACGATCCAGGTGCTGACGCAGGCGCGCGACCACCTCATCGCCCGCACCTTCGAATCGCTGCAGGGTGCTCCGCGCGCCATCGTGCACCTCTACAACGCCGTCGCGCCCGTGATGCGCCGCGTGGTGCTCAACATGGACGAAGACCAGATCGTCGAACTCGCGAGCAGCCACGCGCGCATGTTCAATGAGTTCGCCGCCAAGCAGCCGAACACGCAGTGGACCTTCCAGTACTCGCCCGAAATGTTCTCGGGCACCGACGTCGTGTTCTCGAAGCGCGTGGTCGATGCGGTGACAGAAGTCTGGGCGCCTACGCCGCAGCGCAAGTGCATCGTCAACCTGCCAACCACGGTCGAGCATTCCACGCCGAACATCTTCGCGGACATGATCGAGTGGATGCACCGTAACCTCGCGCGCCGCGACTCCATCGTGCTTTGCGTGCATCCGCACAACGACCGCGGCACAGGCACCGCCGCCGGTGAACTGGCCTTGATGGCCGGCGCCGAGCGCATCGAAGGCTGCCTGTTCGGCAATGGCGAGCGCACCGGCAACCTCGATCTCGTGAATGTTGCGCTCAACCTCTACACGCAGGGCGTTTCGCCCGAGCTCGATTTTTCGAACATCGACGAGATCCGCGCCACGGTCGAGCATTGCAACCAGATCCCGGTACATCCGCGCCATCCGTATGTAGGTGACCTCGTCTACACCTCGTTCTCAGGCTCGCACCAGGATGCGATCAAGAAGGCCTTCGCCGCGCGCAAGGAAGGCGACATCTGGGACATGCCTTACCTCCCCATCGATCCGAAGGACGTAGGCCGCAGCTATGAAGCCGTGATCCGCGTTAACAGTCAGTCCGGCAAGGGCGGCATGGCTTATCTGCTCGAGAGCGAATACGGCATCGAGATGCCGCGCCGCCTGCAGATGGAGTTCATGCAGACCGTGCAGCGCGTGATGGACGTCGCCGGCAAGGAACTCACGGCCGCTGACCTCTGGCAGCTGTTCGTGCGCGAGTACGGCATCGAAACCGCGCAGTCTTTGCAGAATCGTGTGATCGAGGAAGAAGGCGAGGGCGCCAACGCTTCCGTGGTTCTGCGCGGCGATCTGCCGTGGGATGCTGAAGTCCACGCCATCGAAGGCCGCGGCAATGGCCCCATCGATGCCTTCACGCAGGCACTGAGCAAGGCCACTGGCCACACGGTGCGCGTGATGGACTACCACCAGCACGCCATCGGCGCAGGTGCCGACGCCAAGGCGGTGGCCTATCTGGAACTGCGCGTCGACGAAAGCCAGACGCTGTTCGGTGTGGGCATCGATGCGAACGTGATCACGGCGTCGCTGAAAGCGATTGTTTCGGGCGTGCAGCGTGCACGGACCCGGGGCGCGCACGGAGCACAATCAGCGGTTGAAGTCGCCTGACGCTGCCGCGCCGACCTTGGTCGGGTGCGCGTGGGGGATGAACAACGGAGACCCACGATGACCGACCAACTTATTATTTTCGACACCACCCTGCGCGACGGCGAGCAATCGCCCGGCGCCTCGATGACGCGCGACGAGAAACTGCGCATTGCCAAGCTGCTGGAGCGGCTGAAGGTCGACGTCATCGAGGCTGGCTTTCCCGCCAGCTCGAACGGCGACTTCGAGGCCGTGAAGGCGATTGCCAATACCATCAAGGACTCGACGGTGTGCGGCCTCTCGCGCGCCAACGACCGCGACATCGCACGTGCGGCCGAAGCCCTGAAGGGCGCGGCCCGCGGGCGCATCCACACCTTCATCGCAACGTCGCCGCTTCACATGGAAAAGAAGCTGCGCATGTCGCCCGACGAGGTGCATGAACAGGCCAAGCTGGCCGTGCGCTTCGCGCGCAACCAGATGGCCGACGTGGAGTTCAGCCCAGAAGACGGCTATCGCAGCGACCCGGACTTCCTGTGCCGCGTGCTCGAAACCGTGATCAACGAGGGTGCCACCACCATCAACGTGCCCGACACCGTCGGCTACGCCATTCCCGAGCTCTACGGCAACTTCATCAAGATGCTGCGCGAGCGCATTCCCAACAGCGACAAGGCGATCTGGTCGGTGCATTGCCACAACGACCTCGGCATGGCCGTGGCCAACTCGCTGGCCGGCGTGAAGATCGGCGGCGCGCGCCAGGTCGAATGCACCGTCAACGGCCTGGGCGAGCGCGCGGGCAACTGCTCTCTCGAAGAAGTCGTCATGGCGGTGAAGACCCGCAAGGACTACTTCGGGCTCGACCTCAGGATCGACACGCAGCACATCGTGGCCGCGAGCCGCATGGTCAGCCAGACCACCGGCTTCGTGGTGCAGCCCAACAAGGCGGTGGTGGGCGCCAATGCCTTCGCGCACGCCTCGGGCATTCACCAGGATGGCGTGCTCAAGGCGCGCGACACCTACGAGATCATGCGTGCCGAGGATGTGGGCTGGACGGCCAACAAGATCGTGCTGGGCAAGCTCAGCGGCCGCAATGCCTTCAAGCAGCGCCTGCAGGAGTTGGGCGTGACCATGGCCAGCGAAAGCGACATCAACGCCGCGTTCCTGCGCTTCAAGGAGTTGGCCGACCGCAAGTCCGAAATTTTCGACGAGGACATCCTCGCGCTCGTCAGCGCGGAAGAGGTGTCGAACGTTGGTGAGCAGTTTGCTTTCGTCTCTCTCTCCCAGCACAGCGAAACCGGCGAGCGCCCCCAGGCGAAGGTCGTGTTCACCGTCCAGGGCAAGGAAGTCACCGGCGAATCCGACGGGAATGGCCCGGTTGATGCTTCCCTGAAGGCCATCGAGTCGCATGTCAAGAGCGGCGCCGAGATGGTTCTTTACTCTGTAAATGCCATCAGTGGCTCGACGGAAAGCCAAGGAGAAGTTACAGTCCGGTTACAAAACGCAGGGCGGGTGGTCAACGGTGTGGGTGCAGACCCGGACATCGTGGTTGCTTCGGCAAAGGCTTATTTGAGTGCGCTCAATAAGTTACAGAGCCAAGCTGAGAGAGTTGCGGCACAAGGTTAGGTTTTCAGGCGATCCTTGGTATTCGATTGAAGAAGAGGATGCAAGTAACTGATATTGCGTGCTTTTTTTGATTTGGATACACTGCGGTCCTCGTTTGTCGCCGCTGGAGATTTATTAATGCCCGAAGCCCGTCTACGCCGAGTTTCCAGCCAGCGGTTTCTACCCGCGTTCAAATTCATCGCCGTCGCGCTGTGCGCCACGGCGTTTTTGCTGCCTGGCGCCCAAGCAGCCAAGAAAGAAAAGCCCGCTGCCGCCAAGACCACAGTCGCCAAGAAGGCGAAGGGTCCGGTGCCGGTCGAGGTAAAGCGCAACGCCGCTTCGTCCAAAACCGCGCGCGGTCCCGTGCCCGTTGTTGTCGCCAAGCGCGGCGGCCGTGCCGAGAAGAGTGAGCGCGCCGAGAAGGTCGTTCGCGGTGGCCGCAATGTCGTGGCCACCATCCACAAGAGAAATGGCAAGACCGTGGTGGCCGTGCAGCGCCGCTCGGTGGTTCGCGTCGTCGAGGCGCCCCCCCGCCAATCCTTCGGCCAGATGGCCGGCCTGCATGGCACCGAAGACGTACTCGACCTGAAGTCGAGCGTCGCGCTGGTCATCGACCAGGACACGCACGAAGTGCTGTTCAGCAAGAACGACCACGCCGTGCTGCCGATCGCGTCGCTCACCAAGCTCATGACCGGCCTGCTCATCAGCGAAGCCCATCTGCCGAACGACGAGCTCATCACCATCACGCAGGACGACGTCGACACCGAAAAGCGCAGCAGCTCGCGCCTGACGGTCGGCACTACGCTGTCGCGCGGCGAACTGCTGCACCTGGCGCTGATGTCGAGCGAAAACCGTGCCGCGCATGCGCTGGGCCGCACCTACCCGGGTGGCCTGACGACTTTCGTGAGCATCATGAACGCCAAGGCCAAGATGCTCGGCATGAAGGACACGCGCTACGTCGAGCCCACCGGCCTGTCGAGCAGCAACCAGTCGAGCGCGCAAGATCTGGCGCTGCTGGTCAATGCCGCCTATTCCGATGCCACGGTACGTTCGCTGTCCACCTCGCCGGAATACCAGGTCGAAGTCGGCAACCGCGTGCTGCAGTTCAACACCACCAATCGCCTCGTGAAGAGCCCCGATTGGGAAATCGGCGTGCAGAAGACGGGCTACATCTCTGAGGCCGGCCAATGCCTTGTGATGCAGGCGAAGGTCGCCGGGCGCAAGCTGATCATGGTGTTCCTGGATTCGGCCGGCAAGTTCAGCCGCATTGCAGATGCCGAGCGGGTTCGCCGCTGGGTTGAGGCTACGCATTCCGTCGGTTCGCCGGCAGCTTCGTCGCGCAATGCTGCGTATCAGGTCGCGGGCTGATTGGTCAACCGCAGGCTGTAACGAAAACAGGCCCTTCACAGGGCCTGTTTGCTTTTGGGGATAGGCCCGGGTCAGGCGCCTGCTGGCGGCGTGCTGCCCGAAGGCGACGGCGTCGCAGCCGTGCCGTCCTTGAATCCCAGCGCGCCCGAGATTTCATTGGCCGTGGCCTGCAGCTTGGGTAGCCAGCCTTCGTCCAGCCGGTCAGCCGGTGCGGAGATCGACAGGCCCGCCACCAGCTTGCCCTGGTCGTCGTAGATGCCGGCGGCCATGCAGCGCACGCCCAGCTCCAGTTCTTCGTTATCGCGGGCAATGCCGTACTGGCGCGCCTTCGACAGTTCGCGCTCCAGTGCCGGCAACTGGGTGATGCTGTTGCGCGTATGGCCGGCCAGACCTGTGCGCGTGGCGTAGCTGCGCACGCGCTGCGGATCGTCCGCCGCCAGGAAGAGCTTGCCTGTCGAGGTGAGGTGAAGGGCAGCTCGGCCGCCGATGGCGCGCACCACCTGCATGCCCGAGCGCTCGCTGTAGGAGCGCTCGATGTACACGATCTCGTCGCCCTGGCGCATGCTCAGGTTGACGGGCTGCTGCGTCAGCTTGTGCAGCTCGCGCATCGGGCCCAGGGCGGCGTCGCGCACGTTGAGTCGGCCCTTGACCAGGTTGCCCAGTTCCAGCAGGCGCATGCCCAGCCGGTAGCTGCCGGCTTCGGGCCGATCGACAAAGCGACCAACCGCCAAGTCGTTCAGGATGCGGTGCGTGGTCGACGGGTGGAGCCCGGTTTTTTCGCTGATCTCCTTCAGCGAAATGGCCTCCTCGCGGGATGCCAGGACATCGATCAGCGCGAACATGCGCTCGATCACCTGGATCACGGGGACGGCGGGAATGTCGGATTGGTTTTTTCTCATGGCGCTTTGCGGTGATGACCGGGCGCCATTTTACCTTGTGAAATTGCCCGGCGCCTGCCAATGTCCGTCTACCAACACTTCGTGCGGGGAGAAGCGCGCCTTGTAGTTCATCTTCGGGCTGTGCTCGATCCAGTACCCGAGGTAGACGTGCGGCAGGCCCAGCTTGCGGGCCTGTTCGATCTGCCACAGTACGCTGTAGGTGCCGTAGCCCGCGCTGGTTTCGGGTTCGTAGAAGGTGTAGACGGCCGAGATGCCATCGTTCAGCACGTCGAGGATCGACACCATCTTGAGCGCCCCGGCACTGCCGTCGGGCAGCGTTTCGCGGAACTCCACCAGCCGCGAGTTGACCCGGCTCTGCAGCAGGAACTGCGTGTACTGGTCGATGCTGTCGTGGTCCATGCCACCTCCTGCGTGGCGGCCGTTCTGGTAGCGCAGGTAGAGCTGGTAGTGCTCGGGCATGAAGCACAGCTTGAGCACGCGCGCCTGCAGGTCGGCATGCTGCTTCACCGCACGCCGCTGGCTTCGCGTGGGACGGAAGTCGTTGGCCAGCACGCGCAGCGGGATGCACGCGCGGCAGCCGTCGCAATAGGGCCGGTAGGTGAACATGCCGCTGCGCCGGAACCCACTGAGCACCAGGTCGGAATAAGCGTCGTTGTGGATCAGGTGGCTGGGCGTGGCCACTTGCGAGCGGGCCTGCCGGTCCGGCAGATAGCTGCAGGGGTAGGGCGCCGTCGCGTAGAACTGCAGCGTGTGAAGCGGGAGGTCCTTGAGGTGCGTCACGTCGGGGAAAGAGGTCGCGCGGAAAGGAGTTCGGACCAGTATACGGGGTCGAATCGCCACCGTGGGCCCTCTTGTTGTCGCGCCCTGGCCACGTGCGCGACGAAGCGTTTGCGCGCCATCTCGTGGGCGCCGAGGCTTGCGAGGTGGGCGGTGTTCTGCTGGCAGTCGATCATCTGCACGCCGGAATGCCGGCACAGCGACACCAGCGCGGCCAGCGCGATCTTCGAAGCGTCCGGCCGGCGGGTGAACATCGACTCGCCGAACACCGCGCGGCCCAGCGAAACGCAGTAAAGCCCGCCCGCGAGTTCGCCGTCGATCCAGGTTTCGACACTGTGGGCATGGCCGGCGCGGTGCAAATTCGTATAGGCCTGCACCATGTCCGGCACGATCCACGTGCCTGACTGGCCCACGCGCGGAGAGCCCGAACAGGCCTTGATGACGGCCGCGAAATCGTGGTCGATGCGCACCTCGCAACCCGGCGTCTGTGCAAAGCGCGTCAGGGTCTTGCGAAGCGAGCGATGCAGCTTGAACTGCGCCACCTGCAGCACCATGCGAGGGTCCGGGCTCCACCAGAGGATCGGCTGGTCCTCGCTGAACCAAGGAAAGACGCAGTTGCCATACGCCTGCATCAAAGTATCGACATCGAGTGCGCCACCGGCCGCCAGCAGGCCGGGTACGGGGTCGGCCATACCCCAGGCCGATGCAGGATCGGGCAAGGCATCTCCGGGTTCGAGCCAGGGCAGTTGTCGCATGGGCGTAGGTATACACGGCTTCGCAAATTCCACTCCAGTTGGGCGAAAATCGCACACAGCCGACACCGCCACAAGGGTTCGGCTCACACGCCACGGCACCACAAAACCCGCCGGAAACCCTATAGTGCGCAGCTTGCATTCGCAGACCCACGCAAATCAGGCAGGCCCGCACATACGCCGGGGATGAGCACAAGAGGACCACGTACGTTGACCACTGAACCCAATCCCACGCGCTTCGGCAGCGGCCAGGCGGTGCGCCGCCTCGAAGACGAAAGCCTGCTGTCAGGCGCCGGCCGCTACACCGACGACGTCACGCTCCCCGATCAGGCGCATCTCGTTTTCCTCCGATCCTCCTACCCGCACGCACGCATTGTCTCGATCGACACCAGTGCCGCCGCCGCCATGCCCGGCGTGCTGCGCGTGATCACGGGCGCGGAAATGGCCCAGGCCGGCGTCAAGCCCATGCCGGGCGCCGCGGGCTTCAAGCGCGCAGACGGCAGCGACAGCGCCAGCCCGCCGCGCTACGCCATCGCGCATGAGCGCACGCGCTTCGTCGGCGAGGCAGTGGCCGCCGTGGTGGCCGACACGGTGCAGCAGGCCCGCGATGCGGCCGAAGCCATCGTGGTCGACTACGAAGACCTGCCCATGGTGGTCGACCTCGCAAGCGCCACCGCCGACGGTGCCCCGCAGTTGTGCGAAGAAGCCTCCGGCAACGTAGCCGCCGAAATGCGCCACGGCAGCAGCGAGGCCGCGATCGCCGCCTTCGCCAAGGCCAGCCATGTGGTTGCGCTCGACGTGAACAACCAGCGCGTGGTCGCCCTCACGATCGAGCCGCGCTCCGTGCTCGCGGTGCGCGACGGCGAAACCGGCCGCCTCATGATCCGCATGAGCACGCAGATGCCCTCCGGCGTTCGCGATTCCGTCTGCGCCGCCATCGGCCTTGCCAAGGAAAAGGTGCGCGTGGTGGTGGGCGACGTCGGCGGAGGCTTCGGCATGAAGACCGGCGCCTATCCCGAAGACATCGCCGTCGCCTTCGCCGCGCTGCAAGTCAGCCGGCCGGTGAAGTGGGTGGCCGACCGCAGCGAGGAATTTCTCTCGAGCGCACACGGCCGCGACATCGAGGCGCGTGCCGAAATGGCACTCGACGCCAGCGGCAAGATCCTGGCCCTGCGCATCAAGACCCTTGCCAACGTGGGCGCGTACGCCACCGGCACCGGCGTCGCGATCCAGCTGCTGATCGGCCCCTGGGTGCAGACCAGCGTCTACGACATCCAGACCATCGACTTCCATTTCAAGGCGGTGCTCACCAACACCGCGCCCACCGGCGCCTACCGCGGCGCTGGCCGCCCTGAGGCCATCTTCACCATCGAGCGGCTGATGGACGAGGCCGCGCGCCAGACCGGCATCGACCGCATCGTGCTGCGCCGCCGCAATTTCATCCGCCCCGAGCAGATGCCGTACAAGAACCCGATGGCGCAGACCTACGACACCGGCAACTTCGAGTCGGTGATGGACCAGGCGCTGACGCTCGCCGACTGGCAGGGCTTCGAGACCCGCGCGGCCGAGTCGGCCAGCAAGGGAAAGCACCGCGGCCTGGGCATCGCCACGTTTCTCGAATGGACCGGCGGCAACGTGTTCGAAGAGCGCGTCACGGTCTCGGTGCAGGCAGATGGCGTGATCGAGGTGTTCTCCGCCGTCAATGCCATGGGGCAGGGCATTGCGACCTCGCTGGCTCAACTGGCCGTCGATGCCTTCGGCGTGCCCATCGAGAAGGTGCGCGTGGTGCTTGGCGACACCGATCGCGGCGACGGCTTCGGCAGCGCCGGCTCGCGCTCGCTGTTCACCGGCGGCTCGGCCGTGCGCATCGGCGCCGAGCGCACCATCGACAAGGCGCGCGAACTGGCCGCGCAGGAGTTCGAGGCTTCCATCGACGACATCGTGTACAGCCGCGGCGTCTTCAACGTGGCCGGCACTGACCTCGAGCTCGACCTCTTCGCGCTCGCCGCCAAGCAGCCCGAGCGCGAAATCTTCGTCGACTCCACCAGCACCGTGGCCGGCCCGACCTGGCCCAACGGCTGCCACATCTGCGAGATCGAGATCGATCCGCCCACCGGCGAAATCAGCGTGGTGGCCTACAGCTCGGTCAACGACGTGGGCCGCGTCATCAACCCGATGATCGTGCGCGGCCAGCTCGAAGGCGGTGCGGTGCAGGGCATCGGGCAGGCGCTGTACGAGCAGGTGGTGTATGACCACGAAACCGGCCAGCCCGTCACCGGCAGCCTGATGGACTACGCGGCCCCGCGCGCCGACATCGTCGACACCATGTTCAACATGGAGATGGACGAATCGACGCCGTGCAAGAACAACCCGCTGGGCGTGAAGGGCGTGGGCGAGCTCGGCACCATCGGCGCCACGCCGGCCATCGTGAATGCGGTGGCCGACGCCTTTGCGCGCAACGGCCTGGCCACGCGTGCTCCGCGCCTGCACATGCCGCTGAGCCCTGCACGCGTGTGGCAGGCCATGCAAACGGTCGATTGAGCAATCGTTTCCGTGGGACAGAAAGGCGCCGGCCATGCTCGTCACCACCGAACTGCAGACCGACCCGATCCGCGTCTCCAGCTACCGCTGCGACGCGGGCCCCGACGCGCAGCCCTTCACCGAGCTGCACGAGGGCTATTCGGTCTCGTATGTGCGCAAGGGCAGCTTCGGCTACCGCACGCGCGGCCATGCCTACGAGCTGGTCGCCGGTTCGGTGTTGGTCGGCTGTCCGGGCGATGAATATGTCTGCACGCACGATCACCACGTCTGCGGCGACGAGTGCCTGGCCTTTCACCTGTCGCCGGGTTTCGTTGACCTGATCGGCGGCGACCAGAAAACCTGGCGCACCGGCGGCCTGCCGCCCCTGGCCGAGCTCGTGGTCATCGGCGAGCTCGCGCAGGCTGCGGCCGATGGGCAGAGCGACGTGGGCCTGGATGAACTGGGCATGTGGTTCGCGAGCCGCTTCGTCGAAGTTGTGTCCGATCAGACCAAGCCCAAGACCGCGCCCGTCGCTGTGGCACGTGATCGCCGCCGCGCGGTCGATGCCGCGATGTGGATCGACGCCCACTCGCAGCACGACATAGGCCTCGACGGAGCGGCCGCCGAGGCCGGCCTGAGCTCCTTCCATTTCCTGCGGCTGTTCTCGCAGGTGCTGGGCGTCACGCCGCATCAGTACCTCGTGCGCTCGCGCCTCCGGCATGCCGCGCGCCTGCTGGCCGACGACGACAGCCGGCCCGTGACCGAGGTCGCGCTCGACGTGGGCTTTGCCGACCTCAGCAATTTCGTGCGCACCTTTCACCGCGCCGCTGGTGTATCGCCGGGCAGCTTCCGCAAGGCGGCCCAGGGCGACCGCAAGATTTTCCAAGACCGCATTGCCGCGCTCTTCCATGATGACCGCCTGATCCATCCATCGAGCAGGAAGCCATCATGTACGACCACATCGGACTGAAAGTCAAAGACCTCGCCGCGAGCCGCCGCTTCTACGAAGCTGCGCTCGCGCCGCTCGGCCATGTGCCGGGCCCGCATGACGACAGCTATGCGGGCATCGGCCCGGCTGACGAGCCCGCGCTGTGGCTCTACGCGGCCAAGGGCGCGAAAGGGCCCGGCACCCACATCGCCTTCCGCGCGCCGAACCACGAGGCCGTGGCCGCCTTTCACAAGGCCGGCCTGAAAGCAGGCGGCACCGACAACGGCGGCGCGGGCCCGCGGCCGGACTACAGCCCGACCTACTACGCGGCGTTTCTCATCGATCCCGACGGCAACAACGTCGAAGCTGTCTGCCCCTGAAGCGAGGTTTGCCATGGCCACGGTCTACAAGGAATTCATCGTCGAGGCGGATGCAGCCCATGTGTGGGACGCGCTGCGCGACTTCAGCGCGGTGCATACGCGGCTCGCGCCGGGCTTTCTCACCGGCTGCACCATCGACGCCGAGGGTGCCCGCATCCTCACCTTCGCCAACGGTCTTGTGGCGCGCGAGGTGCTGGTAGGCATCGACGACGCTCATCGCCGGTTGGCCTACATCGTCACCGGAGGGCAGGCCGCGCATCACCACGCAACGGCGCAGGTGTTCGAGGAAGGTGCGGGCCGTTCGCGCTTCGTCTGGATCACCGACGTGCTGCCCGACGCCATGGCGGCCTACATCGGGCCGATGATGGAGCAGGGCGGTGCGGCCATGAAGGCCACGCTCGAAGGGCGTACCGTTTCGGCGGCCGCCTAGAAATCTTCCAGCGGCAGGCCGACGTAGTTCTCCGCCAGCGCGGTGGAGGCAGCGGTCGAATGCACCAGGTAGTCGAGCTCGGCCTCCTGGATCTTCTGGCCGAAGGCGCCCGTTTCCGGAAATTGGTGCATCAGAGAGGTGAACCACCACGAGAAGCGCTCGGCCTTCCAGACGCGGCGCAGGCAGAGGTCGGAGTAGCGGTCCAGCGCCGAGGCCGACTTCTCGCTGTAGAAGATTTCGAAAGCGCGTGAGAGATAGCCCACGTCGGCAGTTGCCAGGTTCAGCCCCTTGGCGCCCGTCGGCGGCACGATGTGCGCTGCGTCACCCGCCAGGAACAGCGAACCGAAGCGCATCGGCTCGGCGACGAAGCTGCGCAGCGGTGCAATGCTTTTCTCGAGTGAAGGTCCCGTCACCAGCCGTTCGCGCGCTTCGGGGTCGAGGCGCGCGCGCAGTTCGTTCCAGAAGGCCTCGTCGCTCCAGTTCTCCACGCGCTCTTCGGTGGGCACCTGCACGTAGTAGCGGCTGCGCGTGGCGCTGCGCATGCTGCACAGCGCGAAGCCGCGTTCGGTGTTGGCGTAGATCAGCTCGTGCGACACCGGCGGCACGTCGGCCAGCACGCCGAGCCAGCCGAAGGGGTAGACCTTCTCGTAGGTGTGGATCGTATCGGCCGGCACGCTCGCGCGGCTCACGCCGTGGTAGCCGTCGCAGCCGGCGATGAAGTCGCATTCGATCTCGTGCGTCTGGCCGTCTTTCTCGTAGCGCACGCGCGGCTTGCCCGAATCGAAGTCGTGCAGGCTGACGTTCGCCGCGCTGTAGATGGTGGTGAGCCCCTCGGCCGTGCGCGCTTCCATCAGGTCGCGCGTCACCTCGGTCTGGCCGTACACCGTGACCTGCTTGCCGCCCGTAAGGCCGTGCATGTCGATGCGGTGGCGTGCCCCCTTGAACAGCAGCTCGATGCCCTCGTGCGGCAGCCCTTCGGCCTTGGCACGGGCGTCGACGCCGGCACGCGCCAGCAGGTCCATCGTGACCTGTTCCAGCACGCCGGCGCGGATGCGGCCCAGCACGTAGTCGCCGCTCTGGCGTTCGACGATGACGTTGTCGATGCCAGCCTTGTGCAGAAGCTGCCCGAGCAGTAGGCCGGCGGGGCCGGCGCCGATGATCGCGACCTGGGTGCGCATGTTCGTGTCTCCGAGAGGGTTTCGTGGAGCGTAGGCCGCATGCGGGCGTCTGTGGCGGTCGCTCGCGAGGCTCTGTGCGATCATGCGAACGCGTGCGCGATGATCGCGCAACACTTCGACCGGACGACGAACCACCGACGCATGACCATCGCCAAAGCCGACTTCATCGAGGGCATCGCCAAGGGAATGGCGGTGCTCGAAAGCTTCGATACCGAGCGCCAGCGCCTCAATGCCACGCTGGCCGCCGAGCGTGCGGGCCTCACGCGCGCAGCGGCCCGCCGGCATCTGCTGACGCTGGCTCACCTGGGCTACCTGGAAACCGACGGCAGCTATTTCTGGATGGCGCCGAAGGTGCTGCGCTTCTCGGGCAGCTATCTCGCATCGTCGCGCCTGCCGCGCGCGCTGCAGCCTACGCTGAACCGGCTCGCGGCGCAGACCGGCGAGTCGTTCTCGGCAGTGGTGCTCGACGGGGAAGAGGTGGTCATCGTCGCGCGCAGCGGCAGCTACGGCACGCCAACCCGCGTGCTGGCCTATGGCCTGCACCTCGGTGCGCGGCTGCCTGCGCATGCCACCTCCACCGGCCGCGTCCTGCTGGCGGCGCTGGCGCCGACCCAGTTCACGCAATGGCTCAAGGGCCGTCATCTTGCGCGGCTCACGCCCAACACGGTGACGCAGGCGCGCGGCCTGCGGCAGCTGATTGCCCGCGCGCGCAAGGACGACTATTGTTTTGCCAGCGAGGAGCACGAGCTCGGCGTGCAGGCGCTGGCGGTGCCGCTGCGCGACATGCAGGGCCACACGGTGGCCGCGCTCAATGTGGTGCTGTCGGGCACGCGCTATCAGGAAGAGACCCTGCAGCGGGACATGCTGCCGCTGCTCTTCGAGGCCGCACGCGAAGTCCGCTCGTTGCTCTGATCTGAACTTTGGCCGTGGCCCGCGCCTCGAACCCCCGAAACGGACACAACCATGCGACTCCTCCTTCTAGAAGACGACGTGATGATCGGCGAGGCTGTACTCGACCTGCTGCGCGCCGAACAGTACGCGGTGGACTGGGTAAAAGACGGCGAAGCCGCCGAATCGGCCCTGCGCACCCAGCAATACGACCTCGTGATGCTCGACCTCGGCGTGCCGCGGCGCGACGGCCTCGAGGTGCTGCGCAACTTGCGCGCACGCAAGCAGCGGATGCCGGTGCTGATCGCCACCGCGCGCGATTCGGTGCAGCAGCGCATCGAAGGCCTCGATGCAGGCGCCGACGACTACGTGCTCAAGCCCTACGACCTCGACGAACTGCTGGCCCGCATCCGCGCCTTGTTGCGCCGCGCGGCCGGGCGCGCCGAGCCGGTGTACGAGCACATGGGCGTGAGCATCAACCCCGCCACGCGCGAGGTCACCGTGGCCGGCCAGCCGGTGGTGCTATCGGCGCGTGAATGGGCCGTGCTGGAGCCCCTGCTCGCGCGGCCCGGCATGGTGCTGTCGCGTGCCCAGCTCGAGGAAAAGCTCTACAGCTGGAAGGACGAGATCAGCAGCAACGCGGTCGAGGTCTATGTGCACGGCCTGCGCAAGAAGCTCGGCGCCGAACTGATCCGCAACGTGCGAGGCGTCGGCTACATGGTGCCGAAGGTATGAGGAGGGCGCTGACCGGATCGCTGCGCGCACGGCTGCTGTGGTTCCTGCTGGCGGCCATCGTGCTCGCCGCGGGGGCGCAGGCGCTGGTGGCCTACCGCACCGTGCTCGCCGAGGCCGACGACATCTTCGACTACCACATGCAGCAGATGGCGCTTTCGTTGCGCGCAGGCCTACCGCCGAGTGCGGCGGTAGGCGGCATCGGCACCGGCGAACAGAATTTCGATTTCGTCGTGCAGGTGTGGACCGCCGAAGGCGTGCGCATCTTCGAATCCGCCGAAGAGGCCGCGCTGCCGCAGCTAGCGGTGCTCGGCTTTGCAGACGTGCACGCGCGCGGCACCACCTACCGCGTGTTCTCGATGCAGACGCGCGGGTTGGTGATCCAGGTGGCGCAGGACATGGCGGCGCGGCGCCACATGGCCGGCACGCTGGCCTTGCGCACCATCGCGCCGGTGGCGCTGATGGCGCCGCTGCTGATGCTGGTCGTGTGGTGGGTCGTGAGCCGGTCGCTTGCCCCCGTGGCGCGCGTGCGCAAGCAGGTAGCGTCGCGCCAGGCCGACGACCTGTCGCCGGTAAGCGAAGAGAACCTGCCCGAGGAAGTGCGTCCGCTGGTGCAGGAGCTGAACCTGCTGTTCGACCGCGTGCGCCACGCCTTCGATGCGCAGAAGCACTTCGTCGCCGATGCCGCGCACGAACTGCGCTCACCGCTGGCTGCTTTGAAGCTGCAGGTGCAAGGCCTGCAGCGCGCGCCTGACGATGCGTCGCGAGACCTCGCCGTGAGCCGGCTGGTGGCGGGCATCGACCGTGCCACGCGGCTGGTCGAGCAGATGCTCGCGCTGGCCCGGCACGAGGCCAGCATGGCGGCCGGTGCCAAGCCCGAGCCGGTCGATCTGTCCGAGGTTGCGCGGCTCGCGGTGTCCGATGCCGTGGCGGCAGCGCAGGCGCGTGGCATCGACATCGGCATTGCCCATGCCGATGCGGCCGTGGTCAACGGCCAGTCAGAGGCCTTGCGCATGCTGCTGCGCAACCTGCTCGAGAACGCGATCAAGTACACGCCCATCGAGGGCCGGGTCGACATCGGCATCACCCGCCAGGGCGACGCGGCCGAGCTCACCGTGGACGACAGCGGGCCGGGCCTGCCGCCCGACGAACGCGAGCGCGTGCTCGACCGTTTCTATCGCTCGGGCGAAACGCAGGCGCCCGGCAGCGGCCTGGGCCTGGCCATCGTCAAGTCGATTGCCGACCTGCATGGGGCAACGGTGGCGCTCGACCAGTCGCCCAGCCTCGGCGGCCTGCGCGTGCTGGTGCGCTTTCCCGCGGGCCGGGGCGTTTAAGCGGCGCTTAAGTCAGACCGACGACATTCCTTTCATCGTTTTGGCGCCCAAGCGCCCTGAAAGGAACCGACAAATGAACTCCCGTCTGACTTCGCCCCGCGCCCTGGTGATTGCACTGGCGAGCGCGGGCGTGATCGGTGCCGTTGGTGCCGGTGCCTACACCAGCGCCCGTGCCGTGGGCACGCCGACCACCAATGCCACCGCCGTGGCGCCCGCAGCCATGGTCACGCTGCCCGACTTCTCGACCATCACCTCGCGCGACGGCCCGGCCGTGGTCAACATCAGCGTGACCGGCACCATGAAGGCCTCCGACGACGAGGCAGCCGCCGAGATCCAGGGCATCGACCCCGATGACCCGATGTTCCAGTTCTTCCGCCGCTTCCAGGGCCAGATCAATCCGCGCGGCCAGCAACAGCAGCAGCGCGAAGTGCCGGTGCGCGCGCAGGGCTCGGGCTTCATCGTCGACCCCAGCGGCATCATCATCACCAATGCCCACGTCGTGAAGGACGCGAAGGAAGTCACCGTCAAGCTGACCGACCGCCGCGAATTCCGCGCGAAGGTGCTCGGCGCCGACGCCAAGACCGACATTGCGGTGCTCAAGATCGACGCGAAGAACCTGCCCGTGCTCGCCCTCGGCAACACCAAGGACCTGAAGGTCGGCGAATGGGTGCTGGCCATCGGCTCGCCCTTCGGCTTCGAGAACACCGTGACGGCCGGCGTGGTGAGCGCCAAGGGCCGCTCGCTGCCCGACGACAGCTACGTGCCCTTCATCCAGACCGACGTGGCCGTGAACCCCGGCAACTCCGGCGGGCCGCTGCTCAACACGCGTGGCGAAGTGGTCGGCATCAACTCGCAGATCTACAGCCGCAGCGGCGGCTACCAGGGCGTGTCGTTCGCCATTCCGATCGACGTGGCGATCCAGGTGAAAGACCAGATCGTCGCGACCGGCAAGGCCACGCACGGCCGGCTCGGCGTGGCGGTGCAGGAAGTGAACCAGGCCTTTGCCGATTCGTTCAAGCTCGACAAGCCCGAAGGCGCGCTGGTCTCGAACATCGAGAAGGGCGGCCCCGGCGACAAGGCGGGCCTGAAGGCGGGCGACGTGATCCGCAAGGTCGACGGCCAGGCCATCGTGTCCTCGGGCGACCTGCCCGCGGTGATCGGCCAGCAGGCGCCGGGCAAGAAGGTCACGCTCGAAGTGTGGCGCCAGGGCGAACGCCAGGAACTGCAGGCCAAGCTCGGCGATGCGAGCGAGAAGCCCGCCAAGGTCGCGAAGGCCGATGCCGACGTGGGGCAGGGCAAGCTGGGCCTGGCGCTGCGTCCGCTGCAGCCGCAGGAAAAGCGCGAGGCCGCTGTCGAGAACGGGCTGCTGATCGAAGACGCGGCCGGTCCCTCGGCGCAGGCCGGGGTGCAGGCGGGTGACGTGCTGCTGGCCATCAACGGCACGCCGGCGCAGAGCGTGGAGCAGGTGCGCGAAGTGGTGGCCAAGGCCAGCAACAAGTCGGTGGCACTCTTGATCCAGCGCGGCGAAGACAAGATCTTCGTGCCGGTTCGCATCGGCTGATCGAAGGGACGACGGCCCGATGAAGCCGCCAGGCAAGCTGCAGCTGGAAGTGATCCACGAACGCTCGCCGGCCGGCGGCCTCTCGGCGCACATCCTGCCCACGTCGGCCACCATGATCGGCGTGTGCATGACCGTGATGTCGATCGGGCACCTCGGGCCGCGCGACGACATGCGGCTGCTGATCGATCGCCTGCTGGCCGTCGACGCGCTGGTCTTTCTGGCCAGCGCGTTGCTGTCTTTCATCTCGATGCGCGCCCGCAGATCGGGTGCGCGGCTCGAAGCCTGGGGCGAGATGGTCTTCATCGCCGGCCTCGGCCTGCTGGCGCTGGGGGCGGTGACGCTGGCGTTCGCGCTGCGCTGAAAGAAGCTCCTCAGGCCCGTGCGCAGGGCCAGTCGAGCTGCATGCGCGCTCCCCCGGTTGCGGGGTCCACCGTTTCGATCTGCAGCCGCGCGCCGATGGACTGGGCTCGCGCATGCATGTTCGCGATGCCGTGTCCCCTGTGCCCACCACCGGGGGGCGCCGTCGGCAGGCCGCGTCCGTTGTCCGTGAGCACGATGCGCACCAGCGACGGAGTCTCGTCGCCATGCCAGCTCGCATGCATCACGATGCGCGTGGCCGCCGCGTGCTTCAGCACGTTGGTGAAGGCTTCGAGCAGGATGCGCTGCAGCTGCAGGGCCGCCCGCGCGGCGAAGGGCTCCAGCGGCGGAATGACTTCCACGTCCCACACCAGTTCGATGCCGGCTGCGTCGAGCCGCGGCTGCAGGCGGTAGCGCAGGGTGGCCAGCACGGTCGGCAGGTCGTCGTGCGTGGGCTGCAGCGAATCGACGGCCATGCGCATTTCGTCGAGCGCGAGCTTCACGTGCTCCTCGATCACGGCGCGGTCCGGCTTGGCCTGCGTCACCACGTTGAGCAGGCCCACCAGCTGCGAGCCCACGCCGTCGTGGATCTCCCGCATGATGCGCTGGCGCTCCAGCAGCACGGCCTGTTCCTGATTCTGCTGGCGCACGGTTTCGAAGGCGCTGCGCAACTGATCTTCGCGCTCCGCCACGCGGGCCGCGAGGTTGGTGTTGAGCGCGCGGTAGTCGGCCACGGTGCGGCTGTAGCGCTCGACCACGAGGCCGGCCAGGATCATCACGAAGAAGAACATCGCGTGCGCCGTCAGCGTGAAGTAGGCGCCGCCGAAGAGACCCATGCGCACCAGCAGCAGATCGTGCGCGCCGGCCAGGATGGCCAGCGTGCCCGCCGCCATCAGCACGCCCGCGATGCGCCGCCGATCCACCAGCGCGCCGTACACCACGTAAGGCAGGCAGACGATGCTGGTCAGCTGCAGGATGACCAGGCCGGTGGTCCACAACGAAGGCCGCGCAAAGGCGAAAGAGGCGCAGGCCAGCGTGACCGACAGCGCGAGCGCGGCGTGGATCGAGCGCACCAGCCACGGTGGATTGCGCTCGAGCACCAGCAGCACGAAGCGCGCGATCAGCCCGATGTGGCAGGCATAGCAGACCGCCACCACTGCGCCCCACAGCGGCCAGGGAATCGGCACGTCGGGCCACACGCGGTCGAGGTTGCGCGCCACGCCCGAGAGCGCGGCCAGCGCGAAGCAGCCGTAGAGCGCATCGCGCTGGCGCAGCCACAGGCCGCCGGCAATGCCGCCCATCAGCAGCAGGCTGACGGCATACACGATGGCCGAGGTGTTGCGCCAGCTTTGCCGGTCGCGATAGAGCGTCGCGAGCGAGGCCTCGGTGCCGTACTGGACGCTGGCCAGCCCCGCGCCGCGCTGGCGCTGGATGGTCGTGCGCACGACCAGCGACTGCGGCTGGCCCGTACGGTGCAGCACGGCCGGGACCGGAACCAGCAGGTTACTCTTGGTCGCGTCGTGCTTCGGCACGCCCAGCGTGCCGAAGCTGGCCACCAGCGCGTCGTTGAACGAGATCGTCACCTGGTTGCCCGCGCCCGACATCAGCAGGGCCGCGGGTTCATCGCCCGGCACCGCGGTGGCAGGCAGGTCGATGCGGTAGGTCGCCTTGCCCCCGAGGCCGGGAAACTCGTGGTCCCAGCGAAAGGGCAGCTGCACCCAGCGCCTCTGCGCCGGCAGGCCATCAGGTTCGAGCGTGGCCTCGGCCGAGCTTATGTCGATGGTGGAGCCGGGCGTCCCGGCGGCATGGGCGTGGACGCCCGCCAGCGCAAGCCACAGGCACAGCAGCGCCGCAAAGAGCTGGCGATGAATGCCGCCGGCCACACTAGGGAAGCCAACCGAGGTTGCGCGCCTCGAACACCGCTTCCGATTTGTTGTGCACATCCAGCTTGCCGTAGATATTGCGGATATGGGTTTGGACCGTCGACGCCGAGACTCCCATCTGCGTTCCGACTTCGACATAGGTGAAACCACGAGAGACCAGGTCGAGCACCTCGAACTCGCGCGGCGACAGGCGTTCGGGAGCGATCGCCGAAGCGCTCGGCGCGGTGCTGGCGGGCTTGGCGGCAGCGGGTTGCTGTTGCCGTGGCGCTCCGCCCGAATGAGCCTGCCAGCGCCGCAGCAGCTTGCGCGCGATCACCGGCGACATCGGCGAGCCGCCGGCGCGCAGGTGGCGGATGTGGGTGGCGAGGTCGGCCTCGGTGCCGTCCTTCAGCAGGTAGCCGCTGGCGCCGGCCTCGAAGGCCTGGACCATGTTGGCCTCGTCGCCGAAGATCGACAGCACCATCACCGCGCAGGCCGGCTGCATGTTGCGGCACTGGCTGATCACCTGCAGCCCGGGGCGGTCGGGCAGGCCGAGGTCGACCAGCAGCACGTCGATGGGGTTGTCGACCAGCCAGCCGAGGATGTCGGCGGCGTTGGAGGCGCTGTAGGCCAGGCTCAGCGACGGGTCGGCATCGACCACGCGCGAGATGCGCTCGCGCATGCCGGTGTCGTCTTCGACGAGGGCAACCTGTGTTTCTGCGGTCATGCTCGCGCCGGCCCGGGGAGGCTGTATGCGCTCATGCAGGACGTGGGGGCGAGGCGCATGGAGAAGGCTCTGGGTTGCTGCTGGATGGCGCAAAGAGTAGAGGGCGGCCCACGCGCCGCCCATCCTATATACGGGGGAGGCGGCCCACCGCTTTCCGTGGCTTGCGCGCAGCCTTGCCGAGCCGCTCGGCCACGAGCGCCAGGTGCTCGACCAGTTCCTTCGGCGACTCGACCTCGAAGTCATGCGGCAGGCAGCCAAGCCAGACGGCCAGCGCGTCGAGCGAATTGGCGCCGGTGGCGATGCGCGTAGAGCCTTCGTCGATGGCCTGCGGCGTGCCGCTGACCCAGCCGAGGTACGGCTCGAGCGCCTTGGCAGATGCATGCACCACGACCTGCGCATGGTGCAGGTAGGGCGACACCTGCAGCGCGTGTTCCATGTAGGCCGCGACGTCGCCGTGGGGCAGTCGGCGCGGTGTGAATCGCGCGCCGGTGGGCGTGGGTTCGACGATGCGGTCGAGGCGGAAGGTGCGCCAGTCCTGCCGCGCCGTGTCCCAGGCCAGCAGGTACCAGCGCTGCCCGGTCTGCACCACGCGGTGCGGCTCCACCGTGCGTTCGGTGACGGCGTCATGGTGGTCGCGGTAGCCGAAGCGCAGTTCGAGCCGGTCGGTGCAGGCCTCGGCAAGAAAGGACACGGCCTTCAGGCGCACCGGCGACTTGCCGCGTAGCACCGGCACCACCGACGCGCGCACGCTGTCGAGCCGGCGGCGCAGGCGCGGCGGCATCAACTGTTCGAGCTTGGCCAGCGCGCGCATCGAGGCGTTCTCGATGTCGCCCGCGGCGCCGACCGGGTTGCCCAGGCCGAGCGCGACGGCGATGGCTTCTTCGTCCTCCAGCAGCAGCGGGGGAAGGGCAGTGCCCGCGCCCAGCCGGTAGCCGCCTGCCACGCCGGAAGTGGAATCGACCGTGTAGCCGAGGCTGCGCAGGCGGTCCACGTCGCGGCGCAAGGTGCGCTCGGTGATTTCGAGTCGGGCGGCGAGTTCGGCGCCCGTCCAGGAGCGTTGTGCCTGGAACAACGAAAGAAGCCGGATCAGGCGTGCGGAGGCAGACAGCATGTGCGCATGATGCCCGCGATCGAGGACAGTATCTGTCCGCAATGGGTCGTAGCCTTGGCTTTCATCTCAACCCCGGGACACAGACCCATGAAGAAGACATACAACGGCAGCTGCCATTGCGGCAAGGTTCGCTTCCAGGCCCTGATCGATCTCGCCGAGGGCACGGGCAAATGCAATTGCTCGATCTGCACCAAGGCCCGCGCATGGGGCGCGATCGTGAAGCCGGAGGCCTTCACGCTGCTGTCGGGAGAAGAAGACTTGTCGCTGTACCAGTTCAACACGCACAGCACCGAGCACCTGTTCTGCAGGCACTGCGGCATCCGGTCGTTCGGGCGCGGCAATGTGCCCGAGATCGGTGGTGCCTACGTCAGCGTGAACGTGAGCTGCCTGGACGACGTCACGCCGCAAGAGCTGTCGGCGGCACCCGTCCGGTACATGGACGGGCGCAACAACAACTGGTTCGAGCCGCCGGCCGAAACGCGCTACCTCTGAACGAGGCGGGCCGGCCGGCGATGTGCGCTACTGCGCCTGCTTGCTGCTGCGGCGCTGCTGCTTTGCTGCTCCCGGCGCCGAGGTTTGCGAGGGCGCCGCACCTCCGTCCACGCCCAGGCGGCCACCACCGCCGAGGCCCTGGCCGCGCACCGTCTGCGCCTTGTAATTGCGCAGCGAGCGGACCATCTGGTTGAACGCGTCCATGAAGGCCGCGGCAATCACCTTGCCCTGCGGCGTGCGCGTGTAGCCGCCAATGCCGCCCGCGGCGGAAAGGCCGCCCAGGCCCGCAAAGCCCGCGAAGTCGGTCTTGGAGGCGCTGCCTTCGGCGGCTGCAACCTGCACGCCCGAGCGGTTGTCGATCAGGGTCAGCAGCGCGCTGGCTTCCTTGGTCTGCATGCTCGCGCCCAGTTGGGCGATGGCGCGGCCGCGGCCGCCACCTACCAGGCCGCCGAGCGCGCCACCCAGGCCGCCGGCGTCGCTGTTGCTGAAGACGATCTCGGGCGACAGGCCGTAGTCGGAAGCCACCATCTGGCCGCGACCGAAGTTGCTGCCGCCGCGCATCTCGCCCGACTGCATCAGCGCGCGCTCGCGCGTCATGGCGTTCATGCCGGCTGCACCACGCTCGACCACCACGAAGCAGTTCGATTGCTGCACCAGCAGGCGCAGCAGGTTGGCAGTGGGAGGCAGCTTGTATTCGCCGGTGAGGATGGTGTACCAGCCCGCATTCACGTTCTCGATCAGCGAGACCGTGCCGAGTGGCGAATCGCAGCGCTCGAGCTGGCTGCTTTCGCCGGAGGTTGCGCTGCCTGCGGCGCTGCCGGTGGCCACGGTCTTGGCCGACTGGCTGCCCATTTGCATGTCCATGGTCTGGCAGCCTGAAAGGGCCAGCAGGCCCGCGAGTGCACTTGCGAGAGAGAGTTTGGAAAAAGCCATGTCCGATCTGTCAGGTGAAAAGAATGAGATGCCCGGTGCGGACGTCGCTTGATCAAGACCGAAGATGGAATTGCCATGGCCTGTACGACCTCCCGATTCGACGCGCCGCTGGCGACCGCGCGAACATACATTCCACGTGTCCGGTGCACCAGTGCCGAAAGTCATGGGCATGCGGGCGTGGCCCACCCGGCAGCTACAGTCGGGCCTTCACTCCGAGGAGCTTTCAGATGGCAACCAGGAAGAACGTCGTTGGAGAAGCGGCAGCGGAACTGACCCGCCAGCAGGTGCAGCAAGCCCTGGCCATCGCAGGGGCCTCGAACTTCGCCGGAGCCGCCGACCCGGCTTTCGTCGGCTCCATCCTCGTGGCCCTGGCCGTCAACACGAGCGCCGTGAGCGCGACCATCGACAGCGCAAAGGACCGCACCAGCGTCGTCATGAAGCACTGATCGACCGACCTGGAGGCACGGGCATCGTCAACGCGTGTATTCGCCGTTGGCCTCGGGCTGGAACAGCACAGCGACCACGCGCGCCGCGCCTTCCGCGCCGTTGGGCATCTGCCAGCGTGCGAGCGTGCCCGTTCTCACGCCCAGCAGGCCGATGCCTACGGGCGACAGCACCGAGACGAAGCCCTCACCCGGCTGCGCGTCGCCGGGGTAGCAGAGGGTGATCTTCTGCCGCTGGTGCGTGGCAGGGTCTTCCACCTCCACCTGGGAATTCATCGTCACGATGTCCGGAGGTACCTCGCGCGAGGGCAGCACATCCGCTGCGTCGAGAAGCTCGGTGAGCGCGGGCGGAAGCTGCTGGTCCTGCAGTTTGCCGAGACGGACGAAGTCGAGTTCGGTGAGCGTGCGCTCCCCGTGAATGGTTGCAAGCATGAAGCACTCCAGTTGAATGCGACTTCGCCCTGTGCAGGAGAGTGGGCGAAGTCGCTGCCGCGCGGCGGGTGCCCGGCGGTCAATGGTTCGCGCATCAGGAAGGAAGGTAGCGGACCGCCGGGCTCAGGAAAGTGCGGAGGTGTGTCGCAAGACCGCCGTAGTCGCCGCAGCGGCAACATCCGCACGACGGCCTGCCGCTGCCTGGGGCAGGGCTGCGCGTGCAGGGTGTTTGCGGTACACGGACGAGGGGGCCATCCGGACGAGTGTAGGGACGTGCTGCGAGGCCATCAAGCAATGGCCTCACGTGCCTTGCCGATAAGCGCGGTGTGGGCCAAGGTGTTGTCTGAGGAAAGCCGGCACCTGCGACAAGGTCACGAAGCGCTCGCGCGGCGGATGGGAATCAGCAGATCGGTGCGCAGTTCGGCCGGCGAGACCTTGCGCGTCGAGTTCAGGTAGTGCTCCAGCGTGGGCCGGTCGTCCGGCTCGTAGCCGCTGGCCGGCAGCCACCGGACATAGAGGGCGCGCACGGCCGCGTTGATCTGGGAGTACGGGCCGGCCAGGCGGTGCACGGCGTAGCAGCCACCGGGAATGTCGAGCATCTGGACCTCGGCGTCTTCCGGCCAAGGGTCGGGCGATGCGACGGCGGCGTAGTACCTGAAGCTGGCCGAGTCTTCGGGTTCGTTGAACGAGGCGCCCCACCGGTCCGAGATGACTCGCCCACCGGCCTGCAGGCGCAGCCGCCGATGGGTATGGGGAATGGTCGCGAATGACCCCTGGTGCCGCAGCGCGTGCAGCCGCTGCGCCGGGCACTCGACGATCCGCACGGCCGGTGCAGCGCCTTCGTTGTTCTCACCGGAACGCGGCAGCGCATCGACGTCGAGGATCGCCCGCGACATCTGCTGCTGGAATGCGCGCGGCGACTGTCCGGTGAACTGGCCGAAGGCGCGCGTGAAGGCTTGCGGGCTTTCGTAGCCCACGGCCAGCGCGACCTGCGTGACGCTCTGGGTGCCGGCTTCCAGCAGGCGGGTGGCGAGCGCCAGCCGCACGCGGCGGACCGTGGCGGCCACCGTTTCGCCGGCCACGCTTGCGTAGACGCGGTGGAAGTGAAAGGGCGAGAAGTGCGCGAGCCGCGCGAGGTCTTCGAGCCGGTGATCGGCCATCGGGTCCGCGACGATGGCAGCGACCGCGCGCGCCACGCGGGCCCGGTAGTCCTGCTCGGTTCGACGGCTTTCCATGCGCGGGAGTTTGCGCGCTTCGCGGGGCCGGTACTTAGCCGACTTTGCGCATATTCAAAAAAGATGCCGGGGCTTGCTGATCTGCCCGAAGAAAGGCTCCAAACGCGGATTTGTTCACAATTGAATACATTGGTGCTAATCTAGAGTTGCGGTCTGTCACACCATCGTCATGGCGTGCATCTGGAGCCGTCTTTGAAGCACCCGCATTTCTTCGCCCTTGGTGTCCTTCCCCGCACATGCCTTTTCGGCGCGCTGCTGCTGTGGTCGGCGGGCGACGCGATGGCGGCCTGCACCAGCACTTCGGGCGTGAGACTGCAGGCCACGGCGGGCTCCGTGTGCAGCGCGGCCGGCAGCTACGGCAGCAGCGGCGTGCCCGGGGGGCAATCAGCACTGGGCGCATCGGGCGGCGGCATCGTCAATGCCGCGGGCCTCATCACCATGACGATGTCCCAGAGCGGCATCAACGGCGTGTACGCGACGGGCACCGGCTCGCAGATCAACCTGCTCGGTGGCCTGACGCTGGACCGCCCCGGCGCAAGCACGGGCATCCGCGGCCTGCGCGCGGCGAGCGGGGGCACCGTCACCGTGAACGGGCCGTTGTCGATCACGCTGTCCAACGGGGCCAGCAACTACGGCATTTACGCGGAGCTGGCGAACACCCGCGTCATCCTGAACGGCGACACCAGCATCACCATGGGAGCCGGGGCTTCGTACTCTCCCGGCATTCGCATGACTACGGGGGCCAGCCTCGTGTCGAACGGCGCGATGGTCATCAGCGCGGCTGGCGACTCGAGGTCCGATGCGATCGCGACCGATCTTGGCGGCACCGCGCAACTCAACGGCAGCCTGAACCTGAGCGTGAGCGGCCAGCAGGCCTCGGCGCTCAAGATCACCAGCGCCGGAACCATCACCTACACGGGTACGGCAAGCCTGAACAACTCGGGCCTCAACGGGTCGGGCATCCGTGCGGTCACGGGCGGCGTGGCAACGGCCGCCGCATCGTCGAGCACCACGATCCATTCGAGCGGCATCAACAGCATCGGCATCTCGGTGCGCGATGCCGGCTCGCAGGTGAACCTGGCGGGCCCCGTGGCGATCCAGGCCACCGGCGTCACTCAGGCGAACACGCCAAGCGGCACGCAGGAGTCGTACGCCGCGGGCCTGCTGGTCACCGGCGGCGGCGCGATCAACGCGACGGGCTCGCTCGCGATCACCACCACCGACGCCAGCAGCTACGGCGCCGCGATGCTCGCCAGCAGCCCTTCGATCAGCGCCACCGGCACCGGCTCCATCACCGCCGCTGGCAGTGCGCTGGGCTTTCTCTCGGGCTCGGGCCAGACGGCAAGCTTCGACGGCTTTGCAATCACAAGCGCATCGGGCGACCTCGTGCGCGTCGATGCAGCCACTGGCGCGGTGCTCACATTGAAGAACACGAGCGCCACCGCCAGCAGCTCCGGCAACCTGCTGCAGGCACTAAACGGCAGCAGCCTCACTTTCACCGCCGATCGCAGCACGCTGAGCGGCAACGTCGTGACGGACACCACCAGCGTCGTCGACATGCGCCTGTTGAACGGTTCCAGCCTCGCGGGCAGCATCGATCCGGTGGACCTCACCGTCGATGCCACGAGCCGCTGGACGATGACGGGTAGCTCGTCGCTGAGCAGCGTGACGCTCGCGGGGCGAATCGACTTCCAGCCGCCGGGCTCTGCGGGCTCAGGCTTCGTGCCGCAGACGCTCACCGTCAACGGCAACTGGGTGGGGCAGGGCGGCATCGTGGGCATGCGCACTGCCCTCGGGGACTCCGGCTCACTGACTGATCGCATCGTCATCAACGCAGGCACCGTGAGTGGCACCACCACGCTGCAAGTGAGCAATGCAGGCGGCCTTGGCGCATTGACGACGGGCGACGGCATCATGCTCGTGAGCGCCATCAATGGAGCGACGACCACGGCGCAGACCACGAAGAATGGCTTCTCCCTGGCTGGCGGCCATGTGGACGCCGGCGCCTACGAGTACCGCCTCTACAGCGCGGACGCCTCAGGGGCCGGCGAGAACTGGTACCTGCGCTCGACCGCGCCGGCGACCGCGAGTCCGACAGGCCCGGCCACCGCGACCTTGCCAACCTACCGCGCCGAGGTTCCCCTGTTCGCCGCGCTGCCGTCGCAACTTCGGCGGGCCGATCTGGCGATGCTGGGCAACCTGCACCGGCGCATGGGCGATGGCGATGGTGTCGCGTCGAATGAAAGTGCGCCGCGGGGCCAGCGTGCCGCATGGGGCCGGCTGGTGTACGCCGACATCGACCTGCGCCAGCAGGGCACGGTCGCGCCCTCAAGCGACGGGCGCCTGCGCGGCTTCCAGACCGGTGTGCACCTGTATGCGCCAACGGGCTCGGCATGGCGCGCCGGTGTGTACGTCGGCCAGCTCGAAGGCCGCGTCGGCGTGCAAGGCTTTGCGCGTGGCGTGCAGGGCACTGTGGGCAGCAACGACCTGCGCTCGCGCTACCTGGCGGCCTACGCCACGTGGAAGGACGATGAGAACGATCGCTATGCCGACGCCGTCCTGCAGGGCGGCAGCCACCGCTACGGCGTTGAAGCGACGGGCAACCAGGCCAGCTGGGGCAAGGGCCGCAGCCTGCTGGCGTCGCTGGAGGTCGGACAGGCCTTCGGGCTCGCTCCGGGCTGGCGCATCGAGCCGCAGGCCCAGGTCGTCTATCAGAAGCTGAAGCTCGACGACGCAGTTCTCTCCGGTGCCAATGTGTCGCAGCAAACCGGTGGCGGTTGGCTAGGCCGCCTTGGCGTACGCGTGCGCGGTGAAGTTGCAACGGCCGCCGGCCTGCTGCAGCCCTATGCACGCCTGAACCTCTACAGCGCCAGCGCGGGCACCGACGTCGCGCAGTTCATCAACGCGGCGGCCGTCACGCGCATCGCCAGTGCCACCGGCTACCGCAGCGTGGAGCTGGCCGGTGGATTTACCTTGCCGCTTTCGCGAGCCGCCAGTGTCTATGGCGAGATCGGTCGCCTCTATGCGATGGGCGGCGACACGCGGGCACGGTCGTCGTTGCAAGGGTCTGCTGGCGTGCGCGCGCGCTGGTAGCGTTGTGAAGCGAAGAAAAAGAAAAAGCCCGCTGTCCATAAAAGACAGCGGGCTTTCCAGAGGCCTTGCGGCTTGTATTGGCTCCTCGACCTGGGCTCGAACCAGGGACCTACGGATTAACAGTCCGGCGCTCTACCGACTGAGCTATCGAGGAACAGCCTCAAATTATATGCAATGGATTTGTCGATCCTGGCCGGCCGGCTGCATTTTTTGCGTCGGTGCGATGACTGCCCGCAACACCTTCGCCACAGCGCAATTGAAAATGCCCCGCTACCTTTTGAGTAGCGGGGCATTCAGAGGCCTTGCGGCTTTGTAGTGGCTCCTCGACCTGGGCTCGAACCAGGGACCTACGGATTAACAGTCCGGCGCTCTACCAACTGAGCTATCGAGGAACAAGCCTTAGATTATAGCGTGCTTTTTTACGGCTTCTCAAGAGTGCGTTCAAAGCGCAACGCTCAGGCCCAGACGCAGCGTGCGCGGCGCACCCGGGAACAGATACACGTGGCTGAACTGGTAGGGCGATTCCTTCCAGTAGCGGCGGTCGAACAAGTTGTCGACGGCCAGCGTCCAGCTCGTGTTCACGCCGCGCAGCTTGGTGTCGTAGCGCAGCACCGCATCGACGCGTGTCCACGAAGGCAGCGTGATCGAACCATCGGGCAGCACATTGCGCCGGCCTTCATACGAAAGCTGCCCCGCGATTTCAAGGCCCGGCACCGATGCGACGCGGTACGCAGCCTGCGCACGCAGCACTTCCTTGGGCACGTTGGTCGGCGATTGCCCATTGAGCGCCGGATTCGCAGTGCTGCCGCGCCGCTTGGCATCGATCACCGCGACGCTGCCGCCGATGCGCCACGGCCCCTGGCTCCATTGCGCACCGGCCTCCAGGCCGCGATGTACCGCGCGCCCGTCGTTGCGCACTTCGCAATAAGCGCCGCACAGGTCGATGTTGGTCATCGGCCGCGAGATGTCGAACCACGCCACTTGCCAGTTGAATGCCTCGCTGCCGCCCTTCAGGCCCAGTTCCCATTGGCGCGAGGTGAGCGCGGGCAGTGCCTGCCCCGCGTTGCTGTACTGCGAGACCCTGTTTGGCACGACCTGCGACTCGACACCCTTGCCCCAGCTTGCATAGGCCAGCAGCCCCGGCTGGATGGTGTAGCTCGCCGCGATCCACGGCGTGGTCACGTTCTGCTTGTACCCGGTCGGGCTCGAGCCGTCGTTGCCGATGCTGCTGCGGTCGAGCCGCGTGTGGCGCACGCCGAACCAGGAGGTGAAGCGGTCATTCCAGCGGATCGCGTCCTGCACCGACAGTTCGGTCGAGCGCTCGTCGCGGTTGGTCTGCGGCGTGGTGGCGTCCGGGCTCGCCGGTACCACGGCTGTGCCCCAGATGTTGCCGGTGCCCGCGTAGTTGTAGGCCTGGTTGTCGAAGCGGTTGCGCACGCGGCTTTGCAGCAGCCCGAAGCCGAGCTCGTGCCGCACGCTGCCCGTCATCACATTGCCCTTGAGGTTGAGGCTGCCCGCCGTCTGCGTGCGGCGCTCGTTGTCGCTGCGGAAGTCGTAGACGTCGAAGGTGCCGTCCGAGCAATACCGGTCGTAGTTGCCCTCGGCGCTGCAGCCGAAGGCGTAGGCCAGCCGGTCGTCGCTCTTCAGCCGCTGCTGGCCGATCTGCGCGCTCCAGCGCCAGTCGGCATTCAGCGCCTGGCTGAAGCGCACCGTGCCCGTCAGCGCCTTGAACACCGAGGGCTGCGACCACGGCTGGTTGTTGAGGTTGATGCGCGGGTCGACCGGCGCCGGCAGCACGTTGCCCAGCAGGCTGTAGCCATTCTGGCTCGGCTGCGTCTTGCGGCTTTGCTCGATCTCGAACTCCAGCACCGAGTCGCGCGTGATGCGCCAGTCGGCCGCGAGCGAGAACAGGTTGCGGTTGCCGTCGAGGTTGTGCGTCAGCGGCTTGAGGTTTTCGCTCGCCACATTGAGCCGATAGCCGAACTGGCGGTCTTCACCGAAGCGCCCGCCGAGGTCGAGCGCGCCGAGCACGCTGCCACGGCTCGTGGTCTCGATGCGCACCGTGCGCAGGTCCTGCTCGGTGGGCCGCTTCACGACGTAGTTGACCAGCCCGCCCGGCGCGCTGGTGCCGGCCTGGATGCCGCTGGTGCCGCGCAAGATTTCGACGCGCTCCTTGTTGTCGAGCGGAATCGATGTCTCGGCGCTGATCGGCAGGCCTTCGCGCCGGTAGTTGAAGCGGTTGTCCAGCACGAAGCCGCGCACCGTGAGGTAGTCCCAGTAGCCCGCGGAGTTGTAGGCGTCTGTGACCGAGGCGTCGAACTGTGTGAGGTCGGCGAGCCGGCGTGCGCCGCTGTCGCGCAGCTGCTTGCTGTCGATCACCGTGGCCGAGATCGGCAGCTCGCGCAGCGGCACGTCGCCGAAGCCGCTCACGTCGGCTTGAGGCGCCGCGGCCGCATCGTTGACGGTGACTTCAGGCAGCGCGGCCTGTTGCGCGTTGGCGCTCCAGGCCGTGGCAAGAAGGGTGGCGGCGATGGCGCACGAGAGAGGCGAGAGGGTGTGTTGCTTCATTCTGTTCAGTTGCTGACCGCAGCGGCGCTCATGGCTGCCATCCACTGCGCGGCCGTGGCCTCGGGGTCTTCGGCCGCGACCAGCGCGCGCACCACGGCGACGGAGCCGACGCCGGTGGCCAGCACCTCGGGCAGCCGCACGGCATCGATGCCGCCGATGCCTACCTGCGGATAGCCGCGCAGCAGGCGTGCATAGGCGCCGAGCCGGGCCACGCCCTGCGGCGCGGTCGCCATCTTCTTGAGCGTGGTCGGGTACACCGCGCCCATCGCGATGTAGCTCGGGCTCACCTTGTCGGCGCGCACCATCTCGGCATAGCCGTGCGTGCTGACGCCCAGCCGCAGGCCGGAAGCGCGCAGTTGCGCCAGTTCGTTCGGCGAGAGTGCGTCCAGGTCTTCCTGGCCGAGGTGAATGCCGTAGGCGCCGGCCGCGATGGCAACCTGCCAGTGGTCGTTGATGAAGAGCAGCGCGCCGGTGCCTTGCACCGCTTCGACGGCCGCCTGCACTTCGCGCTCGATGGCCGAGGCGTCGTCGGACTTGAAGCGCAGCTGCACCGTCGGTACTCCTGCACGCGCCATGCGGCCGACCCATTGCGCATCGGGCAGCACGGCGTACAGGCCGAGCCGTTCGGGGCTGGGCGGAAATGCGTCGTCGCGCGCAGTGGGTGGAAACGGCCGCATGCCGAAGTCTTCGGGGGTGTCGGGCCACAGCATGGCGTCGAAGCTGCTCAGGCGTTGTGTCTTCGCGTGCCAGGCATGGGCCAGGCATTCGGCATCGATCTCGATGAAGCCGAGGGCCGTGCAGGCCTGCTTGGCGCCGCGGTAGACCGGATCGTCCGAAGAGAAGTTCGGTGCACTGATGGGCGCGGATGTGATGGCACCAAAGCGCAGCCCGTGGGCCGCGACGATGGCGTGCGCGATGGCGCGGGCGTCGTTCGTGGTGCTCATGGTGCGTGATGCCAGAAGGGCGTGCCGAGTACGGGCGTGCTCGGCTGGGCGGCGTCTTGCGCTGCCATGGCGCCGGCGCGATATGCGGTGCGGCCAGCCTGCACCGCGTCGGCGAAAGCGCCAGCCATTGCGACCGGGTCTTGCGCCAGTGCAACGGCCGTGTTGAGCAGCACGCCGTCGTAGCCCCATTCCATCACCTGGCAGGCATGCGACGGCAGCCCCAGGCCCGCGTCGACCAGCATCGGCACCTTCAGCCGATCGCGCAGCACCTGCAGCGCATAGGGGTTGACCGGCCCGCGGCCGGTGCCGATGGGTGCGGCCCATGGCATCACCGCCTGGCAGCCGACATCGACCAGTCGCTGGCACAGCACCAGGTCTTCGGTGCAATAGGGCAGCACCTTGAAGCCGTCGCGGATCAGCTGCGAGGCCGCATCGACGAGGTTCAGCGTGTCGGGCTGCAGCGTGTAGTCGTCGCCGATCAGCTCGAGCTTGATCCAAGGCGTGTCGAACAGCTCGCGCGCCATCTGCGCGGTGGCGATCACTTCCTGCACGCTGTGGCAGCCGGCGGTGTTGGGCAGCACCGGCACGTCGAGCTTGCGCAGCAGCTCCCAGAAGCCGTTGCCGAGGTCGCTGTTGCCCGAGCCCTGGCTGGCAGTCTGGCGGCGCAGCGATGCGGTCAGCATCGCTGGCCTTGCGCGCTTCACGGCGGCTTCGAGCAAGTCGGGCGAGGGGTAGCGTGCGGTGCCGAGCAGCAGGCGGCTCTGGAAGGTTTCGCCGTAGAGCACCAGTGGGTCGTTCGTGGTCGTCATGTTCTTTGTCTCCATCATTCAGCCGCCCGTCACGGGGCGGATCACTTCGATGCGGTCGTCGGACTGCAGTGCGCGCGCGGCATACGCCGAGCGCGGCACGAACTCGCGGTTCACGGCCACCGCGAAAGGCGGCGTGGCGTTCAGTGCGGCCAGCGCGTCGGTGAGCGTGGCGTGGTCGGGCAGCACGAAAGGCTTGTCGTTGATCAGGATGTTCATGTGTCGAAGGTCTCCATGCCGAAGCTCCTTGCGAGGGCCGAGTGGCCGTGCGCGAGCAGCTCCATCGCGGCGTCGAGCAGCGCGGGCGCGATCATGAAACCGTGGCGGTACAGGCCGTTGATCTGCAGCACGCGCGGCTGCGGCTGACGGATGGCGGGCAGGTTGTCGGGCAGCGTGGGGCGGCACTGCGTGGCGATCTCGACGATGCGCGCTTCGGCGAAGCCGCTGTGCACGGCATAGGCGGCGCTCAGCAGTTCGAGCGTTGAGCGCACGCTGGCGGGCGACATGTCGTCGGACTCGATCTCGGTCGCGCCGATCACGAACAGGTTGCCGGGCTTGGGCGCGATGTAGAGCGGGTAGCGCGGATGCACGAGGCGGGTGGGGCGTTGCAGGCTCACTTCGGGCGCATGCACGCGGATTACTTCGCCGCGCACGCCGCGCAGTGCGCTCCACTGGGGCTTGGCGCCGAGGCCGCGGCAGTCGAGCACCCAGTCGGGCTGGCCTGTCGTGCCGGGTGAAAAATCAGACGGTGCGCGTGGTGATTGCCAGTGCAGCGTGACACGAGGGCTGGCCTGCAGCGTCGCGAGCAGCGAGGCCAACAGCGCACGGTTGTCGAGCTGGCCTTCGCCCGGCAGGAACAGGCCCTGCGCAAAGCGCTGGCCCAGTGAAGGTTCCAGCGCTGTGATGGCCGGGCCGTCGAGCGTCTGCATCGGCGCGAGTTCGGGCACCTGCGTGCCGGTGCTGGCGAGCACGCGTGCAAGCCGCGCGGCTTCGGCGCTGTCCTGCCGGTGCCAGAGCACCAGCGTGCCCTCGCGCTGGAAGAAAACGGGCTGCGCCAGCAAGGCCAGCAGTTCGGGCCAGCGCGAGAGCGCGTGCTGCCCCATGCGCACGACCGACACCGGCGCCACGGCCGATTCGGCAAGCGGCGCGAGCATTGCCGCGGCCACGCGTGCGGCTGCGCCTTCGGCATCGGGACTGCCGGCTTCGAACAGATCGACCTTGCAGCCAGCCTGCGCGAGCGTCACCGCCAGCAGGCGGCCCATGAGGCCCGCGCCGAGGATGGCGGCCGATTGAAAAGGAAGGCTCACAGCCGTGCTCCTTCGCATTGCCGATACCGCCGATAATTTTCGGCATGACCCAAGGACCCACCCAGCGCTACGCACGCGTGCTTTCCATCGCCGGCTCCGACAGCGGCGGCGGCGCCGGCATCCAGGCCGATCTCAAGACTTTCGCGGCCCTCGGCTGCTACGGCATGACGGCCATCACCGCGCTCACTGCGCAGAACACGCTCGGCGTATCGGGCATCCACGGTGTGCCGCCCGATTTCCTCAAGGCGCAGATCCAGGCCGTGGTGGAAGACATTGGCGTCGATGCCGTCAAGCTCGGCATGCTGCATGCGCCAGAGGTGGTGGATGTGGTGGCCTGGGCCATCGACCGCTACCAGTTGAAGAACGTGGTGCTCGACCCCGTGATGGTCGCCACCAGCGGCGACCGCCTGATCGCCGCCGAGACGGTGCAGGTGCTGGTGCGCGAACTGTTCCCGCGCGCCGTGGTCGTCACGCCCAATCTCGACGAGGCGGCCTTGCTGATCGGCCATGCCATCGATGGCGTCGATGCGCTCGATGACGCGGCAAGCGAGTTGCTCGCGCTCGGCGCGAAGGCCGTGCTGCTCAAGGGCGGCCATCTGCCGGGCGATGAGGTGGTCGACGTGCTGCTGCAATCCGGCGGTGAGCGCAGGCGCCTGGCTTCCCGGCGCATTGCCAGCCGCAACCTGCACGGCACGGGATGCACGCTGTCGTCCGCCATTGCCGCGCACCTTGCGTTGGGTGCGGCGCTGCCCGAGGCGGTCGAACGGGCACGCACCTACATCCTCGGCGCGATGGCTGCCGGTGCGGATGTGAAGATCGGCGCGGGTCATGGCCCCCTCAACCACGGCTTTGCGCCAGTGCCGACGCACCGCCTGCCGTTGTCAGCTTCGGCCGGCTGAGCCAGGCCAGCACGAAGGTCGCCGCCAGCGTCGGCAGGGCAGAGCCGAACTGCGGCGCCCACTTGGCCAGCGCGTGGTACGCCGCGATGCCCGCGATCCAGATCAGCGCCGCGCCGAAGTCGATCTGGCGCGTACCGGCCAGTGATACCGACTGGCCGCTACCCAGCCGCCCGATGATCACGCCGTACAGGGGCACGAACACCGAGCTCAGAAGCAGCAGGAAAGGCTCCAGCGTGTGCATCGGCAGCACCAGCGCCAGTGCGATGCACAGCGCGGCCAGCAGCAGGCCCCAGCGCTTCACGCTCCATCGCGGCAGCAGGCTGTGCGTGGAGACCGAGCCCGAATAGACATCGCCGTACGCGTTGTCGAGTTCGTCGATCAGGATCAGGCCCAGCGCCACCAGTCCGCCTTGCGCCAGCAGCAGCGCGGTGACGAGGCTCACGCCGGGCTCGGCCACGCTCACCACCATCACGCCCAATGCGTAGCACCAGATGTTCGCCAGCGCATAGCCGATCCAGGTGCCGCTGAACGCGCTGCCCAGCCCTCCGGCATTACGTTTGCCATGTCGCGCGTAGTCGGCCACCAGCGGCAGCCAAGACACCGGCATCGCAATCACGAGGTCGAGCGCGCTGAACATGCCCATCGTGCCGTCGCCCGGGCGCGCCCAAAAGGCGTCCAGGCCCTTGGCCTGAAGCCGCGTCGCGAATTGCCATGTGAGCCAGATCAGCGACAGCACCACCAGCGGCAGGCCGAAGCGGCTCACGAAGCGCCGCACCAGCTTGACCATCGAACCCGCGAGCAGCGCCAGCAGCACCGCGCCCCACAGCAGCGTGGTCAGCACACCGCCCCAGGCAGTGCCCAGCGAGGGGCCGACCACCGATTGGCCGATGGCCTGCGTGCCTTCCCGCATGATGACCAGCTCGAAGGTGGTCCAGCCCACCAGCTGCACGATGTTGAGCAGCACCGGCAGCCGCGCGAAGGCGCTTCCGTAGGTGGCGTGCATCAGGCCGGCGCTCGCCAGGCCGCTCTCGCAGCCCAGTCGCGCGGTCCAGGCCAGCAGGCCGGCGCCGACGCAGGAGCCGAGCACGATGGCAATGACTGCATCGCGCGTGCCCACGGCCGGCACCAGGTAGGCGCCGATCTGCATCACCAGCAGGCCCACGCCGAGGCTGAACCAGAGCGAGGCATGGTCGTGCCAGCCGAACACGCGTTGGGACGCGGGCAGCGGCGTCAGCGCCTCGTTCGAGACGGTCGCGCGGTTGTTGTTGTCGTTTGCCATCCATTTGCTCCAGTGCAAAGGTTTGGCAGGTGGGCGGGGCCCGAGCGACACGGCCGTCACGCGAGAGAACGTGAGAGGCCACCGGACCAGCTTCCCTGCGCGAGGATTACCTCGGGCCTTCCAAGTAAACGAACAAAGAAGGCGCAATCAGGTTCAAAGGGACTTTCTCAGCCGGATCGGCAAACCGAACCAGCACCCCTAGCGAACGGCCATTCTAGACGCAGGATGCGGGCTCGCGAGTTCGGCAGAACCCGGACAAGAAGCGGAAGTTCGCGGAGGCGAGCCGAATGACGTCGCAGATGGGCTGCCGGCCGTGGCTCGCGCCGCCTGAAAGCCTCGAAGGGGCGCAGAAGCTGCCCAGAGCAGCCGACGCATCTTTTCGATCAGGCCGCGTCCAGATGGGAGAGTTGCTGTAGCCGATAACATTCGGTTACGCTCAGGTGCCGATCTCGGGTCGGCAAACCGATCCGACACCTCCAGCGAACAAGTAAGCCGTTCGACCTCAGCCTCATGCAGAATACGCTGCGCCGATGGGAGGCGGTGCAACCGGTTTTGCGTGCGCGGCCTCCATGGAAAGAAGAATTTTCACAAATAAGCATGAGGGGTGTCGAGATGGGAGAACCGATCTGGAAGGCTGTCCTGCCATTGCTGCTGGTCACTCTTGTATCTTGCGGAGGAGGTGGCGAAAGTTCCGTCGGGTTGTCCAGCGGGCAGTCCCCGTCGTCGCCCAGCAATGCTTCCCCCGCGATTCAAGCGAAAGATGCCAAGCCTGAGTCTGAAGATCAGGGGCTGACGACCGGGTTGGCAGATTCATCGGGGGGGATCGCTGCGCTGCGTGTGCAAGGAGCTGACGTTCTTTCCGCGTTCGAGCGGACGATGCGCGGTGTGGATGCACTGCCTTACGCAACGCTGGATACCAGCAGCTATGGCATTCCCCGGACGATGGTGTTCGACGCCAAGCACGGTGACATCTACGCTTCGTACCCCAGCACCTTCGCGGCAGTCGGGCTGAGCGCCATCGCTCGGTTCCGATCGAATGGCGCAGGCTGGACAAGCTCGACACTTTCGATTCCGGGTTTGCGGGACATTGCGCTGGCACCCGATTCCAGCGTGCTGGCAGCAACTGACGCGAGCAACCATGTTCATCTGGTCGATCTCGACACCTTCAGCGTGAAGAGCAGCCATCTTTCCCCCCTTGGCGTTGGAGATGAAGGTGGCTACGCCGAGGTCAGCATCGCCTTCACCAAGGACGGTAAGCTGTGGATGTCGACGGGGGCGTCCGGCTGGCATGGCGTGGGATTCTTCGACATGCGTACTTCCACCTTTGCGGAGCCGCTGCCCTACTGCTGCTACGGCAGCCCGTACTTTGCGGTTTCACGAGACGGTTCGCGATTGATGCTCGTCCCGTCGGCCGCCGTTTCGCCATCGCCATCCATGCTCTACATGGACGCGGACGACGGCGTCTTCCGAACGAACCCGATCGGGCTGACCTTTTTTTACTTTCTGACGAGCGTGAGCGACAACGGCAACCGCTTTCTGATGGATGGTTCCGCTGTTTACGACCGGGCATTCGGTACGGTGGGCGCGGTGCCCCAATCGGCAGTTGGCCTGAGGGCAGCTCAACTGTCGGCGGATGGGCGCCGTGCCTACCTGCTGGAATACGCCATTGAACCCGGCTCTCCGGCGCTGCCGATCATCCGGGTGCTCGATACGAGTGCCAAAGCCGGCACGCAGCTGAATCTGCCCGAGGTCGGGAAATTCACCATTCCCGACATACCGGGTTGCCAGACTGCCGAATACCCCGCCTACGAGTGCTATCGCCCCAGGATGCGTGTCACGCCAGAGGGCAAGAGCCTGCTGATACTCGGTGACAGGAAGCTTGTCGTCGTACCAATCCCTGGGGCGCTCATCGATTTCACGCCCAAGCCTGCAAGTTGATCGTCCGTTTTGTGCGCTGCTGCCAGGTCGCTTGGCCGGCTTGCGGTGCTCCCTACGGCTGACCAGTTGGCACGGTCTGGTCGGGACCAGCAGGCACGAGGGGAATTCGCCTCGGGCCATGGTCGAACGCGGAGAGAATCGCTGCCGCGGGAGTGCATACAAACGCACAGCAGGCCCCTCACAGATGAAAGATGATTCCCGGCGTTCGAACTTGGCAGAAACACCGCCTTCACCCTTGCAGCGCACCGGCTTACGGCGCTTCAGGGTCGACGTAGGCACCATCATCTGCGCCGTCGCGCTGTTGCAGTCGCTGCTGCTGGTGGCATTCGGCTACTGGGCCGCCGAGAAGCTGGTGTCCAGGGTGGGCACGGCCTCGCACAAGATCAACCATGACCGGGTCGAGGACAACGTGCTCGCCTTCCTCGCCAAGACCGAGGGAGTCATCCGATCGATTGCCGACTCTCCCAGCGTGCACGCCACCGGCGAGGATGGCGAACAGACCGCCGAGATGCTCTGGACCATGCTCGAGCAGACCCCCGAGCTCGACAGCATCAACGTGGCCACCGACGACGGCCACGTCTTGATGGCTGTGCGCTACCCGACCCCGGCCATCCGGCAGGTGTTGCGCGGCCCCGACTTCAGCACCGAAACCTGGCAGTACAAGCGCTCGCCCGACGCCGAGGGCGGCGACGCGAAGCAGCGCTTTGCTACGACGGCCATCACGGCCTATCGCAGCGACTTCGACCCCGAGAAGCGCACCTGGTACCGGGAGGCCATGAAGGCGCATGGACCCGTGTGGACCCAGCCTTTCCTGATGAGCGACTCACAGGAGCTTGCAATCGGCCATTCATTGCCCAGCGCACGTGTCGACGACGAGGGGCACACACGCCAGCTCGTGATCGACGGCAACGTGTCGCTGGGGCATCTGTCGAAGCTCGTGCGCATCTTCGGCGCGCTGGGGACCGGCGAGAGCGCCTTGCTGAGCGCCGACCATCACGTGATCGCGCGCAGCGACCACCCCGACCCGGTGCGCGAACTGGAGTCGCCAGACACCGGCGTGCTTGGTGCCTTGCATGCGCACATGCTTGCCGCGGGCAAGGCGGGTGGCGCCGACGACATGGCTTTTTCCATCGAGCATGAAGGGCGCAAATACCTCGTGCAGACCTCGCACATCCCGCACACCCGGTGGCAACTCGTCAGCTGGGAGCCCGAAGACCTGCTGCTCGGGGGCCTGCATCGTTCGGTGCTCTGGGCGCTGCTGCTGACGCTGAGTTTTCTCGGCATCGCGCTGTTCATCTCGCTGCGGCTGTCGAAGCTCGTGACCCAGCCGATCGAAAACCTCGCGCTTGTCGCGCGCCGCATCGGGCGGCTGGAGCTAGACAACCTGCCGCTCGAGCCGAGCCGGGTTCTGGAGATCCAGCATCTGAACCAGGCGCTGGACGAATCGGCGCGCAGCCTGCAGGCCTTTCGCAAGTTCGTGCCGGTGGACATCATCCGCCAGCTCGTCGCCGAGGGCCACGCGCTCGCGCCCAGCGGCTCGCCGCGCCGCATCACCGCGATGTTCACCGACGTGGAGGGCTTCACCACCATCTCCGAATCGATGGAAGCCGACGTGCTCGTGAGGCAGTTGACCGAGTACTTCAACCTGGCGGCCGGCATCTTTGCGCGGCATGGCGGCGTGGTCGACAAGTTCATGGGCGACGGCATCATGGTGCTGTGGGGCGCGCCGTCCGACCTGGAAGATGCGGAATACCGGGCCTGCGTCGCGGCGCTCGAACTGCATGCCGAAATGGACGTGCTCAACGGCAAGTGGCGGGGCGAAGGCCTGCACGAGTTCCGCACGCGCGTAGGCATCCACACCGGCCACGTGATCGCGGGCGTGCTCGGGTCGAGCAACCGGCTGTCTTACACCGCCATCGGCGACGCGATCAATGCGGCAAGCCGCATCGAGGGCACCAACAAGGAACTGGGCACGCGCACGCTGATCTCGCAGACGACCTTCGAGGGGCTGGGTGGGCGGCTCGCCACCCGCCGCATCGAGGAAACGACCGAGCTGCGCGGCAGGCAGGCGCGCATGGTGCTCTACGAGCTGTTTGGGCCTACGCAGCCCTGACCTTGCGCGCGAACGCCTCCAGCCCGTCGATGGTGATCTGGATGTGCCGCTCGAAGCTGCTGTCGAGCGGCACGGTGGTGCCGTTGTCCCAACGCAGGATGAAGGCTTTGTTGGCCAGTTGCGCCAGGTTGCGCGTGAGCACCGGGTGGTCGAGTGGGCGAATCGTGTGCACGCGCTCGCGCAGCTCCTCGGCCCAGGCCTGGGTGTTGTCCACGGGCAGGGGCGAGAACTCCATCGTCAGGAAGCCCAGCATCGCCGCGACCACGCAGTTGTAGGCCTCCAGCAGGGGCTCGCCCTCGAAGCCGGCTTCGGTCAGCGCCGCCAGCACGCCCTCGACCAGCTCGATCGGCAGGCTGCCGTTCGACACCAGCTGCGCGCCCAGCAGCTGCGCCACGTTCGGGTGGCGCCGCACCGCGGTGCGGCAGCGGCGGAACAGTTCGGTGATCCATGCCTGCCAGTCGAGCTTGCCGGGCGGCGGCGTGACTTCGGCCATGACGGCGGCGGCCACTTCGGCCAGCAGTGCCTCGCGCGTGCTCACGTGCCAGTGCACGGTGGCCGGATAGACATCGAGCCGCGCCGCGACCTCGCGCATGCTGAAGGCGCCCAGGCCGAATTCGTCGATCTGCGCCAGCGCGACTTCGGCGATGCGTTGTTTCGTCAGGCCGCCACCGCCGGCGGGGCGGCCGGCCGTACGGGGCTTGGGAGGCGATTTCTTCGTCATGGTTGCGGCCATTGTGCGGCAGCCGGGTTGACTGTATAAACAATATTAATTGAGCACTGATCAATAAACTGCGCCGCAAACGACGATCGCATCACCACCCGAAGGACATCCGCCATGACCCATGCCGCCATCGACCAGGCTCTTGCCGGCGCATACCAGCGCTTCACCGAGAGCAACCCCACCAGCCGCCATCAGTTCGAGGAGCAGGCGCGCTACATGCCTGGCGCCAACAGCCGTTCGGTGCTGTTCTACGCGCCGTTTCCGCTGACCATTGCCAAGGGAGAGGGGGCTGCGCTGTGGGATGCCGACGGCCACCGCTATGCCGACTTCATCGCCGAGTACACGGCCGGCGTCTACGGCCACACCGCACCCGAGATCCGTGAAGCCGTCACCGAGGCGATGCAAAGCGGCATCAACCTCACGGGCCACAACCTGCTCGAAGGCCGGCTGGCAAGGCTTATCTGCGAGCGTTTTCCGCAGATCGAGCAGTTGCGCTTCACCAACTCGGGCACCGAGGCGAACCTGATGGCGCTGACTGCCGCGCTGCACTTCACGGGGCGTCGCAAGATCGTGGTGTTTGCGGGCGGCTACCACGGTGGCGTGCTGGGTTTCGGCGCAAAGCCGCTGCCGACGACGGTGCCGTTCGATTTCCTGGTGCTGCCCTACAACGATGCGCAGACGGCGCGCGAGCAGATCGAAAGGCACGGCGCCGAGATCGCCGCCGTTCTGGTCGAGCCGATGCAGGGGGCGAGCGGCTGCATTCCGGGGAGCCTCGACTTCCTGCAGGCGCTGCGCGAATCGGCCACGCGCGTCGGCGCGCTGCTGGTTTTCGACGAGGTGATGACCTCGCGCCTGGCGCCGCACGGGCTGGCGAACAAGCTGGGCATTCGGTCAGACCTCACCACACTGGGCAAGTACATCGGCGGCGGCATGTCCTTCGGCGCTTTCGGGGGGCGTGCCGACGTGATGGCGCTGTTCGACCCGCGCACCGGGTCGCTGGCCCACTCGGGCACCTTCAACAACAACGTGCTGACGATGGCCGCCGGTTATGCAGGCCTCACCAAGCTGTTCACGCCCGAGGCGGCCGGCGCGCTGGCGGAGCGGGGCGAGGCGATGCGAGCGAGGCTCAATGCGCTGTGCGTGAAAGAGGGCGTTGCGATGCAGTTCACCGGGCTGGGCTCGCTGATGAACGCGCATTTCGTGGGCGGCGAGGTGCGCAGCGTCGACGATCTGGCACCAGTCGATGGGCACCTGCGCCAGCTGCTTTTTTTCCACCTGCTGAGCGAGGGCATCTACACCTCGCCGCGCGGCTTCGTCGTGCTGTCGCTGCCATTGGCGGATGCGGATATCGACCGCTACGTCGCCGCCATCGGCAGTTTCATCGGCGAATACCGGGCGCTGCTGCCCGGCGCGCGTTAACGGGAGCCGGAAACGCCCAGCAGCTCGTGCAGCCGCGTGCTGGTGGTCGTGTACTGCAGCGGCACGGCCTTGCCTGGGAACACGATGGCCGTGGCGCCCCAGGCGGCCAGCGTGGCCTCGTGGAAGCCGCAGACGATGAGCTTCTTCTTGCCCGGGTAGGTGTTGATGTCGCCCACCGCAAATACGCCACGCTCGCGGGTTTCGTATTTCTCGGTGTCGACAGGCACCTGTTTGCGCTCCAACTCCAGGCCCCAGTCGGCGATGGGGCCGAGGCGCGGCGAGATGCCCAGGCAGGCGATCAGCGCGTCGAGCGGCAGATCGACCGTGGTGGCGTCAGGCGTGGTGATCTGCAGTTGCTTGCCGTCGAAGGCAGTGGGCTGGCCGACCTTGAAGGCCAGCTTGCCCGCGGCCACGAGGGCGCGCATAGCTGAGATATTGGCCTCGTCAGCCTGGAAGCCGTCGCGCCTATGCACCAGCGTGACCTGCTTGGCCGTGGCCGTGAGCGCAATGGCGGTTTCGAGCGCGATGTCGTCGCCGCCATTCACCACCACTGTCTGCCCGGCGAAGCGGTCCGGCGAATCGGGGTGATAGAAGAGCGAACTGCCTTCGAACTGCGCAATGCCTTCGACGGCAATGCGCTTGGGCACGAAGGCCCCGACGCCGGCCGCGATGAACACCGTCTTCGCCAGGAAGGCGGTGCCGACCGAAGTCGTCAGCAGCAACCGGTCGTCAGCCTGGCGGGCCAGCGTAGCAACCTGCTCGCCGAAATGAAACTGCGGCTTGAACGGCGCCACCTGCTGCAACAGCGACTGCGCCAGACCGCGCCCGCTGGTCATCGGCGTGCCGGGAATGTCGTAGATCGGCTTGTCGCCATACAGCGCCACGCACTGGCCGCCCGCGGCGGGCAGTGCATCGACGATATGACAGGAGATTTCGAGCAGTCCCAGCTGGAAGGCCTGGAACAGCCCAACGGGGCCGGCACCGACGATCAGGGCGTCGGTTTCGATGGGGGTAACCAAGGTGCTCAGCGCACCAGCTCCCCGATCTTGTCCGTCTTGTCTTTCCACTCTTCGGCGTCAGGCAGGGCGGGCTTGCGCTTGGTGATGCTCTTCCAGCCGTCGGCCAGGGCCAGCTCGGCGTTGATCTTGATGAAGGCGATCTGGTTGGCCGGCAGGTCTTCCTCGGCGTAGATCGCGTTGACCGGGCATTCGGGGATGCAGACTGCGCAGTCGATGCATTCGTCCGGGTCGATCACCAACATGTTGGGACCTTCGCGGAAGCAGTCGACGGGGCAAACGTCCACGCAGTCGGTGTATTTGCAACGGATGCAGGCTTCGGAGACGACGTGAGTCATTTGTCTTTTAACGTCAGTGTGAGATCGGGGGAAACCCGAGATTTTAGGCCTTTGCGGCGGCGGGCTGCACAAGCACGGCAGCGGCGGTCTTGTGGGAGGCCGTATCGACCAGCACCAGGGAGCCCAACGCACGCGATTGCGTGAAGGGAAGCACGGCCAGCGGCTGCTGCAATGCCAGCACCACGTCGCCGATGGCATTGGCTTCCAGCTGCGTTGCCGGCTCCGATTCGAGCGTCGTGATGTTCACGCGATCGACGATGCGCGCCACCTTGGCCTTGACCCAGCGGTGGCCCTGCAGCGCCCAGTACACGCGGCCCGCGACCAGCGGCTCGTCGTCGAGCCAGGCCACGGTGGCGGTGATCTCGCGCACCGGCTCGAAGGCGCCGGGCGCCAGCAGCCAGTCGCCGCGCGACACGTCGACCTCGCGGTCGAGCACGATGCCGGCGCTGTGGCCCGCATGCACCGCCTTCGGCTGGCGCGTATGGCTCAGCACCTGCGCGACCGTGGCGGTCTGGTTGCTCGGCAGCACGGTCACGCGTTGGCCGAGTTCCACGTGGCCCGAGGCGACGCGGCCCCAGAACACGCGGCGGCCCTGCGAGGTGTCGGCGGAAGAAGAGAACTTCTCGACCCACTGCACCGGAAAGGCGAAGGGCACGTCCTCGTCCTGCGCCGTGACGGGCAGCTCCTCGAGCAGCTCGAGCAGGCTCGGGCCTTCGTAGCCGACCCAGTCGGCATGGCGCGTGGCCACGTTCCAGCCCTTGAGCGCCGAGATCGGCACGATGCCCGCCACCTGCACGCCGGCCGCTTCTGCAAACGCGTTCAGCGCTGTCGAGATGCGTTCGAATGCCAGTCCGGCGTCGTCGATGGCGTCGAGCTTGTTCACCGCGAACACGATCGACTGCACGCGCAGCAGATGGCACAGCAGCGTGTGGCGGCGCGTCTGCGGGAGCAGCTCGCGCTTGACCACGGTGCCGTCTTCGACCTCGGCGGCCCAGGCCAGCTTGGTTGCGTCGACCAGCACCACGGCAGCGTCGGCGGCCGAGGCGGCCGTGACCATGTTGCGCGTGTACTGCTCGTGGCCCGGTGCGTCGCCGATGATGAACTTGCGCTTGGCGGTCGAGAAGTAGCGGTAGGCCACGTCGATCGTGATGCCTTGCTCGCGCTCGGCCGAGAGGCCGTCGGTCAGCAGGGCGAGGTCGGTTTCGCCGCCGCGCTGCACGCCGGCCAGCTGGTCTTGCAGCACGGTCTTGCTGTCGACCAGCAGGCGGCCGATGAGCGTGCTCTTGCCGTCGTCGACCGAGCCGCAGGTGATGAAGCGCAGCGCGGTGCCGGTGTCGCCGTGGACGTCGGTGTTCACAGGGGTAGCAGTCGTCGTCGCGCTCATCAGAAGTAACCGTCTTTCTTGCGTTTTTCCATGGATGCTTCGGACGTCATGTCGTCCATGCGCGTGGCGCCGCGTTCGCTGACGTCGACCGACAGCGTCTCCAGCACCACGTCGCCCGCGTCGGCCGCGAGGCTCTCGACCGGGCAGGTGGTCGTGATGTCGCCCACGGTGCGAAAGCGCACGTCGCGCACCTGCACCGTTTCGCCGTCGCGCGGGGGGGTGAGCTCGGTCACCGGCACCAGCAGGCCGCGGCGTTCCACCACTTCGCGCTTGTGCGTGTAGTAGATCGACGGCAGGCCGACATGCTCGCGCTCGATGTATTGCCACACGTCGAGTTCGGTCCAGTTCGAGATCGGGAACACGCGGAAGTGCTCGCCCGGCGCAAGGCGGGTGTTGAACAGCGTCCACAGCTCGGGGCGCTGGTCCTTGGGCTGCCATTGGCCGAAGCTGTCGCGGTGCGAAAAGATGCGCTCCTTGGCGCGGGCCTTTTCCTCGTCGCGGCGGGCGCCGCCGATCAGCGCGTCGAAGCGGAATTCTTCGATCGCTTCGAGCAGCGTCACCGACTGGTGCGCATTGCGCGACTCGCCCGGATGGGCCAGGCGCACGGTGCCGCGCTTCATCGAATCTTCGACGCTGCGCACGATCAGCTCGGCGCCCAGTTCCTTCGCGCGCTGGTCGCGGTAGGCCGTCACTTCAGGGAAGTTGTGGCCGGTGTCGATCATCAGCAGCGGGTAGGGAATGCGGCCCACGCCGAAGGCCTTTTCCGCGCACTTCAGCAGCACCAGCGAATCTTTCCCGCCCGAAAACAGCAGGGTGGGGCGCTCGAAGGCGGCCGCGACCTCGCGCAGGATGAAGATGGTTTCTTCTTCCAGCGCATCGAGGTGCGTGTTGGAGAGGTGCGCTGGTGAGAGCAGCAGTTCGGTTTCGGTACGGGCGTTCATCGGATGGGGTGCTGGATGCAGAGGATCGGTGAGCCGTTGGCTCTCAGTGCGCGAGATGCAATCCGCACTCGCGGTTGTCTTCGCCCTTGGTCGGGTCCACGTAGTCGAAGTTGTTCGGCAGGCCGTGTTTCACACAGTACTCGTGAAGATCCTTGGACGACCAGTGCAGCAGCGGGGCGACCTTGATCAGGCCGTCCGGATTGACGCTGACCGGGTCCATCTGCGCGCGCACGGCCGTGTCGGTGGCCCGAAGTGCGGTGAACCAGACCTTCGGTGCCGTCTCGCGCAGCGCGCGGGCAAAGGGCTCCAGCTTCACTTCTTCAGTAAAGGCGGCATGGCGCGGATCGTCGAGCGCCGGGGTCGGGCCCTCGACCGCTTCGCGATGCGCACGCGAGCGGCGCGGCAGGTAGATGTGCAGGTCCAGGCCCAGTTGCTTCGTCACCTCGTCGGCAAAACGGTAGGTGGCCTCGGTGTTGTAGCCGTTGTCCATCCAGATCACGGGAACATCGCGCTTTGCGCGCGTGACCATGTGCAGGATCACCGCCTCGAAAGGGCGGAAGTTGGTGGTGATGATCGCGGGCTGGCCCAGGCCGATCGCCCAGTCCACCAGGCCCTCGGCGTTGCGGCCGAGTTCGGTGTTGATGCGTGCGAAGTCGATGTCCGTGGCAATGCTCATGTCGAAGGTTCCCATTCGCTCTCAGTTGCCGGCCGCGAAGTGCGGCGCGGTCTGCACCGCGTCGCCCTGGTAGAAGGCGGCGAAGCGGTCGAACTGGCGCTGCGCGTCGGAGGCGTCCACGCCTTCCTTGAGCACGGCGCTGGAGAAGCCGGTGCGTTCCATCTGCACCAGCTGGTCGATCAGCACGTCGCCCGTGGCGCGGATGTCGCCCTGGAAGCCCAGGCGGCGGCGCAGCAGGAAGGCCTGGCTGTAGGCGCGGCCGTCGGTGAACTTCGGAAAGTTCAGGTCGATGCGCTCGATGTCGGCCAGGCACACCTCGATGGCGAGCGGGTCGGCGTCGTTGGCCAGTTGCAGAACCTTCGGATCGCCGTCGTCGATGTGTTCTTCTGCCGAGAGGATGTTGAGTTTCTTGTTCATGCTGCTTCCTCCACCTTGAAGCGTGCACCGTTGGCGGCGGCCTTGAACGGGTCCGGGCCTACGCGGCGCAGCGTGTCGATGAAGTTCTCGCCGCTTTCGCGGGTGTCGCGGTAGGTGGTGAGCACGGCCTCGATCACGCCCGGCACTTCGGCCGCCGAGAACGAGGGGCCGACAGCCTTGCCGGCCTGCGGCGCGCCGCTGAGCTCGGAGCCGTCGGAGCCGCCGAGGGTGACCTGGTACCACTCCTTGCCGTCCTTGTCGACGCCCAGGATGCCGATGTGGCCGCTGTGGTGGTGGCCGCACGAGTTGATGCAGCCGCTGATGTGCAGGTCGATCTCGCCCAGGTCGTCGAGCTCGTCGAGGTCTTGATAACGCTCGGTGATGGCTTCGGCGATGGGAATGGAGCGCGCATTGGCCAGCGCGCAGAAGTCGCCGCCGGGGCAGGCGATCATGTCCGTCAGCAGGTGCACGTTGGCGCTGGCGAGGCCGGCGGCGCGGGCGGCGAGCCACAGCGCGTGCAGGTCTTCGGCATGCACCCAGGGCAGCACCACGTTCTGGTCGTGCGTCACGCGGGCCTCGCCGGCCGAGAAGCGGTCGGCCAGTTGGGCGAGCGTGTCGAGCTGGTCGGCCGATGCGTCGCCGGGCGCCTGCTTCAGGCGCTTGAACGACAGCGTGACGGCGCGCAGCGCAGGGTTCTTGTGCGGCGCCACGTTGCGGGCGAGCCAGCGGGCAAACTGCACGTCGTCTGCGGCGTGGGCGCGCAGCTCGGCGTCGGTCTTCTCGGCGCTTTGCAGCACGCGGGTGGCGAGCGTCGGCGGCACGAAGGAGGCGGCCACGCGGTCGTACTCTTCCTGCGTGATGGTGTGCGGCGCACCGTCATGCTCGAGGATCTGCTTGTATTCGGCGTCGACGTCGTCGATGTAGCGCTGGCCTTCGGCCTTCACCAGAATCTTGATGCGCGCCTTGTAGATGTTGTCGCGGCGGCCATAGCGGTTGTAGACCCGGATCACCGCTTCGAGGTAATTCATGATCTGCTGCCACGGCAGGAACTCGCGCAGCACAGTGCCGATGATGGGGGTGCGGCCCATGCCGCCGCCCACCTGCACGCGAAAACCGATTTCGCCCGCTTCGTTCTTCACCACGTGCAGGCCCACGTCGTGCCAGCCGGTGGCGGCACGGTCTTCAGTGGCGCCGGTAATGGCAATCTTGAACTTGCGCGGCAAGAACGCGAACTCGGGGTGCAGCGTGCTCCACTGGCGCATGATTTCCGCGAACGGGCGCGGATCGGCGATTTCGTCGACGGCAATGCCGGCGCGCTCATCGCTCGTGATGTTGCGGATGCAATTGCCGCTGGTCTGAATGCCGTGCATGTCGACCGAAGCCAGCAGGTCCATCACGTCGGCCGACTTGGCGAGCGGAATCCAGTTGTACTGGACGTTCTGGCGCGTCGAGAAGTGGGCGTAGTGGGTCGGGAGCTTGTGGCTGCCAAGCAGGCCCTGCGTCTCGATGGCCTTCTTGTAGACCTCGGCTTCGGGCTCGTCATATTCGCGGGCGATGCGGGCCAGCACGCGGATCTGGCGGCTCGAGAGTTCGCCGTAAGGCACGGCCACGCGCAGCATCGGCGCGTAGCGCTGCACGTACCAGCCGTTTTGCAGCCGCAGGGGGCGGAACTCGTCTTCGGCGAGCTTGCCCTTTTGCCAGCGCTCCAGCTGGTCGCGGAATTGGGCAGCCCGCTGGTGGACGAACTGGCGATCGAATTCTGTGTATTGGTACATCGTGCGTGCGTGTGTCTTGAAGTGCGGTGCGTCCAGCGCCCCAGCAAGAAGCCGAGATTCTGAAAGCCGGCCTTATGGAAACAAACTATTTTTTGGTTCGCGCTTTATGCGGATAAGCTTATTCGCCAGCATCCATGCGGGTTGTGGGACGGTTTGATGCTTATTCCGGATAAGGCGAGATGGCCGGAAAAAAGTTGCCGGACCCGGGAATTCTAGGAACCGGACAAGGCCCGGATGGGCGAGCGGGTTCCTGGCCGCGCGGCCATCCGCTTCGCCATGCAGGCCTGAAGAGGGGCTGGCGCCTCAGCGCAGCATCGAAGACATTGCCGAGCAGCAGTTCAGCATGCGCACCGCCGCTTCTACCGTATCGGCGGTGAAGCGCAGCGTGACGCCGTCGACGCGCTCGAAGGCCGGCCACTGGCAGAACAGGTCGGCCAGCGCGGTTGACTGGGTGCGCAGCGTCACGGTCTGCGGCCCCTTGAAAACGAGCGGTTTCGCGTTCGAACGCGCGGCCAGCGCTTCTTCCACCCCCGCACGAATCGCCCGGCGCGACTGCTCGGGCGACAGCGAAATGCCGCTGGTGCAGCCCGTCGCCTTCTTGGTCTCGACGAATGTCGCGTGCGGAAAGAGCGGGCGGTTCTCGGCGATGAACACGTCGTCGCCGCTGCCCATCACCACGGGCGCGCCGTATTCGCCGGCCAGTGCGCCATAGAGCCCGGCCTCGCCCAGTTCCTGCCCGCCGAGCGAGATGCCGGCAAACGCAAAGCTGTTGATCGTGTGCGCCAGGATGCCGCGCCCCTGCGCGCGCGAGTGGTAGCCGACCATGCAAACGGCGTCCACGCCTTCTTCCACGCCCGCCACCATGCTCAGGTAGCGCGGCTTGCCCTGCACGACGCGGGCGCGCGCATCGAGCACATCGGGCGGCATGTTGCGAAAGCCGCCGTGCGAGTCGTTCACCAGCACTTCGGTGGCGCCTGCGTCGAAGGCGCCGGCAATCGCTGCGTTGGCTTCCTGCGTCATCAGCAGGCGCGCGCGCTCGAACTCGGGGTTGCCCGGGCGCACCTGCTCGGAGTGATAGACGCCGGCGACGCCTTCGATGTCTGTGGAGATCAGGACTTTCATGGAGCGGCTCGCAGTCAGGCGTGGGTTGAAAGAAGGACGGAGGCGGGCAGCACGTCGCCCAGTGCGGCGCGGTGGTTGTCGTCGCGCCCGGTCACGGGCGTTGCGCGCCACAGGGCATGGATGATCGCCTGCTCGGTGCTGTCTGCCGCGGCCTGGAACAGCCCGTCGAGCAGCCCGTCGTGCAGCATCGCTACGGCCGGCATCGGCCGCTCGACGCGGTCGGGCACGGTGTAGGCGGTGGAAAAGGCCAGCACGATGTCGCCGCTGCCGTGCCCGAAGACCGAGCCCGTGCGGGCCAGTCCGGCGCCTGCGCGCAGCGCCAGGCGGCGCAACTGGCGCGCATCGAGCGGCGCGTCGGTGGCGACGATGATGATGATCGAACCCTTCTCGGCCTCGTCCACCGCCGGCAGGCTGCGCGCAGCCTGCAGCTTCGCCAGCCGGTCGCCCACCGAATGCCCGGCCAGCACCAGTTGCGGCTGGCGTCCGTAGTTCGCCAGCACCAGCGCGCCTACGGTATGGCAGCCGCCTTCGCGCGCCGACACCCGCCGTGATGCGCTACCGATGCCGCCCTTGAGCTGGAAGCTCGACATGCCGCGCCCCGCGCCGACCGAGCCCTGCGCAAAGTCGACGCCGGCATCAGCCAGCGCCTGCAGGTAGTCGGCCTCGGTCACGGCCATGCGCTGGATGTCGTTCAGAAAGCCGTCGTTGCACTCGAACACCAGCGGGTTGACCGTGGGCAGCGTGCGTCCGCTCTCGGGGTTGTCGGCCACGCAGTGGCGGATCTGCGCCGTGGCCACGGTGCCGACCGAAAACGTGTTGGTCAGCGCAATCGGCGTTTCGAGCACGCCGAGCTCAGCCACCTGCACCAGGCCCACGCTCTTGCCGAAGCCGTTGAGCACTACTGCAGCGGCCGGCACCTTGTCGCGGAACGGGTCGCCGGCGTGAGGGCGAATCACCGTCACGCCCGTCTGCACGGGGCCATCGCTGAGCGTCTGGTGGCCCACGGTGACGCCCGCGACGTCGGTGATGGCGTTGCGTTCGCCCTGGAGCAGGTTGCCGATGAAGGGGAGAGGGGCTTGCTGCTTGCTGGAAGACATGAAGAAGAACGGAAATTACTGGCGGTCGATCTTCGGATCGAGCGCGTCGCGCAGTGCATCGCCCAGCAGGTTGAAGGCGAGCACGGTGAAGAAGATGGCCAGGCTGGGGAACAGCGCCACGTGCGGCGAGGTCACCATGTCGGCGCGGGCTTCGCTGAGCATCGCGCCCCATTCGGGCGTAGGCGGCTGCGCGCCCATACCCAGGAACGACAGGCTGGCGGCCGTGATGATCGAGGTGCCCACGCGCATCGAGAAATACACCACGATCGACGAGATGGTGCCCGGCAGGATGTGCCGCACGATGATGGTCCAGTCTGAAGCGCCGATGCTGCGCTCGGCCTCGATGTAGGTCTGCTGCTTCAGCACCAGCGTGTTGCCGCGCACGAGCCGCGCGAACGCCGGCACGCTGAACACCGACACTGCCACCACCACGTTGGTCATGCTGCTGCCCAGGATGGCGACCACGCCCAGCGCCAGCAGGATGCCGGGAAAGGCGAACAGCACGTCCGAGACGCGCATCACGATGCGGTCCCACCAGCCTTCGTAGTAGCCCGCCAGCAGGCCGAAGGCCGTGCCCACGAAGCCGCCCACCAGCACCGAGAGAAAGCCCGCCATCAGCGAGATGCGCGCACCCATCAGGATGCGACTGAAGATGTCGCGGCCCAGCGGATCGACGCCGAACCAGTGCGTGGCCGAAGGCCCCGTGTTCAGCATGTCGTAGTCGAAGAAGTTCTCCGCATCGAAGGGCACGATCCACGGCGCGAACACCGCGACGAACACCAGCAGCAGCACGAAGAGCGCGGCGACGATGCCCACCGGCTGCTTCTTGAAGCGGCGCCAGCATTCGCCCCAGGGCGTGCGGACCTTGCCAGCGATCTGGACGGCCGCGACAGGTGTCGTTGGAATGAGGGTTTCGGCAGGCACGCCGGAAGCTTGCGTCATGGCTGCTTGCTCACTTGTAGCGGATGGTCGGGTTGATGTAGCCGTACAGCACATCCACCACCAGGTTGATCAGGATGAATTCGAGCGAGAACAGCAGCACCAGCGTCTGGATGACGGGGTAGTCGCGCATCTGCACGGCATCGACCAGCAGGCGGCCGAGGCCGGGCCAGTTGAACACCGCCTCCACGAGGATGGAGCCGCCCAGCAGGAAGCCGAACTGCAGGCCCATCATGGTGACCACCGGAATCAGCGCGTTGCGCAGCGTGTGCTTGAACACCACGCTGGATTCGCGCACGCCCTTGGCGCGTGCAGTGCGCACGAAGTCTTCCTGGATCACCTCGACGAACGAGGCCCGCGTGAAGCGCGCCATCACGGCCGCCACGGCCGCGCCCAGCGTGATCGAGGGCAGGATGTAGTGTTTCCAGCTGCTGGCCCCCACCGTGGGCAGCCAGCCGAGCTGGACCGAGAAGATCTGCATCAGCAGCATGCCGAGTGCAAATGCGGGAAAAGAGATGCCCGACACGGCGAGCGTCATGCCCAGCCGGTCCGGCCATTTGTTGCGGTACACCGCCGAGACGATGCCGATGCCCATGCCGAAGATCACTGCCCACACCATGCTGGTGATGGTCAGCATCACCGTCGGGAAGAAGCGCTCGCCGATCTCCATCGACACCGGCCGCCGCGTGCGGATTGAGGTGCCGAAGTCGCCTTGCAGCATGTGGGTGAAGAAGCTCACGAACTGCTGCGGCAGCGGCTTGTCGAGCCCGAGCTCCGCGCGCACCATGGCCACGGTCTGCTCGTCGGCCTCCTGGCCGGCGGCAAGGCGCGCCGGGTCGCCGGGCAGCATGTGGACGAACAGGAACACCAGCACCGCCACGATGAGCAGCGTGGGGATCAGGCCCAACAGTCGTTTGAGAAAGTAATTCAGCATGGGGTGCAGGCGGTCAACCCCTCACCCTGACGGGTGAGGGGGCGAGGCTTAGTTCGCTACGGAGATTGCGTCGATGTTGATGTTGCCGTCAGGCATCACGAACACGCCGGAGAGGCGCTTGGCATGCGCCGACAGGTTCTGCTCCGTGACCATCGGCACGCGCGGCAGGTCCTTGCGGATCTCGTCCTGCGCGGTCTTGTAGAGCGCGGTCCGTTCCTTTTCGTCGACCGTCACCAGCGCCTTGGCCAGCGCGTTGTCGACCACCTCGCTCTTGTAGAACGACATGTTGTTCAGCTTGGGCGCCCAGGCTTCCGAGGCGAACAGCGGGCGCAGGCCCCAGTCGGCTTCACCGGTCGACGACGACCAGCCCGTGTAGTACATGCGAACCTTCGCCGTCTTCGGATCGGGCCATGCATCCACCTGCTCGGTGCGCTGGCCCACTTCGAGCGCCTGCACCTGCAGCTTGATGCCGATCTGCGCGAGCTGCTGCTGCACGAACTGGATCGTCTTCTGGCTGGTCGTGTTGTTGTAGGCGCTCCACAGCACCGACTCGAAGCCGTCGGGGTAGCCGGCTTCCTTCATCAGCTCCTTGGCCTTCTTCAGGTCGTAGGGAATGGGAGCCATCTTCTCGGCGTACTTCACGCCCTGCGGCACGATGCCCTGCGCGGGGAAGGCGTAGCCGCCGAATGCGACCTTGGCCAGCGCTTCCTTGTTGATGGCGTAGCCGATGGCTTCGCGCACCTTGGCGTTGTCGTAGGGCTTCTGCAGCATGTTGAATGCCAGGAAGCGCGTGATGATCGACGGCGTGGCCACAACTTCGAGCTTGTCGCTCTTTTTCAGCAGGTCGGCCTGCTCATAGGGAATGGGATACGCGAAGTCGGCTTCGCCGGTCTGCAGCATCGCGGCGCGCGTGTTGTTCTCGAGCACCGGCTTCCACGAGACCGTGTCGATCTTCGGGTAGCCCTTTTTCCAGTAGCCGTCGAACTTCTTGGCCTTGACGGCTTCGGTCTGCTTCCACTCGACGAATTCGAAGGGGCCCGTGCCCACGGGGTGGAAGGCGATGTCCTTGTTGCCCCACTTCTTCAGTGCGGTGGGCGAAATCATGGCGGCCGAGGCGTGGGCCAGCGAGTTGATGAAGGGGCCGAAGGGCTCCTTCAGCGTGATGCGCACGGTCGTCGGGTTCAGCGCCTCGACCTTGCCCACGCGGTTGAACTGGTTGTAGCGCAGCAGCTTGTTGTCCTGGTTCAGCACGCGGTCGAGCGTGAACTTCACGGCCTCGGCGTTGAAGTCGGTGCCGTCGTGGAACTTCACGCCGGTGCGCAGCTTGATGGTGTAGACCAGGCCGTCCTTCGACACGTCGTAGCTCTCGGCGAGCACGTTCTGCACCTTCAGGTCCTTGTCGAACTGGAACAGGCCTTCATAGAAGGTCTTGGTCACTGCCGTGGTGATGGTGGTGTTGGTGTTGTACGGGTCCAGCGTTTCCGGCTGATAGCCGATCGAGAGCACCACGTCTTTCGCGGCCAGTGCCGTGCCCGAAGCGGCCAGCGCGGCCAGGCCCAGCAGTGCGGAAGCCCATCGCAGGGAGGAAGAAGATTGCGTCATGGAAGAACTCCAGTCGGTTCGTGGAAAAAAGCAGGAGGGCCTGCGGGTTGAAAAAATAGGTTGATCGATCGGAAAGGATCAGAAAGCGCCGCCAATGGCGTGCCGTGCAACGAAATGCCCGGGCGCAACCTGCACCAGCGGCGGCACGTCGGGCTCGTCGCCCACCGCGCGGATGGGGCTGGGAATCTCGCCTTCGAGCAGCGCGCGCGGCTTGTGGCGGCGCGACGGGTCGGCCACTGGCACAGCTGCCATCAGCTTGCGGGTGTAGGCGTGCTGCGGCGCTTCGAACACCGCGCGGCGTGGGCCGATCTCTACGATCTGGCCCAGGTACATCACGGCCACGCGGTGGCTGATGCGCTCGACCACTGCCATGTCGTGCGAGATGAACAAGAAGGCCACGCCCAGCTCACGTTGCAGGTCGAGCATCAGGTTGACGATCTGCGCCTGAATGGACACGTCGAGCGCCGACACTGATTCATCGGCCACCACAACCTTCGGGTTGAGCGCCAGTGCACGCGCAATGGCAATGCGCTGCCGCTGGCCGCCCGAGAACTCGTGCGGATAGCGCTGCGCCACCTCGGGCGGCAGGCCGACCTTCTGCAGCAGCCAGTCGACGCGCTGCTGCGCCTCGGCGCCCTTGGCGATGTTGTGGATGAGCAGCGGCTCCATGATCGAGAAGCCCACCGTCACGCGCGGATCGAGCGAGGCGAACGGATCCTGAAAGATGAACTGGATGTTCCGGCGCAGCGCCTGCAGCTCGCGCGTGGGCAGCTCGCGGATGTTCTTGCCGCCGAACTCGATGGCGCCGCTCTGGCTTTCGACCAGGCGCAGCAGCGAGCGGCCGGTGGTCGACTTGCCGCAGCCCGATTCGCCGACCAGCGCCAGCGTTTCGCCGGGGTACAGGTCGAAGCTGATCTTTTCCACCGCATGCACGCGGCGCTTCACGCGGCCGAAGAGGCCGCTGCGCACGTCGAAGCGCGTGACGAGGTCGCGTACGCGAAGAATGGGGCCGGTGTCCTGGCGCACCGTGTCTTGCTGCGTGGGCGCTTCGACGGGCTGGGCGTCGGCACTGGCCTCGGTGCGCAGCAATTCGAACTTGGCCGGCAGGTCGGTGCCCTGCATGGCGCCCAGCTTGGGCACGGCCGACAGCAGTGCGCGGGTGTAGGGGTGCTGCGGCGCCGCGAACACGGTGTCGGAGCTGCCTGCTTCCACCTTGTCGCCGCGGTACATCACGAGCACGCGGTCGGCAATCTCGGCGACCACGCCCATGTCGTGCGTGATGAAGAGCACGCCCATGTGCATCTCCTTCTGCAGCTCGCGGATGAGCTGGAGGATCTGCGCCTGGATGGTCACGTCGAGCGCGGTGGTTGGCTCGTCGGCAATCAGCAGCTGAGGCTTGCACGACAGCGCCATAGCGATCATCACCCGCTGGCGCATGCCGCCCGAGAGTTGATGCGGAAAGCGGTCGAGCACGTTGCGCGCTTCGGGAATGCGCACCAGCTCCAGCATGCGCAGCGCTTCGGCGCGCGCGGCCGAGTCGCTCTTGCCCTGGTGGATGCGGATGGCCTCGGAGATCTGCTCGCCGGCAGTGAACACCGGGTTCAGCGATGTCATCGGCTCCTGGAAGATCATCGCGATGTCCGCGCCGCGGATGTTGCGCATTGCGCTGTCGCGTGCCTGCGCGAGGTCGAGCACTTCGCCGTTGCGGCGGCGGAACGCCATGCTCCCGCCGAGGATGCGGCCACCGCCGTGCTCCACGAGCCGCATCAGCGCGAGCGAGGTCACCGACTTGCCCGAACCCGATTCGCCCACCACCGCAAGCGTTTCGCCATGGTCGACGTGGAAGGACAGCTTCTTCACGGCATCGACCGTGCGCTCGGAAGTCGAGAAGCGAACGGTGAGGTCGTCGACGGCGAGAACGCGGCCGTCCGGCAGGGCGAGGGCAGGGGTGGACATGGGAGTGCGAAGAAAAATGGGGCGTGCGGCGATGCGTTGTCAGGCGAAGATGGCCGTATGGGGCGCTTCGTCGCCGCGCGCGTGACCGCGGTACATGCCTTCGGTGTTGAAGGCGAGGCTCAGATTGCCGTGGCGGTCGACGGCGATCAGCCCACCGGTGCCGCCGATGGCCGGCAGCGACTGCTGCACCACCGCGTGCGTGGCGGCTTCGAGCGTGGCGCCGCCGTAGGCCATGCGGGCGCACACGTCGTACGCAGCCGCCACGCGGATGAACATCTCACCGCTGCCGGTGCACGACACGGCGGCCGTGCGGTCGTCGGCATAAGTGCCGGCGCCGATCAGCGGCGAATCGCCGACGCGGCCGACGCGCTTGTTGGTCATGCCGCCGGTGGAGGTGGCGGCGGCCAGGTGGCCGTGCATGTCGAGCGCAACCGCGCCGACGGTGCCGAACTTCTTGTCTTCGTCGAGCGGCGGCGTTGCTGCCGCCATCGACGCGCCTTCGTGGTCGACCACCACGCGGCCGGTGTCGCGCACGCGGTAGAGCTGCTGGCGGCGCGCCTCGGTGGAGAAGAACGAGGGCTCGACCATCTCCAGTCCGCGTTCGCGTGCAAAGGACTCGGCGCCCGCGCCGGCCAGCAGCACGTGGGCGCCGTCTTCGAGCACGGCGCGCGCGGCGCGCACCGGGCGGCGGACATGGCACACGCCGGCAATGGCGCCGGCGGCGAGCGTGGCGCCGTCCATCACGGCGGCGTCGAGCTCATGGGTTTCGTCGTGCGTGAACACTGCGCCGTGGCCCGCGTTGAAGAGCGGGCAGTCTTCGAGCATCTCGACTGCGAGGCAGGCGGCGTCGAGCGCGGATGCGCCCTTGAGCAGCGCTGCCTGAGCGGCGGCCACGATGCTTTTCAGCGCGTCGTGATAGGCCTGCGCCTGTTCGGCGCTGGTCGTGGCGGCGCTGATGGTGCCGGCGCCGCCGTGGATGGCGATCACGGGCACATGAGTCTGGGTCATCGGGAAGCTTTCTTCTTCTTGCTGCCGGCGCCGCTGGGGGCAGGGGCATCGGATGTATGGGGCAGAGCGGCAGCACCGTTGCCTGTGCCGTTGATGCGCGGCAGGCCGTTGGCACCGTGCAGCCAGGGCCGCACTGCCTGCAGGATGCGGCCGGCCGACTGCACGGGGTCGGGCGCGCGCAGCGACACCGCGCTGGTCAGCGCCTCGATCAGCGCGAGCACGCTGGTCTCGCAGTTCGGGCGGTAGCTGGTTTCGGTCTGGCAATAGAGCGCCACGTCGGCCAGCGGTGCCAGCGGCGAGCTGGGGCGGTCGGTCAGCGCGATCACCGAGCAGCCCTGGCTGCGCGCGATCTGCGCGAGCGAAATGGTGTCCGTCAGGTAACGCGGAAAAGTCAGGCCGATGAACACGTCCTTCGGCCCCGCGTGCATCAGCGTGCGCGCGGCGTGCGTGACGCCGCTCACGCCCGAGAGCAGGCGCACGTCGTTGCAGCTGCCGTCCAGCCCGTGCTGCAGCAGGCCGGCGAGCCATGCGCTGGCGCCGAAGCCGCCGATGTAGATCGAGCGCGCCTTGCCGATGCGCTCCACCGCGGCTTCGCAGGCGGCGTAGTCCAGCGTCTGGCGCGTGGCTTCGATGTTGCGGCGACTCTCGTCGAGCGCGGTGGCGAACACCTCGGACACGGTGCTCGGGCGCTCCAGGTTGCCTCGCATGCGTTCCACCGGCGCCACCAGCGGCTCGAAGCCGCGCACCAGTTCCGCACGGAAGGTGGCGTAGCCATCGAACTCCAGCGCGCGCGCAAAACGGTTGGCCGTGGCGACCGACACCCCCACCGCGGCGGCGAGCTCGTCGATGGGCAGCGTGGCGACCTGCAGCGGGTGCTCCAGCACGTAGTCGGCCACCTGCCGGTGCGAGCGCGACAGCCGCGGCAGCGCCTGCGCAATGCGCTGGGCCACGGTGGTGCCTGGGGTGTCGACGAGGATGCTCATGAAGGGTGCAACGTGCCCGAAAGTGTGCGTTTTTTGAAAACCAGTTTACAAATATAAGTCAGATAAGAAAATTTTCTGTCATTTTTGATCGAGTTTGCAAGTAACGGGCCAGGGACAGAGGGGCATTGAAGAGGCGATGCGCGACGCGTTTCGCTCGTGGAGGGGCTGCCCGAGCGGGTTGCGGACGGGCGTCTAGGGATTTCCCCTGATGTAGCGGATGCGCGCCGTACCTCCGGCGGCACCGACGGTCACTGGAGCGAGTGGCGCGGCAGTGAGATCGTGAAGACGCAACCGGTGCCGGGCACGTCCCGCACGGTCAATGTGCCGAAGTCCGCCTCGACGCTCTGGCGGGCGATGGAAAGCCCCAGGCCCAGGCCCGACCGGTCATGACTGTGCTGGTTGAAGGGGGCGAACATCTTGGCGGCGATTCCCGGCGGCAGCCCTCCGCAGTGATCTTCGACTTCGATCAGGACGTGCTCGCCAAGCTCATAGGCCTTCAAGGCGATGTCGGTGTGCGGGTGCGTGAACTTGAATGCGTTCTGCAGCAGGTTCGCCAATGCAGCAAGCAGCAGCTCCCGGTTTCCCCGGATGGCCAGCAGGGAGTCGACGGGTGACACCTCGAAGGCGCAACCCGCGGCGCTTGCAACGAGTTGGGCCGCGGTTTCGGCGTCCTTGATGAGCAGGGCCACGGAAAATGTCTGCCGCAGTTCCGGCGCGCCGCTGCGAACTTCGGCGAGCGCCCCGCTGATCAATGTGGCCATCGAAGACAGGCTGCGCTTCAGCACGCTCCCGGTGGCTCCGCCCACCGTCATGTTGCCGAGTTCAAGGGCGTGAATCGCAAGGGTTGCCGTCCCCAGAGCATTGCGCAGCTCGTGAACCAGGAAGCCGAAACGCTCCGTCGCGTCCAGGCTCTGCTGACAGGCGATTTGCGTATCCCGCTGAAAGCTGAATTCGGTGACCGCGTCGGCAATGGCGTTGTCCAGGCACCGGTTCAGCGTCCGGAATTCCCCGATAGCGAACGGGGCGTTGCGCTCGAAGGCCAGGTCCGTGATCGCCTGGCAAAGGTCGCCATAGTCGTGAACGACCTGGTCGACCGTGTACCCCAGCTTCAGCAGCTCCTTGCCATGTGCAGTGGCGGTCATCCCCATCTCCGACAACGCCAGCGAGTCTCCGCCCGATGGTCCCGAGATCCTGACGCTCTCGGCAGGTTTGTCGTCTTCTTCGGCCGCAAGGGTTCTTATCAGTTGCTCGAGGAACAACGGAATGCCGTTCGCCAGCTGATGTTCGGTGGCGGCCCGCCGGGGCCTCAGTGCAACCTTCGACTTGCACCGTGAAACCAGCTCTTCCCGGTTGTTGGTGAGAAAGTTGCGCATGTTGCGGGACCTCGATGGCTTTCGCCTGGTTCATTCAATGAATGCCGCCTGCTTCTGCTTCCGCTTGAAAGGCGTACCGCCCATCGTTAGCCGCCCACGGGCGAATTGTCTGTGCGGCATCGCACATACGCGGAGTGCCGGCACGCGCACCCCTGTGTGCGCAAGCGCACAGACGCCGGGGCATCGGCCGCAAAATGATGGGCACTTTGGAACCTCCTTCTCCCATGGCACCGTCCCCACCCCCGTCTTCTTCGCTCGCAGCCGTGGCGCGCAACAGCCTCCTGGAGGTGATGCCGCCGGAGGTGCTGACGGGCCTGATGCCGCTCCTTGAATTGGTGCCGCTCAAGCTGGGGCAGGTGCTCTACGAATCGGGCGTGGTCCAGCAGTACGTGTATTTCCCGGTCGATTGCATCGTCTCGCTGCTGTACGTGCTGGAAAACGGGCAGTCGGCCGAGATCGCCGTCGTGGGGTTCGAGGGAATGGTGGGCGTGTCGCTGCTGATGGGCGGGGGCAGCACGCCCAACCGTGCCGTGGTGCAGAGCGCGGGGAATGCATTTCGCCTGAGCGCCGGGCACATCAAGCAGTTGACCGACAACGGCGGGCCGCTGCTGCATCTGCTGCTGCGCTACACCCAGTCGCTCATTACGCAGATGTCGCAGACGGCCGTCTGCAACCGGCACCACTCGCTGGAACAGCAGCTGTGTCGCTGGCTGCTGCTGAGCCTCGACAGGCTCCCGGGCAACGAGCTGGTGATGACGCAGGAGCTGATCGCCAACATGCTCGGCGTGCGGCGCGAAGGCGTGACCGAGGCTGCCGGCAAGCTGCAGCGCCTGAATCTCATCAAGTATTCGCGCGGGCACATCACGGTGCTGGACCGCCCGGGTCTGGAGAAGCAGGTGTGCGAGTGCTATGAGGTCGTGAAGCGTGAAACGGATCGCCTGCTGCCTCGCCAGCCCGCGACCTGAGCCGGCGGCGGCCGGGCCGCATTTGGTGCGCCTGCGCACAGACGCGAGAGGTCCCCTCGGCAACAATGCGCCCGGTTGCGCATTTCCGCGCTGATTGACTCTTCCCAACAGGCGGTTCCGTGACATCAGCCCCGACCCGCCCCGTTCTCAATCGCCTGCTCGAGGCGCTGCCGCTCGCAGACCGTGCGCACCTGCTCGAGCGCTGCGACAGCGTGCAGCTGGCCACGGCGCAGATCCTCTACGAGCCGGGCGACGTCATTCACCACATCCACTTCCCGACGAGCGCGTTCGTCTCGCTGGTATCGACCGCGGACGGCCATGACGGCCTGCAGACGGGCATGGTGGGCAACGAGGGCGCCCTGGGCTACGAGCTGTCTCTGGACGTGCAGAGCGCTCCGCTGCGGGCGCTGGTGCAGGGCGCGGGCATGGCGTGGCGGCTGACCGCGCAATCGTTCGCGCAGGAGCTGGAGCAGAACTCGAAGCTCAAGCGCATCCTCAATCGCTACGTCTGCGTGCTCTTGATGGAGTTCGGCCGTTCGGGCCTGTGCAACCGTTTCCACCTGATCGAGGAGCGCCTGGCGCGCTGGCTCTTGACCACGCAGGACTGTGCGCATTCCACGCACCTTGCGCTTACGCATGAAGTGCTGGGCCGCATGCTGGGTGTGCGCCGGGTCGGCATCACCAACGCCGCGACGGCGCTGCACACGCGGCGACTGATCGACTATCGGCGGGGGGTCATCACGATCACCGATCGCGAAGGTCTGGAGAACGCGGCGTGCGACTGCTACCGGGCCAACCGGCGCAGCTATGCGCATCTGATCGCATAGCTGCTGGCTGGTGTGTGTTGGTCAGTGCATCAGCGTGCGGCCGGAACCACGACAACGGTTCCGCTGCCGGTGCCAGTGCTGCCGGTGTTGCCTCTGGCGCCCGTTGCGCCGGTATTGCCCGTGTTGCCGGTATTTCCCTGATTGCCGGTTTCCCCTGTGGCGCCGGTGTTGCCAGTACTACCGGTGTCGCCTGTGGCGCCCGTGTTCCCTGTGTTGCCGGTATTTCCCCTAGCGCCCGTGGCGCCTGTGTAGCCGGTGCTTCCGGTGTTGCCCGTGTTGCCTTGGGGACCCATGGGGCCGGTGCAGGCAGATGCAGCAAGCAGGGCGAGCAACAGGATGGGCGGGAGTAGATATTTCTTCATGGAGGTTCCTTCTGGTGTTGGAGTGCGCGCAGCTCGAATAGAGGCTACGCCGGCCACAATGACTGCCCGCGCGTATTGCGTCTGTTCGGCACCGCGCATAGGTGCGAACCGCCCGGCAGCCCAGCCGTCAAAATCCCCGGCGCACAAGGGAGTCGCGATGAACGGACTGTTGTCGTTCGGTGCGCGCCTGGCCTGCATCCTTTTGCATGAACACGCTCAGCGGATCGTCGGGGTAGCTCCCAAACCGATCGCGCCGCGCGTAGCCCGCCCGCGCATAGAACGACAACGCCTCGGGTTGGCTCACGCCGGTCTCCAGCCTGAAGACCGCGCAGCCACGCGCCGTTGCTTCGCTTTCAAGAAAGCCGAGCACCTTCGCCGCGACGCCTTGCCCCCGGTTCTCCGGCCGCACGTACATGCGTTTTAGTTCGCCGAAGCCGGGCTCCATCACGATGGCGCCGCAGCCCACGGCCGTGCCTTCGCCGTCGCGGGCGACCGCGAACAGCACGTTCGGTGCAGACAGTGCCGCGATGTCGATGCCGTAGTGGCACTCGGGCGGATATAGAGGCTTCTGGTAGGCGTCGAGGTCGTCGATGAGCTGGACGACGTCGGGCTGGGCGGGGCTTTCGAGGGAGATTCGCATCGGGCGATGGTATCGAGCCGGCAGGGCTGTGCATCGAGGGGCCGGGCGAAGAAAACCCGCCGAAGCGGGTTGGGTGAGGGCAGTCAGCGGCTGACGCGCAGGGCTTTCAGCCGGCGCTCGGCTTCGCCGGGAGGAATCTTTCCCTCCGCCTCGAGCTTCCTGAGCCGTCGCTCATCTGCTCGATTCAGCGCATCTTTCAGCAGCGCCATCTTGCGGTTCCGGCAAGGGCTGCATTCGTAGAAGCTCGTCGGACTGCTCATGCGGTTCATCCTTGCGTCGTACTCGAGAGCAAGAGTTCGTCCGTTGGGCTCGATACCCATGATGAGGATTTTTCCGTTCTTGAACGTGACGTTGGCACCTCCTTCGCAGCCCGTGGTATCAGTTTTTTCAGGGTTGTAGGCACTACGCGAAATCCGGCGCATATGCCGCAGGGCAAAAAGAACGTCCTCTTCCGTCAAAACGACATCATCGCAATCGAGAAAATCCTTGTTCTCCCATACCGTGCTGCCCGAAGGTTCTGTGATCTCAACCTTCTGTACATGGCTGATGGGATACCGCCTGTCCGACGCTTGTGCCGGAAACATCGCAGCCGCAATCAAAAATGCCACTGGAATCAAGAGAGCGATGTTTCTTTTCATGGCGTTGGCACCTGCATTTTCCAATTTGCCCCCTGGGCCTCTGTCGGGTTCTTGCGGCTGACCAGAGGATGACGAAAAACTTCCTCGCTATCGATTCGGATCGACTCCCGAAGCACGCTGACAAGCCACGAGAGCGACTGATTCTGTGCTGCAGTTGGCTCGTCATAGATTCCACGCCTGCCGCGCAACTCATCAAGAGTCAGCTCTGCTTCCTTTCCGACAGCTCTAAATCCCGCAGGCAATCTGGCCCTTCCGACGATCTCGATCCCGATTGCCTCCATGTTCCCTGGATAACGTTCGCCCGGTGGTTTTCGCATTTCGATCTGGTGCATTCCCTCTACTCCCACCTTCGCAAAATCGCGTGGTTCGCATCTTGCCGTCGCCAGACACCTCGCCTTCAACGGCCCCACATGATTCGTCCTCTGATAGATCGCCGCCGTCTGGTAGATCGTCCCATCCTTGTCGATGAGAAAGTGCGCCCCGTTCGCCTTGGGATTCCTGTAGCTGTTCAATGAAGACGCCGAGGTATCGGCGTCCGTTTGATGCACCACGATGCCGGTGATGGCCCCGGCGCGTCTCCCTCGTTCGATCTGCGGACTGCGCGCATGTCGCACGCGCGCGTGGCTGATCATTCCGTGTTCGTCGATTTCGACAAGCATGGGTTTTCCTCCCTGAAGAATTTGTTGGTTATCGACTCTCTGCAGAAGCCAGGCCTTGCGCATCGGATGAGCGCGAGGCCACGACCTCGCGGCACATGCTAAAGGCTTAAAAAGTGAACTGGTTGATGACTTCGTCAACCACTTGTGGCCCGCTGCGCAAAGCCCATTCGTCCGCAGGGTTGAACGCGCCAACCAACAATGGCCGCGCGGCAGGCTGACCGGTCTGCCGGCCACCTTTCTTCATCCCGAATCCGCAAACACCAAGGAGTACCACTTTGGAATACCGTCATCTAGGCAAATCAGGCCTCAAGGTCCCCGTGTTGAGTTTTGGCACCGGCACCTTCGGCGGCAAGGGCGAGTTCTTCAGCGCGTGGGGCAGCACCGACGTGGCCGAGGCGCGCAAGCTCATCGACATCTGCCTCGAGGCAGGCGTCAACATGTTCGACAGCGCCGACATCTATTCGGCTGGTGCAGCCGAGTCGGTGCTCGGCGAGGCGATCAAGGGCCGCCCGCGCGACGGGCTGCTGATCTCGACCAAGGCCACCTTCCGCAGCGGCGAGGGGCCGAACGACGTGGGCTCGTCGCGCCATCACCTCGTGCAGGCCGTCAATGGCGCGCTCAAGCGACTGGGCACCGACTACATCGACCTGTTCCAGCTGCACGGCTTCGATGCGAGCACGCCTGTGGAAGAGACGCTTGGCACGCTCGACGATCTCGTGCGCGCGGGCAAGCTGCGCTACATCGGTGTGTCGAATTTCTCGGGTTGGCACCTGATGAAGTCGCTGGCCGTTTCAGAGCGCTACGGCTTGGCGCGCTACGTCGCCAATCAGGCCTACTACTCGCTGGTCGGCCGCGACTACGAATGGGAGCTGATGCCGCTGGCGCAAGACCAGGGCGTGGGCGCGGTGGTGTGGAGCCCGCTGGGCTGGGGCCGGCTCACGGGCAAGATCCGCCGTGGCCAGCCGCTGCCTGCCAATAGCCGCCTGCACGTCACTGCCGACATGGGCCCGCCGGTGCCCGACGAACTGCTGTACCGCGTGGTCGATGCGCTGGAAAAGGTCGGCGCCGAAGTCGGCAAGACGGTGCCGCAGGTCGCGCTGAACTGGCTGCTGCAGCGCCCGACAGTGTCGAGCGTGGTGGTCGGTGCGCGCGACGAGGCACAGCTGCGGCAGAACCTCGGCGCGGTGGGCTGGAACCTCACGCCCGCGCAGGTTGCCGAGCTCGATGCGGCCAGCACGACGACGCGGGCCTATCCCTACTGGCATCAGCAGGGCTTTCTCGAACGCAACCCCAATCCGGTCTAGGCCGGCGTCAGCCCGAGCACCCACCGCTTGAAGTGCTCCAGCGCCCCGGAGGCCGGCCGGCCTTCGGGGTACGCGAAGTAGTAGCCCTGGCGCACGTCGAGGTGGCGGTCCACCGGAATCACGAGTTCGCCTGCGCGCAACTCGTGTTCGATCAGGATGCGCGGCGCCAGGCCCACGCCCATGCCTGCCGCAGTGGCCGCGACGACCATGGTGAACAGTTCATAGCGCGGCCCGCGCGATGCGTGCACCGTGTACTCCCAGCCCTGCTGCGCATACCAGTCGCGCCAGGCATGGGCGCGTGTGCTCAGGTGCACGTGGCGGCATTGCTCGAAGCCGGCTTCGTCCCACGGCCCGTGCGCATCGCGGAACGCGGGGCTGCAGATAGGCACCATCTCGCCCTCGGCAAAGATCAGCCCGCCGCGGGTGTTCGGCCAGAACTGGTCGCCGAAGTAGATGGCCGCGTCGTACGCGTTCTCCTGAAAAGAGAAGGGCTGCGAGCGCGCCGACAGGTTCACCGTGATGTTCGGATGCAGCAGGCTGAACTCCGGCAGCCGCGGTATCAGCCACTGCGTGGCAAAGGTAGGCACCACCGCCAGTTCCAGCACGAAGCCCATCTCGTGGCCGGCGCTGATCTCCAGCGTGTCGCGGCGGATCTGGTCGAGGTGGCGCCTGATGCGCGCCGCGTATTCGCGGCCCACGTCGGTCAGCGTGAGCCGGCGCCGCACGCGCGAGAACAGCGGCACGCCGAGCCGCTGTTCGAGCATGGCCACCTGCCGGCCGACGGCGCTTTGCGTCAGCGCCAGTTCGGTTGCAGCGCGGGTGAAGCTGCCCAGCCGCGCCGAGGCCTCGAAGGCCTGCAGCGCGCCGAGGTTGGGAATGTCTTTTCTCATCGATTGCCAGCGGTTGTCTCAGTCGTTCAGCCAAAGCACCGGTCGTGCCCGGGGGGGGGCGGTGTCCTTCCCTGCGTGCACAACGTTGTGCGTTTTTAGCGTTTGTTCGGCTTGCGCCCACGACTCTATTCTGCGTGCCGACCCCATGCCAACGATACGAGGAGACTTCCGATGATTGTTTTGCGCACCCGTTGCACTGCCCTGGGCATTGCACTGGTTTCCGTTCTGGGCCTGCCCGTCGCCGCGTTCGCGCAGGCCGAGCAGACCGTCACCATCGGCCACGCCGGCCCGCTCACCGGGGGCGCCGCCCACTGGGGCAAGGACAACGACAACGGCGCGCGGCTCGCGGTCGAAGACCTGAACAGGCAGGGCCTTGTCATCGGCGGCAAGAAGATCAAGTTCGTGCTGCAGTCCGAAGACGACCAGGCCGATCCCAAGCAGGCCATGGTGGTCGCCAACAAACTGGCCGACATGGGCGTGAAGGGCATGCTGGGCCACTTCAACTCGGGCGCAGCCATTCCGGCCTCGGCCGTCTACAGCCGCGCGGGCCTGCCCGACGTGTCCACCGCCACCAACCCGACCTTCACGAAGCAGGGCTACAGCAACGTCTTCCGCATCCTGGCCAGCGACGACGACGTGGGCACGGCCATCGCCAACTACACGGTGAAAGACCTGAAGGCGAAGAACATCGCCGTGATCGACGACCGCACTGCCTACGGCCAGGGCGCCGCCGAGGTGTTCACACGCGGCGTGAAGGCGCTGGGCGGCAACGTGGTGGCGCAGGAGTACGGCAGCGACAAGGCCACCGACTTCATGGCCATCCTCACCACCATCAAGAGCAAGCAGCCTGACGTGGTGTTCTACGGCGGCATGGACGCGCAGGGCGGGCTCATCGCACGGCAGATGAAGCAGCTCGGCATCACGGCCAAGCTGCTCGGCACCGACGGACTGTGCACCGACGAGGTCGCCAAGATCAGCAGCGGCGCGGTCGACGGGCTGCTCTACTGCACGCGCGGCGGCAAGGAACTCGAAAAGACATCGAAGGGCGCCGATTTCGAGCAGCGCTACAAGGCCCGCTATGGCGTCGACGTGCTGACCTACGCGCCGTACCTCTACGACGCCATGATGGCGCTGGCCGCCGGCATGCGCGCGGCCAACTCGGTCGAGCCCGAGGCCTACCTGCCGGCAATGCGCAAGGTGAAGTTCGACGGCGTCACCGGCACCATCAGCTTCGATGCCAAGGGCAACCTGCAGAAGCCGGATTTCACCGTCTTCACCTACAAGGACGGCAAACGCGTGCGCGTGGCCGGCTCCTGAGGCTGCATGCGGACACTGAACGCCGAGAAAACCGCCGCAGCCTTGCCCTGGGGCGCGCTGGTCGAGGCGCTGCTGCAGATGTTCGAGCGCGAACGTCTCGGCGAGGCGCATGCGTCGCCACGCACCTCGGTGCCGCTCGCGGCCGGCGGTGTCATGCTGCTGATGCCGGCGGCCGACCAGCACTTCGCCGCGCTGAAGACGGTGACCGTGCACGCCGGCAATGCGGAACAGGGCCTGCCGGTGGTGCAGGGCGACGTGACGCTGATGGATGCCGCCACCGGCACGCGGCTGCTCGCGATGGATGGCAATGTGCTGACGGCGCGACGCACGGCGGCGTTGTCGCTGGCGGGCGCCATGAGGGCAGGGCGTGGCGGCGCCGAGCGCATGCTGCTGATTGGCGCGGGTGTGCAGGCTCGCGCGCACGCCGAAGCCTTTGCCGAGGTGTGGGGCGTGCGGCATCTGAAGATCCATGCGCGAACGCAGGCCCATGCGGAAGCACTGGCGCAGCACATGCGCTCGCGCGGCGTCGACGCCAGTGCAATCGCTGACCCGACCGCCGCCGCGGAAGAAGCCGACGTGATCGTCGCCGCGACCAACTCGCAAGAACCGGTCGTCCCGTCGCGGGTGCGGCCGGATGCCATCGTGATCGCCGTCGGCGCCTATCGTGCTGACATGGCCGAGGTGCCGCCCGAACTGGTGCGGCGCTGCGCCGTGTTTGTGGATACGCTGGAGGGCGCGCGCAGCGAGGCGGGCGACCTGATCCGGGCGGGTGTCGATTGGTCCACCGTTCAGGCTTTCAGCAGCGCACAGCCGGTACAACAAGGTCGCCTGGTACTCGTCAAGACCGTAGGCCACGCGCTGTGGGACCTGGCGGCGGCGCGGCTGGCGTATGTGAATCAACAACAGCAGTGATGACGAGCAGCAAGAAGAAGGGCATTTCATGCGTCGTGTGGTGATCATCGGCGGCGGAGCCATCGGCTCCGCCATCGCCTACTTCCTGACCCGCAGCCCCGAAGAGGAGCCCTTCGAGGTCACGGTGGTCGAGCGCGATTTCTCGTACAAGCAGGCGTCGTCGGCACTGTCGGCCAGCTCGATCCGCCAGCAGTTCTCTACCGCCATCAACATCGAGATGTCGCTGTACGGCATCGACTTTTTCCGCAATCTCGGCGAGACGCTGCGCGTGGGCGACGACGTGCCCGACATCGGCCTGGTCGAGCCCGGCTACCTGTACCTCGCTTCGCCGGCCGGTGTCGATGTGCTGCGCGAGAACCACGCGATGCAGAAGGCGCACGCGGTGGACGTTGCGCTGATGACGCCCGACGAGCTGAAGGCGCGCTTTCCGTGGATCTCGATCGAAGGGGTTGCGCTTGCCTCGCTGGGCCTCTCGGGCGAGGGCTGGTACGACGGTTACAGCCTGCTGCAGGCCTTTCGCAAGAAGGCCGCCTCGCAGGGTGTGCGCTATGTGCAGGCGCATGTGACGGGTTTGCGCCGCAACGGGCGCACCGCGACCGGTGTGCAGCTCGACAGCGGCCAGACGTTGGAGGCAGATGTGGTCGTCAACGCCGCGGGCGCATGGGCTGCGAAGGTGGCGCAGTGGGCCGGCATCGATCTGCCCGTGCGCGGCCGCCGCCGCAGCGTGTTCAGCTTCTCGTGCCCCGACACGCTGCCCGGATGCCCGCTGGTGATCGACACCTCCGGCATCTGGCTGCGCCCCGAGGGCCGCCAGTTCATCTGCGGCTTCGCGCCGCCCGAAGACCAGGACCACGACGATGCGCCGCTCGAGGTCGAGTACGAAGCCTTCGACAGCTTCATCTGGCCATCACTGGCCGAACGCGTGCCGGCCTTCGAAGCCATCCGCATGACAGGCGCATGGGCGGGCTACTACGAGATGAACGTGTTCGACCACAACGCCATCCTCGGCCTGCACCCGGACTGCGACAACCTCTACTTCGCCAATGGCTTCTCGGGCCACGGCCTGCAGCAGTGCCCGGCGGCTGGGCGCGGAGTGGCGGAGCTGATCCGCTTCGGGGAATACCGCAGCCTCGACCTTTCGCCGGTGTCTTTCGCGCGCATTCTGGAGAACAGGCCGCTGCTGGAGAAGAACGTGATCTAGGCGGGGCCAAGGGGAGGGCGTACGATCTTCGCCAGAGAGGTGCACCTACCCATGACCGCACAGACACTGATCGATACCGCCCGCGCGCTCGTCGCAGGCGACAAGGGCTTGCTCGCGATGGACGAGAGCAACGCCACCTGCAACAAGCGCTTCGCCACGCTGGGCATTCCGCAGACCGAGGCGGCGCGGCGCGACTGGCGCGAGCTGATCGTCACCGCGCCGGGGCTGGGCGACAGCATCAGCGGCGCCATCTTGTTCGACGAGACCATCCGCCAGAAGACCAACGCGGGTCAGCCCTTTGCCAAGGCGCTTGAGGGCGCGGGCATCATCCCCGGCATCAAGGTCGACACGGGTGCGAAGCCGCTGGCCGGACATCCCGGCGAGACCGTCACCGAAGGGCTTGACGGTCTGCGCGAGCGCCTTGCCGAATACGCCGGCATGGGCGCGCGCTTTGCCAAGTGGCGCGGCGTGATCGCCATCGGCGACGGCCTGCCGACGCGCGCCTGCGTTCGCGTCAATGCCCACGCGTTGGCTCGCTACGCCGCGCTGTGCCAGGAAGCCGGCCTGGTGCCCATCGTCGAGCCTGAGGTGTTGATGGACGGTGGCCACTCGCTCGCGCGCTGCGCCGAAGTTACCGAAGAAGTGCTGCACAAGACTTTCGCCGAACTGCGCGCACAGGGCGTGCTGCTCGAAGGCATGCTGCTGAAGCCGAACATGGTGTTGCCGGGGCAGAAGACGGCCGTTCAGGATTCTGTCGAGGCGGTCGCGGAGGCCACGGTCAACTGCCTGCTGCGCACCGTGCCTGCAGCAGTGCCCGGTGTGGCGTTTCTCTCGGGCGGCCAGTCGGCGCAGCTGGCTTCCGCACGGCTGAACGAAATGAACATCCGGTTCAAGTCGCGCATGCCGTGGGCGCTGGCCTTCTCGTTCTCCCGCGCGGTGCAGCAGCCCGCGCTCGATGCATGGAAGGGCGATGCCGCCAACGTGTCTGTTGCCCAACAAGCGCTGGTGCTCCGCACCCGGGCCAATCAGGCCGCGCGTCGCGGCGACTACAAAGAGGCATAGAGCCACGCATGACGACCCCTCAGGACCTGTACCGCCAGAAGCTGGCATCTCCCGCCGACGCCGTGCGCCAGGTGCGCAACGGCGACATGATCATCGTGCCGACAGGAGTCGGCGAGCCGCCCACGCTGCTCACGGCACTGTCGGAGCATCGCCGCGATTTCCGCGACGTGAAGGTCGCGCAGATTCTTGCGATGCGCAAGTACGCCTACATCGACCCCGAGACAGTCGAGCACGTGCGCCACGTCGCGTTGTTCTTCGGTGGGGCCTCCCGCGCGGGCGGGCAGGAGGGCTGGATCGACTTTCTGCCGAACTACTTCTCGGAGATTCCCGCGCAGATCGAGCGCGGGCAGATGCCGGCCGACGTGGTCTTCAGCATGGCCTCGCCCATGGATGCGCATGGCTACTTTGCCCTGAGCCTGGGCGCCGACTACACGATGGCCGCGGTTGCCAGGGCGCGTGCCGTGGTGCTCGAGGTGAACCCGAACGTGCCCTTTGCCTGTGGCGCCTGCCATGTGCACATTTCGCAGGTGACCGCGCTCGTGGAAAACGAGGCGCCGGTCATGGAAGTCGGCCTGCCGAAGATCGGGGTGGTGCAGGAAGCCATCGGCAAATACGTGGCCGACCTGATCGACGACGGCTCGACGCTGCAGATCGGCTACGGCGGCATTCCCGACGCGGTGGTGATGCAGCTAACGCACAAGCACGACCTGGGCATCCACACCGAGATGATCGGCGACGGCATTCTCACGCTGGTGGAGAGCGGGGCCGTGACCAATCGGCGCAAGAACTACCTGCCGGGCAAGTCGATCGCCACCTTCGCGCTGGGGTCGAGCAAGCTCTACCGCTTCATGGACCGCAACCCGGCGCTGGAGATGCACCCGGTGAACTTCACCAACGACCCAGCGCTGGCGGGGCTCAACGACAACCTCATCGCAATCAACGCGACGATGCAGATCGACCTGCTGGGCCAGTGCGGCTCTGAGAGCCTGGGCCACGCGCCGTACTCGGGCACGGGCGGGCAGTCGGACTTCGTGCGTGCCGCCAATCGTTCGCGCGGCGGCAAGGCTTTCATCGTGCTGCCTTCCACGGCCAAGGGCGACACCATCTCGCGCATCGTGCCCTCGCTGTCGCCGGGCACGCATGTGAGCACGAGCAAGAACGACATCAACTACGTGGTCACCGAATACGGAGTGGCCCAGTTGCGAGGCAAGTCGGCGAAGCAGCGGGCGCGCGAACTCATCGGCATCGCGCATCCGGCCTTCCGGGCGGAGCTGACCGAGCAGGCCAGGCGGCTGAAGCTGCTGTAGGCCTGCGGGTTGGCTATCAGCCGGCCTTGGCCGCCTTCACCAGCGAAGGCGTTGCCTTGTAGCTCTCCGGGAACAGCTTCTTCAGGTCGTCGATCTTCGGCATGTCGTTGATCGCGATGTAGGGCTGGCTCGGGTGCAGCGTCAGGTAGTCCTGGTGATAGTCCTCGGCCGCATAGAAGGGCTTGGACATCTCGACCGTGGTGGCCAACTGCTTGCCGAAGGTCTTGGCCTGGTTCAGCTGTGCGATGTAGGCGGTGGCGATGCGCGCCTGCTCGGCGTTCTCGGCGAACACGGTGGAGCGGTATTGCGTGCCGGTGTCCGGGCCCTGGCGGTTGAGTTCGGTCGGGTCGTGCGCCACCGAGAAGTAGATCTGCAGCAGCTTGCCGTAGCTGACCTGCTGCGGGTCGTAGGTGATGCGCACCGATTCGGCATGGCCCGTGCGGCCCGAGCCGACTTCGTCGTAGCGCGCCGTCTTGGCGTCGCCGCCGGCGTAGCCCGATACGGCATTGCTCACGCCCTTGACGCGCTGGAACACGCCCTGAACGCCCCAGAAGCAGCCGCCGGCGAACACGGCGGTTTCGGTCTTTGCGGCCGGCGGTGCCACGAGGTCTGTCGTGGGCGCGGGCACGCGGCGGGCGGTTTCGGCGAACGAAGGCACTGCGTGCCAGACCAGCGCGGCGGCAGCCAGTGTGCCGGCGGTGAGTGCGAGGGATTTCATGGGGGCTCCTTGAGGGCGAGTTTCGGTGGCTGGGAAGCTGGTTGACGCGACATTGACGCCGAATCTGCCGGGCGTCAATGGCGTTTGCGGGGTGCTCTGCTTACTTCTTCATCTCGTCCTTGCTCATGCTGTCCTTCTTCATGGCGTCCTTGGACATCGAGTCTTTGGCCATCGAGTCCTTCTTCATGGCGTCTTTCGACATGGAGTCCTTCGCCATCGAGTCTTTCTTCATGCCGTCCTTGGACATCGAGTCCCTGGCCATGCCGTCTTTCGCCATTTCGTCCGCGGCGAAAGCCGAGGCGCCGGCGAAGGCCATGCAGGTTGCGAGCAGGGTTGCGGTGAGCTTGTTCATTGGAGTCTTCCTGGGTTGAGTTTGGATTTCGTTTCAAAGATCGGCCTGGTTACAGTGAACTGGGCCTTGCGCTTTCTTCGGCAGTCGAGCGGCTGTGTCGGCCCCTCAGCTCCCTCCGAACCAGTTGTAGCCCTGGTCTTCCCAGTAGCCACCTGTGTAGGTGTTGGTGACGAACATCGCCTTGATGTGCTTCGGGTTCTTGTAGCCAAGCTTGGTCGGCATGCGCAGCTTCATCGGAAAGCCGTACTTGGGCGGCAGCGGCTGGCCGTCGTAGGTCAGCGTCAGCAGCGTCTGCGGATGCAGCGCGGTGGGCATGTCGATGCTGGTGTAGTAGTCGTCCGCGCACTTGAAGCCGACGTACCTGGCAGTCAGGTCGGCGCCGATGTGGCGCAGGAAGTCGGCAAAACGCACGCCGCCCCATTTGCCGATGGCGCTCCAGCCTTCCACGCAGATGTGGCGCGTGATCTGGTCGTGCTGCGGCATGGCACGCAACTCGGCCAGCGTCCAGGCATGTTTGTCGGCGACCATGCCGGTCACTTCGAGCTTGTAGCTGGCTTCGTCTACTTCGCGCACCTCGTCTTCTCCGTAGTAGGCGTTGAACGGGAAGGGGCGCGTGATCTCGGCTTCGGTGTAGGTTGGGGCAAGCTGCGTCGGGCTGAAGATCAGGCCCTGCACCTTGTCGTTGAAGCGCGAGATCTTCGTGAGCGCCGCTTCCACCTGCGCGTTGTCGCTGATGCTGCAGCCCGTGAGAAGCGAGAGGCCGCCGAGCGTGAGCGAGCGTTGCAGGAAGGCGCGGCGCGAAGGCTGGTCGAGCTTCTTCGCAATCAGCGTGCGGGCTTCATGCAGCACGGCGTCGCCGTCGATGCCGCTCAGGGTGGGGGCTTTGAAGATTTTCATCAGGCTTTTGGCGCACGGCCGCGGATCATGGTGAGGAGGGTGCGGGGCACCAGGGCCACCATCACCAGATGCACGACGACGAAGGCGACGATGGCCGCCATCGCAAAGAAGTGGATGCGGCGCGCAAACTCGTAGCCGCCCAGCAGGTCGCGAAGCACGGCGAACTGCACCGACTTCCACAGCACCAGGCCCGACAGCACGATCACGATCAGGTCGAGCATCACGAACAGGTAGGCCAGCTTCTGCACGCTGTTGTAGTGGCGCGGGTCGGCGTGCGAGAGCTTGCCTTTCAGCGCGGCCAGCGCGTCGTGCCAGATGCCGGACGGCGTCACCGGAAAGAACTTGCGGGCAAGCCGGCCACTGGCGATGTTCATGGCCAGGTACACGAAGCCGTTGAACACCAGCAGCCACATGGCCGCAAAGTGCCACTGCAGCGCACCGCCGAGCCAGCCGCCGAGCGTGATGACGGTCGGAATGGTGAAGGGGAAGAACGGCGCCGCGTCATAGATGCGCCAGCCGCTCGTCACCAGGATCACCACTGCCAGTGCGTTGAGCCAGTGCGTGATGCGCATCCACAGCGGGTGGATGGGGCGACGATCGACCTCGGGGGCCGGCTCGGCGAGTGGGGCGATGGCTGTGCTGTTCATGGGGCGGATTGTTGGGCGCACCCCATGGCCGATTCATCACGCAAAGTTCAATTAATCGTGATAACTCCGCAAGCCGTATCGCAGGACAATGGCGCCCCATGGACACCTCCAAGCGCGTGCTGATCGTCGAAGACGACGCCCACATTGCCGAACTCCTGCGCATGCATCTGCGCGACGAAGGCTATGCGGTCGAGCACGCCGCCGACGGCCACGCCGGCCTGCGCGAGCTGGAGCGCGGCAACTGGGACGCGCTGGTGCTCGACCTGATGCTGCCCGGCATCGACGGCCTCGAAATCTGCCGCCGCGCCCGCGCCATGACGCGCTATACGCCGATCATCATCATCAGTGCCCGCTCGAGCGAGGTGCACCGCATCCTCGGGCTGGAGCTGGGCGCCGACGATTACCTGGCCAAGCCCTTCTCGGTGCTGGAACTGGTGGCGCGCGTGAAGGCGCTGCTGCGGCGCACCGACGCACTGGCGCGCAATGCGCGCATGGAGTCGGGCAGCCTCACGCTCGGCAATCTCGACATCGAGCCGCTGGCGCGCGAGGTGCGCGTGGACGGCAAGCTCATCGAGCTCACGCCGCGCGAGTTCGACCTGCTTTACTTCTTCGCGCGCAACCCCGGCAAGGTGTTCTCGCGGCTCGACCTGCTCAACCAGGTCTGGGGCTACCAGCACGACGGCTACGAGCACACCGTCAACACGCACATCAACCGGCTGCGCACCAAGGTCGAGGCCGATCCTGCGGAGCCCCGGCGCATCCTCACGGTATGGGGGCGGGGCTACAAGCTGTCGGCCACCGCGACCGGGGAGGACTCTGCATGATGGCGTGGGCCACGCTGTCGCGGCGGCTGTCGGCCGTGTTCGCGGTGCTGCTGCTGGTGTGCTGCGGGGCCTCGGCGTGGCTGCAGATGCGCTCCAACGGCATCCACGAACAGGAGGTCATCCAGCGCCTGTCGCTCGGGCTCGCGGCGCACATCGCCGAGAACTCCGAGCTCATGAAGCCTGGCGGACTCAACCAGGAGGCGGTGAAGGATCTTTTCGACAAGCTCATGGCCGTCAACCCGAGCGTGGAGGTCTACCTGCTGGGGCTGGACGGCCGCATCAAGGCGCAGGCCGCACCGCTTGGGCACCTGAAGCGCGACAAGGTCGAGCTGGGGCCGATCCGCAAGCTGCTGTCGGGTGCGCCGCTGCCCATCGGCGGCGACGATCCGCGAAGTCTTGCCGCGTCCAAGGTGTTCAGCGCCGCGCCGCTGCGCATGGACGGGCGCGACGTGGGATACGTCTACGTGGTGCTGCAGGGCGAAGACCACGACGCGCTGGTCGCCAATGCGGCGACCGACAACGTGCTGCGCACCACGCTGTGGTCGATGGGGCTGGTGGCGCTGCTCGGGCTGCTCGCGGGCCTTGCGGCTTTTCGCCTCATCACGCGGCCGCTGCGCGAGCTGACCTCGGCCGTCAAGCGCTTCGAGACAGAAGGCATCGCTTCGCTCGAAAGCGAGGCTCCCACGCTGGAGCGCCTCTCCCACGGCAGCGACGAAATCGCGCAACTGGGCCAGGCCTTCACGCAGATGACGCGCCGCATCGCCGAGCAATGGCGCGAGCTGACCCTGCAAGACCAGCAGCGCCGCGAGCTGTTCGCCAACATCTCGCACGACCTGCGCACGCCGCTCACCTCGCTGCACGGGTATCTCGAAACGCTGCTGCTCAAGGCCGGCTCGCTCAGCGAGGAAGAGCGCCGGCGCTATCTGGAGATTGCGCTTGGCCAGAGCCGCAAGGTCGGCCGCCTCGCGCAGGAAGTGTTCGAACTGGCACGCCTCGAATACGGCGTGGTCAAGCCCGAGAAGGAAAACTTCGCACTCGCCGATCTGGTGCAGGACGTGTTCCAGAAGTTCGAGCTGGCTGCCGAGGCGAGGCATCAACGCCTCAAGCCCGACATCGCGCCGGGCCTGCCGGTGGTGTCGGCCGACCTCGGCATGATCGAGCGCGTGCTGACCAACCTGCTCGACAACGCCATCCGCCACACGCCCGAGGGCGGTGAAATCGTGGTGCAGCTGCGTGCCGAGAACGCAGGCGTGACGGTTCAGGTGAGCGACACGGGCCCCGGCATTCCGGGCGAACTGCAGCCGGCCCTGTTCATGCGCCCCGTGTTCATGAGCGGATCGCGCACCGACAGCGCGAGCAGCGGCGGGCTGGGCCTGGTAATCGTGAAGCGCATTCTTCAGCTGCACGGCAGCGACATACGGCTGGTGCAGCAGCCGGACAAGGGCGCGGTGTTCCGCTTTCAGCTGGGTGGTGCGGCAAGCGCCTGAAAGGCTTGCAGGTTTGCCTGCGCGTGGGTGACGATGCTGCAAGAGCAGCACAACCCTCACGCAAGGAGACAAGCCAGATGCCAGCCTTCGAAACCGTCCTGATCGACAAGGACCCGCAACACCCGCGCATCGCGCGCCTCTTGCTCAACCGGCCCGAGAAGCTCAACGCCATCGGCGAGACCACGCCTTCGGAGATTCGACGCGCGGTCGAATGGGCCGAAGCCGATGACGAAGTGCATGTGATCGTGGTCGAAGGCGCAGGCCGCGCCTTCTGTGCCGGCTACGACCTCGGCGACTATGCCGAAGGCCATGGTCGCGAGGGGGAGGGCGACCACCCCTGCCGGCAAGAGAAAACGCCGTGGGACCCGATGCTCGACTACGCCGCCATGAAGCGCAACACCGACGACTTCATGGCCCTGTGGCGCAGCCGCAAACCCACCATCGCCAAGGTGCACGGCTATGCGGTTGCGGGCGGCAGCGATATCGCGCTGTGCTGCGACCTGCTGACCATGGCCGACGATGCGCGCATCGGCTACATGCCCACGCGCGTGTGGGGCTGCCCGACCACCGCGATGTGGACCTATCGCCTCGGTGCCATGCGCGCCAAGCAGCTCATGTTCACGGGCGACACCATTGCCGGCACGCAGGCGGCCGATTGGGGTCTCGCCAATTTCTCGGTGCCCGCTGATCAGCTCGACGACGCCACGCTGAAGCTCGCACTGCGCATCGCGGGCGTGCCGCGTTCGCATCTGATGATGCACAAGCTGGTCGTCAACCAGGTCTGGCATTCGATGGGACTGGAGCAGAGCCAGATGTTCGCGACCGTCTTCGACGGCATCACGCGCCACAACCCCGAAGGCATGTGGTTCCGCCGCCAGGCCGAGGCCGAAGGCTTCATGAGCGCGGTGCAGTGGCGCGACAGCGGCCGGCCGATTCCCGAGGGCGACGAAGCCCGCGCACGCATTGCCGAGCTCGAAGCGAAGCTGGCAGCGCGCGGCTGATCCGGCATGGGCAGGCGCCGGTGCGCGCCGATGGCCCTTTGTCGCGTGGTGCATGTCACGCGACCGACACCTCCCCCTTCGATGATCCGGCGCGCCTGCCGCCAACCTACTTGGCAGCCAAAGGCAGGCGTATTTACATCGATAGAAACAAATAGGGGGAATTTCAATGCAGTTGTTAACTTTTTCCAGGACCACTCTGGCGGCTTGTGCCTGCGCGTTCATGGCGGCATGCGGTGGTGGCAGTGGCGGCGGCATGCCCGCGCTGCCCGATACGCCGGCGTCACCGCCGGCGGCGCCTCCTGCGCCGGCCCCGGCTCCAGCGCCAGTGGAGGCGGCACCCGTGCTCGTCATCGGTCATCGCGGCGCTTCGGCGCAGCGGCCTGAACACACGCTGGCCTCGTACCAGCAGGCCATCGACGACGGAGCCGACTTCATCGAACCCGACCTAGTGCCCACCAAGGACGGCGAACTGGTCGCCCGCCACGAGAACGCCATTGCCATCGTCGACGCAGCCGGCACCGTGATCGAGGCCACCACCAACGTGGCCGACGTGCCGAAGTTCGCTGGCCGCAAGGCCACCAAGGTCATCGATGGCATCTCGATCACAGGCTGGTTCACCGAGGACTTCACGCTGGCCGAACTCAAGGAGCTGAAGGCCCGCGAGCGCATTCCGAAGCTGCGCCCGGCCAACGTGTCGTACAACGACCAGTTCCAGGTGCCCACGCTCGACGAAGTGATCCAGCTCGCCAAGGCCCAGTCTGTGGCCAAGGGCCGCGTGATCGGCATCTACCCCGAGACCAAGCACCCGACCTACTTCCGCTCGATAGGCCTGCCGCTCGAGAAGAGGCTGCTCGACACGCTGCAGAAGCACGACCTGAACAAGGCTGATGCGCCGGTGTTCGTGCAGTCTTTCGAGACCGGCAACCTGAAGGACATCCGCCTGAAGAGCACGGTGAAGATAGTCCAGCTCATCGACGGGCAGGGGGCGCCTTACGACCTCGTGGCCCTGAGCGACAAGCGCACGTATGCCGATCTTGTGAAGCCCGAGGGCCTGGCCGAGATCGCAGCTTATGCGCAGGGCGTCGGCACGGCCAAGGCACGCGTGATCCCGGTGGTCGACGGCAAGCTCGGCACGCCGACCACGCTCGTGAAGGACGCGCACGACAAGAAGCTGCTGGTCCACGTCTGGACGATCCGCCCCGAGAACAACTTCCTGCCGGACAGCCTCAAGAGAGCGCCGAAGGCCGACCCGATCATGCAAGGCGACACCGCCGGGGAAATCAAGGCGTTCCTCGACGCCGGCATCGACGGCCTCTTCGCCGACAGCCCCGTCACGGCGGTGCCGGTAGTCAAGGCGTATCGGGCGGCGCGGTCGAGGTAGGAGCGCGCAAGAGGCGGTGGTTGGCGCTCAGTCCTTGCGGCGGGTGACGACCACCGTCGCTTCGAGTCCCTCGTAGGCCTCGGCGTCGCCGTACCAACTGCCCGAGATCGGCGCTGCCTGCGCCGGGTCGCGCGTGACGCCGACACGGATCAGCTGGCCGCTGCCCATCAGGTTGTTGGTCGGATCGAAGGCCAGCCAGCCGATGCCCGGCAGATAGGCCTGCAGCCAGGCGTGCGTGGTGCCGGCGCCGGTCATCGATTCGCCCTTGGTCTGGGCGGCGTTGTCGAGCGCGGCGTCGTAGAGATAGCCGGAGACGAAGCGGGTGGCAATGCCCAGGCGTCGCGCGGCTTCCATCATCAGCAGGGCGTAGTCGCGGCAGCTGCCGCTGCCGAGCGCCAGCGTGACGAGCGGCGTTTGCGTGCCTTCCTCGTCGCGCGCCTTGTACTCGAGGCTCTGGCCGATGTGCGCGTTCATGCGCGTGAGCACCTCACGCGTGCTGTTGGGCTTGTCGGTATGCAGGAACTGGTGGGCCCAGCGGATCAACGTGCCCTGGTTGTCGTCGTCGTGGTGCGGGCGCAGGTAGTGCTCGAGGTCGAGGCGCTCCTGCACCGAATAGGCGAAAGGCAGGAATTCGGCGGCGGGGTCGAGCGCCAACTGGTCTTGCTGCGCCGGCACGTGCTCGATGGTGAAAGAGCACACGATGCGCAGCTCGGTCGCCTCGCCCATGGGCTGCACCAGCGCCACGGAGTTGGAATGCGGGTCTTGAATGAGCCGGGTGAAGGCCTGCGGGCTCACCTGCAGGTCGGTGGCCAGCACGCGCAGGTCGTGGCTGTCGCGCGGACGGAACATCACGCGATGCAAGCCGAAGGTGACCGGCTTGTTGTAGCGATAGACGGTGGTGTGCTTGATGTCGTACTGGATGGCCATGCGGTGCATTCTCAGCGTTCGCGCGGCAAAACGGTGGATTGGCGTGAGCACATGCCGCAGAATCGGCGCCCGTCCGGGCTCTGCCCGGGTCCATTCGGGTTCATTCACCCAGGAGATTCCGGCTCGCCATGTACTCCGCCACCTTCATCTTCGCCAAGAAGCAGTTCGACGATGAGTTCCACCGTCTCGACCAGACCATCGCCGCGGCCGCGAAGTCGCTGCCCGGCTACCTGGGCGAGGAAACATGGGAGAACACGGGCAACGGGCTGGTGTTGAACGTCTACTACTGGGACTCGCTCGACAGCCTGCAGGCGTTGATCCGCCACCCCGTGCACCAGCAGGCCAAGGCGGCGCAGGCGAACTGGCTCGACGGGTACAAGGTGGTGATCTCCGAGGTGCTGCGCACCTATGGGGACAGCCGTATCGATCACCTGCTGGCGCCTTCGGGGCAGGGCGCCGCTTAGCCCATGCCCGAATCGTTCGGTCTCGTTCAAGTGCTGGGCGGGCTGGCGATCGGCATCTTTTCGGGTGCGATGGCCGGGCTGCTCGGTGTGAGCCCCGGCGGGGCGCTGGTGCCCGCGCTGGCGTTGATGCCCGGGCTGGGGCAGCATGATGCGCAGGCCATTTCGCTCGCAGCGCAGCTGGTGCCGACCAGCCTGGCGGGGTTTCTGCGCTACCGGGTGTCGGGGCATGGGGCCGCGTGGCGCACGGTGGTCTGGATCTCGCTCGGGTTTCTGGCTGGGGCTTATGCGGGCGCGCGTGGAGCGAGCCATGTCGCCGATGCGGCGCTGCGTTGGATGTTCGTGGGGTATCTGCTGGTGCTGGCGACGCTGGTCGTGCTGAAGTCGCCTGCGAAGACCGCGGGCGTCGATGCGGCGCAGGCCGAAGAGCCGCGCGGGGCAGTCGTCGCGCTGGTGGTCGTTGGCATGGTCGCGGGTGCATCGTCGGGGTTGCTGGGCATCGGCGGCGGGCTGGCCATCACGGCGCTGCTGACGGTGGCGCTGCATTACTCGCAGCACCGGGCGCAAGCGGTGAGCCTGGCGATCAACGCGCTGCCGCTGGCGTTGCCGGCAGTGCTTGTCTACGCCAGCGTCGCCAGCGGGCTGCCCTGGGTGCTGCTGGGCTTTGTCGTGCTGGGGCTGTGGATCGGCACGGCGGCCGGGGCGCGGCTGGCGACCCGGCTGGAAGAGCGGGCGCTGCGCAACTACTTCTTCGTGCTGGTGATCTGCATGGCGCTGCTGATGGCCTGGCGGGCATCGGGCGCGGGCTGATATTCAGAGCCGCTGCGTGCTGAGTGCCTTGGCCAGCGTGGCGGGCAGGGGCAGCGGCTCGGCGTGCCACTGCGCTGCCAGCAGTTCTGCGCACAGCGCGGCAAAGCTCAGCCCGCGCGAGCCCAGCGCGGTGCAGGCCCAGAGGCCGCCTGCATCGGCGTCGAGCGGGCCGACCAGCGGGCGCCGGTCGCCCGAGGCGCAGCGGATGCCGACCCAGGCATTGACCTGGCCGTGCGCGAACGAAGGGGCCAGCGCGGAGGCCGCGGCAGGGTGCAGCCGCGCAAGGCGCTCGCGGTTGGCTTCGCTGTCCGCGTCGGTGGGGGCGAGGTCCGTGCTGTCGCGGTCGAAGGTCGCGCCGGCCAGCCAGATTGGGGTGCCCTCGGCGTCGGGCACGTGAGCGACCAGATGGCCGTCGCCGTTGAGGGGCGTGGCGGGCAGTTCGAGGCCGTCGGCCATGTGGCCCCAGGCGACTTGGCCGCGCACCGGCTGAAGAGGGAGCCTGGGGGCGAATCGGTCTGATTCGAAGCCTGCGGCTATTACCACGCGGTCGACGTCGATCAGCAACTGGCCGGCCGGGTCGAACAGTTGCCAGCCGCTCGCGTGCCGCTCCAGGCGCTCCACCTTGCACCCACCACGAAACTCGACTCCCGGCTGCCGCAGCCACGCGGCGATCAGCCGGTGCGGCCGCACCCAGGCGGCGCGTGCGTGCCAGAGGGCGGGCGCATCGCTCGGCAGTCTGACAGCCGCCAATTGCCCGGCGCTCGCGGGCCACGATTCGTTGGGGCCGCCATCGCTCCAGCCAGCCGGCACGCGCGTGTCGCCATCGGGCCGGCGCTCCAGCACGCCGCTGGCGCGCCAGTCGCGGCCTTCTTCCAGCAATCGTGTCAGTTCGGCCCACGTGGCGCGGATGCCGGCTCGCGTGAGCCGCGACAGCAGCGCATCATCGGGCGACACATGTGGCGCGAGCATGCCCACCGGCAGCCCCGACGCGCCAGAGGCGGGCCAGTCGGCAGCATCCAGCACGGTGACCTGCCATCCGCGCCGCGCAAGGCTCGCCGCCACGGCCGCGCCCGCAAGCCCGGCGCCGATGACGGCGCAGCGGCCCGGCGTGTCGATGCGCTCGGTCACGGGGCCGCGGCGGCGCACTGTCCAGGCGGGCGCGAACACGCCGCGCAGGCAATCGCGCTTGGGTGGCAGGCCCTGGTCTCTTTCGACCGAGAACCCGAACTGCTTGAGCGCGTCGCGCACCGTCCGCGCGATCGTCCAGGTGGCGATGCGCGTGCCTTGCCGCGCAAAGCGCGACACGGCCTTGAGCGTGTCTTCCGACCACATCGCAGGGTTCTGCTGCGGGCTGAAGCCATCGAGAAAGATGCTGTCGGCATCGAAGCGCTGGGCGCGCAACATTGGCTGCACGTCGCCGATGCAGAGGGTGAGCAGCACGCGGCCTTCGTCGAAGGCCAGCCGGTGGAAGCCCGGCAGCAGCCCGTGCCACTGCGCGGCCAGTTCGCGGGCGAGGGAGGCCAGTTCGGGATACGCCCCGGCCGCGCGCAGCAGGTCTTCAGCCGAAACCGGATGCGCCTCGATAGAGACGAAGTGCAGCATCCGTGGCCGCCCGGCGTCCGCGCGCCAGGCCTGCCAGGTTGTCAGGAAATTGAGGCCCAGGCCAAAACCGGTTTCGAGAATCAGCCATTGCGACTGTCCGATCCAGGCCTCGGGCAGCCCGCAGCCACCCAGAAACACATGGCGCGACTGCGCCAGTGCTCCGGTTTCGGTGTGATAGATGTCGTCGAAGCGCTCGCTGCGGGGGACGCCGTCGGCGCGCCAGGCGACGGGCTCGGCGGCCAAGACGGGCTCAGTTCGAGGGGGGTACGTAGCCCTGGGCCACGTCGGCGCCTTCGCCGAAGAAATGCTTTTCCATCTGCCGCGCCAGGTACTGGCGGGCGCGCAGATCGGCCAGATTCAGCCGGTTTTCATTGACCAGCATGGTCTGCTGCTTGAGCCAGGCGGCCCAGGCTTCCTTGCTGACGTTTTCCCAGAGGCGCTTGCCCAGCTCGCCTGGGTAGGGCGGGAAGTCGAGCCCTTCGGCCTCTTTGCCGAGCTTGATGCACTGAACCATGCGTGCCATTTCGATTGCCTTTGAACGGGAAAAGTGGGGAAAGCGGTTGCTTAGTTGATTTGGCTATTTAGAACTGAAAACTTGGTCGTTCCAGTTTCTATATGTCGTATTGAGAATACGCAGCTTCATTGATATGCCTTTTCAGAGCAAGACACCATGAGCCTCCGCCGCGACTTTATCAAGCTTTCCCTGGGTGCCGGCGTGGCCAGTGCCATGGCCCTGTCGGCGTTGCCGACGTTTGCCCAGGGCGGCGCAGCCCCGGTGACGCTGCTGAACGTGTCCTATGACCCGACGCGCGAGCTGTACGTGGACTACAACCAGGCCTTCGCCAAGTACTGGAAGGCCAAGACCGGCCAGGACGTGACGGTCAAGCAGTCGCACGGCGGCTCGGGCAAGCAGGCCCGCTCGATCATCGACGGCATCGACGCCGACGTAGCCACGCTGGCGCTGGGCGGCGACGTCGACGCGCTCGTCACGCATGGTGGCCTCGTCAAGGCCGACTGGCAGAAGCGCCTGCCGCACAACTCCGCTCCCTACACCTCGACCATCGTGTTCCTGGTGAAGAAGGGCAACCCCAAGGGCCTGAAGGACTGGGACGACCTGATCAAGCCCGGCGTGCAGGTGATCACCCCGAACCCCAAGACCTCGGGCGGCGCCCGCTGGAACTACCTGGCCGCGTGGGAATTCGCCAAGCGCAAGTACGGCGGCGATGCCAAGGCCAAGGAATACATCGGCAACCTGTTCAAGAACGTGCCCGTGCTCGACACCGGCGCGCGCGGCTCGACCATCACCTTCGTGCAACGCGGCGTGGGCGACGTGCTGCTGGCCTGGGAGAACGAAGCTTTCCTGGCGCTGAAGGAATTCGGCCCCGAGAAGTTCGAAATCGTGGTGCCCTCCATCTCCATCCTGGCCGAGCCCAGCGTGGCGGTGGTCGACAAGGTCGTCGACAAGAAGGGCACGCGCGCCGTGGCCGAGGAATACCTGAAGTACCTGTACTCGGACGAAGGCCAGGACATTGCGGGCCGCAACTTCTACCGCCCGACGTCTGACAAGGCGAAGGCCAAGTACGACAAGCAGTTCCCCAAGCTGACGCTGGTGACCATCGACCAGGCCTTCGGCGGCTGGGCGAAGGCCGACAAGGAGCACTTTGCCGACGGCGGCTCCTTCGATCAGATCTACACGACGAAACAAAAGTAAGCCAAGCCGCCCCAGCAAGCCGGCAGTGCAGGGCGCCAGTTCGACTGGCGCCGTGGTTCGGCTCGCCCTGAATTCCTGAAAAAGAAAACAGAAAGTCTCCCGTGTCCGTTCTCCTGATTGCCGGCAGCCCCACGGCCCCGTCCCGCTCCACCGCCTTGCTCGACTCGGTGGGCGAGCGGCTGGCCCAGCGCCATGCGCGGATCGAGCGGCTTGCCATCCGCGAGCTGCCGGCGCAGGCGCTGCTGCTGGCCGAGTGGAACAACCCGGCCATCGAGCGTGCCATTGCCCAGGTGGCGGCGGCTCGCGTGATCGTGGTGGCCACGCCGGTCTACAAGGCGGCCTACAGCGGCCTGCTCAAGGTCTTTCTGGACCTGCTCTCGCAGAACGCGCTCAAGGGCAAGACGGTGCTGCCGCTGGCCACCGGCGGCAGCCCGCACCACATGCTCGCGCTCGACTACGCATTGCGCCCCGTGCTGCAGTCGCTGTCGGCGCGCCACATCCTGCCGGGCGTGTACGCCAGCGAATCGCAGATTGCGCTGACGCCCGAGAACGCCTACCAGGTGCACAACGACCTGGCCGAGCGACTCAACGAGGCCGTCGAGGTGCTGGCCACCGAAGGCCTGAAGCTGCCTGCAACCCACGGCTTCGAGCCGGTGCCGTTTTCTCGCGTGCGATGTAGCGTCTGAAAGCACGGGCTCGTCGCGAGCCCGTGCTTGCCCAGACCTCATCCCTCATTCCCGTTCTTGAAAGCCGCCTGCGCGCGGTGCGGGACAGCTTTTGCCTGAAGTTTTTGCAGACCAAGGAATCCACGCATGACCCCCGTTGCCACCGAAGACTCCGTGCTCGACACCTCGCCGCGCTCCCTCTGGCACGCGCTGGGCGATCTTGCCGTGAGCGTCATCGTCGTCAGCGCCATTGCGCTGATCGTGAGTTTCATTGCCGCCGCCTGACCGCGCGGCACATCCATACCCAAGCATTGCCATGACATTGATTTCCGCACCCCGACGTCGCCTGATCCAGGGCGTTGCTGCCGCCATTGCGCTGCCTTCTTTTGCTGCGCTGGCACAGGCGCCCGCACGCCAGCTTCGCATCGGCAACCAGAAGGGGCCGCTGAGCGTCCTCAAGGGTCGCGGCACGCTCGAGAAGCGACTCGCACCACTCGGCGTGACCGTGAAGTGGACCGAGTTCACCGCCGGCCCCGTGCAGCTCGAGGCGCTGAACGTCGGCTCCATCGACTTCGGCGACGTGGGCGAGGCGCCGCCCATCTTCGCGCAGGCAGCCGGTGCGCCGCTGGCCTATGTGGCCGCGACGGTGCCGCGTCCGCGGGCGGAAGCGGTGATCGTGCCCAAGGGTTCGGCCATCAAGACCGTGGCCGATCTGAAGGGCAAGAAGATCGCGCTCAACAAGGGCTCGAACGTTCATTACCTCATCGTCAAGCTGGCCGAGAAGCACGGGCTGCCGTACACCGACCTGAACCTGGTCTACCTGCCGCCGGCCGATGCGCGCGCCGCCTTCGAGAAGGGCTCGGTCGACGCCTGGGTCATCTGGGACCCGTTCCTCGCCGCAGCCGAAAAGTCGCTCGAAGCGCGCGTGCTGGCCGACGCCACCGGCGTGGTCGGCAACCGTGGCTACTACTTCTCGTCGCTCGACTACGTGGCGAAGAACGCCGACGTGCTGGCCATCGCGGTCGAGGAGATCAACAAGATCGACGTCTGGGGCGCAGCCAACAAGGGCGACTACGCGGCCGAACTGGCCACGCTCTGGGGCCTGCCGAAGCCGGTGGCCGATTTGTCGGTGGGCCGGGTGGACTACGGCACCACACCCATCACCAAGGCCATCCTCGCGGAGCAGCAACAGATTGCCGACACCTTCTTCGCACTGAAGCTGATCCCGAAAAAGATCAACCTGCTCGAAGCCGCCGGCGCGGGGATTGCGTGATGCAGATCTTCTGGTTCCTCCCCACGCACGGCGACAGCCGCTACCTCGGCACGAGCGAGGGCGCACGCCCCATCGACCTGGCTTACCTGCAGCAGATTGCCGGCGCGGCCGACAACCTCGGCTACGAAGGCGTGCTCATTCCGACGGGCCGCTCGTGCGAAGACCCGTGGGTCATCGCGTCGAGCCTGATCGGTGCGACGAAGAAGCTCAAGTTCCTGGTGGCGGTGCGCCCCGGCCTGCACCAGCCCAGCCTGGCCGCGCGTATGGCCGCGACCTTCGACCGGCTCTCCGGCGGGCGCCTGCTCGTGAATCTCGTGACCGGCGGTGACCAGGCCGAGCTCGAAGGCGACGGCGTGTACCTCGACCATGCGTCGCGCTACGAACAGTCGGCAGAGTTCATCCGCATCTGGCGCGAGATCATCGCGCGCAGCCACGACGGGCAGGCTTTCGACTTCGAAGGCAAGCACCTGAGCGTGAAGGGTGCGAAGCTGCTTTACCCGTCGGTGCAGAAGCCGTATCCGCCCGTGTGGTTCGGCGGCTCGTCGGCTGATGCGCACGACCTCGCCGCGGAGCAGGTCGATGCGTACCTCACCTGGGGCGAGCCGCCCGCGGAAGTCGCGAAGAAGATCGCCGACGTGCGCGCCCGCGCCGAGCGGCAGGGCCGCAAGGTCGAGTTCGGCATTCGCCTGCATGTGATCGTGCGCGAGACCGAAGACGCCGCGTGGAAGGCCGCCGAAGAACTGATCAGCCGCGTGGACGACGAGACCGTCATCCGCGCGCAGGCTGCGTTTGCGCGCATGGATTCCGAAGGCCAGCGCCGCATGGCCGCGCTGCATGCTGGCGGCGCCAAGCGCTCGCGCGCCGAGCTTGAGATTGCGCCGAACCTCTGGGCTGGTGTGGGCCTCGTGCGTGGCGGGGCTGGCACCGCATTGGTCGGTGACCCGAAGACCGTTGCTGCGCGCATCGAGGAATACGCGGCGCTCGGGCTCGACAAATTCATTCTCTCGGGCTACCCGCATCTCGAAGAGGCCTACCGCTTCGCCGAGCTGGTGTTCCCGCTGCTCTCCCGCAAGGCGCAGACGCGTCTGGCAGGCGGTTCGCTCAGCGGGCCCTTCGGCGAGGTCGTCGCCAATCTCGATGCGCCATCCAGGCTCGTCTCCCAAAGCTGAAGGACCGCCATGACCGAACAAGTTCAGGAGCTGCCGGCCGTGGCACCCACCGAGAACACCGGCAACGCATTCAGGAGCTTCGCTGCCAACGTCGCCGGGCGACTGGTGCCGTGGCTCGTGCCGGTCGGGCTCATCGTCTTCTGGCAGATTGCGTCGTCGCTGGGCTGGCTCAGCACGCGCGTGCTGCCGGCGCCTGTCGACGTGGTCAAGGCTGCGTGGAACCTCACGGTGTCGGGCGAGCTGTGGACGCACGTGAAGGTCAGCGCGGGTCGTGCGCTCGCGGGGCTGGCCATCGGCGGCGGGGCGGGGCTTGCGCTCGGCCTGCTCACGGGCTCGGTGAAGTTCGCCGAGACGCTGCTCGACTCCACCATCCAGATGGTGCGCAACATTCCGGCGCTGGCGCTGATTCCGCTGGTGATCCTGTGGTTCGGCATCGACGAATCGGCCAAGCTGTTCTTGATTTCGGTGTCGGTGTTCTTTCCGATCTACCTGAACACCTTCCACGGCATCCGCAACGTCGATCCGCAGCTGATCGAGATGGGGCGCACCTACGGCCTGTCGCGTTGGCAGCTGTACCGCGAGGTGATCCTGCCGGGCGCGCTGTCGTCGATTCTCGTGGGCCTGCGCTTCTCGCTGGGCCTGATGTGGGTGATCCTGATCGTGGCGGAGACCATCTCGGCGCAGGCCGGCATCGGCTACCTCACGATGAATGCCCGCGAGTTCCTGCAGACCGACATCGTGCTGGTGGGCATCCTGCTGTACGCGCTGCTCGGCAAGCTGGCCGACCTGTTCGCGCGCGGGCTGGAGCAGTGGTGGCTGCGGTGGCATCCTGGCTACCAGAAGAAGGCGAAGTGAGGGCGGGGGCATGACGCAATTCCATGTTTCCCGTCGCACCGTCATCGCCACGCTGGGCGCGTTCGGCGCCAGCGCGGTGCTTGCGCAGGGCGTGGCCGCCCGGCCCGCGACCGTGCGGCTCGGCTACCAGAAGTCGTCGACGCTGATCGCCGTGCTCAAGGCACAGGGCGCGCTCGAAAAGCAGCTCGCGCCGCTCAACGTCACGCTGAGCTGGCACGAGTTCACCAGCGGCCTGCCGCTGCTGGAGGCGCTGAACCTCGACAACCTGGACATCAGCGCCGACGTGGCCGACACCGTGCCGGTGTTCGCGCAGGCCGCCGGAGCAGACCTGACCTTCATTGCGCAGGAAGCACCGTCGCCGGCCGCACAGGCCATCGTGGTGCGCGAAGACTCGCCGATCAAGACGGTGGCCGATCTGAAGGGCAAGAAGATCGGCTTCGCGAAAGCCGCTGGCGCGCACTACCTGCTGATCGCCGCGCTCGACAAGGCCGGCCTGTCGTTCAAGGACATCGAGCCCGCCTACCTCACCCCCGCCGATGGCCGCGCCGCCTTCGAGAAGGGCGCCATCGACGCATGGGTGGTGTGGGACCCGTTCCTCGCTGCCGCGCAGCGCCAGTCGAAGGTACGCGTGTTGGCCGACGGTGCGGGCATCGCTTCGTACCAGCGCTACTACCTCGCGAGCACCAAGTTCGCGAAGGCCCGGCCCGACGTGCTGCGCGTGGTCTACGCCGAGCTCGAGAAGACCGGCAAGTGGGTCAAGCAGAACCCGAAGGACGCGGCCGCGCTGCTGTCGCCCGTATGGGGCCTGGACGCCGCAACCATCGAGCAGGCCAACAGCCGCCGCAGCTATGCCGTGCGTCCGGTGGTGGCCGAGGCCCTGACCGAGCAGCAGCGCATCGCCGATGCCTTCTTCACGGAAAAGCTGCTCCCCCGAAAAATCGATGCGCTGAACGTGGCGCTTTTCAAACCCGGAGCCTGAAGCCCATGAGTGCCGTCCTGAAAGACATCCAACCCCAGGCCATCGCCGGCGGCGTGCGCCTCGAAGCGCGCGGCCTGCACAAGCGCTACGGTGCGCGCGAAGTGCTGCGCAACACGCGCCTGACCATCGAGCCGGGCCAGTTCATCGCCATCGTCGGGCGCAGCGGCTGCGGCAAGAGCACGCTGCTGCGGCTCATCGCGGGGCTGGAGGAGCCGAGCGCCGGTGGCCTCTACACCGACGGCAAGGCCGTGCATGGCCTGCACGACGACACCCGCATCATGTTTCAGGAGGCGCGCCTGCTGCCGTGGCGGCGCGTGCTCGACAACGTGACGCTGGGCCTGCCCAACGACGCCAAGGCGCGCGGCAAGGAAGTGCTGGCGCAAGTCGGCCTGGCCGACCGCGAGAACGAATGGCCGGCGCGCCTGTCGGGCGGCCAGCGGCAGCGCGTGGCTCTGGCCCGCGCGCTGGTGCATCACCCGCGCCTGCTGCTGCTCGACGAGCCGCTGGGGGCGCTGGATGCGCTGACGCGCATCGAGATGCACCGCCTCATCGAGAACCTGTGGCAGCGCCACCGCTTCACCGCTTTGCTGGTGACGCATGACGTGCAGGAGGCCGTGGCGCTGGCCGACCGCGTGATCCTCATCGAAGACGGCCGCATCGCGCTCGACGAGAACATCGCGCTGGCCCGCCCGCGCTCGCAGGGCGACCCGGCCTTCGCGGCCATTGAAAAACGAATCCTCGACAGGGTGCTGCAGAAGCCGGAAGACACCGCGCCAGAGAGCACCGACGCAAGCTGGCTCAGCACCCCCGCGCACGCATTGCGCTGGGCGATCTGAGCTTCTTTCATCCATCCGCCCCTTTGAAAGGCAGTCGCATGTCGCAGAACTGGAAATTCGAAACCCTGTCGGTGCACGCCGGCTACTCGCCCGAACCGACCACCCGCGCGGTCGCTCCGCCGATCTACCAGACGGTGGCCTATGCCTTCGACAGCGCGCAGCACGGCGCGGACCTGTTCGACCTGAAGGTGCCGGGCAACATCTACACCCGCATCAACAACCCCACGCAGGACGTGCTGGAGCAGCGCGTGGCCGCGCTTGAAGGCGGCATTGCGGCGCTGGCGCTGGCCTCGGGCCAGGCGGCCGTGACCTACGCGATCCAGACCATCGCCGAGGCCGGCGACAACATCATCAGCAGCACCGCGCTGTATGGCGGCACCTACAACCTGTTCGCCCACACGCTGCCGCAGTTCGGCATCACCACGCGCTTCGCGGACCACCGCGATCCGACAAGCTTCGAGAAGCTGTTCGACGAGAAGACCAAGGCGGTGTTCGTCGAATCACTGGGCAACCCGGCGGGCAACGTGACCGACATCGCGGCCATTGCCGAGATCGCGCATCGCCATGGCGTGCCGCTGATCGTCGACAACACAGTGCCTTCGCCGTACCTGAGCCGGCCTATCGAACACGGCGCCGACATCGTGGTGCACTCGCTCACCAAATACCTGGGCGGCCACGGCACCAGCATCGGCGGTGCCATCGTCGATTCGGGCAAGTTCCCGTGGGCCGAGCACAAGCAGCGCTTCAGGCGCCTGAACGAGCCTGACGTGAGCTACCACGGCGTGGTCTACACCGAGGCGCTGGGCCCGGCCGCCTACATCGGCCGTGCGCGCGTGGTGCCGCTGCGCAATACCGGTGCGGCCATCTCGCCGTTCAACGCCTTCCTGATCCTGCAGGGCATCGAGACGCTGGCGCTGCGCATGGACCGCATCAGCAGCAACGCACTCGCAGTGGCGCAGCACCTGAAGCAGAGCAAGGCCGTGAACTGGGTGAACTACGCGGCGCTCGAAGACCACCCCGACTACCCGCTGGCAAAGAAGTACTTCGGCGGCCGCTCCAGCGGCGTGCTGACCTTCGGCATCGGTGCGGGTCGCGAGGGAGGGGCGAAGTTCCTCGATGCGCTGAAGCTCTTCACGCGCCTCGTGAACATCGGCGACGTGCGCTCGCTGGCCACGCACCCCGCCTCGACCACGCACCGGCAGCTGTCACCCGAGGAGCTGGCCAAGGCCGGCGTGACCGAAGACACCGTGCGCCTGTCGGTCGGCATCGAACACATCGACGACCTGATCGCCGACCTCGACCAAGCGCTCGCAGCAGCGTCGAACTGAAACACCTTTTTGAAGACATGACCACACTGCAATCCATTCCCGAAGCCGCGCTGGACCAGCTGTTCCGCAAGGCCCGCACCGTGCACGCCTTCAAGCCCGTGCCCGTGACCGACGAACTGATCCACAAGCTCTACGACCTGCTGAAGTGGGGCCCGACCGCCTACAACGCCCAACCGGCGCGCTACGTGTTCGTGCGCAGCGAAGAAGCCAAGGCGAAGCTCAAGCCAGCCGTGTCCGCGGGCAACACTGCGCAGACGCTGGCGGCCGGTGTCACGGTGATCGTGGCGCACGACACGCGCTTCTACGAGCACCTGCCCACGCAGTTCCCGGCCTACGACGCCAAGCCCTTCTTCGAGAAGAGCGCCGAAGCCGCACAGGCCACGGCCTTCCGCAACAGCAGCCTGCAGGGCGCCTACCTGATCCTGGCGGCGCGCTCGCTCGGGCTCGACGCAGGGCCGCAGTCGGGCTTCAACGCCGACCTGGTCGACAAGGCCTTCTTCCCCGACGGGCGCTACCGCGCCAACTTCCTCGTCAACCTCGGCGTGGCCGACCACGCCGGCACTTTCGAGCGCGGCCCCCGGCTGGCGTTCGACGACGTGGCCGAGATCGTCTGACGCTCCGGCCCATTCATCCATCCATCCCTGCTTCAACCTGAAAGAGAAACCATCATGTCCATCCAAGCCATCAACGTGCGCAACCAGTTCAAGGGCAAGGTCCGCGAGATCATCCGCGGTGACGTCGTCTCCGAAGTCGATGTCGAGACCGCCTGGGGCATCGTCACCTCCGTCATCACCACGCGCTCGGTCGACGAGCTGCAACTGAAGGTGGGCTCCGACGTGGTCGCGCTCGTGAAGTCGACCGAGGTTTCGATCGCGAAGCTCTGACGGACCCTCGGGCATCTGCGACAACCCGGCGCTGTCATGGCGCCGGGTTTTTTCGTTTCTGGGCTTCGTGTTTGCAGGGGTTTACAGGGTGTGGATTCATCGACCGTGCTGAATTTCTGGAATCCATCGAATCTTTCAAGACCCTGAATTTTCTTTGAAGACATCGCCATAGCATCCGCGCCGCGAGGTGCGATCCGTGTCGTGTGTCGATGCTGGGAAACGCCTCGTGAAGAGTCGTTAACCAATCAAAGATATTCAGGGAGGAACCCCATGCTCGTTGAAATTGACGAACACGGAATGCTCAGTCACGCGCGAGGGCGATGCATCGGATCGAGATGCGTAGAGCGCCAGGAGACCGCTATCCGAGCAATATGGAAGCCATAGGAATCGAAATGGTGGGAAGAGCAAGATTGCCGGAGGGATTTAACCCGACTCTCAAGCAAAGAAAAATGCCTCTGGAAAGACTGCGGGGAGACGCCGGTGTCTTTCCCACTCCAACAGCAGCTCAGAACCAGGCGCTTTCGTGGCTCGTTCATGTGCTCCAGAGCTCAATGCAACTCGCAACGAGCGAAGTGTTTCGTCACCCGGATGTCAGCAGAAAGAACAGTACCGAGGCGCAAGGCGCGAACTGGACGCTCCCCATACCCACACCATGAGCAAAGTAAGCATTCTTTTGATGGCGCTGGTTGCAACCGCAATGGGTGCCCCGACTCACGCGGCGGACAAGCGATACCCGCTTGATTCCGTAAGGAAGATCGAAGTCGTCGAGCCCTCCAGCGGGTCTGTGTGGGAAGACAAAAATCTCCTAGATTGCTCCGATGTCGTCCTGACCGAAGAGGATGTGCGATATGCGCTGCGGCACATACGCAGGGTCACAGAGAAGGCATTTTTCAGCGAGGAGACGGAGAGGACGGGGTGTTCAGGTGGTGCTTCCGTCACTTTCAGAAATGGAAAGATCATCGTCATCGGAGTCGAGCCCACGGGGAGGATCAACATCTTCGAAGCGAACGCCAAACTCGAACCTACCGGTGTTCCTGAAAGCTACTATGGGTGCGATCCGTGCAGGAAGCGCAAGATGATCCTTCTTCAGGACGCTTTCGATCGAGCCGATGAGCGCAGGCTCAAGAAGCTGGTGGCGCAAGGACGGATTTCTTCCACTGAAGCGGAACTTCTGCTGCAGAAGGCGCGTTCAGCGCGCAAAGGGCCTTGATGCGCAAGATCAACAATCTCGTGGCCACGATACTGATCGTGGCAGCGGGAACATCTTCAGCGCAGGCCGCTGACAAGCGGTACCCCATCGCGTATGTGCAGAAAGTGGAAGTCACACACCCTTCGCACCGAGGTGCCTGGGAGAACAAGGATTTTCTGAACTGCGACGATGTCGTGCTGGCAGAAGAGGACGTCCGCTACGCCTTGCGGCATATGCGCAGGGTTTCGTGGAAAGCCTACGACCCGGAAAGAACCGATACCACAGGGTGCGAAGGGAGTGCCCTCGTCACGTTCAAGAACGGAAAAATCCTCGCCATGGGTATCGAACCCAATGGGCGAGCTCTTGCCCTTGAGTACGACGCAAAGATGAAGCACACGGGGAGTCCGACGAGCTTCTACGAATGCAGCCCTTGCCGGGAGCGCAAGATGGCTCTCCTGAAAGATGCACTGAACCGCGCGGATGAGCGAAGGCTCAAGAGGCTGGTGGCGGAAGGGCAGCTCTCTGCCAGCGAAGCGGAGTTTCGGTTGAAGTGGGTGCGAGCTGAACGCGACAAGCCCTGACATACCAACCAAGGCGTTCTCCCCCTGGTTACCCGCTACGGCGGGTTTTCTTTTGGCTGTATCCAAACGGCAATCACCCTTAGTCGCGGGGCGCATTAGAAAGCGCGAACAGCTTCCTTCCGCCTCGCGCACCCGCCTCGCAGAATCTTCTGGATTCATCGAAACCAAGGTTGCCGCTCATGCTCAAACGTTCGTTTCTTCGTCACGCTGCTGCGTGGCCTTTGATCGCCGCCGCACCACGCCTGCTGGCGGCTAACACCGAAGCGCCGGCCACCATCCGCATCGGTGTCGCCACCGGCGGCGTGGGCAACCCGGTGCGCTTCGGCGGGTCGTCTGCGGCGCTGCTGCATGCCTTCGGCGGGCTTGAAGAAGAATTCAAGGCTGACGGCACGAAGATCGAGTGGGTGTTCTTCAAGGGCGCGGGCCCGGCGGTGAACGAGGCACTGGTCAACAAACAACTCGACCTGGCCTGGCAGGGCGACCTGCCTTCCATCGTGCACCGCGCGGGCGGAGTCAAGACTCGGATCATCGCGGGCTCGGGGGTGCGCAATGGCCTTTACCTTGCGGTGCCGCCGGATTCGCCGGTCAAGCGCATCGAGGACCTGCGCGGCAAGCGCATCGCGCTCTACAAGGGCACGAACCTGCATCTCGCGGCCGTGCGCGCGCTGGCCGCGCACGGGCTGAAGGAAAGCGACGTCCGCCTCATCAACCTCGACCTGCCGGGCGCACAGGCCGCGCTGGCCACCAGGGACATCGACGGCGCGTTCGGCTATGTCGAGCTGTTCGTGCTGCGCGACAAGGGCGCGGCGAAGGTGATCTATTCGGCTTCCGAGGATTCATTCAAGTACACGCGGCAAACCGTGCTGCTGGCCTCGGACGATTTCGCGCGGAGCTATCCCAAGGCCACGCAGCGCATCGTCAAGTCGCTGGTGACGGTGGCGCGACGCTACTCCGACGAATCGCAGCGCGACGAAGTGTTCAGGCAATGGGGCAAGGCCGAGGTGGCCGAGAAATACTGGCGCGAGGACTTCATCGGCCAGCCGCTGCGCGTGCGCCTGTCGCCGCTGCTCGATCCGTTCCTGGTGCAGCGCTACAAGGATTCGGCCGAACAGGCACTGGCGCTCAAGTTGGTGCGCGGCAAGGCAGAGATCGACAACTGGTTCGATCGCAGCTTTCTCGATGCAGCGCTGCGCGAGCTGAAGCTGGAGAACTACTGGCCTGTGTACGAGGCCAATGGCGAAGTCAGCGGCAAGCAAGTGGCGGTGGCGCGATGAGCAGCAGCAAGCGGCAGATCAAGCTCAATGCCTTCCTGATGGCGACCGGCCATCATGTGGCGGCGTGGCGCCACCCCGATGTGCCGCTGCAGGCCGGGCTCGGTTTCGCGCACTACAAGGCACTGGCGCAGACGGCGGAGCGCGCGAAGTTCGATGCGGTGTTCCTGGCCGACAGCGTGGGCATTCGAGATGCCTCGGCGTCGCGCACCCTGCATCGCAGCGCACGGGTCTCTGGCTTCGAGCCGTTGACGTTGCTGTCGGCGCTCGCGGCCGTGACCGAGCGGCTGGGCCTGATTGCCACGGTGTCGACCACCTACAACGAGCCGTATCACGTGGCGCGCAAGTTTGCTTCGCTCGATCACCTGAGCGGCGGACGCTCGGGCTGGAACGTCGTCACCTCGTCCAACGAGGCCGAGGCGCTGAACTTCAACCTCGACCGGCATCCCGAGCACGCGCTGCGCTACGAGCGCGCGCGGGAGTTCGTCGATGTGGTGACAGGGCTGTGGGATTCGTGGGACGACGATGCCTTCACGCACGACAAGGCGGCCGGCGAATACTTCGACCCCGACCGGCTGCATGTGCTGGCGCACCAGGGAAAGCACTTTCGCGTGCGCGGCCCGCTCAACGTCGCGCGGCCGCCGCAGGGGCACCCGGTGGTGGTGCAGGCCGGCGCTTCGGAAGCGGGGCAGGCGCTGGCCGCAGCGACGGCGGAGGTGATCTTCACCGCGCAGCAGTCGCTGGCGGGCGCGCAGGCTTTCTATCGCGGCCTGAAGGCGCAGCTGGCGCACCATGGCCGCGACCCCGAGGGGCTCAAGATCTTGCCGGGCGTGTTCCCCGTGGTGGGGCAGAGCGAGCAGCATGCGAAGGAAAAGCTCGAGGAGCTGCAATCACTGATTCCGCCCGACGTGGGCGTGGCGCTGCTGTCGACGGTGATCGGTGGCGTGGATCTCACGGGCTATCCGGTCGATGGCCCGCTGCCCGGTAACTTGCCAGAGCCGAACGGGCCCAAGAGCCGCTTCCGGCTCGTGACCGAACTGGCGCGCACCGAGGGCCTGAGCATTCGCCAGCTCTACCAGCGCGTGGGCACGGCGCGCGGTCACTGGTCGATTCACGGCACGGCCTCGCAGATTGCCGACCAGCTGCAGCAGTGGTTCGAAGAAGAGGCGGCCGACGGCTTCAACGTCATGCCGCCGACCTTGCCCGGCGGGCTGGATGACTTCGTGACGCAGGTGGTGCCTGAGCTTCGGCGCCGCGGCCTGTTCCGCCATGAGTACGAAGGCCGCACGCTGCGCGAGAACCTGGGGCTGGCGCGGCCCGCGAACCGGCATCTGCTGGCGCGTGATCTCAAGGCGGCCGCATGAGTGCGGTGCTGCCTCCGGAGCTGTCGCTCCCGGTCGTCGGGCGAACGTCGCCCCTTGCGGCATGGCGCCGATGGCTGCCTGGCACGACACGCCTGCTGCTCGCCTGGCCGGTGCCGCTGGCCGTGCTGCTGCTGTGGCACATCGCGGCGCGCAACGAATGGATCGCGCCGCAGGTGCTGCCGTCGCCCGAAGCGGTGGCAGCGACTTTCGCCGATGCGTTGCGCAGCGGCGAGCTGCTCGACAACCTGCGCATCAGCCTCTGGCGCGTGTTCGCGGGCTTCGGCGTCGGGCTGGTGGGCGGGTTGCTGATCGGCACTGCGATGGGGCTGTCGCCGACCTTCAAGGACTACGTCTATCCGCTGTTCAAGGCCTTCGCGCAGGTGCCGGTGCTCGGCTGGCTGCCGTTGCTGATGCTGATGGTGGGCATCGACGAGGCGCTCAAGATCATCCTGATTGCCAAGGCCTCGCTGGTGCCCATTGCGCTCAACACCTACAAGGGCATCCAGAACGTGCCCACGCGCTACATCGAAGTGGCGCGGGTGTTCCGGTTCAGCCGTTGGCAATTGCTGTCGCGCGTGGTGTTCCCGGCCGCGGCGGCACCCATCTGGAACGGCGTGCGCTACGGCTTCACGCACGCCTGGCTCGCGCTGGTGGTGGTCGAGTTGCTGGCGTCGAGCGAAGGGCTGGGCTACATGATTGTGTTCGGGCGGCAGCTGTTCCAGCTCGACGTGGTGCTGGCGGCGGTAGTGATGGTGGGGCTGGTCGGCTTCGTGCTCGACAAGATGCTCGCGCTGATCGAGACGCGGTTGCTGCGCTGGCGGCGGGCGGGGTTCTGATGAGTGCCGGGAACCTCTTTCGCCGCGTGCCGAAACCCCTGCGCGGCTGGGTGCTGCCTGCATTGCTGATGGCGCTCTGGTGGGCAGCCTTCCGCTTCGGCTGGTCGAGTTCGCCGCTGCTGGTGTCTATCGACAGCGTCTGGCAACAGGCGGTGGAGCAGGCCACGAGCGGGGAGCTATGGGTAGGGCTCTCCGCCAGCCTGTGGCGCGACCTGGCGGGTTTTGCCATCGGCGCGAGCGCGGGGCTGCTGTTCGGCGCGGCGCTGGGCCTGTCGCGGTTGTTCGAGAACCTGGTGGGGCCGGGCTTCCACACGCTCAAGCAGATCTCGCTGTTCGCATGGATTCCGCTGCTGTCTGTCTGGTTCGGGCTGGGTGACGCGGCCAAGGTGGCCTTTCTGTCGCTCGCGGCTTTCTTTCCGGTGGTGCTCAACACCTTCGAGGGCATTCGCAGCGTGCCGGGCGACCTGGTCGAGGTGGCGCGGGTGCTGCGCTTCAACCGCTGGCAGTTGTTCACGCGTGTGGTGCTGCCGAGCGCGTCGCCGTCGATCTTCGCGGGCATTCACCTGGCGCTGATCTACGCATGGCTTGCCACGCTCGGGGCGGAGTACCTGCTGGTCTCGGGCAAGGGCATCGGCAACACCATGATCGATGGGCGCGACCACTTCCGCATGGACTTGGTGATCTTCGGCGTGATCGTGGTCGGGCTCGTGGGCTTCACGCTCAACTGGATCGCTACGCGCATCGAGAACCGCCTGCTGGCCTGGCGCGGACGTTCCGTGGCCGGCTTCTGAACAAGAGAAGAAAGAACAACGCAATGGCACACGCCGCCACGCTGGAAATACGCCAGCTCAGCAAGCAATACGAGGTCGAGGGCGCACCGCTGAAGGTGCTCGACGACATCAGCCTGACCATCACGCCGGGTGAGTTCGTCAGCATCGTGGGCTCCAGCGGATGCGGCAAGTCGACGCTGCTGCGGTTGATCGTCGGCCTCGAAGCGGACTACCGCGGCGAGGTACTCATCGACGGGAATCGCATCGTCGGCACCAGCCTCGACCGCGGCATCGTGTTCCAGGAGCACCGGCTGTTCCCGTGGCTCACGGTGCGGGACAACATCGCGCTGGGCCTGCTCAATGCCGGGCTCGGTGCACAGCAGAAGCGCAAGGAGGTGCAGGCGCACATCGAGCTGGTCGGGCTCAAGGGCTTCGAGAGTGCCTATCCGCATCAGCTGTCGGGTGGCATGTCGCAGCGCGTGGCGATTGCGCGGGCGCTGGTGAACCGGCCCGAGATATTGCTGCTCGACGAGCCTTTCGGCGCGCTCGACGCGATGACGCGCGCGCATCTGCAGCAGGAGCTGCACCGCATCTGGCAGGCCGAGGGCATCACCATGATCCTCGTCACGCACGACGTGGAGGAGGCCGTGTACCTTGGCGACAAGGTGGTGGTGATGGAGCCGCGCCCCGGGCGCATCCGCCGCATCGTGCCGGTGGAGCTTGCACATCCGCGCAATCGCGTAGACCTGGCCTTCACCCACGTCAAGGAAGAGGTGCTGCGCGAGTTCGCGGGCACGCCGCCACCGACCGAAGCGCCGCTGTATCCGGTGGGTGGTTTGCCTGCCGGCCTGCGCTTTGCCTATTGAGCCTTTGTTCCTTTCCTTTCTTCCATCAACCAAAGAGGACCTTCGATGAGCGCCATTCTTTCTTCCCCGGTCGTTGCGCAGGACAACGAACTCGACATCGTCCGGCAGGCCGGCCACATCGGCGCGGAGGTGCGCGGCGTGCGGCTCTCCGGCGCATTGCAGCCGGAGGTTTTCCAGTCGATCAAGGCCGCGCTGCTCAAGCACAAGGTGCTGTTCTTCCGCGGCCAGCAGCACCTGGACGATGCGCAGCAGGAAGCCTTCGGGCGCCTGTGGGGCGAACTGGTGCCGCACCCGACCGTGCCCTCGAAGGACGGCACGCGGCTGCTGGAGCTCGACTCACGCCACGGCGGTCGCGCCAATTCGTGGCACACCGACGTGACTTTCGAGGTCGCCTATCCGCAGGTGTCGATCCTGCGTGCGGTGGTGATCCCGGCCTATGGCGGCGACACCGTCTGGGCCAACACGGTGGCGGCCTACGAGAGCCTGCCCGATGACCTCAAGGCGTTGGCCGACCGCCTGCGCGCCATCCACGGCAACGACTACGACTACGCCGCCGCGCGCCTGCCGGTCGACCTGAACGACGAGGGCGCCCGTCGCTACAAAGAAGTGTTCACGCGCCGCCTGCTCGAAGCCGAGCACCCGGTGGTGCGCGTGCACCCCGAAACCGGCGAGCGCAGCCTGGTGCTGGGCCATTTCGTGAAGAGGCTGGCCGGCCATTCGACGCACGACTCGGGCCATCTGCTGAGCGTGCTGCAGAGCCATGTGCACCGCCTGGAGAACACGGTGCGCTGGCGCTGGACGCAGGGCGACGTGGCGATCTGGGACAACCGCGCCACGCAGCACTATGCAATCAATGACTACGGCGACCAGCACCGAGTGGTGCGGCGGGTGACGATCGCGGGCGACGTGCCGTATGGCGTGGATGGCGCGACGAGCGTGGACCGGACGGCTCCGGCCGTGCGCGCTGCCGAAGCTGCAGAAGCGGCTGCCTGAGCCTGTTTCTATAGATCGGATGGTTGTTAGGAATCGACTTTTCAGTTGTTTGAGCTTCGGCGTGCGGCTCCTACAGTGGTGGTTATCGCCATCAAGGCGTATCCAACGCACAACAGGAGCCGCACAGCATGTCAGTGGAAGTTGAAGAAGAACTCGTCTTGCCCGAAGCACTGGAACAGGCGCGCGCCAAGGCCGCCGAAAGCAATTGGCCCTATGCCGGCGGCGTGACGCCACCGGTGGCCTGGGAACTGGTGCAGAAGGGCCATGCCGTGCTGGTTGACGTGCGCTCGGGCGAAGAGCGCAAGTTTGTCGGGCACGTGCCCGACAGCCTGCACGTGGCCTGGGCCACGGGCACGGCGCTCACGCGCAACCCGCGCTTTGTGCGCGAACTCGAGGCCAAGCTGGCGAAAGACGGCGGCAAGGACGCCGTGGTGCTGCTGCTGTGCCGCAGCGGCAAGCGCTCCGCACTGGCTGCCGAGGCGGCTGCCAAGGCCGGTTTCACGAATGTCTTCAACGTGCTCGAAGGTTTCGAGGGCGAGATCGACGCGCACCAGCACCGTGGCGGTGCAGACGGCTGGCGTTTCCACAAGCTGCCGTGGGTGCAGGACTGAAATCCCCAACACAAGACGTTCCCCGAGAGAAAAACACATGGCCCATTTCGAGGTAAGCGACATCGTGCGTGCGCTGCATGGCGTGCGCGACGAGTGGCGCGATTCACAGCGCCGATCGCGGGAGCCCGGTGCGCGCGAGTTTCCGTCGCGCGACGCGCTCGCGCAGATCGTCGAGTCGCTGAAAGGTGCGCTCTTTCCGATGCGGCTCGGCCCGCCGGACCTGCGCCACGAGAGCGAAGACTTCTATGTCGGCCACACGCTCGATGCCGCCCTGCAGGCGCTGCTCGTGCAGGCCCGGCTCGAACTGAACTTCAACGCGCGCCACGAGCCGCGCCCCGCGAGCGAGATCGACGACACGGCCACCGAAGCCGTGCGCCGGTTCGCGAACGCGCTGCCCGGCCTGCGCCGCCTGCTCGACAGCGACGTGCTCGCTGCCTACCAGGGCGACCCCGCCGCGCGCAGCGTCGACGAGGTGCTGCTGTGCTACCCCGGCGTGCTCGCGATGATTCATCACCGCTTGGCGCATGAGCTTTACAAGCTCGGCCTGCCGCTGCTGGCGCGCATCGTGGCAGAGCTCTCGCATGGGCAGACGGGCATCGACATCCACCCGGGCGCGCAGATCGATGCGGGCTTCTTCATCGACCACGGCACGGGCGTCGTGATCGGCGAGACGGCCGTCATCGGCAAGCGCGTGCGGCTCTACCAGGCCGTCACGCTCGGCGCCAAGCGCTTTCCGACCGACACCGAAGGCAACCTGCAGAAGGGCCTGCCGCGGCATCCGGTGGTGGAAGACGACGTGGTCATCTACGCGGGCGCGACGATCCTCGGACGGGTCACGCTGGGCAAGGGCGCCGTCATCGGCGGCAATGTCTGGATTACCGACGACGTGCCGCCAGGCGCGAGCGTCACGCAGGCCAGCCTGCAGAACGCACCGAAAGCGGGTGGGGCAGCATGAAAGCATTTGTAGAAGACTTCGGCGTGACGATTCGCCAGTTGCGCGAGGGCAAGGGCTGGTCGCAGGAGGAGCTGGCTGAGCGCTCCGATCTGAACCGCTCCTACGTGGGCGAGATCGAGCGCGGCCGTGTCATTCCGTCGATCGTCACTGCGCAAAAACTCGCGACCGCGCTGGGCATCAACATGGTCGGCCTGCTCATGCGCTGCGAGCAACTGGAGCAATCGCGCCTCGCAAGAAGGATCAACTTGGCGGCTATAGCCTGTTGAGGGAAAACCCGTGGCCGCCGGACACTGGCGGCCACTTTTTCCTTAACACCCGGAGCCCTGATCCATGAGCGCAACAGTTGGTGGTACGACCGCCCTTGGCGACAACGCCGCAAGACAGCTAGCCAATGCCACCAAGACAGTCCCCCAGCTCGAGACCATCAGCCCCCGCTGGCTGACGCACCTGCTGCAATGGGTGCCGGTGGAAGCGGGCATCTACCGCGTCAACAAGGTCAAGAACCCCGAGTCGATCAAGGTCACCTGCACCTCGCGCGAAGAAGAAAACCAGCTGCCGCGCACCTTCGTCGACTACGAAGAGAACCCGCGCGAGCACTACCTCAATGCCGTGAGCACCGTGCTCGACGTGCACACCCGCATCTCCGACCTCTACAGCAGCCCGCACGACCAGATCAAGGAGCAGCTGCGCCTGACGATCGAGACGATCAAGGAGAACCAGGAGAGCGAGCTCATCAACAACCCTGACTACGGCCTGCTGGCCCAGGTGACGGAAGAGCAGCGCATCTTTCCGCTGACCGGCGCACCCACGCCCGACGACCTGGACGAGCTGCTGACCAAGGTGTGGAAGGAGCCCGCGTTCTTCCTCACGCACCCGCTGGCCATTGCCGCCTTCGGCCGCGAAGCCACGCGCCGCGGCACGCCGCCGCCGACCGTGAGCCTGTTCGGCTCGCAGTTCATCACCTGGCGCGGCATTCCGCTGATTCCGTCGAACAAGGTGCCGGTGGCTGACGGCAAGAGCAAGATCCTGCTGCTGCGCGTGGGCGACAAGCGCCAGGGCGTGGTGGGGCTGTTCCAGCCAGGTCTGTCGGGCGAGCAGGGCCCGGGGCTGTCGGTGCGCTTCATGGGCATCAACAACCATGCGATCGCGTCGTACCTGATCTCGCTGTACTGCTCGCTCGCGGTGTTGACCACCGACGCGCTGGCGGTGCTCGACGACGTCGAGATCGGCAAGTACCACGACTACACCGACACCTACAAGTAAGCCGCGGTGAGCAGCACTCCATCGATTCCGGGCGAGGCGCCGTTCGATCCGGCCATCCTCGCGCGCATGGCGAGCGCCATGTTCGCTGCACTGCCGGGCACGCCGCCAAGCTCGCTGCCCGGTGTGGCGAGCGGGCTGGTGCCGGGCGCGCAGTTTCCCGCCAACATTGCGCCGCCGGGTTCGCCGCTGGCGAGCCCTGCCGGCTTCGGGCCGAGCGTGCCGGGCACGCCGATTCCGCAAGGGCAGATTCCCGGCGCCAACGTGCTGCCGGCATCGCCCACGCAACTGCCTTCGCTTGCGAACCGCGCGCCGGCCTTGTTGCCGCACGCGGTGGCGGGCAATGGCGTGCCGGACACGGTGCTGTCTGTGGCGCCGGCTTTCGAGCCGCGCTCGGGTGGCACGGTGCAAGGCGTGCCACAGGTGAATGCGCCCACGACGCCGCAGGCCGCGGCCTCGCCGTTCTACTTCGTGGGCAACAGCTACGGCCATCCATCGGCGGGTGCTACCGATGGCATTGCGATCCACGATCCGTTCGCGGGTCTTGCGTTGCCGCCAACGGCCGCGCCCGTCTCGCCACCGAGCCCGCCATCGGCGCCGGCCGGCCGCGATGCGCAGTTCTACTTCGTCGATGCGGTGCGCCTGCCCAACGGCTTCGTCACGCCGGCCAAGCCCGATCCGCGCGGGCCCGATGCCGTGCCATTGGCCGGCAGCGGCCAGCACCCGCCGTTCGACGTCAACGCCGTGCGGCGCGACTTCCCGATCCTGCAGGAGCGGGTGAACGGCAGGCAGTTGGTGTGGTTCGACAACGCGGCCACCACGCACAAGCCGCAGTCGGTCATCGACCGCATCGCGTACTTCTACGAGCACGAGAACTCGAACATCCACCGTGCGGCGCACGAGCTGGCCGCGCGCGCGACCGACGCCTACGAAGGCGCGCGCGAACGCGTCCGCAAGTTCATCAACGCGCCGGAAGTCGAAGAGGTGATCTTCGTGCGCGGCACCACCGAGGCCATCAACCTCGTGGCCAAGAGCTGGGGCGGACAGCACGTGGGCGAGGGCGACGAGATCATCGTGTCGAACCTCGAGCACCACGCCAACATCGTGCCGTGGCAGCAGCTCGCCGCCGCCAAGGGCGCGAAGCTGCGCGTGATTCCGGTGGACGATTCGGGCCAGGTGCTGCTGGACGACTACCGCAAGCTGCTCAACGACCGCACGAAGATCGTCGCCGTCACGCAGGTCTCGAACGCGCTGGGCACCGTGGTGCCGGTGAAGGAGATCGTCGAGCTGGCGCACCGTGCGGGCGCGAAGGCGCTGGTCGACGGCGCGCAGTCGGTCTCGCACATGCGGGTGGACGTTCAGGACATCGGTGCCGATTTCTTCGTGTTCTCCGGCCACAAGGTGTTCGGCCCCACCGGCATCGGCGTGGTGTGGGGCAAGCGCGAAGTGCTCGAAGACATGCCCCCGTGGCAGGGCGGCGGCAACATGATTGCCGACGTGACCTTCGAGAAGACCGTGTTCCAGCCGATCCCGAACAAGTTCGAGGCCGGCACCGGCAACATCGCCGATGCCGTGGGGCTGGGCGCCGCCATCGACTACGTCAACAAGATCGGCATCGAGAACATCGCGCGCTACGAGCATGACCTGCTGGTGTACGGCATGCGGCAGCTCGGCGCGATTCCGGGTGTGCGGCTGATCGGCACGGCGGCCGATAAGGCCAGCGTGATGTCCTTCGTGCTCGACGGCTACACCACCGAGGAGGTGGGGCATGCGCTGAACGACGAGGGCATTGCGGTGCGCACGGGGCACCACTGCGCGCAGCCGATCCTGCGGCGCTTCGGTGTCGAGACGACGGTGCGGCCCTCGCTGGCGTTCTACAACACCTTCGACGAGGTCGATCGGCTGGTGGCTGTGGTGCGGCGGCTGTCGTCGCAGCGGCGCGCGGGCTAGGGCTTTGGCGCGAGGTGCTGCCTGAAGAAGGCAACCACCTCGGCGTTGAACCCGGCATGAAACGCCACGCGGTCGAAGCCCGGCCCGTCGCGGCAGATCTCGGGCAGTGCGCTGGCCATGGCCGGTGAGCACGGCGCGAGGAAAGCGAAGTGCGCGGCGCCGGTTGCCACATGCCATTCGGGCGGCGCAGGCAGGTTGCGGCGAACTGCCGCCACGTTCTCGGGCGTGACGCCATCGCCGCCGTACTCGGAAGCCCAGAGCTGGATCGGTATCGTCACGCTCTTCAGGCTGTCGGCATCGAAGACCATGCTGAGCGGGTCGGCAATCACGGCGGCCTTGATGCGGGTGTCACGGGTCAGCGGCGAGGCGAGCAGTTCCTGGAATCTCTGCCGCATCAGCGCGCACGCCGGGCCTTCCGGCGTCGATGCGCAGGGGGACGAAGGCAGGGGCGGGAGCCGCTCGAAGTTCGGACGTGCACCGCTGAGCACAAGGCCCGTATAGCCGCCCCTTGAAAACCCATAGAAGCCGATCTGCCCGGCGGCGAGCCTGTCATGCGCGGGCCACTGCTGGAGCATGTGGTCGATCAGCCGGGCGATGTCCGTCGTGCGCGTTGCGAGTGCCGAAATCTTGTCGCCCGGGCCGCCCCGGATCTGGGAGTTGTCGTCCGAATGGCTGATGGCGGCGACCACGAAGCCCGCGTCGGCCAGCGCCTGTGCCGTGTCGTAGTGGCCGAGGAACGAGCCTCCATATCCATGCGACAGCACGATCAACGGCAGCCGGCTGCCGTCGATCGGGCAATCACGTACGCCGGAGATGGTGGAGCGGCCGAGCCTGATTTCGCCAGCTGGCGCGGCGCAGGGCGTCCACACGCCGCCGTGCAGCGCCGGGCCTTTCTGGTCGGCAGGTATCTCGATGGTGCTGAAGCCCGCGGCCTGGGCAAGCGTCGCCGAAAGGCAGAAGACGGCGAGGAAGAGGGAGCGAAGAATGGGCATGGCGAGTCGGTCCTGCATGAGGATGGGAGTCGGCCTGCAGTGTGCTGCTGCCCGGCGGGCGCCGCTTAGCCGACTTTGCTATCTTTCTTCGAGCGGCCGGCGCGCTATGCTTGACCTTTGTTAACAATGTCGCTTGTCCACGCATGTCCTTGCCCCAAGCTTCTTCCCCCACCCCTCAGACGGCCGATGAATCCTGCGACGTGATGGTTGTGGGCGGTGGCCCCGCCGGCTCGACCATCGCCGCGCTGCTGGCCCAGCAGGGCCGCAAGGTGGTGCTGCTCGAAAAGGCGCATCACCCGCGCTTTCACATCGGCGAATCGCTGTTGCCCGGGAACGTCGAATTGTTCGAGAAGCTCGGCGTGCGCGACCAGGTCGACAAGATCGGCATGCCGAAGTTCGGCATCGAGTTCGTCTCGCCCGAACACGAGCACCGCAGCTATGTGGAATTTGCCGAGGGCATGGACAAGTCGCTCGACTCCGCCTGGCAGGTGCGCCGCTCCGAACTTGACGAGCTGCTGTTCCGCAACGCGGCCACGCGCGGCGCGCAGACCATCGAAGGCTGCAAGGTGCGCGACGTGGCCTTCGATGCCGACGGCGCCACGGTGCAGGCCGAAATGGACGACGGCGCGCGCCGAAGCTGGCGCGCCCGCTTCGTGGTCGACGCCACCGGCCGCGACACGCTGCTGGCCAACAAATTCCGCTGCAAGGAAAAGAACCCCGACCACAACAGCACCGCGCTGTTTGGCCACTTCACGAATGCCGAACGGCTCGAAGGCAAGAAGGAAGGAAACATCAGCATCTGCTGGTTTCCGCATGGCTGGTTCTGGTTCATTCCGCTGGCCGACGGCACCACCAGCGTGGGCGCGGTCTGCTGGCCGTACTACCTGAAGACGCGCGACAAGCCGCTGAAGGAGTTCTTCTACGACACCATCGCCACCTGCCCGGTGCTGGTGGAACGCCTGAAGAACGCCACGCTGGTCGACGACGCGGTGCACGCCACCGGCAACTTCTCGTACTCGAGCACGCACGCCACGGGCGACCGCTACCTGTTGCTGGGCGACGCCTTCACCTTCATCGACCCGATGTTTTCCTCGGGCGTGTACCTCGCGATGCACAGTGCCTTCGACGGCGCCGAACTGGTGGCGAAGGCGCTCGACCGGCCCACCGAGCTGGCGGCCGCGCGCAAGGACTTCGAGGCCATGATGCGCAAGGGCCCGCGCGAGTACTCGTGGTTCATCTACCGCGTGACCAACCCGACCATCCGCGACATGTTCATGCACCCGGGCAATCCGTTCCGCGTGAAGGAAGGGCTGATGTCGCTGCTGGCCGGCGACATCTACCGCGGCACGCCGACGCGCGGGCCGCTCGGCATGTTCAAGTTTCTGTACTACTTCATCTCCGTCACGCACATGCGGCGGACCTGGGAGGGGTGGAAGCGGCACCGCTTCAACATCCGGGACATGGGGATGCTGAAGGGGGAGACGATCCTCAAGTCAGACTAGCAGCCAGTGCCACGGCGTGTCGGGCACCCAGCGCGGGGCTGCTGAGCACGTCGATGCCGAGGTCCGCGAGCAGGGCGGCCGCGGGGGCCATCGAGGCCTGGGCCAGCACGATGACGTCGGCTTCGCCTGCCGCAGCGCGGATCGAGCGGGCCAGGGTTTCGATGTAGCGCGCGTTGTCGCCTGCTTCGAAATGGGGCCACGCTTCTTCGACCAGCAACGTGTTCGGCTGCACCGCGATGCCTGCGTTTGCCGCGGCGGAACGCACCAGTTTCATCGTTGGCCCGAGCGTGCTTTCGACCGCTGCCACAACCAGCACGCGCGGCCCGGTGCGCACTGCGCGGTCGGCCATGGCGCGATCGATGCGCAGGGCCTTGAAGGTATTGCCTGTGGGCATTTGTTCGGCGACGGCACCGATGGTCGAGCAGGTGCACACCACGACTTTCGCGCCGCTGGAGGCGGCTTCGTGCATGGCACGGTGAACGCGGGCGATCAGGCCTGTGTCGTCGGTGCCCACGACACGCGCGTCGGCCAGCAGGTCTGCTTGCACGAGATGTCGCACACGCAGGCCAGGCGCCATCTCGGCCACCAGCTGCTCGAAGGTCGGCACATGCACCTGCGCCGTGTGCAGGAACGCCAGCGCGTCGCGCATGACGCTCAGGTTGCCGTACGGGCGCGCTGCGCTTCGTAGGCTTTCAGGTGAACGTAGGCCGTGCGCAGCACCGACGGCACTGGCAGGTTGCTCGGCGCCGCGCGGCCCAGCAGATCGCCGACGATGTGGTCGGCCTCGACCGCCGCGCCGCGTACCATGTCCTTGTACATCGACGCGGTCATTGGCGAGCCGGCAGTCGTCATGATGGCGCGACCGCGCTGCACGGCTGCGGCCCGCGGCGCGAAGCCGTTGTGCGTGGCGATGGCGCAGCATTCGTCGAAGATCGACAGCGCCACGTCCTGTCCGCCAGCGGCCACGATGTCGCCGATGGACGCACGCATCAGGCTCGTTAGGCCCGCCGCCGAGGCGATGAAGACCCACTTTTCCCACATGTCCTGCATGATGTTTTCGCTGGCCGTGGCGTCGAACTTCGCGCCCGCGAACTGCGCTGCGATGGCATCGACGCGCGCCGAGCGGCCGCCCGAGCGTTCGCCATAGCTCAGGCCGTGCATGTCGTTCAGATGCAGCACGCGGCCCTCGTCGTCGAGCGTGGCGGAGATCATGCAAAGGCCACCCAGCACGCGCTCGCTGCCGAAGCGTTCAGCCAGCCGGTCGATGTGCTTCATGCCGTTGAGCAGCGGGAGGATCACGGTGTCGGGGCCGACTGCCGGCGCGAACGAGTCCATCGTCGAGTCGAGGTCGTAGGCCTTGCTGCCGACCACGACCACGTCATACGGGCCATCGATGCCGTCGGCCAGCACGTGCTTCGGGGCTGGCAGTTGCAGGTTGCCGAAGGGGCTCTGCACCACCAGCCCGGTCTTCGCGAGTTGCGCCGCGCGGCGCGGGCGCAGCAGGAAGGTGACGTCGCGTCCCGCCTCCAGCAGACGGCCGCCAAAGTAACCACCGAGTGCGCCGGCACCCACCACCAGAAATCTCATCGCGCTTCGCTCCTGAGTCAGACAGACAAAAAAGATCGAAGGCATGATGCCCGGGATCGCCCGGGCCTGCTTCAGGCTGGCGCTTTCTCCAGCAGGCGTTGGCGGGCAAAGGGCCGCAGGTCGAGCTCGCTCGGGCGGTCCAGCACGTGGTCGGCGATGGCTTCGCCAAGCCCGGCCGAGTGCTTGAAGCCGTGGCCCGAGCAGGCCGAGGCGATGAGCACGCGGGGCAGGCCGTCGAGCGCATCGATCACGAAGCGGCGGTCGGGCGTCACGGTGTACATGCAGGCGCGCGCCTTGAGGGCACGGCCGCCGATCTGCAGAAAGCGGCCGGCCACGCGGTCGCGGTACATGGCGGCGGTTTCTTCCGCGCTCACGGTGCGGTCGATGGTGTCCGGCGTGGTGGCGGCCACGTATTGCTCGGTCGCCACCTTGAGCGCGGGCTGCGACGGGTCGGAAGACGGAAAGCCGTACATGTAGTCTTCCGGCCCGTCGCCGAACATCCAGATGAAGATGGGGAAGCGGCCGGGTGCGAAGTCGGCTGTGGCGCTGCCGGTGTCGAACCAGTGCATCACCTGCCGGTGCACGGAGAAGTCGGCTTGCCAGTCGGCTCGCGCCTGCGCGCCAAGGAAGGCGGGGAGCCACGCGCCGGCCGCGACGACCACGCGGTCGGCCGTGAAGCTTGCGGAGCCTGTGCGCACGCGCACCGTGTCGCCGTTGCCGATGGGCTCGACGGCTTGCACGCGCTCGCCGGTGAGTGTTTGAGCGCCCGAGGCGCGGGCCACGGCCAGCTGGGCGCCGATGGCGTCTTCGGGGCGGACGAAGCCGGCGTCGTGCTCGTAATAGCCGATTTCGTCGCCCTGCAGGTGGAACTGCGGAAAGCGAGCGCGGATGCCGGCTGCGTCGAGCACTTCGTGCGCGATGCCGAAGCGCTCGGCGCAGGCGATGGTGCGGCGCACGAAATCGGATTTACCGTGGTGCTCCGCCACGCGGTCGCGCGGCGCGAGGATCAGGCCGCCTGTGGTGGTCATCAGCGGCTTGCCGGTGCGGGCCTCGAGTTCGCGCCAGATGGCATGCGAGCGCTGCACGAAGGGCACGTACTCGTCGCCTTCGCCGATGGCCAGCCGTGTGATGCGCGAATCGCCGTGCGAGGAGCCCTGGTCGTGCGGCGGCGCGAACTGGTCGATGCCCAGCACGCGCACGCTGCGCTGCGAGAGTTGGTAGAGCGTCGCGGCGCCGAGGGCGCCAAGGCCGACGACGATGACGTCGTAATGGGAGGAAGGGGATGAAGAGGAAGACTGAGACTGGGTCACGGGAGCGTCCTGCGCTTCGATGGGGTTGGGGGATGCGGTTTATCTTGCCGCCGTTCGTCCGGCTCTGCATGAACTTTTCCCGAAAAGGTCTTGGGCGCTTCGCATAATCGCGTTCGTCATTCCGACCCCTCTCACTCAAGGAGTTTCACCCATGGCCCAGACCCGGATCGCTGTCATTGTCGGCAGCCTGCGCAAGGATTCGTTCAACCACAAGCTGGCCCTCGCGCTGGCGCATCTCGCGCCCTCGGACTTCACCTTCGAAACCCTGCGCATCGACGACCTGCCGCTGTACAACCAGGACGACGACGGCAATCAGTCCGCGCCGGTGAAGCGCCTGAAGACCGAGATCGCGGCGGCCGACGGCCTGCTGTTCGTTACGCCCGAATACAACCGCTCGATTCCCGGCGTGCTGAAGAACGCCATCGACCAGGCCTCGCGCCCCTATGGCCAGAGCGCCTGGGCGGGCAAGCCGGCCGGCGTGGTCGGCATCTCGGTGGGGGCCATCGGCACCGCGCTGGCGCAGCAGCACCTGCGCAACATCCTGGCCTATCTTGACGTGCCCACGATGGGCGCGCCCGAAGTGTTCCTGCAGGCCAAGGATGACCTGTTCGACGACAAGGGCCACGTCGGCAACGAAGGCTCGAAGAAGTTCTTGCAGGGCTGGATGGACAAGTACGTGGCCTGGGTGAAGAGCCACTCGGCCTGATCGATCCGCTGCGTCTCCGGACGAAAAAAAGCCGCCCGATGGGCGGCTTTTTTACTGGTGCCAGAGCGGAACTCAGGCAGCGATAGCAGCGTCGCGCTGGTTCGCGGCTTCCGCCGTCGCCACCAGGATGTCGGCGCGGGCCGTTGCCAGGGCATTGTTCCGGGCTTCGTCGCCCATCGCCACACCTTCAGCGCGCACGACGCGCACGTCGGTGATGCCGAAGAAGCCGAAGACTGCCTTGAGGTAGCTTTCCTGGTGCTCCATGGCCTGGCCACCTTCGCTGGTCGAATAGATGCCGCCGCGGGACAAGGCCACGATGACGGTCTTGCCGCCGGCCAGGCCCACGGGGCCCTTCTCGGTGTATTTGAAGGTGCGGCCGACTTGTCCCAGGCGGTCGATCCAGGCCTTGAGTTGCGTCGGGATCGAGAAGTTGTAGAAAGGCGTGCCGATGACGACCACGTCCGAGGCCAGGAACTGGCTCACGAGCTTTTCGGACACGGCGTTTTCACGCTGCTGGGCTTCGGTCGGCTGTTCTTGCAAGCCGGTCTTGATGCCCAGCGCGTCGGCGCTGAAGTGCGAGGGGGTGTCGACGGCCAGATCGAGGTATTCGACGGTGGTGTCGGGGTGGGCGGCGCGCCATGCGGTCACGACTTCGGCCGAGAGCAGGCGCGAGGTCGAGTGGGCGCCGAGGATGCTGGAGTCAATGTGGAGCAGCTTCATTTCAATCAATCACTTTCTGTGTTGGCTGTCGGCGCTCAAAGTGGCCGGCGGATGGAAGAATTCTATTTTTGGATCTAGTGATCGATAAGTACCCAAAAATTGCCTAGATCGTTCTACCTGCGGGACAATCACCACCATGCAGGACCTCAACGACATGGTTTTCTTCGCCGAAGTGGCCGAACGCGGCGGCTTCGCAGCCGCCAGCCGGGCGCTAGGCATCCCCAAGTCGCGCCTCTCGCGCCGCGTCGCCGACCTGGAAGAGCGTCTCGGCGTGCAGCTGATGCAGCGCAGCACCCGGCGCCTGTCGCTCACGCCGGCGGGCGAGATCTACCTGCGGCATTCGTCCGCCATGCGCGACGCGGCGCAGGCGGCAGCCGAGGCGGTGGCGCAGGTGCAGAACGAGCCCAGCGGGCTGGTGCGGCTGAGCTGCCCCGTCACCATCGCGCACAGCGGCCTGGCGCAGCTGATGCCGGTGTTCATGGCGCGCTATCCGGCGGTACGCATCGACATGCGGGTGATCAACCGGCCGGTCGACCTGATCGAGGAGGGCATCGACATCGCGCTGCGCGTGCGGCTCGTCATCGAGGACAGCACTGTGCTGGTGGCAAAGACCTTCGGCCACAGCCGCGGCGTGCTGGTGGCGAGCCCGGCGCTGCTGGCGCGCTACGGGCCGGTGGAAACGCTGGCCGACCTCGGCAAGCTGCCGACGGCGGCCATGTCGGTCAACGGGGAAGGGCGCAGCGACTGGCGCCTGGAGGGCCCCAAGGGAGAGAGCTACGTGCACTCCCACACCCCGCATTACGTGGCGGACGACCTCGCGACGCTGCAGTTCGGCACGCTGGGCGGCATAGGCGCGACCATGCTGCCTGACTACATGTGTCGCGCCGACATCGATGCCGGCCGATTGGTGCGGTTGCTACCCGGTTGGGGGCCGCCACCGGTGATTGCGCACATGGTGTTTCCGGCACGGCGGGCGCTGGTGCCGGCTGTGCGAAAGCTCATCGACTTCCTGATGGAGCATCTCCAGAGCGAAGATATGCGGATGTTCTAGGCTCGTTATGCGAAAAACGTCATATCCAAACAAGCAGATATTCGTTTGGCATTGAAGCAAGGGTTCGCACAATCCGAGGCTCCCATCCATCCAGGAGCGTCCATGGCTACTCTGCGACTCGGCGACACAGCCCCCAATTTCACCCAGGATTCCAGCGAAGGCACCATCGACTTCCATCAGTGGGCCGGCGATTCGTGGGTCGTGTTCTTCTCGCATCCCGCCGATTTCACGCCCGTGTGCACCACCGAACTGGGCAAGACCGCGGCACTGTCGGGCGAATTCGCCAAGCGCGGCGTGAAGCCCATCGCGTTGAGCGTCGATCCGGCCACCAAGCACAAGGAATGGATCAGCGACATCAACGACACGCAGAACACCACGGTCAACTTCCCCATCATTGCGGATGCCGACCGCAAGGTGGCCGACCTGTACGACCTGATCCACCCGAACGCCTCGGCCACGGCCACCGTTCGCAGCGTGTTCATCATCGACCCGAAGAAGGTCATCCGCACCACCATCACCTACCCGGCGTCCACCGGCCGCAACTTCGACGAGATCCTGCGCGTGATCGACTCGCTGCAGCTCACCGACAGCCACAAGGTGGCCACGCCCGTGAACTGGAAGGACGGTGACGACGTGGTCATCATCCCGGCCATCCAGGACCCGGCCGAACTGGCGGAGCGTTTCCCCAAGGGCTTCAAGGCCGTGCGCCCCTACCTGCGCATCACGCCGCAGCCCAACAAGTAAGCGGGCAGGGCAAGCGTCGTCATGCAGACCCGAGTGATCATCGTGCCGGGGTGGCGCGACTCCGGGCCCGGCCACTGGCAAAGCCTGTGGGAAGAGCGCATTCCGGGTGCGGCGCGGGTGGTGCAGGACGACTGGGCCTCGCCCAAGCGCGAGGCGTGGGTGTCCACGCTGGCGAAGCTGGTGCTGGAGAGCGACGGGCCGGTGGTGATCGCAGCGCACAGCCTGGGCTGCATCGCCACGGCGCACCTGCCGCCCGATGCCGCGGCCCGCATCCAGGGCGCGCTGCTGGTGGCGCCTGCGGACCCCGAGCGCCGCGCCGTGCTCTCCGACTTCGCGCCTGTGCCCTACGCTGCGCTGCCGTACCGCAGCATCGTGGTGGCCAGCAGCAACGACCCCTTTTGCCCGATCCGCCTGGCTGGTGCATATTCGCGCGCCTGGGGCAGCGAGTTCGTGCGCATGCAGAATGCGGGCCACATCAACGTCGACTCGGGGCACGGGGATTGGCCGCTGGGCCTTGCCCTGCTCCAGTCCTTGACCGACGAGCCCGCCGCCTGGCCGGCGGGCCGTGAATTTTCAGAAACCTTGGCAACCACATGACTTCCAGAATAAAGACCTTCGTCGCCGTGCTCGCGCTGGCGTCCTCCGCACTCGCCGGCAGCAGCGCCTTCGCCCAGGGTACGGGGCTGCTGAACGCCTCGTACGACGTGGCCCGCGAGTTCTACAAGGACTACAACGCGGCCTTCGTGGCGCACTACAAGAAGGCCACAGGCAAGGACGTCAAGATCGACCAGTCGCACGGCGGCTCCAGCGCGCAGGCCCGCGCGGTGGCCGACGGCCTCGATGCCGACGTGGTGACCATGAACACCTCCACCGACATCGACTTCCTCGCCAATGCCGGCGTGGTTGCCAAAGACTGGAACAAGAAATTCCCCGAGAACGCATCGCCGACCACGTCAACCATGCTGTTCCTCGTTCGCAACGGCAACCCCAAGGGCATCAAGGACTGGGACGACCTGGTCAAACCGGGCGTGCAGGTCGTGATCGTCAACCCCAAGACCGGCGGCAACGGGCGCTATGCGTACCTGGCCGCATGGGGCTACATCAAGAAGAAGGGCGGCACCGACGCCCAGGCTGCCGAGTTCGTCGGCAAGCTGTTCAAGAACGTGCCTGTTCTGGCGCGCGGCGGCCGCGACGCGACCACCGCCTTCCTGCAACGCAACATCGGCGATGCGCTGATCACCTTCGAATCGGAAGTGGTGTCGATCGACCGCGAATTCGGCACCGGCAAGGTCGACTCGGTGTACCCCTCGATCAGCATCGTGGCCGAGAACCCGGTGGCCGTGGTCGAGCGCACCGTCGCCAAGAAGGGCACGGGCGAGCTCGCCAAGGCGTATCTCGACTGGCTGTACTCCGAAGAAGCACAGGAAATCGCGGCCAAGCACGCGCTGCGTCCACGTTCGCCGGCCGTGCTCAAGAAGTACGCCTCGACCTTCAAGCCGCTGCAGCTCTTCACAGTGCAAGAACTGTTCGGCAGCCTCGGCGAAGCGCAGAAGGTGCACTTCAACGACGGCGGCCAGTTCGACAAGCTCTACACGCCCGGCGGCAAGTAAATGAGCGGCGCTGTTTCTTCGGCGCTCCCGTCCGCGGGAGCGCCTTTTTCGCGTGCCAACCGGGCAGGGGGCGCCAAGCGCGTGCTGCCGGGTTTCCACATCACGCTCGGCTTCTCGATTCTCTACCTCAGCCTGATCGTGCTGATCCCGCTGTCGGCGCTGGTCTTCAGGACCTTCACGCTGACCTGGGACCAGTTCTGGGTGGCCGTGACTGCCCCGCGCGTGATGGCTTCGTATCGGCTGACCTTCGGCGCCTCGCTGATCGCGGCCGTGGTGAATGCGGTGTTCGGCCTGCTGGTGGCCTGGGTGCTGGTGCGCTACAAGTTTCCGGGCAAGCGCATCGTCGATGCGCTGGTCGACCTGCCGTTTGCGCTGCCGACGGCGGTGGCGGGCATTTCGCTGACCGCGCTGCTCGCGGGCAACGGCTGGGTCGGACAACTGCTCGAACCGCACGGCATCAAGCTGGCGTTCACGCCGGCGGGCATCGTGATTGCGCTGATCTTCATCGGGTTGCCCTTCGTGGTGCGTACGGTGCAGCCAGTGCTCGAAGACGCCGAGAAAGAGCTGGAAGAAGCAGCCACCTCGCTCGGCGCGACGCGGCTTCAGACCTTCACCAAGGTGATCTTTCCGTCGATTGCGCCTGCGCTGCTCACCGGCTTTGCCATGGCCTTCGCACGCGCCATCGGCGAGTACGGCTCGGTGATCTTCATCGCTGGCAACATGCCGATGATCTCGGAGATCACGCCGCTCATCATCATCGGCAAGCTGGAGCAGTACGACTACGCGGGCGCCACGGCGGTCGCGCTGGTGATGCTCGTCATTTCCTTCGTCCTGCTGCTGGTCATCAACGGCCTGCAAGCCTGGCAGCGTCGCCGCGCAGGAGCCTGACATGAGCGCACCTTCCAAAGTCATCCGCCGCGCGCAAGCCGGCACTACTGAATCCGCCTGGGTGCGCTGGACGCTGATCGGCATTGCGCTCGCGTTCATGTTCCTGTTCCTCGTATTGCCGCTGGCCGCTGTTGCGACCGAGGCGCTACGCAAGGGCGTGGGCGCGTATCTCGACGCGCTGAAGGAGCCCGACGCCTGGAGCGCGATTCGCCTCACGCTCATCACCGCCGCCATCGCGGTGCCGATGAACCTCGTGTTCGGCGTGGCGGCGGCCTGGGCCATTGCCAAGTTCGAGTTTCGAGGCAAGGCATTTCTCACCACGCTGGTCGACCTGCCGTTCGCGGTGTCGCCGGTGGTGGCGGGCCTGATCTACGTGCTGGTGTTCGGCGCGCAGGGCTGGCTCGGTCCGTGGCTGGCTGAGCACGACATCAAGATCATCTTTGCCGTACCCGGCATCGTGCTGGCGACCGTGTTCGTGACCTTCCCGTTCATCGCGCGCGAACTTGTGCCGCTGATGCAGGCGCAGGGCACCGACGAGGAGCAGGCCGCCATCGTGCTCGGCGCGACCGGCTGGCAGACCTTCTGGCGCGTGACGCTGCCCAACATCAAGTGGGGCCTGCTGTACGGCGTGATCCTGTGCAACGCGCGCGCCATGGGCGAATTCGGCGCGGTGTCGGTGGTGTCGGGCCACATCCGGGGCCAGACCAACACCATGCCGCTGCACGTGGAAGTGCTCTACAACGAATACCAGTCGGTGGCCGCGTTTGCCGTGGCTTCGCTGCTGGCCATCCTGGCGCTGGTCACGCTGGTGATCAAGTCGGTGATCGAATGGCGCCACGAGCGCGAGATGAAGGCCATTGCCGAACTGCCCCCCGAGCGTCCCCCCGAAGCCGCGGCGGCCTGAGAGAGAAAGAACAAGATCATGAGCATCGAAATCCGCAACATCAGCAAGCAGTTCGGCGACTTCCGCGCGCTGCGCGACGTGAACCTCGACGTGGAGTCGGGCGAACTGGTCGCGCTGCTCGGCCCCTCGGGCTGCGGCAAGACCACGCTGCTGCGCATCATCGCGGGGCTGGAAACGGCCGACGCCGGCAGCATTTTGTTCTCGGGCGAGGACACCACCGACGTGCACGTGCGCGAGCGGCAGGTGGGCTTCGTGTTCCAGCACTACGCACTGTTCCGCCACATGACCGTGTTCGAGAACGTGGCCTTCGGCCTGCGCGTGAAGCCGCGCAAGGAGCGCCCGAGCGACGCGCATATCAGGCAGAAGGTGACCGACCTGCTCAAGCTGGTGCAGCTCGACTGGCTGGCCGACCGCTATCCTTCGCAGCTTTCCGGCGGCCAGCGGCAGCGCATTGCGCTGGCCCGCGCACTGGCGGTGGAACCCAAGGTGCTGCTGCTCGACGAGCCCTTCGGCGCGCTCGACGCCAAGGTGCGCAAGGAACTGCGCCGCTGGCTGCGCCGGCTGCACGACGAACTGCACGTGACCTCGATCTTCGTCACGCACGACCAGGAAGAAGCGCTCGAAGTGGCCGACCGCGTGGTGGTCATCAACAAGGGGCAGATCGAGCAGGTCGGCTCGCCGCAGGAGGTGTGGGACCAGCCGGCCAGCCCGTTCGTCTACGGCTTCCTGGGCGACGTGAACCTGTTCCATGGCCGGGCCGACAACGGCGCGGTGCAGCTCGACGGCATGCGCCTCGATTCACCCGAGCACAGCGGCGCGCGCGACGCCAAGGCACGCGCTTATGTGCGCCCGCATGACATCGATGTGACACGCTATGTGGCCGGCGCTTCGGGCATCGTTGCCACGCTGTCGCGGGCAATCGTCGTCGGACCCATCGCGCGGCTGGAACTTGAGCCCACCGAATCGAATCCAGATAATCCGGGCTCCGGAACCATCATCGAGGCGCAACTCCCTGCGCAACAGTTCCGTGACCTGGGCTTGAAGGAAGGCGACACCGTCGTTGCCAACCCGCGCAAGGCCAGGGTGTTCGTAGAAGAAGATTGGGTATCTCCTTGATCGATTGGTACTTCGGCGCGCCGCGCCGCGCGTTCGGGCTGATCTGCTTGGCCTGTGTTCTCATGCTGGCCTTCGGGCTCTACCTGCAGCACGTGGTCGGGCTCGAACCCTGTCCCATGTGCATCGTGCAGCGGTATGCGCTGGTGCTGGTGGCACTCTTCACCGGCCTGGCCGGCGTGTTCCGCAACGTGGGCCTTCGGGTCGTGGGTGGATTGCTGGCGCTGGTGGCTGCGGTGGGCGGCGCCTACACGGCGGCCTCGCAGAGCTGGCTGCAGTGGTATCCGCCCGAAGTCGTTTCCTGCGGGCGCGACCTCTACGGGATGATCGAAACCTTTCCGCTGAAGCGTGCGCTGCCGATGATCTTTCGCGGCGGCGGCGACTGCTCGAAGATCGACTGGTCGCTGTTCGGCCTGACGCTGGCGAACTGGTCGTTTATCGCGTTCGTGGTTCTCTCGCTGCTGCTCATCACGCTGCTCGTGCGCTCGCGTCGGGCACGCTGAGAGGCGAAAGAGGCGACGCCGCCCCACGGCGGGCGGCGTGCCGAAGAGGGCGGGGCTGCGTCAGTTGAACCAGCCTTGGCCCGAAAAGCCGCATCCCATTTCTTCGAGCAGGCTGCGCCAGTACCAGCGTTCGGCGCAGCTGCTGACCATCGCCATGTTCACCGGCTGAGCCGCCGTCGGCTTGACGTCGCTGCTGATGCTTGCAAGGCCCAGCGGGGCGCTGGCTTCGGGGCTGCGCACCGGCGTGGTGAACGTCAGTGGCGACTGCGCCTCGGGTGTGTCTGCCTTCGTGTTGGCGGCACTGGCCGCGCAGCTGAAGGCCATCGCGGCGGTGATCGCACCGGCCAGTGCCACGTGGCGCAGAGTGTTCGACTGTTGGAATTTCATGGTCGTTTTCCCTTCCTAGAACTATCGGTTTATGCGTGGCAACGCGCCACGCATCCGAAAAAATGTAGGACGCCCAAAGCTGTCGTGCCAGTGCCGAAAGTCACGCGCTCGTAACGCTGCGAATCGGTTTGTCGATCGCCCGTGGGCCTTTAAAGAATCTTCAGTAAACGCGGCTAGGATGACACCGGACCTCGTGGTTCCGTGCCCCTTCCGCGCAGTCGACTCGCCGCGCAGCGTCTTCCTGATTTCCCCCGCATGCCCACTACACAACCCAGGCGATCACGCAAACTAGTCATCGGCATTGCCGTTCTCGTCGTGCTGGCGGTCGTCGCCTCTTTCTGGCTCAGCCCGGGCAAGAAGGCCGAATACCTCACCGCCGCGGTGCAACGCACCGACCTCGAAAACGCGGTACTCGCCACCGGCGTGCTGCAGGCGCTCAAGCAGGTCGAGGTGGGCGCACAGGTCAGCGGCCAGCTCAAGTCGCTGAAGGTGGTGCTGGGGCAGACCGTGAAGAAGGGCGACTGGCTCGCCGAGATCGACCCCGTCATCTCGCAGAACACCTTCGCGCAGGAGCAGGCCAAGCTCGACAACCTGCAGGCGCAGAAGCTCGCGAAGGAAGTGCGCATCAGGCAGGCCCAGCTCACCTGGACGCGGCAGCAGGAAATGCTCGCGCAGGACGCCGCCGCCAAGCAGGACATGGAAAGCGCCGACGCCGAGCTGCGCGCGCTGCGTGCCGACCTGGTGTCGCTCGAAGCGCAGATCCGCCAGCAGAAGCTGGCCGTGGCCTCGGCGCAGACGAATCTCTCGTACACGCGAATCATCGCGCCCATCGACGGCGACGTGGTTTCCATCAGCACGCTCGAAGGCCAGACCGTGGTCGCCGCCTTCCAGGTGCCCACGCTGATGAAACTGGCCGACCTGTCGACCATGACCGTGAAGGCGCAGGTGTCCGAAGCCGACGTGGTGCGCGTGAAGCCGGGGCAGCCGGTGTACTTCACCATCCTCGGCGACCCCGACAAGCGCTACCACGGCACGCTGCGCGCGGTGCAGCCTTCGCCCGAGAAGATCAACAACGCCGTGTTCTTCAACGCGCTGTTCGACGTGCCCAACCCCGATCGCACGCTGCGCGTGGACATGACGGCGCAGGTCGCCATCCTGCTGGGCGAGGCAAAGCAGGCGCTGACCGTGCCGCTGACCGCGCTGGGTCCGCGCGACAAGGATGGCCGCCAGGAAGTGCGCGTGCTCAAGGCCGACCAGACCGTGGAAAAACGGCAGGTGCGCGTGGGCATCTCCAACAACTTCCAGGCCCAGGTGCTCGAAGGTTTGAAAGAGGGCGACAACGTCATCACGGGCGATGCCTCGGCTGTTCTGGAGCGGGGCGAAAGCGGAGACGGCGGCGGCGGGCGGGGCAAGCGCCCATGACGCAGGAAAAGCAGCCGCTGCTGACCCTGCGCGGCATCGGCCGCAGCTTTCCTTCGGGCGAGCAGGAAGTGCAGGTACTGAAAGACGTCAACCTCGACATCGGCAACGGCGAAATGCTGGCCATCGTCGGCGCCTCGGGCTCGGGCAAGTCGACGCTGATGAACATCCTCGGTTGCCTCGACCGGCCGAGCACCGGTACCTACATCGTCTCGGGCCAGGACGTGGGCACGCTCGACAGCGATGCGCTGGCCCAACTGCGGCGCGAGCATTTCGGCTTCATCTTCCAGCGCTACCACCTGATGCCACACCTGACGGCGACCGGCAACGTCGAAGTGCCCGCCGTGTATGCCGGCACCGACGGCGAGGCGCGCGACACGCGTGCGCGCCAGTTGCTGGTGCGCCTGGGTCTTGGCGACCGCACCGAGCACCGGCCAAGCCAGCTTTCCGGCGGCCAGCAGCAGCGGGTGAGCATTGCGCGCGCGTTGATGAACGGCGGGCAGGTGATCCTGGCCGACGAGCCGACCGGCGCGCTCGACAGCAGGAGCGGCCAGGAGGTGATCGGCATCCTGCGCGAGTTGCATGTGCAAGGGCACACCATCATCATCGTGACGCACGACATGCAGGTGGCGAGCTGCACCGAACGCATCATCGAGATTGCCGATGGCGTGATCGTGGGTGACCGGCCCAACGTGCCCACTGTGGTGGCGTCGGTACAGGCCGTGCAGCCCGACGCACCAATTCCCGAGGCGATGACGAAGCCCAAGCTGGGCATTGCGCGCTTCAGCACCAGCTGGGCCCGCTTTGCAGAAGCCTTCCGCATGGCCTGGCGTTCGATGATGGCGCACCGCATGCGCACCGCGCTCACCATGCTGGGCATCGTCATCGGCATTACCTCGGTGGTGTCGATCGTGGCCATCGGGGAGGGTGCCAAGCGCTTCGTGCTGTCGGATATCCGTGCCATCGGCACCAACACGCTCGACGTGTACCCGGGCCGCGACTTCGGCGACGACAAGGCCTCGAGCATCCGCACGCTGATACCGTCCGACCTCGACGCACTCGCCGCGCAGCCCTATGTGCACAGCGTGACGCCCTCGACCTCGCGCAGCCTGCGGCTGCGCTACCGCAGCGTCGACATCAACGGCACGGTGAACGGTGTGAGCGACAGTTTCTTTCGTGTGCGCGACATCCAGATGGCCAGTGGCGCAGCCTTTACGGCGAGCGACGTGCGCCACCAGTCGCAGGTGGTGGTGATCGACCAGAACACGCGGCGCAAGCTGTTCCCTGACGGCGCCGAGGCGGTGGGCAAGATCATCCTGGTGGGCAACCTGCCGTGCACGGTGATCGGCGTATCGCAGGAAAAGAAGAGCATGTTCGGCGAGAACAAGTCGCTCAACATCTGGCTGCCCTACAGCACGGGCGCGAGCCGGCTCTTCGGGCAGCAGCACTTCGACAACATCACGGTGCGCATCCGCGACGACCAGCCGACCAAGGCCGCTGAAGACAGCGTGGTCAAGCTGCTCACGCTGCGCCACGGCAGCAAGGATTTCTTCACCTTCAACATGGACAGCATCGTGAAGACGGCCGAGCGCACCAGCCAGTCGCTCACGCTGCTGCTGTCGCTCATTGCGGTGATCTCGCTGGTGGTGGGCGGCATCGGTGTGATGAACATCATGCTGGTGTCCGTGACCGAGCGCACCCGCGAGATCGGTATTCGCATGGCGGTGGGCGCGCGCCAGAGCGACGTGCTGCAGCAGTTCCTGACCGAGGCGGTGCTGGTGTGCCTGGTGGGCGGGTTGATCGGCGTGACGCTGTCGTATGGCATCAGCTTTCTGTTTTCGCTTTTCGTCAAGCAATGGCAAATGATCTTTTCGATGGGCGCCGTGGTGTCGGCGTTCTTGTGCGCGTCGCTGATCGGCGTGCTGTTCGGCTATCTGCCGGCGCGCAACGCGGCGCGGCTGGACCCGATCGAGGCGCTGGCTCGTGAGTAGGGCACGCGTTCTTTCCGCGATGGCTGTTGCCGTGCTGGTGCTCGGCGGGTGCACCCTGTTCCAGCCTGAGCAGCGGGCGCAGCGGCCGCTGGAGGTGCCGCAGGGCTGGCAGCAGTCGCCGGGAGCGGGGAGTGCGGCGGCGATGTTGTCCGCCAACTGGTGGACGGCGTTCAACGATCCGCAGTTCGACCGGCTGATCGACAGCGCGCTGCGTACCAACAACGACCTGGCGGCGGCGGGCATTCGCGTGCAGCGTGCGCAATTGCAGGCTGGTTTGGCGAACACGAACCTCACGCCCAGCGTAGTGGGGCAGGCCAGCACCAGCCGCAGCTATGACCTGAAGCGCGGCGGCGTGGCCGGCTCCGCATCGAGCTCGCTGGTGACACTGAGCTACGAGCTCGACCTGTGGGGCCGACTCTCGGCGCAGCGCAGCGCCGCCGACTGGGAGCTGAAGGCCACCGAATCCGATCGCCAGGCCACTGCGCTGGCGCTCGTCGGTACTACGGCGGGACTCTATTGGCAGACCGGCTACCTGAACCAGCGCATCGCGCTGAGCGAAGCGGGCATGGAAGACGGCCGACGCATCCTCGCGCTGGTGCGGGTGAAGTACGCGGCGGGCGCCGTGTCGGGGCTGGACGTGGCGCAGGCGGGTCAGAACCTCGCGACGCAGGAGGCGGCGCACACGCAGTTGCTTCAGCAGCGCGTCGAGGCGCACAACGCGCTGGCGATTCTGTTCGACCAGCCGCCGGAGTCGATGGCCGTCGAGCCCGCGCGGTTGCCAGACATAGCCTTGCCGGTCATCGATGCCGGCGTACCCGCGAGCCTGCTGGGCCGCCGCCCGGATCTGCGCGCGGCCGAGCAACGGTTGCGCGGTGCACTGGCGAATGTCGACGCCACTCGCACCGGGTTCTATCCGGCGCTGAGCCTGACGGGGTCGCTGGGCACGTCGAGCACTGCGCTGGGCGAATTGCTGAAGAATCCTGTGGCCACGCTTGGCGCAGGGTTGGCGTTGCCGTTCTTGCAATGGAACACCGCGCGGCTGACTGTGGCCGTGTCGCAGACGCAGTACGAAGAGGCGGTGTTGGGGTTTCGGCAGTCGCTGTACACGGCGTTGTCGGAGGTCGAGAACGCGTTGTCGTCGCGCACGCAACTGCGCGACGAGAGCGAAAAACTGGTGCTGGCGCTGCAGGAGGCGCAGCGCGCGGAGCGGCTGTCGGAGGTGCGCTATCGCGCTGGTGCGACCGCGTTGCAGCCGGTGCTCGACGCGAAGGACCGGCGCCGTACGGCCGAGGTTTCGCTGGCCCAGAACCGGTTGAACCAGCTCAATGCGACGATGACCTTGTACAAGGCGCTGGGCGGGGCAGCTATCGCGCTGTAGGGTGAGTGGGGTCTACCTAAATCAGCGAGCAAGCGTCGTCAGTCCTGAAACGGCGCCTTCTTCGCCAGCTTGCGAAACACCAGCCCAGGCAGCCGCAACACGAACTCCACCATCAGCCGCGCGTGCATCCAGGTAAGCAGCACGTTGTCGCGCCCATAGCGGAAGTGCGAAACCCCGCCTTCCTCCGCCGTCAGGTACTTCACCGGCGCATCGATGTTCACGGGCTTGACGCCGCGCCATGCCAGCCGCACGACAGCCTCAGTGTCGAAGTCGAAGCGCCGCATCCATGGCTGCCGCTCCATGACGGCGATCAGGTCCGTCACCGGATACACGCGAAAGCCGTAGAGCGAATCGCCCACGCCGGCGAACAGCGTTTCGAGCTGCGTCCATCCGTTCGACACACGCCGACCGCGCACGCGCAGCAGCGGTGCGCTTGCGTCGAACACCGGTCGCCCGAGCACCATCGTCTCGGGGCGGGCCAGCGAGGCCTTCATGAACTCGGGGATCAGGTCCGCCGGATGCTGCCCGTCGGAATCCATCGTCAGCGCATGGGTGAAGCCGGCTTCCTTCGCGGCGCGCAGGCCGTGCAGCACGGCCGAACCCTTGCCCTGGTTCTGCGGCAGCACCCACACGCGCAGGCCCGGGTCGCCGGCCGCCATCTGCTGCAGCCGCTCGCCCGTGCCGTCGTCGCTGCCGTCGACCACCACCCACACCGGGTTCCACTGCGCGCGCGCTGCGGCGACGGTCGAGAACAGGCGCTCGCCGGTGTTGTAGCTGGGGATCAGGACAAGGTGGGTGCGCGAGGCGTCTGGCATTCGGGGGACGCGTCGGTGGCGCGCTGCTCCAGGTTTTGTCGGAAGTATTGTTCGAGCTCGGCCTGCAGCACGTCGCTGTCCTGCGTGGGCGAGAAGCGCTTGCCGATCCGCAGGGTGAAGACGATGGGAAGCGGTGGCACGCGCCACAGCGGCCAGCCCTTGGCGAGGTAGGGCGAGTCGGTGTCGATGAACACCGTTTGTATGGGCGCCTGCGCCAGCTTGGCGATCAGCGTGGTGCCGGGGCGGAACACATTGAGCGGCGGCGTCACCGTGCGCGTGCCCTCGGGAAAGATCACCAGCTGGCCGCCGTTGCGCAGGTCGTTCACGGCAAGGCGCACCATCGTGCGGGCTGACTTGTTGCTGATGTAGCGCGCCAGCCGGGCGCCCGCGCCCAGGAAGATGTTGCCCATCAGGTCGGCCTTCATGATGCAGGCACTGCGGGGCAGCCGCGCCACCAGCAGCAGCGCGTCGAGCATGGTCGGGTGGTTGGCCACGAAGATCACGCCGGGTTCCTTGCGCATCGGGTCGAGGCAGGCGGCGTCGATGCGCATCATGCCGGTCACCGACGCCAGCCACCAGAACATGCGGTAGGCGAAGGCGATGGTCGTGCGTCCCAGCACGCGCGCGGGCGCCGCCGGCATGATCGGGTGGATCAGCATGGCGACGACGTTCCAGACCAGCGAGATCAGGCCCAGGAACAGCAGCAGCGCGTAGAGCATCAACGCGAGCGGAATCGACGTGAGAATTCGCAGCACGCGAGTCATTGAATCAGTCAATCGGGCAATGCGCGGTCGGACAACGACCGGTCATGCCCGTAGCAGGCCGGCCGCCGCCGTGTGGGCCTCAATCTCGACCAGCAGGTCGCTGCGGCAGATGTCGGCTTCGAGGTACACCGCGTGGCGCGCCATCGGCGCGTCGGCGCCGAGCGTGCCTTCGATGATGCTGCGTACAGCTTCGGTGTCCGACGGGTGACGCACGTAGACCACGCAATCGAGCTCGGCCAGCGAGAACTTCGCGGTGCCGCGTTCGTTGGCGGCGGCAATCACCGCCTGCAAGTTGCGCAGGGTTTCGCGCGTCTGCTCGAGCACGTCGCCGTGGTGCACGGTTTCGTGGCCGACGATGCTCGCAGTGCCGGAGATGAAGAGGGCGATGTTGCCGTCGCCGATGTCCGCCAGCGCGGCGCGCGAGAAGGTCGGCGAGCGCGGGCCGTAGGTTTCGGGATAGCGGTAGGCCGAAACCTGACGCGGGTTTTCGACCGGCAGCGGCGCCTGCTGGCCGGCCAGGAAGCGGATCGACAGGGCGCCCTGGTGGATGCCCAGTGCACAGGCCGCAGGCGCGCCCTCGAAGGCGGCGCGGCCGGCTTCGAGAAACGCTTCCTGCCGGCCGAGATTGAACTGCCGGTAGCGCTCCAGCCCGCCGCCGTCGGCGTTGATCTGCGGCAGATAGTTCCAGATGCGCTGCAGGTGCGGCGTGCCGGCCTGATCGAGCGTCTTGAAGAGGTCGCGGTAGGCGCGGTGCGCGAGTTCGGCGAGGCCCTGTTTTTCGGTGGCTTCGTCCAGGTCGATGGCGCCGAGCAGCCAGTGCCCGTCGGTGCGCCAGCGCGCGATGCCGGTGGTGCCCGACTTGACGTGTTGCGGACGGCTCACGCGCCACACATCGGCCATGGCACCGTTTGCCGACAGCACACGCGCGTTGACGGTCGGCATCCAGGCCACGCCGTGCGGCGTGCCGTAGCCGAGCGCCGCGAAGGGCGCCTTGCCGTCAACAGCCAGCGCAAGGCTGGCCGGCAGCGACAGGCGCTCGACGCGCAGATGGGAAGAAGGGGTTTCGTCCTGAGCTCGCACTATCAGCTGGCCTCGACGGTGTGTTCGGGTTTGATGGCGGTGTAGGCAGAGAAGACGCCGAGGCTCGCATGCCGGCGCACGTCGCGAAAACCCGCGTCGGCCAGCGCCTGTATCACCCGTTCGGGCGGAATGCAGGCCTCGATCGTGTCCCAGTAGTAGCGCCACAGTTCCGAGGTGTTGCGTTGGCGACCGACCACGCGGGCGATCAGCGGCACCACGGCACGCATGTAGCCCTTGAGCAGCGCGGTTGCGAAGCGGCCCTCGGGCTTGGTGATTTCGAGTACCGCCACGCGCCCGCCGGGGCGCAGCACGCGATGGAACTCGCTGAAGGCGGCCGCCACGTCGCTGATGTGGCGCATGGCGTAGCCCATGCTCACGAAGTCGCTGCTGGCATCGGGCCGGGGCAGGGCTTCGGCCACGCCGCGCACCAGTTCGATGCCGGGCAGCTTGACCTGGCCCAACATGCCGGGGCTGGGGTCGATGCCCACGAGCTGGCCGGTGGAGCCGATGAGTTTCAGCGCCTCGCGGGCCACGAGCCCGGTGCCGATGCCCACGTCGAGCACCTGCATGCCCGCCGAGAGGCCGGCTTCCCGCAGCGCAGCACGGCGGTACGAGGGGCCGGTGCCGAAGGCCAGCACGCTCTCGATGCGGTCGTAGTCCGCGGCCGTGCTGTCGAAGATGCGCAGCAGGAACGCCTGATGCTCGGCCTCGGTCTTGTAGTACAGCGGCAAAGGGGCGTGCGGCGGCAGGATGTCGGGATTCCCGGGCCCGACGGAAGGCGATGGCGTCATCGAACGATTATCACCAAAAGCCCCGGCCCGAATTCCGGGCCCCAGGGCGGGCGTTGTGTGCGCCGGACAGTAAACTCGGAGCCTGCTCAGAAAACACAGGACAGCGAGATAGAAAGCCATGGCCGGACATAGCAAGTGGGCGAATATTCAGCACCGGAAGGGCCGCCAGGACGAGAAGCGGGGCAAGCTCTGGACCCGCGCCATCCGCGAAATCACAGTGGCCGCCCGCGCCGGTGGCGCCGACCTGGGCTCCAACCCCCGGCTGCGGCTGGCCGTTGAAAAGGCCAAGGCGGTGAACCTGCCCATCGACACCATCAAGCGCAACATCGACAAGGCCACGGGCAACCTCGAAGGCGTCAATTACGAAGAAATTCGTTACGAAGGGTACGGCATCGGCGGCGCGGCGATCATCGTCGACACCATGACCGACAACCGCGTGCGCACCGTGGCCGAAGTGCGCCACGCCTTCTCCAAACACGGCGGCAACATGGGCACCGAGGGCTCGGTGGCCTTCCAGTTCAAGCACTGCGGCCAGTTCATCTTTGCGCCGGGCACCAATGAAGACAAGGTGATGGAAGTGGCGCTCGAGGCGGGCGCCGAAGACGTCGTTACCGACGACGACGGTGCCATCGAGGTGATCACCGCCGTCGCCGACTTCGAAGCCGTGAAGAACGCGCTCGAAGCCGCGGGCCTGAAGCCCGACGCCGCCGAAGTCACCATGCGCGCCGAAAACACGGTAGACGTGACCGGCGAAGACGCCGCAAGAATGCAGAAGTTGCTCGATGTGCTCGAGGACCTGGACGACGTGCAGGACGTTTATCACAACGCCTCGCTGTCCGAATGAATGTTGTTTGTTGAATCACAGCGAGAAATGAAGGCCCGCGAATGAAGGTACTGGTAATTGGGGGAGGGGGCCGTGAACACGCTCTGGCATGGCGGCTGGCACAGGCTGCCCGGGTGAGCCGTGTGTACGTGGCGCCGGGCAACGGCGGCACCGCAGCCGACGAGCGCTACGACTGCGTCGACATCACCGAGCCCGCCGCGCTGCGCGAATGGGCGATGAAAGAAAAGATCGCGCTGACCGTCGTCGGCCCCGAGGCGCCGCTGGCTGCCGGCGTGGTGGACGAGTTCCGCGCGCACGGCCTGCGCATCTTCGGCCCCACGCAGGCGGCCGCCCAGCTCGAAAGCTCGAAGGCCTTCTCCAAGGCCTTCATGAAGCGCCACAAGATTCCGACCGCCGAGTACGAGGCTTTCACCGACGCCGCCGCGGCACACGCATACATCGACGCCAAGGGCGCGCCCATCGTCGTCAAGGCCGACGGCCTAGCGGCTGGCAAGGGCGTGGTGGTTGCCATGACCGCAGAGGAAGCGCACGAGGCCGTCGACTTCATGCTGGTCGACAACAAGTTCGGCGTGTCGCATAACGAAGGCGGCGCGCGCGTCGTCATCGAAGAATTCCTGCAGGGCGAGGAAGCCAGCTTCATCGTGCTGTGCGACGGCAAGAACGTGACCGCGCTGGCCACCAGCCAGGACCACAAGCGCCTGCTCGACAACGACGAAGGCCCCAACACCGGTGGCATGGGGGCGTATTCGCCCGCACCGGTGGTCACGGCCGAGGTGCATGCGCGCGCCATGCGCGAGATCATCCTGCCGACCATCCGCGGCATGGAGAAAGACGGCATTCCTTTCACCGGCTTCCTCTACGCCGGCCTGATGATCGACGCCACGGGCCACCCCAAGACGCTCGAGTTCAACTGCCGCATGGGCGACCCCGAGACGCAGCCGATCATGATGCGCCTGAAGTCCGACCTGTTCGAGGTGTTCTGGCACGCCACCGACGGCACGCTCGACCAGGTCGAGCTGCAATGGGACCGGCGCGTGGCGCTGGGCGTGGTGATGGCTGCGCACGGCTACCCGCTGTCGCCGCGCAAAGGAGACCGCATCACCGGCATTCCGGCCGAGGCGCCCGATGCCGTGGTGTTCCACGCCGGCACGACGCTGGAAAACGGCGAGCTCAAGACCAGCGGCGGGCGCGTGCTCTGCGTGACCGTGCTGGCCGACAGCGTGAAGCAGGCGCAGCAGCGGGCCTACGAGGTTGCGGCGCGCGTCAACTTCGACGGCGCTCAATACCGCAAGGACATCGGATTCCGCGCGGTGCACGCGCGCAACACCCACGGCGCTTGATGCAGCAAACCAACCCGGCAGCGGTCGGCGAGTACCTGCGCGGACTGCAGCAGTCGATCATCGCGGCGGTCGAGAAGGCCGACGGCGGCACCTGCGTGCGCGATGCCTGGGAGAAAGCGCCGGGCGAACCGCTGCAGGGCCATGGGCTGACCTGCATCCTCGAAGGCGGTGAACTGTTCGAGCGCGCGGGCTGCGGCTTCTCGCAGGTGCGCGGACCGAAGCTCCCGCCCTCGGCCACGCAGAACCGGCCCGAGTTGGCAGGTGCGCCTTTCGAGGCGATGGGCGTGTCGCTGGTGTTCCATCCGCGCAACCCCTACGTGCCGATCGTTCACATGAACGTGCGCATGCTGGCTGCGCTGCCCAAAGAAGGTGCAGGAGGCGAGCCGGTCTGCTGGTTCGGCGGCGGCATGGACCTCACGCCGTGCTACGGCTTCGAGGAAGACGCGGTGCATTTCCACACCACGTGCCGAGACGCGCTCGCACCTTTCGGTGACGACAAGTACCCGCGCTTCAAGACCTGGTGCGACGAGTATTTCTTCCTGAAGCATCGCGGCGAACAGCGCGGCATCGGCGGCATCTTCTTCGACGATTTTTCCGAGGGCGGTTTCGAGAACGGCTTCGCGCTGATTCGCTCGGTGGGCGATGGCTTTTTGCCGGCGTATCTGCCGATCGTCGAGCGCCGCCGCGCCACGCCTTACACGGAGCGCGAACGCAGCTTCCAGCTCTATCGGCGCGGCCGTTACGTCGAGTTCAACCTCGTGTGGGACCGCGGCACGCACTTCGGCCTTCAGTCGGGTGGGCGTACCGAATCGATCCTGCTGTCGATGCCGCCGCTGGCCAGCTGGGCCTACCAGCAGCAGCCCGAGCCGGGCAGCCCCGAAGCCGCGCTGTACAGCGACTTCATCGTGCGGCGCGACTGGTTGTGAACCGCTCCGGCACTGCGGTGCGTCGCATCGGCGTTTTCGGCGGCGCATTCGATCCGCCGCACAACGCCCATGTCGCGCTAGCCGAAGCCGCGCTGGCGCAACTCGACCTTGCCGAACTGCACGTCATTCCCACAGGGCAGGCCTGGCACAAGAGCAGGGCGCTCACGCCGAAGGAAGACCGCCTTGCGATGACGCGGCTGGCCTTCGCTGACCTGAAAGGCACCGTCGTCATCGACAGCCGCGAAGTGCTGCGCGACGGGCCCACCTACACACTCGACACCCTGCACGAATTGCAGCGCGAGCAGCCCGGCGCACAGCTGGTCCTGATCATGGGCGCCGACCAGGCGAGCGCGTTGCCGACCTGGCACGGCTGGCAGGATATACTCGGCATTGCTATCGTTTCTGTAGCGTATCGCGCACTATCGACGAGCAACACTGCTCGTTTTGATCCGAAAATGCTGCCCGGCCTCCCGGCTGGCGCGCGTTTCGAGGCGCTCGAACTGCCACCTATGAACAACAGCGCCACCGAGATTCGACGGCGCGCGGAGCTTGGCGTGGACATTTCCTCGCTGGTTCCGCCCACGGTTGCACGCTATATTGACCAACACCACCTCTACCGCTCTGCCTGATGACCACTGAAGCCGCCGCCAAGAAAGACACCCAGAAACTCCAGCGAGCCATCATCGATGGTCTCGAAGACGTCAAGGCGCAGGACATCCAGGTATTCGACACAGAACATCTTTCACCGCTGTTCGAGCGCGTGATCGTGGCGTCGGGCACCTCCAACCGCCAGACGAAGGCGCTGGCCGCCAGCGTGCGCGACGCGGTGCGCGAAGCCGGTTTCGGCAAGCCGCGCATCGAGGGCGAGGACAACGGCGAGTGGATCATCGTGGACTGCGGCGCGGCCGTGGCGCACATCATGCAGCCCGCCATCCGCCAGTACTACCACCTCGAAGAGATCTGGGGCGACAAGCCGGTGCGTGCAAAGCTCGGCGGCGCGAAGCCCGCGGTCGCCACCGCATCGAAGGTCGGCACCGAAGAGAAGAAGCCGGCCACCAAGACGCCGACGCTGCGCCGCTCCAGCGCTGCCAAGACCGCGATCCGCGCGGCAGAACAAGAAGCCAAGGCTGCGAAGACCCCGGCCAAGAAAACCGCTGCCAAGAAGGCGCCCGCCCGGAAGTCCACCACCGCGCGCGTGCCGGTCAAGGTCGTCGGCAAGCCCGCTGCCAAGAAGCCCGCTGCAAAGAAGACGACGACGGCTGCCAGGAAGGCGCCAGCCCGCCGCGCATGAAGCTGCTGGTGGTCGCCGTCGGGCAGCGCATGCCCGATTGGGCACAGACTGCCTGGGACGACTACGCCAAGCGCTTCCCGCCCGAGCTCAAGCTCGAGCTGCGAGCAGTCAAGACCGAGCCGCGCGGCTCCAAGTCGCTTGAAACGCTGTACGCCGCGGAGCGCGAGCGCATCGAAGGCGCAATTGCGCGCGGCATGCGCATCGTCGCGCTCGACGAGCGCGGCACGGCGCTGACCACCAAGGCGCTTGCCGCGCGCCTGCAGGCCTGGCAAGGCGAGGGCGACGACGTCGCCCTGGTCATCGGCGGGCCCGACGGGCTCGACCCGGCCTTCAAGGCCGCGGCCCACGAACGCATCCGCCTGTCCGACCTGACGCTGCCGCACGCGATGGCGCGGGTGCTGCTGGTCGAGCAGCTGTACCGGGCGTGGTCGGTCAATGCGGGTCATCCTTACCACCGCGAATGACAAGCGCCGACGGGCGGGTCGCGTTGCTCGAGGAGAAGGGCCATGCGCTGCTGCCGGCGCTGTTGCCGTTTGATCTGCTGGACGCAACCGCGCGGTCGCTCGACCATTGGCTGGGGCAGGCGGCAGGCAGCCGCAACCTTTTGGCCCAGCCGCGCTGCAGTGAGATTGCTGTTCAGCTGAAAACACGGCTGGTCGGCATGGGCCTGCTCGATGCTTCATCGGTGGCCGTGCAATGCACGCTCTTCGACAAGACGGCCGACAGGAACTGGCTGGTCGCGCTGCATCAGGACACCTCGATTCCCGCCTCGGGCGCCGGCATGCCTGCCGTCCTCAAGGAGGGCGAGCCGTATATGCAGCCGCCGGTCGACGTGTTGCGATCGCTGCTCGCCGTGCGGGTGCATCTGGATGATTGCGGCGTGGATGCGGGGCCGTTGCGCGTCGTATCGGGCAGCCACCGCGCCGGACGGTTGAGCGATGCCGAAGCGCAGGACTTGCGCGTCGAACACGGCGAGACGGCCTGTACGGCGGCGCGTGGCGACGCCCTGCTGATGCGCCCCTTGCTGCTGCATGCGTCCTCTCGCGCCCGGTCACCGGCTCGTCGCCGAGTTCTTCACTTTCTTTTCGGACCCGCGCGCCTGCCGCACGGACTGGTCTGGAACCGTACTGTGGCCGGCGGGCAGCCGGCCCTTCAGGAGAACTGAACCTTGCCGGACTTCATCTACCTCGCTTCGCAGAGCCCGCGTCGTGCCCAACTGCTCGGCCAACTCGGCGTGCGCCACGAACTGCTGCTGGCCGATGCCGACGAAGACGCCGAATCGCTCGAAGCCGTGCTGCCCAACGAGGCTCCTGCAACGTATGTGCAGCGCGTCACGGCCCTGAAGCTCGATGCCGCGGTGGCCAGGCTCCGGCGCCGCGGCCTTGCCGACGCGCCGGTGCTCTGCGCCGACACCACAGTCGCACTCGGCCGCACCATCCTCGGCAAGCCCGAAGACGCGGCCGATGCGGCACGCATGCTGCGATTGCTCTCAGGCGCCACGCACCGCGTGCTGACCGCCGTTGCGCTGCAGCATGGCGCACAACGCCACGCCGCGCTCAGCGTGTCGCGCGTGCGCTTCGCCAACATCACAGACGCCCAGATCGCCCGCTATGCGGAAAGCGGCGAGCCGCTGGGCAAGGCCGGTGCCTACGCCATTCAAGGCGCGGCGGCCGCGTTCATCGAGCACATCAGCGGGTCCTATTCGGGCATCATGGGCCTCCCCATGTTCGAGACAGCAGGGCTGCTTCGAAACGCCGGTTTCAATACTTGAGAATTCCATGCAAGACATCCTGATCAACTGGTCTCCGCAGGAGACCCGTGTGGCGCTGGTCGAGCACGGCGCGGTGCAAGAGCTGCACGTCGAGCGAACGCTGGAGCGAGGCTTGGTCGGCAACATCTACCTCGGCAAGGTGTCGCGCGTGCTGCCGGGCATGCAGTCGGCGTTCATCGACATCGGCCTGGAGCGCACCGCTTTCCTGCACGTGGCCGACATCGTGGCGCCGTTCACTCCGGGCTCGCGGCCCAGTGCGCCGGCGCCCGAGCGCGACCACCGCAACGGCGGGCCGATGGTGCCCATCGAGAAGCAGGTGTTCGAGGGCCAGTCGCTGCTGGTGCAGGTCATCAAGGACCCCATCGGCACCAAGGGCGCGCGCCTGTCCACGCAAATCAGCATTGCCGGGCGGCTGCTGGTGTTCTTGCCGCAGGACAACCACATCGGCGTGTCGCAGAAGATCCCGTCGGACCAGCGCGAGTCGCTGCGCAACCGCATGCTGGCGCTGATCGAAGCGGCCGCTGCGGCCGACAGTGGCGGCGTGGTGCCGGCCAACACCGGCGGCTTCATCCTGCGCACCAACGGCGAGGACTCCACCGACCCCGAGCTTGCCGAAGACATTGCCTACCTGCGCAAGACCTGGTCGCGCATCCGCGATGCCTCGATGCGCATGCCACCGATGTCGCTGCTGCACCAGGATCTGAGCCTGCTGCAGCGCGTGCTGCGCGACATGACCAGCGAAGACACGCAGACCATCCGCATCGACTCGCGAGAGCAGTTCGAGGTGCTGCTGAAGTTCGGGCTCGAATTCATGCCCAAGGCGGCGGGCAAGCTGCAGCATTACAAGGGCGAGCGGCCGATCTTCGATTTGTATTCGGTCGACGAGGAAATCGCGAAGGCGCTGGGCCGGCGCGTCGAACTCAAGTCGGGTGGGTATCTGGTGGTCGACCAGACTGAAGCGTTGACCACGGTGGACGTGAACACCGGCGGCTTCGTCGGTGCGCGCAACTTCGACGACACCATCTTCAAGACCAACCTCGAGGCGGCGCAGGCCATTGCGCGGCAGCTGCGGCTGCGCAACCTGGGCGGGATCATCATCGTCGACTTCATCGACATGGGTCGCGACGACCACCGCGAACAGGTGCTGGCGGAGTTCCGCAAGCAACTGGCGCGCGACCGCGTGAAGACCACGGCCGGCGGCTTCTCGCAGCTCGGGCTGGTCGAGATGACGCGCAAGCGCACCCGCGAATCGCTGGCGCACATGCTGTGCGAGCCCTGTGCGGCCTGCGGCGGCCAGGGCATCGTGAAGACCGCGCGCAGCGTGGCCTACGACGTGATGCGAGAGATATTGCGCGAGGCGCGGCAGTTCACGCCGCGCGAGTTCCGCATCGTGTCGTCGCCGCAGGTGATCGAGCTGTTCCTCGACGAGGAGAGCCAGCACCTGGCGGGGCTGAGCGACTTCATCGGCAAGCCGATTTCGCTGCAGTCCGAGCCCGCGATCGGGCAGGGACAGTACGACATCGTGCTGCTTTAAGGCCTAAAGCGTCGGGTCTTGCCCCGGCGGCGCGCTGCGCACCGCCAGTGTCTGCAGCCGCGCGTAGAGGCCGTCCAGCGCCATGAGTTGCTCGTGGCTGCCTTGCTCGGCGATGCGGCCTTGCTCCATCACGATGATCCGGTCGGCATGCTGGATGGTCGACAGGCGGTGGGCGACGATCAGCGTGGTGCGGTTCTGCATCAGCCGCTGCAGGGCGTCCTGCACCAGCCGTTCGGATTCGGTGTCGAGCGCCGAGGTAGCCTCGTCGAGCAGCAGCACGGGCGCATTCTTGTAGAGCGCGCGGGCAATGGCGAGGCGCTGGCGCTGGCCGCCTGAAAGCTGCGTGGCGTTGTGGCCGAGTACCGTGTCGAGGCCCTGGGGCAGGCTTTCGACGTGCGCACTCAGGTTGGCCGCCTCGATGCACTGCAGCACGCGCTCGCGGTCGATCTCGCCGCCCAGCGCCACGTTGGCCGCCAGCGTCTCGTTGAGCATCACCACGTCCTGGCTCACCATGGCGAACTGGGCGCGCAGGCTTTTCAATTGCCATTCGCTGGTGTCGTGCCCGTCGAGCAGCACCTGCCCGCCGCTGGGCTGCACGAAGCGCGGCAGCAGGTTGACCAGCGTGGTCTTGCCCGAGCCCGAAGGGCCGACGAAGGCCACCACCTGGCCGGGTTCGATGGTCAGGCTCACGCCGTCGAGCGCGCGCTGTTCGTCTTCGCCGCGGTAGCTGACTTGTACGTTACGCAGTTCGATGCGTCCTTCGGCGTGTTCGACCTGGAACGTGCCCTGCGACTCCGGGGCCACGTCGTCGATCAGTATCAGTCCGCGCTCCAGTGCGGCGAGGCCGCGTGTGATCGGGCCGGCCACTTCGGCGAGGCGCCGGATCGGCGCGATCAACATCAACATGGCCGTGATGTAGGCGACGAAGCCGCCTACCGTGAAGCCCTGCTTGCCGCTTTGCCACAGCGCGATCATCACCACGATCGACAGCGCGAGCGACGCCATCATCTGCGTGAGCGGCGTGGTGGCGGCCTGGGCGATGGTCGACTTCACGGCCAGCCGGTTCAGGCGCTGGCTCAGTTGCTCGAAGCGGCGGCCCTGCGCGCCTTCCGCGCCGTGCAGGCGCACCACGCGGTGGGCGAGCACGTTTTCCTCGACCACGTAGGCCAGCTCGTCGGTGGCCTGCTGACCCTGCTGGGTCAGGCGGTAGAGCCGCTTGGAGAACACCTTCATGATCCAGGAGATGCTGGGCACCAGGAAGGCGACGATGAGGGTGAGCTTCCAGTTCAGGTAGACCAGATAGCCCAGCAGCGCGATCAGCGTGAAGCCGTCGCGCGAGAGTCCGAGAATCGCTTGCACCAGCAGCATCGCGCCGGTCTGCACTTCGTAGACCACCGTGTTCGAAAGGGTGCTGGCCGACTGCCGGGCGAACAGCGCGAGTTCGGCGCCGAGCAGCCGCTCGAACAGCACCCGCCGCAGCTTCTGCATGCCTTCGTTGGCGATGCGCGACAGCGCGTACTGGGAAATGAACTGGGCGATGCCGCGCACTGCAAACAGCAGCAGCACGGCGGCGGGCACGAACCACAAGGGCATCTCGCCGCGCGTGAAGCCCCGGTCGAGCAGGGGCTTCAGCAGGGCGGCCATCAGCGGCTCGGTGATTGCTGCCAGCATCGCTCCGCTCAGTCCAAGGGCCCACCATTGGCGGGAGCCGCCAAACCAGGTCATGAGTCGCGCCATACGGCGCATCAGGGGAGGGCGTACGTTCTCGCCGCCGGGGGGTGCTTGCATGGCGGCGGATTCTACGGGGGGCCTCATTCAGGGCCTTCCGCAGGTGCTTCTGTAGGACCGCGCCGCCGGATAAACGTTTTGTGACGGCGGCTTCAAGCCAGTGTGTAACATGTGGCCCGTTACAGCCGGGGAGAACTTTTTACCCGGAAACCTCTCCGAACCGCATGAACAAGCCGTTGCCAACTCTAATTCCAACTCCTTCTTCATCGTTATTTGCACGCCGCACGCTCATCGCGGCTCTCGCTGCCACTCCCATGCTTCCTGCACTGGCCCAGTTCCGGGTCGAGGTGTCGGGCGTCGGGCTCACGCAGCTGCCGATTGCGCTCGTTCCTTTCAAGGGCCAGGAAGGCTCGCCCCAGAAGATCTCGGACATCGTCCAGGCCGACCTGGAACGCAGTGGCCAGTTCCGCGGCGTCGACGCTTCGGGCCAGGCGCTGGACGAGGCCTCGCGCCCCGACCTGTCGCTGTGGCGCCAGCGCACGGCCGATTCGCTCGTGGTGGGCAGCGTCAACCGGCTGGCCGATGGCCGCTTCGACGTGCGCTTCCGCCTGTGGGACGTGGTGAAGGGGCAGGACCTGGGTGGCCTGAGCTACACCGTTCCTCAAGGTGACCTGCGCCTTGCCTCGCACCGCATTGCCGACTACGTGTACGAGAAGCTGACCGGCGAAAAGGGCATCTTCTCGACCCGCATCGCCTACGTCACCAAGGGCGGCAGCCGCTACTCGCTGTGGGTGGCCGATGCCGACGGCGAGAACGCCCAGGCCGCGCTCGCCAGCCCCGAACCCATCATCTCGCCCTGCTGGTCGTCCAACGGGCAACAGTTGGCGTATGTGTCCTTCGAGTCGCGCAAGCCTGTCGTGTACGTGCACAACGTGGCCACCGGCCAGCGCCGGCTGCTTGCCAACTTCAAGGGTTCCAATAGCGCGCCGGCCTGGGCGCCAGACGGCAATTCCCTTGCCGTCACGCTCAGCCGCGATGGCGGCTCGCAGCTGTTCTCCATTCCGGCCAGCGGCGGCGAACCGCGCCGCCTGACGCAAAGCTCCAGCATCGACACCGAGCCGGTGTACTCGGCCGACGGCGGCACCATCTATTTCGTGAGCGACCGCGGCGGTGCGCCCCAGATCTACAAGATGAGCGCCGGCGGCGGCAACCCGACGCGGGTGACCTTCAGCGGCACCTACAACATTTCTCCGTCTGTCAGCGGCGATGGCCGGTGGTTGGCCTACATCTCCCGAGTGGGCGGTGCCTTCAAACTCCATGTGATGGAGTTGGCAACCGGCAACGTCAGCGCAATCACCGACACCTCCGCGGACGAAAGTCCAAGTTTTGCCCCGAACAGCAAGCTGATCGTCTATGCAACGCAATTGCAGGGCCGCGAAGCCCTGATGACGACCACGCTCGATGGAAAAATAAAGGCACGACTGGCGGGACAGGCGGGAGACATCAGGGAACCGGACTGGGGTCCGTTTCAAAAGCAATGACCAAGGTTTATTTGAGGAGTTTGAAAATATGTTGAAACGTACGATTTATTCGCTGGCCATCGTGGCTCTCATCGCCGGTTGCTCGTCGGGCACCAAGCTCAACGAAACGCCGGTGACCGACCGTTCGGGTACGGCCGGCGGCCAGCAAGGCGCCAGCACCGTGGCACCTGTCACCATTGATCCGACCGCGGGCACCGCGCAAGGTCCGATTGGCGTTGAGCGCATCGTGTATTTCGACTACGACAGCTACACGGTCAAGCCCGAGTTCCAGGCGCTGATCGACGGCCACGCCAGGTTCCTCAAGGCCAACCCGCAACGCCGCGTCTCGATCGAAGGCCACACCGACGAACGTGGCGGCCGCGAGTACAACCTTGCACTCGGCCAGAAGCGTTCCGAAGCCGTGCGCCGCGCGCTGACCTTGCTGGGCGTGAGCGACAGCCAGATCGAAGCCGTGAGCTTCGGCAAGGAAAAGCCTGCCGTCACGGGTTCGGGTGAAGAAGTGTGGGCGCAGAACCGCCGCGCCGAAATCCGCTACACCCGGTGATGCCACGCGCCATGCTGCGAGGCGCGGCGCTGGCTGCCGCCTTGCTCTGCGTCTCGATGGGGTCGCAGGCTGCACTGTTCGAGGATGACGAGGCTCGCCGCGCCATCCTCGACTTGCGCCAGCGCGTCGAGGCCATGCGCCAGCAGACCGACCAGCGGCTGACCGACGAGAACGGCCAGCTACGCCGCAGCCTGCTCGACCTGCAGAACCAGATCGAGCAGATGCGTGGCGACCTGGCGCGCATGACCGGCCAGAACGAGCAGCTCACCCGCACGGTGAGCGAGATGCAGTCGCGCCAGACCACCATCGACGACAAGCTCAAGCAGAGCGAGCCTTCGAAGGTGTCGGTGGACGGCCGCGAGTTCACCGCCGATCCTAAGGAAAAGGCCGACTTCGACGCCGCCCTCGGCGTGTTCCGCTCGGGTCAGTTCGCGCAGGCGCAGACCGCGTTTGCCGAGTTCGTCAAGCGCTACCCGCAAAGCGGCTACAACGCCTCGGCGCTGTTCTGGCTCGGCAATGCGCAGTACGCCACACGCAACTACAACGAGGCCATCGCGAACTTCCGCTCCATGCTCTCGCTCGCGCCCGACCATGCCAAGGCCCCCGAGGCCGTGCTGTCGATCGCGAACTGCCAGATCGAGCTGAAGGACACGCGCGCCGCGCGCCGCACGCTGGAAGACCTGACCAAGGCCTATCCGCAGTCCGAAGCCGCACAGGCCGGCCGCGAGCGCCTCTCGCGCCTGCGCTGATGCCGGCGGAGCTTTCCGCTTGAGCGCCATCATCGCTGCCGCGTTCACCACTCCTCCTGCCGCCGCGGATGTCGTCACCGACACCGCGGCGCCTGACTTTGCGCGCCGCTTCGGTGGGCTCGAGCGGCTGTATGGCGTGGCCGGTGCCGCGCGCATCCGCAACGCGCACGTGCTGGTCGTCGGCATCGGCGGCGTGGGCTCGTGGGCGGTCGAGGCGCTGGCGCGCAGCGGGGTGGGGCGGCTGACCATGATTGACCTCGATCATGTGTCGGAGTCGAACATCAACCGCCAGATCCACGCACTCGATGCGACCGTGGGGCAGGCCAAGGTCGAAGCCATGCGCGACCGCATCGCGCAGATCAACCCCGAGTGCAAGGTGCAGGCGATCGACGAGTTCGTCGAGCCCGGCAACTGGCTCTCGCTGCTCGACGCGGCACAGGCTGCGAACGGGCCGGCAACGGCCGTCATCGATGCCTGCGACCAGGTGAAGGCCAAGGTGGCCATGGCGGCATGGGCGCGTGCATCGTCGCGCACGGCGTTCGTCACGGTGGGCGCGGCGGGCGGCAAGCGGCAGGCGCACAAGGTCGACATCGACGATCTATCGCTCGTCACGCACGACCCGCTGCTTGCGCAGTTGCGTCAGCGCCTGCGCAAGGAGCATGGTGCCCCGCGTGAAGGCCGCAAGATCGGCGTTGCCTGCGTCTTCAGCCGCGAAAGCGTGGCGCCGCCGGATGCGTCGTGCGCAATCGAAGGCGACGGTTCACTCAACTGCCACGGCTACGGCTCGGTGGTGAGCGTGACGGCAACCTTCGGTCAATGCGCTGCAGGTTGGGTGCTCGACAAAATCGCGTCAAACGTCGCGCTATAATCTTTGGCTTTGCCGGATTCAACGTCGGCAAGAGCAAGAATAAAAAAGGTTTGGGACGTTAGCTCAGTTGGTAGAGCAGCGGACTTTTAATCCGTTGGTCACTGGTTCGAATCCAGTACGTCCTACCAGACTTTCAAGAATCCCCGCCTGCCTTGTGCACGCGGGGATTTTTTCTGCGCGCGATCAAGCCAGACCGTTCAGGTGCTCATAGAGGATCAACACGCCGATCCCGATCAGCACGAGGCCGCCAATGATCTCCGCTCGCTTGCCGAGCACCGCGCCCAATACGCGCCCCACCATCACGCCGATAGGTCTGCTACGATTTCGGTCCCGGGGAAACAGCCTCCCGGTCTGCAAAGGAAGACGGTGTCCCGTCCAAGCGCTGGCGACTCATAACGGAGCTATCCGTGGACACCGTACTGCCTGACTCCTCTCCCGCGCATTCCGCGCCAATCCAGCCCGTATCCTTCGCCGAAGCATTCCGCTTCTGGCTCAAGCTCGGCTTCATCAGCTTCGGCGGTCCTGCCGGGCAGATCGCGATCATGCATACCGAGCTGGTCGAGCGGCGGCGCTGGATCAGCGAGAAGCGCTTTCTGCATGCGCTCAACTACTGCATGCTGCTGCCCGGCCCCGAGGCCCAGCAGCTGGCCACCTACATCGGCTGGCTGATGCACCGCACCTGGGGCGGCATTGTTGCCGGCGCGCTGTTCGTGCTGCCGTCGCTGTTCATCCTGATCGCGCTGTCCTGGATCTACATGGCCTACGGCAACGTGCCCGCGGTGGCCGGCATCTTCTACGGCATCAAGCCGGCCGTCACTGCGCTGGTTCTGCACGCGGCCCATCGCATCGGCACGCGGGCACTGAAGAATTGGTGGATGTGGGGCATTGCGGGCGCGGCCTTCGTGGCCATCTTCGCCTTCGACACACCGTTCCCGGCGATCGTGATCGGGGCTGCGCTGATCGGCCATCTCGGGGCGCGCCGGGCGCCGGGTGTGTTCGCGCTGGGCGGTGGCCATGGCGGCGCCAATCAGGGCTACGGACCGGCGCTGATCGACGATGACACGCCGACCCCCGCGCATGCCCGCTTCACGCGCGGCCGCCTTGCCAAGGTGTTGGCAGCGGGACTCGGCCTGTGGGCCCTGGCGGTGGGCGTGCTCGTGGCCACGCAGGGCTGGCAGAGCGCGCTGGCGCAGATGGGCTGGTTCTTCACCAAGGCTGCGCTGTTGACCTTCGGCGGCGCCTACGCCGTTCTGCCTTATGTGTACCAGGGGGCGGTCGAGTATTACCACTGGCTCAACGGCACGCAGATGATCGACGGCCTGGCGCTCGGCGAGACCACGCCCGGGCCGCTGATAATGGTGGTGGCCTTCGTCGGCTTCGTGGGCGGCTGGCTGCAGCAGGTCGCGGGGCCGGGCGCCTTGTTCATAGGCGGGGCGTTGGCGGCCACGGTGGTGACCTTCTTCACCTTCCTGCCGTCGTTCGTTTTCATCCTCGCGGGCGGGCCACTGATCGAGGCCACGCACGGCAAGCTCGGGTTCACCGCGCCGCTGTCCGCTGTTACGGCCGCGGTGGTCGGCGTGATCCTGAATCTCGCGCTGTTCTTCGCGTACCACGTGCTGTGGCCGCAAGGTTTCGGTGGGCGCTTCGACGCGCTGTCCGCGCTCATCGCGGTGGCTGCGGCCGTGGCGCTCTTTCGCTTCAAGGTCGGCGTGATGCCGCTGCTCGGCGCCTGCGCGGCCGTCGGGCTGCTGGCGACCCTGGTGCCCGGGCTGCGCTGAGGAGCTGCGCGCGGCCGGCTGGTCTTGCGCTTCATCGAGCCCGAGGGTTCTTCTTCAGTGCGGATGCGCGTGGTGCGCGTCCGGCACGTGCGCATGCGTGTGGTGCAGCGGCGTGTGGTGGTGTGGGTGGCTGTGCTCGCCCACCGGCATCGGGTCGTGCGTATGGTCGTGATGCCCGTCGTCGTGCCGGTGCGCGTGCTCATGGTCGAGCGGCTCGTGGTCGTGCGCATGGCCGTGGGATTCGGCCAGGTGCAAGGCAACGCCTGCAAGCATCAGCAAGCCGCCGGTTGCCATGCCCCAGCTCAAGGCACGGTCCCCCAGCGCGATGGCGACCGCTGCGCCGATGAACGGTGCGAAGGCGAACACCGAGCCCGTGCGCGCCGCGCCGAAGGCACGCTGCGCCAGCAGGTAGAGCCGCAGACTGAGCCCGTAGCCGCTGGCACCGATGGCGAGCAGAGCCAGGGCCGCGGTCCAGCCAGGCAGCGGTTCGCCGGTCGCAATTGCGAGCAGGGCGGTCGCGCCCGCGCCCAGCAGCGACTTGCCGAGCACCACCTGGCCGGGATCGCGCTCGGCCAGCGCGCGCGACAGGGTGTTGTCGATGCCCCAGGCAGCCGTGGCAGCCAGCACCGCGAGCAGGCCCAGCAGCTGCACGCCGCCGCTCAGGCCCCGGTCGATCACCAGCACCATGCCGCCCGCGAGCAGCAACAGCATCGCGCCCCACACCCGGCGGTCCATCACCTCGCGGTAGAGCGTGCGCGCCAGCACCGCGGTGAACAAGGCTTCGAGCGCGAGCATGAGCGAGGCGCTGGTGCCGCTGGTGTGCTGCAGGCCCCAGGCGAGCGCCACGGGGCCGATGACGGCGCCGAACAGCGCCATCAACGACAGCCGCTTCAAGTCGGCGCGGCGCAGCGCTGCTTCGCGTTCCACCGGCTGGCGCAGCCAGGCGCCCATGAACGCGGCGCCGGCGTAGAGCAGGGCGGCGGTGGTGAAGGCGCCGAGTCCCGCGCCCGCGCGCTGGACCAACGGCGTGCTGATGCCGAAGAGTGCCGCGGCCGCGAGGGCCAGCAGGCCACCGCGCATTGCCGGGAGATGGAAGAGGGGCACGTCTTCAGTACTTCAAGAGTCGTTGCTGCAATTCTGAAACGAAAAAGCCCGCTGCTTTCACGGCAGCGGGCTCGACCGGTGCGACCTGGCCCGAAGGCTCAGGCCTCCGGTGCTACCGCCCCTGGCAACGCCGGTTGTTCCGGCGGGTTCTCCGCGCTTTCTTCCTTCTGATGCCGCGCCGCGATGAACAGGTACATCGCAGGCACGACAAACAAGGTGAACAGCGTGCCGATCGACAGCCCGCTGAAGATCACGATGCCCATCGCCTTGCGCCCGGCCGCGCCGGCGCCCGAGGCAATGACCAGCGGCAGCACGCCGAACACCATTGCCGCGGTGGTCATCAGGATCGGGCGCAGCCGCGTGCCGGCCGCCTCGACGATGGCGTCGAGCTTGCTCAGCCCCTGTTTCTGCAGCCGGTTCGCCACTTCGACGATCAGGATGCCGTGCTTGCTGATCAGCCCCATCAGCGTGACCAGCCCCACCTGCGTGTAGATGTTCATCGAGGCAAAGCCCCAGAAGATGAAGATCATTGCGCCGAAGAGGGCCAGCGGCACCGACACCAGGATCACCACCGGGTCGCGGAAGCTCTCGAACTGCGCCGCCAGCGCCAGGAACACGATGATCAGCGCGAACAGGAAGGTGATGGCGAAGTTGCCCGACTCCTGCACGAACTGGCGCGACTGGCCCGAGTAGTCGACGGTGTAGCCGCTGGGCGCCAGCTGCTGCACCACGCCGCGCAGGTACTCCAGCGTTTCGCCCTGCGTGCCGCTGGGCACGCCCTGGATGGTCACGGAGTTGAGCTGCTGGAAGTGGTTCACCGTCTCGGGCTGCACGGTGTACTTCAGGCTAGCGACCGTGCTTGCTGGCACCACGCCGTTCGGGGTCTTGATGTAGAAGTTGAGCACGTCAGACGGGTTGAGCCGGTCGACCTGCTGCACCTGCGGGATCACCTTGTACGAGCGGCCCGAGATCGAGAAGTAGTTGACATACCCGCCGCCCAGCGCGGCGCCCATCGCGTTGCCCACGTCCTGCTGCGTGATGCCCAGCGTGGCGATCTTGTCGCGGTCGACCACCACGGTGGCCTGCGGCAGGTCGATCTTCAGGTCGGCATCGATGTAGTAGAACTTTCCGTCCGCGCGCGCCTTGTCCATGATCTGCTGCGCGAGCGTGTTCAGGTTCTCGAAGGGCTCGGTCGTCTTGATGACGAACTGCACCGGCAGGCCCGAGGCACCCGGCAGCGCCGGGAACTGGAAGGCCACGACCTTCGCGCCCGCAATGCCGTTCCAGCGGTTCTGCAGATCGGCCTGGATCTCGTGCGCGCTGCGCGTGCGCTGGTCCCAGGGCTTGAGCAGCACGCCGGCAATGCCCGCGTTGGTGCTCGGCACGCCGGTCAGCTGGAACAGCTGCGCGTATTCGGGCGTGTCGTGCGCAACCTTGAAGATCTGGTCCGCATAGGTCTGCATCTGGTTGATGGTGGCCGTGGGGGCGCCCACCACCTGCGACAGCACGATGCCCTGGTCTTCCTCGGGCGCAAGCTCCGACTTCGACATCTTGAACATCACGAACAGCAGCGCCACGAGGATGGCGCCCATCACGATCATCACCGGCCAGGTCTTCAGCACGCCGCGCAATATCAGCTGGTAGCGGCGGTGCACGCGTTCGAAGGTGTGCTCGATGAAAGTCGCGAACTTGCCGGTGTCCTGCTCGGGCTTGAAGAAGCGCGAGCACATCATCGGCGACAGCGTGAGCGCAACCACGCCCGACACCACCACCGAGCCCGCGAGCGTGAACGCGAATTCGGTGAACAGCGATCCGGTCAGCCCGCCCTGGAAACCGATGGGCACGTACACCGCAACCAGCACCACCGTCATGGCAAGAATGGGCCCGCCCAGTTCACGTGCCGCGAGCAGCGAAGCCTGCATCGGCGACTTGCCCTCCCGCATGTGCCGGTCGACGTTCTCCACCACGATGATCGCGTCGTCCACCACCAGCCCGATCGCCAGCACCAGCGCCAGCAGCGTGAGCAGGTTGATGGAGTAGCCAAGCACCAGCATCACGAAGAAAGTGCCGATCAGCGACAGCGGCATGGCAATCACCGGCACCACCACCGCGCGGAAGCTGCCCAGGAAGAGATAGATCACCACCGTCACGATGATCAGCGCCTCGACCAGCGTCTTGATCACTTCGCTGATGGAGGTGTTGATGAAGTCGGTCGAGTCGTAGACGATCTTTCCGGTCAGGCCCGTGGGCAACTGGGCCTGCAGGTCGGGGAACACGGTGCGAACCTGTTTGGCCACTTCGAGGATGTTGGCCTCGGGCGCGACCTTGATGCCGATGAACACCGAGCGCACGCCGTTGAAGGCCACGTTGAAGTCGTAGTTCTCAGAGCCGAGCGTGACATTGGCCACGTCCTGCAGCCGCACGATGGCGCCGTTGCTGCTCTTCACAGAGAGCTGCTTGAACTCGTCCACGCTGTGCAGCGAAGTGCCGGCCGTGAGCGGCACGCTCACCATCTGGCCCTTGCTGGTGCCCACGGCCGCCAGGTAGTTGTTGGCGGCGAGCGCGGTGCTCACGTCGGTGGCGGTCACGCCGTAGGCGGCCATCTTCTGCGCGTCGAGCCAGGCCCGCAGCGCGAAGGTGCGCGCACCGAGGATTTCGGCAGTCTGCACGCCCGCAATGGCGTTGAGCTTGGGCTGCACCACGCGCACCAGGAAGTCGGTCACGTTGTTGTTGGGCAGCGTGTCGCTGTAGAAGCCGATGTACATGGCATCGGTGGTTTGGCCCGTGGCCACCGTGAGCACCGGCTGCTGCGCCTGCGGCGGCAGCTGGTTGCGCACGGAGTTCACCTGCGTGTTGATCTCGGTCAGCGCGCGGTTCGAGTCGTAGTTCAGCCGCAGCGTGGCGGTGATGGTCGACACGCCCAGGCTGCTCGACGACGACAGGTAGTCGATACCCTGCGCCTGCGACACGGCGGCTTCGAGCGGCTGCGTGATGAAGCCTGCGACCGTGGCCGCGTCGGCGCCGTAGTAGGCGGTGCTGATGGTGACCACGCCGTTCTCGGTCTTCGGATACTGGTTGACCGGCAGGCCGGCCAGTGCGCGCAGCCCCAGCACCACGATCAGCAGGCTCACCACCATCGCCAGCACGGGCCGGCGGATGAAGATGTCGGTGAAGTTCATGCGGGATGCCTCACTTTTCCTGCGGCGTCGGCGCCGCGTCGTTGGTGGGCTGCACGCTGTTGTCCACCGTCACGGGCGAGCCGTTCTTCAGCTTGTTCTGTCCGCTGCTCACCACCACCTGGCCGGCTTTCAGCCCCTTGACGATGGAGATCTGGTCGCCGCGCGTCGGGCCGGTCTCGATGAAGACCTGCTCGGCGATGAGCTGCGGCTTGCCCGACGGGTTGGCCGCGGGGGCCGGCGTACCTGCAGCACCGGCAGAACCAGCCTTTGGCGGCTCGGCTTCCTTCACCACGTACACCGTGGAGCCGTACGGGTTGTAGGTGACGGCGGTGGACGGCAGCGTCAGCTGCTCCTGCACGCCGCCAATGTCGATCTTCACGTTCGCGAACATGCCGGGCAGCAGCAGCAGCTTGGGGTTCGACACCGTGGCCTCGACCTGCACGTTGCGCGTGGCGGAATCCACCTTCGGGCTGATCGCGTTGATCTTGCCGGTGAAGCTCTGGCCCGGGAAGGTGTCGACAGTCAGGTTCACCACCTGGCCCACCGCGAGGCCCGCGAGCTGCTGCTGCGGCAGCGAGAAGTCGGCGTAGATCGGGTCCAGCGTCTGCAGCGTCACGAGCTTGTCGCCCGCGTTCACGTACTGGCCCGGGTTCAGCGCGGTGATGCCGAGGCGACCCGAGAAGGGCGCGCGGATCGACTTCTTCGCCACCACGGCCGCCTGTTGCTCGACCTGTGCGCGCTTGGCCTTCAGGTCGTTGGTGTCGGCGTCGATCTGCGCCTGGCTCACGGCCTGCACAGCCAGCTGCGCCTGGTCGCGCTTGAGCACGGTGGCGGCCTGCGCGGCGGCGGCTTCGGCCGAATGCAGCAGGGCGATGTCGGAGTCGGCATTGAGCTCGACCAGCAGCGCGCCGGCCTTCACGTCCTGGCCCGACTTGAAGTGCACCGTGCGCACCAGGCCCGCCACTTCGGTGCTGAGGTCGGCGCCGCGCACCGGGTTCAGCGTGCCGACCGCGGTGAACTGCGTCTGCCACTGCAGCTTCTGCACCTGGGCCGTCGACACCGTCTGCGGCGCCGGCTTGGGCACGGCCGCGATCAGCGCGCGGATCTGCAGGAACTTGCCGAGCGCGAGCGCGGCGACCAGCAGCAGCACGCAGCCGATCATGATGATCATTCTCCGGGTCATAGGTAGGCTTTTCTTCGTGTTATTTGATGGAGGTGTTCGGTCAGTTCTGTGCGGCGGGCTGTGCCGCAGGTTGCTGCCCCGGTGCGATCACCGCATCGGCCAGCGCGCCACGGTTCCACCAGCCGCCTCCGAGCGCCTGGAAGAGGGCGGCGGTGTCGGCATAGCGCGCGGCCTGCGCCTGCACCAGCGCGGTGTGCGTCTGCAGCCAGGCCTGCTGCGCGGTCAGCAGCGTGACGTAGCTCACCGCGCCGGCACGGAACTGCGCGGTCGACAGGTCGAGCGACTGCCTTGCAAGGGATTCGGCCGTGGCCTGGGTCTGCAGGGCATTGGCGTCGAGTTCCAGTGCGCGCAAGGCATCGGCCACGTTCTGGAAGGCGCCGAGCACTGTATTGCGGTACTGCGCCGCCGCCGAGTCGTAGGCCGCGACCGCCGCGCGCTGCTGCGCGCGCAGGGCCCCTCCGTTGAAGATCGGCTGCGTGAGCCCGGCGCCGATGCTCCACAGGGTGGTCGGGCCGGTGAACAGGTCGCGCGCCCGCAAGGCGCTGTTGCCGTAGCTGGCGCTCAGCTGGATCTGCGGATAGAGGTTGGCTGTGGCCACGCCGACTGCCGCGCTGGCCTGGTGCAGTTGAGCCTCGCTGGCACGCACGTCGGGGCGCTGGCGCGCGAGTTCGGAGGGCAGAGACAGCGGCAGCGCCTGCGGCAGCGAGAGGCTAGCCAGGTCGAACTCGGGCAGGCCCGCTTCGGACGGCAGCCGGCCCGCGAATACCGCGAGCTGGTGGCGCGTCTGCGCGAGCGATTTCTCGATGGGCGGCACTGTGGCTTCGGTCTGTGCGACCTGCGTGCGCTGCTGCAGCACGATCGACTTCGCGATCGCGCCGGTGTCGAACTGCTTTTCGATCACGTTCAGCTGCTCGCGCTGCGCCTGCAGCACCTCGCGCACAGCCTGCAGCTGCGCGCGCAGCGAGGCTTCGCGGATGGCGGTGGTGACAAGGTTCGAGGTCAGCGTGAGGTAGACCGCCTCGACCTGATAGCGCTGCGCTTCCACCGCGGCCCGTTCGCCTTCGATCTGCCGGCGCGAGCCGCCGAACACGTCGAGGTTGTAGCTGACGTTGACCGAGGCGTTGTACAGCGTGAGCAACTGGCCGCCCGGCACCTGCGTGCTGACTTCGGATGCGCGCTCGCGCTGCACGCCGAGCTGTCCCGTGACCTGCGGCCACAGCAGGTTGCCCGACTTGGCGTCGTACGTCGCTTCGGCCTGGCGCAATGCGGCCTGCGCAGAAGCCAGCGTGGGGCTTTGCGCGAGCGAGGCGCGGATCAGCTGGTCGAGCGGCTCCGAGTGAAACACGTCCCACCACTGCGCGGGAATGTCACGGCCCGGCAGCAGTTCCTGGGCCTGGCCGGCCGGCACGTTGGCCTGTGCGGTGCGCGCGGGCATAGGCGCGGGCGTGTAGTCGGCGCCGCTGGCGGCGGCCGGCAGGTCGGGCGTCTTGAAGTCGGGGCCGACCGCACAGGCGCTCAACAGCAGCAGGACGGCACCGAGCAAGGCACCCTGGGCAGGCCGCCCCATCCGCCGGCGCGCGGAAGCCGCGCGCGGAGAACTGGGGGGACCCTCCAACGCATTGTTTTCTTGATTTGGCATGGGGCAGCGGTTGTACACCCGGACCGTCCGGGATACCTGACTTTCCTGAAATGTCGTCGTCTGCGCTCCACGCCGCAAGAGCGATGCGACGAAATTTGCACTGCGTGGTGCGAAATGCATGGGCACGGCGCGAACCGCGGCTACCGGAATGCAGTCCTTTGCTTTCCTTTTTCTTTTCGCCGTTGCCGAATCTGTTCCGCGCGGGCTCCCGTATTGAAGACAGCCGCTGCCATTTCGCGGTGGTCGGTCATTCATTCAACCAGGAGCATCTTCATGCAGCGCAAACTTCATCGCCTCGCCGCCGTCTCTCTCGCCATCGCACTGTCTGCCGGCGCGGTCTCGGCCCTCGCGGCTTCGGTCATGGTGGGCGGCGCGCCGATGTTGCCGACCAAGGACATCATCGACAACGCAGTCAACTCCAAGGACCACACGACGTTGGTTGCCGCAGTCAAGGCTGCTGGCCTGGTCGACACGCTCAAGGGCCCCGGTCCGTTCACCGTGTTCGCGCCCACCAACGCCGCCTTCGCCGCACTGCCGGCCGGCACCGTCGATACCCTGCTCAAGCCCGAAAGCAAAGACGCCCTGACCGGCGTGCTGACCTACCACGTGGTGGCCGGCAAGCTGGACGCAGCCGCGCTGAAGAAAGAGATCAAGGCCGGCAAGGGCTCGGCCGAACTCAAGACCGTGGCCGGCGGCACGCTCGTAGCCAAGGAAAAGAGCGGCAAGATCACCCTCACCGACGAGAAAGGCGGCACCGCCACGGTGACGATTCCCAACGTCTACCAGTCGAACGGCGTGATCCACGTGGTCAACAAAGTGCTGCTCCCCAAATAAGCAAGGCGCCCCCGCCCCCTTCCAGAAACACCGAGGAACCGGCTCCGCCGGGCCTCAGGTGTTGCCCCCGGTAGGGGGAAGGAGAAGCGACACGAAGTGCGCGCAGCCTGGGGGCGAGCAAAAAAAAGCCCGCACTAGGCGGGCTTGAAGGTGACCTGCTGGAGGAGGGAGGATCAGAGGATGCAGGCCACAGGGAGAGACATGAATATCGCCTGTGAACCTGCACGCAACCTGACCTCGCTGGAATCTTGTTCCAGGCTCATTCCTCGCTAATTTTTGGACCGTCTGCGCTCAGTCTTCGTCTTCCCATTTGCCGACGACGGTGCCCAGCACGGTGAAGGCCTCGCGCACTGGCTCGTGCTTCGGATTCAGCGGCAGCAGCCAGCGTCGGCCGTCGTCTTCCTTGTAGACCTTGAACGTGACTTCGCCGCTGTCCTCGAGCTTCGCGATGATGCGTTCGCCGTCCTCGGGCTTCCTCAGCGACGTATCGACGAACACGATCGACTCTGCGGGATAGCTCTTCAGGTGGCCGCTGGACGCCGTCATGCTGTCGCCGCGCACGCGCAGGGCGTAGCTCTGGAGGCTGTGGTGGGCGATGCAGGGAATCCAGCGCTCGGCACGCGGCTGTTGCGAGACTTCGTGGCTGTCCCAGTTGGCGGCATCCGCCCAGGAAATAAGGGGCACGGTGCCGGGCGTGCGGGGCGAGAACGACGGAATCAACGGCGCTATGTGCGTCACCCGGTACGGGCCCGGCGGCTCGTTGGCCTTGTCGCGGGCCTGGCGGATCTGGTCTTCGTCCCAGGGGGCGGGGCCGTCGCCGGTGTCGAGCCAGTGCGGGTCGGCGCGGTAGGCGCGTGCCAGCGCGAGCACGCTCATCGACCGGCTGACGTCCCCCCGCTCGATCTTGGAAATGCTGGACTGTTTGACGCCGGAAGCCGCTTCGGCCTGCTTCTGCGTCATCTTGGCGAATTTGCGCGCAGCCAATGCGCGTGTGGCAATGCTCTCCATCGGTTGGGGATTTAAGCCCAAACGAATATTCTTCCCAAACTCTAGAATATTAAAAAAAGGGAGTAATGCCATGAAGCCACGCGAGTTGGTGCTGGCGCTGAGGGCCATGGGGCTCACGCAGAAGCAGATCGAACAGAGAACCGGAATTCCGCAGCCAACGGTCAGCAAGATCGGCCTGGGGAGGGTGGGCGACGTCATGTCGCGCCACTACCTCGCGCTGCTGGCGGCCTACGAGCAGCGGATGAAAGAAGAAGCGCTCAAGCCCTCGCCGCAGGGCTTTCGCCAGCCATCGATCAATGAATGAATAGGCCGTGCGCCGCAGACGATTGCCGTCGGGCCTGTGGCTCGACCGCGCGCTGTGCGTGCTGCTGGCGCTGCTGTCCCTGGCGGGGCTGGTTGTCGGGCTGATCGCGGCGCACCCGGCCATCGCTGGCGGCGGCTGCTTCGGGCTGGTCTGCGCGGCGTGGGCGGCGCAGGTGCTGTTCGACCGCGAGGCGCTCAGGCGCTCGCGTGCGGTTCGGGCGGCGCGAGAGCGAGGGTGGAGCTGACGCGCACGCAGTCCTTGATGTGCTGCTCGCCGAGCGCCCGCAGCGCCGCATAGCCGAGCGCGGCCGACACGATCTGCCCCGCAATGGGCACGTACTTGGTCGCCTGCTTGGCGGTGAGGCGCACGCCCGCGTGCTTTGCCAGCCGGATCAGCAGGTCGCGCGTGACGAGCCGCCCGACCAGCAGGGCGCCGACCGTGGTCGCGGCCTTCTGGATGCGCTCGCGCTGGTGCGGCGCGAGCTTTTCGACCTGGGTGACCGAAAGGCCGAATTCCGCGCTGATCTGCGGTACCAGCCGCGAGAGCAGCGCGGCGTCGGCCATCCAGTCGATGCCGGGCAGGGGAACGGCGCTGGCTGCGGCCGCCATCAGCGCCTTGCGGGTGATGAGGCGGCGGCTGCGGTGCACGGCGGCGATGAGTTTTTCGTCACCCCGGGCCAGTTCGATTGCAGACGGCATCCAGCGACTCCCTTGTTGTCGGCTTCCAGGCTCAGGCCGCGAGCGCTTCCAGCTGGTCCGACAGGGCCAGCCAGCGCTCTTCGAGGCGGCCGATTTCATCGTTGAGCGCCTTCAGCCGCTTGCCGGCTTCGGCGATCTCGACCGAAGGCAGCGGTTGCGCCAGGCGCGCCTCGAGCGCGGTGCGCTCGGTGCCGGCCGCGGCCAGGCGTTCGTCGATCTGGGCGATCTCGCGCTTGATCGGCTTGGCCTGGTCGCTGCGCTGCTGGCGCTCTTGCGCGTCTTGCTTGCGCTGCTGCGGGGCGGCGGGCGCGGCCACCGGCGGCGCAGCAGCGGCCGCAGCCGCCGCGCTGACGGCCTCGCGCACGGCCACCTTGGCCTCTTCGCGCAGGCGCTTGGCTTCGTCGAGCAGGTAGCGCTGGTAGTCGTCCAGGTCGCCGTCGAAGTCACCGACCACGCCGCGGCCCACCAGCCAGAACTCGTCGCACACCGAGCGCAGCAGCGCACGGTCGTGGCTCACCAGCATCAGCGTGCCCTCGAACTCGTTGAGCGCCACGGCCAGGGCTTCGCGGGTGGCGAGGTCCAGGTGGTTGGTGGGCTCGTCGAGCAGCAGCAGGTTGGGGCGCTGCCACACCATCATTGCCAGCACGAGGCGGGCTTTTTCGCCGCCGCTCATGGTGCCCACGGCTTGCTTGACCATGTCGCCGCTGAAGTTGAAGCTGCCGAGGAAGCCGCGCAGCGCCTGCTCGCCAGTGGCTTCCTTCACGCTGCTGCCGAGTTCGCGCGCCATGCGCACCATGTGTTCGAGCGGGGTGTCTTGCGGGCGCAGCACGTCGAGTTCCTGTTGCGCGAAGTAGCCGATGTTCAGGCCCTTGCCCTCGGTCACCTGGCCGGCCAGCGCGCCCATTTCGCGCGCGATGGTCTTCACCAGCGTCGACTTGCCCTGGCCGTTGGCGCCCAGGATGCCGATGCGCTGGCCCGCCAGCACCGAGCGGCTGACGCCGCGCAGGATGGTTTTAGGCTCTTCGTTCTCGATCTCGTAGCCGAAACTCGCGTTGCTGATCGACAGCATCGGGTTGGGAATGTTGCCCGGCTCCTTGAACTCGAAGGTGAAATCGGCCTCGGCCAGCAGCGGTGCCACGCGCTCCATGCGCTCCAGCGCCTTGACCCGGCTTTGCGCCTGCTTGGCCTTGCTGGCCTTGGCCTTGAAGCGGTCGATGAACTTCTGCAGGTGGGCGATCTTGTCCTGCTGCTTGCTGAAGGCGACCTGCTGCTGCTCCATCTGCAGCGCGCGCATGTCCTCGAACTTGCTGTAGTTGCCGCCGTAGCGCGTGAGCTGGGCGTTGGCGATGTGCAGGGTGACGTCGGTCACGGCGTCGAGAAACTCGCGGTCGTGGCTGATGACGATCATGGTGCCCGGGTACTTCTGCAGCCAGGCTTCGAGCCAGACGAGCGCGTCCAGGTCCAGGTGGTTGGTGGGTTCGTCGAGCAGCAGCAGGTCGCTCGGGCACATCAGCGCGCGGGCCAGCTGCAGGCGCATGCGCCAGCCGCCGGAGAAGCTGTTGACGGGCTCGTCGAGCTCGTGCGACTTGAAGCCCAGCCCCAGGATGAGCGCCTGTGCGCGCGGCACGGCGTCGTGCTCGCCGGCGTCGGCCAGGTCGGTGTAAGCGTGGGCCAGCTCCATGCCGATGTCGGCGTCGTCGGGGTTCTCGGTGTAGGCGGCCTCGATGGCGGCCAGCGACTCGCGCAGCTCGGTCAGGCGGGTGTCGCCGCCCACCACGAAGTCGGTTGCCGACTCTTCGGTTTCGGGCATGTTCTGCGCCACCTGGGCCATGCGCCAGTGCTTGGGCACCGAGAAATCGCCGCCGTCTTCGTGCAGCGTGCCGTTGAGCAGGGCGAACAGGGTCGACTTGCCGGCGCCGTTGCGCCCCACCAGGCCGACCTTTTCGCCGGGGTTGAGGGTGACGGTGGCGCCGTCGAGCAGAACCTTGGCGCTGCGGCGAAGAATGACGTTTTTGAGAGTGATCATGAAAGAGGAACCGTAGGGGCGATTATCCCGCCCGTCCTTTGCGGCCCGGCGAAAGGGGGCAAAAGCGCAGGGGAAAGGCGCGGCAGGCGCGGGGAATGGCCCGGTGAATGGGGTTTCGCGGCCAATGGCTGCGAGAAAGCGGCTGAAGGCGGGCTTGCGGCGGGCGCCGCTAACGCACGCCGGCGCCGGCCACCAGGGCGTCACGCGTGACAAGCAAGACCTGGTCCTCGCCCGCCGAGGTTTCGAGCCAGACGACTTCGAGCTGCGGGAAGGCGGTTTCGAAATAGTCGCGCTCGTTGCCGATTTCCAGCACCAGCACGGACTGTTCGCTCATGCGCGAGGGCGCGTCGGCGAACAGCTGGCGCACGAAATCCATTCCGTCGGCGCCGCCGGCCAGCGCAAGCTCAGGCTCGGCGCGGTATTCAGCGGGCAGGGCGGCCATGCTGGCGCTGTTCACGTAGGGCGGGTTGCACAGCACGAGGTCGTACGGGCCGGGCAGGTTCTTCAGCCCGTCCGATTCGATCAGCGTGACGCGGGCGTCCAGCTGGTGGCGGGTGACGTTGATTGCGGCCACTTCAAGTGCCTCGACCGACAGGTCGGCTGCGTCCACCGTCACGTCCGGGTAAGTCAGCGCCGCGAGCACCGCGAGGCTGCCGTTGCCGGTGCACAGGTCGAGCACGCGCTGCGTGTGTTCGCCCAGCCAGTAGTCGATGCTGCCATCGGCGATCAGCTCGGCGATGAAGCTGCGCGGCACGATGGCGCGCTCGTCCACATAGAAGGGCACGCCCTGCAGCCACGCTTCCTTGGTGAGGTAGGCGGCAGGCTTGCGCGTGGTGATGCGCTCGTCGATGAGTTTGGCGACCTTGCCGGCGTCCGCGGGCGACACGGGCCTGTCGGCCACGCTGTCGATGTCGTCCAGCGGCAGCTTCAGGCGCCACAGCACGAGCCATGCGGCTTCGTCGAAGGCGTTGGCGGTGCCATGGCCGAAGGCCACACCGGCCTCTTCAAGTCGCTTGGCGCCCGACTCGATCAGTTCGATGACGGTGCTCATGCAGCAAGCGCAGCGTCGAGACGCTTCAGCGTACGCACGTAGATGTTCTTCAGCGTCTCGATCTCGGCCACGTCGATGTGCTCGTCGATCTTGTGGATGCTGGCGTTCACCGGGCCCAGCTCGACCACCTGCTTGCAGATCTTGGCGATGAAGCGAGCGTCGCTGGTGCCGCCGCTGGTCGACAGCGCGGTCTCGATGCCGGTCTCGTCGCGGATGGCGCCCTGCACGGCCGTGACCAGTTCGCCCGGCGTGGTCAGGAAGGGCAGGCCGCCGATGGTCCAGGCCAGCGTGTAGTCGACCTTGTGCGCGTCGAGCACGGCGTGCACGCGCTGCTGCAGCGACTCGGGCGTGGATTCGGTCGAGAAGCGGAAGTTGAAGTCGATCACCGCGCTGCCCGGAATCACATTGCTCGCGCCCGTGCCCGAGTGGAAATTGCTGATCTGCCAGCTGGTCGGCTGGAAATAGGGGTTGCTTGCGGCGTCCCAGCCGCCGGCGGCGTTGATGGCCACCAGTTCGGCCAGCGCGGGCGCCACCGAATGGACCGGGTTCTTCGCCAGGTGCGGATAGGCGATGTGCCCTTGTACGCCCTTGACCGTGAGCTTGCCGCTCATGGTGCCGCGACGGCCGTTCTTGATCATGTCGCCGCAGCGCTCCACGGCAGTGGGTTCGCCGACGATGCAGTAGTCGATGACCTCGCCTCGGGCGGCCAGCGCGTTGCAGACGATGACGGTGCCGTCGACGCCGGGGCCTTCTTCATCGCTGGTGAGCAGCAGCGCCAGCGTGAGCTTCGGCTCGGGCGCGGCCTGCAGGAATTCCTCGATCGAGGTCACGAAGGCCGCCACCGAGGTCTTCATGTCGCAGGCGCCACGGCCGTAGAGCTTGCCGTCGCGGTGCGTGGGCGTGAAGGGGTGGCTGGTCCATTGCTCGACGGGGCCGGTGGGCACAACGTCGGTGTGGCCGGCGAACACGAGCGTCTTGGTCGCGACCGCGTTCGCGGGGCGGCGCACCGCCCACAGGTTGGTCACGCGGAAGTCGGCCGGGCCGCTTTCGATGGTTTCCAGCGTGAAGCCCAGTTGCGCCAGCCGCTCGCCGAGGATCTGTTGGCAGCCCGCATCGTCGGGGGTGACGGAGGGGCGCGAGATGAGTTGTTCGGCGAGCTGGAGCGTACGGGACATCGGGAAAAGGCTTGGTTCAGAACTTCACGTCGAGCGTGATGTCGGTGAAGGTGGGTTCGTCGACCTGGTCGGTCAGATTGCGGTCGTCGACCTGTGGCTTGGGCGCGGCGCGGTTCTGCAGGCGCCACATCAGGTTGGTGGGCGAGTCGGCTTGCGACAGGCCTTCTTCGCGTGTGACGCGCTCTTCGGTGATGAGGCGGGCGATGTCTTCCTCGAAGGTCTGCGAGCCTTCGGCCATCGACTTTTCCATCGCTTCTTTCACGGCGGAGAAGTCGCCCTTTTCGATCAGCTCGGCCACCAGCGCGGTGTTGAGCATGACTTCGAGCGCCGGCACGCGGCCGCCGGCCGGCGTGCGCAGCAGGCGCTGCGACACGATGGCGCGCAGCGCGCCGCCCAGGTCGCCCAGCAGCGTGGGCCGCACCTCGACCGGGAAGAAGCTCAGGATGCGGTTCAGCGCGCGGTAGCTGTTATTGGCGTGCAGCGTGGCCACGCACAGGTGGCCCGACTGCGCGTACGCGATGGCGGCGGTCATGGTGTCGCGGTCGCGGATTTCGCCGATCTGGATCACGTCGGGCGCCTGGCGCAGCGCGTTCTTCAGCGCCGTCTGCAGCGAGGTGGTGTCGCTGCCCACGTCGCGCTGGTTCACCACCGACTTCTTGTTGGTGTAGGTGAACTCGATCGGCTCCTCGACCGTGAGGATGTGGCCGCTGGCGTGCTCGTTGCGGTAGTCGAGCATCGAGGCCAGCGTGGTGGTCTTGCCCGCGCCGGTGGCGCCGACCATCAGGATCAGCCCGCGCTTTTCCATGATCAGCGTCTTCAGGATGTCGGGCAGGTTCAGATCGGCAAAGCTCGGGATGTCTGCGGCAATGTGCCGCACCACCACCGCGTAGGTGCCGCGCTGGCGCATGGCGCTCACGCGGTAGTTGCCGGCGCCTTCGAGGGCGACGGCCATGTTGAGTTCGCCCGTGCTTTCCAGCTCCTGGATGCGGGCGGCGGGCACCACTTCGGACAGCAGCGCGAGCGGTGCGGTCGCAGGCAGCACCTGCGCGTTGATGGGCACGCAGATGCCGTTGATTCGGATCAGCACCGGGGAGTGGGCCGAGAGGTAGATGTCGGAGGCCTTGCGCTCGGCCATCAAACGAAGAATTCGCTCCATCATGTTCATCGGTCTCTCTCCTCGGGTGCTGTTGTTTTCTCTAAGGGGAAAAGGGTTCGGCCTTGAAGGAGCCGATCAGTCGCGCAGCAGGTCGTTCAGCGAAGTGGTGGAACGCGTCTTGGCGTCGACCTTCTTCACGATGATGGCTGCGTACATGCTGTAGCGGCCGTTGTCCTTGGGCAGGCTGCCTGCCACGACGACCGAGCCGGCGGGCACGCGGCCGAAATGGGTTTCGCCGGTGGCGCGGTCGTAAATGGGGGTGCTCTGGCCGATGAACACGCCCATCGACAGCACCGAGTTTTCTTCGACCACCACGCCTTCGACCACTTCCGAGCGCGCGCCGATGAAGCAGTTGTCTTCGATGATGGTGGGGCCGGCCTGCAGCGGCTCGAGCACGCCGCCGATGCCGACGCCGCCCGACAGGTGCACGTTGGCGCCAATTTGTGCGCACGAACCCACGGTGGCCCAGGTGTCGACCATGGTGCCTTCGCCCACGTAGGCGCCGATGTTCACGTACGAGGGCATCAGGATCGCGCCCTTGGCGATGAAGCTGCCGCGGCGGGCCACGGCCGGCGGCACGATGCGCACGCCCGATTCCTTCAGCTCACCGGCCGACAGGTGCGAGAACTTGGTGGGCACCTTGTCGTAGAAACCGAGCGAGCCGGCCTGCATCTGCTCGTTGTCCTTCAGGCGGAACGACAGCAGCACGGCCTTCTTGATCCACTGGTGCACGGTCCACTGGCCGACGGCTTCGCGGGTTGCCACGCGCAGCTTGCCGTTGTTGAGCTCGGTGATGACGTGCTCGACGGCGTCGCGCACTTCGGCCGACGAGGCGGTGGGCGAGATGTTGGCGCGGTCGTCCCACGCGGCGTCGATGATTTGTTGCAGTTGCTGGGTCATTGAGAAGGTCTCGGGTGAAAAATCGGGGCAGGAAAGCGGGTCAGCGGCGGGCGTCCTTGCAGAAGCGGACGATGCGCTCGGCGGCCTCCACGCATTCGGCTGTTTCGGCCACCAGTGCCATGCGGATGCGGCCGCGGCCCGGGTTGGCGCTGTGCGCGGTCTCGCGCGCGAGATAGCTCCCCGGCAGAACCGTCACATTGTATTGAGCGTAGAGCGCGCGGGCGAAGGCTTCGTCGTCGCCAGCCCACACTTCGGGCACGCCGGCCCAGAGGTAGAAACTGGCGTCGGGCAGCCGCACGTCGAGCACGGGTTCGAGCAGCGGCGTGACGGCCGCGAACTTGGCGCGGTACTGGGCGCGGTTGTCGACCACATGCGACTCGTCGCCCCAGGCCGCGATGCTGGCCGCGGCCACGGTGCCGCTCATGGCGCTGCCGTGGTAGGTGCGATAGAGCAGAAACTTCTTGATGATGGCCGCGTCGCCCGCCACGAAGCCGCTGCGCAGGCCGGGCACGTTGCTGCGCTTGGACAGCGAGGTCAGCGCGATCAGGTTGCGGAAGTCGGGCCGGCCGAGCTTCACCGAGGCTTCGAGGCCGCTGAGCGGGGGCTCGTCGCGGAAGTAGATCTCGCTGTAGCACTCGTCGGCGGCGATCACGAAGCCGTGGCGGTCCGAGAGGGCGAAGAGCTTCTTCCACTCGTCCAGCGACATCACCGCGCCCGTCGGGTTGCCCGGCGAGCAGACGAACACCAGCTGCGTGCGGGCCCAGACGTCCTCGGGCACGCTGTCCCAGTCGACTGCGAAATTGCGCGCGGGCACGCTGGCTGCGTAGTACGGCTCGGCGCCCGAGAGCAGGGCCGCGCCCTCGTAGATTTGATAGAACGGATTGGGCGACATCACCACCGGCTGCGGCGAAACGGTGGGGTCGACCACGGTCTGCGCCAGCGAGAACAGGGCTTCGCGCGAACCATTGACGGGCAGTACCTGGGTGGCTGGGTCGAGGGCGAGGCTGTAGCGGGTTTTCAGCCAGTCGGTGAAGGCGGTGCGCAGCGCCAGGTCGCCGGCGGTGGCGGGGTAGGCGGCCAGCGCGCCGAGGCTGGCGCTCAGGGCGTCCTTGATGAAGCCCGGCGTGGCGTGCTTGGGTTCGCCGATGCCCAGGCTGATGGCCGGGAACTCGGGGTTGGGCGTGACGCCCGCGAACAGTTGCTTCAGCCGTTCGAAGGGATAGGGTTGCAACCGGGAAAGCAGGGGATTCATGCCCGGGATTATCGGTGACAGGTGTTACCGCTCCTGCCGAAGCGGCTACTGGCAGCCATGACGGCTGGCAGGCGTCAGGCCGCGCTGCGCCGGTAGAAGGCCAGCGAGCCGGCCAGCGCCAGCAGCATGCCGCCGCAGGCGCGATCGATCCAGCGCGTGGCCGACACCGTCAGCAGCCGGATCGCGCGGGCGCCGACGAAGGCATAGGCCAGCATCACAGCCATGTCCAGGCCCGCGAAGATCAGGGCAATGACGATGTATTGCGGCGCCTGCGCGGCCGAGGGATCGATGAATTGCGGCAGCAGGGCCGAGCAGAAGATGTAGCCCTTGGGGTTTGTCACCGCCACCAGGAAAGACTTGAAGAAAATGCGCCGGCTTTCGCCCGCCGTGACCGAAGGCGCGGCATCGGCGGCCGGCAGGTGAAAACCGCCCTTGGAGCGCAGCATGCGCAGCCCGAGCCAGGCCAGGTACACCGCACCGACCCACTTCAGCATCGAGAACCAGAACTCCGACGCCGCCAGCAGCGCGCCCAGGCCGAGCGCCACGGCGCCGACCAGCACGAAATCAGACAGCACCGCGCCGAGCATGCCCGGCAGCGCCCGGCGCACGCCGTGGCGCGAACCGTTGCTGAGCGCCAGCAGCACCGTGGGGCCGGGCGTGGCGATGGCCGCGAAGGCCACGATGGCGAAGAGAAGGGCGGTGGCGAGCGTCATCGGGGCAGTCTCCTTCGTGGGTTTTCAGCGGGCGGTCAGATCTTCTTGACCAGCACCTGGCTCTTGCGATCCCAGTTGTACTTGCGCTTGCGCGCTTCGGGCAGCCAGTCGGGGTTGACCTGCTGGAAGCCGCGCTTGAGGAACCAGTGCATGGTGCGCGTGGTGAGCACGAAGATGCTGTCCAGGCCCATGGCCTTGGCGCGGTGCTCGATGCGCTTGAGGATGCGCTCGCCGTCGCCCTGCGACTGCGATTGGGGCGACACCGTAAGCGCGGCCATCTCGGCGGTGCGCGCCTCGGGGTACGGATAGAGCGCCGCGCAGCCGAAGATCACGCCGTCGTGCTCGATCACCGTGTAGTGGCCCACGTCGCGCTCGATCTCGTTGCGGTCGCGCTTGACCAGCGTGCCATCGCGCTCGAAGGGCTCGATCAGTTGCAGGATGCCTCCGATGTCGTCCACCGTGGCTTCGCGCAGGCTTTCGAGCTTCTCGTCGATCACCATGGTGCCGACGCCGTCGTGCACGTACACCTCCAGCAGCAGCGAGCCGTCGAGCGCAAAGGGCAGGATGTGGTTGCGCTCCACGCCGCCCTTGCAGGCCTTCACACAGTGCTGCAGATAGAAGGCCGTGTCGGTCGGCTTCTGGGCCGGCGGCAGCGAGGCCAGCAGCTTTTCGGCGGCGTCCAGCGGCAGCTCGGTGTCGATCGGGTTGTCTTCGCTCTCGGGCAGCTCGCTGTCGATGCGGATGCCCGGGATCTCGGTCAGGAAGATCAGCTTGTCGGCCTGGATGGAGATGGCGACGCTGGTGGCCACCTCTTCCATCGTCAGGTTGAAGGCCTCGCCGGTGGGCGAGAAGCCGAAGGGCGACATCAGCACCATCGCGCCGAAGTCCAGCGTGCGGCGGATGCCGGCCGCGTCTACCTTGCGCACCAGGCCCGAATGCTTGAAGTCCACCCCGTCGACCACGCCGACAGGGCGCGCAGTGATGAAGTTGCCCGAGATCACCCGCACCGTCGAGCCCGCCATCGGCGTGTTGGGCAGGCCCTGGCTGAAGGCAGCCTCGATTTCGTAGCGCAGTTGGCCGGCGGCTTCCTGCGCGGAGTCGAGCGCCACTTCGTCGGTGATGCGGATGCCGTGCGAATAGCGCGCCTCGTGGCCCTTGGCCGCGAGCTGTTCGTTGACCTGCGGCCGGAAGCCGTGCACCAGCACGATCTTCACGCCCATGCTCTGGATCAGTGCCAGGTCTTGCGCAATGTTCTGCAGCTTGCCCGCCGCAATCGCCTCGCCCGCCAGGCCGACCACGAAAGTCTTACCGCGGTGCGTGTGGATGTAGGGCGCGACCGAGCGGAACCAGGGCACGAAGGTGAAATTGAAGACGGTGGACATGGGGCGTGATTGTGCATTCATGAGGCGTCATTTGCCTGACTCAGGCGATCGCGCGCAGCACGCGGGCTGCGCTGGCGGGAATGGCCGCTCCTGCGCCCGTGGGTGGCGTCGGCGGTGGCAGGCCGGCGTTGCGGGCGCGGAAGGTCGCCAGCAGCGCCGCGTAGGCATCCGTGGCCGCGCCGGCCGCCGGGTCCGGCAGCTCGAGCATCGCGGCCAGTTCGGCCGGCGCGATGGAGCCCTCGCGCAGCAGTGCGTCGACCACCGCCATCAGCGCAGGCGTATGCGCGTCGAGCAGCGCCAGTGCGCGTGCGTGCTCCTGCGCCAGCAGGGCCTCGATCTCGGGGTTGGTCACCTCGATGTCGGTGTTGACGTTGTCGCCCGGGTCGTTCGCGACGTCGGTGCGGCTCAGGCGCGTGCCGAAGGCGAAGTGGCGCACGTACTGCGCGGCATAGGCGGTCGCCTGCATGAAGTCTTGCGTGGCGCCGGAGGTGCAGGCCTGCTCGCCGAACACCAGCTGTTCGGCGGCGCGGCCCGCGAGGCTCACGCAGATGCGGTCGCGCAGGTTCTCCTTCGACCAGGCCTTGCGCTGCTCGTAGCTGTTGTAGCCGCCCTCGAACGAGGCCACATTGATCTTGATCTCCTGCGGCGCGCGGGCGAACAGCAGGCCGTAGGCCACGCCGTGGCCTGCCTCGTGCACGGCGAGCAGGGCGCGGAAGTCTTCGCTCGAACGCTGCTTGAGGCGGTTCAGCTCCAGCGCAACCGGAAACTGCCGGCGCGCCTTGCGGTACTTGGCCGTGATGCACGACGCGCCCGCGTCCAGCGTGAGCCACACCGGCTCGCTGCCGTCGGCGCGTTGCTCCAGCGCCCACAGCGCGGCATTGACCAGCGTCGCGCTCAGGATCGCGTGGATCGACGAGAACAGCGGGCGCGTGCCCTGTGCCGGGAACACGGCGTTGGCGTAGATCTGCTCGTACACGCTCGCGTCGAGCACGAAGCGCACGCCGGAGCTTTCCTGGATCTCGCCCACATAGCGGTCGCAGATCGACAGGATCAGGCGCACGTAGGTCGCGCGGTTGAACGAGGGGTAGATCACGTGGTTGTTGCCCAGTCGGGCGATCTGCTCGGGGCGGAAGCGCTCGGCCAGCGCCTTCTTCACGTCGATGACGGAGAGCTTCTTCGTCAGCGCGTGGAAGATGTCGGCGTCGGTGTCGCAGTCTTCGACGCGCTGGGCCGTCTCGGCGTACATCTCGTCGAGGTTGCCCGAGACGAACACCAGCAGCTTGCTGTAGTCGGTCTCCCAGCTCTGCTGCGTGTCGCGGAAGGCGCGCAGGCGCGCGTGCACCTCGGCGGGCTTCCACGCCATGATCTGCAGCAGGGTCTCGGAGAGCTTCAGGCAGCGCTGGACTTCGCGCGCCTCCCAGGGCGACAGGTGCAGCTTGCGCTTCTTGTCGAACTTCTTCTTGTCGGCGCCGTCGCGGTCCTGCACGAACTCGGCATGCGCGAGCGACGACTCGATCTCGCCGAGCATCGAGAGCGCGGGCGGCAGGCGGCCGTCGGACAGCAGTGCCCACACGTCCTGGTAGCGCTCGACCTTGGCATCGTTGCCGTTGCCGTCGACCGTGCGGAAGCGCTGGAACTCGTCGAGCACCAGGATGCCGGGCGTGCCTTCGGCGATGCCCGATTCGGCCAGCATGGCCGAGATGGAGCCGCGGCTGTGGTAGCCCGAGCCGTGGCTGAAGCCGTCCATCTGCACTTCGATGAAGCGGTCGTAAAAGCCCAGGTGCTGCGCGAGCTTGCGCACCAGCTGCGTCTTGCCGGTGCCGGTGAGGCCCCAGAGGCAGACGATGACGGGGCGGCTGATGATCTGCGGCAGCACATACCAGGCACGCAGCGAATCGATCACGCGGTCGATGATGTCGTCGATGCCGAAGAGCTCGGTCTTCAGGGCTTCGGCAACGGTCTGCAGGTGGCGCGTGCGCTCTGCGAGCTCGGCGTGCAGGCGGGAATGGATGTCTTTGGACATGGTGTTTTTCTTTTTTTGATTCTTTTGAATCGAGCAGGTACGACAAAGGCGGCCGCTCCTTCGAAATGAAGGAGTCGGCAGGCAAGACGCTGTGGGTGTCGGTTGCGGCGCTTCAGTGTCCGAAGCGCGCCGACATGAGCGAGGGCGCGGGCTTCAGGCCGGGCGAGGCAACTTGACCCTCCCATGCGCGGCGGGCGCATGGCTTGCGCAGCGACGGCGCAAGGTGGTGGGGGCAAGGCGATAGGACATGGGACGTGATCGTAGTAGCGGTTTGCAATTGAGTAAAGACTATTTACGGATCGTGTTGCAGCGAAGCAGCGCGCTGTGGATGCCGTGCAACAGCCGCGGTGCGCACCGATAATCAATGGTTTGCCCGCCGCGCCAGCCCGACGACTGCCTTCCCTTGACGACCACGACACCTCTCCGCATCGAATTTCCCGAATCGCTCCCTGTCTCGGGCAGGCGCGACGAAATCATGGCCGCCATATCGGCGCACCAGGTCGTGATCGTTTGCGGCGAGACGGGCTCGGGCAAGACCACGCAGCTGCCGAAGATCGCGCTCGCGCTGGGCCGCGGCAAGCTCAACGCCGAGCCGGGCAAGGGCCGGCTCATCGGCCATACGCAGCCGCGCCGCATCGCCGCGAGTTCGGTGGCCAAGCGCATTGCCGAAGAGCTGAAGACGCCGCTGGGCGACGTGGTCGGCTTCAAGGTGCGCTTTCAAGACCGCTTGAGCCGGGACGCCTCGGTCAAGCTGATGACCGACGGCATCCTGCTGGCCGAGACGCAGACCGATCCGCTGCTGAAGGCCTACGACACGCTCATCATCGACGAGGCACACGAGCGTTCGCTGAACATCGACTTCCTGCTGGGCTACCTCCGCGAGATCCTGCCGCGCCGGCCCGACCTGAAGGTGATCGTCACTTCGGCCACCATCGATGCCGACCGCTTCGCGCAGCATTTCGCCTCGGCCAAGGGACCGGCGCCGACCATCATGGTGTCGGGCCGCACCTTCCCGGTGGAGCAGCGCTACCGGCCCTTCGAAGAATCGCGCGAGCATGATCTGAACGACGCCATTGCCGATGGCGTCGACGAACTTTGGCGCGATCCGCACAACGCAGGCGACATCCTCGTCTTCCTGCCCGGCGAACGCGAAATCCGCGAGGCGGCCGACCACCTGCGCCGCCACCTGAGCCACCAGCCGCTGCTGCGCAATGCCGAGGTGCTGCCGCTGTTCGCGCGGCTCTCGGGGCCCGAGCAGGACCGCATCTTCGACGGCCACACGGGCCGGCGCATCGTGCTGGCCACCAACGTGGCCGAAACCTCGCTCACGGTGCCGGGCATCCGCTACGTGATCGATACCGGCACGGCGCGCGTCAAGCGCTACAGCTTCCGCAGCAAGGTCGAGCAGCTGCTGGTCGAGCCGATCAGCCAGGCGGCGGCCAACCAGCGCGCGGGTCGGTGCGGGCGCGTGGCGAACGGCATCTGCATCCGGCTCTACGACGAGAAAGATTTCGAAGGCCGCCCGCGCTTCACCGATCCGGAAATCCTGCGTTCGTCGCTGGCCGGCGTGATCCTGCGGATGAAGTCGCTGCGCCTGGGCGACGTGGCGCGCTTTCCGTTCCTGGAGGCACCGTCGCCGCGCGCGATTGCCGACGGCTACCAGTTGCTCAACGAACTGGGCGCGGTCGACGATGCCAACGAGCTGACGCACACCGGCGCCGAGCTGTCGAGGCTGCCGCTGGACCCGCGCGTGGGCCGCATGATCCTGGAAGCCCGCTCGCGCGGCGCGCTCGAAGAAGTGCTCATCATCGCGTCGGCCCTCAGCGTGCAGGACGTGCGCGACCGCCCGATGGAAGCCCAGCAGCAGGCCGACCAGGCGCATTCGAAGTTCGACGACGAGAAGAGCGAGTTCAGCGGCTACCTTCGCCTGTGGAAATGGATCGCCGACGCGCGCGGCGGCCATGGCGACACCCATAAGCTCAGCAACCGGCAGTACGAACAGCTTTTGCGGCAGAACTTCATCAACATCCGTCGCGTGCGCGAATGGCGAGATATCCATTCGCAGCTGCTCACGGTGGTCACCGAGCACAAGTGGCGCCTGAATGCGGAGCCTGCCGGCTACGAGCCGCTGCACCTGTCGATGCTCGCAGGCCTGCTGGGCAACGTCGGCTGGAAGCTCGAAGACGACGAGGCCTACCTCGGCGCGCGGGGCATCAAGTTCTACAAGCACCCCGGCGCGCACCTGAAGAAGAAGCCGGGCCGATGGATCGTCGCGGCCGAACTGGTCGAGACCACGCGGCTCTTCGGGCGCGGCATCGCCAACATCGAGCCGCAGTGGCTCGAACAGGTGGCGGAGCATCTGCTGAAGAAGCAGTTGCTCGATCCGCACTGGGAGAAAAAGGGCGCGCAGGTGTCGGCGCTGGAGCGTGCAACGCTGTACGGCCTTGTTGTCTACAGCGGGCGGCGTGTCGATTTCACCAAGGTCGATCCGGTCGCGGCGCGCGAGATCTTCATCCGCGAAGCGCTGGTCGCCGGGCAGTGGGAGAGCAAGTTTCCGTTCCTGCAGGCCAACCGCAAGCTGGTGCGCGAGGTCGAGGGGCTGGAACACAAGTCGCGCCGGCAGGACGTACTGGTCGACGACGAACTGATCTTCGCCTTCTACGACGCCCAGCTGCCCGCCGACGTGGCCAGCGGCATCACCTTCGAGAACTGGTATCGCCATGCCTCCAAGGAACAGCCGCGCCTGCTGTTCCTGACGCGCGACGAGCTGATGCGCCACCAGGCGGCCGGCATCACGACGCAATCGTTCCCGCCGACGCTGCGGCTCGGCGGCGTGGATTGCGCCGCGACATACCTGCACGAGCCCGGCGACGCGAAGGACGGCCTCACGGCCAGCGTGCCGCTGTTCGTGCTCAACCAGGTGAGCGAGGAGCGCTGCGAGTGGCTGGTGACGGGCATGCTCAAGGACAAGATCCAGGCACTGCTCAAGAGCCTGCCGCAGCGTCCGCGCTCGCGGCTGGTCCCGCTGCCCGAGTCGGCCTCGAAGCTGGCGGAAGAATTGTCCGTGCCTGAGCTGTTCGGCACAGGCTCGCTGACCGACGTGCTGCTCAAGCGCGTGCGCGACATGACCAGCATCGACGTCAAGCGCGCGGACTTCAAGCTCGACATGCTGCCGCCGCACCTGTTCATGAACCTGCGCGTGATCGACGAGCACGGCCGGCAATTGGGCATGGGGCGCAACCTCGGTGCGCTGAAGGCCGAGCTTGGTGCGCAGGCGCGTGGTGCCTTCCAGGCGCTGGCGGGGCTCAACGTCAAGGCGTCGCCGGAGAAGAATGCGGCTGCTGTGTCCGAAAGCAAGTCCGGGGCGCCCGCGAAGGACGCGAGCCAGCCCGCACCCGCCGCATTGCCTGCCGGCCAGCGCTACACGGGCTGGACCTTCGGCGAGCTGCCCGAGCTGATGGAAGTGCGCCGCGGCTCGCAATCGCTGATCGGCTTTCCGGCGCTGCGCGACGAAGGCGACGCGGTGACCATCGAGGTGTTCGACGAGCCCGCCGTGGCAGCCGCCAAGCACCGCGCCGGCCTGCGCCGCCTGTTCGCGCTGCAACTGAAAGACGCGCTCAAGTACCTCGAGAAGAACATTCCCGACCTGCAGAAGATGTCGGTGGCCTACATGCCGCTAGGCACCTCCGAAGAGCTGCGCACGCAGATCATCGATGTCGCGATCGACCGCGCCTTCCTGCAGGAGCCGCTGCCAACCGACGAGTTCGCGTTCAAGCGCCGGCTGGAGGAGGGGCGTGGCCGCCTCACGCTGATTGCCAACGAGGTGGCCCGGCTCGCGTCGACCATCCTCGTCGAATACGCGGCGGCCGCGCGCAAGATCAAGGACACGAAGATCCAGCCCGACGCCGTGCAGGACGCCGCGCAGCAACTGCAGCGCCTCGTCGGCAAGCGCTTCATCGCCGATGCGCCGTGGACGCAGCTGCAGCACTTCGCGCGCTACCTCAAGGCGATCGTGCTGCGGCTCGACAAGCTGCGCGCCGACCCGGCGCGCGACGCCGCCAAGCTCGCGGAGCTGAAGCCGCAGGACCAGCGCTACTGGCGCCTTGTGGCCGAACGCAAGGGCGTGGTGGACGACCGCATGCTCGAGTTCCGCTGGCTGCTCGAAGAACTGCGCGTGAGCTTCTTCGCACAGGAGCTGCGCACGCCGCAGCCGGTGAGCGTGAAGCGGCTCGACAAGGCCTGGGCGCAGTTGCAGGCCTGATCCGCTGGCCGCAGTGGACGAAAAAAAGCCCGCTTGCGCGGGCTTTTTCTTTACGGCGTGCCCGGGCCTATATGCGTCCCATGAGAACCAGGATCACGACGATCAGCACGACCAGGCCGACACCGCCGCTGGGACCATAGCCCCAGGCCCGGCTGTATCCCCAACTCGGCAGCGCGCCGATCAATATCAGGATCAGGACGATCAGCAGAATGAACGAGAGCGACATGTTTTCTCCAGGGCGGTTGTTGTGACGAGCTTTCATGCTCCCCCTGACATGTCGCGCGGATCGCCGGAGAGCCGCCCCTTCGGTGGTCGGTGAACGTCCTACCCTGGCCGTCGGCGCGTTGCCGGCGCCAGCGCAGGCAGGAACAGCATCGCCACCGCGACGAGCAGGAAAACGAGGCCAATGCCGCCGGTGATGACGGCGCCGCCCCACAGCGAGAAAAAGCCGTTCAGCATGGCGTCCTGCGGGTTGCGTGGATCGAAGAAGACGTCGACTTTCTCGCCGACGTCGTAGGCTGGCGGGTTGCTGCTGCTCGACGGCGTGAACTCGATGATCTCGCCGCCCGGCGCCTTGAAGCGCACCAGCGGCTTCCAGGTGCCCGAACTGTTGCTCTTCGAGCTTTCCACGTGGAGCAGCCGCAGGACTTCGCCCTGCGTGCGGCTGGCCGACGCGATGAAGGCCGACGTATGCTGGTACAGCAGCAGGGCAATGCCGCACAGCAGCGCGCCGACCACGCTGAAAACGAGCCTGATGATGGTGGTGGGCTGTTTCGTCATCGACGTGCGGCTGCCGCAGGCGTCAGAGCCGCGCGAGGCGCTCCAGCGCGGCGAGCAGCGTCTCGTCCTTCTTGGCGAAGCAGAAGCGCACCACGCGCTGGTCGAAGCTGTCGCCATAGAAAGCCGACAGCGGGATCGCCGCCACGCCGATCTCGCGCGTGAGCCACAGGCAGAACTCGGCTTCGGACAGATCGCTGACTGCCGAGATGTCGACGCACTGGAAGTAGCTGCCTTCGCTGCGCAGCAGCTTGAAGCGGGTTTTTTCGGCCAGGCCCGCCGCGAACAAGTCGCGCTTGCGCTGATAGAAGGCCGGCAGTTCGAGGTACGGCGCCGGCTCGCCCATGTACTGCGCAAGCGCATGCTGCATCGGTGTGTTCACGGTGAACACGTTGAACTGGTGCACCTTGCGGAACTCGGCCATCAACGGGGCCGGCGCGGCCACGTAGCCGACCTTCCAGCCGGTGACGTGGTACGTCTTGCCGAAGCTGCTGACGATGAAGCTGCGCGCGGCCAGGCCCGGAAAGCGCGCCACGCTTTCGTGGCGGGCGCTGTCGAACACCATGTGCTCGTAGACCTCGTCGCTGATCACGAACACGTCGGTGGGGGCGAGCAGTTCTTCGAGTTGCCGCATCTCGGCTTCTGTCCAGACCGTGGCGCTCGGGTTGTGCGGCGTGTTGATGATGATGGCGCGCGTGCGCGGCGTGAGCGCTGCGGCGATCTTGTCGAAGTCGGGGCGGAAGGTGCCCGGCGTGAGCGGTACGCGCACCACGCTGCCGCCAGCCAGCTCGATGTTGGGCACGTAGCTGTCGTAGCAGGGTTCCAGCACGATCACTTCGTCGCCTGGGCGCACGATGGCGAGGATGGCAGTGATGATGGCCTGCGTGGCGCCGGCGGTAACGGTGATTTCCGCGGCCGCGCTGTAGCTGTAGCCGTACATCGCCGAGATCTTGGCGGCGATGGCGTCGCGCAGCGCCGGGATGCCGGGCATCGGCGGGTACTGGTTGTGGCCCGCGGCCATGGCGGCCGTGACGTCTTCGAGCAGCTTCGGATCGCAGTGGAAATCCGGAAAGCCCTGGCCCAGGTTGACCGCGTTCTTCTCGGCGGCCAGCGCCGACATCACGGTGAAGATGGTGGTGCCGACGGCCGGCAGCTTGGTGACGATGTCGGGCGTGCGTGGGGATTGAACTGTGCTCATAGCTCGTAGTCTTGTTGGTGGCCGCTCAGGGCCTTGGCGATCAGGTTGCGGTCGAGGCGGTCGGACAGCAGCTCGGCGAACTTGAAGACGAAGTTGCGCAGATAGGCGCTACGCTTGAACGCGACACGCGCAATATTCTGGCCGAACACATGCCCCATCGGGCGCACCACGAGGTCGGCGTTCGACTCGTCGCGCACGGCCATTTCGGCCACGATGCCCACGCCCAGCCCGAGGCGCACGTAGGTCTTGATCACGTCGGAGTCGATGGCTTCGAGCGCGATGCGCGGCGTGAGCTTTTTCTGTGCGAACGCATGGTCGATGCGCGTGCGGCCGGTGAACGAGGGGTGGTAGGTGATGATCGGCTCGCTCGCCAGGTCTTCGAGCGAAATGCGCTCCTTGGCGGCCAGCGGATGGTCCTTGGGCAGCACCAGAACGTGCTGCCATTCGTAGCAGGGCAGGGTCACCAGCTCGGCGTAGCCGTCGAGTGATTCGGTGGCGATGCCGATCTCGGCGATCTCGTCGATCACCATGCGAGCCACCTGGTCGGGCGAGCCCTGGTGCAGGCTCACGTTGACCTTGGGATAGGCCTCGCGCAGGTTGGCCACAGGCACGGGCAGCACGTAGCGCGCCTGCGTATGGGTTGTGGCGATGGAGAGGGTGCCGCTGTCCTGCGCGCTGAACTGTTCGCCGATGCGCTTGAGATTGCCCACCTCGCGCATGATGAGTTCGATGCTGGCGATGACGTGCTGGCCCGGCTCGGTAACGCGTTTGAGCCGCTTGCCGTGGCGCGCGAAGATTTCAACGCCCAGTTCTTCCTCGAGCTCGATGATGGCCTTGGAGACACCGGGTTGCGAGGTGTGGAGCGCCTTGGCCGCCTCGGTGAGGTTCAGGTTGCGCCGCACGGCCTCCTGAACAAACTTGAACTGATGCAGATTCATATCAAATTCCGTCTTATTGCGGAATTCATTATGCCTTCGGAATCTATCGAAATTGCCGGATGTTCACTATTTGACCGCAATTCTGGCCAGGAGATCGACCAGTTCGGGCTCTTCGCCCACGATGCGGGCAAGTGAGAAGCCGATGTCGGGCCAGCGCTGGCGCAGCGCCTCGAGTTGGTGCGGCAGGTCTTCGCGGGCGTGCTTGCCCATGCCCAGGAACAGCGGAACCACGCGGATGGCGGTGGCGCCACTGGCAATCAGCGCCGCCGTCGCCGTGGGCAGGTCGGGCGTTGCCAGCTCCATGTAGGCGCAGGCCACGCGGGCATTCGGCTCGTTTTTGCACACGCGTTCGGCCACGGCCTCGATGGGCTCGCGCCAGCGATCGTCGCGCGAACCGTGCGCCAGTAAAACGATGCCCTGGGTCATCGTCGCAAGACCAGCCAGCTGAAGGCCGTCAACGACATCACCGAATAGATCATGCCTGGCGCCGCCGCCGTGAGCCATGGCGACCAGTTGCTGAGGTTGCCGAGATAGCCGAACACGTTGTTCAGCAGGAAGAAGCTGATGCCGATCATCACGCCGCCGAACACGTAGGTGGTGATACCGGCCTGGCGGAAGTGCAGGTAGGCGAAGGGCAGGGCGAGCACCACCATCACCAGGCACGAAAGCGGATAGAACACCTTGCGCCAGAACTCGATCTCGTAGCGCTGCGCGGTCTGGCCGTTGGCGTCGAGGTGGCGGATGTAGTCGAACAGGTCGATCGTGCTCATGCGGTCGGGGCGCAGGAGCGCGACCGAGACCATTTCGCTGGTCAGCGAGGTGGCCCAGTTCAGCTGCGGGGTCTTGGTCGTGGCGATGCGGGCCTGGTCGGCCGCGCCGCGCGTGTCGTACTTCTGCTCTTCCACGTCGGTGAGCATCCAGTGCCCGTCGCCGATGCGGGCAGAGCCTGCGGTGATCTGTGTGCTGATGTAGCCGTTGTCGTCGAATTCGAAGATGCGCGGGCTCTTCAGCGCGCCTTTGCGGTCGATGGACAGCACGTTCACCGCGTACGAGACATTGCCCCGTTTTTCCTTGAGCCAGGCGCCCGTGTTGCCCGCCAGCGAATAGATGCCCTGGTACTTGGCCTTGAGCAGTTGCCCCGTGCGCTCGGAGGCCGGGGCGACATAGTCGCCGACGGCGAAGGTCAGCACGACGAAGCCGACGCCCAGCAGCAGCAGGGTGCGCAGCGCGCGCCAGGGCCCCAGCCCGCTGGTGCGCAGAATGGTGTATTCGGAGCTTTGCGCCAGCCGGGCCATCACGAAGATGGAGCCGATCAGCACCGTGATCGGCAGCAGTTCGTAGAGGTGGCTCGGCACCAGCAGCATCACGTAGGCCAGCGCCTGTGCGGGCCCGTAGTTGAGGCTGTCCGGCTTGCCGATGGATTGCAGTTCGTCGACGAAGTCGAAGAAGAAAAAGAGGCTCAGGAAGCCGAGCGTCACGAACGCAACGGCCTTCAGCACCTCCACGTAGATCAGGCGTCTTATCGTTTTCACGTGGGTTCGATCTTGGGTGTGGGCAGCACGGCGGCGGACGGGCTTTGCTTTGATCGCCGGCCCCAATTGTTCTGGCGAACGCCGAGCCATGCCAGGTTGATCAGCAGCACGCCGCCATGCAACAGCAGCATGAAACTGCCCATGCTGTATTTGCCCGAGCTGATCCAGCTTTGGCCCAGGTTGAGCATGTTGTAGTACACGACGAACGCGAACAGCGCGAGAAGCAGGTTGCCGCTTCGGCCGACGCGCGGGTTGGCGCTGGATACATTCAGCGCCAGCAGCACGAAGTTGATGGCCGTCAGCAACATGCCGATGCGCCAGGCCAGTTCGCCGCGGCTGGGGTCGCTGGTGTCGGGCAGCAGGGACAGTGTGCTGCGCGCGCGCGGCGGTGTCGCGTCGTTGACCAGGCCGCTGTTGCCGCCTGCCCGGGTGCCGTAAGTCTTGAACTCGCTGATCTTCAGGCCAGTGTTGGTCATGGGCTGCTCGAGCCGCTGGCCGCTGTTGAGCAGCAGGTAGCGCGAATCGCCGATGTTCTCGATGCTGCCGCTGCGCGCCGAGGTCGTGATCTGCATGTTGCGCTCGATCGACCAGATGAAGACGTTGGTGGCCTTGGAGTTGTCCGGCGTCTCCTTGTCGATGAAGAACACGCGCACCCGGCCAGCGGATTCGCGGAACTCACCAGGCGCCACCCGCTCGATGTCGCTGCGCTGCTCGTACTGCTTGCGCATGCCGATGGTCTGCGAGTTGGCCCACGGCCAGCCCACCAGCGCCATCACCGCGATCAGGATCAGCACCGGCCAGGCGAAGCGGAAGAGTGGCTTGATGAAGTCGGTCAGGCCCCGCCCGCTGGAAAACCAGATCACCATCTCGCTGTCGCGGTACATGCGCGACAGGGTGCCGACGATGGCGATGAACAGGCTCAGGCTCAGGATGGTCGGCATGTAGCCGAGCACCGTGTAGGCCATCACCAGGAACACCTCCTGCGGGTTCACACTGCCCTTGGACGCGAGCCCGAGGGTACGGATGAGCATCATGGTCATCACGATGGTGACCAGTACCACGAGGGTCGCTCCGAAGCTGCGGGACAGCTCCTTGCGTAGGGAAGAATGGAATAACATCGTTCGAGGAAAAAAAGGATTATGGACTTTCAACTCAAGACCCTCACCGTCGCCCAGGCCGCAGCCGAGAAATCCGATGTCCTGATCGTGCTCGTCGGCAGCGCTCCTCTTACCTCCAAAGACCCGTTGTCGGTGCTCGCCGCCAGTGCCCGCAAGGCCGGCGACCTGCCCGACAAGGCCGGCAAGCTGCTGGGGCTTTACCGTCCGGAAGACGTCGTGGCGTCCCGCGTGGTGCTCGCCGCCATCGGCGACGGCAAGCCCGCCTCGGTTCGCAGCGGCGTGGTCGCGGCGGTCAATTCGGCCAAGGCCCAGGCCCCCAAGCGCGTGACCGTGGTGTTCGCCCAGCCTGCTGAGGGCGCGGCGGTGGCCAGCGCCGTCACGGCGGCGGCTGACGCCAGCTACGTCTACACCGCCACCAAGTCGAAGGCCGAACCCCGCAGCATCCGCCACCTGACCGTCGGCGTGGCCGATGCCGCCGCCGTCACCGGCGCCTTCGACGCCGCCCGTGCCACTGTCGCGGGCATCGAACTGGCCAAGGAGTGGGGCAACCGACCCGCCAACCATGCCACGCCCACGCTGCTGGCCGAGGCCGCCAAGGGGCTGGCCAAGCTGCCGAACATCAAGTGCGAGGTGCTGGGGCCGAAGGAAGTCGAAAAGCTCGGCATGGGCTCCTTTGCCGCCGTGGCGCAGGGCTCGGCGGAGCCGCTGCGCTTCATCGTGCTGCGCTACCACGGGGCGCCCAAGGACCAGGCGCCCGTAGTGCTGGTCGGCAAGGGCATCACCTTCGACACCGGCGGCGTCTCGCTCAAGCCCGCTGCCGAAATGGACGAGATGAAGTTCGACATGTGCGGCGCGGCCAGCGTGCTTGGTACCTTCCGCGCGCTCGGCGATATCCAGCCCGCCATCAACGTCGTCGGCCTCATTCCTTCGTGCGAGAACATGAACGACGGCCGCGCGGTGAAGCCGGGCGACGTGGTGACCAGCATGAGCGGCCAGACCATCGAGGTGCTCAACACCGACGCAGAAGGCCGGCTCATCCTGTGCGACGCGCTGACCTATGCCAAGCGCTTCGAGCCGGCGGCAGTGATCGACATCGCCACGCTGACGGGCGCCTGCGTGGTGGCCCTGGGCGGCGTGCGCAGCGGCCTGTTCTCGACCAACGAAGCATTGGCCGCGGCGCTCGAAGCCGCTGGCGAGACCTCGCAGGACCGCTGCTGGCGCCTGCCGCTCGACGACGACTACGCGGAAGGCCTCAAGAGCAACTTCGCCGACGTGGCCAACATCGCCGGCCGCGCGGGTGGCGCCATCACTGCCGCCAAGTTCCTGCAGCGCTTCGCGGGCGACTTCGCCTGGGCGCATCTGGATATCGCGGGCACTGCGTGGAAGAGCGGAGCGGCAAAGGGTTCGACCGGTCGACCGGTGGGCTTGCTGGTGTCGTACCTGACGAGTCGCGCGGCCAGCGGCGACGCCAAGACCGGCAAGGCCAAGAAAACCAAGACCCCTGGAGTTCCGGCCAAAGAGGCCCGGGCCACGAAGTGACGGAAATCGGCTTTCACTACAACGCGCGTGACAAGCTGAACTACGCCTGCCGGCTGGTTCGCAAGGCCGTGAACGCGCGCGGCCTGCGCGTGGTAGTCGTGGGCGATGCGCAGGCGCTCGACGCGGTGGATGCGGCACTCTGGCAGCTGTCGCCGGTGGACTTCGTCGCGCACTGCCGAGGCGATGCGCCGGCTCATGTGGTCGCGCGTTCGCCCGTCGTGCTGTCGGCCCAGGGCGCTGATGCGGCCTCGCTGCCGCACCGCGAAATGCTGGTGAATCTGGGCCTCGAAGTGCCTGCGGGCTTCGAGCGCTATGAACGCATGATCGACATCGTGAGCAACGAGGACAACGACCGCCAGGTCGGTCGTTCGCGCTGGCGCCACTATGCCGATCGTGGCTACACCATCCAGCCGCACGACTTCGCAAAGAGTCCCTGACATGGCCAGCACACTGCGCACGCCGCCCCGGTTCGTTCCCACGCTGACCACGGTGCTCGAGATCCCGGAGGAGCCCGCGGTCCCCGAGCCGCAGGCCGCACCGACGCCCCAGCCCGACCCGGCGAGTGCCATGGCATTGCCGCCGGCCGCGCAGCTTTCGCAGGCGGAAATCGTCAGCCTCGAAGAGCAGTTGCTGCACCGCGTTCTGCAGCGCGTCGACCTGTCTCTGGAAGAGCGTTTGAGCGACACCGTGTCAGCTGCCGTTCAGCATCAACTCGATGCGATGGTGCCGCGATTGCGCAATGAAATCGAAGCCGTTTTGCGCGCGTTGGTGATCGAGGCCATGGCCGCCGAACTCAGCGAAAACACAGGGTCTACGCCAGCTTCCGGAGCCTGAATCCTCGGCTAAACTGCGCCGCAGGTCGGAAGGGCGTGAGGGTGCCGCTGGTCCGCGGCGCGAAACTTGCGAGGTCAGCGCGCCCGGATCACACGACCGGTTTTTTATTCTTTTCATCCAAGTTCTGGAGGTTCTCATGCAATTGAAATGGACTGCGGTCGCACTGGCTGCAATCACGCTCGTGGCTTGCGGCAAGAAGGAAGAAGCTGCTGCTCCCGCTGCAGCGCCCGCGCCAACGGCTGCGGCCCCGGCTGCACCTGCACCCGCACCTGCCGGAGAAACCCTGGTCGTCAAGATCGGTCACGTGGGACCGACCAGCGGTGCCATCGCCCACCTCGGCAAGGACAACGAGTTCGGTGCCAAGATGGCCATCGAAGACCTGAATGCAAAGGGCCTCAAGATCGGCGACAAGGTTGCCAAGTTCGAACTGATCGCCGAAGACGACGCAGGCGATCCGAAGCAGGGCACGGCTGTGGCCCAGAAGCTCGTGGACGAAAAGGTCAACGGCGTGGTCGGTCACCTGAACTCGGGCACCACCATCCCCGCCTCGAAGCTCTACAGCGACGCCGGCATTCCACAGATCTCGCCTTCGGCCACCAACCCGAAGTACACGCGTCAAGGCTTCAAGACCACGTTCCGCGTGGTGGCTGACGACACGCAACTCGGCGGCACGCTGGGCAAGTACGCAGTCGAAACGCTCAAGGGCAAGAACATTGCCGTGATCGACGACCGTACCGCCTACGGCCAAGGCGTTGCCGAAGAGTTCGAGAAGTCGGCCAAGGCCGCTGGCGCCACCATCGTGGGCCACGAGTTCACCACCGACAAGTCGACCGACTTCAACGCCATCCTGACCAAGCTGAAGGCCTCCAAGCCCGACGTGCTGTTCTTCGGCGGCATGGACGCCGTTGGCGGCCCGATGCTCAAGCAGGTCAAGCAACTCGGCCTGAACGTCAAGTTCATGGGCGGCGACGGCCTGTGCACCAGCGAACTGCCGAAGCTGGCTGGCGATGCCATCGGCGAAGAGATGGTTGTTTGCGCCGAAGCCGGCGGTGTGGACGGCGACTTCAAGCAGCCGCTGGAAGACTTCAAGGCCAAGTTCAAGACCAAGAACGGCGTCGAAGTGCAGATCTATGCACCGTACGTGTACGACGCGGTCAACGTGCTGGCCGAAGCCATGGTGAAGGCCGGTTCGTCCGACCCCGCCAAGTACCTGCCTGAAGTTGGCAAGGTGCAATACAAGGGCGTGACCGGCCCGATCGCCTTCGACGAAAAGGGCGACATCAAGAACGGTGCCCTGACGCTGTACACCTACAAGGGTGGTGCACGCACGCAGATCGCCGTGGTGCGCTGATTCATTTCGGCAAACCTGCGGTTATCCGCAAAAGAGAAAAGGGCCTTCGGGCCCTTTTTTCATGGCCGCTTCGAAGGCGACTTATTCAGAGTTCAGAGCGGAGCAAGGCCCGATGGGCGGTTGGCATTGCAGTACTCGATGAAGGCATCGAGGTCGCGTGACTTGTCGAACACCGCATCGGCGCCGAGCGCCGTGCAGCGCGCCCGGATATCCGCCGTCACGTAGTTGCTGAGCACGACCACTCGCTGGCTGGGTTTGCGGGTCTTGCAGCCGCCCAGCACGCCGAGGCCGGAGCCTTCCTTCAGGAACAGGTCGACGATCAGGAGCTGCCAGTCATCAGGATGCGCCGCGAGCCATGCAAGGGCTTCCGTTTCGGTTTCGGCGAAGCCGACCACGCGGCCGTTGACCAAGTCCTCGAGTGCCGGGACCAGGTTATCCCTGATGGTCTTGTTGTCCTCGACGAGGAACGTGATGAGGGCCATGCCGTGGTTTCGCTTTGAGAACCAATAGCGTAGCGTGCCTGACGCTGATGCAGCGTAGGAGAAAGGATACGGACGGCGTATTGCGCGCCGGTCAGTCGGAGCTTTCGGCGCGGATCTTTGCCTTGAGCTTCTCGGCCAGAGCCTGGCTTTCGTCGCGCTCAGCCGTGACCTCGAGACGCTTCTCGATTTCCTCGCTCAGCGCGGCATTGACCTCGGCCAGCTTTTCGGCGGATTTAGCCAGCTTCTCTTCCAGCTGGCTGGTGTGTTCGATGGCCTGTGCCACCTCGCCAACCTGCACTTCTTCGGGCAGTTCCTGTTCGAGCACCGTGTTCACCACGGCGAGGTTGTCCGACGCCCGTTGCACGTCGGCAGCCACCTGCTCGCTCTTTTCGAGGGTGCGGTCCAGCGGTGTCTTGCCACGCGGCTGGGTTTTCGGTTGTCCGGCCATCGAGGCTCCTTTGTGGGCTGAAATGAAAACCTTTGGATGGTACTGCCAGAAGAAAGTGTCTGAGTTCGGGGGGCAAGTTGTTGCAAAGCAACGCACTGCCTTTCAAGTCTGGTTGGGCCAGACGACAAAAAAGCCCAAGTGCTTGTGGCAACTTGGGCTTCTTGCTTTGTCTTCATGTTCGTGAACGGTTACGAACAATCAATCTCTGGCGGAGCAGGCGGGATTCGAACCCGCGGAGGGCTATTAACCCTCACACGCTTTCCAGGCGTGCGACTTAAACCGCTCATCCACCGCTCCTGAGCCCATGATTGTAGCAGTCAGTTCAGGTCGGATTCGACGGCTTGCCTGCCTGGACCATGCGCATCGCTGACGCGATGAGCGCGGCGGTCTCGCTCATGTTGCTCGGCACGATCAGCGTGGTCTTGGAGTCGGCCGCGACCTTGCCGTAGGCGTCGACAGCGCGCTCGGCCACCTTCAGCTGCACGGCCTGTTCGCCGCCCGGCTGGCGGATGGCGGCTGCCACGCGTTCGATGGCATCCGCCGTTGCGGTGGCGACCGCGGTAATGGCGGCGGCTTCACCCTGGGCGTTGTTGATCTGCGCCTGCTTCTCGCCTTCGGAGCGGGCGATGAAGGCCTCGCGTTCGCCAGTGGCGATGTTGATCTGCTCCTGGCGGCGGCCTTCGGAGGCCGCGATCAGCGCGCGCTTGCCGCGCTCGGCCGTGATCTGCGCCTGCATGGCCAGCAGGATTTCCTTCGGCGGCGTCAGGTCCTTGATTTCATAGCGCAGCACCTTTACGCCCCAGTTGAGCGCGGCCTCGTCGATGGCAGCGACCACCTGGGCGTTGATGACGTCGCGTTCCTCGAAGGTCTTGTCGAGCTCCAGCTTGCCGATCACGCTGCGCAGCGAGGTCTGTGCGAGTTGCGTCACGGCCACGATGTAGTTCGACGAGCCGTAGCTCGCGCGCATCGGATCGGTCACCTGGAAGTACAGGATGCCGTCAACCTGCAGCTGCGTGTTGTCGCGCGTGATGCAGATCTGGCTCGGCACGTCGAGCGGGATTTCCTTCAGGCTGTGCTTGTAGGCCACCCGGTCGATGAACGGAATCAGGAAGTTGGGGCCGGGCGTCATGGTGCCGTGGTACTTGCCGAGGCGCTCGCGCACCCAGGCGTTCTGCTGCGGCACGAACTTCACCGACTGGCTGATGAAGATGATCGCGATGACCAGGATGATGAGTGGGACCGAAAATTCCATGGTGCGCTTCCTTTTCTGAGTTCTACGTATTGACTAAACCTTGTCGACGACCAGCCGGCTGCCGATGACTTCGACCACGCGGTGCTCGCCGGTCGACGGCGTGCGGCCTGCGCGCTGGACCACCGTCCATTGCGCACCCCGGTAGCGCACGGTTGCCGTGCCGTCGGCATTCCAGGCGTCGACGTGAACGGTCTCGCCGATGTCGAGGTTCACGTCGCGGTTGGTTCCGGTGGGCGGGGCAGGGGGGCGCTTGCGCTGGATCGAGTACCAGGTCAGCACGGCGCCCACGCCGATGACCGAGGCCACGATCAGTTGGGTGACGGTGCCGAAGCCCAGGTGCGCTGCAATTGCCGCGGCCGCGAAACCGGCGGCCAGCAGCAGAAGATATACGGTGCCCGAGAGCAACTCGACCACGATGGCTACCCCCGCAATCAGCCACCAGACGGTGGAATTCGCCATGTCGACTCCTCTTTTCCTTATTCGATGCGCGCCATTCTGATGCATCTGCTCCAAGCGCTTGCCCTGCGTAGGGGTACTGCGCCCGAGCCGACGAAAGGGACCATGCCGGACAGGCCCGAATGGCTTGCACGAGCCTGACCAGATTCGTCATCCGAATTCCGTACACTTCGCGCCTCGCCTTATTGCCTGTCTGTCAGCCTGCCCGGAGCCCCGCTCATGAAATTCCGCTTTCCCATCGTCATCATTGACGAGGACTTCCGCTCCGAAAACACCTCGGGCCTCGGCATTCGCGCGCTCGCGCAGGCCTTCGAAAGCGAGGGCTTCGAGGTGCTGGGCGTCACGAGCTACGGCGACCTGAGCCAGTTCGCCCAACAGCAAAGCCGTGCCAGTGCGTTCATCCTGTCGATCGACGACGAGGAGTTCACGGTCGGCCCCGACCTCGATCCGGCCGTGCTGAACTTGCGCAACTTCATCGGCGAAGTGCGGCGCAAGAACGCCGACGTGCCGATCTACATCTACGGCGAGACCAAGACCTCGCGCCACATCCCGAACGACATCCTGCGCGAGCTGCACGGCTTCATCCACATGTTCGAGGACACCCCCGAATTCGTGGCGCGCCACATCATCCGCGAGGCCAAGAGCTACCTCGAGGGCGTGCAGCCGCCGTTCTTCAAGGCGCTGATCGACTATGCGGAAGACGGCTCCTATTCGTGGCACTGCCCGGGCCACTCGGGCGGCGTGGCGTTCCTGAAGAGCCCGGTGGGCCAGATGTTCCACCAGTTCTTCGGCGAGAACATGCTGCGTGCCGACGTCTGCAACGCAGTCGAAGAGCTGGGCCAACTGCTCGACCACACCGGCCCGGTGGCGGCCAGCGAACGCAATGCGGCGCGCATCTTCAACGCCGACCACTGCTTCTTCGTGACCAACGGCACCAGCACCAGCAACAAGATGGTGTGGCACCACACGGTGGCGCCGGGCGACGTGGTGGTGGTCGACCGCAATTGCCACAAGTCGATCCTGCACGCGATCATCATGACCGGCGCGATTCCGGTGTTCATGAAGCCCACGCGCAACCACTTCGGCATCATCGGCCCGATCCCGAAGAGCGAGTTCGAGCAGAGCGCCATCAAGGCCAAGATCAAGGCCAACCCGCTGCTGGCCGACGTGGACCCCGACAAGGTCAAGCCGCGCGTGATGACGCTCACGCAGTCGACCTACGACGGCGTGATCTACAACACCGAGACCATCAAGAACATGCTCGACGGCTACGTCGACACGCTGCACTTCGACGAGGCGTGGCTGCCGCACGCGGCCTTCCACCCGTTCTATGGCGCCTATCACGCGATGGGCAAGCGCCGCGTGCGCCCGAAGGAATCGCTGGTGTTCGCCACGCAGTCGACGCACAAGCTGCTGGCCGGCATCAGCCAGGCCAGCCATGTGCTGGTGCAGGACTCGCAGAACCGTCAGCTCGACCGCGACCTGTTCAACGAGGCCTATCTGATGCACTCGTCGACCAGCCCGCAGTACGCGATCATCGCGAGCTGCGACGTGGCTGCCGCCATGATGGAGCCGCCCGGCGGCACCGCGCTGGTGGAAGAAAGCATCCTCGAAGCGCTCGACTTTCGCCGCGCCATGCGCAAGGTCGAGGCGGAGTTCGGCAAGGACGAGTGGTGGTTCAAGGTCTGGGGCCCCGAGAAGCTCGTCGAAGAAGGCATCGGCCGCGCCGACGACTGGATCATGCAGGGCGAGAAGAACGGCAAGCCCAAGAACAAGAAGTCGCCGCGCAACTGGCACGGCTTTGGCGAATTGGCCGACGGCTTCAACATGCTTGACCCGATCAAGTCGACCATCGTCACGCCGGGTCTCGACCTCGAAGGCAACTTCGCCGAAACCGGCATCCCGGCCAGCGTGGTGACCAAGTTCCTCGCCGAGCATGGCGTGATCGTGGAGAAGACCGGGCTCTACAGCTTCTTCATCATGTTCACCATCGGCATCACCAAGGGCCGCTGGAACACGCTGCTGACGGCGCTGCAGCAGTTCAAGGACGACTACGCGCGCAACCAGCCGATGTGGCGCATCCTGCCCGAGTTCTGCCAGCAGCATCCGGGTTACGAACGCCTCGGCCTGCGCGACCTGTGCCAGCACATCCACCAGCTGTATGCGCGCTACGACGTGGCCCGCCTCACGACCGAGATGTACCTGAGCGACCTGACGCCGGCGATGAAGCCCAGCGACGCCTTCGCCCACATCGCGCACCGCAAGACCGAGCGCGTGGAAATCGACGAGCTCGAAGGCCGCATCACCACCAGCCTGATCACGCCTTACCCGCCGGGCATTCCGCTGCTGATTCCGGGCGAGGTGTTCAACAAGAAGATCGTCGACTACCTCAAGTTCTCGCGCGAGTTCAACACGCAGTGCCCGGGCTTCGAGACCGACATCCACGGCCTGGTTGCGCGCGTCGACGAGACGGGCAAGAAGCGCTACTACGCAGATTGCGTCAGGGAAGTGAAGTAAGGAAGCGGGCCGGCTGGACGGGCCGGCCTAACCTTCGCGCACCCGCATGAAGCGCGCGAATCGCGGCAGGCCCTTGGCGGTGGTGCCGTTGTAGCGGTAGGTCACCCAGCTGCCGACGGCGGGCGGGTTCTCGCGTTCGGCGTCGGTCAGTCCGGTGCCGAGCTTGAAGCGCTTGCCGTCGGCCGTCTCGACCACCAGCGCGCCGAGCCGGCCACTGTGCTTGCCCTTGCCGGGCACGTGCTCGACCACGCGGGCTTCGGCGTCTTCGTAGGGCTTGACCTTCAGCAAGTCGCTGTTGCGCTCGCCACGGTATTGGGAGCTGCCGCGGTGGAGCATCAGACCCTCACCGCCCATTTTTACCGTCTTGTCGAGCAGCGCCTGCAATGCGGCGTGCGTGGTCGCGCGTTCCTGCGGGACCGCGACGACCCATGGTGCGTCGGTAATCGGCAGCAGCTTGCGCAGCACGGCGAGGCGCGTCGTGAAGTCGCCACCCTGCGCGGGCAGGTCGAACACCATGAAGTGCATCTCGCGCCAGGCGATGTCGTTGGGCGTCTGGCTGCGCACCGTGGAGACGGCGCGTGCGAACTGGCCGCGGCCCACCCACAGTTCGCCGTCGAGGGGTTGCTTCGGCAGCGGTGCGGTGAACCATGCCGGCGCCACGATCCGTTCGCCGCCGCGTGTCCAGAGCTGCTTGCCGTCCCAGTAGCCGCGTACGCCGTCGTACTTCTCGCTGACCCAGTAGTCGTGCAGCGACATGCCGGGGCGGTAGACGTCGGCCAGCATCAGCGAGGGCGCCGCCTCGCGCGCGAACGCGGCAGGCGCGGCGATCACGCCGAAAGCGGCAAGCAGGAGGGAGCGTCGGTTCAGCACGATGCTATGAAATGAATAGCGCAGCACGGCCATCTGGTGGCCGTGTGAGGGCTCGATGGCAGGGTTACTCGGCCATCCCGCCGACGACGTTGCTGAAGCCGCCGTCCACGTAGGTGATCTCGGCGGTCACGCCGCTGGCCAGGTCGCTCAGCAGGAAGGCGGCCACGTTGCCGACTTCCTCGATGGTCACGTTGCGGCGGATGGGCGAGGCGTCGGCCACGGCCGCCAGCATCTTGCCGAAGCCCTTGATGCCGCTGGCTGCCAGCGTCTTGATCGGGCCCGCACTGATGCCGTTCACGCGCATGCCCTTCGGGCCGAGCGAGGCGGCGGTGTAGCGCACCGAGGCTTCGAGCGAGGCCTTGGCCAGGCCCATGGTGTTGTAGTTGGGCAGCGCGCGTTCGGCGCCCAGGTAGGTCAGCGTGAGCAGGGCCGCCTTGTCGTTGAGGTAGGGCAGGGCCGACTTGGCCATGGCCGGAAAGCTGTACGCACTGATGTCGTGCGCGATCTTGAAGCCTTCGCGCGAGAGCCCGTCGAGGAAGTCGCCCGCAATGGACTCGCGCGGCGCGAAGCCGATGCTGTGCACGAAGCCGTCGAACTTCGGCCAGGTCTGCGAGAGGTCTGCAAAGAGCTTGTCGATCTGCGCGTCGTCGCCCACGTCGCAATCGAAAATCAGCTTCGAGCCAAAGTCTGCGGCATATTCGGTGATACGGTCCTTGAATCGCTCGCCGACATAGCTGAAGGCGAGCTCTGCGCCCTGTTCATGACAGGCCTTGGCAATGCCATAAGCAATGGAGCGATTGCTCAACACACCGGTGATCAACAGTTTTTTGCCGGAAAGAAAGCCCATGAAGTTGCCTCGTGAAAATCTTGGGCAGAATTCTCGCATGCGAGGTTGGCTGCTTCTGATATTGGCTCTCTTGGCGCTCCCCTCGTGGGCAGCGCATGGTCTGGGCATGGGTTACGAGCCGAAGTACCCGGCGTCGTTCAAGAATTTCGACTACGTGAATCCCGATGCCCCCAAGGGCGGCGAGCTGATCCTCTCGGCCAGCGGAACCTTCGACAAGCTCAACCCCTTCACGCTGCGGGGCGTGCCGCCGCAGGGCATGGGCTACAGCGCCAACGGCTTTGTGTTCTCCGAGTACGGCCTGATCTTCGATTCGCTGATGACGCCGAGCGAAGACGAGCCCTTCTCCAACTACGGCATGCTGGCCGAAGACGTGCAGCTTGCCGCAGACCGCCTGAGCGTCACTTTCCGCCTGAACCCGAAAGCCAAGTTCTCCGATGGCTCCCCGGTGCTCGCGAAGGACGTGAAGTACTCCTTCGACACCCTCATGAGCAAGCAGGCGGGGCCGACCTTCCGCTCGTACTGGGTTGACATCAAGGGCGCCGTGGTGGTGGGGGAGCGCACGATCCGCTTCGACTTCAAGCGCCAGAACTCCGAGCTGCACATGATCATCGGCCAGCTGCCGGTTTTCTCGAGTGCCTGGGGCAAGGGCAAGCCCTTCGACCAGATCGTGAGCGAGCCGCCCATAGCCAGCGGGCCGTACGTGGTGGACAAGGTCGACTTCGGGAAGTACATCTCGTACCGCCGGCGGCCGGACTACTGGGCCGCCGATCTTCCGGTGCGCAAGGGGATGTTCAATTTCGGCGAGGTGTCGTACCAGTACTTCAAGGACTCGCTGGGTGAAGAGGAGTCGCTCAAGGCCGGCTCACTCGATGCGATGGAAGAACGCTCGATCATCGCCTGGGTGCGCCGCTACAAGGGGCGGCGTTTCGATTCCGGCGAGCTGGTCAAGGAAGAGATTTCGCACCGCCGCTTCACCGGCATGCAGGGCCTCTCGCCCAACCTGCGGCAGCCTCGCTTCCAGGACATGCGCGTGCGACAGGCATTGGCGCTGGCCTTCGATTTCGACTGGCTCAACCAGCATCTCTTCTACGGACGCAGAGCCCGCACGATGAGCTACTTCCAGAACAGCGATGACCTCATGGCCCAGCCCGAGATCAGCCCCGAGGAGCAGGTGCTGATCGAGCACCTGAAGAACAGGCAGCGATACATCGACAACACGAAGGGCGAACTGCCGCGCCCCGCCAGCAGCGGAGACACCGCCGAAGGCCTGCGGCGCAACCTGGTCCGCGCGCAGGAACTGCTCAAAGAGGCGGGCTGGACATACAGGGATGGCGCCTTGCGCGACAAGGACGGAACGCCTTTCGTCATCAATTTCGACATTGGGGATCGCAGTTCGGGCGTGGTGCTGGCGCCTTACGCGCGCAACCTCGCCAAGCTGGGAATCGCGCTGGACTATCGCTTGCGCGACCCGAGCCTGATAAAGAAGAAACAGGACGATCTCGACTTCGACATGGTCATCAACATCGCGGGTGGCTCATCGAGTCCGGGCAACGAGCTGTACGACGATTTCGGCTCGAAATCGGCCAACGAAAAGGGGAGCCAGAACCTCAGCGGCATCAGCGATCCGGTGATCGACGAGATTCTCGAAGTGATCGTCAACAGCCCGGACCGCAAGTCGCTCGCAGCAGGCGCGCGGCTGCTGGACCGTTACTTGCTCCACCAGCATTACGTGATCCCGATGTACTACGGCAAACAATATTTCATTGCCCACAAGCGCAAGCTGCGCCGCCCCGAAGCGCCATTGCCGCAACGTCTTCTCGCCGGCTCGGCGATGCTGACGACGTGGTGGATCGACCCGGCAGCGAAGTAGACGACAGACCCAGACAGACCGCATGGCCGCCTACCTGCTCCGACGCCTTCTGCTGATCATTCCCACGCTGTTCGGGGTGCTGCTGATCAATTTCGCCATCGTTCAATTTGTTCCGGGCGGTCCGGCCGAGCAGTTGCTGTCGCAACTGACCAACAAGGAAAACCGCCTCTCGGGCGGCCCCACGGGGCGCTCCCTCGACGCCAAGCAGGTGGCGGAGATCAAGGCCCTCTACGGCTTCGACAAGCCGGCACCCGAGCGCTTCTGGCAGATGCTCAAGCAGTTCGCGCGCTTCGACCTGGGCAAGAGCTTCTTCCAGAGCAAGGACGTGTGGCAGCTCATCAAGGAGAAGCTGCCGGTCTCGATCAGCTTGGGGCTCTGGACCTTCTTCATCAGCTACCTGATAGCGGTGCCGCTCGGCGTTGCGAAAGCGGTTCGCGCCGGTTCGCGCTTCGACTTTCTGACGACGCTGCTGGTGCTCGTTGGCTACGCCATTCCGGGCTTCGTACTGGGCGTGGCGCTGCTGGTGATCTTCGGCGGCCAGCTGCAATGGTTTCCGCTGCGCGGGCTGACTTCGCCGAATTGGGAGTCGCTGAGCTGGGGCGCGCGCATCGTCGACTACCTGTGGCACATCACCTTGCCGGTGACGGCGATGGTGCTCGGCAGCTTCGCGATCACCGCGATGCTCACCAAGAACTCCTTCCTCGAAGAGATCCGCAAGCAGTACGTGCTGACGGCGCGTGCCAAGGGACTGGCCGAGCGCCAGGTGCTCTGGAAGCACGTGTTCCGCAACGCGCTGATTCCGATCATCACGGGCTTCCCGACAGCCTTTATCGGCGCCTTCTTTTCGGGCGCGCTGCTGATCGAGACGCTGTTCTCGCTCGACGGGATGGGCCTGCTCAGCTACGAAAGCGTGCTGCGGCGCGACTACCCGGTGTTTCTGGGCACGCTCTATCTGTTCACGCTGATCGGTCTGGTGACCAAGCTCATCTCCGATCTTTGCTATGTCTGGGTCGATCCGAGGGTGAAGTTTGACTAAAGCGCCTGTCGTGTCCGTGAGCCCCGGCCGCCGCGCCTGGCGCCGTTTTCGCCGCAATCCGCTGGGGTTCTGGAGCCTGTTGATCTTCTCGGCGCTGGTGGTGCTGAGCCTTTTCGCCGATGTGCTTTCCACCGACAAGCCGCTCGTGGTGCGCTACGAAGGCAAGACCTATTTCCCAGTGTTGCGGGACTATTCCGAGAAAACCTTCGGCGGCGATTTCGAAACGCCGGCCGACTACCTTGATCCGTTCATCGAGCAGCGCATCACCCAGGGCGGCAACTGGGCGATCTATGCGCCGAACCGCTATGGCCCGGCCACGCTCAACTATTTCTCGAAGCCTCCGAACCCTGCGGCCCCTTCGAGCGAGAACCTGCTCGGCACCGATGAGCGGGGCCGCGACCTGCTGGCCCAGCTGATCTACGGCTTTCGCGTGAGCGTGCTGTTCGCGCTGGCGCTCACGGTAATAGGGGTGGTGCTGGGTATCGCGACCGGCGCGGTGCAAGGCTTCTTCGGCGGAAAGATCGACCTGACCTTCCAGCGGCTGATCGAGATCTGGGGAGCGATGCCCGAGCTGTACCTGCTGATCATCTTCAGTGCGATCTTCACGCCCAGCGTGGCGCTGCTTCTGATCCTGCTGAGCCTGTTCGGCTGGATGGGGTTGTCGGACTACGTGCGCGCCGAGTTCCTGCGCAACCGGCAGATGGACTACGTGCGTGCGGCGCGGGCGCTCGGTGTGGGCAATCTGCAGATCATGTGGCGCCACATCCTGCCCAACAGCATGGTGCCGGTCGTCACCTTTCTGCCGTTCCGCATGAGCGCGGCCATTCTGGCGCTGACCTCTCTGGACTTTCTCGGCCTTGGCGTGCCGCCAGGCACACCGTCGCTCGGTGAGCTGCTGAGCCAGGGCAAGGGCAACATCGACGCCTGGTGGATCTCGCTGTCCACTTTCGTCGTGTTGGTCGTCACGCTGATGCTGCTGACTTTCATGGGCGACGCGCTGCGCGATGCGCTCGATCCGCGCAAGGCAGACAAGTGATGAGCGATTCACAACAACCCAACCAGCCCCTGCTCGACGTAAAGGGCCTGCGCGTCGCATTCAGCGGCAAGGAGGTCGTGCACGGCATCGACTTCCAGATGGCCGCTGGCGAAAAGCTCGCGCTCGTCGGCGAGTCGGGTTCGGGCAAGACGGTCACGGCGCTGTCGCTGCTGCGGCTGGTGCAGAACGCCGATCTTTCTGGCACTGCCCGGCTCTTTGGCGGCGGGCGCTCGCAGGGCGCGCGCGACCTGTTGTCGATTCCCGAGCGCGAATTGCGCGGCATCCGCGGCAAGGAGATCGCGATGATCTTCCAGGAGCCGATGACTGCACTGAATGCGCTCTACAGCGTCGGCGACCAGATCGCCGAGGTTCTCGAACTGCACGAAGGGCTGTCGGCCCGCGCCGCGCAGGCGGCGGCCGTCCAGCTGCTGGCTGACACCGGCATTCCGGAGCCGGCGCGACGGGCGAGGGCGTTTCCGCACCAGCTCTCGGGCGGCCAGCGCCAGCGCGCGATGATCGCGATGGCTCTGGCCTGCAAGCCGCGCCTGCTGCTGGCCGACGAACCGACCACCGCGCTCGACGTGACCGTGCGCGCGCAGATCCTCGAATTGCTGGCTGACCTGCAGCGCAAGTACGGCATGGCGGTGCTCCTCATCACGCATGACCTGAACCTGGTGCGGCGTTTTGCCGATCGCGTGGTGGTCATGGAGAACGGCCACATCGTCGAGCATGGCGCGGTGGCGCCTGTGTTCGATGCCCCGCAGCATCCCTACACGCGCAAGCTGATCGACAGTCATCCGGAGCGCAACGTGGCGGCCGTCGCTGCGCGCGCCGACGCGGCGCCAGTGATCGAGGCCAAGGCCCTGCGCGTGATCTATCCCGTGCCGAAGCCGGGCTTCGCCGGCTGGTTCCGCAAGGGCGAATTCGTGGCGGTGCAGGGGGCGGATTTCCGCATCGTGCCGGGCGAGACGCTCGGCGTGGTCGGTGAGTCGGGTTCGGGCAAGTCGACGCTGGCGCTGGCGGCGCTAGGGCTGCTGAAGCACCAGGGCGCGCTGACGGTCGCGGGCAAGGGCTGGGCGGTCGACCGCGCCTCCGATCTCGGCCTGCGCCGCGTGATGCAGGTGGTGTTCCAGGACCCGTTCTCGTCGCTGTCGCCGCGCATGACGGTGGAGCAGATCGTGGGCGAGGGGCTGCGCGTGCATGCGCCCGAACTCGACACCGCGGCGCGCCGTGCCCGTGCACTCGTCGCGCTGGCCGATGTCGGGCTGACGGAGGCCCAGTTCCCCTCGCTGCTCGACCGCTATCCGCACGAGTTTTCGGGCGGTCAGCGGCAGCGCCTGGCGATTGCGCGCGCGCTGATCGTCGACCCGCAGCTGCTGGTGCTCGACGAGCCCACCAGCGCGCTGGACGTGACGATCCAGAAGCAGGTGCTGAGCTTGCTGCAGCGCCTGCAGCGCGAGCGGGGGCTGAGCTATCTGCTGATCACGCACGACGTCGAGGTGATCCGGGCGATGGCGCACCACGTCATCGTGATGAAGGACGGGGCCATTCTCGAAACAGGGTCGGTCGAGCGCGTGCTCGACGCGCCCGAGCACCCCTATACAAAGAAGCTGGTGGCCGCCGCGCTGCTGGAATAAACGGAGACAGCAAGAAATGTCGGAAATCGGACGCGACCGGCGCGGAGCCTGGCGCGCGGCGCTGGCCTGCATGGTCACCCTCGCAGTGGCGATGGGCCTGGGGCGCTTTGCCTTCACACCCATGTTGCCCATCATGCTGCACGAGGGAAAGCTGGAGCTGGCGGCGGGCGGGGTGCTGGCGTCGCTCAACTACCTGGGGTACTTCCTCGGTGCGGTGAGCTGTGCCGCCATCGGCATCAAGGCGTCGAGCATGGTGCGGGGCGGGCTGGTGGCCACGGCCGCTCTGCTGATCGGCATGGGCTTGCTGCACAGCTTCACGAGCTGGGGCGTGCTGCGCACGGCGGCAGGCGTGATGAGCGCCTGGGTCTTCGTCTTCGCCTCAGGCTGGGGCCTGCGCCGGCTGGCGGAGACGAACGCGCCGACGCTGGCCGGCGTGATCTACACCGGGCCGGGAATCGGCATCGCGATGACGGGCCTGCTCGGTGGTGCGCTGGGGCGCTGGGGTTCCGAGGCGGGGTGGATCGGCCTTGGCATCCTGGCGGTCGTGCTGATCGCGGTGATCTGGCGGGTGTTCGACGACGGCGAGCGGGCATCCGCAGGTGGCGGTGCCGCTCCGGCGCCTGCTGCGGCGGTTCGCGTGGCCGGGCCGGCCGATCGCAGCGATGCGATCTGGCTGGTCGCGCTCTATGGGCTGGCGGGCTTCGGTTACATCATTACCGCCACCTTCCTGCCGGTGATCGCCCGGCAGGCGCTGCCGGGATCGCCCTGGCCGGACTTCTTCTGGCCGCTGTTCGGGCTGGCCATCATTCCAGGCGCGCTGATCGGGGCCCGCGCGCCGACGCATTGGGACAACCGGCTGCTGCTGGCCTGCGCCTACGCGTTGCAGGCGCTGGGCGTCGTGCTGTCGGTGGCATGGCCGAGCATTGCCGGATTCGCGCTCGGAAGCCTGCTGCTGGGCATGCCGTTTACCGCGATCACTCTTTTTGCCATGCGGGATGCGCGCCGGCTGCGCGGCAATGCGGCTGCCGGGCTGATCGGCTACGCGACGGCATCCTATGGAGTGGGGCAGATCGTCGGGCCGCTGTTTGCGGCGCCACTGGCCCAGCGGACGGGGTCTTTTCAGCTGCCGTTGCTGGTCGCGGCGGCGGCATTGGCACTCGGCGCGGTGCTATTCGCATTGGTTTGGTTCAAATCGCGCCAATCAATAGGTGGCTGAGCCTCGAAGCCCCTTCATTTATTACACAAATAGCATATAATTCGAGGCTCACGACCAAACGGGCGGGTACCAACCGCCCGTTTTTTTTGGTCTATGCATTCTGAGCATTCATGGCGATCTGGCATCCGTGGCGGGCGGATGGCATGAACCCAGTATTTAAAAGGCACCTTCGAACACGTGGCATTGCAGCAAATAGTGGAACAAACCGTGGCCGGTCTCGGCTATGACCTGGTCGAGATCGAACGCTCGGCCGGGGGATTGCTGCGCGTGACGATTGATTTGCCCTGGACGGCCCCCACCTTGGAAGATGCGGCTGCCGGCGTGCCAGAGCCCTTCGTGACGGTCGAAGACTGCGAGAAGGTAACGCGCCAATTGCAATTTGCGCTCGAGGTCGATGGTGTCGATTACAAGCGGCTCGAGGTGTCCTCGCCCGGTATTGACCGTCCGCTGCGCAATGAGCAGGATTTCGAGCGTTTCGTGGGCGAGGTGATCGACATCACGCTCAAGGCGCCCATGGGTGCTGCGGCGGCGGGCCAGGTGTCGGCCACTCGCAAGAAGTTTCGCGGCACGCTGGAGCGTGTTGCACAGGTTGAGGGCGCTGTCGGCGCCCAGGGCTGGCAAATCGTCTGGAGCGATGCGCCGGAGCCCAAGCCGGGTCAAAAAGTGAGCAAGAAGCGCGCGCCTGCAACGCTGCAGGCGCTGGGCTTCGTGCTGGACGAGCTGCGCGAGGCGCGGCTCGCGCCTATTGTGGATTTCAAGGGCCGCAAGGCCAAAACCCAACCGGGTTTTTCGGATATTGACGACGGAACGCAGGTTCCGGACTGACTAGAGGAGTGGTGGCATGAATCGCGAAATGTTGATGTTGGTGGATGCGATCTCGCGCGAGAAGAACGTCGAGCGTGACGTGGTCTTCGGCGCGGTCGAGTCCGCTCTGGCGCAAGCCACCAAGAAGCTCCATCAGGGCGACGTGGACATTCGCGTCGCGGTCGATCGCGACAGCGGCGACTACGAAACCTTCCGCCGCTGGCACGTCGTGCCCGACGAGGCTGGCCTGCAGCTGCCCGACCAGGAAATCCTCCTGTTCGAAGCCAAGGAAGAAATGTCGGACATCGAAGTCGGCGAGTACATCGAAGAAGCGGTGGACTCGGTGCCGATCGGCCGCATCGGCGCCATGGCCGCCAAGCAGGTCATCCTGCAGAAGATCCGCGACGCCGAGCGCGAGATGCTGCTCAACGACTTCATGTCGCGCGGCGACAAGATCTTCGTGGGCACCGTCAAGCGCCTGGACAAGGGCGACATCATCGTCGAGGCCGGCCGTGTCGAAGGGCGCCTGCGCCGCAGCGAGATGATCGCCAAGGAAAACCTGCGCAACGGCGACCGCGTGCGCGCCATGATCATGGAGGTTGACCTGACGCTGCGCGGCGCGCCGATCATCCTGTCGCGCTCGGCCCCCGAGTTCATGATCGAGCTGTTCCGCCAGGAAGTGCCCGAAATCGAGCAAGGCCTGCTCGAAATCAAGAGCTGCGCCCGTGACCCGGGTTCGCGCGCCAAGATTGCCGTGCTATCGCACGACAAGCGCGTCGACCCCATCGGCACCTGCGTCGGCGTGCGCGGCACCCGCGTCAACGCCGTGACCAACGAGCTCGCTGGCGAGCGCGTGGACATCGTGCTGTGGAGCGAAGACCCGGCCCAGTTCGTGATCGGTGCGCTGGCCCCGGCCAACGTGTCGTCGATCGTGGTGGACGAAGAAAAGCACGCCATGGACGTGGTGGTCGACGAGGAAAACCTCGCCATCGCCATCGGCCGCGGCGGCCAGAACGTGCGCCTGGCTTCCGACCTCACCGGCTGGAAGATCAACATCATGGACGCCAACGAGTCGGCCCAGAAGCAGGCGACCGAAACGGACGCCAGCCGCAAGCTCTTCATGGAAAAGCTCGACGTCGACGAGGAAATCGCCGACATCCTCATTTCGGAAGGTTTCAACAGCCTCGAAGAAGTGGCCTACGTGCCAATTTCCGAAATGCTGGAAATCGAGGCGTTCGACGAAGACACCATCAATGAGCTGCGCTCGCGTGCCAAGGATGCGCTGCTGACCATGGAAATCGCCAAGGAAGAGGGCGTCGAGGCCCAGTCGACGGTGTCGCAAGACCTGCACGACCTCGAAGGCCTGGACCCCGAGCTGATTCCCAAGCTGACCGAAGCGGGTGTGAACACCCGTGACGATCTTGCCGACCTCGCGGTCGATGAACTCACCGAGATCACCGGCCAAAGCGCCGATGACGCCAAAGCCCTCATCTTGAAAGCCCGCGAACACTGGTTCGCCGGCCAAGAGTGACGGTCATGGAGGCACGAAACCAATATGTCCAGTACCACTGTCGCCGAGTTCGCGAACGAGCTCAAGAAGACTCCCGAAACCTTGCTTGACCAGCTCAAGAGCGCAGGTGTGCCCAAAGCGGCCGCCACCGATGCGCTCACCGAGGCTGACAAGCAGCGCCTGCTCGGCCACCTGAAGGCCAGCCACGGCACCGTCGAGCCCGAGCGCAAGAAAATCACGCTGACCAAGAAGTCGACCAGCGAGATCAAGCAGGCCGACGCCACCGGCCGCGCCCGCACCATCCAGGTCGAGGTGCGCAAGAAGCGCACCTTCATCCAGCGCGAAGACGGCCATCCCGCCACGCCCGAGACGGCGCAGCAAGTGGCCGAGGCACCTGCCGCCGCGCCCGCCGCTCCCCGCATCGACGAAGCCGAACTGGCCCGCCGCGAGGAAGAAGCGCGCCGCCAGGCCGAGCTGATCCGCCGCCAGGAAGAAGAGCTGGCTGAAAAGCGCCGCCTGCGCGAAGAAGCCGAAGCTCGCGAACGCGAGCAGGCCGAAAAGGCTGAGAAGGCCGAGCAGGAAGCCGCACGTGTCGCCGCCGAAACCGCCGAGAAGAAGGCCGCTGCCGCAGCAGCTGCTGCCGCCGCGAGCGCAAAGGACAGCACCACGGCCACCAAGCCGGCGGCTGCCCCCGCGCCCGCCGTGACGGCCGCCGCCGCTGCTGCAGAGCAGAAGGCTGCCGATACCAAGCTCGCCGCGCAAACTGCTGCGACGCAGGCCAAGGAAGACGCGAAGGCCAAGGCCGCCGCCGAATCGAAGGCCCGCGCCGACGAAGAAGCCGCGCGCGCCAAGGATCTCGACGAGCGTCGCCGCAAGGCCCTGGCCGAAGCCGAAGCCATCCGCGCCATGATGAACGCACCGGCCCGCGTGCTGGTGCCGCACAAGGCACCCGAGAAGCCGCAGCCCGAAAAGGCCGCGGTCAAGGGAACGCTGCACAAGCCGACCGCGCCCGCAGCGCGTGCCGGCGCACCTGCCGCGCCCGGCGCTGCAGCAGCTGCACCCGGCGCTGCCGGTGCCGCAGGCAAGGAAGTCAAGTCCGCCAAGCTCTCGTCGAGCTGGGCTGGCGATCCTGCCAAGAAGAAGGAAATCAAGACCCGCGGCGATGCCAGCGGTGGTGTCGGTCGCGGCAACTGGCGCGGAGGCCCGCGCGGTCGCCGTGGCAACGACCGCGGCGGTCACGACGAGCAACATGCGCCGGCCGCACCGGTCGAGGCGCGCATTCTCGAAGTGCATGTGCCCGAAACCATCACGGTGTCCGAGCTCGCGCACAAGATGGCCGTCAAGGCGCAAGAGGTCATCAAGCAACTGATGAAGCTCGGCCAGATGGCGACCATCAACCAGTCGCTCGACCAGGACACCGCAATGATCCTGGTGGAGGAAATGGGCCACAACGCGGTGGTTGCCGCGCTTGACGACCCGGAAGCCTTCACCGACGAGGACGTGTCGGCGCAAACCGCCGAAGCCCTGCCGCGTGCACCGGTCGTGACCGTCATGGGTCACGTCGACCACGGCAAGACCTCGCTGCTCGACTACATCCGCCGCGCCAAGGTCGCTGCGGGCGAAGCCGGCGGCATCACGCAGCACATCGGCGCCTACCACGTGGAAACCGATCGCGGCATGGTGTCGTTCCTCGACACCCCGGGTCACGAGGCCTTCACGGCCATGCGTGCTCGCGGTGCGCAAGCTACCGACATCGTGATCCTGGTGGTGGCGGCCGACGACGGCGTCATGCCCCAGACCAAGGAAGCCATCAAGCACGCGAAGGCGGCTGGTGTGCCGATCGTGGTTGCCATCAACAAGGTGGACAAGCCCGACGCCAACCTGGACCGCGTGAAGCAGGAACTGGTGGCCGAAGAGGTCGTGCCCGAAGAGTACGGCGGCGACGTGCCGTTCGTGCCGGTGTCCGCGAAGACGGGCCAGGGCATCGACGACCTGCTCGAACAGGTGCTGCTGCAGGCCGAAGTGCTGGAACTCAAGGCGCCGGTGGATGCCGCCGCCAAGGGCCTGGTCATCGAAGCCCAGCTCGACAAGGGCCGCGGCCCGGTTGCTACCGTGCTGGTTCAGTCCGGTACGCTCAAGACCGGCGACGTGGTGCTGGCTGGCTCGACCTATGGCCGCGTGCGTGCCATGCTGGACGAAGACGGCAAGTCGACCAAGACTGCAGGCCCGTCGATCCCGGTCGAAATCCAGGGTCTGACCGAAGTGCCGCAAGCGGGCGACGAGTTCATGGTGATGAGCGATGAGCGCCGTGCGCGCGAAATCGCTACCTACCGTGCCGGCAAGTTCCGCAACACCAAGCTGGCGAAGGCCCAGGCCGCGAACCTGCAGAACATGTTCACCGACCTGTCGGCGGGCGAAGTGCAGACGCTGCGCATCATCATCAAGGCCGACGTTCAGGGCTCGCAGGAAGCTCTGGCGCAATCGCTGCTCAAGCTGGCGACGGACGAAGTCAAGGTGCAGGTGGTGTACGCCGGCGTGGGTGGTATCAGCGAAAGCGACATCAACCTCGCCATCGCCTCCAAGGCGGTCGTGATCGGCTTCAACGTGCGTGCCGATGCCGGTGCGCGCAAGCTGGCCGAGAACAACGGCGTGCAGCTGAACTACTACAGCATCATTTACGACGCCGTGGACGAGATCAAGGTCGCGATGTCGGGCATGCTGGCGCCGGAGCGCCGCGAGGAAATCATCGGCTCGGCCGAAATCCGCACGGTGTTCGTGGCCTCGAAGATCGGTACCGTTGCAGGTTCCTACATCACCTCGGGCTCGGTCAACCGCACTGCGCATTTCCGCCTGCTGCGCGACAACGTGGTGGTCTACACGGGCGAAATCGACTCGATCAAGCGCATGAAGGACGATGTGCGCGAAGTCCGCGAAGGTTTTGAGTGCGGTATCAAGCTCAAGAACTACAACGACATCAAAGAGGGCGATCAGCTCGAATTCTTCGAGATCAAGGAAATCGCCCGGACGCTGTAAGCGTTCCATGCGAGAAAGTCCATGCCGAAGAGAAAAGCCGCCGCCCCCAACCGCGCGTTCAAGGTTGCCGATCAGATCCAGCGCGATCTGACGGAGCTGATCGCGCGCGAGTTGAAGGACCCGCGCGTGGGCATGGTCACGATCCAGGCCGTCGAGGTCACGCCCGACTATGCGCACGCGAAGATTTTCTTCAGCCTGCTCACGGGCGACGTGGCCGAGACGACCGAAGCGCTGAACCAGGCCGCGGGCTTCCTGCGCAACGGCCTGTTCAAGCGCCTGCACATCCACACCGTGCCCACGCTGCACTTCCTGTTCGACCGCACCACCGAGCGTGCGGCCGACATGAACGCGCTCATCGCGCAAGCCGTCGCTTCGCGCTCGAAAGACGACTAGCCATGAACGCGCCACGCACAAGGGTGCAGCGGCGCCCTGTGCATGGGGTGTTGTTGCTCGACAAGCCGCTGGGACTCTCCAGCAACCAGGCCTTGCAAAAGGCCAAGTGGTTGCTGCGCGCGGAAAAAGCAGGCCACACCGGCACGCTCGATCCGCTCGCGACGGGAGTCCTGCCGCTTTGTTTCGGCGCAGCCACCAAATTCAGCCAGTTGCACCTCGATGCCGACAAGACCTATGAGGCCACGGCTCGCCTGGGCATCAAGACCGCGACCGGCGATGCAGAGGGCGAAGTGATCGCCGAGCGGCCGGTGCACGTCACGCCTGAAGACCTGGCGCGCGTCGAGGCACAGTTCACCGGCCCGATCCGCCAGGTGCCCCCGATGCACAGCGCGCTCAAGAAGGACGGCAAGGCGCTGTACGAATACGCGCGTGAGGGCGTCGAAGTCGAGCGGGCACCGCGCGACGTCGTGATCCACAAGCTCGAACTCAGCGCGATCGGCGACGACGTCATCCGTATCCTGGCCTCCGTCAGCAAGGGCACCTACATCCGCACCCTCGGCGAAGACATCGGCGAGGCGCTTGGGTGTGGTGCACACCTGAGCTCGCTGCGCCGGACCGCCACGGGCGGCTTCGTCGAGGCCCAGTGCATCACGCTCGAAGCGCTCGAAGCCATGGACGAGGAAGAGCGCCTGGCACAACTCCTGCCTGCCGAAGCCCTGGTGGATGGCCACAGCCGCGTCACGCTCGGCGTGGAAGATGCGGCACGTTTTCTTTCGGGCCTGCGCCGCCGTGGCGGCTGGGCCGATGCCGATGAGGTGGCCGTGTTCGGCTCCGACCCGCGGGCGTTCCTGGGCACAGCCCATGTAACGGCCGGCGAATTGATCCCGGGGCGCTTGCTGAACCCCATCGAAATCCAGCAAATTCTTTTGAACGCACAACAGACCGAAGCGACACCATGAGTACCAAGCAAATTCGCAATATCGCCATCATTGCCCACGTGGACCATGGCAAGACCACGATGGTCGACCAATTGCTGCGCCAGTCCGGCACCTTCGCCGAGCACGAGAAAGTGGTCGACACGGTAATGGACAACAACGCCATCGAAAAGGAACGTGGCATCACGATCCTGGCCAAGAACTGCGCCGTGACCTGGGAAGGCACGCACATCAACATCGTCGACACCCCGGGCCACGCGGACTTCGGCGGTGAAGTGGAACGCGCGCTGTCGATGGTCGACGGCGTGGTGCTGCTGATCGACGCGCAGGAAGGCCCGATGCCGCAGACGCGCTTCGTGACCAAGAAGGCGCTGGCCCTCGGCCTGAAGCCCATCCTCGTGGTGAACAAGGTCGACAAGCCGGGCGCCAACCCCGACAAGGTGGTCAACGCCGCCTTCGACCTGTTCGACAAGCTCGGCGCGACCGACGAACAGCTGGACTTCCCCGTGGTGTACGCCTCGGGCATCAACGGCTGGTCGTCGCTGGAAGAAGGCGCGCAGGGCGAGCAGTGGGGCCCCGACATGTCGGCCCTGTTCAACACCATCCTGAAGCACGTGCCGGCGCAAAAGGGCGATCCCGCCGCGCCGCTGCAGCTGCAGATTTCCGCGCTCGACTTCTCGACCTTCGTCGGTCGCATCGGCGTGGGCCGCATCAGCCAGGGCACCCTGAAGCCGATGATGGACGTGGTGGTGATGGAAGGCCCGGACGGCAAGGCCATCAAGGGCCGCGTCAACCAGGTGCTGACTTTCCAGGGCCTTGACCGCGTGCAGGCCACTGAAGCCGGCCCGGGCGAGATCGTGCTGATCAACGGCATCACCGACATCGGTATCGGCGTTACCGTGACCGACCCCGCGAACCCCGCGCCGCTGCCGATGCTCAAGGTCGACGAACCGACCCTGACGATGAACTTCTGCGTCAACACCAGCCCGCTGGCCGGCCGCGAAGGCAAGTTCGTCACCAGCCGCCAGATCTGGGACCGCCTGCAGAAAGAACTGCAGCACAACGTTGCGCTGCGCGTGAACGAAACCGACGAAGAAGGCATCTTCGAAGTGATGGGTCGCGGCGAACTGCACCTGACCATCCTGCTGGAAAACATGCGTCGCGAAGGCTATGAAATGGCCGTGTCGAAGCCGCGCGTGGTGTTCCGCACCGTCAACGGCGAGAAGCACGAGCCGATCGAACTGGTGACGGCCGACATCGAAGACCAGCACCAGGGCGGCGTGATGCAGGCACTGGGCGAGCGCAAGGGCGAACTGGTCAACATGGAACCGGACGGCCGTGGCCGCGTGCGCCTCGAATACCGCATTCCGGCGCGTGGCCTGATCGGCTTCACGAACGAATTCCTGAACCTGACGCGTGGCTCGGGCCTCATCAGCAACATCTTCGACAGCTACGAGCCGCACAAGGGCGACATCGGCAGCCGCAAGAACGGCGTGCTGATCTCCATGGACGACGGTGAAATCTTCACCTACGCCCTGGGCAAGCTGGACGACCGCGGCCGCATGTTCGTGAAGGCGAACGACCCGGTGTACGAAGGCATGATCGTCGGCATCCACAGCCGCGACAACGACCTGGTGGTGAACGCCACGCGCACCAAGCAGCTGACGAACTTCCGCGTCTCGGGCAAGGAAGACGCGATCAAGATCACGCCCCCGATCGAACTCACGCTCGAATACGGCGTGGAATTCATCGAGGACGACGAGCTGGTCGAAATCACGCCCAAGAGCGTGCGCCTGCGCAAGCGCTACCTGAAGGAACACGAGCGCAAGCGCGCCGGCCGCGATACGTCGCAAGGCTGATCGACTCCGTCGATTTGCCATGCGCCTGACGCACGGCGGCGCCGTCTGGCTGATGGTCGTCGTGACCCTGATGTGGGGCACGGCGGGCGTCGTCACCCGCCACCTGGCGCAGGCGCACAGTTTCGAGATCACCTTCTGGCGCAGCCTCTTCACGACGCTGGCGCTGCTGGTGATCTTGCCGCTTTGGCGGGGCCGCGCCGTGTTCTCGCAACTGCGCCGCGGCGGGCGCGAACTCTGGATCTCGGGCGTGTGCTGGGCCGTGATGTTCACGGCCTTCATGGTCGCGCTCACGCTGGCTTCGACGGCCAGCGTGCTCGTCACCATGTCGCTCGGGCCGCTGCTCACGGCGCTGGCGGCGCGCTTCTTCATCGGCCATAAGCTGCCCGCGCGCACCTGGCTGGCCATCGTGGTCGCGGGTGCGGGCATCGGCTGGATGTACGGCACGCAGCTCATGCAGGGCGGGGGCGGATCGCTGGCCGGCACGCTGCTCGCGCTGTGCGTGCCGCTGGCGGGCGCGGCCAACTGGACCGTGGTTCAGCACGCGCAGGCGAAGGGCCACAAGGTGGATCTGGTGCCTGCGGTGCTCATCGGCGCGGTGCTCACGGCGCTCTTCACGCTGCCCTTTGCATGGCCGTTCCGGGCCAGCGCTCACGACCTTGGGCTGCTGGCCTTCCTGGGCGTGTTCCAGCTCGCCATTCCCTGCGTTCTGTCGGTGTTGTGCGCCCAGGTGCTGAAGGCGCCTGAAGTCGCGTTGCTGGCCTTGCTGGAAGTCATTTTCGGCATCGCGCTGGCCTGGATTGGTGCGGGCGAGCAGCCTGCAGCAAGCGTGCTGACCGGCGGGGTGCTGGTCATCGGCGCGCTGGTGTTCAACGAACTGCTGGCGCTGCGCGGCCGGCGCACCACGGTCGCCGACACCGCGGTGCCGGGCGCGCACTGATCGACTGGCGCTTCTGCCTACTGCGGCATGGCTGCGTCGGTGACGCCCATGCTGCTCAGCCGCGCTTCGAGCACCTTGCGCACGAAGGTCTTCGGAAAGTCGTCGCTGACGCGCCAGTTGCCGTTGTCTTCCACGAAGGTGAATTCTCCGGTCACGGGCAATGAGGTGTCGCTGCCTGAGAGGGCGCCCAGCAGGCTGTCGTTGTATTCGATGACCAGCGGGCAGGTGTGGCCCATGCCATCGTCCAGCTTGCGGCAGGGGCCCGTGGGCTCGATCTCGGCGATTTCTCGCGAGCGGTTCGGGTCCTTGCGCACCAGGCCCGAGTCGGTGCGCGGACGCATGCGCATGGCCGAAGCCGATCGTGCCGCGCTCAGCGGCGCCGCGCCTTCGCGGAAGGCTTTTTCCATCGCCTCGCGGCCGATGGGCTCAGCGTTGTAGAGCGGCCTGCCATCGGCGTCGAGGTGCCCGAAGCGTGCCTCGACGATGGCTACGTCCGCGCCGCGCACCACCATCTCGTCGCTCTTCGGCTCCGTGGGACCGATGGTGTACGCCATGGGTTCCTTGCTGTCGCCCCGCGTCATGACCGCCACGCAGCCTCGCACGCGCTCCGGCTTGCGGTAGCCGACTTCGCGCATGCTGCCGACGGAGGGCGTTTCGATCACGGTGCCGGCGTTCGGGTCGAGGTGGCGCATGCGCACGTCCATGGTCACGCGGCGCATGAGGCTGTCGAGTGTCTTGCGCGTGGAGGCGGCGTCGCAGGCGGGCACGCTCGCCGGGGCGAACAGGTACCAGCCGAGGCCGCCGCCGATCACCGCCACGGCCAGGATGAACTTCCACGCGCCGATGCGGCGGCTGCGTTGCGCGCGAGCCTGCCATGCCTTGATGGCCTGCTCGTCGGCCTCGATCAGGGCCTGTGCCTCGTTCACGATGCGCGTGCGCTCGGCGGCCATGGCAAAGGCCGGCTCGGCGGCGACCTGGGCGCTCAGGGCGTCGAAGCGTTCCTTTTCGAGCGGGCCTTCGGTTGCCAGCCAGGCCAGCGTGGCCACGGGTGACGCAGCCACGGTGCCCACGACCGGCGTTTCCGTCAGCGCCATGTCGCGCGTCTCGGCGTCGATGAGGCTGTCCCTGAAGAGCACCTCGATTGCCTCGTGCGTGATGCCTTGCCCGGCCAACTCGATGAGGTCGTCGGCATCGATGGCGGTATCCGCCGCGTCGTCGGCGTGCGGGGCGTCGTCGCCGATCTTGTCGAGCGCCGCGTTCTGTTCTTCCTCGGTGACCATGCCGCGTACGCGCATCCAGGCCAGCGCATGGGCCGGGTTGGGGAGCGGGGGAAGGGCGGCGGTTTCGGGGTGGGCGCGCGCGGCGTCGTGCTGTGCGTCGCTGATCAGGCCCTGGGTCAGCAGGGCGAGGAACGCATCCGGATTGGCGTCAGAGCTCATGCGGGGATTCTGCCGTGGGTGGTGCCGGCCTCTACACCGGGAAACGCCGGGAAAAGCCGATAAAAGAAAACGCCGGCAGGCGCCGGCGTTCTTGCGTCAGATCCTTGATGGATCAGGGACGAGCGACTTTCCAGGCGCCGTTTGCCACGCCGTCGCCGGTCTTGTCACCGGGCTTGGCATCTTTCGCCCAGTAGTACAGCGGCCAGCCCTTGTAGGCCCACTGGCGCTTGCCGTCTTCGCGAATGATGATGGTGTAGCCGCCGATGGGCTTGGCGGTGTCGGCCACGGCGAGCGCGGGCCAGTTGGCGGCGCACTGGGCGTTGCAGGCGGAGGTGCCGGAGCCGGCGGTGTCCTTGGTGAAGGTGTACAGCGTCATCCCGTTCGGTCCGACCAGCACGCCGTCGGCGGTGCGGGTTGGCGTGTCGGGGGCGCTGGCGGTCTTGTTGGACATGCCGCCGCAGCCGGCGAGCAGGGCCGCCGCGAGGATCGAGGCGCTGAGCAATTTCATGCAGTTTCTCCTTCAGTTGAAAAATCGCGAAAACAAGCCAGGTGACGGAAAGCCAGGCAATGTGATTGCGCGACCGGCAGTTTATGCGGTCGTTACGACAAATCGCGGTAGGCCAGCGTCGCAAGTTTGAGCAGAACTTCTCGCGGCAGCTTGCCGGCGAGGGCATAGCCGAAGCCCTGGTCGACCCAGTAGAAGCTGGGCACGGGGCCTTCGGAGGCGAAGCGGAAGGCGGTTTCGCGTGCGGCGGTGGCTCCGGCGGCATTGGCGTCCAGCGTGCCGATGTAGAGCGTCACGCGCTCGCCGGCCGCATCTTCGAACATGAACTGGGCGCGCGCGCCGGTTTCCCCGGGCAGCAGGCGGCCGCCGACCAGGGTGTAGCCCTGGGTGGAGAGGTCGGGCACCTTCAGCGGCCTGTCGAGGCGCCTGGAGAGCCACTGGACCAGGTGCTGCTGCTCGGAGGCAGCCACTTCGACGGGGTGTCTTTTCTCGGGTGCGTAGACGGCGTGCGCGACCGAGGCGTCGTGCACGAATTCGCGCACCGCCGGCACCTTGGCCAGTTGCGTGCCGCCGCGCGGCGCGGACCATTGGGCATTCCCGAGCCAGCCGGCAGCGAAGGCGATCAGCAGACCTGCCGCCATGCCGCCCCAGCGAAGCCAGGAGACGTGCCGTGCCGTTCGCGGCAGATGCCGATCGAGTGCGCCCATCAGGGCAGCGGGAATCGGTTCGTCGAGCAGTTCGCCATGCAGCCGGCGCAAGGCATCGCGCTGCGTGTGCCAGGCAGCGACCTTGGCGGCCACGGCGGGATCGCTGGCAATGGCTTCCTCGACCGCGCCATGACGATCGGCGGCCAACTGGCCATCGACCCAGGCGTGCAGCTCGTCGTCGGTAGGGGGCGGGGCGGGGCGGCTCATGGTGCGGCGGGTTTCATTTGAGGCGGCGCAGGCCGGGGCGAACGGGCGCCGATGCGCCGTCCATCAGTTCCTGCAGCCGGACGCGGGCGCGCGACAGGCGCGACATCACCGTGCCGGCCGGGATGCCGAGCACCTTGGCCACTTCGGCATACGACAGGTCTTCGAGCGTCACCAGCAGCAGCACGGCGCGCTGTTCGTCCGGCAACTGCATCAGGCAGCGCTGCAGGTCGAGGCTGGTGCCCTGGTCGCGACCAGGATCGACGCCGCCCTGCAGTTCGTGCGGCAGGTCGTCGAGCGGCACCACGGCATGGGGTGGTGGCGTGCGGCGCACCTGGCTCGCGAAGATGTTGTGCATGACGGTGAAGAGCCACGCGCGCAGGTCGCTGCCCACCACCCACAGACGCCATTTGCTGCAGGCGCGCTCCAGCGTGTCCTGCACCAGGTCGTCGGCCGCCCACGCATTGCCCGTGAGTGCCCGCGCATAGCGGCGCAGGCTCGGGATGTGCTCGACCAGCAGGCGGGCGTCCATGGAGCGTGGATCGATCGGTCAGGGCTTGGCGGTTTTCCAGGTGCCGTTGACGCCGTCACCGGTCTTGTCGCCCGGCTTGGTGTCCTTGGCCCAGTAGTACAGCGGCCAGCCCTTGGCGGCCCATTGCTTCTTGCCGTCGTCGCGGGTGACGATGGTGAAGTCGCCGCTCGGCTTGTCGCTGTCGGCGGCCATGAAAGGTGGCCAGTTGGTGGCGCAGCCGCCATTGCAGACCGACTTGCCGTTGCCGGCCGTGTCCTTGTCGAAGGTGTAGAGCGTCATGCCGTTCGCACCGACCAGCGCGCCGTCGGCGGGCTTGGGCTGGGCGAAGGCGGGGAGCGCGAGAACGGCGCTCAGCAATACGGCGGAAGATGCGCGAAAAGGCGACATGGAAAGACTCCTGGGTTGTGTGTGGCGACACCGGTGGTCCGGTGACAACCGCACAAACGCCCGCAGCCCGTCTTTTATTCCATTGCCCGCAAAAAAGATTCAGCGACTGCGGTTCTTCATTGCGCGCTCGACTTCGCGCTTGCCTTCGCGGTCCTTGATGGTGTCGCGCTTGTCGTGCTCGGCCTTGCCCTTGGCGAGCGCGATCTCGCACTTCACCTTGCCGGCCTTCCAGTGCAGGTTGAGCGGCACCAGCGTGTAGCCCTTTTGCTCGACTTTGCCGATCAGGCGACGGATTTCGTCCTTCTTCAGCAGCAGCTTCTTGGTACGGACCGAATCGGGGTTGACGTGGGTGGATGCGCTCTTGAGCGGGTTGATCTGGCAACCCACGACGAACAGTTCGCCATTGCGGATCACCACGTAGCCGTCGGTGAGCTGCACTTTGCCTTCGCGCAGCGATTTGACTTCCCAGCCTTCGAGGACCATGCCGGCCTCGAAGCGTTCTTCGAAGAAATAGTTGTACGCGGCCTTCTTGTTGTCGGCGATGCGGGAGGAGGTATCTTGTTTCTTTGTGGCCATGACTCGGGAATGTGGGGGCTGCATGGCTTCAATACAATCCGTCGCGCACGCTGTGTCGATTCTATGAAAACAGTCAACAAGTCCGTCCTCATCTGGTACAGCGCCGAAGAGATGTATGCGCTCGTCACCGATGTGGCGAGGTATCCGCAGTTTCTTCCCTGGTGCGACAAGGCCCGCATCATCGAGCAGGACGAGGCCGGCATGACGGCCGAGGTCGGCTTGGCCTTTGCCGGTTTGCACCAGAGCTTTACCACCCGCAACACCCATGTTCCGGGGCGCGAGGTGCAGCTGAAGCTGGTCGATGGGCCGTTCTCCAACCTCGACGGCAAGTGGAAGTTCGTGCCTGTGGGCGAGCAGGGCGAGCGCGCCTGCCGCGTCGAGCTGCACATGAGCTACGGCTTCAGCAATTTCGCGCTGCAGGCGCTGGTCGGACCGGTGTTCGACACCATCGCCTCCAGTCTTGTCGAAGCCTTCGTCAAGCGCGCCGAGCAGGTCTACGGCGCACCCTGATGACCATCGAGGTCACGCTGAGCTGCTCGCCCGCGGCACGCGAGGTGTTCGAGCAGGTGCTGCAGCTCTTGCCCGAGACGACACTGGCCGATGCGGTGCGGGCCAGCGATCTTTCGCTGCGTTTTCCGGACCTGGATTGGCGTCATGCGATGACGCCGGGCATCTGGGGCAGGGTGGTCGAGTGGGGCCAGGCCCTGAAGGACGGCGACCGCATCGAGCTGTGCCGCCCTCTCGCAGTGGACCCCAAGGTGGCGCGCCGGGAGCGCTTCCAGCGCCAGGGCTCGAAGGGAACCGGCCTGTTCGCGAATCGCCGCAAGGGCGGCAAGGCCGGCTACTGAGCTCGAGCTGCCGGGCTACTTGCAGTCGCTGTTGATGACCGTCTGAAGGCGCTTCTGCTCGGCGGCGCGCGCGGCGTCGTCCATGATCTCGCGCTCGCCCTGCGAATTGACCTTGGCAATGCGCATGCCGCTGTCGACGGTGGCCTTGCCCTGGCGTGCGAGAGCGCAGTTGTCGGCCTTGGCCTTTGCGACCTTGGCGGCTTCTGCGGCTTCCTTGGCCTTTGCTTCGGCCTCGGCCTTCTTGGTCTTTTCCTCGAGTTCCTTGTCGACACCAGTCGGCTTCGGCGTGCCCGCCGTCTTGGCCGGTGCAGTTGCCTCGGCCGGCGTACCTTCAGCGGGCGGCGCATCGACGTTGGGGTTCGCAGTGGAGCGCGCCGCTGGCGGCGGGCCCACGCGGCGCAGGATGTTCTTCTCGGGCACATCGGGCGGTGGCGCCTGATCGCTGAAGACCTTCTTGCCGTTCTTGTCGAGCCATTGCCATTGCGCGCTTGCCGAAAGCGGCAGCGCAACGACACATCCCAGTACCAGCCAGTGCACGAATTTCATCCCCGAAGTTTAGCCGGGCCTTACTTTTTGCAACATCCCGCTTAGGTAGTTTTGCAACGCCCATGAAAAGCCCGGGCCGGCGAACAGGTCGGGCGCCTCGTTACAATCCGTCTTTTGGAGCTTCACCCATGCGCCTTCTCGGCAAAGCGCTCACCTTCGACGACGTGTTGTTGGTGCCAGCGTTCTCCCAGGTCCTGCCCAAGGACACCTCCCTCGCCACCAAACTCTCCCGCAACATCACGCTGAACCTGCCGCTCGTCTCGGCGGCCATGGACACCGTGACCGAAGCCCGCCTTGCGATCGCCATCGCGCAAGAGGGCGGCATCGGGATCGTGCACAAGAACCTCACCGCGCAACAGCAGGCCGCCGAAGTGGCCCGCGTGAAGCGCTACGAGTCGGGCGTTCTGCGCGACCCGGTGGTGATCACCCCGACGCACTCGGTGCGCCAGGTGATGGCGCTGTCAGACCAGCTCGGCATCTCGGGCTTCCCGGTGGTTGACGGCGGCAAGGTCGTTGGCATCGTGACGGGGCGCGACCTGCGCTTCGAGAATCGCTATGACGTGCCGGTCAGCGAAATCATGACCCAGCGCGAGAAGCTCATCACCGTGCCCGACGGCACCACGCTGGCCGAAGCCAAGGCATTGCTCAACAAGTACAAGCTCGAGCGGCTGCTCGTCATCAACGGCGACTGGGAGCTCAAGGGCCTCATCACCGTCAAGGACATCACCAAGCAGACCAGCTTCCCCAATGCAGCACGCGACGCCAACGGCCGCCTGCGAGTGGGCGCTGCGGTCGGCGTGGGCGACGGTACCGAAGAGCGCGTCGAAGCCCTGGTGAAGGCCGGCGTCGACGCCATCGTGGTCGACACCGCCCACGGCCATAGCTTTGGCGTGATCGAGCGCGTGCGCTGGGTCAAGAAAAACTACCCGCAGGTCGAAGTCATCGGCGGCAACATCGCCACCGGCGACGCCGCGCGCGCGCTGGCCGACGCCGGCGCCGACGCGGTCAAGGTCGGCATCGGCCCGGGCTCCATCTGCACCACCCGCATCGTGGCCGGCGTGGGCGTGCCGCAGATCATGGCGGTCGACAGCGTCGCCACCGCGCTGCAGGGCACGGGCATTCCGCTGATTTCCGATGGCGGTGTGCGCTACTCGGGCGACATCGCCAAGGCCATCGCGGCCGGCGCAAGCACCGTCATGATGGGCAGCATGTTCGCCGGCACCGAAGAGGCACCGGGCGAAATCGTTCTGTACCAGGGCCGCAGCTACAAGAGCTACCGCGGCATGGGCTCCATCGGCGCGATGCAGCAGGGCAGTGCCGACCGGTACTTCCAGGAATCGACCACCGGTAACCCCAACACCGACAAGCTGGTGCCCGAAGGCATCGAAGGCCGCGTCCCCTACAAGGGCTCGATCGTCTCCATCGTCTACCAGATGGCTGGCGGCGTGCGCGCCAGCATGGGCTACTGCGGCTGCGCGACCATCGAGGACATGCAGAACAAGGCCGAGTTCGTCGAGATCACCACGGCCGGCATCCGTGAGAGCCACGTCCACGACGTGCAGATCACGAAGGAAGCGCCGAACTACCGCGCTGAGTAGTCTGGCCCCCACGCTCCCCCCTGCGTGTGGGTCGCTGTCCCCCGAGGGGGCCGCAGGCCGCCTTGGGACGGCCCGGCGCCGGCCTGAAGCCCATTCTGGCCAGACCTTGAAAGTCAGGCCAGAATGGGTTTAGAATTTGGGCCAGATTCAAATTTTCTGGCCCAAATGCAATCCATCGGCATCGCTGAAGCCAAGAACAACTTCTCGGCCCTGATCGACCTGGTCGAAAAGGGCGAGGAGGTTCGCATCACCCGCCACGGCAAGGAAGTCGTGCGCATGCTGCCGGTGCGCCGCAAGCCGGTCATCACCGACGAGCAGATCGAGCGCGAACTCGGCCAGATCGACGCGCTGCACGCCACCATCCAACCCGGCCTGCCATTGCGCGCCCTGCTCGACGAAGGGCGCCAATCGTGACAGCCTTCGTCATGGACGCCTCCGTCACCGCCGCCTGGCTGCTGCCCGACATGGCCAGCGAACACACCCGCAAGCTCTACGCCGCCATCCGCCGCGACGAGGTCGAGCCGCAGGCGCCCAACGCCTGGCAGTGGGAATGCGCCAACATTCTTGCCAATGGCGTACGCAGCGGCCGCATTCCGGCGTCCGCGGTCGAAGGGCTGTGGAGCGTGCTCGACGCCATCCGCCATCGCGTCGAGCTGCATGAACTCGCGCCGGCCCAGCACAAGGCTGTGCTCGCGGTCGCCATCGATGCCGGCGTCTCTCTCTACGACGCGGGCTACCTCTGGCTCGCCAAGTCGCTCAATCTCCCGCTCGCCACCTTCGACGAGCACCTCATCCAGGCGGCGCCGCAAGCGGGCGTCAAGCTGTTCGACATTTCAACGCTCTGAGTCCTTTCGCCATGCAACACGACAAGATCCTCATCCTCGACTTCGGCTCGCAAGTCACGCAGCTCATCGCACGCCGCGTGCGCGAGGCGCACGTGCTGAGCGAAGTGCACCCCTGCGACGTTACCGATGAATGGGTGCGCCAATACGCCGCCGACGGCCACCTCAAGGGCGTGATCCTTTCCGGCAGCCACGCCAGCGTGTACGAAGAGACCACCGACAAGGCACCGCAGGCCGTGTTCGACCTCGGCGTGCCCGTGCTCGGCATCTGCTACGGCATGCAGACCATGGCGCACCAGCTCGGCGGCAAGGTCGAGGGCGGCCACAAGCGCGAGTTCGGCTTCGCGGCCGTACGCGCCCATGGCCACACCGCGCTGCTGAAGGACATTGCCGACTTCACCACGCCTGAAGGCCACGGCATGCTCAACGTGTGGATGAGCCACGGCGACAAGGTCACCGAACTGCCACCGGGCTTCAAGCTCATGGCAAGCACCGACAGCTGCCCCATCGCCGGCATGGCCGACGAGGCGCGCCGCTACTACGCGCTACAGTTCCACCCCGAAGTGACGCACACCGTGCAGGGCAAGGCGATCATCGAGCGCTTCGTGCTCGGCATCTGCGACGCCAAGCCCGACTGGGTCATGCGCGACCACATCGCCGAAGCCGTCGAGAAAATCCGCGAGCAGGTGGGCGACGAGGAAGTGATCCTCGGCCTTTCGGGCGGCGTGGATTCGAGCGTGGCAGCCGCGCTCATCCACCGCGCCATCGGCGACCAGTTGACCTGCGTGTTCGTCGACCACGGCCTGCTGCGCCTGAACGAGGGCGACATGGTCATGGAGATGTTCGAAGGCAAGCTGCACGCGAAGGTGATCCGCGTCGACGCCAGCGACCTGTTCCTCGGCAAGCTCGCAGGCGTGAGCGACCCTGAAGCCAAGCGCAAGATCATCGGCGGCGAGTTCGTCACCGTGTTCAAGCAGGAGGCCGCCAAGCTCAAGGCGGGCGACGGTGGCCACAAGGGTGCGACCTTCCTGGCGCAGGGCACTATCTATCCCGACGTCATCGAGTCTGGCGGCGCCAAGAGCAAGAAGGCCGTCACCATCAAGAGCCACCACAACGTGGGCGGCCTGCCCGAGCAGCTTGGCCTGAAGCTGCTCGAACCGCTGCGCGACCTGTTCAAGGACGAAGTGCGCGAACTCGGCGTGGCACTCGGCCTGCCGCCCGAGATGGTGTATCGCCATCCGTTCCCCGGCCCGGGCCTGGGCGTGCGCATCCTCGGTGAAGTGAAGAAGGAATACGCCGACCTGCTGCGCCGCGCCGACGCGATCTTCATCGAGGAGCTGCGCAACTTCACCGACGCCGAAACGGGCAAGACCTGGTACGACCTCACGAGCCAGGCCTTTACCGTGTTCCTGCCCGTGAAGAGCGTGGGCGTGATGGGCGACGGCCGCACCTACGACTACGTGGTGGCACTGCGCGCCGTGCAGACCAGCGACTTCATGACGGCCGACTGGGCCGAGCTGCCTTATGCGCTGCTCAAGAAGGTGTCGGGCCGCATCATCAATGAAGTGCGGGGCATCAATCGCGTGACGTACGACGTTTCGAGCAAGCCGCCGGCGACGATCGAGTGGGAGTGACGAAATCGAGCAGTGGCAGCGGGCTCTCCGGGACGCCGGCAATCGCCGCCACTGACTCCGAAATCGTTCAGGGATTGCCGGGCTGTTCATCCAAGTCGCCGCGTAGCAGTGCGATGTCGCGAATGGGCGGATTGCCGAACAGCCGCCTGTACTCGCGACTGAACTGGGTCACGCTTTCATAGCCGACACGATACGCGGCGGAGGTCGCGTCCAGCCCCTCGGTCAACAGCAGACGTCGTGCTTCATGGAGCCGAATGTGCTTTTGATATTGCAGCGGACTCATGTGCGTGATGGCGCTGAAGTGATGGTGCAGAGTCGAAACACCCATTGCCGCTATTTCCGCCAGATCCTCGATGCGGATCGCTTCAGCGTAATGCTCGCGTAGCCAAGCGATTGCAGTCAGGATCTTGTCGCGCCGGGGATCTTGTCTGGCAATGCGACGAAGATGACCGCCCGACGGCCCCATGAGCAGGCGATATGTAATTTCGCGCAGCACCAGCGGCGCCATGATCGCGATGTCCTGCGGTTTGTCAGCAAGCGCGGAAAGTCGCACGAAAGCGTCAAGCAGTTCCGTGGTCATGTGCCCGAAAGTCATGCCGGATTCGGCGTTGCTCGTCGCGGCGATGCCTTGCAGGTCGATCTCCCCTCCGATCGCCTGCACCAAGGCAAAGTCCAGCTTCAACATCATGGACAGGCAGGGGCGGCTGGGGTTGGCCTCCAGCACATGCGAGATCGTGGGTAGATCCACCGCCGTCAGGACAAATTTGGCCGCGTCATATTCATAGGCATCCGAGCCCAGGACGACACGCTTGCGGCCCTGAACGACGAAGCCGACGCTGGACTCGTAAAGCATCGAGGCGGGTTCGGTGGGGCCATCGCGGCGATACAGAGTCAGGCCGGGCAACGCGGATACGTGGTCGCCAGCTTTAGGCAAGCGCGCCAATAGATGTGAGCGAAGGCGCGCGCGCAGCCACACGCCCTCCGAATCTTCATCGGGCCGAGCCAGCTGAAGCTGGGCGTCATTTATCAGAACCATGGAGTCATTGTGCCCAGCGGGCTGCTGCTCGGACAAGAAATCCGCGCCCGGCAAGACGATCAGGCAATGATCGGGAAGGATCAGGCTACCGACCACCTGCAGCCATGCATAGAGTCAGACCCCATCACAAACTGATGGATACGAGATCGAATATGTCTAAGGTATGGCTTGTTACGGGTAGCGGCTCCGGCTTGGGCCGGGCAATCACAGCTAAAGCGCTGGAGGCGGGCCACCGCGTCGTCGCGACTGCGCGTGATGTGAGCCAGTTGGATGACTTGGTCAAGTCTTATGGTTCCCGCGTCATCCCGGTCCGTCTCGACGTTACCGATGAGCGAGAGGGCGTCGCAGCGGTAGACGCTGCCATCTCTGCTTTTGGGCGCCTTGATGTTCTCGTAAACAATGCGGGATTTGGTGAAACGCGGCCATTTGAAGAGGTTTCATCGGGCGACTTTCGCCGTGTTGTGGAAACCAATTTCTTTGGTGTCGTGAACCTCACGCGGGCTGCCCTTCCTGTGATGCGCCAACAGAGGAGTGGTCACATCATCCAGATCTCGTCCGTCGGTGGGAGGTCGGCCTTGGCCGGCAATGCTGCTTACGTTGCTGCCAAGTGGGCGGTAGGCGGCTTTGCCGAAACCGTCGCTCTTGAGTCCGCATCGTTTGGAGTCAAAGTGACCGCACTCGAACCAGGCGGCATGCGCACGAATTGGGGTAAGCGAGCGTTTGGAAGCGTGCCTGCCATGTTGCCGGACTATGAAGCCTCGGTTGGGGAAACCGTCCGGCAACTGGAAGCATATTGGGGCAATGAACCAAGCGATCCTGAAAAGGTCGCGCAGGTTGTAGTCGGTGTCGCTGGAGCCGATCGTCTGCCGCCTCACATCCTCCTCGGCTCGGACGCATTCCAAGGAGCACTTGGAGCTGACGCGGCGAGAAATGCCGCTGCCGAGCGCTGGAAGGCTGTAAGCGCATGGACGGATATTGCTTCCGAGGGGCCACTGCCCGCTTTCCCTTCCGAGTAACCGAGCGAGTCCTCCCGCAGGATGACTTCTCGGGTTGGCGGCGCGCCACTCTTCTTGCTCAGAAACTCGCCTTCAGACCCACCGTCAGCATGCCGCCCTTGGCCTGCTTCGACAGCTTGCCGAAGTAGTCGTAGTCCGCGGTGATGGCAAGGTTCTGCGTCACGCGGTACTCCGCGCCGAAGCCCGCCATCACGCCGGTCGAACTGCCCGAGATGCGCTGGTTGACCGGCACCCAGTTGTTGTCGCCGGAAATGCGTCCACGCGAAACACCGAGGCGGCCGTTGATGGCGAAGGAATCGCCCAGCGGCAGGCGCGCGGTGGCGGCTGCGTAGAAGACCTGGCCCGTGCCGCTTTGCAGGCGGGAGTAGGCGCCGCCCGAGCTCCACTGGCTTACGCGGCCGAGGCGCGCATAGCCGGCTTCCACACCGAAGTTTTCCGTCAGCCTGTAGCCGCCGTAGAGCTTGTAGGCCGTGCCGGCCTTGCTGCTCTTCTCGCCGCCCCACGGCACGGGCACGCGGTTGGACGACGGCAGGCTGTAGCTCGAGCGGCCGATGGCGCCGCCTACATAGAGTCCGGTATCTGCGTTCGGAGCGGCGGCGTGCGCGCCGATGGCAGTGGTGCCGAGCAAAAGTGCGGCGAGGGCAGAGCAGGCAAGCGAATGCTTCAAGATGAAATTCCTGGTTGGAGCTGTTGAGATTTGTGCGACGCGTGACCGGCTGTTTAACCCGGTCACCGGCGTGCGACGATTCTCAAATTCCAATCTGAAGAAGAGCTTTGTGCTTGCTGAAGGGCTCATGAAGCGCACTCTCGATGCGCGATGATCGGAGCAATGCCAGAACAGCTTTTTCTTCCCGGAATCGATCCCCCGCCGCGGCCCCTGCCGCGTCCACGAAGCAAGGTGCTCCGCAAGGAACCACTGCCGCACGCACTCTTTTTCGCACTGCTCCCCGACATGCAAGACGCCGCGATGATCGCCGCGCTCGGCGAGCGCATGAATTCGCAACACGCCCTGAAGGGAACGCTGGTCGAGGCGCATCGCCTGCATGTCACGCTGTTCGATCTCGGCGACTACGCGCAGGTGCCGGCCGACAAGGTGGCGCAGGCTTCGAACGCTGCTGCCTCGGTGCCTGTGCCGGTATTCGATGTCGTTTTCGAGAAATCCATGAGCTACGCGAAAGGCGCGCTGGTGCTGTGCGCCGACGATGAGGAGAGCGTCTCAGCCCTGCGGGCTTTCAGGCAGCGTCTGGGCGAGGCACTGGCCGATGCCGGCCTGAAACCCTCGCGCTCATTCACGCCGCACATGACCGTCGCCTACGCGCGGCGCAAGCTCGAGAAGCACGCGCTCGAAGCGCCAGTCCGGTGGACCGCAGGTTCACTCGTTCTGATCGACAGTCACGTCGGCGAGGGCGTGCACGAGGTGCTGGGGCGGTGGCCTGACAACACTGCGGTCGCCTGAGGCGAGCGTGCCGCGTCTCCCTGCCAGTCGCGATCAATCGCCGTCCGCGAAGTTGTCGAACAGCAGCCCGCGCAGCCATTGGTTGCCCGGGTCGCGGTGCGCCTTCGCGTGCCAGAACAGATTGATCGCAATCTGCGGCAGTGCCACCGGGTGAGGGCGCCACACCAGCCCGAAAGGCTCGGCGATGCTCTGCGCGAGCCGCTCGGGCACGGTCGCGATCATGTCGCTGGAGCGCAGGATGTGGCCGATGGCCACGAAGTGCGGCACCTTGAGCTTGATACGCCGGTGAATGCCCTGAGCCGCCATCACGTCGTCGGCCTTGCCATGGCCCGTGCCGGCCGCCTGCACCTGCACGTGGTCGGCCGCGCTGAAGTCCTTGAGCGACACGCTGCGCTTGCGTGCGAGCGGATGCTCCTTTGAAAAGATGCACACATAGCGCTGCAGGAACAGCCGGCGCTGGAACACGCCGGCTTTCAGCTGCGGCAGCAGGCCGATGGCGATGTCGACGTGGCCGGCTTCCAGCTCATCGCGCAGGCTGGTCGCGGTGTTGTTGCGCACCGTGCTGATGGTCACGCCGGGCGCTGCCGCGGACAGCGCCTCCATCAGCCGTGGCGTGAAGTAGATCTCGCCGATGTCGGTCATCGCGAGCGTGAAGCCGCGCGTGCTCGTGGCGGGGTCGAACACCACCTGCTGGTTGAGCGCCGTGTGCAGCGCGCCCATCGCGTAGGCCACCGGTTCGGCCAGCTGCAGCGCGAAGGGCGTGGGCTCCATGCCGCGCGCAGTGCGCAGGAACAGCTCGTCGCCCAGCAGCTTGCGCAGCCGCGCCAGCGCATTGCTGATGGCCGGCTGCGAGAGCCCGAGTGACTCGGCCACGGCCGACACGCGTTTCTCGGCCAGCATGCGGTCGAACACCAGCAGCAGGTTGAGGTCGATGTCCTTGAGTTGCATGGCGCACCTTTATTCATCGTGGTGATGCAGAGGATTCACCAAATTCTATTGGTCAATTGGCAGCGGCCGCGCATCATCCGGCCCCAGAGACAAGCCGGCCATGACGCCGGCGCAAGAGAACCCCACGATGGACCTGCATATTCACCCCCTTGCCCGTACCCTCGAAGTTCGCCCCGGCGCGAACCTGCTCGAAGTGCTGCGCGAGCACCATGTGCCGGTGTCGTACAGCTGCATGTCGGGGCGCTGCGGCACCTGCCGCTGCAAGGTGGTTTCGGGCCAGGTGCTCGACGCTGGCCAGGACGCGATCCGGCCCGACGGGCAAGGCGAGCGCTACGTGCTGGCCTGCCAGAGCACGCTGACCGAAAGCTGCGCCATCGAGATCCCGGAGCCCGACGAAGTGGTGGTACACCCGGCGCGCATCCTCAAGGCCACTGTCACGGGCATCGACGTGCTCACGCATGACATCCGGCGCCTGCGCCTGAAGCCGAACAAGCCGTTGGAGTTTTCTCCAGGCCAGTATGCGCAGCTGCAATTCGCGCCCGACCTGGCGCGGCCGTATTCGATGGCGGGGCTGAGCCACGACTCGGAGCTTGAATTCCACGTGCGCAGGGTGCCCGGCGGGCGAGTCACGGCGCACATCTTCGAGCAACTGTGCGTAGGCGATTCTGTGCGCGTGAGCGGGCCGTTGGGAACGGCCTACCTGCGCACGAAGCATCGAGGGCCGATGCTCTGCGCAGCGGGTGGCACGGGGCTGGCGCCCATCCTGTCGATCGTGCGGGGCGCCATCGCGGCGGGGCTCAAGCAGGCCATTCACCTCTACCTGGGCGTGCGCTCCGATGCCGACGTCTACGGCCTGGGTGAACTGCGCGAGCTGCAGGCGCAGCACCCTGGCCTGAACGTCCACGTGATCGTCGTCACCGGCCCCTCGCGCGACGGCCAGCGCGTCGGCCTCATTACCGATGCCATCCGCGCCGACTGGCCCGGCAGCCTCGATGGCTGGCGCGCCTACCTCTGCGGCTCGCCGCCGATGGTCGAAGCCGTGACGCAACTGGTGCGCGGACGCGGCCTTGCCCCCGAGCAAACCCATGCCGATGCCTTCTACCTGCAAGGCACCTGAAGCAAAGACCCACGAAAAAAGAAAAGGAGACCCGCGATGACCACGCAAGCCGTGTTCCCCATCGAGCTGAAATGGGAAAGCGAAAAGAGCAGCCGCATTCCCTTCATGGCCTATACCGACGAGGCACTGCACAAGAAGGAGCTGCAGCGCTTCTTCTACGAAAAGCACTGGTGCTACGTCGGCCTGGAAGCCGAGATCCCGAACCCGGGCGACTTCAAGCGCACCACCATCGGCGAGCGCTCGGTCGTCATGTCGCGCGACGAGGAGGGTGCCATCCACGTCTTCGAGAACGTCTGCGCTCACCGCGGCATGCAGTTCTGCCGCGAGCGCCAGGGTAACCGAAAAGAGTTCGTCTGCCCCTACCACCAGTGGAACTACACGCTCAAGGGCGACCTTCAGGGCGTGCCGTTTCGCCGCGGCGTGAAGCAGGACGGCAAGGTCAACGGCGGCATGCCGGCCGACTTCAAGACCGAGGAGCACGGCCTCACCAAGCTCAAGGTGGCCTCGCGCGGCGGCGTGGTGTTCGCGTCGTTCGACCATGAAATCGAGTCGTTCGAAGACTTCCTCGGCCCCGACATCCTTCATTACTTCGACCGCCTGTTCGATGGGCGCAAGCTCACCATCCTCGGCTACAACCGCCAGCGCATTCCGGGCAACTGGAAGCTCATGCAGGAGAACATCAAGGACCCGTATCACCCGGGCCTGCTGCACACCTGGTTCGTCACTTTCGGGCTCTGGCGCGCAGACAACAAGTCGGAGCTGAAGATGGACGCTCGCGGCCGCCACGCCGCCATGATTTCCACGCGCGGCAACGCCGGCAAGGCTGCGCAGGTCACGCAGGTGTCGAGCTTCAAGGAGAGCATGCAGCTGAAAGATCCGCGCTTTCTCGACATCGTGCCCGAGCCCTGGTGGGGCGGGCCGACCGCGGTGATGATGACGCTGTTTCCGAGCCTGATCCTGCAGCAGCAGGTCAACAGCGTGTCGACGCGGCATATCCAGCCGGTGGGGCACGACGCCTTCGATTTCGTCTGGACGCACTTCGGCTTCGCGGACGACACCGAGGAGATGACGCAGCGACGCCTGCGCCAGGCCAATCTGTTCGGGCCAGCCGGCTTCGTCTCGGCCGACGACGGCGAGGTGATCGAGTTCTCGCAGGAGGGCTTCGAGCAGAAGCCCTTCCACCGCACGCTGGCCGAGCTCGGCGGACGCGAGGTCGAGAACACTGACCATATGGTGACCGAGACGCTGATCCGCGGCATGTATCGCTACTGGCGCGAGGTGATGGAAGCATGACGAACCTCGACGCCAACACTTATCTCGATCTGTCGCGGCTCTACGCGGCCTACGCGCATGCCGTCGATTCCGGCAACTGGGACCTGTGGCCCGCGTTCTTCATCGAGCAATGCAGCTACCGCCTGCAGCCGCGCGAGAACCACGAGCGCAACCTGCCGCTGGCCACGCTCTCCTTCGAGAGCCGGGGCATGCTGGAAGACCGGGTCTACGGCATCAAGGAGACGCTGTTCCACGACCCGTACTACCAGCGCCACGTCGTCGGACTGCCGCTGGTGCACAAGGTCGATGACAACGGCACGATTCACAGCGAGGCCAACTACGCGGTGTTCCGCACCAAGCTCGACCAGGCCTCGACCGTGTTCAACGTGGGGCGCTACCTCGACACCGTGGTGCCCACGCCCGAGGGCCTGAAGTTCGCCACGCGCCTGTGCGTGTTCGACAGCGAAATGATCCCGAACTCCATCATCTACCCCATCTGAAAGCAACCATGAGCACGATGACCTGGGTCGACGCCGCGGCAGTCGACGACGTTCCCTCCGACGACGTGGTGGGTATCGAGGTGCAGGGGAGGGACATCGCCCTCTACGGCACCGAGGACGGCATTCACGCCACCGACAACATCTGCACGCACGGCCACGCGCGGCTGTGCGACGGCTTTCTCGAAGGCCACGAGATCGAATGCCCACTGCACCAGGGGCGCTTCGACGTGCGCACGGGCAAGGCGATGTGCGCGCCGCTCACGGAAGACCTGCGCAGCTACCCGGTGAAGATCGAAGGCGGGCGGGTGTTTCTCGCGTTCGAGGGCTGATCTGTTCTGCCTCTTGTCCGCACCGTCTGTATCTGTTCTGCCGCGAAAGGGCTGGCGACAATGACGCTCCCCTTCACGGAACAGCCATGACAGCAGAAAAGACCCGGGACCAGATCGCCGACCAGATTGCCGCCGAGCTCGGCCACAGCTTCGACGGCGAAATCATCGCCGGCGGCCACTACGTGCCGCTGGTGCGCGACGGCCGCACGATCTACCTCAGCGGCCAGGTGCCGCGCGTGGGCACCACGGTGGTGGTTACCGGCCGCGTCGGTGACGCGGTGTCGCTCGACAAGGCCCGTGAAGGCGCGCAGATCAGCACACTGCGCAGCCTCGCGCTGCTGCGGCGTGCGCTCGGTTCTCTCGATGCGGTAGAGAAGGTCTTGCGCGTCGGCGTATTCGTGCAGTGCACAGCCGACTTCACCCAGCAGAGCGAGGTGGCCGATGCCGCATCCGACCTGCTGCACCGCGTGTTTGGCGATGCCGGCGTGCATGTGCGCACGGCGGTCGGTGTCTATGCGCTGCCGAAGAATGCGACCGTCGAGGTCGAGATGACGGTCGCTGCCAAGCAGAACATCGGCTAACGCGACGTCAGGCCGGTGAGGTCGCGCGCCAGCTGTGCGATGGTCAGCGGTGCGCAGCCTTCGGCGTTGTTGCTCACGGTGACGAAGGCGTTCTGGCCTGCACGGGTGGTGCCCGCAATCACTTTGGCCAGTGCCTCGCGCGTCTCGGGATCGGGGTCGACGATCTTGTCGAACGGGCCGTAGAGCTTTTCCGCATCTTCGTAGCCGAAGCGGCCGTGGCGTCGGTGCAGGTTCCAGCGGCACACCAGCGGGCCGGGCCACAGCGCGCGCAGCATGGGCAATTGCTCTTCGATGGGGGGCATCTTGGCGTGCAGGCCCATGCAGAAGGTGGCGCGCACGCTGCGCAGCATTTCGGCAAAGGCGGGGTTCAGCAGTTGCGGGTCGCGCACCTCGACGGCTACTACCGCGTCGGGCGCGACCGATGTGAGGTCGGGCAGCGATTCGAGCATTGCCGCGATGCGCGCGAGCAGCGCGGGCTGGTCGGCGAGGATGTGCCCGGGAATCGGGCTCAGCTGGAACACCAGCACGCCGATGCGATGGCCCAGGCCTTCGAGCGCGGGCAGCACGAATTCCTGCCGCGCGATCTCGCTGCTGAGGAAGACGGGGTTGGCCTGCATGCCGCGTCCGCTTTCATCGCGCACGGTGGCATCGGTGACAAGGCTCGGCGCTTTCACCACGAAGCGGAAGTCGTCGGGCACCATGGCCGCGTAGCGTGCGTACTGGCTGGCTGTGAGGGCGCGGTAGAAGTTGCGGTCCAGGCTCACGGTGCGGAACAACGGGTGCTTCGCCAGTGCGGAGAGGCCGTTTTTCGACAGCACGGTCTCGGCGTATTCGCCGTCCCACACCAGGTTGGCCCAACCCGGATAGCTCCACGACGAGGTGCCTAGCCGCAGCTTGGGCGGCAGTGCTGCGGCGAGCTCGACCAGCTCCGGGTCGGTGGGCGCGGGCTCGACCGTGCCGGTGCGCGATTTCTTTTTCGCGGGTGGCTCGGGGGCGGGGGCCGCAGCCGCCTCTTGAGGGCGCGGCAGTTCGGGGAAAAGGGAGTCCTGTACTTCAGCCATGTCTGGACCCGCATTCTGGGCCAACATCGAAGGCGCCTGCCGCGCCGGGCACAATCCGCGCCATGAAACAGTGGTTGCGTACGCAGGGTGGTTGGTGGCTGGCATGGCTGGCGCTCACCGCCGTGGGCGCGGTGTGGATCGCGCGCGCAGAGCTGGCGCAGATGCATCAGGACTTCGAGACTGACGTGCGCATCGCGCACCGGCTCATGAGCCAGCAGATGGTGCAGTACGACGCGGTGCTGGCCACGCTTGCGCTGCTGGAGCCGAGCACCGGCGCGGACCATCCGGAGCAGCGGCTGCCGTCCGTGTACTCGTCGATCCTGCGCGTGCAGCGGCGCGACCGTGATGAGCCCTGGGCAGACAGCGCGCAGGCCAGCGCACTGGCCGCGGCGGAGGCGCGCTCGCGCAGCCAGCAGCGCGCAGAGTTGGCGATTCTCGACCTGGCCCACGGCCGCTACGTGCTGGTGATCGGCGCCACACCGTTCAGCTATGCACTCGACATCGACCTGGCCGGCTCCGTGCCGTGGCGCGACTGGCCTATGAACCCGCAGCGCAGCCCCGTGCGGCTGAGCCTGCAGCGCGACGGCCAGCAACTGGTGCTGCAACCGGGCGTGCCGGCCGCGAATGGCTGGCGCTTCGACCTGACAAAGCCACTGGCGTCGCCGAGCCAGCCGTTCGGCCTCGTTGCCGAGCGGCAGGTGGGCTGGGGAGAACTGCCGTGGCGTGGCATCGCCGGCTGGGCCGTGGCGATTGCGGTGTTGCTGGCGGGCCTGTGGGCCGCGCAGCGCCAGCGGGTTGCGCGGCGGCGGGCCGAAGAACTGCTGCGGCTCGGGCAGGTCGCGCGGCTCAATGCGCTGGGCGAGTTGTCGGCCGGCCTGGCGCACGAACTCAACCAGCCGCTCACGGCTGTGCTGGCCAACGCGCAGGCTGCGCGCCGCCTGCTCGACGACGACCCTCCCGACCTGGCCACGGCACGCGACGCGATGGGGCAGGCCGTGGAGCAGGCACGCCGCGCGGCCGGTGTGGTGGGGCGCCTTCGCCGCGTCATCGAGCGGCCTGAGGCGGGTGGCGAAGAAGCGAAGCCGCTGGTGCTGCAGGAGGTAGTGCGCAGCGCCATGCACCTGCTGGTGCCGGAGTTCACCAAACACGCGATCACCGCGCAGTTCGATGCCACTGCGCAGGCGCCGGTGCGCGTACAGGCCGAGGCGGTGGCGCTCGAACAGATCGTGCACAACCTGCTGATGAACGCGCTGCAGGCGCTCGACCTCGTGCCGGCGGCCGAGCGGCGCCTCGTCGTATCCGTCGGCCGCAATGGGCAGGAGGGCGTGCTGACCGTGACCGACAACGGACGCGGCATCGCCCCCGAAGCCCTGCCGCGCCTCTTCGAACCTTTCTTCAGCACACGCGAAGGCGGGCTGGGCCTCGGCCTGAGCCTCAGCGAAACGCTGGCCAGCGGCATGGGCGGCAGCCTGAGCGCGGCCAATGCCTCGCCGCGCGGTGCGCGCTTCACCTTGCTGCTTCCGCTTGTTGCGCCGTCTCAATGAACATACCGAGCACCCATCAGCCGCAATCCCCGCTGGTCCACCTGATCGACGACGACCAGGCGGTGCGTGACAGCCTGTCGCTGCTGATCGGCACGGTCGGCCTGCGCGTGCAGGCCTGGGCCGACCCGCAGGTCTTCATCGACGGCTTTGATCGCGCAAGCGTGGGCGCCATCGTGCTCGACGTGCGCATGCCCGGTATCAGCGGTCTTACGGTGCTCGACCGGCTGGTGGCGCAGGGTGTCGACCAGCCCGTGATCATGCTGACGGGCCACGGCACGGTCGAGATGTGCCGCCGCGCCTTCAAGGCCGGGGCAGCGGAGTTCCTCGAAAAACCGGTGGACGACGAGCAACTGCTTGAGGCGCTGCAGCAGGCGGTGCGGCAGCACGTGCGCTCGCGCCAACGCTCGCAGGCCGACAACGCGGCGCGCGAGCGGGTGGCGCAACTGTCGGAGCGCGAGCGCGAGGTGCTGGCCTTCATCGTGCAGGGGCTCACCAACAAGGAGATCGCGCGCACGCTGGCGCTGTCGCCGCGCACGGTCGAGACGCACCGCGCCAACCTGTTCGCCAAGCTCGACTGCGATTCGCTCGCGCAGCTGATCCGGCGCTATGCCGTGCTGGTGGACAGCGCTCCGTAGTTCTACGGAGTGCCGGGCGTAGCCGTACGAATGGCTGCGGCGGCGCATGTTTTCTACAGTGGCGCAGCTGTCGGCAACAGCCGGCGCAACCACCCGTTTCACTGGAGAAAACGAACAATGCAATCCATCCTTCGCCTCGGCGGCCTCGCCGTTCTGCTCGCCGCTTCCGTCGCCCAGGCCCAGACGCCCGCACCTGCGGTGCGCACCGAAAAGAACATGTCGCTCGTGCTGGCCAACCAGATCGCGGCCGAAGCCGTGGCGGCCTGCGCTGCCAACGGCTACAACGTGGCGGCCACCGTGGTCGACCGCGCCGGGACCGTGCGTGCCGTGCAGCGCGCCGACAACGCCGGCCCGCACACGCTGGCATCGAGCGAGCGCAAGGCCTGGACTTCGGCTTCGGCCAAGAGCCCGACGCAGGCCATGATGGAAGGCGCACAGAAGAACCCGGCCGCCGCCAACCTGGTGTACCTGCCGGGCTTCCTGGTGCTGGGTGGCGGTGTGCCGATCAAGTCGGGCAATGAAGTGATCGGCGCGGTTGGCGTGGGCGGCGCGCCCGGCGGCCACCTCGATGAGCAGTGCGCCAACGCGGCGCTCGAGAAGGTCAAAGGTCTGCTCTGATGGTGGCGCGCGGTATCTGGTCGGGGGTGCTGGCGGCTGCGCTCGGGTTGGGCGTGACGGTAGGCGCGCTCGCCCAGGTGCCGCCGCTGGCGGCCGAGGTGCTGGCCTACGAAGGGCTGCACCAGGCTGCGTGGCATGGCGACCTGCCAAAGCTGAAGGCGCTGATCGCCTCGGGCGCCAATCTCGATGCGCGCGACACGCGCGGTCGCACGCCGCTGCATGTCGCCACGCATGCTCGGCAGCGCGAGGCGATCAAGCTGCTGGCCAAGGCCGGCGCCAACCTCGACCTGCTCGAAGACGACCGCTACGACGCGGTCACCATCGCCTCCGTGGCCGACGATGCCGCGACGCTCTCGCTGCTGCTTTCGCTCGGTGCCAAGCCCGGGCAGACAACGAGCCGCTACGACGGCACGGCGCTGATCGCGGCGGCACACCTCGGGCATGACGAGGTGGTGCGCAAGTTGATTGCCGCCGGCGCGCCGCTCGACCATGTCAACAACCTGCACTGGACGGCAGTGATCGAATCCATCGTGCTCGGCGACGGCGGCCCACGCCACCAGCGCACGCTGGCCGCGCTGGTCGAGGCTGGCGCCAATCTCAAGCTGACCGACCGCCAGGGCAACACGCCGCTGCAGCTGGCGAAGGCGCGTGGCTACATCGCCATGGTGAAACTGCTGGAAGCTCCGCGCGCAAGATAGGCGGCTCGGGGACAATGGCGTTTCTCCACGAGGAAACCGCCCCATGTACATGCCCCCGCAGTTCAATGCCAAGGACCCGGCCATCGCGCTGGAACTGATGCGCTCGCACCCGTTCGCGAGTCTGATCTCGAACGACGACGACGGACTGCCGTACGTCACGCACCTGCCACTGGTGGCTGAGCAGCGAGAGGGCGATGAGCTTGTGCTGTGGGGCCATTGCGCCAAGCCCAATCCGCATTGGCGTTATCTGCAGGCGCGGTCCAAGGCGGCAGTGACCTTTCTCGGTCCGCACTCGTACCTTTCGCCCTCGGTCTATCCCGACTTGGCCCGCGTTCCGACGTGGAACTACCTGGCCGTGCACTGCACGGTCGAGGCCCGGCTGATCGAGGAGCCGTCCGACAAGGACACACTGCTCAAGAAGCTCATCGGCGAGCACGAGCCCGCCTACGCGCAGCAGTGGCGCGACCTGGGCGAGGAATTCCAGCTCAAGATGCTGGCCGGCATCGTCGGCTTCGAGTTGCGCGTGACGGCGCTGCAATGCAAGATCAAGCTCAACCAGCATCGCCGCGAGTCGCATGCGGCAATGCATGCGGTCTACAGCGCAGGCACGCCGGACGAGCAGGCGCTTGCCGTGTGGATGGATCGCCTCGGCATGAACGCCGCGGCAACCGTGGCGGAAGGACGCTGAGATGCGCGCGTTCGGGCTGATCGGCCTTGTGCTGGCGCTGGTGATCGTCGGGTTGGTCGCGAAGAAGCAGATGACGAGCATGGCTTCTTCCACGCGGCCGGCCGTGCCCGGCGTTGTCGCACCGGCCGCCGGCGAAGCGCCTGCGAATGCGCGCGATCAGGCGCAGCAGGTGCAGCAGCAAGTCAAGGAAGCGCTCGACGCGGCGGCGAAGGCGCGGCAGATGCCGGATGACAACTGAGGCCCTTCCAACGCTGGCGGCGAAAGACGAGCACTGGATGGCGCTCGCGCTCGCCCAGGCGCGGCTTGCCGCCGAGGCAGGCGAGGTGCCCGTCGGCGCGGTGCTGGTCAAGGATGGCCAGCTGATCGCGACGGGGCGCAACACGCCGGTCGCGCAGCACGACCCGAGCGCGCATGCCGAGATCAACGCGCTGCGCGCTGGCGCCGCTGCGCTTGGCAACTACCGGCTCGACGGCTGCGAGCTGTTCGTCACGCTCGAGCCCTGCGCGATGTGTTCGGGTGCCATGCTGCATTCGCGCCTGGCGCGCGTCGTGTATGGCGCGGCCGATCCGAAGACCGGCGCGGCCGGCTCGGTGCTCGATCTCTTCGCCGAGCCGCGGCTGAACCATCACACGCAGGTGCAGGGCGGCGTGCTGGCGCAGGAATGCGCTGCAGTGCTGCAGGCCTTCTTCCAGCAACGCCGAAGCGCCGCGCGCGCACAGGCCGAGCCCTTGCGCGACGATGCGTTGCGCACGCCAGCGGAACGCTTCGACGCATTGGCCGGCTACAGCTTCGCACCGCAGTACGTGCAGGACCTGCCGAGCCAGCAGGGCTGGCGCATGCACTACATCGATGAAGGTGGCGACGCCGCCTGCTGCCTGTGCCTGCACGGCCCCGGCGAATGGGGCTACTTCTTCCGGCATCTCGCGGGCCTGCCCGGGCTGCGCACGCTCGTGCCTGACCTGATCGGCTTCGGCAAGAGCGACAAGCCAAAGCGCGAAGCACCGCATCGCCTCGAATGGCACCGCGACGTGCTGCTCGAATGGCTGGCCCGCGTGCAGCCCGCACCGGCGACCATGGTGCTCGCGCACAGCGCGGCCGCCGCCGACCTGGCCGCGCTGCTGATGGCCGCGGCACCTGAACGCTTCGCGGCGGCGCTCGTCGTATCTGAGGGCTACGAGCACATCGAAGACGCATGGCGCGCACCTTTCCCCGACCGTGGCTACGAAGCCGCGCTGCGCGCGCTCGGCCCCATCGCCACATCGTCGGGACCAACGCTGATGCAAGCCCGAACGTTCGTGCTGCAGGCGCGAAACGCAATGGGATACTCGAACACGTGACCAAACACATCTACATCTATTCCCCCTCCAGCGCGGTGCGCGACAAGGCCGCCTTCCGGCGCGGCGTGAAGCGGCTCAAGGCACTGGGCCATGAAGTCGAAGTCGACGATGCGGCACTCTCGGTGCATCAACGCTTTGCGGGTGACGACGCCACGCGGCTCGCCGCGATTTCACGCGCGGCCGCGAGTGGCGCCGACGTGGCGCTCATTTCACGCGGTGGCTATGGCCTCACGCGCATCCTCGACGCCATTCCGTACAAGGCCGTGGCCAAGGCGATCGACAAGGGCACCGAGTTCGTCGGCTGCAGCGACTTCACCGCACTGCAGAACGCACTGCTGGTCAAGACCGGCGCCGTGACCTGGTCGGGCCCTGCGGTCGGCGAAGACTTCGGTGCCGAGGCCGGCGCTGACGACATCATGGAAGCCTGCTTCGACGACCTCGTTACGGGGCAGGGCGAAGGCACCGGCTGGCGCATGCCGGCGCGCGATGCAGACCTGAAGTTCAAGCCCGTGCAAGACGCGGTGCTGTGGGGCGGCAACCTTTGCGTGCTGGCCAGCCTGATCGGCACGCCGTACTTTCCCGTGGTGGACAAGGGCGTGCTCTTCATCGAGGACATCAACGAGCACCCGTACCGTATCGAACGCATGCTCGACCAGTTGAAGATGGCCGGTGTGCTGGCGCGCCAGCGCGCCATCGTGTTCGGGCAATTCACGGGCATTCGCAAGGCGCCGGGCTACGACCGGGGCTTTGGCCTGAACACGGTGATCGACCGGCTGCGCGCATCGCTCAAGGTGCCCGTGCTGGCGGGACTGCCGTTCGGCCATGTGCCCACGAAGGTGCTACTGCCCGTGGGTGCGAAGGTGTCGATGGCGGCGGAGGGGCGCGATGTCTTTCTCGTCTGGGGTCATCGTCACACGCCAGCGCATGACGATCATCACGGCCATGACCATCATCATCACGGCCACTGACCCGGCAATGGGGGGAGAAAGCAGGAAAAAGAAAACGGCCCCGAAGGGCCGTCGCAACTTCAACCGTTGTTGTTGGTAAAGCGCTGATGCGCGCGAGGCCCCATCGAACCGGGCAATCCGCCCTTGAACATGCTGTTGATGGTTTTCATCTGGCGGCGTGCGGCGGTTTCACCGTCGATGGCGCTCAACGCCATCATCACGTCCTGCCGCAGGTACCAGAGGGCTTCGACATCGGCCGCAAAGCGCACGCGCTGGCTCACGCGCTGCACCGAGTGGCCGCCATGGCCCTGGAGCACCGACAGCATCGCCATGCGAATGCGCCCCAGCTGACTTTCCGTCGCCTGGCGGGATCCGAAGCCGGGTACGTTCAGCAGACGAAGAATGCGGCGGAAGAGCATGGGGACGAAAAGCGTATTGCCGGAAGCCAGAACGGCCGCTACCTTAAGCCTCAGTTAACCATTTCACAAGATCTGAAACGGTGTTTCTTGTTTGTAAACAACACGCTTTACTTAGCGTATTTAACAGACGTTGTATTTTGTAATCCAAAGTACTACAAATTGAGGAATGCCCCTCTTGCATCTGCTCCGTTGCCCGCGGCGTATACCTATATGGTCAACACGATAGGTGCGAAGACCGTTTCTCCCGTGCGTAAATGAACGTATGCCCTGAGCATTTACAACCTGCGATAGAAATCGAGAATCACAACAGTATGGGTGTCAATTCCACAGTCGTATTCGCGGACTTGACGGGGAGCACCAGGGTCTTCGAGGCCATGGGGAATGCTCGAGCCACCGAGACCGTGACGCGGCTGACGCAATGGATCGGCGGCGTGTGCCAGGCGCACGGCGGACGGGTGGTGAAGTCGCTCGGAGACGGTGTGTTCGCCATCTTCACCAGCGGCGCCGCCGCCACGCACGCGGTCGTCGAGCTGCAGCGCTATCACCAGAAGCGCCTGCTCGCATGGCCGGCGCCGTTGCGCATGGCGCTGCAGATCGGCGTGGCCAGCGGCGAGGTGGTCGAGGTCGAGGGCGATTGCTACGGCGACGCCGTCAACCTGGCCTCGCGCCTGAGCGACCTGGCCGGCCCCGGCCAGATCTGGGTGACCGACGCCGTCATTTCCCAATTGCGCGAAGGCGCGGTGCAGCACCGCGACCTGGGCCTCATCAACATCCGGGGTCGAAGCGAGATGTCGGTCGTGCACCGGATCGACTGGCAGGAGGAGGTGACGAGCTTCCTCACCGTGCCCGCCGCGCTCGCCCCGTTGCGCATGCCGGATTCTTCCTTCGGCCAGATCGAGCTGGCCTGGCTCGACGTGCGGTCGATGTTCCGCACCGAAGAGCTCCCGATTCATCTGGGTCGCGTCGACGACGCGCAGTTCGTGGTCAACGACCCCCGCGTCTCGCGGCTGCATGCGCGCATCGAGTTGCGGCAGGGCAGTTGCGTGCTGATCGACGTCAGCACCTATGGCACCTGGGTGCGCTTCCATGGCAATGGCGGGCCGAGCACCGAGATTGCCCTGCGGCGCGAAGAGTGCGTGCTGCACGGCCGCGGTGAAATCGGCCTGGGCGCGCCGCTCAGCGATTTCAGCGCGCCGACCATCGCCTTCAACACGAACAGCGGCGACGTGATGTTGTCGCGTCGCGAAATCGCGGGTTGAGCGTTGGTTGCAATGCACCGCGCGGCAGTGACGTTTGGCAACCAGCCTTCGCGGTGACGGGTGCACCACGGGTACACGTCGGGCGTTGCGTATCAACCTGGGCGCTGTCCGCCCTTGGCCTTGGAGCCTCAGTGAACTTCAAACATCAATCTTCTGTTTTCAAGTGGGCCGCAATCGGTGCCGTCGTTGCCGGTGCATTGCTGGCGGCGGGTGCCGCCAACGCGCGCGGAAGCTGGTCAGTGCAGATCGGCACGCCCGGCTATGTCGCCGGCGGCTACCCGGCGCCGTACTACGCACCCCCGCCGGTCTATCCGTATCCGGCCCCCATCTATTACGAGCCACCTCCGCCGGTCTACTACCGGCCGCCGCCACCGGTGTACTACCGCCCGGCGCCCATCTACAGCCCGCCGCCCGGCCGCATCTACTACGGCCCCGGCTATCCCTATCGTCCGCCGAACGGCTGGGACGACGAGCGCGACTGACGACTGGCACTGTCACCTGAATGTTTGCTGAAACATTGGCATGCGTGCTGGCATGCCAATTTTGTTTCAAGGGGTGACTAAAAAGTCACATTGGCACACATTTATGTGGTGACTTCGCCAGTTTTAGACACCCGTCCAGCTGTTTTTCACAGGGCATGCCGCTTGCCTTGATTGCTCGACCGGCGTTGATGCGCCGCAGGAGCGAGGAACATGGTGGAACAGTTCGAGGCCGGCTGCGCAAGCCCGGTCGACGAGGTGATGCGCGTTACTGCGCCGCCTGCGTATGCAGCAACAAGAACGACGGCGGCAATCGATGAAACAACGCGGCCCCTGAAGGCCGCGGCTGCGTTCTCCATCGCGGCGGCACTGGCCGCATGCGGTGGTGGCGGAGGAGGAGGCGGCTCTTCCGGTGGCTTCGGCTTCCCCATCGGCGGCAGCCCCAATCCGGGCGAGCAGCCCGACACCGGCCCCTATCACTACACCCAGGCGCAGAACGACGCGGAGGCCGCGCGCTTCCTGTTGCAAGCGCAGTTCTCGGCCTCGGACGCAGAGGTCGCCGCAGTGCGCGCCAAGGGCTACATGCCGTGGCTCAGCGAGCAGTTCAGCGCGACGCGCGAGCCCACGGCCTGGGAATGGGTCAACGGCAAGACCTACGGCACCGTCGACACCGACGCGATGATCTGGCGCCAGCTCATGGTCGCAGCCGACCCGGTGCGCAAGCGCATGGCACTGGCCCTCAGCGAAATCTTCGTGGTCTCGGGCACCGAGATCGGGTCGAGCTGGCCCACCGCCATGATGGCCCAGTACTGGGACACACTGGCCAACGGCGTCACCGGCAACTTCCGCCAGCTGCTGGAAGACGTCTCGCTCAACCCCGCGATGGGCTTCTACCTCAACACCCGCGGCAACCGCAAGGAAGACGCCTCGGGCCGGCAGCCCGACGAGAACTACGCGCGCGAAGTCATGCAGCTCATGACCATCGGCCTGTACCAGCTCGAAGCCGACGGCACGGTGAAGACCGGCGCCGACGGCCAGCCGCTCGAAACCTACGTGCAGAGCGACGTGTCGAACCTCGCGCGCGTCTTCACCGGCTACGACCTCGACATCCGCTCCGCGGAGCGCAACGCCTTTCTTCCGCCCGCTGCAAGCAGCCGCATCGAGACCAACGCCTGGACCACGCGCCCCATGGCGTATACGGCGGGTAATCACTCGATGCTCGAAGCGCGCTTCCTCGGCGCCGCCGTGCCCGCCGGCACACCCGGTCCGGCGGCATTGAAGATCGCGCTCGACACGCTTTTCAACCACCCGAACGTCGGTCCCTTCATCGGTCGCCAGCTCATCCAGCGGCTGGTTACCAGCAACCCCAGCGTGGCCTACGTCAAGCGCGTGGCCGACATCTTCGCCAACAACGGCGCGGGCGTGCGCGGCGACATGAAGAGCGTATTTGCGGCTGTGCTGCTCGACGACGAGGCACGCGGCCCCACCGGTCTTTCCGACCCGAACTTCGGCCACCTGCGCGAACCTATGCTGCGGCTCGTGCAATGGGGCCGCACCTTCGGCATCGGCTCGGCGCAAGACACCTGGGCGATCGGCAACACCTCCGACACGAGCCAGAGCCTGGGCCAGTGTCCGCTGCGCTCGCCCTCGGTGTTCAACTTCTTCCGGCCCGGCTACGTGCCGCCCTCTACCGCCATCGCCAGCAACAAGCTGGTGGCGCCCGAGTTCCAACTGGTCAACGAGACCAGCGTGGGCGGCTACCTCAATTTCATGCAGGGCATTCTGCAGAACGGCTTCAACAGCAAGGACGTGGTGGCGAACTACGCGGCCGAGAAGACGCTGGTGACCGATCCCGCCGCGCTGGTGCGGCGGCTCAACCTGCTGCTCACGGGCAACCAGCTGTCGGCCGCCACCGTGGCGTTGATCACCGACGCGCTGACCAAGGCGCCGCTGCTGAACCCCACCACCGACGCCCGCAAGCTCGACCTCATCTGCGCCGGCGTGCTGCTGGTGATGGGCTCGCCCGAATACCTTGTCCAGAAGTAATAAAGAAGAAGCCGGAGCGAACCGACCATGCACCTGATAAATCCTGCCCAGCATTCGCGCCGCGCCTTCCTGCGCCGCACGGGCCAGCTCGCGATGGCCGGCACCGCGCTGCCGTTCGCGCTCAACCTCGCCGCCATGGGTGAAGCCGCTGCGCAGGCCGCGCCCGGTGACGACTACAAGGCGCTGGTCTGCGTCTTCCTGTTCGGCGGCAACGACTACGCCAACACCCTCGTCAACTACGACGCCGACAGCTACGCGAAGTACAGCGCCATCCGCGGCGCGATCGCGCTGCCGTCCGATGCCGCGCTCGCGGCCACCGAGCTCAAGCCCGCCGTCTCGCTAGCCAACGGACGCAAGTACGCGCTGAACCCGGCGATGACCAAGCTCGCGACGCTGTTCGACGAGGGCAGGATGGCAGTGCAGCTCAACGTCGGCCCGCTGGTCAAGCCACTCACGCGCGCGCAGTTCAACAGCTCCAACCGCAAGGACTTCCCGATTCCGCCCAAGCTGTTCTCGCACAACGACCAGCAGTCGATCTGGCAGTCGTCCTCGCCCGAGGGCTCCACCATCGGCTGGGGCGGTAACCTCGGCGACCTGATGCTGGCCGGGCAGCGCAATGCGTCGCTCTTCACCTGCGTCTCGGTGGCGGGCAACGCGGTGTTCCTGTCGGGCGACGAGGCGCTGCAGTACCAGGTTGGCACGCGCGGCGCGGTGCGCATCAACAGCGTGAGCAGCGCCACGGGCAACGTCTACGGCTCGTCGGCGGTCAAGGCGGCCATGCAGCAGCTGGCGCAGCAGGCGCGCAGTCACACGCTGGAGAACGAATACAACAAGGTCACGCTGCGCGCGGTCGAGGCGGAAGGCAAGATCACCGCCGCCATCCAGCCCGACGACCTGAACGGCAACTTTCCCACCGGCAACAACCTGGCCGACCAGCTCAAGATGGTGGCCCGCCTCATTCGAGGGCGCGTCTCGCTGGGCGTGAAGCGCCAGGTGTTCTTCGTTTCCATGGGCGGCTACGACCTGCACGACGACCTCGACACGAAGCAGGGCGGCCTGATGCTGCGGCTGTCCGAGGCCATGTTTGCCTTCCAGCGGCAGATGAAAGCTCTGGACATCGACGACAAGGTGACGGCCTTCACCGCCTCCGACTTCGGCCGCACGCTTTCGAGCAACGGCAATGGTTCCGACCACGGCTGGGGCAGCCATCACTTCGTGGTCGGCGGTGTCAATGCCGTGAAGGGCAAGGCGTTCTACGGCACGCCACCGCCGGTGAGCATCGGCAACACTGCCGCCGACGACGACCAGTGGCACGTCGGCCAGGGCCGGCTGCTGCCGACCACCTCGGTCGACCAATACGCGGCCACGCTGGCCAAGTGGTTCGGCGTGCCTGACGCGGACCTCAACGGCATCCTGCCCAACCTGAAGAATTTCAACAACGTGACTGCGCCGAGTGGCATCAGCTATCCGCGCGATATGGGGTTCATGACATGAACGCAATGAGCAGCATGGCCGCCATCGGCGGCCTCAACGGCATGGAAGGTGGGGCCAGCGTGAACTTCAGCGCGGACCCTCCCGAGGCGCCCGCACTGGCGCGCAGCAAGGCCGTGACGCACGTGCGCCCCTTCACCAGCGTCGAGGCCGCCATCGCGGCACTGGAATCGCTGGACCGCGAGCTCAAGAAGTTCGAGCTCGCGGTGGCCGACAGCCTGCAGGATTACCTCGGCGTGCAGATGGCGCAGATCACCGACTGCGCGCTCGCACGCGGCTGGGAGCCGGTCAGCTTCTTGCAGAAGGACGGATTCCGCGTGTACCGCTACGAGGCCATGCGCAGCTACAAGGGGCGCAGCAAGAGGCGCTGAGTTTCCGGAGGCCGCAACGCCTCCACGACGAGCATCAAGGCTGGCGAAGCGCGTCGGCCGGCATAGTAGGCGTGATACCCGTCAAAGGTTGCCGCCCAATCGTCGAGTACCGGCACCAGCCGGCCTGCCTCGATGTGTTTCTCGACGAGGTCGGAGGGCAGCCATGCCAGCCCGTGCCCGGACAGCGCTGCGGCGACGATCAGCTCGCTCGAGTTGAAGACGAGCCGGCCCGTGACGTGCGCGTTGACGCCTTTCCGGCGCCGCGTGAATTCCCATTTCAGAAGGCCGCCGTGGGATGCCAGGCGCAATCCGATGCAGTCGTGCAGGGTCAGATCCTGCGGGGTAGACGGCCGGGGGTGGCGCGAGAAGTAGTCGGGGCTGCCCACCACGGTCATGCGCATGTCGGGCGCGATGCGTACGGCGATCATGTCCTTGGCCACGTCGCCGCCCAGTCGCACGCCGATGTCGAAGCGCTCGGCAACGATGTCGGTGAAGCGGTTGTCGCCGCTGATCTCCACCTTGATGTCGGGGTACAGGGGCAGCCATGGTTGAAGCCTGGGCCAGATCAAGGTTCGCATCGAGTGTTCGGTCGCCGTGATGCGGACCATGCCGGCGGGCTTGCCGCGCATCTCGCCCAGAACGGCGAGTTCTGCTTCGATGTCCTCGAAACGCGGGCCGACGGCTTGGTACAGGCGTTCGCCCGCTTCCGTGGGCGCGACGCTGCGCGTGGTCCGGTTGAGCAGCTTCAGGTCGAGGCGGCGCTCCAGCGCGCGGACGGTCTGGCTGAGCGCGGACTGCGTCACCCCAAGCTGGGCCGCCGCGCGCGTGAAACTGCCTGCGCGCACCACGGCTGCAAAACTGGCCAAGTCGTCGAAGCGTGCCATTGATTAGCCTGTCTTCTAGGTACATGTCGATCCAGCAGTCTAGTCATTGGCAAGCAGGCTGCCTAAAGTTCTTGTGATCGGTTAGCGACAAGGACACACACCATGAAAACACGTCAACTGGGCCGCGGCGGCCTCAACGTTTCGGCCCTCGGTCTCGGCTGCATGGGCCTGAGCTTCGGCTATGGGCCGGCGACCGGCACGGCCGAAGCGGTCAAGCTCATCCGCGCGGGCTTCGAACGCGGGATCACGTTTTTCGACACGGCGGAAGTCTATGGGCCCTTCGTCAACGAAAGCGTGGTCGGGGAAGCGCTGGAACCTGTGCGTGACCAGGTCGTGATCGCGACCAAGTTCGGGTTTCGCGAGGGTGACGCCGGCAAGGGCCTCGACAGCCGGCCGGAACGGATCCGGCAGGTGGCCGACGAGGCGCTGAAGCGCCTGCGCACCGACCGCATCGATCTGTTCTATCAGCACCGTGTCGATCCGCAGGTTCCGATGGAAGACGTGGCGGGCGCCGTGAAAGACCTGATCCGCGAAGGCAAGGTGAAGCACTTCGGTCTTTCCGAGGCCGGCGTCGACAGCATTCGCCGCGCGCACGCGGTTCAGCCGATCGCCGCCCTTCAGAGCGAATATTCCCTGTGGTGGCGCGAGCCGGAGAAAGAGATTCTTCCGCTGCTGGAGGAACTGGGCATCGGCTTTGTGCCATTCAGTCCGCTCGGAAAGGGTTTCCTGACGGGAGCGATCGACGCGCAGACATCGTTCGGCGCGACAGATTTCCGCAGCACAGTGCCTCGTTTTGCACCGCAGGCGCGCCAGGCGAATCGCGCCCTGGTCGATGTTCTGGCGGAGATCGCCGCGCGCAAGCAGGTCACGCCTGCCCAGCTTGCACTTGCCTGGCTGCTCGCCCAAAAGCCGTGGATCGTGCCGATTCCCGGCACGACGAAGTTGCTCCGCCTCGAGGAAAACGCCGGCGCCGCCTCTGTCGTGTTGTTGCCGGAAGACCTGAAGGAAATCGAGGCGGCCGTCTCGGGTGTTCAGGTTCACGGCGACCGCTATTCGGCGGATCGACAAAAGCTCGTCGGCCGCTGAGCGATGACGACTGACGCCGAGCAAAAGGAATTGATCATGACCCAAGTAGTTGTTGTCATCGGAGCTGGGTCCATCGGCCAGGCCATCGCCCGCCGTGTCAGCGCGGGCAAGCACGTTCTGCTCGCCGACTTGCGGCAGGAGGGGGCCGACGCAGCGGCCAAGGTGCTCGCGGATGCCGGCTTCGAAGTGAGCACGGCAGTCGTGGACGTGTCTTCGCGCGCCTCGGTCCATGCGCTCGTGGAGACGGCCACCGCGCTTGGCAGCGTCACCGGCCTGATCCACGCTGCGGGCGTTTCTCCTTCGCAGGCATCGCCGGCCGCGATCCTCAAGGTCGACCTGTACGGCACCGCGCTCGTCCTGGAAGAGTTCGGCAACGTTGTCGCGGAAGGCGGCGCTGGCGTCGTCATCGCGTCGCAGTCAGGACACCGCTTGCCGGCGTTGAGCCCTGAACAGAATGCGGCTCTCGCGACGACGCCGACAGAAGACTTGCTTGCGCTGCCGATGCTTCAGCCCGAGCAGGTGAAAGACTCCCTGCACGCGTACCAACTTTCCAAGCGCGGAAATTCCCTGCGGGTCATGGCGGAGGCCGTGCGATGGGGCAAGCGTGGCGCCCGGGTGAACACCATCAGCCCCGGCATCATCTTCACGCCGCTCGCAAGAGACGAACTGACAGGCCCTCGCGGCGAAGGCTACCGGCGCATGATCGAAGCGTCGTCCGCCAAGCGCGGTGGCACGCCGGACGAGGTCGGTACCGTCGGCGCGCTGCTGCTGGGGCCGGACGGCGGCTTCATCACCGGCAGCGACTTTCTCATGGACGGCGGCGTCACCGCGGCCTACTGGTACGGAGAGCTCGCTCCGGCGAAGTGACTCGCCAGGCTCAGGTCTGTGCCAGGATTCGCCCCAGCTCGTCGATGTCGATCGGCTTCTGCAGATGGTGGTCGAACAGCCCCTCGGCCGCCTTGCCGCCCGCATCCTGCGCCGAGAAACCCGAGATCGCGACCAGCAGCTTCGGCGTGCCTTCCGCCGTGCTCGCGCGCAGCCGGCGTGCTACTTCGGTGCCCGGAAGGTCGGGCAGCGTGAGGTCGATCAGCGCGGCGTCGAAGCTTTCGGCCGCTGCCGCGTCGAGCGCCTGCTGAGCGGTGTAGGTACAGCGCGCGGTGTGGTCGTGCAGGCTCAGCAGCTCCTGCAGCAGATCGGCCGCGGCCTTGTTGTCGTCGACGATCAGCACGTTCACAGAGGTGTCTCCTTTTGGGTGTCGGCCGGGGGCGCCGGTGGTTGCAGCGGCAGGTCGACCACGAATCGCGAGCCTTCGCCCGGTGCGCTTTCCACGCCGATCTGCCCGCCGTGCAGGGTCACGATCTTGCGCGTGATGTAGAGCCCGAGGCCCAGCCCCGCGGCGTGCTTGCGGCTGTCGTCGGTGCGCTCGAACTGCTCGAAGATGCGGCCCTGGTCTTCGGGCGCAATGCCTATGCCCTGGTCGCGTACGGCCACCTGCGCGGTGTTTCCCACTTGCTGCACGACCATCTCGACCGGCTTGCCGCCGCCGTAGCGCAGCGCGTTGGTCAGCAGGTTGGTCAGCACCTGTTCGATGCGGAACTCGTCCCATTCGCCGCGCAGTTCGGCCGGCGCCGCGAGCGTGATGACCGAGCCCGCGGCCTCGGCCTGGTGCCGCAGGCTCTCGACCACCGCCTGCGCCAGCGTCGCGAGGTCCACCGGTGTGGTCTTGATCGACAGCGCGTCGCGCCGCATGCGGGTGACGTCGAGCATGTCGTCGATCAGCCGCACCATGTTGCGGATCTGCCGCTGGTCGCGCTCGATCATCGTGGGTAGCCGCTCGGGCGTGAAGTTGGCGAGGTTGCCTTTCGACAGATGCAGCTGCCGCAGCTGCGCTTCGAGGTAGAGCGTGTTGAGCGGCGTGCGCAGCTCGTGCGACACCATCGACATGAAGTCGTCGCGCATGCGCACGGCGCGTTCCAGCTCGTGCTGCGTCTGCTGCAGCTGCTGCACCAGCTCTTCCTGTTTCTTGTGCGCAGCCGCGAGCGATTCCATTTCGTGGCGCAGCGCCTTGCGGTGCTGGTACAGGTCGACGAACACGTTCACCTTGCTGACCACCGCGTGCGGATCGAGCGGCTTGTGCAGGAAGTCGACCGCGCCGCTCTCGTAGCCCTGGAAGGCGTAGTTCAGCTCGCGCCCGGCGGCGCTTACGAAGATGATGGGAATGTGCCGCGTGCGCTCGGTGCCGCGCATCAGCTCGGCCAGCTCGAAGCCGTTCATGCCCGGCATCTGCACGTCGACGATGGCGAGCGCGAATTCATGCTCCAGCAGCAGCGTCAGCGCCGCATCGGCCGAGTCGGCCCGGTACACGAGGCGCCCCGGGGCGCGGATCAGCGCCTCCAGTGCCAGCAGGTTCTCCGGCAGGTCATCGACGATCAGCAGCTTGCTTTCGATGTCAATGTTCATGGGCGGCCTCCAACTGGAGCAGCAGCGTGCGCAGTTCGCGCAGGGGGAGCACGTAGTCGGGAATGTGGCGCGCAATGGCGGCTTGGGGCATGGTTGGAATAAGAGCTTCTTTCGGTTCCTGGACGGCGGTGAGTCCGCCGGCCAGATGAATGCGGTGCAGGCCTTCGGCGCCGTCGTCGTTCGCGCCGGTCAGCAAGAAGCCGGCAAGGGCGGGGCCGTAGACGTCTGCGGCCGAGCCCATCAGCACGTCGATGGACGGCCGCGAGAACAGCACCGGCGGCTCGCAGCTCAGCGAGAAGGTGCGCTCGCGCTCGATCGACAGGTGGTAGCCGGGCGGCGCGAAGTACAGGCTGCCGGCCGCCAGCGGCATCTTGTCGTTGGCCTCGTGCACCGGGATCGGCAGTCGCTGCGCGAAGATCTCGGCGAGATGGCTCTCGTGATCCCCGGGCAGGTGCAGCACCACGGCCATCGGAATGTGCCAGCCTGCGGGCAGGTCGTGCAGCAGCGTGGAGAGCGCATCGATGCCGCCGGCTGAGGCGCCCAGCACCACGGCGTCGACGCGCTTGCGAACGGGGGGGCGAAGGTGGCGCTGCATGTGGCCCGTCATGCGGCCTTCTTGCGGTAGATGCGCTCGACGCGCGCGTGCGTGTCGAAGCGGTCGGAGTAGCCCGAAAAGTCGATGCTCTCCTTCGAGCCCAACCCGAGAAAACCGCGGTGCGACAGCGACTCGTGGAACAGGCCCAGCGCCCGGTCCTGCAGCTCCCGGTTGAAGTAGATCAGCACGTTGCGGCACGACACCAGCTGCGTTTCCGCGAACACGCTGTCGGTTGCCAGGCTGTGGTCGGCAAAGATCACGCCGGCGCACAGCGAGGGGTCGAAGCGCGCGGCGTCGTAGGCGGCGGTGTAGTAGTCGGAGAACTCGCCGCGTCCGCCCGCGCGCTGGTAGTTGGTGGTGTAGCCGCGGATCGCTTCCAGCGGAAAGATGCCCTGGCGCGCCTTCTCCAGCGAGGCGGGGTTGATGTCGGTGGCGTAGATCTGCGTGCGCGCGAGCAGGCCCTCTTCGCGCAGCAGGATGGCCAGCGAGAACACTTCCTCGCCCGTGCTGCAGCCCGCCACCCACACCTTGACGGACGGGTAGGTGTGAAGAATCGGCACCACATGCTGGCGCAAGGCCAGAAAGTAGGCCGGGTCGCGGAACATCTCGCTCACCGGGATCGTCAGGAACTGCAGCAGCTGGCCGAACAGCGACGGGTCGCGCAGCACCCGCTCCTGCAGCGCCGAGATGCTCGGCAGCCCGAGCTGGTCGAGCGCGTGCAGCACGCGGCGCTTCTGCGAGGCCACCGTGTAGTCGCGGAAGTCGTAGCTGTACTTGAGGTAGATCGCCTCCATCAGCAGGCGCAGCTCGATCTCCGTGTCGCTCAGCGGATGCAGCGGCGGCATATGCGTGGCGGTCTTCGAGGTGCCGTGGCGTGTTGTCACAGGCGCTCCATCTTCGGCATCCACACCCGCAGCAGCGAGAACAGGCGCTCCAGGTCCACAGGCTTGGCAAGGTAGTCGTTGGCGCCGGCGGCAAGGCATTGCTCGCGGTCGTCCTTGGTGGCCTTGGCGGTGATGGCGATTACTGGCATCTTCTCGAAGCGCGGGTCGCCGCGCAGGCGGCGCGTGGCTTCCAGGCCATCCATCTCCGGCATCATCACGTCCATCAGCACGAGGTCGATCTCGCTCACCTGGTCGAGCCGCTCCAGCGCCTCGCGGCCGTTGCGGCCGATCTCCACGATGGCGCCGCGCTGCTCCAGCGCGCTGGTCAGCGCGAAGATGTTGCGCACGTCGTCGTCCACCAGCAGGATGGTGCGGCCCTCGAAGATGCGGTCGCGTCCGCGCGCCGTCTTCAGCATGCCCCGGCGCTCGCTCGAAAGCTCGGCCTCCACCTTGTGCAGGAACAGCGTCACTTCGTCGAGCAGGCGTTCGGGCGAGCGCGCGCCCTTGATGATGATCGAGCGCGAGTAGCGCTGCAGCTCGGCTTCTTCGTCGCGCGTGAGGTTGCGCCCGGTGTAGACGATGACCGGCGGGAACGACACGATTTCTTCCGCCGCCATGGCCTTGAGCAGCTCGCTGCCCTGCATGTCGGGCAGCTTCAGGTCGGTGATCATGCAGTCGAACACGCGGGTGCGCAGCAGCTCCAGCGCTTCTTCGCCGGAGCCGACGGCAACGATCTCGATGTCGTCGTCGCCGATCAGCCTGATGACGCTCTCGCGCTGCAGCTCGTCGTCTTCCACCAGCAGCACGACCTTGACCTTCTGCGTGAGCTTTTCCTCCAGCCGGCCGAACACCTTCATCAGCTCGTCGCGCGTGGCCGGCTTCAGCGCATAGCCGATTGCGCCCATCTGCAGCGCCGCACCCTGTACGCCTTCGGCGGCGGACACCACGTGGATCGGAATGTGGCGCGTGTGCGGCGAATCCTTCAGCCGCTGCAGCACGTCGAGGCCGGTGCTGTCGGGCAGGCGCATGTCGAGCAGGATCGCGTCGGGCAGGAACTGCGTGGCCAGTTCGAAGCCATCGGCCGCGCCGTGCGCCACCAGGCAGCGGTAGCCCAGCTCGTGCGCCAGGTCGTAGAGGATGTGCGCGAACTGCGGCTCGTCCTCGATCACGAGCACGCGGCGCACCTGGTCGCGCGGGATGGAGCGGTCGTCGGCGAACTGCGGTGCGGGCACCGGGGCAGGGGGCTTCGGCGCCAGCGAGGCAACGGATGGCGCCTGCGCGGGCCGGGGCGTGTAGACCGCCGATGGCTGAAGCGCTGCCGGCGAAGCCTGTGGTGCCTTTGCCGGAAGTTGCAGGACGAAGGTGCTGCCCTGGCCCGGCTCGCTCTGCACCGTGAGCGTGCCGCCCAGCAGCTGCGTGAGGTCGCGCGAGATCGACAGGCCCAGCCCGGTGCCGCCGTAACGTCGGCTGGTCGTGCCGTCGGCCTGGCGGAAGGCTTCGAAGATCAGCTCGTGCTGCTGCGGATCGATGCCGATGCCCGAGTCGGACACCGCGAAGGTGGCGCCGCCATCAGCGGCCGGCGAGACCGTCAGCGCCACTTCGCCGCGCTCGGTGAACTTGATCGCGTTCGACAGCAGGTTCTTCAGGATCTGCTCGACCCGCTGCCGGTCGGTGACCAGCGAGGCCGGTGCATCGGGCCGCACTTCGAGCTTGAAGCTCAGGTTCTTCTGCATCGCAAGCGGACTGAACGTGCTCTCCAGGCTGCGGCCCAGCTTGGCGAGCGTGACGTCTTCGGGCACCACTTCGAGCTTGCCGGCCTCGACCTTCGCGATGTCGAGGATGTCGTTGATCAGCACCAGCAGATCGTTGCCCGACGAGTAGATCGACTCCGCGAACTTCACCTGCTCCGGGGAGAGATTGCCCTGCGGGTTGTCGCCCAGCAGCTTGGCGAGGATGAGCGCGCTGTTGAGCGGCGTGCGCAGCTCGTGCGACATGTTGGCGAGAAATTCCGACTTGTAGCGGCTTGCGCGCTGCAGTTCGTCGGCGCGGTCTTCGAGGTCGCGCTGCACGCGGCGCAGCGCGGTGTTGCGCTGGTCCAGTGCCTCGGTGCGTTCGGAGAGCTGGCTGTTGGTCTGCTCCAGTTCGGCCTGCTGGTTCTCCAGCATGGCCTGCGAGGCGCGCAGGGCGCGCGACTGTTCTTCCAGTTCTTCATTGGCGGTGCGCAGCTCTTCCTGCTGCACCTGCAGTTCCTCGTTGAGCTGCTGGGTTTCGCCGAGCACCTCCTGCAGCTGCTCGCGGTAGCGAGCCGCCGCCAGCGAGGTGCCGATGTCGTCGGCCACCAGGTCGATCAACTGGCTGCCGCGGTCGTCCAGCGCGCCTGGCAGGCCAAGCTCGACCACGCCGTTGACCATGCCGCTGCTTGCAACGGGTACCAGCAGCACGGCCTTGGGCGCCATCTCGCCAAGGCCCGAGTTGACCTTCAGGTAGTCGGCATCGACCGGGTCGATCAGCATGCGCCGGCGCTCGGCAGCCGCCTGGCCCACCAGGCTTTCGGTAGGGGAGAAAACCTGCGGCGTGGCCTCGGCCGCGCTCGAAAAGCCGTAGCTCGCCGCCCGGCGCAGCGGGCCATGGCGCTCACGCACGTACATGGCGCCAACCGAGGCGCCCAGGTAGCGCGAGAAGAACGCGAGCACCTTGCGGCCCATGTCCGGCGCGCTGAGTTCGCCGACCAGCTCGCCCACCAGCCCGGTCTGCGCGTTGCGCAACCAGGCCTCGTGAGCGAGCCGTTCGGCGTGCGCAGCTTGTTCCTTCAGCACCACGTCGTAGCTGTCGGACAGCAGCACCAGCTGGCGCCGCCCGAAGTAGGCCATCAACCCGGTGAAGCTCAAGGTGAACAGCAGGAACAGCCCGACGACCCACCAGGCAGTGCTGTTGGCCGCGTTGTTGCGCTGGAAGCGCAGGGCCTGCTCGGTCTCCATGAAGGCGGTGAACTCGGCGCGCATGTCGTCCATCAGCCGCTTTTCGTCGCCGAGGCGCATGGCGGTTTGCGTGCCGCTGCTGGCGTCGCGCGCGGCAATCATGCCGTTGGCAAATTCGAGCCAGGCTGTCTGCAGCGTGGCGAGGCGATCGATGCGCTCCACCTGCTGGGGGTTGTCCGACACAAGGTTGCGCAGCCCGACGGTATCGCCCTTGAGGCGGGTCAGGGCGCTTTGATAGGGCTCCAGAAAGCTCCGCTCACCGGTGATCAGGAAGCCGCGCACGCCGGTTTCCATGTCGATGGTGCGGCGCTGCAACTCGCTGGCGGCGCGGGTGACACGGTCGGTGTGCTCGACCCAGCCGATGGTGTTGAGCAGGAACAGGATCAACCCCACGAACACCACGGCACCGAACACACCGCCGATCAGGGGCAGCTTGATGTTCCGGCTGAGCAGGCGCTCGAAGTCGTCAGGGTCGATCGCGGTGGGAGTGTTCATCGGTCGCAGTTGTAGGCAAAACTTGTCAAGTTTTGTCGATAAATCGAAGACGCCCTGTCGGAGAAGGCCCCGTCACGGTCTTGATGCGGATAGGGAAACCGCAAGCGGCGTATTGGCGTGGCTATACTGTAAATTCATACAGCATTCCCAGATGGGCTCCGAACCCTCCAACCCGCAGGATGCGGCCTCCATGATCGCGCATGTAGTTTCCGTCAAGGCCCTGTGCGCTTTCGGCGCGAAGGCGGGCGACCTCGACCTGCGCTTCGTGCCCGCACCCAGCGCGCTCGAAGGCATGGCCGGGCACGCGATGGTGCAGCACCGGCGTGATCCCGAGCACTACGCCTGCGAGGTCGGGCTCGAAGCCACCTGCGGCGCGGTCCGCGTGCGCGGCCGGGCCGACGGCTACGAGGCCCGCGCATCCCGCGTCGAAGAAATCAAGACCTTCCGCGGCGATTTCGACGCCATCCGCGGCAACCACCGCGCACTGCACTGGGCGCAGGCCCGCACCTACGGCTGGATGCTGTGCGAACTCAACGGCCACGAAGAGATGACCGTGGCGCTGGTGTACCTCGACCTGGCCACCGGCGACGAAACCGTGCTCGAAGAGCACCACACCCGCGAAGCGCTGCGGGAGCACTTCGAGCAGCTGTGTGGCCGCTACAGCGCCTGGGCGCACAGCGAAGCCGGCCACCGCGCTGCGCTCGCCGCCACGCTAGGCCAGCTCGAGTTTCCGCACCGCGCCTTTCGCACCGGCCAGCGCGAACTGGCCGAAGCCGTCTACCGCGCAGCCGTGGGCGGCCGTTGCCTGATGACGCAGGCGCCCACCGGCATCGGCAAGACGCTGGCCACCATCTTCCCGCTGCTCAAGGCCCGCGCGGCACGCAAGATCGACAAGCTTTTCTTCCTCACCGCCAAGACCTCCGGCCGGCCGGTGGCGCTCGACGCGCTTCGCGTGCTCGACAAGGGCAGGGGACAGGGTCGCCTGCGCGTGCTCGAACTCGCGGCCCGCGAGAAGGTCTGCGAATACCCCGACCGCGCCTGTCACGGCGACGCCTGCCCGCTCGCCAGGGGCTTCTACGACCGCCTGCCCGCCGCGCGCGAGCAGGCCGCGCAGGTGGCGTGGCTCGACCGCGAAGCGCTGCGCAACATCGCGCTTGCGCACGAGGTGTGTCCCTATTTCCTCGCGCAGGAAATGGCGCACTGGGCCGATGCCATCGTCGGCGACTACAACTACTACTTCGACAGCAGCGCCTTCCTCTACGCCACCATGCGCGACGCCGACTGGCGCGTGGCCGTGCTGGTGGACGAGGCCCACAACCTGCTGGAGCGCTCGCGCGGCATGTACACCGCGCAACTCGAAGGCGCGGCGCTCGAAGAGGCGCATCGCGTGGCGCCCGCCGCATTGCGCGGCCCGCTGGCCCGGCTGTTCCGCGAATGGGATACGGTGCAGCAGTCGCAGGTGGCCGACTACGAAACCGCCGACGAAATTCCGGAACGTTTCCTGCGAACCCTGCAGGCATCCAACACCGCCATGGCCGAGTATTTCGCGGCCACGCCCGATGCCTCGCAGGGGCCGCTGCAGCGCTTCTTCTTCGACGCACTGCACTTCGCCCGGCTGGCCGAGGCCTTCGGTGACCACTCGGTGTTCGAGCGCACGCTAGGGGCCACGCAGCAGGATCGCAGCCTGGCCATTCGCAATCTCGTGCCTGCGCCGTTCCTCGAAGCGCGCTTCGGCGATGCGGTGTCGGTCACGTGCTTCTCGGGCACGCTGTCGCCTTTCGAGTTCTATCGCGATGCGCTGGGGCTGCCGGAAGACACCGCGCTGCTCGATGTGGCCTCGCCCTTCGACAGCCATCAATTGCGCGTCGAAGTGGCGATGCATGTGTCGACGCGCTTTCGCGACCGCGCGGGGTCGCTGCGCAACGTGGCCGACATCATCGGCGCGCAGTTCGAGCGCCTGCCGGGCAACTACCTGGCCTTCTTCAGCAGCTTCGACTACCTCGAAAAAGCCTGCGCTGCGTTCTCGCAGCGACACCCCGGCGTACCCGTGTGGACGCAGACGCGCGGCATGCGCGAGGCCGACCGCCACGGCTTCATCGCACGATTCGAGGAGGGCGGGCAGGGCATCGGCTTCGCGGTGCTCGGCGGCGCGTTCGGCGAGGGCATCGACCTGCCGGGCAGCCGGCTGATCGGCGCCTTCGTCGCCAGCCTGGGCCTGCCGCAATACAACGAACTCAACGAGATCACGCGCGAGCGCATGCAGACGCGCTTCGGCAAGGGCTACGAGTACACCTATCTCTACCCCGGCCTGCAGAAGGTGGTGCAGGCGGCCGGCCGCGTGATCCGCACCGAGGAAGACCGCGGCGTGCTGCACCTGCTCGACGACCGCTTCGCGCGCGCCGAGATCCGCGAACTGCTGCCGCGCTGGTGGCATGTGCAACTGGCCGGGGGCAACGAAGATGCGCTCCGCTAGACGCATCGAACACGCAGGTCAGCCGGACCTGTTCGGTGAAGCGCCCGTGGCCGCTATCGAAGGCCTGCGCTACGAGCGCGACTTCCTGTCCGCCGAGGAAGAAGCCGACCTGCTGCACATCGTGCAGGGCCTGCCGCTCAAGGAGATGCGCTACAAGGAATACACGGCACGGCGGCGCGGCACCAGTTTCGGGGGCAGCTACGACTTCGAGAACAACCGCCTCAAGCCCGGCGCGCCGCTGCCCGAAGCGCTGCATCCGCTGCGCGCGAAGGCGGCCGCGTGGGCCGGCTTCGCGCCCGAAGAGCTCACTCACATGCTGATTGCCGAGTACCGTCCCGGCACGCCGCTGGGCTGGCATCGCGACGTGCCGGACTTCGAGGACATCATCGGCGTTTCGCTGCGCAGCGACGCGGTGATGCAGTTCCGGCCCTACGTGCCCGGCACACCGGCCTCAGGCCCCGCCACGCTCGAATTCCTGATCGAGCCGCGCTCCGTGTACCTGCTGCGCGGCCCGGCGCGCTGGGCATGGCAACATGCCATCGCACCGACCGAGGCCTTGCGCTATTCCATCACCTTGCGCACACGGAGAATTCGCGCCCCATGAACCGCACCACCTTCCTCAAGCTGCTCACGCAAAAACTCTTTCCTGTCCTGAAGGCCGAAGGCTTCGAGGGTTCGGGCCAGACGCTGCGGCGCATCGATGGGCCGCTGATCCATGTGTTCAACGTGCAGGGCGCGAGTGGGGGGAAGGCGTGCTACCTGAACCTCGGCGCGCATCTCGACTTCCTGCCGACCGAAGGCGGTGCCCAGGTGGCGCCCGACGCGCTGGAGGAATCGCATTGCGTCTTTCGCGACCGGATGGAGCCGCCGCCCGGCGCCGCTTTCGGATGGGCCTATGGCGCGACGAAAGAGCAGGCGGAAGAGAACGTCGAGTTCATCGTGAGCGAATGGGCGGGCCCGGGGCGCGCTTTCTTTGCACGGCATGGCAGCTACCCGCAAAGCTTCGAGCAGATGCTGCGCGAGACCGACCCGAACCAGATCCATGCGCGAACGGCTTTGCATCTCGCGCGCATTGCGGTGCACCTGGGCGATCGTGCACGAGCGCAGGCCCTGGTCGATGCCGGGCTGGCGCGCGCGCCGGAGCGGGCCACGTCCTTGAAGGCGGACCTTGCGAAGGTCCTGACGGCCTAGCGCTCGGCTAGCTGCGCGCAGCAGCAGCTGAAACGCCCCACATGCGCGGCTTGCCTTCCCACACCGCAAACCCGCTGATGCGCTTGCGCACCGCCCAGGCGTCGAGGCCGTTGAACAGCATCACCATCGGCACCTGCTGGATCATCAGCGCGTGGATCTGGTCGAACAGGGCCTGGCGCTTCTTCGGGTCAGACTCGGCGAAGCTGTCGTCGATCAGCTTCAGCGCCTGCGGGTCTTCCCACACCTTGCGCGCCTGCTTGTCCTTCGGGCCCGAGAACTGCTCGTAGCTCAGCGCCGGGTCGAGGCGGGAGGAGTAGCTGAACGAGCTCATCTGGTAGTTGCCGCTGTTGTAGCGGTCGAGCTGCGTGGCCCATTCGAGCACCTCGATCTGCGCGTTGATGCCCACCGCCTGCATCATGGCCTGCGCCAGCACCGCCACCGTATAGCTGGGCACATGGGCGCGCTTGTTGGTCTGGATGGTGATCTTCTCGCCCTTGTAGCCGGCTTCGCGCAGCAGCTTGGCGGCCTGCGCGGGGTCGTAGTGCCAGCCCTTTTTCTGCGCGGCGCTGTAGAAGGCCGAGCCCTTGTGGATGGCCGAGTTGTTGACAGAGCCCAGCCCTTCGGAGGCGGCCGCCACGATCTGCTCGATGTCGAGCGAGGCCGCGATGGCCTGGCGCAGCTTCTGGTTCTTCAGCTGCGGGTCGCGCGTCTGGATCAGCAGCACGTTCTTGATGGCCTCGGGCGGTGCCTGCACCGTAAGGTTGCGATCGTTCTTCAGCTCCTGCGCATCGCTCGACGTGATCTGGCCCGCATCGATGGCGCCCGACTTCAGGCCAGCGGCCGCGGTGGCCGCGTCGGGCACGACGAGGAACTTCACCGTGTCCACCAGCGGCGCCTTCAGGCCGGTGTAGCCGTCGGATTTGGTGGCGCCGGCCGGCGAGGTGTAGCCCTTGAAGGCCGTCACAGTGACGTATTCGCCGCGCTTCCACTCGCCGAACTTGAAGGGGCCGGTGCCCACGGGCTTGTCCCAGCTGCCGTCGGCCTTCACCGAGCTCTTGTGCAGGATGGCAGTCATGCCGCAATCGGTGCGCGCGAGCGTGTCGAGGAACACGGCCGAGGGCTTGTTGATCTTCATGACGAAGGTGCTGTCGTCGGGCGTGGCGGTCTCGACCACCTTCAGGCCGTTGCGGCCGTCGTACTCGCTGGTGCAGCGCCAGTCGGTCTTCGGGTCCATGTAGCGCTTCCAGTTCCACGCCACATCGGCCGAGGTCATTGGTGCGTCGTTGTGGAACTTCACGCCCTTGCGCAGCTTGAAGGTGTAGGTCAGGCCATCCTTCGACACGTCGACCGACTGCGCCAGCAGCGGGCCCACGCTGCCGTCCATGCGGTAGCCGACCAGCCCTTCGACGATGTTCAGCACCACGCCGTCGGTGGTGTTGTCGCGGTTCACGCCGGGGTTGGTGGAGCGGATGTCCGCGGGCTGGGCCACTGTGACGGTGGTCTGGGCGAAGGCGCCCGAGGCGGCCAGGCAGGCAGCGGCGATGGCAGCATGGCGGAAGGTGAAGCGGTGCATGAAGGACTCCTGCGGTGCGATTGCAAAAAGAAAAATCAGGCGAAGGCCGGGGCTTCGGCGCCGAAGCGCCAGCGCAGCCGCACACCGCCGCCGGCGGTCGGCTCCAGCGCCGGGATGGCCGACAGCAGCTTGCGCGTGTAGTCCTGCTGCGGCGCGTCGAACACTGCATCGCGCGGGCCCTGCTCGACGATGCGGCCGTCCTGCATCACGATCACGCGGTCGGCGACCTGCTCGACCACGCCGAGGTCGTGGCTGATGAAAAGACACGAGAAGCCGTGGCGCTTCTGCAGCTCGGCGAACAGCTCCAGCACCTGCGCGCGCACCGTCACGTCGAGTGCCGACACCGGTTCGTCGGCAATCACGAAGGCCGGCCGGCGCACGATGGCGCGCGCGATCGCCACGCGCTGGCGCTGGCCGCCCGACAGCTCGTGCGCATAGCGCGTCGCAAAGGACGCGCCGAGCCCGACCTCGTCGAGCACTTCTTGCACGCGGCGCGCCTTGTCGGCCGCTGACACGCCCTTGATGAGCCGCAGGCCTTCGCCCACCAGCTGGTCGATGGTCATGCGCGGATCGAGCGAGGCATACGGGTCCTGGAAGACCATCTGGCACTGCAGCCGGTAGTCGGACCACCCCGCATCGGAGCGCAGGATGGGCCGGCCGCGGAACAGGATGTCGCCACCGCTGGGCTTGAGCAGCCCGGCGATGGTGCGGCCCAGCGTGGTCTTGCCCGAGCCCGAGCCGCCGACCACCGCAACCACCTCGCGCGGGCGCACCACCAGGTCGATGCCGTGCAGCGCGCGCTTGGGTACAGCCTTGGTGAACAGGCGGCGGTGGCCCGCGTAGTCGACCACCAGGTTGCGCACTTCGACGACCGGAGCCTCGTCGGCCACCTGCCGCGCGGGCAGGCGGCGCGGCATGGCCTGCAGCAGCTCGCGCGTGTATTCGTGCTTAGGCTGTTCGAGCATGTCGTCGGTGCGGCCGGTTTCCTTCACCTCGCCGTGCCGCATCACGACCATGCGTTGCGTGAAGCGCGCCACCATCGGCAGGTCGTGGCTGATCATCAGCACGGCCGTGTTGTGCTCGCGCGTAAGGCCCACCATGAGTTCCAGCACGTCGCGCTGCACCACGGCGTCGAGCGCGGTGGTCGGCTCGTCGGCAATCAGCAGCGCGGGCTCCAGCAGCATCACAGAGGCCAGCATCATCCGCTGGCGCATTCCGCCCGAGAACTCGTGCGGCCATGCATCGAGGGCGCCCTTGGGGTCGCGGATGCCGACGCGCGCCAGCATGTCGAGAATGCGCGCCTGTCGCGCGGCCGCAGGCAGCTCGCGTCGGTGCAGCGCCAGCGCCTCTCCGAGCTGCTTGCCGATAGTCATCGACGGGTTCAGCGAAGTCATCGGCTCCTGGAACACCATGCCCACGCGCGCGCCGCGCAGCTCGCGCAGCCGCGCCGGCCTGGCCAGCGCCAGGTCTTCGCCCTCGAACAGGATGCGCCCGGCGGTGCGCACCAGCGGCGGGGGCGTGAGGCCCATGATGGCGCGCGCCGCCTGCGTCTTGCCGCTGCCCGATTCGCCCACGATGCCGACCATCTCGCCCGGTGCGATGTCGAAGGACACGTTGCGCACGATCTCGCGCCCGCCCATGCCGACGGCGAGCGTCAGCCCTTCCACGCTGACCAGCGGGCCGTTTGTTGTGGTCGTCATTGCACGCCCTTCATGCGCGGATCGAGCCAGTCGCGCACCGCGTCGCCCAGCAGGTTGATGCCCAGCAGCGTCAGTGCGATGCACAGGCCCGGAAGAATCGAAAGGTAGCTGGCCTGCGCCATGAACGGGCGGGCCGAGGCAAGCATGTTGCCCCAGGTGGGCGCCGGCGGCGGCACGCCGAGGCCAAGGAACGACAGCGCGCTCTCGGCCAATATGACCCAGCCGAACATCGAAGTGGCCAGCACCGTCAGCGGCGCGGTGCAGTTGGGCAGCACGTGGCGCACCATGGTGTAGAGCTCGGAGTTGCCCAGCACGCGCGAGGATTCGATGAATTCCTTTTCGCGCAGCGACAGCACCGTGCCGCGCACGATGCGCGTCACCGATGGCGTGTAGGCCAGCCCGAGCGCCAGGATGATGCCGTACTGGTTCGCGCCCACCACCGCGAGCAGGCCCAGCGCCAGCAGCAGGCCGGGGAAGGCCAGCAGTGCGTTGTTGAAGGCCATCACGATGCGGTCGGTCCAGCCGCGCAGGAAGCCCGTCAGCACGCCGACGATGCTGCCCACCACGATCGAGAAGCCGACAGTCAACACTGCGATCCACACGCTGGTGGCGGCGCCGGCCATGAGGCGGGAGAGCTCGTCGCGACCGAATTCGTCGGTGCCCAGCAGGAAGGCGCCGCCCGGCAGCTTCAGGCGCGAGCCGAAGTTGATGCGCAGCGGATCGTGCGGCGTCCACACGAGGCTGACGAGCGCCGCTGCCGCGATCAAACCGACGATGACGATGCCGATCAGGGCGTTGAGGGGAATGCGCTTCTTGCGTTTCATCGTGCTCATTCGACGGCGACTCTCGGGTCGAAGAAGGGGTAGCAAAGGTCGATGACGAGATTCACCACCACGTAAATCACTGCCACGAACAGCAGGCAGCCCTGTATCACCGGGTAGTCGCGCGCGAAGATCGCATCGACCAGCAGCCGGCCCAGCCCGGGAATGGTGAACACCGTTTCCACCACCGCGATGCCGCCGAGCAGGTTGCCCAGCACCAGGCCGATGAGCGTCCACGTTGGCCCGAAGGCGTTCTTGAAGGCATGGCGCATCAGCACCGCGCGCTCCGACAGGCCCTTGGCGCGCGCATGCGTGATGTAGTCCAGCCGCAGCACTTCGAGCGTGCTGGCGCGCGCCATGCGCATCAGCACGCCGATCTCGTGCAGGAACAGCGTGAGCACCGGCAGCACCAGGTAGAGCAGGCCGTTCTTCCAGTCTTCGGCGATGCCCACGTAGCCCACCACCGGCAGCCAGCCCAGCTTCAGGCCGAACAGCAGCAGCAACAGCAGGCCCAGCCAGAAGGTCGGAATGGAGACCAGCAGCGTGGCCGTGCCGACCAGCAGCAGGTCGGGCGCGCGGTTCTGCTTCCACGCGGCGATCATGCCGGCGGGCACCGCCACCATCGCGGCCAGTGCCACGGCCACCAGCACGATGCGGCCGCTGATGAGAAAGCGGTCGGTCACCAGCGAGAGTACGTCCTGCCCGCTGTTGATCGAGGTGCCCAGGTCGCCCTGCAGCACGTGGCCGAACCAGATGCCGAACTGCGCCGGCAGCGAGCGGTCGAGCCCGAGGCGGGCACGCAACTCGGCCAGGCTGGCGGGCGTGGCGAGGTCGCCCAGCAGCAACTGCGCGGGGTCCCCGGGAATCAGCCGTATCAGCACGAACACCGACACCGCCACGATGAGCAGTGTGGGTATCGCCATGGCGATGCGGGACGCTGCGAAACGGAACATGGGCCGTCTTCCTTGTTACGTGGCGCGCGGCTCGCGCAGTGCATGCAGTGCGTCGGCGAAGAAGTCCTGCACGTGGCCCACGCAGGCCAGGCCGTTGTGCGGCACGTTGTCGAGCAGGTCGAAAGTGACCTTCACGCCCGCCGCCTCGAAGGAGCGGCGCAGCGTTTCCAGCCGCTCGGGCCGGGTGCGGCCGGCATCGTTGGCGCCGGGCATGTAGTACTTGCCGCCTTCGCGGTGCGTGATCTCCCAGGTCTCGATGTCGGCCTTGCCGGCAATCATGTGGACCGGCACGCGGCGCAGGGCTTCGAGGTTCATCGGCTTGCCGAAGCGGCCGGCAAAATCTTTCGTGCCCACCCACCAGCCTTGCTCGGGGTCGATCAGCGTGACCGAGCCGGGCGCGCCGATGGACACGGCCCACAGTCGCTCGGGGTGCAGCATTGCGAAGCGATTGGCGAACTGGCCGCCGCCCGAGTAGCCGAAGAGCGCGAACTGGCTGAAGTCGCAGCCGAACTTCTCGCCCACCTCGGCGACCATGTCGAGCAGGATGCGGTCGTAGTGGATGTCGGCCTCGATCAGGTGCTTGAAGCCGTCGCGATTGCCGTCGCCGCGCACGCCGGCCGGGAACAGCGGGCACAGCACGATGCAGTCGTTCCACTTGGCGAAGCCGCTGAAGGCCTCGCGGTAGTTGACGAAACCGCGGCCAGTGCCGTGCATCACCACCACCAGCTGCATCGGCCGCGCGCCGGGCTTGCCGATGTGCTCGGGCACGTAGGTGCAGTAAGAAAAGCGCGGGTCGCTGCGCGAGGCGTAGATGGTGCTGGGGCCCAGGTCGTAGATGGAGCGGGCGCGCTGGTCGGCCAGCGCCGTGGGGGCTTCGGTGGAAGTGTTCTGGGTCATGGGAGCGGGGCGATCAAAGCGTGTATTCCTGGAAATTGCGGGCCTCGTAAGGCTTGCGCGCGACCCACATTACGCGGTTGGCCGCGTCCATGAGCGTGGTGGCGACGGTGGCCGAGATGCTGCTGAAGTCGGCCGGCTTCGGGGTGCGCAGCACGCCGTCGGGCTTGCCGAACTCGTCGGCGAGCGAGGCCTTCACGTCGGTCCAGTCGATGCGGCCCTCCACGCGGCGCAGGGCGTTCTCCACGCGGTGCTGGCGGTAGATGCTGTCAGGGCGCTGCGGCAGGCCCGGGTCGCGCAGCTTGATGACGGCCGAGGGCGACATCCAGTGGTTGGCATGCACGAGCAGGTCGTTTTCGGGCAGCGTCCAGAAGATCTCGCCGGGCGAGGTCTCGAGGCTGATGCCCGAGCCGTCGTTGCCGGTGGACTGCGCCAGGATCATGTTGTTGGCGCAGTAGCGCTTCGAGGCCCAGATGGTCTTCATTGCCTGCGCGAGGTTGGTGGCCTCCAGTACACGTCGGCGCAGCAGCACCAGCGGCACGCCGGCGCCTTTCTGGAAGTCTTCATGGCAGGTCAGCGAATTACCGGTGAGCGACACGCCGTTGCTGTTGAAGCCGTGCCGAGCCAGCGCGCCGGCTTCGGTGAAGGTGAGCATGTCGGGGCCGCCTGCATTGCGGATGCGCAGCACGATGCCGGTGTCCACGCATTCCTGGCGCCAGTCCCAGTTGTGGGCGTGCATCAGGCGGCCGGTGGCCGAGCGCGCGGGCAGCACGACGAGGCCGGTGCAGTCGCCGTCTTCGGAGGGTGCCGCGTCGACAGAAGCTTCGGCGGGGCGCTTCATGTCGGCATAGCCGAAGAGCATCTCGGTGCGGCAGTTGAGCATCACGATGTCTTCGAGCGGTACGCCCGCGCCTTCGGCGATGCCGCGCATCTCCTCGAGATAGCTCGCGTCGTAGGCCTCGATCAGCGGCAGCATCGAATGCGCCAGGTGGCGGATGGTGGCGTCGTCCAGGCCGCGGCGGCCGAGTTGGGCGCGGTAGAGCGCCACGCCGCCGGCCACGCGCTCGGGCACGGCGCGGCCGTGCTGCAGGCCGCGCGCATGCGGCGTGCCGGAAACATCGACGAGGGGAAAGTATTCAGGGGTGGTCATGAGGTGAAAGGGGCTGGGGCGTTCCTGTCATCGGCCTGCCGCCTGAAGGCGCTAGGGCAATGACCATGGCCCGCATTCTTCGGCAGGTACAGGAAAAAATAAATTTAAAAATTATTTAGAATTAGTAAATAAATTCTTTTCCTTTCAACGCGGCACGCAACACGCCATGAGCAGCATCCGCTTTCTTCGCACCTTCGTGGCCGCCGCCCGTGGCGGCTCCTTTGCCGCGGCTGCCGACCAGGTCGCGCTGACGCAGGCCGCCGTGGGCCAGCAGATGCGCGCGCTCGAAGCGGAAATGAAGAAGACGCTGTTCGACAAGACCGGCCGCACCATGGTGCTGAGCCCCGCGGGCCATCTGCTGCTGCCGCGCGCCGAAGAGCTGCTGGCGCAATACGAGTCGATGCGGCGCGACCTGCAAGACCAGCGGCAGATCGCCGGCACCATCAAGCTCGGCTCGCTGATCTCGGCCATGGGCTTGCTGTCGAGCACGCTGGCGCAGCTCAAGTCGCTGCATCCGAACCTCGAAGTCGAACTGCGCGTGCGTGAGCAGACTCAGCTGATGCAGGACGTGGTGAGCGGCGAGCTCGACGCGGCCGTGGTCGTCGAGCGGCAATGGCCCGAGGTGCCGGGCCTGCTGTGGACGCCGTGCTACGACGAGACGCTCACCGTCATCGCCAACTCGGGCATCGCCGCGCCCGACACGAGCATTGCGAGCCTGTTCGCCAGCCAGCCCTTCATCCGCTTCGACCGGCGCACGCCGACCGGCGCGCGCATCGACCGCATCCTGCGGCGGCTGCAGCTGGTGCCGAAAGAGTTCCTGGAGCTCAACTCGCTGCTGGCCATTGCGGAGCTCGTGCGCAAGAACGTGGGCTTCACCATGGCGCCGCTGCTGAAAAATTTCGACTGGGAAAGCGACCCTGCGCTGTGCGTGCTGCAGCTGCCCGGCCGGCCGATCGCGCGGCGGCTGGGCATGCTGGAGAACGGGCGGCGCAGCCACATCACCGGCGTGGTCCGAGAAGAGATGCTGGCGCACCTGCGCCGCATGAAGCCGGGCTCCTGACACGCACGACAGACAAGGCTGACGCGCGGCCCGCGCGTCTTCCGACCCACGGCGCGTCTCGCGCGCCCAGCATGGAGGCTTCTCATCGAGCAGGAGCAATGCCATGCCAAGAGGCGACAAGTCGTCCTACACGGACAAGCAGAAGCGACAGGCCGAGCACATCGAGGAAGGCTACGAACACCGCGGCGTGGGCAAGGCCGAAGCCGAGCGCCGCGCCTGGGCCACGGTGAACGCCGAGACCGGCGGCGGCAAGAAGTCGGGCTCCGGGCGCGGCAAGGCCGAGAACCATGCGCCGGCACGCAAGGGTGGGCGCATGGGTGGTGCGGCCGCCGCGCATCGCCCGGCGGCCGCTCGCTCGGCTTCCGCGATGAAGGCCGCCGCCACGCGCAGGCGCAACGCCGAAAAGCGCGGCTGACACGCAGCCGACGATGCACATCATTCTGGGAGCGACGGGCCACGTCGGCTCGGCGCTGGCGCAAGACCTGCTCGCGCGCAGCGAACCGGTGACAGTGGTGACGCGCGATGCGCACAAGGCCGAAGCCCTGCGAACCAAGGGCGCGCACGTGGCCGTGGTCGACGTGTTCGACACACATGCGCTGCACCGCGTGTTCAAGGGCGGCCATCGGTTGTTCGTGTTGAACCCGCCGGCAGCGCCCTCGACCGACACGGTGGCCGAAGAGCACAGGAGCCTGCGCGCCATTCTCTCGGTGCTCGAAGGCTGCAGGCTCGAGAAGATCGTCGCCGAGTCGACCTATGGCGCGCAGCCCGGTGAGGGCCTGGGCGACCTGGGCGTGCTGTACGACATGGAGCAGGCGTTGCGCGCCGGCCCGACGCCGTTCTGCGCTATTCGCGCCGCGTACTACATGAGCAACTGGGACGCTTCGCTGAAGACCGCGCGTGAGGAAGGCAAGGTGTACAGCATGTACCCCGCCGACTTCAGGTTGCCGATGGTGGCGCCGCACGATCTCGGCCAGTTCGCCGCCAGGCTCATGCTGGGCTCGCCCGAGTCCTCGGGACCGCATCACGTCGAGGGGCCGGAGCGCTATTCGGCGGGCGACGTGGCGAGGGCTTTCTCGCAAGCGCTGGGGCGACCGGTGGAGGTGGTCGAGACGCCGCGCGAGCAGTGGGAGAAGGCGTTCAAGTCGCTGGGCTTTTCCGACGCTGCCGCCAGGTCGTACGCGGCCATGACGCGCGTCACGCTGGACCAGCACTACGAAACGCCCGACAAGCCGGAGCGCGGCGCGATTTCATTGGGTGAGTACATCTCCGCGCTGGTGAAGAAGAGTCCGGACCGCTGAAACCCGCCAATATGCTGTCCGATATCCGGGGCTCAGGCCGTGAAGCCGCTAAAACCGGACATTCGTGACCTGTTTCTGGCGGCAGCCGGACAACTTGCGTTTTCCCGCCATGGCGGCCCGGGCGCGAGAAGCCGTCTTGTTCGTTGACGTTGCTCCGAACGCGGCTTCTACGCCTGGAAACGTCGCTGATTCGTCCGTCATTTCGCATGCCGTCCAGCGGTTTGCCGCACGGCGAACCCATCGATACGATCCCGCGCCTTGCCCTCACGAAAGGAATGCGCGGGTGCCTTCTACGACTGCTTCTTCCTCATCTCCCAATACCGACTTGCAGCAACGCAGCCGGCGCCATGTCTGGCATCCGTGCACGCAGAGCATTCGCCTCGAAGCAGTGCCGCCATTGCCCATCGCGCGAGGCGAGGGCGCCTGGCTTTTCGACCATGAAGGCCGCCGCTACCTCGACGCCACCAGTTCGTGGTGGGTCAACCTCTTTGGCCACGCACACCCCGCGCTCAACGCTGCGTTGAAAGACCAGCTCGACAAGCTCTCGCACGTGATGCTCGCGGGCTGCACGCACGCCCCGGCCGTGGAACTGGCCGAGCGCCTGTCCGCGCTGACGGGGCACGCGCTGGGCCATTGCTTCTACGCCTCCGATGGCGCTTCTGCGGTGGAGATCGCGCTGAAGATGAGCTTCCACGCCTGGCGCAACGCTGGCCGTGGCGGCAAGCAGCGCTTCGTCGCGCTGAAGCAGGGCTACCACGGCGAGACGCTCGGCGCCCTGCACGTGACCGACGTGCCGGTGTTCCGCGACGCCTACGCCCCCTTGCTCGCGAATGCGCACCTCGTTGCTTCACCTGATGCACGCAACGCCAAGCCGGGCGAAGACGCGGCCGTCGTCGCCCGCCGCGCCGCAGCCGAACTCGAAGCTCTGCTGGCCGAACAGCACGACACCATCGCCGCCGTGATCGTCGAGCCGCTGGTGCAATGCGCCACCGGCATGGCGATGCACGACCCCGAATACCTGCGGCTCGTGCGCGCCTTGTGCGACCGCTACCAAGTTCACCTCATCGCCGACGAGATAGCGGTGGGCTGCGGCCGCACCGGCAGCTTCTTCGCGTGCGAGCAGGCCGGTATCTGGCCCGACTTCCTGTGTCTCTCGAAGGGCATCAGCGGCGGCTACTTGCCGCTGGCGCTGGTGATGACGCGTGACGCCATCTACGAAGGCTTTGTCGACGACGACGTGGCGCGCAGCTTTCTGCATTCGCATTCGTACACCGGCAACGCGCTGGCCTGCCGCGCGGCGGTGGCCACGCTGGACCTGTTCAAGAGCGAAGACGCGCTGCAGCGCAACCGCGGCCGGGCGGCGCGCCTGCTGCAGCGACTGCACGACGGGCTGGAGGGCCAGCCTGTCGATCACCTGCGGCAGCGAGGAATGATCACGGCCTTCGACGTGCGCGAGCCCGGCGCGCGCTTTGCCGAGCGCTTCCACATGGCGGCGCGTGCGCAGGGGCTGCTGATGCGGCCGATCGGCAACACCGTCTACCTCATGCCGCCGTATGCGATCAACGACGGAGAGATCGACCAGCTGGTCGACGGCACGCTGGCCACGCTGAAAGCCGTCATGGCCACGAGTTCAAAGGAAGGAGCCCGCGATGTCGCGCTTGCTTGACCGCCTGCAGGGCGAGATCCATGCGCTCGACGCCCAGTCGCTGCGCCGCCGCAGGCAGATCGCCGAAACCGCCTGCGCACCCGAACAGACCCTGACGCTGGCCGGCGCCACTGCTCCGCGCACCATGCTCGGCTTCAGCAGCAACGACTATCTCGGCCTCGCCGCGCATCCCGCATTGGCTGCTGCGTGGGCCGAAGGCGCTGCGCTGTATGGCACCGGCAGCGGCGGTTCGCACCTGATCCTTGGCCACTCGCGTGCCCACGCACAGCTCGAAGAGCGGCTGGCCGGCTGGATGGCGCCTTTCATCCCCGAGGCGCAGAGCCTGTTCTTCTGCACCGGCTACATGGCCAATCTCGCGGTGCTGTCGGCGCTCGGCGGTGCCGAGGCTGTCATCTTCTCGGAGTCGCTCAACCATGCCTCGCTGATCGACGGCGCGCGACTGGCCAAGGCGCGCGTCGAGCGCTATCCACATTGCGACGTGGCCGCGCTCGATGCGCAACTCGCCGCTTGCGACGCGCCGGTCAAGCTCATCGTGAGCGATGCCGTGTTCAGCATGGACGGCCACATCGCGCCGGTTGCCGAACTGCTCACACTGGCCGAGCGGCACGACGCCTGGCTGGTGATCGACGACGCGCATGGCTTCGGCGTGCTGGGCGACACGGGGCGCGGCGTGCTCGAAGCAATGAGCCTGCGCTCGGAGCGACTGGTGCTGGTGGGCACGCTGGGCAAGGCGGCTGGCGTGTCGGGCGCTTTCGTAGCGGCGCACCGTACCGTCATCGACTACCTGGTGCAGCGTGCGCGGCCCTACATCTTCACCACCGCCGCGCCGCCAGCCGTCGCACATGCGCTGCTCGCGAGCCTGACGCTGATCGAGGGCGAGGAGGGCGCGGAACGCCGTGCACAGTTGCTGGCCCGCATCGCGCAGTTGCGTCGCGGCCTGAAGGAAGTGCTGCCAGCAGATAGAAGCGCGTGGCTGCCGGAGTCACCCACCGCAATCCAGCCGCTGATCGTCGGCGACAACGCACGCGCGATGCGAGTCATGGCACAGCTCGATGCGCGCGGCCTGCGTGTGGGCGCGATCCGCCCGCCGACCGTGCCCGCCGGCACGGCGCGGTTGCGCATCGCGCTGTCGGCCAGCCACAGCGAAGCCGATGTCGCGCGGCTGGTCGATGCATTCGGTGAAGCGCTCGCGCAGCCTTTGAAGGAAGCCGCATGACGCGCCGGGCCTGGTTCGTGACCGGCACCGACACGGGCATCGGCAAGACGCTGGTCAGCAGCGCCATGCTGAGCCTGCTGGCCGGCTCGGGCCTGCGCGCGGTCGGCATGAAGCCGGTGGCCGCGGGGCTGGAAGACATGAATGGCGAATGGCGCAACGAAGACGTGGAGCAGCTGCACGCGGCCGGCAACGTCGATGCGCCGCTGGCGCTGCGCTGCCCGTACCTGCTGCGTGCGCCGATGTCGCCGCACCTGGCGGCCAGGGAAGAGGGCGTGCACATCGCGCTGCAGCCGATGCTCTCGGCCTTCGCGGAACTGTCGGCGCGTGCCGATGCGGTGGTGGTCGAAGGCGTGGGCGGCTTCTGCGTGCCGTTCGGCGACGACCTCGACAGCGCCGACCTCGCCGTGGCACTGGGCCTGCCTGTGATCCTCGTGGTCGGCCTTCGGCTGGGCTGCCTCAACCATGCGCTGCTGAGCGCCGAGGCGATTCGCGCGCGAGGCCTTGTGCTGGCGGGCTGGGTGGCGAGCATGGTCGATCCATCGATGCTCGCGCCGCAGGCCAATCTGCAGACGCTGCGCGCGCGTCTCGGTGCGCCCTTGCTCGGCATCGTGCCGCACCTCGAACACCCCGATGCGGCCAGCGCTGCCCGCCACATCGACCTGCGCGCACTGCGCGCGACGGCAGCGCATGCCGCGCGCCGCGCTGCGTCGTCGGAGACGCTCTCAGCCGCGCTGGTTTGATTCCACCAGCCGCTTGCCGCGCACGCCGCCCTGGCGTTCCAGCATCCAGCCCGGGTACTCGGCCGGCAGCGCGCTTACCTTGTCCAGCGTGGCGAGTTCATCGGCCGTGAGCTTGATGGCCGTGGCGGCGATGTTGTCGTCCAGCTGCTCGGCGCGCTTGGCGCCGATGATCACGCTGGTCACCACCTGCTGGTGCAGCAGCCATGCCAGCGCGATCTGCGCGACCGACACCTTGCGCGCCTCGGCCAGCTGGCGCATCACGTCGATGCAGTCGTAGGCGCGTTCGACGTTCACCGGCGGAAAATCGAAGGTGGTGCGGCGGCTGCCTTTTTCCGCTTCGGTGTTGCGGCCGAACTTGCCGCTCAGCAGGCCACCCGCAAGCGGGCTCCAGACCATCAGCCCGACGTTTTCGCTACGCAGCATCGGGGCCAGCTCGCGCTCCAGGTCGCGTCCGGCGATGGTGTAGTAGGCCTGCAGCGACTCGAAGCGCGCCAGCCGGTCGCGCTCGGCGATGCCCAGCGCCTTCGCGATCTGCCAGGCCGCCCAGTTCGACACGCCCACGTAGCGCACGTGGCCCTGGCGCACGAGGTTGTCCAGCGCGTGCACGGTTTCCTCGATGGGCGTGGCCGGGTCGAAACCATGGATCTGGTACAGGTCGATGTGGTCGAGCTGCAGACGCTGCAGGCTGGCTTTCACGCCATCCATGATGTGAAAACGCGAGGCGCCGGCCGAGTTGACGCCCTTGCTGCCGGTTTCGCCCAGCACCTTGGTGGCCAGCACGAAGCTGTCGCGCGGCGCCTTGAGGTTCTTCAGTGCCTGGCCGGTGATGATTTCTGACTGGCCGTCGGAGTACACGTCCGCCGTGTCGATGAAGTTGATGCCGGCGTCCATGGCCTTGCCGATCAGCCCTTCGGCCTCGGACTGCTGCAGGTTGCCGATCTGGCCCCAGATGCCGGAGGAGCCGCCGAAAGTCATGGTGCCGAGGCACAGCTCGGAAACGAAGAGGCCGGTGCGGCCGAATTTGCGGTATTGCATGGAGGAATCCTTTGCGGTGGAGGCGCCCGAGGGAGGCCGAAAGGGCCGGAAAGCCCGGGCGACTGCAAAAAGTATCCGGCTGCCGCCCCCGGCGTGGCGAGCGCGTTCCTGCAAAGTATTTGCCTGATTCTCCAGACCTCCCCGCCGGCAGGTGCGAATCCAAGGGAGGCGCGCTAAGCTACAAAACCGCTCAATCCTCCATGGTGGCCATTCCCTGGCCTCCCACCGCGACAAGGCCCCGAACATGTCCGACGAAACACCTGAAATCGCCGCCGTCATCGCCCAGCCGATGCCGCTGGAACCCGAACTCGACGAAGCCCGCAAGGAACTGGTGGCGCTGATCGAGCACATCACCCAGGGGCAGGACGGCACCGTCATCACCGCCGTGCCCGGCCTGCAGGTGTTCTGCATCAGCAAGCCCGAAGGCCCCAAGCACGGCTTTGCGTCGCCGGCGCTGGGCCTCATTGCGCAGGGCTCCAAGCGGATCATCGTGGGCGACGACATCTACGTGTACGACCCCATGCACTACCTCGTCACCTCGGTCGACCTGCCGGTGTGCGGCCAGGTGTGCGTCACGAGCGAGAAAGAGCCGTACCTCGGCGTGCGGCTGGAGCTGGCCCTCGACGAAATCGGCGACCTCATCGGCGACGAGAAGCTGCCGGCCAAGGCCAACGCGCCGGCCTCGCGCGGCATGTACGTCAACCGCATCGCCATGCCGGTGCTGGAGCCGGTGCTGCGCCTGCTGCGACTGCTCGACACGCCGGAAGACGTGCCGATCATGGCGCCGCTCATCAAGCGCGAGATCATGTACCGCCTGCTGGTGAACGGCGAAGGCGCGCGCCTGCGGCAGATCGCGCTGCAGGACAGCCACACCCAGCGCATCGCCAAGGCCATCAGCGCGCTGCGCGTGAACTACGCGCAGTCGCTGCGGGTGGAAGACATGGCGCGGGCGGTGCACATGAGCGTGTCGTCGTTCCACCATCACTTCAAGGCCGTTACCGCGATGAGCCCGCTGCAGTACCAGAAGCAGCTGCGCCTGCAGGAGGCGCGCCGCCAGATGCTGATTGCCGGCGCCGACGTGGCGAGCGCCGCGCACAACGTGGGCTACGAAAGCCCGTCGCAGTTCGCGCGCGAGTACGGCCGCATGTTCGGCGCACCGCCGCTGCGCGACAAGCGCCGCTGGCTCGGCGAGGCGGGCAACGATGCGATGGGGGCGGAGTCGATGGAAGCGGCCTGAGCGTTCGCTTGCGGTGGGCCGGCCGCCTTGTAGCACTTGCTGCAATTTCTTGCGTCGTCCCGACCATGCAGGTTTTGCAAAATTTCGCTATTGTTTTGTTCGCTGCAGCAGCCCGCTCATGTGATCGGGAGAACCAAACAACACGGAGAAATGCATGCTTTGGGAAAAGAAGCTGGCGCAGTGGAGCGCCGCCGTTCGTGCACGCGCCAACCTGCCTGCGCGGCTCACCTTGTGGGACGGCCAGTCTTATGACTTCGGCACCTTCAGCGGGCCCTCGGTCACGCTGCACGTGAAGTCGCCCGCGGCGCTGTCGCTGATGCTGCAGCCCACGCTCGACAACCTGGGCGAGGCCTACGTCAAGAGCAAGATCGACATCGAAGGCAAGCTCAGCGACGTCATCGACATTGCCTACGGGCTGGCCAAGACATCGATGGACAAGCCCGGCGGCGCGCTGCGGCACATGGCGCGCTACTTCGCGCACACCAAGTCGTCGGACAAGAAGTCCATCGAGTACCACTACGACGTTTCCAACGACTTCTACCGGCTGTGGCTCGACCCGAACATGGTCTATTCGTGCGCCTACTTCGAGAACGGCGACGAAGACCTCGCCACCGCGCAGCTGAAGAAGATCGACCACATCCTCACCAAGATCGAACTGAAGCCGGGCCAGACCCTGCTCGACATCGGCTGCGGCTGGGGCGCGCTGGTGATTCGCGCGGCGCAGAAGTTCGGCGCGCGCTGCGTGGGCGTGACGCTGTCGCAGAACCAGTTCGACCTGGCGACCGAACGCGTGAAGGCCGCCGGCCTGCAGGACCGCATCGAGATCCGCCTGCAGGACTACCGCGACGTGACCGGCCAGTTCGACCGCATCACCAGCGTTGGCATGTTCGAGCACGTGGGCCGCAAGAACCTGCCCGCGTACTTCAAGCGCGTGCAAGAGCTGCTGGCCGACGACGGCGTGGTCATGAACCACGGCATCACCTCGTCCGACCCCGAGGGCGGCGGCGTGTCTTACGGCGGCGGCGACTTCATCGACCGCTACGTGTTCCCCAACGGCGAACTGCCGCATATCAGCCTAGCACTGCAGGCCATGCAGCAGGGCGGCCTCGAAGCCTTCGACGTGGAGAACCTGCGCCGCCACTACGCGCAAACGCTGCGCTGCTGGAGCGATGCCTACGAAGCCAACAGCGAGAAGGCGCACGCGTTCGTCGACGAGGAGAAGTTCCGTATCTGGCGCATCTACCTCGCGGGCTGCGCCTATGCCTTCGAGAATGACGACGTGGCCATCTACCAGATCGTCGGGCGCAAGGCGGGCAGGTCGGCGAAGACACTGCCCTGGTCGCGCCGCTACATCTACGACGGCACTTCGGCGTTGAATGCGGGCTGACTGATGGTTGCGGCGGCGTGCGGCCCGAGGGCCGCGAGCCTGAGCCGCTTCAGTAGCCCAGAAGACCGTCCCAGATGGCGAGTTGCGCCATCTTCGGTACCGTGCCGACGACCACATCCCCGCTGCTGCCTTCGCCCATGCGCACCGCATTCGCCAAGGGGCCGGTGTAGCGCGGCCACGCTGTGCCGGTGCCGAATGCCGTGGCCTGAGGCTCACGCGCGAAAGACACCAGCGCCGCTGCCATGCTTGCCGACAGCTGCGCTTCCGCGGTGCCGTTGCCGACCTTGTCCTTGTAGTAGTCCAGCCCGTAGGTGCCGAAGAGCAATGGCAGGTCGGCGCAGTGCGGCACGCCGTGTCCCGGCGCCTTGAGAGCGTGCGCGTAGGTGCCGAAGCGCACGTCCTTGCCTTCACTGGCGAGCCTGCCGGCGTAGTGCACCGAATGGACGCGAATGGCGTAGTCGCCATAGATCTCCACCATCAGGTCGCCGGCGCCCGTCGGCCGTCCCTCGTCGGCGGCAGCCTGGCGGTAGCTTGCAAGCACCTGGCTGCTCACCGTGGCCGAGTTGGTCAGCGATGTGATGTATGCCAGCAGCTGCGTGTCGTTTTGCGGCAGGGGCGCCGTCAGCGCCTTGCCGGTGGCGGGGTCGATCAGGTCGACGAAGAAGCTGCCTTCGGTCAGCGTGGTCGTGATGATCACGGGCAGGTCGGCCGGCCATGCGGCACGCGTCCAGTCCGCGAGGCAGAACTGCGCATCCACGACCGGAACGAACTTCGAACTGCGCCCGGTCGTGATGGTGGCTGGCAACGGCTGCGCGTTGAGCGCTATCTCCGCCGCATGGAGCGTGGCGGCCGGCACGTCGCGCAGGCCCCGCGGCGTAGTGTTCAGGCGGGCGGCCAGCAGCTCGGTGTATGCCGCCGCGTCCTTCAGGCTGAAGCTGTTCGGTGCCGCGTTGCTGCCGGGGCTCAACAGCACGACCTTGCGCAGGAACTTCCGGGAGGTGGGGTTCTGCGCAATGACCGCTGCGCTGGTGCCGCCGGCCGATTGCCCCATCAGGCAGATGTTGTCCGGGTCACCCCCGAAGGCGGCGGCGTTCTGGTGCACCCATTGCAGCGCGGCCATCTGGTCCTGCAGCTGCCAGTTGGCGACGCTGCCGGTGTCGGCATCGACAAGGTCCGGGTGCGAAAGGCCGCCCAGCGCACCCAGCCGGAAGTTGACCGTGACCACCACCACGCCGAGTGCCGCGAGTGCTGCGCCGTTCATCAGCGGCATGCTGGTGGCGCCGGTGCGCCAGGCGCCGCCGTGCAGCCACACGATCACCGGCGCCCTGGCGGCATCGGCAGGCGCCCACACGTTGACCGTCAGGCAGTCCTCGCTCTGCTGCGCCGGCACGGGGTAGATCCATGTGACGTACGGCGGCAGCGTCTGCAGGCTGGCAGCGCCGAACTTGTCGGCGTTCACCACGTCGGACGCGGGCTTGAACGGTTTCGGCGACTGGAAGCGCAGCGCGCCGATGGGCGCCTGGGCATACGGAATGCCGAGGTACGACGCAACGCTGCCGCTGACCTGTCCCTTGAACCGCCCCGAGGTGGTGTCGGCGACCGGCGCAGCGGCCTGCTGTCCGGTGCCTGTGCCGTTCCCGGCAAAAGGTGTCGAGAAGCCGCCACCGCCTCCGCCGCCGCAACCGGCCAGCGGCAGCGCGATCAACGCGCCGGTCGCCTGGATGAACCGCCGCCGGCTTTCGGGCCAGATGGGGAAAGAACTCTTCTTCTCGTGATGCGCCATCGTCGTCCTCGGGTGGCCGGTTCCACAGCGGACCCGACTTGCGGCCGATGCTAGGAGCGATGACCGTGCGATGACACCCGGGCTAATGCAACGCAGCTTTCTGAATATGCAGTTTCGAAACGACGCTATCTCACCGTTTTCGAATAGGGCTCGGTGGCCTCCACCAGCATCGCCAGAAACTGCCGCCCCGCCAGCGTGAGGTCGCGGCGCGAGGGATACAGCGCGTGGATCGAGATGGTCGGCGGCGCCCACCCCGGCGCCACCACGCGCAGGCGGCCCTGTTCCAGGTCTTTGGCACACAGGCTGACCGGCAGCCGCGCGATGCCGATGCCCACGAGCGCCGCCTGGTGGATCTGCAGCAGGCTGTCGCTGGTGAAACGTGGATGCACGTTCAGCTCGACCTCGGCATCGCCGGGCCCGCGCAGCAGCCAGCGCGAGGGATGCGGGCCGAAGGTCCAGCCGATGGCGGGGCAGTCGTCCAGCGCGGCAAGCGCTTGCGGCGTGGCCGGTTCGCCCAGCGATTCGAACAGCGTCGGCGTGGCTGCCAGCAGGTACGGAAAATCGCCGAGCTTGCGCGACACCATGCTCGAATCGGGCAGCGTGTCGATGCTCGGGCGAATCAGCAGGTCGGCCGCCTCGCTCCAAGGGGAAGGGCGCCCGTCGGTGGAGTCCAGCGTCAGCGTCACCTTCGGGTGCCGCTTGACGAACTCCACGCACAGCCGCCCGACCAGGCCCGTGGCCATGGCGACGGGGCACGACACCCGCAGATGGCCCGACGGCTCGTTGAGCGTGTCCTGCGCCACGGCGAGCGCGTTGCGGGTTTCGGCGCGAATCGCCAGGCCGTGCTGGTACAGGCGTTCGCCGATCTCCGTCACCTTGAAGCGCCGGGAGCTGCGCACCAGCAGGCTCACGCCCAGGCGCTTTTCGAGGCCCGCGATGCGGCGGCTCAACCGGGACACGGGAATGTTGTGGCGCGTGCTCGCAGCGTTGAACCCGCCGGCTTCCACCACCAGCACGAGCGCGATCAGGTCGTCGACGACGCCATTGAGTTCATCCATTCGCAGCTTTCTGAAGCGCCCGGCGCCCGGATGACGCCGGCCGGCTGCACCGGACTGTAGCCAACGAACGGCACCGAGAGCCCGAGCAGCGGACAGGGACTCGTGCCGTCTATAGCATGCACGGCTCATGACCTCCCCCAACAGAACAACAAACCGCCCGCTGGTCATCGCCTCCATCATGGCCTCCATGGCGATGGTGGCCATCGAAGCCACCATCGTCTCCACCGTGATGCCGCAGATCGCCTCCGAGCTGGGCGGCCTGCATCTCTACAGCTGGGTGTTCGCCTCCTTCCTGCTCGCACAGACCGCGATGACGGTGGTGTTCGGCAAGCTCTCCGACCTGTACGGCCGCAAGCCCATCATGTTCGTGGGCATCGCCGTCTTCGTCATCGGCTCGGTGCTGGCGGGCTTCTCGTGGTCGATGCCGGCCATGATCTGCTTCCGGCTGATACAGGGCATTGGCGCGGGTGCCATCCAGCCCGTGTCGCTCACCATCGTGGGCGACCTCTATCCGGTGCGCGAGCGCGGCAAGGTGCAGGGCTGGTTGGCAAGCGTGTGGGCGGTGTCGGCCGTGGTGGGGCCGATGATCGGCGCACTGATCGTGCAGAAGCTGTCGTGGGCCTGGATCTTCTGGGTCAACGTGCCCATCGGCCTGGCCGCGGCGGCGGGCTTCTGGTTCTTCTTGCACGAGGCGCCCACGGTGCGGCGCTCGTCCATCGACATGGTGGGCGCGGTGCTGTTCACCATCGGCATTGCGGCGCTGATGATTGCGCTGACCGAGTTCGGTGTCGGCAATTCAGGCGTGGCGCTCGCGTGGGCCGGGTTGTTCGTCGTCACGCTCGCGCTGTTCATCGCGCAGGAGCGCCGCGCAGCCGACCCCATGGTGTCGCTGCGGCTCTGGGGCGCGCGGATGATCGCCACCGTGAACGGCGCGGCCATGCTCGCCGGCATGGTGCTGATCGGCATCACGACCTTTTTGCCGATGTACGTGCAGGTGGTGCTCGAGCGTTCGTCGGTCACGGCCGGCCTCACGCTCACGATGGTGATGCTGGGCTGGCCCATCGGCGCGACGCTGACCTCGCGCACGTTCCACCGCATCGGCCTGTGGCGCATGGTGGTGGCCGGTGCGGCGCTGATTCCGCTGGGCACATCGACCTTCGCCTTGCTGGGGGCCGGCAGCTCGCCGGTGCTGCCCGCCGTGGGCTCTTTCATCATCGGCCTCGGCATGGGCGTGATGAGCCTGAGCTCGCTGATCCTGATCCAGGAGGGCGTGGAGCTTTCGCAACGTGGCGTCGCCACGGCGTCGAACGTGTTCTCGCGCAACCTCGGCAGTGCGCTGGGCGCGGCCTTCTTCGGCGCGGTCTTCAATTTCGGGCTGACGCGCGGCGACGGCACGATGATGTTCACCGACGACCAGTTGCGCCTGCTGCTGCAGGGCGTGCACGGCTCCGTCGCGGGGGATGCAGGCATCCGTCTGGCGCTGGGTGGCTCGCTGCATCTCACCTTCGTGGCGATGCTGGTCGTGAGCCTGGGTGTGATCGCGCTGGCATTGCTGCTGCCCAAGGAAGGGCTGGAGAGCCACGCAGTCGGGGCGGGGAAGCCGGCGCCGAAGTAGTCCGGCCCCGAACCGCCACCCACTCAGGAATGACAGACGAACCCGTCCTTGAGCAGCGTGATCTCGAACTGCAGGTTGCCCGCGCGCGCACCGCGCGCCTGTGCCAGCGTGCCGTCCGCGCGCCATTGGCGCAGCGCGGCGGCCAGGTAGTCGCGCGAGGCGGCGTCGCCTTGCGGCAGGCGGATGGCGGCGTCCGATGGCGGGCGCAGGCCGCTTGCCAGTGGCTTGTAGAAGCGCCATTCGTCGTTCTTCAACAGGCGTTCCAGCACTTCGGCATCTTCGGCCAGCGCAGCGCATTCGCCCGCCATGAAAGCCGACACGGCATGTACGGAAGAGGGATAGCTGCGCGGCTCAGCCCCATAGCGCAGAGACACTGCACCGGCATAGCCTGAGCCTTCGCCCACGCAGACCGGCGCGCCGCGTAGCGCCTGCGCATCCTGCACGCGACCCTTGCGCAGCGCGACCACCAGGCCACTGCCTGTGTCGTAGCTGCCGGGGGCGGCGTCGATGCCTTTCGGCGCGGCGGCAGACGGCACTCCTGCGATCAGCAGGTCGACGCGGCCATCGCGCAGCGCGGCGTCCTGCGCGGCAGCGTCCAGCCCTACCAGTTCCAGCGTCACGCCCAGCGAGCGGGCCAGCTCGCGCGCCAATGCGGCATCGAAGCCATCGGGTTCCGGTGGCGTGGGTGCTTCGGGAGGGGCGGGGCGTGGATAGCGGCGCACGCCGACGACCAGCGTGCCGCGCTCAATGACCCTGGCCAGCACCGGCCCCTTGGGCAGTTCGCTCAGGCGGCTCCCCGAAGCCCAGGATGCGCCAAGGCCAGCGAGTGCGGCCGCCGCGACGAGCGAGGCGCCTGCCAGCGCGAGCCGGCGGGGGCGCGAAGCCACTGGGGAAGCAGCGTCACTCATCGAGACTCAACCCCCTGCGCCAGCGCAGCAACCGCCGCTCCAGCAGCGCAAGCAGGTAGTTGAGCACCAGCCCCAGCACTGCCAGCAGCAGGATGCCCGCATACATGGTCGGTATCTGGAAGGTCTCCTGCGAATTCAGCGTGAGAAAGCCCAGCCCCGAATGCGCGCCGATCATCTCGGCCGCCACCAGCGCGGTGATGCTGTACGCCCCCGCCAGCCGCACGCCGGTGAAGATCGACGGCAGCGACGCCGGCAGCACCACCTTGAAGAAGATGAAGCGCTGCGACGCGCCCATCGACAGCGCCGAGTTCACGAGCAGCCGGTCGACCTGCTTCACGCCGCTCACCGTGCTCAGCAGCACGGGCCAGAACGAGGCCCAGAAGATGATCGCCACCTTCGACAGCTCGCCGATGCCCAGGAACAGGATGAACACCGGAAACAGCGCGAAGGCAGAAGTCTGGCGAAAGAGCTGCAGCACCGGATCGACGATGGCCGCCAGCCGCCTTGAACTGCCGATCAGCAGGCCCAGCACCACGCCAGAGAAGCTCGCGAGCACCAGTCCCCACAGCGAGCGCTGCAGGCTCGCGGCCATGTGCTTCCAGAGCTGGCCGGTGTCGACGAGTTGGGCGATGCTCGCGATCACGGCGGAAGGCGGGCTCAGGTAGGCATCGCTCACGATGCCAAGGCGCGGCAGGGCCTCCCACAGCGCCAGGAAGATCACGATGCCGATGCCGCGTTCGGCCACCCGGCCGAGGCCGCGAGCGAACTTGAAGAGTCGGCTGGGCGAACGAACCACTGGAGCGTCGAGCACGGCACTCATGACACGACCCCTTCGAGCGATCTGGGCCGCAGGCCGATCTGCACTTCGTCCTTCAGCACCTCCCACGCACGCTGGCGCAGCGCGGCGAACTCGGCCGAGTGACGAAGCTCCGCCGAGCGCGGCCGTGCAAGCGGAATGTCGATGATGTCCTTGATGCGGCCGGGCCGCTGCGTCATCACCGCCACGCGGTCCGACAGGTACACCGCTTCTTCCAGGCTGTGCGTGATGAACACGATGGTCTTGCGGTACTGCTCCCAGATACGCAGCAGCTCGCCCTGGAGAATCTCGCGCGTCTGCGCATCGAGCGCGGCGAAGGGCTCGTCCATCAGCAGCACGTCGGGCTTGTAGGCGAGCGAGCGCGCAATGGCCACACGCTGTTTCATGCCACCAGAAATCTCGTGCGGGTATCGGTCAGCAAAGCCATGCAGCCCGACCAGTTCGAGATATTCGTGCGCGGTGCGGCGACGCTCGGCCTTGCCGACGCCACGTATCTCGAGCCCGACAGCGATGTTGTCGAGCACCGAGAGCCAAGGAAACAGCGCATAGCCCTGGAACACCACACCCTGGTTGCGATTGATGCCCGCGAGCGGCTGGCCGTTGATGGCAATGCGCCCGCCGGTGCGCTCGGTCAGCCCGGCCAGGATGCCGAGAAAGGTCGACTTGCCGCAGCCCGACGGGCCGAGCACCGAGAGGAATTCACCCTCGCGCACGTCGAGGTCGAAGCCTTCGAGCACACGCACGCGTTCGCTCGCGCCGCGGGCTGCGTAGTCCATCCGCACATCGCGGGCAGAGATCTTGATGGTCATCGGCGCGTGCTCAGGCCTTCGTGGCGATCTTGTTGGCGAAGGGGTTGAACTCGTTCGTGTACACGTCCTTCACCGCCACCTTGCCGGAGGCGAGCTTGCCTTCGGATTGCAGGATGTCGATGTAGTACTGGATCGGCGGCTCGGTCACCACCAGGTCGTCGACGTAGGCATAGCGGTCGACGTTCTTCAGGTCCATGTTGATGCGCTTGGCCACCAGCTTGCGGGCTTCCTCGGTGTTGGCGTTGACCCAGTTGCCGGCCTTGGCCAGTGCAACGACCACGTCGCGCACCGCCTCGGGGTGCTGGCGGATGAACTGGCCGTGCGCGCTGTACGGCGCCATGCCGCCGAGGCCGCCGTCGAGGTCGAAGTCGCTCCACAGCCGCATCAGTTGCTCGGCGTTGTCGGCGCGGCCCGAGAAGGGCGCGTGGATGATCGCCAGGTCGGTGTTGCGCGTTACCAGCGTCTGCTCGGCCTGCTCGTCGGGAATGACGACGAAGTTGATCTTGTTCACGTCCACGCCGTGCTGGCGCAGGTACTTCTTGGTGACGAACTCGGCGCAGGCGCCGAAGCTGTTGAAGCCGATGGTCTTGCCTTCGAGGTCCTTCGGTTCGCGGATGCCCGAGTCCTTGCGTACGAAGTACTTCATGTGCGGCGCTTCCTGCAGCGTCTTGCCGCCTGCCGCCACCACTTTGAGGTCGGCGCCCGAGGCAATGGCCGAGATCACCAGCGGCACCATGCGGCTGCCGAAGTCGATCTCGCCCGTGCCCACCAGCGGAATGATCTGCGGTGCGGCGATCTTGCCCACGTACTCGGGGCGCGTGTTCGTGCCCTCGAAGTAGCCGAGCTCGTCGGCCAGGTAGATCAGGTCGAATGAGGGGTTGTTCGGATACTTGAACGCAACCTTCTCGCCGACCTTCTTCACCACGGCCGGAGCGCCGCCGGCCGATGCGGTCTTGCCTTCGTCGCGCGAGCAACCCGCCAGCAACAGGCCACCGAGGCCCCCGGCCGCGGTCAGCGAGGCGAAAGTCTTGAGCGCAAGGCGGCGCGAAGGGAGGGAAGAGGCTTCGATGGGCATGGCGGCGCGCTCCGGCAGGGGAGCGGTCTGGGAGTTGGCGGAGCGCCGATGCTAGAAAGCGCCCCGCGCCGCGCCAACGAAGAAAACCGCCTATGCATATGCGGCGACGGATAAGCGCGACAGCGGCGTGGAAATGCTTGCCGCGCTGTGCCTGCGGGGGCATCCTCGACGGCTCTTTTCCTTTTCTCCATCCACCGTCAAGACAAGACACACCCATGACCTACCACGCCGACTCCAAGCGCTACGACGCCATTCCCTACCGCCGCGTCGGGCGCAGCGGGCTCGTGCTGCCCGCCATCTCGCTCGGGCTTTGGCACAACTTCGGGGACACCACCTCCATTGCCACGCAGCGCCAACTGCTGCGCACGGCCTTCGACCTGGGCATCAACCACTTCGACCTGGCCAACAACTACGGCCCGCCGTACGGCAGCGCCGAGACCAACTTCGGCCGGCTGCTGCGCGAGGACTTCAAGCCGTACCGCGACGAACTCATCATTTCGAGCAAGGCCGGCTGGGACATGTGGCCGGGTCCGTACGGACAGGGCGGCGGTTCGCGCAAATACGTGCTCGCGAGCCTCGACCAAAGCCTGCAGCGGCTGGGCGTGGACTACGTAGACATCTTCTATTCGCACCGCTTCGACCCGCACACGCCGCTGGAAGAAACCGCTTCCGCGCTGGCCCAGGCCGTGCAGCAGGGCAAGGCGCTGTACATCGGCATTTCGTCTTACTCGGCCGGCAAGACGCGCGAGATCGCCGCGCTGCTGCGCGAGTGGAAGGTGCCGCTCTTGATCCATCAGCCGGCCTACAACCTGTTCAACCGCTGGATCGAGAAAGACCTGTTGAACGCGACTGACGAACTGGGCGCCGGCGTCATCGCTTTCACGCCGCTCGCGCAGGGTCTGCTGACCGACAAGTATCTGAAGGGCATTCCGGCCGATGCTCGAATCAACCGGCCCGGCGGCGGCTCGCTCAAGCAGGAGCACCTGTCCGAAGCCAATGTGGAGCGTGCCCGCGCGCTCAACGAGATCGCGAAGCGCCGCGGCCAGACGCTGGCGCAGCTCGCGCTGACGTGGACGCTGCGCGATCCGCGCGTCAGCTCCGCGCTGATCGGCGCGAGCCGGCCCGAGCAGATCGTCGACAACGTTGCGGCGCTGTCGCATGCACCGTTGAGCACAGAGGAGCTGGCCGAGATCGACAAGTACGCGGTGGAAGGCGGCGTCAATCTCTGGGAGAAGCCCTCGACCGATTTCGCCTGAAGCCCGGGATCGCGATTCGCGAACCGCATCAGGTAACTTGGAATCCGTCTTTGGAAAAGCAGTGGCACTGCGCAGAATCGGCCGAAGTTTTCTTTCGACCGTTGCCATGCCACTGCGCACCCACTACGTTTCTCCGGCGGCCCAGGCCCGCCACGTTCTCGCCCTGACAACCAAGGCCTGGCGCATTCCGCCAAGCTCGGCACACGAAGTGGCGCGGCGCGCGCCGCATGGCTATGTGCCGGCAAGGGCGCTGCGGCGGCTGCATGCTGCGGCCGCTCTGGCCTTGCTGCCGCATTCGTGGTGAACTCCGCACCAGGGCCCTGAACCTGGAGACGCAAGAAGATGCTGATCGTTCTGGGTGGCCTGCCCGGCACCGGCAAGACCACCATCGCACGCGAGATAGCCGCGCTCGTGCCTTGCGTGTACCTGCGCATCGACACCATCGAGCAGGCACTGCGCTCGGCTGGTGTGCTGGCTGGTGACGTGGGGCCAGGAGGCTACGTCGTGGCCTACGAGCTGGCCCGCTCCAATCTTTCGCTCGGGCTGATGGTCGTGGCTGACTGCGTCAATCCATTGCCAGTTACGCGCGAGGCATGGCAGGCTGTTGCGGCGGACGCCTCGTCGCGCATCGTCGAGGTCGAGATCGTGTGTTCGGACATCCCCGAGCATCGGCGCCGCGTCGAGCAGCGAAGCATCGATGTGCCGGGCCTCGTGCCACCGACATGGGCGGCCGTGCAGCAGCGCGACTACGAACCGTGGACCACGCAACGTCTCGTCATCGACACTGCGTCCGTCAGCGCGCGCGAGGCCGCGCAATCGATCCTGTCTTACCTGCGCGACTGAGCACTCAGCAGATATCGATATAGAAATTCGGCGCAACCGGTGCGCACGATGCCCAAGAGAATTTGAAGCAATTCTTTCAAGGGCGCTTCCCGCCTCACACCGTGTCCTACTCGCTGTCCCTGCTCGACAAGAGCCTGATCCCCGAAGGCGCCGACGCCGCACAGGCGTTCCAGCACACCATCTCGCTCGCACAGAGCGCTGAGCGGCTGGGCTACCGCCGCTACTGGCTCGCCGAACATCACGGCAACAAGAACTACGCAGGCTCGGCGCCCGAGGTGCTGGCCGCGCACGTGCTTGCGAAGACTTCGCGCATCCGCGTGGGCACGGGTGGCGTCATGCTGCAGCACTACAGCCCGTTCAAGGTGGCCGAGACGTTTCGCGTGCTGGCCTCGCTGGCACCGGGTCGCGTGGACCTGGGCATCGGCAAGGCGCCGGGCGGCCTGCCGCTGACGAGCAAGGCGCTGCAGTGGCTGCACGATCCGGTGAAGAAGGGCGAAGACTTCGGCGTGCGCCTGGCCGAGCTCGATGCATTCCTGCACGACGGCATTGCCTCCGGCCATGCGCTGGCCGGTGCGGTCGCCACGCCAAACCCGCCACAGCTGCCGCAGCGCGTGCTGCTCGGCGGCAGCCCCGAGAGCGCGGTGCTTGCCGCGCGCCTCGGCTGGCAGTTCGTCTATGCGGGGCACTTCAACGGCGACCCGGTGAATCTCGCGCAATCACTCGATGCCTATCGCGCGGAGTCGGGGCGCGCACCGATGCTCGCGCTCTTTGCATTCGCGGCAGAGACGCACGAGAAGGCCGCGGAGCTTGTCGGCGCGCTGCGCAGCTTCCGCGTGCACCTGCCCACCGGCCAGAGCGTCAACCTGCCGAGCCTCGAAGCCGCTGCCGAGTTCGCGCGGCAGGCTGGCGTGAGCGACTACCGCACCGAAGAACGCCGCCCTCATGTGGTCGCGGGCACCGGTGAAGAGGTGCGCGATGCGCTCGATGCGCTGAGCGAGCGCTATGGCATCGAGGAGTTCGTCATCGACATCCCGGTGGCCGGTTTCGCGGAGCGTCACGCATCCGTCGAACTGCTCGCCAAGGCGCACAAATCGACACCCGTGCCGGCCTGAGCCTTTCCTTTCCATTCCAGAAGAGACAAGAGAGCAATCGTCATGAGCAACAACATCAAGTTCGGCGTCATGCTGCAGGGGGCCGGCAGCCACATGAATTCCTGGAAGCATCCGGGCGGTCCTGCGGATGCCAGCGTGAACCTCGATTTCTTCGTGCGCACCGCACAGAAGGCCGAAGCAGCAGGCATCGCCTTCGCATTCGTGGCGGACGGGCTCTACATCAACGAGAAATCTATCCCGCACTTTCTCAACCGCTTTGAGCCGATTTCGATCCTGTCAGCGCTCGCGACCGTGACCTCGAAGATCGGCCTCGCGGGCACTGTCTCCAGCTCGTACAGCGACCCGTTCACGGTGGCACGCCAGTTCGGCTCGCTCGACCTGATCAGCGGCGGGCGCGCGGGCTGGAACGTGGTGACCACGCCGCTCGAAGGCAGCGCCAAGAATTACAGCCGCGCGCACCCCGAGCACGCATTGCGCTACGAGATCGCCGACGAGTACCTGGCCGTCACGCAAGGCCTGTGGGACAGTTGGGACGACGACGCCTTCGTGCGCAACCGCGAGAGCGGCCAGTTCTTCGACCGCGAGAAGCTGCACCCGCTGGACCACAAGGGGCGCTTCTTCCAGGTGTCGGGCCCGCTGAACATCCAGCGCTCGCCGCAGGGGCAGCCGGTGATCTTCCAGGCTGGCTCGTCGGACGCGGGCATCGGGCTCGCGGGCAAGTATGCGGACGCGGTGTTCACCCATTCGCCTTCGCTGGAAGACACGCGCAGCTTCCTGCGGCAGGTGAAGGCCAGCGCCGTCGCACAAGGCCGCCAGGCCGACGACGTGAAGATCTTCCCCGGCATCGGCCCGGTGGTCGCGGCCACCGAGGCGGAGGCCGAGGCCAAGTACCGCGCCATCCGCGAGCTGCTGACGGTGGAAGAGGCACTGGCCTACCTCGGCCGCTTCTTCGACCACCACGACTTCAGCCAGTACCCGCTGGACGCGCCGTTCCCCGAGCTGGGCGAGATCGGCCGCAACAGCTTTCGCTCGACAACCGACCGCATCAAGGCCAATGCGAAGGCTAAGGGCCAGACCCTGCGCGAAGTGGCGCTCGAAGTGGCCACGCCACGCACGCAGTTCGTGGGCACCGGCGAGCGCATTGCCGACGAGATCATCCGCTGGGTGGACGAGGGCGCGGCCGATGGCTTCATCCTCGGATTTCCGGTGCTGGGGCAGGGCCTCGACGACTTCATCGAGTTCGTGATTCCGGTGCTGGAAGCGCGCGGGCGCTACCAGCGCGAACTGCCCAGTCACACGCTGCGTGACCACCTGGGCCTGCCGCGCAAGGCGAGCCGCCATGCGGCGCAGGAAGTCGCGCCCGCAGTGCGGAAGGCTGCCTGATGAGCGAACAGTTCCTCTACACCACGCCGCTCGACCCGCGCGCGAAGCCGCTCATCGAAGGCCTGGCCTTCGAGTACGACAGCCGCTACGGCGACGTGCTGCGCGAGCCGGGTGCGCCGCGCGAGATGGACCGCTATCCGCCCGAGGTGTTCGCGCCATCGCACGGCGGCAACTTCGTGCTGCTGCTGCGCGACGGCGTTGCCATCGGTGGCGGCGCGTTCATGCGCCACGACGAGCGCACAGCGGAACTCAAGCGCGTGTGGACGCACAGCGACCTGCGGCGGCAGGGCCTGGCCAGCAAGGTGCTCGCGGAACTGGAAGCACAGGTGCTGCGGCAGGGCTATGAGCGCATCTACCTGACGACCGGCTTTCGCCAGCCTGAGGCCGTGGGCCTGTATCTCGGCCATGGCTACACGGCGCTGTTCGATCCGCCTGTCGACCCGGAGACGCCGCGCAAGCTGCCGTTCGAGAAGTACTTGAACACGGGGCGCCATCACGGTCGCCTTGCAGAGCAACAGGCCGGGGCGGTGCAGCGATGAATACGACCGTTCTCGATGCCGGCGCCGAGCCGCGAAGCCCCGTACCGGTTCGCGCGCCGCAACCGCAGCGCCCAGCACCTGCACCAGTGCCCGCGAAGGGCGACTACTCGCACTTTCGCGTCGTGCCGGCCAGATACCCCGCGCGAACGGCCGGCACGATCTTCGCGGTGCTGGTCATCGGCATCGTGCTGCATTCGACACTGACCAACCCGCGCTGGGGCTGGGGCGTATTCGCGCAATGGTTCTTCGCCGAGCCTGTGCTGCAAGGCCTGGGCCGCACATTGCTGCTGACGGCGCTGGGCGCGCTGCTGGGCTTTTTCTTCGGCACTGCTCTGGCGTTGGCGCGTGTGTCCCGCTCGCCGCTGCTGGCGCGGCTGGCCTGGGTGTTCACCTGGATCTTCCGGTCGATTCCGGTGATCGTGCTGCTGCTGATCATCAACAACCTGGGCTATCTCTACGAGACGGTGACGCTGGGCATTCCGGGCACCGACGTCACCTTCTTCTCGTACCCGACAACGCAACTGATCAGCCCGTTCGTGGCGGCGCTGCTGGGCCTCACGCTGAACCAGGCGGCCTTTGCCTCGGAGATCGTGCGCGGCGGCATCCTGTCGGTGGAGCAGGGGCAGCTGGAAGCGGCGGCGGCGCTGGGGCTGTCGCGCACGCGGCAGTCCTTTCGCATCGTGCTGCCGCAGGCCATGCGAACCATTCTGCCCACGGCGTTCAACGACATCATCGGGCTGGCCAAGGGCACGTCGAACCTCTACATCCTGGCGCTGCCCGAGCTGTTCTACACGATCCAGATCATCTACCGGCGCAACCTGGAAGTGATTCCGCTGCTGATGGTGGCGACGGTGTGGTACCTCATCATCCTCACGGTGCTGTCGGTGGTGCAGCATTACGTCGAGCGGCATTTCTCGCGCGGTGCGCTGCGCAATCCGCCGAGCTCGTGGCTTGGCGGCGTGGTGCGCGGGCTGTGGCGCGTGAAGGTGCCGGCGGCGCGGCCTGTGGCCGAGGAAGCATCTGTTGCCGATGCCCCTGCACAGGTGCCGCGATGGACCGATCCGCTCACGCAGGGTGGCGAGGTCACTATCCACGGCGTTTCGAAGAGCTTCGGCGCGCTCAAGGTGCTCGACGACGTGACGCTGACCGTGGGGCAGGGCAGCGTGACGGTCATCCTCGGCCAGTCGGGTTCGGGCAAGTCGACGCTGCTGCGCGCCATCAACCACCTGGAGCGCGTGGACGACGGCTTCATTGCCATCGACGGCGAGCTCATCGGCTACCGCCGCGACGAAGACACGCTCTACGAGCTGCACGAGAAGGAAATTCTCAAGCGCCGCGTCGACGTGGGCATGGTGTTCCAGAACTTCAACCTGTTCCCGCACCTCACGGTGCTGGAGAACATCGTGGAGGCGCCGGTGTCGGTGCGCGGCCTGCCGCGTGCCGAGGCCGAGGCGCTGGCCTCCGAACTGCTGGTGCGCGTTGGCCTGAGCGACAAGACGCACGCCTATCCAAGACAGCTCTCCGGCGGCCAGCAGCAGCGCGTGGCGATTGCCCGTGCGCTGGCGCTCAGGCCGAAGGTGCTGCTGTTCGACGAGCCCACCTCGGCGCTCGACCCCGAACTGGTCGGCGAGGTGCTGGCCGTCATCAAGGAGCTGGCGCGCTCGGGCACCACGCTGGTCATCGTCACGCACGAGATCGGCTTTGCCCGCGAAGTGGCCGACACCATCGTCTTCATGGAGCGCGGGCGGATTCTCGAAACCGGCTCGCCCGACAAGGTGTTCAGCGCGCCCGAGCATCCGCGCACGGCCGAGTTCCTGGCCAAGGTTCTTTGACTTTTCCTTTCTTCCCTTCTTGCTGCATTGCCCTTCATGACCCATCGACGAAACATCCTGTCCGTTCTCCTGGCCGCACTGCTGGTGCCGTTGGCCGCATCGGCCCAGCCGGCACCCGACCTGAGCCCCGAGCAGCCCGGCCGCCCGCGCGCGCAGAAGATCGACGAGGCCATCAAGCTCGCGAAGGACTTCAAGTTCCAGAAGGAAGGCGTGCTCGTCGTCGGCACGACCACCGGCCGCCTGCCGTTCGCCGCCTATGCGACAGACACGAAGACGCCGGTGGGCAACGCCCCCGACATCGCGCAGCTGGTGGCCGACAGCCTCGGTCGCAAGCTGGAGCTTGTGTCCACCGCCTGGGCCGACTGGCCGCTGGGCTTGCAGTCGGGCAAGTTCGACGTGGTGGTGTCCAACGTGACCGTCACGGAAGAGCGCAAGGAGAAGTTCGACTTCTCGACTTACCGCAACGACCAGATCGGCATCTACGTGAAGTCGGACAGCAAGCTCGGCGCGATCAAGGAGCCGAAGGACATCGCGGGCCTGAAGCTGATCGTTTCCGCCAGCACCAACCAGGAGCAGATTCTTCTGCGCTGGAACAAGCAGAACGTGGCGGCCGGGCTGAAGCCGGTGGAGATCCAGTACTACGACGACGATGTGGTGCAGCGCCTGGCCATCCAGTCGGGCCGCGCCGATGCCTACGTGGGCCCGAACGCCATCGCTGCCTACGAGGCGCGCGACGGCAAGACGAAGCTCGCGGGCGTGTTCTCGGGCGGCTGGCCGCAGACGGCCGAGATTGCCGTTACCTCGCGCAAGGGCTCGGGCCTTGCCGATGCGGTCACGCTGGCGCTGAACACGCAAATCAAGAACGGCAACTACGCCAAGGCGCTGTCGCGCTGGAACCTGGAGTCGGAGGCCATCGCAGCCTCGCGCACCAACCCGCCGGGCCTGCCGAAGAACTGATGATGGCCATGACTTTTCTCAAGCACGCCTGGATCGCCCGTGGCCTTGTCGCGCTCACGCTCGTGGCCGGCGTGGCCCATGCCGCCGACAAGTTCGACTTCAGCCCTGAGCAACGCGGCCGCCTGCGCACCGGCAAGGACGCCGAGGCCGTCAACGCGATTCCGCCGGGCTTCAAGTTCGTGAAGGAAGGCGTGCTGACGGTCGCGATCGCACCGTTCGCGCCACCCATATCGACCTACGCCACCGACGCGAAGACCGTCGTCGGCTTCGACCCCGACTTCGCGCTGCTCATCGCCGAAGCATTGGGCCTCAAGCTCGACCTGCAGCCCATTGCCTGGGCCGACTGGCCGCTGGGCCTGAGCTCGGGCAAGTACGACGCCGTGATCTCCAACGTGGGCGTGACCGAGCAGCGCAAGGAGAAGTTCGACTTCTCGACCTATCGCCTCGGCCTGCACGGCTTCTATGTGCGCACCGACAGCGCCATCAAGTCGATCAGGGAGCGGAAGGACGTTGCGGGCCTGAAGCTGACGACCGGCGCCGGCACCAACCAGGAGCGCATCCTGCTCGAGTGGAACCGGCAGAACGTTGCGGCAGGTTTGAAGCCCGTCGAGATCCAGTACTACGACGACGATGTGACGCGCACGCTGGCGGTGGTCACCAAGCGGGTCGACGCCAATTTCAATCCGAATGCGCCACAGGCTTACGAGGCGGCGAAGAACGGGCAGATCAGGCTGGTCGGCACGGTCAATGCGGGTTGGCCGCTGAAGTCGGACGTGGCCATTGCCACGCGCAAGGGCAGCGGCCTCGCGGCGGCGCTGACCACCGCGGCCAACAACCTGATCCGCAACGGCACCTATGCCAAGGCGCTCGCGCGCTGGAGCCTGGCCGAAGAGGCGTTGCCAAAGTCGGAGACCAACCCGCCCGGGTTGCCGAAGTTCGCGCCGTGAGCATTCGCCATCTCGCATTCCTGACGCCGGGCAACTACGCCGAGGCCGACCCTTTCGCGGGCATCGAGGCCGCGCTGAAGCTCTTCGAGTTCGGCGAGAAGCAGGGCTTCAACGGCGCATGGGTACGGCAGCGCCATCTGGAGCGCGGTGTGTCGTCGGCCGCGACCTTCCTGGCCGCCGCGACGCAGCGCACGTGCCGCATCGAACTGGGCGCGGCGGTGATCCAGATGGGGTACGAGAACCCGTTCCGTCTCGCCGAAGACCTGGCCACGGTCGATGTGCTGTCGCGCGGCCGGGTGCAAGTGGGCCTGAGCGCTGGCGCGCCGCTGCATGGAGCACTGCTCGGCAACCGCTTCTACGACGTGGCGGCGAACACCATCGACTTCACGCACAAGCGCGTGGGGCGGCTCAAGGCCAATCTGGAAGACACACTGCTTGGGGATGACCAGACTTTTGTCGAATCGGCCAGCGGACGTGTGCGGCCACGTGTGCAGCCCCATGCACCGGGCCTGATCGACCGGCTCTGGTATGGCGGCGGCTCGCTGCGCTCGGTCGAATGGGCGGGGCGCAACGGGTTCAATTTGCTGCTGGGCAATGTGCTCTCGGGCGAGACCACCGACGACTTTCTGCAGGCGCAGCTGGGCTTGATCGAGCGCTATCGCGCCAGCGAGGCGGACGCGCGCAAGGGCAGGGTGGCGCTGGGCCGCGTGATCGTGCCGCTCGATGGCGCCGATGCCGCCACGCGCAAGCGCTACCGCGAGTTCGCGGCAGGACGCGTCGAACGCACGCTGGCACCGCAGGGTGAGCGGCGCACGCTGTTCGCGACCGATCTCGTGGGCACGTCCGATGAAATCCTGGAGCGCCTGCGGCACGACCCGGTGCTGCCGCATGTGAGCGAATTGCGCGTGGAGCTGCCCTACAACTTCAGCAGCGAGGACTACGAACAGATATTGACCGACCTGTCCGGCCGCATAGCGCCGGAGCTTGGTTGGCGATCGCTTTGATCTGGAGGAGGAAATGAGAGGAAGCAGGAGTTGAGTTCGAGGTGAGTCGGAGTCGGGTTGCGCTTTCTTGTGCAATTCGATGGACGGCTTTGGGCGGGCCCTTGGGCCCGCTTTTTTTCGCCTTGCGCCGAGCGGCTAAAGTGGCGCGCTCCTGCCTGTTACCCGCGTGTAGATCCTCAAGACATCCGACACCATGCCTTTCCGATTCATCCAGCGGCTTGCCGCACGTCTTGCCGGCTCGGCTTCCACATCCAATTCCCCGGCGGAAAGCCGGTTGGCGGTGAAGCCAGGCGACCTGCTTACCCAACGCGACGGACAGGTCTGGCGGGCCGTCTGGATCCTCGAAGTCGACCCATGGCCCGATGGAACGGCGGCCGCCCATTGCCTGAGCTACAAGCCGATGGACGCCAAGCCCACGGCCGATTCCCTGAACCAGGCGGAGGTGTCGATATGGCATGCCCCCATCGACGCAGGCAGCTTCGGTGAGGAGGGCTGGGAGCTGATCGGCAACCGGCAGCCCACCGAAGAAGACCTGATCGGCTTTGCCGAGTACCTGAGGCTCACGGACTTTCCGCGCTACCTCGAGGTGACCGGAAAGGACAGCAAGGAGATCGTCCGCGAGGCCAACGCGCATTACCTGCGCGGGAATGAACTCTGCGAGCAGGGCAGGAAACAGGAGGGCATTGCCGAGTACGACGCGGCGGTGGAGCTCTTTCCGCTGTTCTTCGAAGCCATCGACAACCGGGCGTTCACCCACATGGAACTCGGGAATTTCCGTGAAGCGCTGAACGACTTCGAGCAGTCGCTGCGGGTGAATCCCGACGGGCCGGCTGCTTTCTTCTCAAAGGGCGAGTGCCTCATGCGGCTGGGAGAGCTGGCCGCCGCGGAGGCAATCTTCGCGGAGGGAGCGGAGCGCTTTCCCGAGAAGAAGGCGCTCTTCCAGGACTTCCTGAAGCGCGTGCGGGCGCAGCGCTCCGCGAAGAGGTAGCCGCGCGGTCAGCGCGGCGGCTGCGAACGCAGCTGCTCCCTGAGGATCCGCCGTATCTCCAGGATCGCCAACGGATTCTCCTGCACGCTGTGCGCTGACGGAATCACCAGCTCCGATGCCGCGCCGTCCAGGTGCGAGCTTGCGTACGGCACGATGCCGTCGCTCGACAGCGCCTGCGCCACGCCCGGCGTGTCGTTGCCGATGATCGAATGAAAACGCACGCGCGGATTCATCGGCAGCCCCGATGACAGCCGCACGAACGGATCGCGGTCGCTCAGGTTGTCGATGCTGTTGGGAATGCGCAGCGGCTCCTGGCCCTGCGTGCTGGGCGCGATGCGGATCAGTTCGCGCGAGATGTCGCTCAGCTGCCCCAGCATTGCCACCGGCAGCGTGATGAGGTTGGCCACCCAGCGCGAGACGCGGTTGTTGGCAAAGTCGGTGCCGCGGTGCGGCGAGGCGATGAAGATCGCGTCGCTCACCTGCGGCAGCGGCTCGAAGCGCAGGTAGGGCGCGAGCTTTTCTTCCATGCGCTGCTGCTGCGCGCCCTGCATCGGGTAGCTGGCCAGCAGCGCCTCCCAGAGCTTGTCTTCCGACGACGACACCATCAGCCGCGACAGCACGCCGCCCATGCTGTGGCCAATCAGCGTGATGTTGTTCGAGGCCTCGGCCTTGCCCGTGGGGTCGAAGTGCGCAAGCGTCTGCGTGACGGCTTCGCGGATCGCGAAGTTGTTGATCGGCAGCGGTGCGTTGGTGGGGTAATACACCTGCCAGATCTGGTAGCGGCGGCGCAGCGTTTCGTCGCCGAGCACTTCGTTGGCCACGTTGATCCACGCCTCGGGGCTGCTCGCGAGGCCGTGCAGCATGATGACTGTGCGGCGGTTCGGGTCGTAGGGCTGCATCAGGTAGATGCGCGGCTGCGTGAGCCCGTCGCGGCCGCCGAACAGGCTGCGCAGGGCCTGCAGCGCGAAGTCGGAGCGCGCGAGCCACAGGCCATAGCCCGAGGTGAAGTTGGCGGCCAGTGGCACCTCCTGCCCGGCCAGCTGCACGTTGGCGGTGCGGTACGGGTCGTAGGCCGCAATGCGCAGCGTGTGGGTGCGCAGGATCTCGTCGAGATTGGCGCCGTCGAACAGCAGCAGCGCTGTGACGGCGGGGAAGGGCATCTCGCGGTAGGGCGGCCGGGGCGGGCGCTTGTCGTCGGCCGGGCCGGGCGTTGCCTCGTCGTCCGTGCGCTTGGCGTTTGCCGCCACCAGCTCCGCGCCGAAGCCGTCGCGCCGGTAGGTGTTGCGCAGGCCAGAGAAGGTGAGCGAGGCGGCGGGAATCAGTTCGTCAGGCAGCGGCGCGCTGGTGGGCAGGCGCAGTGCTGATACGTCGGTTTCGATGCGCCAGTCGCCTACCTGCGGCACTTCCGGGGGCGGGTCCGATGGCGAACCGGTGCGCCGGTAGGTCTTGAAGAGGCCGGTAATGGCCTGCTGCACCGCGTAGTTGTAGTAGTCGCGAACCTGCGTCTGCCGGTCTTCGAAGGCGCGGTCGCGCGGCTTGCGGGCGGTGTAGAACAGGTAGGCGTAGGCATGGCGCGCGGTTTCGAGCCAGGCCTCGATGGCCGTGGTGGCCGATGAATCTGGCTGCGCTGCGGTGCCGCCTTTGTCTGCCGCGAGCGCTACCTGCAGCCACACTTCCGACAGCGCGGACAGCCGCTGTTCGTCGCTCAGGCCCGATGAGTCGGCCAGCGCATTGCGGCAGGCCTGGCCGTCCTTGCGGCACAGATCGGCGTCGGAGCCGATCACGCGCAGCACTTCCTGTGCGGAGGTGCTGAGCTCGCCGGTGGTGAGCACGTCGCCGCGGCGCTGCGCGAGGTATTCGGCCGGCGAGATCGAGCCGACCTTCACGCCCGCGCAACCGGCCAGCAGCACGGCGGTACACAAAAGGCAAAGAAAGCGCATGCGCATCACGGCTTCGCCTTGGGGGCCTTGGAGTCCTCGAGGCCCGGCAGGCCTTGCCGGATCGCCTGCGAGAAGTTCACGCCCGGCGCCGCCTTGTCGGTGGCGATGGCACGGTCGGTGATGCGGCCCGCCGCGCGCAGCGCTTCCATGCTGTAGCCGGGCGTAAGGCCGCCCACGTCGTAGAGGTAGTCGGGCAGGTAGCCCGAGGCCAGCAACCGCCAGTCCATCGGCAGGCCGGGCACGATGCGCTTGGCCAATGCATACACGATGGTGGTGCAGTTGGCGGTGAGCGTGTTGTAGAAGCTGGCCTCGCGCACCAGCGCCGCGCTTTCGCCCAGGTAGGCCACGAACAGCGAGCGCATTTCCTGCTGCGGCAGGCGCACGCGGTACATGTAGACGTCTTCGCCACGCACGTTGGTACGCACGCGCATGATGTCGTGCTCGTCGGCCGCAACGAGGCTGGTCTCGAACTGCTTGAAGAAGCCGCCGACCGACGAGAAGCTTTCACCGCGCTCCTTGCGGATCTCGATGGAGAAGGTAACGAACTGCCCGTCATCGAAACCGAAGGACACCAGCGTGTGCGCGATGGCGGGGCCGCTCCAGTACGAGAGCGCCACGTCGACCGAGCGCAGGCGGTCGAGGTCGTAGCTGCGCGTTTCCCAGCGCTGGGTGTAGTCGGTGTCGCTGCGCCATTCGAAGTTGCGCACGTTGTCCATCGTCACGATGTTGCCGTCGACATGGGCGTGCAACTGGCGGGACACGTCATCGGCCCACAGGCGGTTCTGCGAGGGCAGGATGGTGCCCCACCAGCCCATCAGCAATGCGAAGCCAACCACGTAGGAGAGCAGGGCGCGCGCTGCCTTGCCGCGCCACAGCAGCGCGATGGCGGCAAGGCCGAAGCCGGCCCACAGCACGCCTGCGCCGATCTTCACGAAGGAAGGCCCCGGCAACTGATACCAAAGTGCCATGCAGGCCCACATCGCCGACAGCAATACGACTAGCGATGCCGCGAAGCGGCCGAGGAAGCGCAGGAACATTCAGGTCATCGGAGAGTGAGGCGCGATTATCTCCGCCCGACCCGGGCGCCCCGGGGCCTCTACAGCATGTACGTCACGAGCTTGAAGTCCGGGTCTTCGGGGAAGGGCTTCACGGTGAAGCCAAGCCTGCGCACCAGCTTCAGCATGTCGGGGTTGTTGGCCAGCACCAGCCCGTCGATCTCGGCCAGGCCCTTGTCGCGCGCCACGTCGATGATGCTTTCCATCAGCCGCGAGCCGATGCCCTTGCCGCTGAACTCGTCGGCCACCACCAGCGAGAACTCGCAGCTGGTCTGGTCGGGGTTGGTGATGTAGCGCGACACGCCCACGATGTGCTCGCTTTCGAGCACGGTGCCGTCGGGCGACACGCTGCGCTCCATCACCACCGCCACCAGCGCCATCTCGCGGTCGTAGTCGATCAGCGTGAAGCGCGACAGCATCGAGGGCGGCAGCTCGTGGAAGCGCGAGACAAAGCGGAACCAGCGGCTCTCGGGCGACAGGCCCTGCACCAGCGCCTGCAGCATCTGCGCGTCGTTGGGATGAACCGGCCGCACGATGTACGTGCCGCCACCGGGCAGCGGCCATTCACGCCGGTAGCGCGCGGGATACGGCATGATGGCCAGGTGCTGGTAGCCGTTGACCGCGTTGCTGACGTGGGCCGCCACCGCCTGCGTGGTGCTGCCGACCACGATGCGCGCATCGACCGAAATGGCGCCCGACTCGTCCACGATGATGGGGTTGATGTCCATCTCGCGCAGCTCGGGCAGCTCGCACACCATTTCGGACACGCGCAGCAGCACGTCTTCGAGTGCTTCCATGTTCACTGCATGAGCGCCGCGCCATTCGCCCAGCGTCTCGGCCACGCGCGAGCGCTCGATGAGCCGGTGCGCAAGAAACTGGTTGAGCGGCGGCAGTTCCATGGCGCGGTCGTTCAGCAGCTCGATCATGGTGCCGCCCGCGCCGAAAACGATGACGGGGCCGAAGGGCTGGTCGGTGACCATGCCCACGTAGATCTCGCGCCCGCGCCGCGCGCGCACCATCTTCTGCACGGTCACACCGTTGATGCGGGCCTCGGGCGCGAGGCGGGCAACGCGCTCCATCATCTCGACGTAGGTGTCGCGCGCGCTGGTGCCGTTCAGCACGTTGAGCGCCACGCCTTCCACGTCGGACTTGTGCGCGATGTCGGGCGAGTCGATCTTCAGCGCCACCGGAAAGCCCAGCTGCGTCGCGATCATCATGGCCTCGCTGGCGCTGCGTGCGAGCAGCGTACGCGTGATCGGAATGTGGAAGGACGACAGCAGCGACTTCGATTCCATCTCGGTCAGCACATGGCGCCGCTCGGCCAGCACGCTTTCGATGATCAGGCGCGCGCCCTCGATGTCGGGCTTGGCCAGTGCCGACAGCGGCGGCGGCGTCTGCTGCAGCAACTGCTGGTTCTGATAGAAGGCCGCGATGTTGCCGAAGGCGCCCACCGCGGCTTCAGGCGTGCGAAAGCTCGGAATGGTGGCGTCGGCCAGTACCGAGCGCGCCTTGCCCACGGACGAGTCGCCCATCCAGCAGGCCAGCAGCGGCTTGTTCATCGGCCGGGGAATGTCGGCCAGCGCTTTCGCGGTGGCAGCTGCGTCGGCGCCGGCCTTGGGAGAGAAGATGGCGAGCACGCCGTCGACCTGGCTGTCGGCCGAGGCGGCATCGATGGCGGCGCGGTAATGCGCGGGCAGGGCCTCTTCGGAAAGATCGATCAGGTCGTTCAACGATGCGAGCGGGGGCAGGGTGGGCTGCAGCAGCTTCTGCGCGGGCGCGGAAAGCTTGCCCAGGTGGAGGCCGATCTCGTTGATCCAGTCGGCCGCCAGCACACCAGGACCGCCGCCGTTGGTGACCACGGCCAGGCGCTTGCCCACCGGCCGGTAGCGCGAGGCCAGGCACTTGGCGGCCGAGAACAGCTCGACGAAGGAGCGAACCCGCACCGCGCCCGCGCGGCGCAGCGCGGCATCGAACACGTCGTCGCTGCCCACGATGGCGGCGCTGTGCGTCTGCGCGGCCTCGTTGCCCGCCGGCTTGCGCCCGGCCTTGAGCACCACCACCGGTTTGGCATGCGAGGCCGAGCGCAGCGCGCTCATGAAGCGCCGCGCATCGGCAATGCCTTCGAGGTACACGATGATGCTGTGCGTGGCCTGGTCGTTGGCCAGGAAGTCAAGCACCTGCGGAATGTCGACCGAGGTGTGCGGGCCCAGCGACACCACGCTCGAAAAGCCGACGCCGTTCTGGCGCGCCCAGTCGAGCATCGAGGCTGTGAGCGCGCCAGATTGCGCCACCAGCGCGAGCGGCCCTGGTCTGGCCAGTGGCCCGGCCACGCTGGCATTAAGGTGCAGCAGCGGCCGCTGGAAGCCCAGCGAATTCGGCCCCAGCAGGTGCACGCCTTCGCGGCGTGCGATCTTGCGCCATTGCGCTGCCTCGTCGGCGCCGATGCCACTCGAAAGAACCACCGCCGCCTTGCAGCCGATGCGCCCCGCGATTTCAAGCGCGGCCGCCACGTCGCGCGGCGCCAGCGCGATCAGCGCGAGATCGGCATGGGTCTGGGCCAGTTCTTCGAGCGTGCCCTTGGTGCGCACGTCCAGAAAGCGCAGGGTGCCGTCGAAACGGTCGGCACGGAAGGCCTCGCGCAGCGTGCGGCCCGCAGGGGTCTGGCCGCCCGGGTCGTCGGCGTGGCCGACGAAGGCCACGATGGAGGCGGGTGCGAAAAGCGGGGTCAGGAAATGCTTGTCCATGCCCCCAAGTCTGCACCGTTCCGCACCGTTCGGGGGCAGTTGCACAGGGTCTTGACCTAAGTCATGACGTGGTCAGCGCGCTTGGCTATATTCAAGGCTCCATGCAAAAACGTATTGGCGTGATCTTCGTCTCGCGACGAAATTCATTGCGCAGCATCCTTGCCGAAGCGTGCCTCGCGCACCTGGACCCGAAGCGGTTCTCGGTATCTTCCTGCGGTCAACCCGGGCACATTGCCCGTGAGTTCCATCTCGCGGCCGTTGCCGCATTGACGAGCGCCAGCATCCCCCCTCCCGAACGGCCGCTGCGCAGCTGGGACGAGCTGGTGCGCGCGAATGCCTCCCCGGCGGACTTCGTCATCACGCTGGACGCGGCCAGCGCATCCCGCCAGCCGTCATGGCCCGGCCAGCCCGACGCGGCGCTATGGGCCTACCCCGACATCGCCGGCGGCGACGACCTGGAGAAGACCGCGCACGACGCCGTCCAGATGCTGTTCTCGCTGCGCCGCCGGCTCGAACTGCTGGTGAGCCTGCCGATGCAGGGGGCGGACCGCTCGGCCGTTCGCTCCGATGTGCGGGACCTGGGATACATGCGTTAGCAGAGGCCCTGGCTCGAACGCCCCCGCGTTCGGCTCACTCCAGCGTGAAGCCGATCTTCAGCGTCACCTGCCAGTGCGCGACCTTGCCGTCCACCACGTGCCCGCGCGTCTCGGTGACGGTGAACCACTGGATGTTGCGCAGCGTTTCGTGCGCCTTGGCGATGGCGGTTTGCACGGCGTCTTCGATGCCGGTTGAGGAGGAGCCCGTCAGCTCCAGCGATTTGTAGACGTGGTTGGACATGGGGTCTGTCTCCTTCTGGGTTGATGGGCGATGGGCCCGGAAAACATCGTAGTCCTGTTGCGGGCGTCAGTGGACGAATCCGCCCTTGACGAAGCGCACGGGTTCGGCGTCCATGCGCGCGATGAGTGCGCCCAGGCCGTCCGGCGCCAACGGCCGCGTGCCAGCCGATGCAGGCTGCTCGGTGCGGCACAGCAGGTCGTCGTCACTCCACGCGCCTTTGCCGGGTTCGCCGCGCGCGCGAAGCCAGCCGTCGCGGTCCACGATCAGCTGCGTGCCCGCGAGTTGCGAGGTCGCGGCGACCAGCGAGAAGGCGGCCCATGCGGCGGGCGAGGCGGCGATGCAATCGTCGGCCTGCGATGCGGCGGCCTTGGCGTCCGGCGCAAGGAACACGGTGACGAGGCGCGGGTCGTCGAGCAGCGGCGGCACGCTCGCACCCGCAGCCACGATCCGCAAGCGCTGCCCGCGCCAACTGCTCAGACTGCGTAGCGGCTTGCCCTTGCATTGCACAGCCACATCGGGCGGAGCGACCGGCTGCGTCCACAGCCCGGCCGCACGCAGGCTTTCACCCGCGCCCTGCGCTTTCATGAAGTCGATCAGCGCCCAGGCATCCGCGTCGCGCAGCACACCGCCGAAGCCGGGCATCGTCGGGGCGCCGCGCCGGTCGCGCATGCCATTCATCACATGCCAGAGCACATCGCCGTCGGCGCGCCGCCACAGCAGCGGCCCGCCAAGATTGGGCGGCCACACGGGTTGTGAAGCTGCCAGCGGTCCTTGTCCACGCCCATCGGTGCCATGGCAGGCCACGCACTGCGCCGCATACAGCACGCGCCCGCGCTCGATGCTGTCTGCGGTGAAGCCCGTGGGCGATGTCTGGAAGCTGGTCGGGTACGCGGGTACCAGCACCACGTTGGCTTCGGGCCAGGGCGCCAGCGCGACCAGCAACGCGGCCGCCGCAACGAGCCACACGCGGCGACGACGCCAGAGGGCGGCGAGCAGCAGCGTCAGCACCGCCACCGCAAGCACGACCACCGTGAGCCCGAGCCGTCGCGCCTGGCCAAGATCGATCAGCAGGTTCTCGCCCGACAACCGCAGCGCCCACGGCCATGCCGGCTGGCCGTGCGCGTGCGAGACCAGCCCCAGCGCATCGAGCAGGCGCAACAGCTGCAGTTGCGCGCCCTGCAGCAGGCCGACCAGCAGGTTGAGCCAACCGGCCTCGGGCAAAACGTTCATGTCACCACGTGGCGTCGAGTCCCAGGTGCTTGAGCGCCTCGTGCCGCAATTCGGCCAGCCGCGGGTCGCCACGATGGCGCGGGTAAGGCAGATCGACCACCAGTTCCGCCGCAATGCGCGCCGGCCGGTCGCTCAGCACGATCACGCGGTTGGCCAGGAACAGCGCCTCTTCCACGTCGTGCGTGACCAGCAGCGCCGAGAAGCCGGCGCGCTGCCACAGGTTGACCAGCTCGCTCTGCATCGCGATGCGCGTGAGCGAATCGAGCTTGCCCAGCGGCTCGTCGAGCACCAGCAGCTGCGGGTCGTTGACCAGCGCACGCGCCAATGCCACGCGCTGCGCCATGCCACCGGAGAGGTGATGCGGAAAGGCTTTCGCGAATTCGGTGAGGCCCACGAGCTTGAGCGCTTCGTCGACGCGGGCGCGCTGTTCCTTCAGCACGCCGCGCGCCTGCAGGCCCAGCGCCACGTTGTCCCACACGCTGCGCCATGGGTAGAGCGTCGGGTCCTGGAACACGACGATGCGCGACGGGTCGGGCCGCGTGATGGCTTCGCCGTTCTGCGTGATGGTGCCGGCGGTTGCGGGTTCGAGCCCGGCCACCAGCCGCAGCAGGGTCGACTTGCCGCAACCGCTGGGCCCCAGCAGCGCGACGAACTCGCCGGGGCGCACCTGCAGGTCGACGCCGTCGAGCACCTGCAGCACGCCGCCGGACACCTCGAACCAGTGGCTGACGCCGCGGATGTCGATGTGGGCGCCGCCAGTGGTCGTTGCCGGGGCGGGTGGGGAAGGGAGTACGGCGTTCACCATTTGACGGTTCCTTTCTGCCAGGACAGCACGCGGTCGCGCACCTTGAAGAGCAGCGTGATGAGGCCCGAGCACAGCGCGGCCATGACGAACAGCGCCGCGTACATGTTGGCGTATGCAGCCCAGCCCTGGGCCCACTGCAGATACCAGCCGAGCCCGGCCTTCACGCCCATCATCTCGGCCGTGATCAGCACCGAGAACGAGGCGCCAAGGCCCATGAACAGGCCGACGAACACCTGCGGCAGGGCGGCTGGAATCGCCACCCGCAACACCAGGAAGCGCTCCGAAGCACCCAGCGTGCGCGCCACGTCGTAGTAGCTCTTGTGCACCGAGGCCACGCCCGACCAGGTGAGCACCGCCACCGGGAAGAAGGTGGCCAGCCCCACGAGGAACACGGCGGCCGAATAGCTCGACGGCGCGAAGAAGAAGGCCAGCGGCAGCAGCGCCGACGCCGGCACCGGCCCCAGGAAGCGCAGCAGCGGATGCACCCAGTACCCCGCGATGCGCGACCAGCCGATCGACACGCCAGTGACAAAGCCGATCAGCGCGCCCAGCACGAAACCATTGGCCAGCAGGCGCAGCGAATACGCGGTCGACAGGCCCAGGCGTTGCCAGTCCTCATGAACCACGTCGATCAGGCTCTGCGGCGGAGCGAAGAAAGGCGAGGGCAGCACGCCGAGCTTGGCGGTGCCGATCTCCCACAGCGCAAGCACTACGGCCAGCGCGACCAGCCATTGCCCGGCCGGCCGCAGCGTGCGCGCCAGCTTGCCCGCGCGGTGGCCCAGCAGCGAAATGGCGAAGAGCAGGGCGGCGACCACCAGCGTGGCAATGCCGAACTCGCGCGTGAAGGCCCAGTCGTTGAAGCCGACTTCCTTGTTCGGCCACAGCAGCGTGAGAAGGCCCAGCGCGACCCAGGCGGCTGCAGCGAGCAGGCCGGTGGGCCAGATGCCGGTGGGGGCGGGAGGGCGCAGCGCAACCGTCTGCGGGGTTTTCTGCCGCGGTGCGTGATGAGCGGGCGCATTGCCCTGCAACCCGAGCGGCGAGTCCAGAACCTGTTCAGCGGTGGTCATGCGAGAACGTCCAGCGACACGTGATTGGCGAAGCGCGCTACGTCAGTGCTTTTCTTCAGGATGCCGGCGTTGCGGAAGTCGGCGGCGAAAGCTTCCACCTCGTTGCGCAGCGCCTTGCCGGCCGGATGGTGCTTGTAGGTAAGCTCGGCCAGCAGCTTCTGCAGGTCTTCGAGCGGCACCTTGGGCGCGTATTTCGAATAGATCCTGGCGGCTTCGTTCGGGTTCTCCGACACGTAGTCGGAGGCCTGCGCGAGCGCGCGCACCACGGCGGCCGCGCGTGGCTTGTCGTTTCGCGCCAGCTCGCCGCGGGCGCCGACGATGCAGCACAGGCGCTCGGCGTATTCGCCCTTGGCGCTGTTGGCGATCTCGGTGAAGACGCCGGGGTTGCGCTTCTCGATGAGAAACACGTTCGGGTCGCCGTCGGCAATCGCGTGGATCTCGCCCTTCTTCACGGCCACGTCGAGCAGGTCCGCGGGGTAGACGCGCCAGTCGACGTCCTTCTCGATGTCGATGCCTTTCTTCGCGAGATGAATGGCATAGAACTGCCTGGCCGGGCTGTTCTGGTCCGACACGCCGATGGTCTTGCCCTTGAGGCTGGCAAGGTCGGTCGTCACGCCCGAGGCCTTGGCCCCCACCAGCCGCAGGCAGCCGCCGTGCACGCTGCCCACCACCTTGACGTCGAAGCCCGCCTCCAGCGGCTTCACCCAGCGGTGGATCAGGCCCACGCCCACGTCGGCCTTGGCGGTCGCCAGTGCCTCCAGCATCTGGTCGGACGAGCCTGCCCAGTTGAGCAGCTCGACGTCGAGCCCGTTCTTCTCGAAGAAACCCCGCTCCAGTGCCACCGGTACCGGGGCCAGGCAGAAGCCGGCCTGGCTCCAGGCGAAGGTGAGTTTGCGTGGCTGCGAGCGTGCCACGGAGGCGAGCAGGGCACCGGAGCCCACGATGGCTGCCGCCGCCCCGGCCTGCAGCACGCTGCGGCGCGAAGGCGGTAAGTGATCGAGAGGAACGGTCATCGCAAGCTTCTCCACCGAAAAATTGGAAGCAGCGAGTGTTGGCGCGCGAGGCCCGCGCGGCCAACGAATGAATGCGGCTATGGATATGCGCGCAACTACTTTTCCCTGGCGCCGAAGCTCTCCGCCAGGAATTCGACGATGGCCTGCACCCGCGCCGTGCGCCCCTTGCGGCTAGGCACCAGCAGCGTGACCGGCGCGCTGTCGAACTGCCAGTCGGCCAGCACGCGCACCAGCGTGCCGCGTGCCACGGCGTCGGCCGCGTCCCATTCGGAGCGCAGCACCAAGCCCATGCCCTGTTCGGCCCACTGGCGGGCCACGCCGCCGTCGTTGGTAACGTAGGCGGGCGAGATGCGCAGGGTCTGGGGTTTGGCCCTGGCGGCTGCGCGGCTGGCCGGGCGCACGTGCCATAGCGTCACGTCTTCATCGTTCTCGCGGATGCTGATGCAGCCGTGCGCCATCACGTCGCGTGGCACGCGGGGCACGCCGTGCAGGCGCAGGTATTCCGGGCTCGCACACAGCCAGCGCTCGTTGGCGCTCAGCGTGCGCGCCACCCACGACGAGTCGCGCACCGTGCCGATATGGATCACTGCGTCGGCGTCGTGCCGGTCGGGCCATGGGGTTTCGCGCAGGTCGAGCTGCACGCTCAGCCCCGGGTGCAGCCGGGCGAAGCGCGCGAGCATGGGCGCTATGTACTGCCGGCCGTAGCCGAAGGGCGCGGCGATGCGCAGCGTGCCGGTGAGCCGCTGGTCGTCGCGCTGCATCGATTCGCGCAGCCCCTCGATCTGGCCGAGCAGCGCTGCCGCCTCGCGCGCGAAGCGTTCGCCCTCGGGCGTGAGGCTCAGCCGCCGCGCGGTGCGGGTGGCGAGCGACAGGCCCAGCGTGGCTTCGAGCTTGCGCAGCCGCATCGACAGCGCGGGCGGTGTGACGTCGAGCGCGCGCGCCGCGGCGCTCAGCGAAGGTTCGCGCAGCAGGGCGGCCGCAAGCTGCATGTCTTCGATCTGGATCATTAACTTGTACTTAACGATTGATGACCGTGCATTGAAGCACAAGCATGGCCTTGAAACGTACAGTCGATGCCCATGCAAGCCCACAACGCCTATCCACGCGCCGTGCTTTTCGACCTGCTCACGGCGCTGCTCGATTCCTGGACCGTCTGGAACACCGCCGCAGGTTCCGAAGAGAAAGGCCGCGCCTGGCGCGCCGAGTACCTGCGGCTCACTTACGGCTGCGGTGCCTACGTGCCCTACGAGCAGCTGGTGAAAGACGCTGCGCGCCACACAGGCATGGCCGACTCCGTGCCCGACGCACTGGAAGCCCAATGGGACACCCTGCCCGTGTGGGACGGCGCACGCGAGCTGTTGCTGGCGCTGAAGCCGCACTGCAAGCTTGCGGTGGTCACCAACTGCTCGAAGCGGCTCGGTCATCGCGCGGCGGCGCGGCTGGGCATCGACTGGGACGTGGTCGTCACTTCGGAGGAGGCCGGCTTCTACAAGCCCGATCCACGTCCGTATCGCTTGGCGCTCGACCGGCTGGGTGTGAAGGCTGAAGAAGCGGCTTTCGTTGCCGGTTCGGGCTACGACATGTTCGGCACATCGGCGGTCGGGCTGCGCACCTACTGGCATAACCGCGTCGGGCTGGCGCTGCCGCAGGGTGCTCCGACGCCCGAACTGCAGGCGGCAACGCTGGCACCCACGCTGCCCTGGCTGCAATCCTTCAGCAAATGACGAGCTTGCTCATGAACAACACCCTCGCCACCATCGACACACCCGCCGCCCTCATCGAGCGCTCGCGCATGCAGCGCAACATTGCGCGCATGCAGCAGCGCATGAACGAACTCGGCGTGCGCTTTCGCCCGCACGTGAAGACCAGCAAGTGCATCGCCGTTGCCAAGGCACAGCGTGATGGGGGCGCGCAGGGCATCACCGTCTCCACGCTGAAGGAGGCCGAGCAGTTCTTTGCCGAGGGCTTCACCGACATCCTCTATGCCGTCGGCATGGCGCCGCACCGGCTGCAGCATGCGATGGACCTGCGCCGTAGAGGCTGCGCGCTGGGCATCCTCACGGATGGTGTCGAGTCGGCGCGCGCGATCGTGGAGTTCGGCCGCGCGAACGGCGAGGTGTTCGACGTGCTGATCGAGGTCGACACCGACGGCCATCGCTCCGGCATCCGGCCCGAAGAAGACGCGCTGCTCGAAGTGGCGCACGTGCTGCACGACGGCGGCATGCGCCTCGGCGGCGTGATGACGCATGCCGGCTCCAGCTACGAGCTCGATACGCCCGAAGCCCTGCGAGCCATGGCCGAACAGGAGCGCTCGGGCTGCGTGCGCGCTGCCCAGCGGCTGCGCGACGCGGGCCTGCCGTGCCCGGTGGTCAGCGTGGGCTCCACGCCCACGGCGCTGATGGCCGAGGCGCTCGAGGGCGTTACCGAGGTGCGGGCCGGCGTCTACGTGTTCTTCGACCTCGTGATGCGCGACATCGGCGTATGCACCGAGGACGACATCGCCCTCAGCGTGCTCACCACGGTGATCGGCCACCAGGCCGACAAGGGCTGGGCCATCGTCGACTCAGGCTGGATGGCGATGAGCCGCGACCGTGGCACGCAGAAGCAGAAGCGTGACTTCGGCTATGGGCAGGTCTGCTCCGTGGATGGGACCGTACTCGACGGCTATGTGCTCAGCGGTGCCAATCAGGAGCACGGCATCCTCTCGCGCGAAGGCGCGCCGGACACGGGCATTGCGGCGCGTTTTCCCATCGGGACGCGGCTGCGCATATTGCCGAACCACGCTTGTGCGACTGGCGCGCAGTTTCCCGAATATCAGGCGCTATCTGAAGACGGCTCGCTGGAAACCTGGGGGCGTTTCCACGGCTGGTGAGTGCACAGCGTCGGCGCTTGAGCGAGAGCGGCCTCGTGTCGGTCAGCCAAGTCGAGCCGCCGCAGCAGGGTGCGCGTGGAGGGTTCCTGAATCTTGCCACCAGCCCTGTCACCTCAGAGGAGGCCGACCGCGCTAGGATGTGGCCTCTCTTTTTTCAGGAGACAGCCCCATGACCCGAGTACTGGTGCGCAGCTTCAGCGTTTCGCTCGACGGCTTCGCCGCTGGCCCAGACCAGAGCCTGGAGCACCCGCTGGGCGTTCGTGGTCCTGAACTCATGGACTGGTTCTTTCCCACGCGCGTCTGGCAGCAGATGCACAAGACGGGCGAGGCCAACGGCGAGACCGGCATCGATAACGAGATCGCCGAACAAGGCTTCGCCGAAATAGGTGCCTGGATCCTCGGACGCAACATGTTCGGGCCGGTGCGCGGTCCCTGGCCGGACGAGAGCTGGAAAGGCTGGTGGGGCGATGAGCCCCCGTACCACGTGCCGGTCTTCGTGCTGACCCACCATGCCCGCGCGCCGCTGACGATGCAGGGTGGCACTACTTTCTACTTCGTCACCGGCGGCATCCGCGAAGCGCTGGCACAGGCACAGGTCGCCGCGGGTGCGCGGAGCGTGCGCGTGGGCGGCGGCGTGGCCACCGTACGCGAATACTTGAAGGCCAGGCTGATCGACGAACTGCACCTGGCCGTGCGTCCGGTGCTGTTGGGCAAAGGCGAGGCGCTGTTCGCAGGCCTGGACCTGCCGGCGATGGGCTACAGCTGCGAACGACAGGTGGCAGGCGAGCGCGCCACGCATATGTTCCTGCGCCGCAGCGCGCCTTGACATGGGAAGAGTGGCTCAAATGTCGACAGGGTCCTGCCACGTCATCTCAGAACGACCGCTCCTCGATCACCCGTCGCACCGTCCGTAGCGCACTGCGCAGCTCGTCCAGCCCGACCGACCCCAGTGCGAGGCGCAGCGCATGCGGCACGTGCTGTGACGTCGCGAAGGGCTCGGCAGTGGACACCGAGACGCTATCGCGCATCAGCGCCGCCGCAACCAAGTCGGCGCGGGTTTCGTCCGGCAGGCACAGCCAGACGAAGTACGACGAAGGGTGCCGCACGCACCGCAGTCCGGCAAGCTCCTCGCTGGCGATGGCTTGCCGCGCCGCGGCGTCCTGCCGTTTCTCTGCCTCGAGGCGGTTGACCGTGCCGTCTTCCAGCCACGCGCAGGCGATGGCCGTGGTCACGCCCGGCGTGCACCACGTCGTGGCCCGGATTGCGCGTTCGAGCTTGGACACCAACACATCGGGCGTGGCGACGAAGCCCACGCGTAGCCCGGTCGCCACGCTCTTGGAAAGACCCGAGACGTACACCGTCGTCTCCGGTGCCAGCGTTGCCAGCGGCGGCGGCGGGTCATCGGCCAGAAAGGCGTAGGCCGCGTCTTCGATGATGAGCAGGCCATGCCGTCTTGCGATGGAGGCCAGCGGGCGGCGCCGGCTTGCGCTCATCACCCAGCCCAGCGGGTTGTGCAGGGTCGGCATCGCGTAGATGGCCTTCACGCGGCGGCGCGCGCACAGGCGTTCCAGCGCGTCCAGGTCCGGCCCCTGTCCGGATGCCGGTATGGGCGCCAGTTCCAGCCGGTGTGCCTCGGCGAGCACCTTGAAGCCGGGGTAGGTGAGGGCGTCGACGGCGACCACGTCGCCCGGTTGCAGCAGCGCCATCACCGTTACTGCCAGCCCGTGCTGTGCGCCGTCGACGAGCAGCACGCTCGACGGCTCGGCCGCCAGTCCTCGCGACGCGAGATGCCGGGCGACGCAGGCGCGTTCATGCATTCGGCCGCCATGGGGTGCATAGCGCAGCATGGCGTCCAGTTCACCACCGGCGGCGAGCTGCCGTAGTGCGGCGCGCAGCAGCTCGGCCTGTCCGGGCAGCGATGGGTAGTTGAAGTTCAGGTCCACCAGGTCCGGTGCCATGGTCCGCTGATCGACGCCAACACCGCCGTGCATCGCCGCTTCGCGCACGAAGGTGCCGCGGCCGACTTCGCCGCTGACCAGCCCCATCGCCTCCAGCTCCGCATAGACGCGCGAAGCAGTAACCAGCGCCAGGCCGTGGCGCTCGGCCAGCCGCCGGTGCGTAGGCAGGCGGGTGCCCGGCTGCAGGCGTCCCGCGCGGATCTCGGCGGCGAGTTCATCGACCAGTTGCTTGTAGCGGGCTTCGGCCATCGTGCGATGTATGCATGACAATTTTTTGATTGTATTGATCGCGCGACCTACGATGAGCGCATCTCAGCCCTCACGCACGAATCCTATGCACATCGCGATCCTCACCTTCGACGGCTTCAACGAACTGGACTCGCTCATCGCGCTGGGCGTGCTCAATCGCATCAAGAAGCCGGATTGGCGCGTGAGCCTGTGTTGTCCGACCCCTGAAGTCACGTCAATGAACGGCGTGACCGTACGCGCCCAGTCGTTGCTGGAGGATGCGCGCCTTGCTGATGCCGTCGTCGTCGGCAGCGGGGTGAAGACGCGGGAGGTCGTCGCCAGCCCCGAGCTGATGGGGCGCCTGGCGCTCGATCCGGCCCGCCAGTTGATCGCAGCGCAGTGCTCGGGCACTTTGATCCTGGCCAAGCTCGGCCTCGTGGGCGGCATACCGGCCTGCACCGACCTGACCACCAAGCCCTGGGTGCAGGAGGCCGGCGTGGAGGTCTTGAACCAGCCCTTCTATGCGCGTGGCAATGTCGCAACTGCGGGCGGCTGCTTTGCCGCGCCTTATTTGGCCGGCTGGATCATTGCCCGCACCGAAGGGCTGGAGGCTGCCGCCGCAGCGCTTCACTACGTCGCCCCCGTGGGCGAGAAGGAAGCCTACGTGGCCAACGCACTCGGGAACATCACGCCGTACCTGCCGCAATGACCTCTTGTGCGGGCTGAATCGACAGCTCAGCGCCTTATGGGCGCATGCAGCACCGCATTCGCCCCCGACCCGGCCGAAGCCTGCGTCGGCGACGCATCGGCCAGTGTCCTGACCGGGCCGCAGCGCCCGTAGGTGTCGTCGAAGCGCACGATGTCGTCTTCGCCCAGGTATCCGCCGGTCTGCACCTCGATCACTTCGAGCACGGTCTTGCCCGGGTTCTCCAGCCGGTGGATGGCGCCCGAGGGCAGGTAGATCGATTCGTTCTCGCGCACCAGCGTGACTTCGCCGTTGCAGGTGGCGCGCGCCGTGCCCTTCACCACGATCCAGTGCTCGGCGCGGTGGTGGTGCATCTGCAGCGACAGTTTGCCGCCGGGCTTCACGGTCAGGCGCTTGACCTGGAAGCGCTCGCCCAGGTCGATGCTGTCGTACGCGCCCCAGGGCCGCACCACGCGGCGGTGCTCGGTGGCCTCGGCGCAGCCTTCCAGCGAGAGCTTGCGCACAACGTCGGCCACCTGCTCCGCGCAGCCCGCGCCGGCCACCAGCACGGCGTCGGGCGTGTCCACGATGATCAGGTTTTCGGTACCCAGCGCCACCACCGGCCGGTGCGGCGCGTGGATGAAGGTGTTGCGCGAGTTCAGCGCGCTGGCCTTGCCGCTCAGCCGGTTGCCCGCGTCGTCCGCCGGGTGCAGGCTGGCAACCGCGTTCCAGCTGCCGACGTCGCTCCACAGGCCTTCGAACTTCACGACAGCGATGTCCTTGTGCTTTTCGAGCACGGCGTAGTCGATGCTGTCGGCTCGGCAATCCTCGAAGGCTGCGCGGTCCAGCCGCAGGAAGCTGCCGTCGGTTGCAACGGCGGCAGTGGCGCGCTCGCAGGCCAGCAGGATGTCGGGTGCATGCCCGCGCAGCGCTGCGATCAGCGTGCGCGCCTGCACGAGGAAGATGCCCGCGTTCCAGCTGTAGCCGCCATGCAGGATCAGCTGTTCCGCTACCACCGCCGTCGGCTTTTCGACAAAGCGCACCACGGCCTGGCTGCGCCCGTCGGCCGAGGGTTCGCCGGCTTCGATGTAGCCGTAGGCGGTGCTCGGAAAACTCGGCACCACGCCGAAGGTGACGATCTTGCCGGCCAATGCGGCCTCGACGCCGGTGCGCACGGTGCGGGCGAACAGCGCGGCGTCGGGAATGTGGTGGTCGGAGGGCGCGAACAGCAGCAGGTCGTCGGGCTCGGCCAGCAGGGCGGCCGAGGCCATGGCCGCGGCTGTATTGCGCGCCACCGGCTCGAGGATCTGCCGGCCCGTGGCGTGCGCGTTTTCCACCGCTTCCTTCACCAGGAAGCGATGGTCTTCCGACGTGATGCAGGTGATGTCGGCATTCAGCACCGCCAGCCGTTCGAGCGTGAGGTGCAGCAGGCTCTTGCCGCCGACCAGCGGCGCGAACTGCTTGGGCAGCGCCTTGCGCGACAAAGGCCACAGCCGCGTGCCGCTGCCGCCGCACAGGACCACGGGATGGATGAGGGGGGTGTTCATGATCGTTTGCGTTGTGGCGGGGCGGGGTTCAGATCAGGCCGGAGTACGCCGCATAGCTCACGGCCTGGGCACGCGAATGCACGTGCAATTTCTTGTAGATGTTCTTGATGTGGGCGTTGACGGTCTGCCCCGAGATGCCCAGCTTGACGCCGATCTCCTCGGTGACGTGGCCGCGCGCCACGAAGCGCAGGATCTCGCACTCGCGAGCCGTCAGCGTCGCTTCGCGCGGAGGCGGCTCCACCGACGGCGGCGTGCGGCTGTCGGGCCGGTGGCTCAGCCGCGAGAGCAGTCGGCGCGCGAGCCGCGGCGTGATGGCCGCGCCGCCGTTGACCACCTGCAGCACGGCCTGCGCGAAGCTCTGGAGCCACGCGTCCTTCAGCAGGTAACCAGTGGCGCCCAGTTCGAAGGCATGCAGCACGTGCGACTCGTCCTCGAGCGCGGAGATCACGATGATTTCTCCTGTGCGATGTTGCTCGCGGGCTTCCTGGATCAGGTCGAAGCCGGTGCCGTCGCCAAGCCGCAGGTCGACCATCAGCACGTCGAACTCGTGCGTGGCCAGCAGACGGCGGCCGTCGCGCAGGCTGCCTGCCTGGCCTTCGAGCTGGATGCGCAGGTCCGACAGCAGCTCCTGCGCTATCACCCGGCGCATGAATTCGTCGTCATCCACGAGCAGCACGCGCACCGGCGCATCTTCCTGCCCCGTCAGGAAGCCAGGCCACAGCGGTGCAACAGGCGGAACGATGCCCGGTGGAAACCCCGAGCGGCCATCGGCCTGCTCGCCAAGAAAGGGGGATGGGTTGTCAGACATGGGTGTGTCCCAGGTTGGAGTTGATGTGGGTGCTGGTGCCGTTGCTCTGAAAGCGCGGGAGGTCCGCGGTAAAGGCCGGCGCCGGATCGTCGAAGCCGTGCGGGTTCGCGGCCTGCCAGCGCCAGCTGTCCGCGCACATCTGGTCGAGGTCGCGGCGCGCGCGCCAGCCGAAGGCGAGGAAGGCGCTGCGCGCGTCGGCCCAGTAGGCGGGCGCGTCGCCGGGGCGGCGCGGCCCGATGCGCAGGGCGATGCGGCGGCCGCTTGCGCGCTCGAAGGCCGACACAACCTCCAGCACCGAGGCGCCGCGGCCGGTGCCGAGGTTGGTCATGAGAATTCCGCTGTGGCGCACCGCATGGCGCAGTGCCGCCACATGGCCTTCGGCCACGTCCATCACGTGCACGTAGTCGCGCACGCCGGTGCCGTCGATCGTTTCGTAGTCGTCGCCGTGCACCACCAGGCATTCACGCTCGCCGGCCGCGACCTGCGAGATGTAGGGCATCAGGTTGTTGGGTGGGCCGTGCGGGCGCTCGCCGAGCAGGCCGCTTTCGTGCGCGCCGACGGGGTTGAAGTAGCGCAGGCAGGCAATGCCCCAGCGCGCATCGGCCTGCGCGAGGTCGGCCAGCACGGTCTCGACCATTGCCTTGGTGCGGCCGTAGGGGTTGACCGCGCCGTAAGGTGCGCTCTCTGCAATGGGCGAGGGCTGCGAGTCGCCGTACACAGTGGCCGATGAGGAGAACACCAGAGTGCGCACATCGGCTCGGCTCATGGCCTGCACCAGCGCCAGGGTTCCAGCCAGATTGACGTCGTAGTAGCTCACCGGGTCGGCCACCGATTCGCCGACCGCCTTCAGCCCCGCGAGATGCACGACCGCCTCGATCCCGTGTGCCGCGAACACGCGGTCGAGCGCCGCCGCGTCGCGCACGTCGCCGCGCACGAGAACGGGTTCTACGCCCGTGATGCACGCCACCCGCTGCAGCGAACGCGCGTCGCTGTTGACGAGCGAGTCGAGCACCACCGGCAGGTAGCCCGCCGCGATCAGCGCCACGCAGGTGTGGCTGCCGATGAAGCCGGCGCCGCCGGTCACGAGGACCCTGGGTGCGGATGTGGACTTGGGCATGGTCGTGGTCCTCGTGTGGGGTGTCGCGTCAGCCGGCGATGCAGCGCTGCAGTTCCTCTTCGAGGCGCTGCAGGATTGCGTTGCGGTCAAGTTCGGCCTCGGCGAAGCGGCGGCCGGCCGAGCCCAGCAGCTCGCGCGTTTCGGGCGACATGGAGAGCTGTTCGATGGCATCGGCCAGCGCCGCCGCATCGCCCGGCTCGACCACCACGCCGCGGCCCCACACGGCCTCGCTGAGCGCGGTGCCGGCGTGCGCGGTCACGATCACGGCGCGGCCGCTTGCGAGCATGCCGCCCAGCTTCGACGGCATGACGAGGTCGGCGGCATCGGCGCGCTGTGGCAGCACGTGGATGTCGGCCATGCCCAGCAGCTCGTTGAGCCTTTCGGCAGGCTGCAGATCGAGAAAATGCGTGTTGCCCAGCCGGATGCACGCGTCCATCAGCGAGGCCCGGCTCGGGCCGTTGCCGCAGAACACGAAGTGGATGTTGTGGGAGCACACCAGCAAGCGCGCCGCTTCGGCCAGCAGCTCGATGCCCTGCTTGCTGCCGAGGCTGCCCGCGTAGAGCACGACCACGGCGCCAGCGGGAATGTTCAGCTCGGCCCGGAAGCCCTGCGCCGGCACGCCTTCGGTCACCGGCGGTCGCGCAACGGGCTGGATGGCTTCCACGTCGACCCAGTTCGGAAACAGCACCAGCCGCGATTCGTCCACGCCTTTCTCCAGGGCCTTGGTGCACATCGTGGAAGAGATGGACGACACCCGGTCGAACTTGCGCATCAGCCAGCGCTCGGCGGCCAGGGCGAAGCGCCGCACGCGTTCGCCACGCAACCAGCCGAGGCCGAATGCAGCGTCCACTTCGTAGTCCTGCACGTGCAGCCAGGAGCGGATGCCGAGCAGCTTCGCGAAGCACAGCGCGGCCGGCGCGCAGGAGATGGGCGGCTCCACCACGAACACCACGTCAGGCTTCCAGCGCAATTGCGCCAGCAGCAGCGGAATGCTCGACAGCGTGAACGACAGCAGGTGCCCGATGCGCCCCAGCGCACGAGGCTTTGAAGGCACCCAGGTGGGCGCGCGGCAGACCGTCACGCCGTTCCAGTCGGTCTTGCGGTAGGCCCATGCCGAGTAGCCCTCGAGCACCGACCACTGCGGAAAGAAGGGCGGCGACGCAATCACCCGCACCTCATGCCCGCGGGCGTGCAGCCACTCGGCCATCTCGCCCGAGTACTTGCCGATGCCGGCCAGTTCGGGAGCGAAGTTCATCGAGTAGACGAGGATCTTCACGATGCCTGCCTCCGCGTCAGCAGGCGCACGATCGGGAAGAAGCCGAATTGCAGGCGCATGCGCGTCTCGTACAGCACGAAGTCGGTCACGCAGGCAATGAAGAACACGTAGTGCGGCCTGTCCGGAAAGACCATCACCACCGCGCCGTATGACGCCAGCCGCAGCGCAACCTCCACCAGCGCCCAGGCGCCGAGCGAGCCCATCGAGGTCTTCAGCGACAGCACCATCTCGTGGTGGATCGTGTAGGTGCGCAGCAGGAAGTACGGCGCAATGCACATGAAGATGGTGCGCGCCTCGTTGCCCAGCTTGAGCAGCGGCGCGGCCACCGAGATGAGGGCAGCCAGCCCGACGAAGAGCCCGCAGCCCAGCAGGAAGGAATGCTTCGCCAGGCGCAGCTTGGCCGCAGTGAAATTGCCTGCGTCCGTTTCCAGCATCGCGGGCGTCTTCGTGACCAGGAAGGCCTGCACGAACTGCGACGGCGCTTCGGCCAGCAGGAACGCGAGCTTGAAGGCCCCCACGTAGCTCAGCGGCATGAAGTACGCCACGATGAGCAGGTCCGACTTGCGCAGCAGGAACATGAGCAGCGAATACACCGTCGCACCGGCCTGCGATGCCAGCCCGAGCGCGGCCCGCCCGGCCGGTGGCGCCGCGCCATTGCCCGGCAGGCCGACGGCCACGCACACCACCACGACGGCGAACAGGTTGATGAGCAGCAGGTGCGCCACGCCCAGGTCGAAGCGCACCGCCACGCACAGGCCTATGCCCACGACCAGGATGGTCGCGCGGATGCCGGCCTCCAGGTTGAGCAGCCCCGCGTGGCCCAGGCCGCGGCTGAACGAAAGGCGCAGGCTGTTGAACGAGAAGACCGCCAGCGTGGCCACCAGCAGAAGGAAGGGCGCGTCGCCCACGGGCATGTGCTGCACCGTGAGGATCACCGTCACCAGCACCGTGGCCAGCGGCAGGCCGATGGCCAGCGTGCGCACGACGTCGCCGCGCGTCACGCCCGGCGGCACGCTCGCCGCATTGCGCGAGAACAGCAGCGAACTGCCCAGCGTGCCCATCACCAGCGCCACTTCCATGACCGACTGGTAGATGGAGTACTCGCCGAAGCGCGCCGGCGAAATGCTCGCCGCCATCAGGAAGATCGCCAGGAAGCCCGACAGGTACACATACAGCCGCGAAGCAAGCGCGCCCAGGCCCGACAGCCAGGCCATGCGCGCGCCGGGCGGAGCAAGTGACAGGCTGAAGTGCTTCATGGCGTCGGCTGGCTTCACGCTTACTTGCCGACCGGGGCGCGGGATACGCGGCCGGTGTCGAACAGCCGGCGCACGAATGCACCGGCCCGGAACGCGTTGTTCTTCGCGCGGCGAGCCATCTGCAGCGCGTAGGTCACGGCCGCCACGGTGTGCATGTGGCCGCGCAGCGCGAAGGGCATGGCCATCTTGGCGCTGCCCTGGAAGTGCAGCGCGACCACGCGCGTCAGTTCGCCGGCGGTGCTCGTCAACCAGGCCTTGCCATCGCGGTACGCAATGCGCTTGGCGCCGCCGAGCACCTTGAACTCCCGCCGCACGAGGTTGTGCATGCCGTTGATGTTGTGGTCGATGACCGTGCCGTCGAGCACCCGGTTGATGGGGGCGTCATTGCCCGTGGCGTGAGCCCAGAGATAGAGCAGGGTCATGTCGGACACGCCGCCGCGCACACCTCGCGCTGCGAAGCGCGCTGCAATGTCGCGCAGCTTCCTGCGGCCCGAGGGGGTGGCGTAGCTGTCGAGCACGTAGGCCACGAAGCGGCGCAGGCCGTTCGCGGTCCAGTAGCTCACGTGCGGCGAGATCTGGCAGGGGTTCCAGCCGTCCGCGGACTGCATGCAGGAACCCGAGAAGTCGGACTTGCCCGCGAGCCGCGCGATATGCGGCGCCGCACCCTGAAAAAGCAGCACATCGCTGTCGATCAGCACGAATTCGCGCACTTCGGGGTGGGATTCCAGAAACTGCGCTAGGAGAAAGTAGCGCCGGAAGCAGATCTTCTCGAACTCCGGCGGGTTGCTCGACAGATGCACGTAGGACCGGCAGAAGCGTTCGTAGGCCGGGCCCGCGTCGGTGTCCGACAGCACGAAAAGCGGCTCGCCGGCCAGCGCCGCCGATTCGCGGCACAGCGCGAGGGTCTTGTTCTGGCGGTCTTCCACGACGATGAAGGGCAGGGTTGGGTTCATGGCGCTTGGTTGAGGGTTGACGGGATGTGACAGCGTTCTTTGTGCTCAGGGCTTGCGCGCCGTAACGCTCTTCATCAGCGCGACGTGCGCGGGAAGAAAGCGGCCGGTGGCGTCGATGGGCATGTCCAGCGTGAAGAGGCCGCGCACGGCAGCCGCTTCCGAAATCCAGCTGCGCAGCTGCGCAGCCGTGAAGCGCGCCGGCGCCTCGCGGCCCCACGAGGCGCTCAGCGGCGTCAGCACGTGCAGCGCCAGCTCCGACGGCGGGGCGGTGAGATGCGCGGGCGGCTGCATGTATTCGCCGGCCATCAGGTTCTGGCAGGGCGCCGACTTGGCGCTGAAGCGCTCAGCTCCTTCGCCCGCGTTGAAGGCCAGCCAGCGGTTGGCGGCGCCCGTGCGGGCCGCGCTGCACAGCATTTCCCAGCCGGCGGGCGTGATGCCCTTCGTGTTGTAGGTACCGTCGAACCACCAGCCGCTCACGAGCGAGCCGTAGCGTTCCGACCAGTCACGGATCACGCTCGACCATGCGGCGATGAAGCGCGCGGGCGGCGGCTCCTGCTCGGATACGTCGCCCAGGCAATCCATCAGCGCGGGGTCTGCCTGCGGCGCACGAAACGGCAGGTAGAGGATCAGCGAGATGCCGCGCTTGCGCAGCGCCTGGCCGATCTCCATCGGCAGGTCGCGCGGCGAGCGGTTCGCGGCGCTGCCCGGGCAGAGCACTTCGAGCGCGGCATTGGGCGCGATGTACTGGCCGTTGTTCTGGCCCAGCGTCAGGATCAGGTGCGAAGCGCGCATGTCCGCCAGCGTCGACGCGAAGGCCTCGACGTCGAAACGCTTGATTTCGTTGATCGACTGCTTGTCGGGCAGGTAATGCACCATCACGCCGAAGCCCGGCATCGGGGCGCCCGCCGATGCGCCCGCGGGTTGTGCGCGGCCGGCCAGCGGCATCACTGCCAGCAACAGCAGCGCTGCAAGAAAACGCATCGAGGGGAACGGCCATTTCGTCATGGCATGGCCCGGGCGAGCGACAGCGCGCCGCGCTTGAGCATGAGATAGCGTCCCGCGACCGCGGCTGGCGCGCAGGCAGTGGCATGGACCCACACCGGATGCGTGCGCTCGTGGCACGCGAGGTGCTTGGCCAGCCTGTACGGATCGCTGGCAGCGCTGCCCACGAAGAAGGCGTAGTCCGTGAAAAGCTCGCGGTGCACCGGAATGTCCGACAGCAGCAGCGGCACGCCCAGCGTTGCCGCTTCGGCCGCCGAGAGGTTGAAGCCCTCGAAGGTAGACAGCGAGATGAACGCGGTGGCGCCCTGGTACAGCCGCAGCAGCTCGTCGCGCGACACCAGCCCCCGGTGCCGCACCGAGCCACGCACCTCGGGCGCCAGCGCGGCCACCATGCGCTCGACATCGGCGGCGCCGTTGCCGGTGATGTCGAGGTAGTCGACCAGGCCCGCGCGCTTCATGCGCTCGAAGAGGGTGAGGATGCCGCCGAAGTTCTTGTGCGGGTAGTAGTGGTAGGCCGCGATGAGGTAGCGCTCGCCCGGTGCCGCATTCGTTGCCGCACCCGGTGTAGTGGGTGCTGCCGCGACCCGGGGCGCGTCCACCGGGTTGAAGATCACGGCCGAATGCTCGCAGTGGCCGAAATGGCGCTCGAAGTCCAGCTGGCTGCTGCGGCTGATGAAGACCACATCCGCCGCGCTGTGCGCCGCGCGCCAGAGGCTCCAGTCCAGGAAAAGCCGCTTGCTGCGCCTGAAGTACTGCGGGTAGGCCTTGTACTGCAGGTCATGGACGATGACGATCGAATCGCGATGACGCCCGAACGGCGTCACCGGCAGGAAGTAGTTGGGAAACACCGAGAACAGCTGCTCGCCCGTGAGCAGCGCGCGCAGGTAGTGGAAGTTGTAGAGCAGCGTGTCGAGCACGAAGCGGCTGATCTTCAGGCGCTGCGCCAGCGCGTAGATGCGCGGATGCCGCTCGCTGACCGGCTCGACGCGGTCGTCCTGCGACATCCGCATGTGGCGCAGCAGCACCTCGGACACGTTGAGCACGCCGCCGGCAGCTTTGTTCAGGCGCACGGTGTCGTAGTAGAGGTAGGTGGCCATGTGCGACGTCCTCACGCACTCGGAAGGCCGTGCCGCACCGCGCGCGGCAGCGGCCGGCGGGCGCGGGAGCTCAGGGCGCCGGCAATGACGGCGGCGATCAGGCCCGAGACCGCGAACGGTCCCCAGCCCAGGATCGGGCCGCGCATGAACGGCACGTAGGCGGCGAGCAGCACCAGCGCCGACAGGTAGGAGCCCGACAGCGGCCGGTTCGGATCGATGGCGCGGTCGACAACGCGAAAGCCCGCCGAGATCGCATAGCCGAACAGCGCCGGCCCCGCCAGTCCGAAGTCGAAATACGCCGTGGTGAAGGGCGGCAGCGACAGGTTGCTCTGCGAGAAGTTGCCCAGGATGGCCGACCAGCCGAGTGGGTCGAAGTCCGGGAACATCTTCAGGTCGCGAGGCAGGAAGAACGAGAACGCCGAGAGCAGGTAGCGGCCCCAGCCGAGATCGGGAATGGGTGCGCGCTCCAGGATGCCCGCGACCACGAACATGGCGTCGAAGTCCTGGCTGAACGGAAAGGTCGTGAGCTCCTCGCCCCAGAAGCTGCCGCGCGAGATCAGGTTCAGCACCGGGCCCAGGCCTGCGATGGAGCCGAAGATCACGCTGCCGAGCAGCCAGCGCCGGCTGCGCCCCAGGGCGTGGATGAGCAGAGGCAGCAGCCCGATCAGCAAGACCTGCCGCGCCGTGTTCACCGGGTTGGCCGCAGCCAGCGCCAGGCCGAACGCCAGGCCCGCCGCGCACCAGGACCACAGCGTGCGACGGCGCACGGCGTGGATGGCCAGGGCCACGAAGCACATCAGCACCACCAGCTTGGGCAGCGTGGAATAGAAGATGAAGTCGATCGGCACGTTCTCTTCGCCGCCGCTGGTGCCAGTGAGACCGCGCGCCACGAAGTTGAGCTCGGGCTTGATGAACAGCGTGGCGAAGGCCGCGAGCGAGCAGCTCAGCAGCAGAAGAAGAGGGTGGGCCACGCCGACCAGCCGCCGGTCGTGCCCCCCGGGCAGGTGCGCGGGTACGTCGGGCACGCCCAGCCGCGCGGCCTCCACGCCGGCCATGTACAGCAGCAGGAGCATCAGTGCCTGCGTGTGCGCCGCCGTGCTCATCACGCCTGCCTCCCAGAACTCCACGTCGTGCGAGATCTGCATCGCCGGCGCGATCGAGAAGTACGTGAGGATCGTCGCGTAGTGGATCAGCAGGAACACGCTGGAGCCCGAGGACCCCAGCAGCGAGAGCTGGATCAGCGACAGCGCGCACACCGCCGCATAGCCCCACACGGGGTCGACCAGGCCGCACAGCATGGCGCAGACGATGCCGGACCAGAAGGAGAGGATGCGCATGGTGGGCCTGCTGTGGTGTGGCTGCCGGGGTGGCTCAGGCGGCGACCTGCGCCGTCTGGATCGGGTCGATTTCCTCGACCGGGCGGATCGCCGTCTGGTAGTCGGCGTAGGTGCGGCGAAGGCCTTCGGCCAGCGACACCGTCGCGTGCCAGCCGAGGCTGCTGGCGCGCGACACGTCGAGCAGCTTTCTCGGAGCGCCGTCGGGCTGGGCGAGGTCGTAGCGGATGGCGCCTGTGTAGCCCACCACGTCGCGGATCAGCTCGGTGAGCTCGGCGATCGACACGTCTTCGCCGGTGCCGAGGTTGATGTGCCCGCGCATCGCGTCGGTCTGCCGGTCGTATTCGGCGCGCGACAGGTTCATCACCTCGATGCAGCCCTCGACCATGTCGTCGACGTACAGGAACTCGCGCCGCGCGCGGCCGCTGCCCCAGATCAGCACGCTGGGCGCATTGCTGATTTTTGCCAGGTGAAAGCGCTGGATCAGCGCCGGCACTACGTGGCTGTTTTCAAGGTGGTAGTTGTCGCCGGGGCCGTACAGGTTGGTCGGCATCACGCTGCGGTAGTCGATGCCGTGCGTGGCGCCGTACTGGCGGTTGTAGCTCTCGCACAGCTTGAGGCCTGCGATCTTGGCGATCGCATAGGGCTCGTTGGTGGGTTCGAGCTTGCCGCCCAGCAGGTACTCCTCGCGGATCGGCTGCTCTGCCATGCGCGGGTAGATGCAGCTGGAGCCGAGGAACAGCAGCCGCTTGACGCCCGAAACGAATGCCTGGTGCGTCACGTTGGTGGCGATCGCCAGGTTCTCGTAGATGAACTGCGCGGGGTAGGTCATGTTGGCGTGAATGCCGCCGACCTTCGCCGCCGCCAGGTAGACCTGGTCGATCTGCTCCGTCGCGAAGAAACGGGCCACGGCCGCCTGGTCGAGGAGGTCGAGTTCGCTGTGGGTTCGCGTCACCACGTCGTGGCCCAGTTCGCGCAGGCGCCTTGACGTCGCCTGACCCACCATGCCGCGATGACCTGCAACAAAGATACGCATATGAGCTTTCGTGAAGAGGTTGATGAAGTTCGAGGGAGACGAAGTCGAAAGGAATCGAAGGAAGCGGTGACGGCCGCGGCTAGCGCGACCCGCGCGCACCGGTCACCACGCCGAAGGTCTTCAGCAGGATCGCGAAGTCGCGCCACAGCGACAGGTGGGCCACGTACTCCGCGTCCATCGCGGCGCGGCGGCGGTAGCTGATCTCGTTGCGCCCGCTGATCTGCCACAGGCCCGTGATGCCCGGGCGCACGGCGCAGTAGTGGTCCCAGTAGTCGCCGTACAGGTCCTTCTGCGTGAACATGCAGGGGCGCGGGCCGACCATGCTCATGTCGCCCTTGAGCACGTTCCAGAACTGCGGGAATTCGTCGATGCTGTACTTGCGCAGGAAGGCGCCGAAGCGGGTGATGCGCGGGTCATGCACCAGCTTCTGGTAGATCGCCCATTCGCGCCGCGCGGCCTCGTTCTCGCGCAGGTGGCGCGCCAGCACTGCGTCTGCGTCGGCCACCATCGAGCGGAACTTGTAGAACTTGAAGACGCGGCCGTCCTTGCCGTAGCGCGGCTGCATGTAGATGGCCGGGCCGCCCGAGGTGTAGAGCACGCCGAGCCAGATGAGCGCGTAGGCCCAGCCGAAGAAAACGAAGAACGAGCCGGCCATCAGGATGTCGGCCGCGCGCTTGGCATGGCGCAGCCAGGGCGAGCCGCCGAGCGGCCCGTACGCGGCAGTGTTGGCCGCCGCGCTGCCTGTTCCTCGCCCTGCGGAGCTGGTCGATCGAAGCGTGCTCATGATGTTGCGTGCTCCGGTTCGATGCGTTTGGGCATGACGGTGTCGGCCGTGTCCAGCGCGTAATGGGGTTCGCTGCGTGTTGTCGTGGCCGGGGCATAGCCGTAGTAGCCGTAGCCGTAGCTGCGGTGCTGGCGCCGCGAGGTGTCCACCGCGTTGAACACCACGCCGTGGAAGGCCGCGCCCACGTGGGCCAGGCGCTTGGCGCTTTCCACCAGCTCGCCCATCTCGCTGCTGTCGGCCCGGGCCACCAGCAGCAGCGTGCCCATGTTCGGTGCCATCGCGGCGGTCTCCGATGCCAGCAGGGTGGGGGGCGCGTCGACGATCACCACGTCGTAGCGTGCGGACAGCGTTGCCAGCGTGTGCTCGAAGGCGTCGCTGGCCATCAGCCCGGCGGGGTCGGGATGCAGCGTGCCCGCGCTCATCACGTCCAGGTTCAGCAGCACGCGGTGGTGGATGCCCTGCTCGAGCGGCACGCCGCCGGCGAGCACGTCGGACAGGCCGTTCTTGCGCTGCAGGCCGAACTCCTCGCTCAGGCTGCCGCGGCGCAGGTCGCCGTCGATCAGCAGCACGCGCTTGCCCGAGGATGCGAGCAGCGTGGCGAAGTTCGACGACACGAATGTCTTGCCCGCACCGGCCGTGGCGCTGGAGATGAGCACCCGGTTGTTGGGCGCGCCCAGCATCGCGTACTGCAGCGTGGTGCGCAGGCGGCGCAGGCCTTCCAGCGCCGGGTCTTCCACGTGCAGCGCCGCCAGCACCTTGACGCCGGGCTTGCCGGTGCGGATGGCGCGGTCGAGCACGCGCTGCTGGGTGCTCAGCGGAATCGTGCTGTACACGCTCAGGCCTGTGACGGCCTCGATGTCCTCGGGGCTGCCGATGGAGCGCTTCAGGTTCTTGCGCGCCAGCGCCGCAGCGCCGCCGAGGAACAGGCCGCCCGCCAGCGCCAGTGCGATGACGATCAGCGGCTTCGGCCGCACGGGCTTCTCGGCCAGCAGGGCCTGGTCGAGCACGCGCACGTTGGCAACCTTGCCTTCCTTGGCCAGCCGCATCTGCAGCGAGCTGTTCAGAAGCGTCGCGTAGAGGTCTGTGTTGACCTTGATGTCGCGCTGCATGCGCAGCGAGTTCTGCTGCAGCATGGGCATGCGGCGGATGCGGCCGTCGACCGCGCCGAGCTCTTTCTTCAGCGAAGCGATCTGCGAATCCAGCGTCTGCACCATCGGGTGCGCGGAAGTGAAGCGGCCCACCAGGTCCAGCCGCTTCTGCTTTGCATCGAGCAGCTTGGCCTGCAGGTCCACGTTCTGCGCCAGGGCATTGCGGGCCTCGTCGTCCAGGTTGATGGTGCCGTTCTGGTTGCGGTACTGGTTGTAGGCGTCTTCCGACTGTTCCAGCTGCTGCTTGAACTTGGGCAGTTCGGTGCCCAGGAAGGACAGCGCGCGCTCGGCTTGCACCGTCTTCTGGTCGATGTTCTGGCGCACGTACAGGCGCGAGATCTCGTTGAGCACGTTGGCCAGCTGGCCGCGGTTGTCGGCCTGCAGGCTGACGTCCATCACGCCGGACTGCTTGCCTTTCTCGACCACGCGCAGGTCTTTCTGCAGCCCAAGCAGGGTGAGCTGCTTCGAATGGCGCACCAGCTCGAAGGCGCCGCCGGGCTGGGCCTCGAACGAACCCACCAGCAGATGCAGCGCGCCGCCGGGCACGGTGGCGTCGAGCGGCACGCCGGCCTTGCCGTTCAGGGGCGTTTCCAGGTCGGGGTTGGTCAGGGTGTAGTTGCCGCCTTCGCCCGCGATCAGCGTGAACTTCTTGCCCTCGAACGCGCTCGGCACGTCCATCTGCGCCACGGCGATCTGCTCGGTGCCCGAGACATAGTTGCCCATGCCGAAGATGCCTGGCGTGGAGAGATGGCTCGAATGCCGCGCGAGGAACTCGCCCACCAGCGGCGTGTAGAGCGGCTTGGCGCTGATGAAGAGCTTGGTGTTCTCCATGGCCTGGCCGAGCACCATGCGCGAGCGCAGGATCTCGGTCTCGCCGGCGGTCGACGTCTTCACGCTGATGCCCCCGCCGCCGTTGGCGTCGCCAGGGAAGTTGCCGCCCGAGCGATCGGGATCCTCGACCTGGATCAGGATGTTGGCCTCGTACATGCGCTGGCCGAACAGCGCATAGCCCACGCCCACCAGCAGGGCCAGCGCCGCGATGATGGCAATCAGCCAGCGACTGTCGATCAGGATGTCGAGGTATTCATGGAACCGGGATTCCCGGGTCCAGGCGGTGGTCTCGAGCACCGTCACGGGTGCGGCCGCGGGTGCGGGAAGCGTAGGTTGCCAACGCGCGTTCATGGGATTCACCTTTTCCTGTTGCGGGGTGCTAGGCGCTTACCGGCGTGCGGTGTCGCGGGCAAGGTTGATGACCTGGGCGGCCGGCAGAATCAGGCCGAACACGCGGCTCAGGCTGACCAGCGGCACGCGGTCGACGTACACCACGTCGCGCGGCTGCAGCTCGAAGCGGTCGGCCAGCGCAAGCGCCACCGGGTTCTTCGCGTTGAGGTTGTAGACCTGCTGCACGTCGAGGTTGTCGGGCGAATTGCGCACCACGTAGATCTGGCCGGGGTCGGAAGTCGCGAGGTCAGGTCCGCCCGCGTCGCCCAGCGCCTCGTTCAGGCTCAGCCGGCCGTTGTTGCGCATCTGCAGCGCCGACGGGGCCTTGACTTCGCCCATCACGTAGACACGGCTGTCCTCGCGGGTGCCGACGTTCACCACGTCGCCGTTGCGTAGCGGGATGTTGTTGCCGTCGGCGCCCAGGGCCTGGAGCGCCGGCAGGTTGATCTCCGTCGAGACACCGCCGCGCGTCAGCGTGATGCGCGAACGATCACCGGCCTGCGTGAAGCTGCCGGCGCGGCTGATGGCCTCCGACAGCGTCATCGGCACGTCGGTGAAGATCTGCAGGCCGGGCGTGCGCACCTCGCCCTGCACGTAGGCACGTTGGCTGCGGAACGACTGGATGCGCACCGAAACCTGCGGGTCTTTCACGAAGGCCTTGATGCGCTTCGCGACCAGCTCCGACGCGCCGCTCTCCGTCAGGCCCTGCAGCTTGGCACGCCCGATGTAGGGGAAGAAGATCTCACCCTTGGCATCGACGATGAAGCCGGGCGCGACGGTCACGCCGGTCGGGTCGGACTGCTGCGCGATCACCGCGCCGGCGTTCGGCAGCAGCTCGGGGTGGTCGTACACGATGATGCCGACCACGTCTCCCGGCCCGATGGTGTAGGTCGGCGGCGCGGCGAACAGGCGCTTGATGCTGTCGGGCACGCTCTTGGGCTTCTGCGCGATCTGCGCGCGGATCAGGTCGGGCGTGATCGCAATGACCTTGCCGCTGCCGGCGGAGGCCGTGCTGTCACCGGTGGAGCTGTCTAGGCCCAGTGGCCCCACCGAGCCGAAGCCCGGCGCGCAGCCCGAAAGCACGACCAGCCCGAGCGAAAGCAGCATGGCCAGGCCAAGCCATCGCAAGCGGGACTCCACCTGTGCCTGGGCACGGACTGCGAGAGGGCGCGTTCCGCATGACTGCGTCGCTGGATCTTTGCGTTGCATGGTGATCTCCTTGACGGCCGGTTGAAGGTGGGTGCTCGGGGTGAATGAAAGGGTGAAAAGGCGCGCCTCAGGGCGCGGCCCAGGTGGTGGGCATGGCGTGTTCGGCGCCCGCGAGCGGGCGGCTCTGGCTGCGTCGTTCGGTGCTGGCGCCGAAGCAGCGGTCGGTGACCCAATCGCCAACACACTGGAGGAACAGACGCTGCCCCTTCTCCGTGCAGACGGTGTGATCGACCTCGCCCATGAACTCGTACTGCACTGCCTGCGTGTAGGGCAGGCGGGCGAAGGCGCCGAGCTGGTCGCGGCCGCGGTCGCATACATGCAGCGAGCCCGAATACAGAAGCTGCACCGCCACCTTGCGTTCGACCAGGCTCTGCAGCGCAGTGCCGAACCAGGCCGCATTGACTTCGGGCGCGCGCTTCTCCGCGAAGAAGCCAGGCAGCGCCGTTGTCGAGTGGCTGCGCGAAAAGTGGCGCTGCAGCCAGCGCCTGGCCTTGCCGGGAAACGACGGGTGCGCGGGCGCCGCCAGCGCGCGGCGCAGGTTGCGCTCCCAGCGGGCGCGCCGCTCGGGGAAGGCGAAGCCGTCGAACAGCGACACAGCCACCACGCGCGCATCGGCCAGGGCCGCCGACATGGCATGTTCCACGCCCGAGCACATGGCGACGATCACGAACTGCCGGGCCCCCAGCATGCGTTCGGCGATGTCCATGGCCGCCTGCAGGCTGTGCACGGCACGCGCCTGCAGGTCGGGCGAGGTGTCGAGCGCGTCGCTGTCGCCCACGCCGCCCAGATCGAAGCGCAGGCTGCTCACGCCGCGCGCGGCCAGCACGTGCGCCAGCTTCACGTTGATGCGGCGCGGGCCCACGCGGTGGTTGGCGCCCATGTTGAACATGAGGCAGGCAATGCCGCCCGGCGCCTGCTGCGCGGGTGCCGTGAGCATGCCCACCAGCGCCTCGCCGGGGCCGAAGCGCATCGGCGTCTGTGTTGCTCTTGCTGTCGTCATGTCATTCATGAAGAGCCCCCTGGAGGCGGTTGAGCGCATCGGCCGGGACCATCGCGCTGTTGGGATACGGATCGGAGGCCCAGTCGAGCTGGTGCTTGAAGTACGCGAGGCGAACCGGCATGTGGCGCGACTGCTGGTCGGCCGCCCATTGCGCGGTGCGCTCGTCGTCGGGCTCAGCCAGCACCAGCGTGTCGTGCAGGGCGGTGAGCGGCAGTGACTCGGGAACCAGCGCCGCAAGCTGAGCGCGCAGCGCGGGGGAGAGCGCGGTGCCCAGGGCTTCCTCGGGCAGCGCGTCGGGCTCCTGCACGAGGCCGCGGCGCCAGGCCAGGTCGGGAATGCAGAAGGTCGTGTCGATGGCGGCCACGTGCTGTTCGCGCAGCAGCCGCGCGTAGCGGCGTCCGTCGATCACCGGCTCCCACAGCACCAGCCGCACGGGGTCGCAGCGTCCGCCACGCGCGGCCAGCACGGCCAGCGTGGCGCCGAGCCGTGCGCCGATCCACACGATGGAGGCGCCCGGCGCGCGCCGCCGCAGTTCTTCGTGCGCCGAGCACAGGTCGCGGCGCCAGCCGTCGAGTTCGCCCTCGCTCTCGTCGCCGGGCGAGTCGCCCGATCCGTAGAAATCGAAGCGCAGCGTGGCGATGCCGGCGCGCGAGAGGCGTTCGGCCAGCACCTTGAAGAAGCGATGGGTGCGCAGGCCCTCCTGCCCGAAGGGCGGACACAGGAGCACCGCGGTATTCTCCGCCCGGTCTTCGTCGGCCGCATGGAACACGCCGAAGACCTGGCGCGAGGCCGGCCCGAACATGAGCGGCGTGAAGCGGGTCATTGCGTGGCCCCTGCGTAGCGCGCTGCAGTGCTCGTCTTGGGAGCGGTCGACCGGCTCATGTGTGTGCCGCCGTCATCCGACCCGAACGACTGGGCGCGGGCTTCGGTCTGGCGCCATTCGGCGAGCGAGCCCACGCAGTCGAGCCGCTCGGGCGCCGGCCCCACCACCAGCCACAGGATGCGGCCGGCCACCGAGAGCTCGACGCTGCGGCGCTCCGGCGCCAGGCCCACCTCGAAGGTCTGCGACGACACCAGCAGGCCCACGCCGATGGCCTTCAGGCAGGCTTCCTTGCGGCTCCAGCAGGTCAGGAAGGCACGGTCACGTTCATGCGCGGGCAGGGCGGCCAGCGCTTCCTGTTCGCGATGGGTGAAGTATTCCGCCGCGAGCACCGCCGCATCCGGCACCGGGCGCAGCAGTTCGACGTCGGCGCCCAGCGGGCCGCGCCCGCCGATGGCGATCAATGCCAGGCCCTGGCTGTGGCTCAGCGAGAACTGGGTGCGCGTGTGACCCGACAGCGAGGGCCTGCCGAAGGAGCCGGTGGACAGTTGCAGCGCGGCGTTGTGCAGGCCCGTGTACTCGCTGAGCGCCTGCCGCAGCGCGATGTGCGCAGCCACGAAGCGCTGGCGGTCGATGGGAGAGCGCAGGTTCTCGGCGCGCGCGCATTCTTCTTCGGAGAGCACCTGGGCGGGCAGCAGGTCGGTGAAGCTGTCCAGATCGACGTACCGGCAGACCGGCGCGTCGATGGAAAGTGCGTAGGCGGAGCTGTTCATGCTCTTCACCCCTTGCGCAACCAGTGGCCGAGGGCGCCGAACAGCCCGCCGCGCTGTGCTTGCGCGGCCGTGCCGGCAGCCAGTTCCGCGAGGTCCGACGGCACGCCCTGCGGCGCGGCGTGGGCCGAAGAGGCGATCTGCCCGAGGTTCTCGAACAGATAGCGGCGCGGCTCCACGCGGTGCCCCAGCATCTGCGCGGCCTGCTGCACCGCGCGCAGCACCAGCAGCGAGTCGCCGCCGAGGTCGAAGAAGTTGTCGCTGGCGCGGATGTCGCTGACGTCGATGCCGATCACGCCGGCCCAGATCTGGGCGAGCTGCGCCTGCTCGGGGTTGAGCAGGCTCTGTGGCGCCTTGTGCCCGTTGCCATTGATGGCATCGGCCGGTGCGCTCTTGTCGGCATCCGCGGCTGCCAGCTTGCGCAGGTAGGCCGCGCTGGTCGAGCCTTCGGTGCTGGCGATCTGCGCAAGCGTGGCGACGGGATCGTCGGCAACACGGCGCAGCACTTCGAGATAGCGCTCGCGCAGCTGGGCGCCGGTCTCGCGCAGGTACACGTCGGCGTTGTAGATCAGTGCGCCTTCAAGGCCGTGCGGCTTGTCCATCAGCCACACGCCGATGTCGTCGGTGGCGCCGTGCTGCATCACGTGCATCTGGCGGGTCTGCAGGCTGCCGACGCTGCGGGCGCGTTCGCGTGCGTCCTGGAACGAGAACATCGCCTGGTAGGGGCCGGAGGTCTTGATCTGCCCCGCATAGCCCGGCTCTGCCATCAGGCGCTCGAACGGCACCTGCTGGTTGTTCATCATCGACAGCAGCTCCTGCTTCACGTAGCGCATGAAGGCAGGCAGCGGCAGCGACTGGTCGACCGCGAGCGAGACCGGCAGCACGTTGTTGAAGAAGCCCATGACGTCTTCCGTCTCGGCCTGCTGGCGTCCGCGCACCGGGTTGGCGATGACGATGGTGTCGTTGCCTGTTACCTGCGCCATGGTCAGCGCGTAGATGCCGAAGGTCAGCATGCTGAGCGTCACGTCCATGTCGCGCGCGATCTCGCGCAGATGCTGCGTGCTCTGCAGGTCGACGTGGATCCAGTGCGCGCCGCCCTGGCCGCTCTTGCCCGCGCGGCGTGGCATGTCTGTCTTTGGCGGGCGCACGGCCTTTGCGCCTTCGAGCCGGCCGCGCCAGAACGCGAGCTGCTCTTCGCAGGCAGGCTCCGTCAGCCACTTTTCCAGCCACTCGGCATAGTCGCCGTGGGTGGTGGCCAGCGCCGGCAGGTTGTGCGGACGGCCGCGTTCGGCGGCGTCGTAGAGCGCGCCCAGCTCGCGCTGCATCAGGTCGAAAGACCAGCCGTCCCAGATCAGGTGATGCGGCACGAACAGGAAGACGTGCTCGTTGTCGTCGAGCTGGAACAGCGTCGTGTTCATCATCGGCGCGCGATGGATGTCGATCGGCCGGTCCGACAGCTCTTGCATGCGTTCGGCCAGCTCGGCTTCGCGCTGGTCAGCGGGCAGGCCGCGCAGGTCGACCAGCGGCAGGGCGAATTCCACAGACTCCGCGATCATTTGCATCGGCTTGCCGCTCTGCGCATCGATGCCGATGGAAGTGCGCAGCGAGGGCTGGCGGCGGATCATTTCGCGCAGCGCGCCTTCGAAGCGCGCCGCGTCGAGCTGCCCGGTCAGGCGCTGTGCCGAGGGCGCGTTGTAGACCGAGCGGCCCGGGTGCAGCTGCTCCATGAAGCGGATGCGTTCCTGCGCGAGCGTGAGCGGCGCGCTGCGGCGCTCGCTGCGGCAGGCGATCGGCGCCTCCAGGCCGACGCCTGCGCCCTGCAGGCCCTGGATGGCCGCGGCCAGCTTCTCGGCTGTAGGCGCCTCGAACAGGGTGCGCAGCGGCAGCGTGACCTGGAACTCGCGGCTCAGCAGCGTGGTGAGCCGCGCAGCCAGCAGCGAGTGGCCGCCCATGGTGAAGAAGTTGTCGTGCATGTCGAGGCCCGGCAGGCTCAGCACCTTTTCCATGACCGCGAGCACCTTGCGTTCATGCTCATTGCGCGGGGCGGCGCCGCGCCGTACCTCGTTGCGCGCAACCGCTTGCGGCGGCGGCAGCGAGACGCGGTCGATCTTTCCGTTCGGCAGGGTCGGCAGTGCGTCGAGCGTCACCACGTGCTGCGGCAGCATGAAAGCTGGCAGGTGCTTGCGCAGATGCACCATCAGCGCATCGAGGTCGAAGCCGGCGCCCTGGGCGAGCGCGAGGTAGGCCACCAGGCGCACGTCGCCGGGGTTGTCTTCGCGGGCCACGACCACGCTGCGCGAGACGCCGGCCACCTCGCAGCAGCGCACCTCGATCTCGCCGGGCTCGATGCGATAGCCGCGCACCTTCACCTGGAAGTCGAGCCGGCCGAGGTGGTCGAGCAGCCCGTCGTTGCGCCAGCGGCCGCGGTCGCCCGAGCGGTACACCTTCTTCGCGGTGCCGAAGATGCGCACCGTGACGAAGCGCTCGGCGGTCAGCTCGGGGCGGTCGAGGTAGCCCAGCGACACGCCTTCGCCCGCGATGCAGATTTCGCCCGGCACGCCGATGGGGCAGGGCTGCAGGTTGGCGTCGAGGATCCAGATCTCGGTGTTGTCGACGGGCTTGCCGATCGACACGCCGCGCGATGCGATCTCTTCGGGGCGAACGTGCCAGGCCGTGGAGTACACCGTTGTTTCGGTCGGGCCGTAGCCGTTCCACAGGCCTTCCATGCGCTCGCACAGCGCCAGCGCCATGCTCGGGCGCAGCGCTTCGCCGCCGGTCCATCCGCGAAAGCCGGGCGCGCCGCCAGCCCACTGCGCATCGAGCAGCAGCTGCCACATGCCGGGGGTGGCTTGCAGGAGCGTGATCTGTTCTTCGTCGAGCGCTTTTGAGAGGCGATTGCCGTCCATGGCGACTTCGCGCTTCACCATCACGAGTTCGGCGCCCGCCGCCAGCGGCAGCAGCAGGTCGGGCACGGCCATGTCGAACGACAGGGTCGTGACGGCGGCGATGCGGTCGGCCGGGCCGATGCCCGATTCGCGCTGCATCCACTGCAGCAGGTGCGCCACGCCCCGGTGATGGGCGATGACCCCCTTGGGCAAACCGGTCGAGCCGGAGGTGTAGATCACATAGGCGGCGTCTTCGGGCCCCGGGTCGTCGGTGCTCGGCGGCAGCGCATCGCCGGACAGCTTGAGCCAGGCGGTGTCGCGGTCGATCTCGAAGACCCGCAGGGCCGCGTCGGCACGCCAGCCGCGCGGCGCCGCCGCGATGTCCGACGTGGTCAGCATCTGGCTGAGGCTGGCGTCAGTCGCGTAGTGGTCCAGCCGCGCCTGCGGAAACGCGGTGTCGAGCGGCACATAGGACGCACCCGCCTTGAGAATGCCGAGCATCGCGACGACCATCTCCAGGCTGCGCTCCAGGCACAGCCCCACGCGCTGGCCGCGGCCCACGCCGCGCATGCGCAGTGCACGCGCCAGGCGGTTGGACTGCGCGTCGAGCTCGCCGTAGCTGCAGCTTCGCGCGCCGTCGCGCACCGCCGGGTGATTGGGTTGCCGCGGCACGCGTGCAAGAAAGCCGGCGTGCGCCAGCGGTTCGCCGACCAGCGGAACGCGCGCGGGCTGCAGCGCCAGCAGCGAACGCGCGGCGGTGCTGGACAGCACTTCGAGCCGGCCGACCGTTTCGTCGGGCTTGTGCGAGGCCGACTGCAGCACGCACTCGAACATGCCGAGCCAGCGCTGCACGCTGACCTCGTCGAACAGGTCGGTGTTGTACTGAACCTCCACTTGCAGGCCGCCATCGAGCGGGCGCAGGTTGACGAACAGTTCGAAGTTCTCGTACTGGCGGGCGATCGTGTCCTGCACGACGTCGAGGGTCGTGAATGCCTGTGCGCTGCTCGCCACGTCGGGGTCTACGTTGAAGGCCACGCTCACCAGCGGCAGCCGGCTCGGGTCGCGCTCCAGCGACAGCTGGCCCAGCAGCGCGCCGTAAGTCAGCGCCTGGTGGTCGAAGGCGTCGAGCACGGCGGTGCTGCATTCGTCCATCAGCGCGTCGAAGCGCATGCCCGAATGAGTGGCGATACGCAGTGGCAGCAGGTTCACGCAGTGGCCGACCAGGCCGGGCATGTCGTGCGCGAGCTGGCCCGACGCCGGAATGCCGACGACGATGTCTTCATGACTCGTGAGGCGGTGCAGCGTGGCAACGAAGCCGCTGAGCAGGCCCGTGAAAAGGCTGACGCCGGCCCTGGTGCTCGCCGTGCGCACGGCACTGACCAGGCGCTTGTCGAGCAGGCGCTCGGCGCGGCGCGAATTGAAGGTGCGAACAGCCGGACGCGGGCGGTCCAGCGGCAGGTCGAGCACCGGCAGCGTGCTGCCGGAGAAGCGGCCCAGCCAGTAGTCGATGTGCGGCTGCATGTCGGCACTCGCGGCAGCGGCAGCTTCCTCGGCGGCAAAGTCGGCGAAGAGCGGCGCGGGCTTGAGCTTCAGGCCAATGCCGGTTTCCTCGGCATAGAGGTGGCCCAGCTGCTCGGTGATGACAGCCCACGACCAGCCGTCGCACACCACGTGGTGCGCCGACATCACGAGTTCGTGCTCGGCGTCGTCCAGGCGGTACAACGCGGCCCGGAACAGCGGGCCATGCTCCAGCGAGAAGGGCGTGCACACCGCATCGTCGTGGGCGTCGCGCAGTGCTTGCGCGCGGGCTTCCGGCTCGAGACCGCCCAGGTCCTGCTCCAGCAGCAGGTTCTCGCCCGGAGGGCTGACCAGCATGTAGGTGCCGTCGGGCGAGATGGTGGCGCGCAGCGCCTGGTGGCGCTCGAGCAGCCGGGCCATGGCACGCGCCAGGGCCGGGCAGTCCAGCGCGCCGCGCAGGCGCAGCACGACCGACTCGTTGTAGGCCATCGAGGCTTCTGTGCTCAAGGCTGCGCCGAGCCAGACTTCGCGCTGCGATTCCGTCGTCGGAATGATGCATTCGATGACACCACCGCTGGCGGTGGGCTTGAGGACGGCGTTCATGCTGCGGCCTTTCCATTGATGAGGTGTTGATGGGAGGCGGCGTCCTCGGGCACGTACCAGAAGGGCTGGCCGTCGATGTCGCGGGCCAGGACGCAGCCGTCCTCGACGGGCTTGCGCACGTCGAAGCGGGTGGGGGCGGGAGCGCGGCGCGGCAGGAAGCCGGACTCCTGCATCTCGGCGACCGAGTCCTTGAAGGCGCGCTGGATGAAGGCGATGTCCTCGGCGCTGTGCGCGCTCGTGAGGAAGCACGGGAAGTTGTCCAGGATGTGCACGCCGCGGCTGCGCATCATTGCGAACAGCAGGTCCTGCAGCGGGTGGTCTTCGAGCCAGCTCACGCGCCACAGCGAAGCGAAATGGCGGATCTCGATGGGTGCGCCGACTTCCTTGCACCAGCCCGAAAGCTCGGCTGCCATGGCGGCGGTGTTGCCCGTGAGCCCGGCCTGCAGCGCGGGCCCTGCCTCTTTCAGATGCGTGAGCGAGGCCTTGGCTGCGGCCAGCGCCAGCGGATGACGCACGAAGGTGCCCGCGAAGTAGGTCACGCCCACGCCCGGGATCGAGTCGTCGCCGTACTGCCAGGGGCCGCCGTCGAGCGCGTCCATGAATTCGCGCTTGCCCGCGATCACGCCGACCGGAAAGCCGCCGCCGATCACCTTGCCGTAGGTGGCGAGGTCGGCGCGCACGCCGAACAGCTCCTGCGCGCCGCCCAGTGCCGTACGAAAGCCGGTGATGACCTCGTCGAAGATCAGGCAGCAGCCGCTCTTGGCGGTGATGTCGCGCACCTCGTGCAAGAACTCGCGCGGCTGAAAGTCGGGGCGGCGGCTTTGCACCGGCTCGGCCAGCACGGCGGCCAGGTCGTCTGCGTTCTCGCGGATGAAGTCCAGTGCCTCGGGCGTGCCGTAGTCGAGCACGCGGATGTCGCCGAACATGCCGCTCATCACGCCCGGCGCAGCCGACAGGCCCTTGCCGCCCTTGCCGGCGCGCACCAGCACTTCGTCGAAGGTGCCGTGGTAGGAGCCGGTGAACACCACCACCGTGCTGCGGCCGGTGACGGTGCGCGCGATACGCAGCGCGGCCATCACTGCTTCGGAGCCGGTGTTGCACAGGCCCGCGCGGTCGCTGCCGGTGAGCTCGCAGATCAGCGCCGTGACTTCGGCTGCCAGCGGGTGCTGCGGGCCGATCTCGTAGCCGTCGTCGAGCTGCTTGCGCACGGCGTCCTGCACGAAGTCGGGCTGCCAGCCGAACATGTTCATGCCGAAGCCGTTGAGCGCATCGACGTACTCGTTGCCGTCGAGGTCCCACATCTTCGAACCCTTGGAGCGCTCGATGACGATCTGGTAGGTGATCTCTTTGGTGACCGGACGGAAGCCGTTGACCACGCGCGGGTCGGCCATGTGGGCGCGGTTGGCCTCGGTGAACTGCTTGCTCTTCTGCGTGCGTTCCACATAGCGCCGGATGAAGGCGGCGAGCCGGGCCTTCTGCCGGCCGCTTGGCTCGGCGTTGCGCTGCGTATGGATGCGGGCGATGGCGCCGAAGGCCTTGTTCACGTCGTAGCGCACGGGTTGCGCGGGGTCTTCAGCGGGGGCCGCGGCGGCAGGTGTGGCAGGCGCGGGGGCGGCCTGGGCTGGCATGGCCTGCAGCGTGACGATTGGTGCGGACGGAACGGCGCCCGACAGCAGTGCGAGCTGCTGGCGCATCAATTCCATTTGCTGCGAAATCAGCTGCGACAACTGGGCGTCGCCCACATTGCTGCCCTGCATCGGCATGTAGACCGGCATCTGTTGGCGCAGCGCGGCCTGCGGTACAGAGACTGCGTTTTCGACTGGCGCGGCCACAACGGCAGGTGCAGGTACCGATGCAGGCGCTGCCTCGGGCGGCAGGCTTTCGCGCAGGAAGGTCGAGAGCGCGTCGAAGCTGCGGTAGCTTTCCATCAGCTGGCGGAAGCTGAGGTTGACCTTGAAGTGCTTCTTGATCTGCGTGGCGGCCTGGGTCAGCGTGAGCGAGTCCAGGCCCAGTTCGCCGAAGGGCGCGTGCCCCTCCGCCTGCGCCATGTCTAGGCCGGAGATGTCCTCGAACAGGCTGCGCAGGCGCGCATCCACGTTCGAAGCGGGAGGATGAAGAGGCGAGGGCGTTGCTGCTGTCACGATCGACTCCAGAGCGGTAGGTGAAACAAGAGGGACGAAGGAAGGAGCCGGGGCGGCGGCGGGCGCGGCCACGGTGGCGATGGGCGGGACGGCGGCGATGTCGACCCAGAAGCGCTTGCGCTCGAACGGCGTGGTGGGCAGGCGCACGCGTTGCGCGCCGATGCGTGAGACGAGGCGCGACAGCTCGACATCGGCGCCGCAGGTCCAGAGGCGGCCCAGCGCCAGGTGCAGGGTGCGGGCCTCGTCGGCCGGCTCGCCCTGCAGCAGCGACACGACGCCGTTCGCGCCGTGCTGGCGCACCAGCGTGGCGAGCACGTTTCGCGGGCCTGATTCGACGAACAGCGGGTTGGTCACCTGCTCCATCGCGCAGCGCACGGCCGGCGAGAAGCGCACGGTGCCGCGCAGATGCCGGGCCCAGTAGGCGGGGCTGGTGGCTTCGGCGTCTTCGAGCGGCTGGCCGGTCAGCGTCGAGTAGATCGGCGTCTGCGGTGCGCGCAGCGTCACCTTGCCGACCAGCGCCTCGAAGGGCGCGACGGCCGCGTCCATCATGGCGGAATGGAACGCGTGCGAGGTCTGCAGCGGGCGGCTCGGAATGCCGTCTGCTTCCAGCGCCGCCTGCAGGGCCGCAATGGCGTCGAAGGGGCCGGCGGCGACGCAGGCCGTGGGGCCGTTCTCGGCGGCGAGCGAAATCTGCGGGCCGAGCCTGTCGAGCAACTCGGCCGCACCCATGCGCACCGACAGCATCGCGCCGGCCGGCTGGGCCTGCATGAGAGCGCCACGGCGGGCGACGAGCTTGGCGGCGTCTTCGAGTCGCATCACGCCTGCGAGCACGGCCGCGACGAATTCGCCGACGCTGTGGCCGATCAGTGCATGCGGCCGTGCGCCGAGCGCCAGCAGCCGCCGCGCGAGGGCGTATTCGAGCGTGAAGATCGCGGGCTGCGTGGCGGCCGTGGGCGCCAGCGATTGCGGGTCGTCCGAGAACATGCGCTCGCGCAGGTCGAAATCGGTCGAGCCTTCGAAGGCGGCCATGCAGTCGTCGAACGCTGCCGCGAACACCGGGTCGTTCGCACGGAGGTTCTTGCCCATGCCGGCGTACTGCGCGCCTTGCCCGGGGAACATCAGCACGAGCTGCGGTGCGCGCGAGGCGATGCGCCCGCTGACGCGGCGGGGCGAGTCGGCATTGCGCAGGGCGGCGATGGCCTCGGCGGTGTTGCCGGCCACGACAGCGCGGCGGAAGGCGTGGGCCTTGCGGCCGACCGCGAGGGTGTGGGCCACGTCGGCCAGCGGCAGTTCGGCGTGGGCTTCGAGATGCGCCGCGAGCTGCTCGGTGGCCAGCGCGAGCGCGGCCTCGGAGCGTGCCGACAGCGACAGCAGCTGGTCGCCCACCACCAGTGGCGAGGCCGGCCGCGGCGGCGCCTCTTCGACGATGACGTGCGCATTGGTGCCGCCGACGCCGAAGGAGCTGACGCCCGCGCGGCGCGGCAGGTCGGCGCGGGGCCAAGGCTGCAGGCTGGCGGTAACGTGGAAGGGCGTGCGCGCGAAGTCGATCGACGGGTTCGGCGCGCTGAAATGCGCGGTCGGCGGAATCTGTTCGTGGTGCAGTGCCAGCGCTGTCTTGATGAGACCGGCCGCGCCCGCCGCCGTGACCATGTGGCCCACGTTGCTCTTGAGCGAGCCGAGCGTGCAGTAGCCGAGCGCATCGGTGTGCTCGGCGTAGGCCACGGCCAGCGCCTCGACTTCGATCGGGTCGCCCATCGGCGTGGCGGTGCCGTGCGCCTCGACGTACGAGATGCTGCCCGCATCGACATCGGCCGCAGCCAGCGCGGCGCGGATCACCGCGGCCTGGCCGTCGACGCTGGGCGCCGTGAAGCTGGCCTTGGAGCCGCCGTCGTTGTTCACGCAGGCGCTGCGCAGCACGGCGTAGATGGTGTCGCCGTCGGCCTGTGCATCGGCCAGCCGCTTGAGCAGCACCACGGCCGCGCCGTCGCTGAAGACGGTGCCCTGGGCCTTTGCATCGAAGCTGCGCGTACGGCCGTCGGGCGAGAGCATCGAGCCCTCGTTGTAGAGATAGCCGCTGCGCGGCGGGCAGGTGACCGAGGCGCCGCCCGCGAGCGCCATGTAGCACTGGCCCGTACGCAGCGCATGGAAGGCCTGGACCACGGCCACCAGCGAGGTCGAGCAGGCGGTGTGCACGCTGACGGCCGGGCCGGTGAGGTTGAGCCGGTTCGCCACCCGCGTGGTGATGTAGTCCTTCTCGTTGGCCAGCATCACCTGGAACTCGCCGACCGGCTCCACCAGGTCGGGCCGGGTGCTCACGTGGCGCTGGAAGTAGGTGGCGTTGTACATGCCGGCGTACACGCCGACCGGGCCCGGCGCTTCGTCGGGCACGTAGCCGGCGCGTTCCAGGCATTCCCAGCAGATTTCGAGGAACACGCGCTGCTGCGGGTCCATGAGCTGCGCTTCTTTCGGGCCGATGCCGAAGAAGGCGGCGTCGAAGTCTTCGATGCCATCGATCACGCCGCGTGCGCGCACGTAGGCCGGGTCGCTGCGCAGGGCTTGGCTGACCCCGGCGTCGAGCGTGGCGTCGTCGAAGAAGCTGATGGTGTCGCGGCCTGCGACGAGGTTGTCCCAGAACTGCTCCACGTCGGCTGCGCCGGGGAAGCGGCCTGCGGTGCCGACCAGGGCAACGGCGTCATCGATGCCGCTGCCTGGCCGTGCCGAAAAGGTGGCCGCTGCGGTCGGTCGATCCTTGGAACCGGCCGCAGCGGCCATGGCGGGCTGATCGCCCGCCGGCTGCATCCGCTCGCCCATTGCTTTTGGCGTGGGATTGCGGAAGAAAAGATTGGTCGACAGCGGCAGTTCGGTGCCGCGCTGCAGGTCGGCGAGCACCTGCAGCACCAGCAGCGAATCGCCGCCGAGGTCGAAGAAGTTGTCGTTGCGCCCGACCTTCGAAATGCGCAGCGCGCGGGCGAAGGCGTCGCACACCTGCTGTTCGACGACGTCGTGTGCTTCTTCGAAGGGCTGAGCGAGTTCGGGACGCTCGCCGGCTGGCTCGGGCAGCGCCTTGCGGTCGAGCTTGCCGTTGGGCGTGACGGGGAGTTGTGCGAGCCACACCTGCGCGGTAGGAATCAGCGCAGCGGGCAGGCGGGCGCCGAGGTGGGCGCGCAGGGCATCCCACGAGATCTTTTCCGAGCGTGCGACCAGATAGGCCACCAGGCGCAGCTGCCCGCTTTCGTCGGGCCGCGCGACCACTGCGCAGGACTGCACGGCGGGGTGCGCGAGGATGGCCGCCTCGACCTCGCCGGTCTCGATGCGGTGGCCGTGGATCTTCACCTGCCCGTCGCGGCGGCCGATGAATTCGACGGTGCCGTCGGGCAGCCAGCGTGCGAGGTCGCCGGTGCGGTAGAGCCGGTCATCGGGGCCGCCGAAGGGATCGGGCACGAAGCGCTCGGCGCTGAGCGCGGGCTGCCGCAGATAGCCGCGGGCCAGCCCGTGGCCGCCGATGCAGAGCTCGCCCACGAAGCCGGTCGGCAGCAGTGCCATCGAGGGGCTCAGCACGCGCAGCACGGTGTCCTTGATGGGGCGCCCGAGGGGGACGGAACGCAGGTCTTCGGGCAACGGTGACTCGATGCGATGCGTGGCCGCGAAGGTCGTGCACTCGGTCGGGCCGTAGCCGTTGCTCAGCGTGAGGCCAGGCAGGGCGGCCAGCGCACGCCGCACATGCGGCACCGACAGCGCTTCGCCGCCGGTGAAGAGATGCCGCAGGCCCGAGAGGTGGGCGGGGTCGTCGTCGACCACGGCGTTGAAGAGCGCGGCGGTGAGCCATGCCGTGTGCACGTGGTGGCGCGCGATGGTGTGCGCCAGGCCGGTGCCGGTCGGCACGCGCTCTTCATGGATGACGCAGCAGCCGCCGTTGAGCAGCGGGCCCCAGATTTCGAGCGTGGCCGCGTCGAAGCCGAGCGGCGCCGCATGCAGCATGGCGAGGCCGGGAGCGAGCTCGACGTAGTCCACACCCACCACGAGCCGCAGGATCGAGCGATGGCAGATCTCTATGCCCTTTGGCGTGCCCGTCGAGCCCGAGGTGTACATGACATAGGCCACCGATTCGGCATCGAGAGCCGGAAGATTCCATGCAGTGCGATTTGTGTTGTCTTCGTATTCGTCGAGCAACAAAACGCCGTGATGGGGGGGGATGAGGTACTGGTGCTCCTGCGTCGTGAGCACGTGGTGCGCGCCGGCCTCGCCGAGCATGTAGGCGACGCGCTCGGGCGGGAAATCCGTAGGCACCGGCACATAGGCGCCGCCGGCCTTGAGGATGCCGAGTTGGGCGACGATGGCCGCCATCGAGCGGTCGAGCAGCAGGCCGACGCCGTCGCCGCTGCGAACGCCCAGGCCCTGAAGGCGCTTCGCGAGTTCGTCGGAGCGCTGGTCGAGTTCGCTGTAGCTCATCTGCGCGTCGCCTTGCGCGAGGGCGATGGCGTCGGGGGTGGCCATCGCCTGGCGGGCGAACATGGCGGGCACCGTGAGGGCAGGGTTCACCGGGGCGAGGGCGGTGTTCCATTCGGCGAGCTGAGCGGCCTGGTCGGCGCGCGGCAGCGTGTGGATGTCGTTCAGGGCCGCATCGGGGTGCTGCAGCAGGTCTTCGGCGGTGTCGACGAGGGCGGCGAGCAGCTGTTCGATCGCGGCGGCATCCATCAGGCTTGCGGCTGCATCTATATAGAGGGACGCCGAAGCAGCGTCGAAGCGCAGCCGCAGCGGAGCATCGGCGGCAACTTCTTCGCGCAGCCAGAGGGAGGTGGGCTGTGCCGTTGCTTGCGATGCCGAACGGCGACCGAGGTCCAGCTCGGCCAGCCAGGCGCCAGCGGCCTTGGTGGCGTCGAAGGCGACGGTGGTCGAGCAGCGCATCGGCGCTGCGCCTGCCTCATGCAGCACGGGCCAGAGGCCTCCGAGCCAGCGCGACTGCAGCAGCAGCCACGCGCCCGCGAAGAGGGTGTCCGGCAGCTGGCCGGTGGTGGTGAACCACCGGGTCCAACGCTGGGCGAAGCGGAGTTCGAGTGCCACCGCAGCGCTGCGACGGCCGGCCGATCCCTCCGAATTGGATCGCGGCACGAACAGGTCTTCCAGAGCGAGGTCCGGAGCACCGAGTGCTTGCGAAACAGTTTGAATTTCCATGTAAATATCCCAAAAGAAATACAATGGAAGCAATTGGGTGAATGGAAATTCCATTCACCCAATTAAGGAGGAGGAAGCTGACTTGCGTTCTTTTCGTGTCTTCATCCTAGGAGGTTTCCCTTGGCCAATGTGTGCACTTTAGGCCTCGGTTACAACTGGATAAGGTTATTTCGAAAACGTACTACCCGAATCGTCCCGTTCGAGGTAACTGATGCGTGATTTGGAGGAAAAAGCCCGCCGCGCGGGCCTTCCAAGCGCCCGAAAGGGCCTGCTGAAGCGGGGTACTCCTGGGGAGAAACAGGCGGCGCACAGGGGGAAATTCGCTGTCGACCGCTTTCTGGGCACGACCACCTCGGATCGCGCGCTACGCCGGGGAGTCATGCGGAAAACGCACTGGCATCACTGTCGAAAAGTGAAACATCCTTCCGGGCGCGACTGTTATGAATTGGATTAGTCTGTAACCGTATAAAAAATAACTGTACAAAACCTGAAAATCGCAAAGACTGAAAGAGTTATCGGCTTCAAATCTTCCGAGGGTAAAAAATGCTCCGCGACATCCTATTACCCGATGTAGTTCTCACGCGCTGTGATTACTATTTGGAATCGATTCTTCCGAACAATTCAGATGCATTGACAGCCAACGCTACATACTTCGGCAATGCGACGTGGGCCAAGGAATATCTGGACTACTGCCACCGCGATGCGCATTTCCGCAGCCGCTGGCTCGCCGCCGGGGGCGACTGGACGGACAAGGTCGTTATCGACCTGGGCTGCGGGCCGGGTAACCTCTTCGCCACGCTGGGCGGCAGGCCCAGATTGCTGATCGGCGTCGACGTGGCCGGAGGCTCGCTGGAGCTGGCGGCTGGCCTGGGCTACACGGCAGTGCTGGCGGATGCGGCGCACACGCCGTTCCGCTCGCATGTGGCGGACATCGTGGCAATCAATGCATCGCTGCACCACTGCGACGACATGAAAGCGGTGCTGCAGGAAGGCGCTCGCCTCGTTAAGCCCAATGGCTTACTTATTACCGACCACGATCCGCAACTCACAGCTTGGGACTACAAGGGCCTGGCCAGGCTGATGTGGGATGCGCGGCTGTGGGTCTACCGCGCGACGGGGCACGGTTTTCACAAGACGGACAGTCAGCAGTTGTGGGGGCTGAGAACCGAAGTGCATCACCGGCCCGGCGACGGCGTGACGAAGGAGCTCTTCGAATCCACGCTGGAGCCGCTGGGCTTCGAGGTTCGCGTGCACCCGCACAACCACCAGATAGGAGCGCAGGCGCTGGCCGGCGACGTTGGGCCGGCGCAATGGAAATACCGCATGGGCAATGTGCTCTCGGGCCGCGACCCGAAGGCACCCGCGAGCGCGCTGTCGCTGATGTGCGTTGCAAGGCGCATGACCGCAGAAAAACTGCAGGCCAACTGAACGCCAGGCGACTGCTGGTAGCCTTCCCGGATTCTTCGAGCGCGGCCCCGGGCATCCGGGAGCGCGAGATTCAGTTATCCAGGAAGGAATCCGGTAGTGGTTGTGACAGGAAGGAACTGGCGCGCGGGCATTGCGCTGACCGCGGCATTGATGGTGGCAGCGTGCTCCACCTCCCCCAAGGCGCCAGTGGCAGGGCCGGGAGAGTACGTCGTCCAGCCGGGCGACACGCTCTATCGCATCGCGTCGAAGACCGGGCGTTCGCCGGGCGACATTGCCCGCTGGAGCAATCTGCAGGACCCCGACAAGCTCGAAGCAGGGCAGGTGCTGCGCGTGGTGCCGCCCGGTGGCGGCGCATCGTCCGAGCCGCCTCCTCCCAGGAGCTCAGGTACCGAGCGTCCGGAACGCCCCGAGCGTTCGAGGCCGCCCCGGGCCGCGGCGCCCGAGCCCGTCGCACCGCCGGCCTCGCGGCGCAGCGACTGGGCCTGGCCCGCGCAGGGCCAGGTCATCGCGGGCTTCAACGGCACCAGCAACAAGGGCGTCGACATCGGCGGCAGCGTCGGTGAGCCGGTGATGTCCATCGGCGCCGGCAAGGTGGCCGTGACGGAAACGCTGCGCGGCTACGGCAGCGTGCTGATGGTCGACCACGGCGGCTCTTATATGTCGGTCTACACCAATGTGCGTACGGTGCTCGTGAAACAGGGCCAGCAGGTGAAGCAGGGCCAGAAGATCGCCGAGATCGGCGGCGCGGACGGTGGGCGCGCCAGCCTCCACTTCGAGATCCGCTACCGCGGCAATGCGGTCGACCCGCGCCAGTACCTGCCTGCGAGGTGACCGGACGGGGCGGCCTCTGGCGAAAGGCATCCCCCAAATTGGCGATATCGCGGTCCCCGTGAAATGCGCAGACTCTCGCCCTTGGTCTGAAAAAAAGGGGCGGTAATGGAACTCGTGCATTGGCTGTTCATCATTTTTGGCATCGCGTTGGCGCTCACCACGCAGTGGTGCCTTCTTGCACCGTTCAGCCTCGAGTGGAAGCCGCTGCGCGACCAGATTACTGAACAGGTCACCCAATCGGCCGCGCTGCTCGAAGAGTGCGCTTCAGGGATCGACGCCAAGGCCTAGCCTCCCGGCCGGTTCGGCCCGCCTGCAGCCCCAGGCCCTCTAAGATGCTCGCTCTTTCTGGATGACGTGAAGACGCGAGAGGCAAAGGGAGGGCCACGCATGATTTCTTTGCTCCACACCGCGGACTGGCAGATAGGCCGCGTGTTCTCGCAGTTCGAGCCCGACGACGCTGCGGCACTGTTCGAGGCGCGTTTCAAGGTGGTCGAGCGGCTGGCCGCCATTGCGGCCGAACGCAAGGTCGATGCCGTACTGGTCGCGGGCGACGTGTTCGACCTGCAGACCGTGTCGGACAAGACCATCCGGCGCATGTTCAACGCCATGCAGGGCTTTTCCGGCCCCTGGCTGATGATTCCGGGCAACCACGACTCGGCGCTGAGCGAATCGGTCTGGAGCCGCGCGCAGCGGCTGGGCGCCATTGCACCGAACATCGTCTGCTGCCTGGAGCCGAAGCCCCACACGGTGGCGGGCAAGTTCACGCTGCTGCCCGCACCGCTCACGCAGCGCCATACCTACGGCGACCTCACCGACTGGTTTGCCACAGCGCCAAGCGAAGAGGGGCTGCCCCGCATCGGACTGGCGCACGGCTGCGTGCAGGGCATCCTGTCCGAAGACATCGACTCGGCCAATCCCATCGCGACCGGGCGCGCGGCGCAAGCCGGGCTCGACTACCTTGCGCTGGGTGACTGGCACGGCACGCGGCAGATCGACGACCGCACCTGGTACGCGGGCACGCCCGAGACCGATCGTTTCAGAGCCAACGATTCGGGGCAGGCGCTGCTGGTCGGCGTCTCAGGTGCCGGGGCGGAGCCGACGGTCGAAGCGCTTCGCACAGGCCAGTTCGATTGGCAGCAATGGGAGCCGCGCCTTGCGGTGCCCTCCGACATCGACGAACTGGTCGAAAAGCTGGAGCAGGTGAGCAGCAGCGACGTGCTGCAACTTCGCGCGCAGGGCACCTGCGACCTCAACGGCCATAGCAGACTGAGCACCGCGCTCGACGCCGCCCGCGCTCGCGCCCGTGCGCTGGTGTGGGACGGCGAAGCGCTGCGGCTGGAGCCCACGGAAGACGACATCCAGGCGCTGCACGCCGACGGCTTTGTCGGCGAGGCGCTTCAGGAGTTGCGCGCGCAGCAGGGCGATGCCGATGCTGAACTCGCCCGCGACGCGCTGCTCACGCTCGCCCGCATCCTCGACGCGCAGGGAGCCGCCGCATGAAGTTGCAGCGTCTTCGCATCGAGAACTTCAAGCTGTTCCGCGCACCGCTCGAAATAGACGGCTTCACCGACGGACTGAATCTCTTCGCGGCGCCCAACGAATCGGGCAAGTCCACCGTCGCCGAGGCCATTCGCGCGGCCTTCTTCGAGCGGCATCGCTCCAGCGCGGTCGAGCACCTGCGGCCATGGGGAGAAAGCTCGGCAACGCCCACCGTCGAGGTCGACTTCGAACTCGACGGCAAGCCATGCCGGCTCACCAAGGCCTTCCTCGGCAAGAAGCGCTGCGAGCTGGTCATCGACGGCAAGTCCATGGACGGTGCGGTGGCCGAAGACCACCTGGCGGCACTGCTGGGCTTTCGCTTTCCGGGCAAGGGTGCCAGCACGCCGGAGCACATGGGCATTCCGGGGTTGCTGTGGATCAAACAGGGCACTTCGCACGACATTGCCAGCGCCGTGGGCTTTGCCAGCGATCACCTGCGCAACGCACTGGGCGAATCGCTGGGCGAGCTGGCCTCCAGCAATGGCGATGCGGTGCTGAAGGCGGTGGAGAGCGAGCGCAACGAACTGCTCACGCCCGCCGCCGGAACACCGCGTGGCGCCTTCGCGGATGCCATCAGGCTGCGCACGGAGCTCGAAGCCGACATCGAACGGCTGCGTGCCGACATCGAGTCCTATCAGTCGGGCGTGGACCGCCTCTCAGGCCTGCGCCGCGATCACCAACGAGACGAAGCCGCACGGCCCTGGACGGCATTACGGGAGCAGCTTGCTATCGCACGGCAACGGTTGGACGAAGCCAAGGGGTTGAACGACAGGAAGACCGCGCAGGACGCCGCGCTCAGGCAGGTCACCGCGCAGGTGAATTCCTGGCGCACCCAACTCCAGGCGATGGAGCGCGAGGAAGCCACGGTCGTCCTGCGAGAGAAGAATCTGCAGGCGGCACAAGAAGGCTTGGCCAAGGCGCTAGGTGAACTGCAGGCGTGGGAACCCCGCCACGCGGCTGCGGCGAAGGCCGATGCCGGCGCGCGCGACAACCTCCGCCTCGCGCGGCAGGCGGCCTCCCGCATCGCGCAGGAGAAAACCGTCGAAAGCCTGGCCGAGCAGCTTGAGGCACTCGCGCAGAGCCATGAGAAGGCAAAGGGCGAGCAGGACAAGGTCACTCGCCTGCAGGCCGAGGCACAGGCTCTCGCGGTGCCGGAAGGCGAGCTGAAGCGGCTTCAGCGCTGCGCCGACGTGCATCGCACGGCGCAAGCCCGGCTCGATGCGGTGGCGACGGCCCTGGAGTTCGAGCTGCAGCCTGCTGCGAAGGTCCGGGTCGCCGGAGCCGAGCTTTCCGGCTCGAAGCGCCAGACCGTCATCGCGCGGACCGACATCGAGATCGAAGGCATAGGCCGCATCACCGTGCTGCCGGGCGGGGCCGACCTGGAAAGCCTTGCCATCGAACGCGACCGCGCACGCGACGAACTCGCCGGGCTGTTGCAGGCCCTGCGCGCGGAGAGCGTGGCCGCCGTCGAAGAGCGCATGCGGCTGCAGGCGTTGCGCAAGGGGGAAGCCGGTGCGGCGGTGGCCGTGCTGGCTGCGCTGGCACCGAAGGGGCTGAGCGCGCTTGCCGCGGACATCGCCACGCGCGAGGCCCGGCTGGCTGAAGCAAGGCAGGTCCTGCAGGGCATGCCGCCGGCCGACGCGGCGATGCCATCGAGCGCGCAGGCCGAATCGGAGGAGGGCGCCGCGCGCGCGGCGCTGGAGACAGCGTCCGCGGCGCTCAACGACGCCAAGGTCGCCGCCGGCAATGCGCGCGAGCAGGTCAAGGCCGCCGAAGACGAACTCGCGGCGGTCAAAGCCACGCTGAACGACCCGATGCGCGCCAGCCGCAAGACGGAAGCCGGCGCCGCATTGACGGATGCGCTGGCACAGCAGTCGGCCCTGCAAGCCAAGGTGGCCGAACTGGCGCAGCAGTTGCAATCTGCCAACCTGCCTGTGCTCGCGCAGGACGTTGAACGGCTGGAGCAAAGCGTCAAGCAGGCCGAGGCCACGCACAGCCAGCGGGCCAACGAGATCACCCGGCTGGAAGCCGAACTCGAAGCAAGGGGCGCGCTGGGCCAGGAAGAAGCTGCGTCGGAAAAACAGCGCGAACTCGAGCACGCAACGCGCCGTTGCGCCGAACTCGAACGCCGGGCGAAGGCGCTCGACCACCTGCTCAAGCTGCTGCGCGAAAAGCGCTCGGCCCTGGCACGACGCCTGCGCGCACCGCTGCAGAAGCACCTCGACCACTACCTGCAGATTCTTTTCCCCGGTGCGCAGGTCGAAGTCGGCGACGATCTTTCGCCGGGCCGCATCACGCGGCAAGGCCTGCGAGGCGCCCAGAGCGGCGCGTTCGAAGAGCTCAGCGTGGGCGCGCGGGAACAGATGGGCGTCGTTGCCCGGCTGGCCTATGCGGACCTGTTGAAGGAAGCGCGCAAGCCGACCTTGCTCATCCTCGACGACGCGCTGGTGAACACCGACGAAGAGCGCCTGCGGCAGATGAAGCGGGTGCTGTACGACGCGGCAACGCGACACCAGATATTGATCTTCAGTTGCCATCCGGAGGCCTGGCGCGATCTCGGGGTCGTGGCGCGCAGCATCCCGTGACGTCTTGGGGCCGCGACGCCCATCGGCAATCACACTATCCAGAATATCCGGCCGGTCGCTAAACTGCGCCGTCATGCGTCGCTGGCTTTGTACGTCCGCAGTTATCGCTTTTCTGTGCTGTCAGGGGTTGGCCGTGCTTGCCCAGAACATGGCGGGCTTCGGGCAGCATCAGGCCAACGTCGCGCAGGTGCATCAGTCAAGCGCCTGCGAGCCTCATCAGGGCCACGCCGGCGCTTCGGTCCTGGATAACGGCATCGACTCCGACGAGGTGGACCTTGCCGCCGGAAGGCGCGAGATTTCACTGCCGGTCCTTAGACCGGAAGCCCCCTTGGAATTTGCCGTGACGGTCTTGCCGTCCGCGCCTCTCGAACGGCCCATGCGGCCGCCACAACTCCTCTCCTTCTTCGAATAGGTCGTCCAGTTTCGACCTGGGGCCTGCGGGCCCTGCTCATTGCGTGTGCTCGCGCCGTCGGCATTGACGGCCGTCCGATGCACATCGCCATCAAGAGGACGAAGAAGAGGAGAAAAGCCATGGAGCAATCGAGTGACGTGATGTTTGCCAGGCTGGCCGATTTCAGGATCGACGCCGAATTGCTGAGGCAGCATTTCCTGGCACACGTGAAGCCGCTGCCGTCGACGCCATATCGCGACAACCGCGTGGACTACATCGGTTGGGCAGTCACAAGCCGCGACGGCACGCTGGAAGACGGCATCCGGCGGATTCCCGCAAAGAATGCGCGTGGCGTCACGCCGACAGACGCCTGCAGCGGCTACCTGGCCCGGGTGATGAATGCGCTGCGCAGCCATGGCCTGACGCCCTTCAGGGCCCGGATCATGCAGCTCGAAAGCGAAGGCGAGGAGATGCCGCTGCACAACGATGCGGCCAAGGAAACCTGGCGCCTGCACATCCCCATCATCACCAACCCCAATTGCTTCTTCGAATGGCAGCGCGCCGACGGCAGCATCGAGAGCGTTCACCTGCCCGCCGACGGCTCGGCCTGGCTGGTGCGGGTGGATGTGAACCACAGGGCGGTCAATCGAAGCCAGCAGCCGTCCAACCGGGTTCATCTGCTGATGGGACTGGATGCCAATCCATCCTTCGAGATGCTGACCGAGCCCTGGTTGCCTGTGCTCCAGCAGCAGTTGGTGGCTTGAGCGCGTATGAAAAATGCCCGGTGGCTGGTGTGCCTGGTGGCAGCCGTGCTGCCCGTCGCTGCGCAGGAAGTCGAGGCCGGCCGTTGCCGGGTGGAGCGCAACGCAACGCTCTCCCAGTTCGACCGCGTCTATGTGCGTGACGAGTTCCGCATCCGCTACACGCTGGAGGGTGCCCACGCGCTGCCGGACATTCGCGACCTCGACCGCAACGGCATACCCGACAAGGTGCAGGACGTGGCAACGCAACTGGTCGTGGGGCGCAGGCTGTTCACTGATGTGATGGGGCTGACGCACCCCATGCGCCAGCCACGCTATGCACGCGCCACCTCGATCGACGTATTCCTGCTGAAGATGGAGAAGGGCAACGGGATGTCCTACGACGAGGTGATGAACTACCGCCTGGGCTCCGACAAAGCGGCCGGCGGCTGTGCTCTTCGCATCGATCTGCTCAACCGCCACGCGAACCAGAACGTGACGCCGATCCACGAGCTTTTTCACCAGTACCAGTACGGCTACACCATGTTCAAGGCGCGCTGGTTCCTGGAAGGCACCGCGCGCTGGTCGGAGTACGCGCTGCGCCCCGGAAGCGGGCCGCAGCAGCCGTTGCCGGCCACACTGCCGGCACTGCGCGAGCAGGTGTTCTCGCAGACCTACGGGGCGAGCGGCATGTGGAACCGTCTGGCAAGCATGCTCGACCCCGACGGCCGGCTCAGGCTGCCGTCCGGCCTGGCGCAGACCACTTATGTCGATGGCAGCCTGGTCATCCAGGACGATCAATTGCACGGCGCGGCCTTCATCAAGGCGCTGCTGGAGGCGCTAGGCCCGCTCGACCGGCAGGTCGCGGAGCGAAATGGCTGGCCGGTATTCGGCTGGAAGGAGGAGGATCAGCGCTCTTCCGCGTACGACACTGAGATATTCAAGGGCGTGCTCCAGGCGACGCGGAGTGAAGCGGCGCGCTCGAAGGCCCGTAGATCGGCCGAACTGGAAGAGTTTCTTGCGCTGGAGGCGCTTGTGAAAAAGGATGTGCCATGAGTCTGGGTGAACTGCTGGCGTCGGCCAGGCCCGCGATTGCAACCTTGTGGGATGAATGCACGAGCGCCAGCGCCAGCGCCGGCATCGACGTAGAGGCCGCGGGCGTGCTCTTCATGTCGGTCTGCAACGGGAAGGAGCGGGCCCATGTCGTGACCATCCGTGGAAAGAACTTCGAGCAGGCATGGGTCAGGGGTGCGCAGTTGCTGAATGCCTGGCTGCGCAAGCAGAAGGGCGCCGCGCCAATCTGGCTGCGGGTGGACGTGGTGCACACCGTGCACGCCATGTCCTGGCAGGAACTGAAGCAGGGCCTTTCGACGACCAAGCGCAACTACTTTCGCCATGGCATCGCGTTCAAGCCCGATTTTTCCGTGGCCATTCTCGAGCCTGAGATTGGTGCGCACGCCGTGCTGTACGACGGCGCACTCGAAGAGGCGACACCCAATGCGGCCAATCTCAAGCTCTACGGCAAGTACCGCTATGGGCTGGAGCTGGAGTGGCCGACCCAGGCGCAGCAGCCGATCTGGGTCTTCGACACGCGGGCAGTGTTCACCGACGGCAAGCAGCTTCACACCATCGAGCATCAGGGGCGGGGCAAGGGCCATCGCGTCATGCCGAACTGGGATGCGAGCCAGGTGCACGACATCGTCGCGACCAGCACCGCCTACCTCGCAAGGCAGGTCAAGCCGACCGGCCACTACCACTACGGCTGGTTTCCCTGCTTCGACCGCCCCATTCCCACCTACAACGCGCTGCGGCACGCCAGCTCCACCTACGCGCTGCTCGAAGGCTGGGAGCTGACGCAGCGCCCCGAGCACAAGGCCGCCATTGACCGGGCGCTGGCCTACCTCACGCAGACGTTGATCCAGCGCGCCGCGCTGCCGGGCGGGGAGCAGGGCGCTTTTCTCGTGGACGTCGACAACGGCAACGAGATCAAGCTGGGCGGCAATGCCGTGTGCCTGCTGGCGATGGTCAAGTACACCGAACTCACCGGCGACCGGCAATACCTGCCGCTGATGGAGCAGCTGGCCCTGGGCATCGTGCACATGCAGGACCCGAACTCGGGCCGCTTCGTGCATGTGCTGAACCACCCCGACCTCAGCGTGAAAGAAGAGAACCGGATCATCTACTACGACGGCGAGGCCGCCTTCGGCCTCATGCGCCTGTACGGGCTGACCAATGATCCACGCTGGCTGCAGACCGTGGAGAAAGCATTCGGGCATTTCATCGAAGCCAGACACTGGCAGGCCCACGACCATTGGCTGAGCTACTGCGTCAACGAACTCACGCTCTACAGATCGGACGAGCGCTACTACCGCTTCGGCCTGGACAACGTGCGCGACCATCTGGACTTCGTGCTCGAGCGCATCACCACCTTTCCGACGCTGCTGGAACTGATGATGGCAGCGCAGAAGATGATCGCGCGCATGCAGGCCGACCCGCAGCACGAGCACCTGCTGCGCGGCTTCGACATCGACAAGTTCTACCGGGCCCTGGAGCAGCGTGCCCGCTACCTGCTGACGGGCCACTTCTGGCCCGAGATCGCCATGTTCTTCAAGAACCCGGGGCGCATCGTGGGCAGCTTCTTCATCCGCCATCACAGCTACCGCGTGCGCATAGACGATGTGGAGCACTACCTGTCGGGCTATGTCGCGTACTGGAAGTACCTGCAGGGCGGCGGGCGGCCTTTCCTGACGCAACAGGAAGAGGCAAGGCAAGCGGCACCGACCGCCTTCGCGCAGACGTAGCGGTGTTTCCTGCCGCCCGGAAACGCTCCGGGTAGGCGGTTTGTCATGTCCCATGCCCACGCGGGCAGGGCGCTTGACTCCCCCGCAAAGGGGCGCTTCGCTCATGTGCGAAGACAGCGCGATTCCTAAAGTCATCCCCAGGCCGAACGCTTCTGCCCATGCCGGGCAAACAGGCGATTCGGGCCGGTCACGACAAACGGGGAACACGCATGGAACTGCTCGCACCACTGCCAAGAACCTTCATGAACCTGCTGCGGGAAGACGCAGGCATGTCGTTCATGGAGGTCGCGCTGATCGGCGCTCTGGTGATGGTCGTGTGCCTGCTCCTGTTGCTCGCCATCCGGCGCAGCGCCTGACCCACGGAGCCAACCATGCAAGACCTCGACGCTGTTCTCGAACTGCTGGCAATGCTGGCTACAGACGTTCGAATGCTCGCGCTCGTCGCACTGCTCGCAGTGGCTGCCGTCAGCGATTGGCGCTCCTACCGCATTCCCAACTGGCTGACCTTCGGCGGGGCGCTCTTCGCGCTCATCTACGGGACGCTTGCCGCCCGCACGCCGACTGCAGGCGCAATGAGCGCTTTCGGTGGCCTGGGCGTGGGCTTCGCCGCGATGCTGCCGTTCTATGTCTTGGGATTGATGGGAGCGGGCGACGTGAAGCTCATGGCCATGGCCGGGGCCTTCATCGGCCCGCAGCAGACGCTGATGGCGGTGCTCTTCACCTTCATTGCCGGAGGCGTGGCGGCACTGGTGTTCGCCATCCACCGCCGTCGCCTGGCGCACATGCTGGCCAACGTCAAGACGGCGGCGCAAGGCATGGCGATCTCGAGCATGGCGGGCATCCGCCCTACGGGGCACGTTCACATGAGCCAGTCCGTGGGAAAGCTGCCCTACGGCATCTGCATCGCGGCGGGCACGGTGGTCGAAGTGCTCGCGCATCAACTGGGCTATGTCTAGCCCTCCCATCTTTTACCTGCGACGGAGGTTCGTATGAAGAACATCAAGGCAATCGGGCTGATCCTTCTGGCCCTTCTGACGGGGCTGGCGGCCGCGGTCTACGCGGCCGGGTGGATCTCCCGGCAAAGCGGCATCGCGTCCAACAAGGTCGTGGTGGCTGCCGTCGACATCGAACTGGGCAGCCGCGTCAACGCGCAGATGCTGTCCACGGTCGATTGGCCCAGCGACTCCGTGCCCGCAGGCTCATTCAGCGACATCAAGCTGCTGGATGAACGCGTGGTGAAGGTCGGCGTGCTGCGCGGCGAAGCCATCATGGAAGGCAAGCTGGCGCCGGTGGGCACCCAGGGCGGGTTGTCGGCGGTGATCGCCAGTGGCAAGCGAGCCATGACGGTGCGCGTAAACGACGTGGTCGGCGTCGCCGGCTTCGCGCTGCCGGGCAACTACGTCGACGTGATGGTCAACGCCCAGCAGGACAAGGGGCGCGGCGAGGAAGCGTCGCAGATCAGCAAGACCGTGCTCGAGAAAGTGCTGGTGCTGGCGGTGGCACAGGAGGCCAACCGCGACGACACCAAGCCCAAGGTCGTGAGCGCCGTGACGCTCGAACTGTCGCTCGAGGATTCGGAAAAGCTCGACCTGGCACGCAGCGTGGGAACGCTGTCCCTGGTGCTTCGCAACCAGATGGACAAGACCACGGTTGCCACCGGCGGCATCACCAAGGGCCAGCTGTTCGGCGAGAAGGCCATCGTGCAGGTCTCCACCGCTGCTGCGCCGGCCCCAGCCCGCCCGCGTATTCATCGTGCAGGCCCCGCCGCGCAGCCGGCTTCCCAGTGCGTGGAAGTCATCCAGCACGCGGGCAGCTCGCTGACCTGTTTCTGATCCGGTCACCAGGAGGAACACCAAGTGCGCCATCTCTCAACAACACTCGCCAGTCTGCTGGCGACCCTCGCGACAGTGGCGGCTCCCGCCATGGGCGCGGAGGTCGCGGCAACCGCCTCGGCCACGGCCGCCATGCCGGCCGCAGCACTTGCAACGCCTCCGGCGGCGGCGGGCAACGCCGCCAACGCCCGACGCTGCACCGCCATCATTCCGGACGACCAGCCAACCCAGGCCGTGCTGGGCAAGTCAGTGGTCATTCCGCTGAAGGCGCGTGTGGTGCGCATCGTGGTCAGCGGCCAGCCGTCGGCAAGGGCACCCGCTGCCGCTGCCGCCGCCGTGCCGGCAGGCATGCAGCCCGCGCCGGCCATGGCCGCCAATGCGAACACCGGCGATGGCGTTGCCGATGTCGACGTGACGTTGCTGAGCCCGACCGACCTGTTCTTCCGCGGCCGCCAGGCAGGCTCGATGAACGTCGTGCTGCAGAGCGCCGACGGCACCTGCTATATCAAGGACGTGATCGTCACCATCGATCCGATGGCGCTGCAGGCCAAGCTGGCGGAGCTGATGCCCGAAGAGCGCCGCATCCGTGTGCGCAGTGCAGAAAAATCCATCGTACTCACCGGCGAGATCAGCGACGCGCTCAAGCTCGACGACGTGATGAGCCTGGCATCGGCCTACGGCGCGGACGGCAAGAAGGTGGTGAACCTGCTGCGCATCGCGACACCGCAGCAGGTGATGCTTGAGGTGAAGATCGCCGAGGTCAGCAAGACCCTGCTCGACCGGCTGGGCGCAAGTGTTGGCATCGCGCGTTCGGGCAATGGCGGGCTGAACAATTACTCGCTGATTTCCAATTTCCTGAGCACGGGCGCGGGTCTGGTCCAGGCGCTGCGCATCGGCCGCACCTCGCTGACCATCGACGGGCAGAAGGACGATGGGCTGGTGCGCATTCTTGCGGAGCCCAACATCATGGCCATCAGCGGCCAGCAAGCCAGCTTCCTGTCGGGCGGCAAGATCTTCATTCCGGTTTCACAGAGCGCTGCTGGCGGTAGCGGGACGAACATCACGCTGGAAGAAAAAGAATTCGGCATCGGTGTCAAGTTCACCCCGACGGTGCTCAACGGCGACCGGATCAACCTCAAGATGGTGTCCGAGGTGTCGGACCTGTCGCAGACGGGTTCGCCGTTCACAACGGTCGGAGGTGTCACCGCCGTGCTGCCTTCGCTGACGGTGCGGCGCGCAGACACCACCGTGCAGCTCAACGACGGGCAGAGCTTCGTCATCGCCGGGCTCATCAAGAGCAACGTGACGGAGAGCGTCAAGCGGTATCCAGGCCTGGGCGAAGTGCCGGTGATGGGTGCACTGTTTCGCAGCACTGAGTTCCAGAACGAACAGACCGAGCTGATGTTCGTCATCACGCCGCGCCTGGTTCGCCCGTTGGCCCAGTCGCCACGGGTCCCGACGGACAACCACGTCGTTCCCAGCCGCGCCGAGATCTACCTCAACGGCGCCCTCGAAAGCGCCACCCCGGCACCGGCCGCCCCGGCCAGCGAAACCCCGTGAGGAGCACCGTCATGTTCATCAGATCGACCGCCATTGCGCTCGCATGCCTTTTTGCCACCGGCTGCTCGCATGTCACGCCCAACTACGACGCGCGCTTCGGCGACGCGGTGCGCGACGCAAAGAAAAAGATGACGCTGAACCCCGACGCCGGCAAGAACGGCGACCCGGTCGCGGGCATGGACGGCCGCTCGGCACGCGAGTCGATGAATCAGTACCACGAGTCCTACAAGTCGCCCCCGCCGGCGGTCAACGTCATCAACATCGGCGGCGGCATCGGTAGCCAGGGCGGCGGCTCGGGCAAGTAACGGGCTGCATTTTTCTCCCGAATTCGTTCCTCGAAGTCTTTTCATGGAAAGGAGAGCGCCACGAACTGCAACGAACTTTTTTCCCCACCACACCATTGTTTTCAAACCTGATTTCCAACTGTTCAAACCTTGAAAGGAAAGAACCATGAAGAACTTTCTCCAGGCCATCGGCCAATCGACTCGCGGCTTCATGCTCGAGGAAGAGGGCGCACAGGTCGTCGAGTACGCGCTGATCATCGCGGTCGTCTCCATCGCGTTGGTCATTGCGTTGAGGGCGCTCACCACCGGTGCCACCTTCACGAACTTCATCAGTCGCGTCAACGTGTGCCTGAACGGGCCGGGCCCCTGCGTCTAAGTGGCGTTCGGGGGAGGGGAGCGGGTCCGGTCTTCCGGCCTGCTTCGCTCCACCCGTTCATCCACTTCCACCTGACTTTTTTTCCACAACGAATCGAGGTCATCACCATGTTCAAGAAATTCCTGAAAGACGAAAGCGGTGCTCAGGTCGTGGAGTACGCGCTGATCATCGCTGTCGTTTCCATTGCACTGGTTGTTGCGCTGCAGTTGCTTGCCAGCGGGGCGCCCTTCACAAACTTCATCAGTCGCGTAAGCGTGTGCCTGAACGGGCCGGGCCCCTGCGTCTAAGTGGCGTTCGGGGAGGGGAGCGGGTCGGGCCCTCCGGCCCGCTTCGCTCCACCCCTTCATCCGCTTCCACGTGACTGTTTCTCCACAAAAGTCGAGGTCATCACCATGCTCAAGAAATTCCTGAAAGACGAAAGCGGTGCCCAGGTCGTGGAGTACGCGCTGATCATCGCCGTCGTTTCCATTGCGCTCGTGGTTGCACTGCAGCCGCTGTCGATCGCGGCAAGCTTCGGATCCCTCGTGGCGCGGATCGCCGTTTGCCTGGGCGTGTCCGGCTGCGTGTGAAGCGGACCAAATCTTCTCCACCGCTCAGCAGGAAGGCCGATCATGAAAACCAACCACTCCCATCGCCGCCAGGGTGGTGCGATGATTGTCACTGCCGCGTTGGTCATGCTGTTCCTGTTGGGCTTCATGGGTATCGCGCTCGATTTCGGGCACCTGTTCGTCATCAGGACCGAACTGCAGACGGCGGTGGACAGTTGCGCCTTGGCCGCTGCGCGTGAGCTCGACGGGCAGGGCACGGCCCTCACGCGGGCCGCGAGCGCAGGCCAGACCGCGGGCAACGCCAACCGGGTGAACATGCAATCAGCTACCTGGGGTGGGCAGGGCCAGATCGTCGCTGCCGACATCGTGTTCCGCGACTCGGCCTACGCCATCACGACCGCGCCCTCCGTGGCTCGCTATGCGCAGTGCATGCACACCCAGCCCAACGTCAACATCTGGCTCATGAAGGCCATGGGCGCCTTCTCGGGCGATACCGCCAACAATCCCGCGACGCGCAGTGTCACGGCAAGCGCGGTCGCCACGCGCGCCAGTGCACAGACAACGTGCCCGATTCCCGTCGCCATGAAACCCAAGCCGGGCGGCACTGCACCGAACTACGGTTTTGTCGTCGGCGAATGGGTGACGCTCATCCAGGCGCAGAACGCGGCCGCTGGCGGCCAGATCGGCTGGGCCAATCTCGATGGCAGCAACAGTGCTTCGGAAACCGAAGCAGAGCTCAACGGCCGTTGCGGCACCAGGGTGGGCGACACGCTCGGCACGCCCGGCGTGCAGACCTCGGTGGCCGACGTCTGGAACCAGCGCTTCGGCATCTACAAGAACACCGGCGATCCGAGCGTGAATCGGCCCGACTACACCGGCTATGCCTACACATCATCCAACTGGCCCACGCAGTTCAATGCCTACAACGGCGCGCCGGGTGCAGGAGCCGATGCGACCGCCCAGAACTTCGTGACCAAGCGGGCCGCCTTTGCGTCCTGCGCCGACACCGGCACCAAAGTGAAGGGCGCGAACAGTTGCGAATCGATCACGGGGCTGTCGCTCAACAGCTTCCAGAAGCTGGCCAACCCGGGCAACGTTGCCGGAGGCCACATGCAGTACGGCTTCGACCGCCGCATCGTCACGGTGCCGGTCATTGACGGCAGCAACCACGTGATCGACTACGCCTGCATGCTGATGCTGCAGCCGCTGAGCATTCCGATGACCGACACGGTGCTGGAATTCCGCGGCAACGCGGGCGCCGCGGGCAGCCCTTGCACCACCAGCGGGCTGGCTGGCGGATCGGCGGGCCCGCTGGTTCCGGTCCTGGTGAGATGAGGCAAGCGCCATGAAAAGAACATCCCATCGCACGCAGCACGGTGCGGCTCTGGTCGAGCTGGCGCTGATCACGCCGCTGCTTCTGCTGCTGACTTTCATCACCACCGAGTTCGGCCGTGCGATGTACGAGTACAACGCGGTCGTCAAGTCGACCCGCGACGCGGTGCGCTACCTGTCCGTACAGACGCCCGGCACGCACGTCACCGAGGCCCGCAACCTGATCGTGTACGGCAACACGGCCGGCACCGGGACGCCGCTGGTGCGCGGGCTGAGCCTGTCGAACGTGCCGTCCGGCAGCTGCTGCACCTGGCAATCGGCCGGGGCGAACCCGATCATTACCACGGTCACGGTGCGCGTCAGCAGCTACACCTTCCATTCGTTGTTCCCGTCGGTGATCGGCGTCGTCTTCACCGATGCGAACGGCAACATCGTGTTCAGCGACATCACCGCAACCATGAGGGCGCCATCATGAGAAACCGCGTCACCGGAGCGACCACGGTCGAGTTCGCACTGGGCCTGATCGTCTTCCTCATGCTCGTTCTGGGCATCGTCGACTTCTCGCGCATGCTGTTCATGTGGAACGCGGCCCAGGAGGCAACGCGCGCAGGGGCCAGGTATGCGGTGGTGTGCGACGACACCGGCCAGCAGGCCCTCGTACTCGCCCGCATGAAGGCGCTGCTGCCGCAGATAAGCACCGTGTCGGTGGTTTGGGCGCCTTCGGGCTGCACGGCCGCAACCTGCCAGGGCGTCACCGTGAGCATTACCGGGCTCAACTACCAGTGGATTTCTCCCATAGCGGGTGGTATCGGGCCGCTGATCCAGATGCCTGGTTTTTCCACCTACCTGCCGCGCGAGGTGATGCGCAAAGACCCGAACAGCGCGGCCATCTGTTCCTAGCAACGCACCGGACACGACCATGAAGATCGCCATCATCTCCCCCAATCCGAACCATCTCCAGGACATGCGCAAGGTCCTCGAGGCGCGCTCGCATCACGTGTCGCTTTTCGAAGGCGGCAAGAGCCGGATGCAGTGGGTCGTCGAGAAGGCGGCTCCAGAACTCCTGCTGGTCGACGGCATGTGCTGCGATCTCCAGGAGCTCGTGCTGGTGGAGAAGCTCACGATGCAGCACCCGGCAATCGCGGTGGTGCTGCTGTGCGCCATGCAGACGCCGGAGTTCCTGATCCACGCGATGCGTGCTGGTGTGCGCGAGGTGCTGCCGTCGCCCTCTGACACCGTCGCGCTCGAAGCCGCCGTCGAGCGCATCGGGCTCAAGATGGCCGGCACCCAGGCGCGCGGCCCTGGCCAGGTCGTGGCGTTCATGCCCTGCAAGGGCGGCAGCGGATCGACCTTTCTCGCGACCAACATCGCGCACCAGCTCTCGCGGGAGCGCTCGGTGCTGCTGATCGACCTGAACCTGCAGTTCGGCGATGCGCTCTCGTACGTGAGCGACTTGCGGCCTACCTCCACGATGGCGGACGTAGCGCGCGACATCGGCCGCCTTGACGCGTCGCTGCTCGCGGCCAGCGTGGTGCGTGTGGCGCCGGGCTTCAGCATCCTGCCCGCACCCGACGATCTTTCGCGCGCGCTGGAGGTGAAGGCCGAACACATCGACGCGATCCTGCAGGTTGCGCTGCCGATGTACGACTTCGTGCTGTTCGACCTCGGCACGCGCATCGACACGCTCTCGATCAAGGTGCTGGACCGCGCCGACCGCATCTTTCCCGTGCTCCAGCCGAGCCTGCCGCACATCCGCAACGTGACGCGCCTGATGCAGGTGTTCAAGTCGCTCGGCTATGCCCCCGGCAAGGTCGAGCTGCTCGTGAACCGCAGCGCCGGCGGCGGGGAGATCGGGTTGTCGGACATGCGCCGCTCGCTGGTTGGCGCGACGCTCACGATCGTGCCGGACGGTGGCAAGGACGTGGATGCGTCCATCAACCGGGGCGTGCCGCTGGCGGAGATGTCGCGCGGCAGCACGCTCGCCAAGCGGCTCGCCGAGATCGCTCACTCGCTCAGTCCGCGGCAGGAGGCGACGCCCGGCTTCATCGGACGGCTCTTCCGCCGTGCCTGAGCACCACCGGATCATTCTTCTTCAACAGCAAGGCAGGTTCCCATGTCATTCAGAGAACAGCTCAATGCGATCGACGCCGATCCCACTGCGCGGCCCGAAGGGCACGCAGCCGACCTGACTGCGTCGCCCTTTGCGTCGGATGCCTACAAGTTGCTGAAGGAGCGCATGCACCTGAAGCTGCTGGAGCGCTTCGACCTGGCGGCGCTGGAAACCCTGAAGCCCGAAGTGCTGCGCCAGGAAATCTCGACCATGGTCACGCGGCTGCTGCAGGAGGAGCCCGAGGCGCTCAACGACATCGAGCGGCGCACGCTGATTCGCGACATCCAGCACGAGATGCTCGGCTTCGGGCCGATCGAGCTGTTGATGGCGGACCCGTCCGTCTCGGACATCCTGATCAATTCGCACGAGAAGATCTACGTCGAGCGCCGGGGCCGGCTGGAGCTGACCAACGTCAGCTTCACCGACGAGAAGCACCTGCTGCGCATCATCGACAAGATCGTCTCGCTGGTGGGGCGGCGCATCGACGAGTCCAGCCCCATGGTCGACGCGCGGCTGCCCGACGGCTCGCGCGTCAATGCGGTCATCGCGCCGGTGGCGCTCGACGGGCCGATGATGTCGATCCGCCGTTTCGCGAAGATCCCGCTGCGCATGGAGAACCTCGTGAACGAGCTCAAGACGCTGACGCCGCCGATGGCGCAGATGCTCGAGGGGCTGGCCCAGGCGAAGGTCAACATGCTCATCTCCGGCGGCACGGGCGCGGGGAAAACCACGCTGCTGAACATCCTGTCGGGCTTCATTCCGCCGACCGAACGCATCATCACGATCGAGGATGCGGCGGAACTCCAGCTGCAGCAGCCGCACGTGGCGCGCATGGAGACGCGGCCGATGAACATCGAGGGCAAGGGAGAGATCACGCAGCGCGCGCTGGTGCGCAATGCACTGCGCATGCGGCCCGACCGCATCGTCATTGGCGAGGTGCGCGGCGCCGAGGCGGTCGACATGCTGCAGGCGATGAACACAGGCCACGAAGGCTCGCTCACCACCATCCACGCCAACACGCCGCGCGATGCGCTGGCGCGGCTGGAAAACATGATCGGCATGGCGAACCTGAACCTGCCGCACCGCACCGTGCGCCAGCAGATTGCGTCGGCCATCACGGTGGTCGTGCAGGTGCTGCGGCTGGTCGACGGGCGGCGCAAGGTCACCAGCATCCAGGAGATCACCGGCATGGAAGGCGAGGTGGTCACCATGCAGGAGATCTTCACTTTCCACCAGACTGGCATGGGGCCCGACGGCCTGGTGCGTGGCCATTTCCACGCGACGGGTGTCAGGCCGAAATTCGCGGATCGGCTGCATGCCTACGGCGTGGATCTGCCCGACACCATGTTCGAGCCGACCAAGCACTACGAATAGGAGACCGCCATGTTCAGCAATCTTGGAGGCAATGCGCTCATCACCGTCACAGTGCTGGTTTTCGTGACCGTGCTGTTGATGATCGAGGGCCTGTATCTGCTGTGGCGTTCCTATAAGGGGCCGGAGGCGCGCAAGATCGAGAAGCGGCTGCAGGCGTTTTCTGCCGCGGTCGATCGCACGCCGCAGGCCCACTTGGTCAAGGAGCGCATGCTCAGCGAGGTGCCATGGATGCAGCGCGTGCTGCTGACACTGCCGCGGGCGCACCGGCTGGACCGCTTCATCCTGCAGGCGGGGCTGGACTGGACGGTTTCCAGCTTCGTGCTGGTGTGCGGGGCGCTCGGCGTGTTCGCGTTGTTCGTGACGGCGTGGGTGGGCCGCCAGCCGATGCTGCTGGCGCTCGCCGCCGGGATCGGCGGGGCGATGCTGCCTGTGCTCTACCTGCAGCGCCAGCGCAGCCGCCGGCTGGCCCGCATGGAGCGGCAGCTTCCGGACGCGCTGGATCTGGTGACGCGCGCCCTGCGCGCAGGGCACTCGTTCGCGAGTGGCGTGCAGATGATCGGCGAGGAAATGGCCGACCCGATCGCCACCGAGTTCCGCATGGTTGCCGACGAGGTGAATTTCGGCGTCTCGCTGCAGCAGGCCCTGACCAACCTCAGCGAGCGCGTGCCGCTCACCGACCTGCGCTACTTCGTGGTGGCGGTGCTGATCCAGCGCGACTCCGGCGGCAACCTGACGGAGGTGCTGAGCAACCTGAGCAAGCTCATTCGCGACCGGCTCAAGCTGCTCGCGCGGGTGCGGGTGCTGTCGTCAGAAGGGCGGCTGTCGGCCTGGATCCTGGGGCTCATGCCGTTCGCCCTGGCGGCGCTGATGAACATCTTCAACCCCGAATTCATGGCGCCGCTATGGACGGACCCGATCGGGCAGATGGTGATCAAGTACATGCTGGGGCTGATGCTGATAGGCATCGTGCTGCTGCGCAAGATCGCGAAGATTCGCGTCTGAAGGAGAAGAACCATGACCATGCTGTTTCCCATCCTCGTTTTCCTGGCCGTGTCGCTGGCGATCGGCGGCCTGGCGGTCTGGATGTCTCCGACCCGCACCGAGCAGCGCCTGCAGGCGGTGGCGCCGTCTGCAGGCAAGTCGGCCTGGACCGAAACCGCCGTCAGGATCGTCGGTCCCTTCGCGCAGCTGTCGTCGCCTACCGGTGAGGCGGCCCTGTCGCCTCTGCGGGTGCGGTTCCTGAATGCGGGTATTCGCTACCCGGACGCCTACCTCGTCTACTTCGGCATGAAGACGCTGCTGCCACTGGGCTTTGCCGCGCTCGCGTTCCTGGCGATGCGGGCCACTGGCGCGGCGGACGGCACTGAGATGCTGCTGTACCTTGCGGTGGCAGCGCTGGCCGGCTGCTACCTGCCCAACATCGTGCTGCGCCTGCTCATTCGTGCGCGTCGCCGCGAGATATTCGAGAACTTCCCCGATGCGGCCGACCTGATGCTCGTGTGCGTCGAAGCGGGGCTGGGGCTGGACGCCGGCCTGGCCAAGGTCACCGACGAAATCCAGGTCAAGAGCGTGGCGCTGGCGCAGGAGCTGCATTGGAGCAACCTGGAAATGCGCGCCGGCGGCACGCGCGAGAAGTCGCTGCGCAACCTGGCGCTGCGTACGGGCGTGGAAGAGATCGGCACCTTCGCAACCATGCTGACCCAGTCGGACCGGTTCGGCACCAGCATCGGCGAATCGCTGCGCGTGTTCTCGGAAGATCTGCGCCACAAGAGGCAGGTTCGCGCGGAAGAACTGGCGGCCAAGGTGCCGACCAAGATGCTGCTGCCGCTGGTGCTTTGCATCTTTCCGTGCATCTCGCTGGTCATCCTCACGCCGGCGGTGATCCGGATCATCCGGATGGTCGCGCCGATGTTGAGCGGGTCTTGAATCGATTTGCCGCCGCGCTGGGGGCAACCCGGTGCGGCGCGCTGTTTCAGTGCGCCGGCGCCGTATCGAGCTGGTGCTTCACCGCGTAGATGTACAGCTCGAGGCGGTTCGTCACGCCGAGCTTCTGGTAGATCGACGTGAGGTGGTTGCGCAGCGTGTGCTCGGTGACGAAGAGCTTCTCGGCCAGTGCCTTGTTCGAGGCGCCGCTGCCGGCCACGACGATGCGGACGATCTCCCGTTCTTTCTGCGTCAGGCTCGCCAGCCTGGTGGCTTCGGGGTCGGCCTTCGGGGGCTTCTTCACCGAAGTCAGCTGAGAGAAGACGCGGCCCATGGTTTGCGCATCGACGCAAAGCTCGCCTTTGTAGACGCGCTCGATGGCCTCGAGTACCTGCTGGGCAGGGGCGTCCTTGCGCATCACGCCGCGCGCGCCGTGCAGCACGGCGAGGTCGAGGGTGCGCTGCTCACGCTCTGCGGTGAGCACGACGACGCGCGACACCTCGTTCGACAAAAGCCTGGGCAGGATGTCGATGGCGCACCGGCCGTCGAGGTCGAGGTCGAGCACGATGACGTCGGGGGCGAGATCGTCCGAGGTTGCCACTGCGTCTTCGCAACAGCTGGCCGTGCCGACGACCCGCATGCGCGGCTGCTCGCCGTCGATCAGCCTTGACAGGCCCCACAGCATGGTCTGGTGGTCGTCCACGAGCAGGACACCGATGGAATGGGCAACTGGTTGCATGACTGATTCCTTCCTTGGCTTGTCTTTTTTAGATGGGAATTTCCACCAGCACCGCGGTGCCGCCACTCGCGCACTGGCGCACCTGCGCCCGCCCGCCGAGGGCCGCAGCGCGCTCGGTGATGGAGCGTGGGAGGAACTTCGTGAAGCTCTCTTCGCAGGCTTCGTTCTCGATGCGCAGCTGTAACTGCCCGTTCTTGCAGCCGAGGCGGATGCTGCCGTGACGCGCCTGGGTGTGCTTGCAGATGTTGTTCAATCCCTCGCCCACCAGCTGCAGGACTTCCGCGGTCATCCGGTCGTCCAGTTGGACCTGGCCGTCGACGGTGATGGCGATCTCGATGCCGTAGAGCCCCTTGATCCGCTCCGCCTGGCGATGCAGATGGGGCAGTACAAGCCCGCAGGGGCTGTTCGCGCTGTGCTTGACCGCACCAGCGTAGCGGCGCAGGTCGGCGATCACGCCGTCGGCCACGCTCGCGAGCTTGTCGAGGTCTTCGCGCAGCGGGTTGTCGGCGGTCGCCTTCTTGCGCAGCGCGCACAGGCCCATCCGCAGGCCGATGTACGGCTGCACGGCCGTGTCGTGCAGGTCCAGCGCGAATTTCAGGCGCTCTGTAGCGGCGGCCTCTGAGGCCATCCGGTCGAGCACCTCGATGGTCTCGATGACCGGGAAGATCTGTTCCATGAGGTGCGCCAGGAACAGCGCGTCGGACTTGTTGAACAGTCCGTCACGGGACGACACGAAGACCCGGCCCTCGCCCAGCCGCATCGGCAGCGGGGCGCTGATGAAGGCGCGGGCCTCCAGCATGGCGATCACTGCGGCGCAGCGCTGCGCGCCTTCGTCGTCCTCTATGCGCCAGCCGCTTGCGCCGGCTTCGAAGACGTGGCTTTGCGCGCACAGCCAGTTCATGGGCCAGGGCAGGCGGTTGCAGAGCACGGTGTGGTCCGGCGCCAGCGCCATGAGAGGCGATTCGGCGATGCGGCCGATCGTCTCGACGCTGATGTGTTCGCAGGCGTCGTTCTTGCGCAGCGTGCGCAGGATCCAGTCGCCGGTGGATGTGTCCCGCGTCAGGAGGATGCAGTGGCTTGCCCTGAAGAAGGCCAGTGTCTTTTCCATCGTGCGGGCGACGGTGCGGCCGGCCCCGAAGCGGGGGTTCGAAAGCTGGCAGACATCGCCCAGGAGAGCGAGGCGCCGCTGCAGGCCCAGCTTCGAGCCGCCCCAATGCACGATCATGTGCCCCAGCGCCAGCAGGAAAGTGGTGCGCATCAGCAGCTGCGGCGAGTCGCCGCCCGTGCTGGTGGCCAGGCCGCAGGCGGCGAACGACGCGACCGACGCGACCGTCACGCGGGCGCCTTCCTCGAAACCCCAGCGGAAGGAGGAGGTGAGGATCGCGAAGAAGTAGAAGAGGAAGAAAAGACTCTGGACGCCGTCGGTCACGAAGATGATCAGCGTGAACCACAGCACGTCGGACCAGTGGATGGCCTTGCCCTGGAAATACGGGCGGCCCATTCGCGTGCACGCATACACCAGCAGGCTGTGCAGGATGTATCCGGAGAAAGCCAGCCAGACGGGAACCTGCAGCCGGTTGTCACCGGCATCGACCGCGACAGCCAGCAGCGCGGAGACCGAGAGCACCATCCGCATGCGGGCCACCATGAGGGCATCCGCGGCGACGCTTGCGTCGACGTCGGGAGCAGCAGTGGTGCGGGCCAGCATGGCGAAGGATCCTTGGCACCAGGCGCATCACGCCAGGCAGGCCATTCCGGAGCGGGTGGCGAAGCTCGGTGGTGTCATTTTGGAATTCATTCTTCGCACCTGAAAGCGATGTATGTGAAGGTTTCACATTACTACTTTCGTAGTCGAAGACAATTGGGGGTCGATGAGCCCGGCTGATTTGTGACGTCTGTTGCATTAAGAAACATTCATCCAGATCACAGGCTTTTTCGAATGCCTGTCGAGGGGGACGGCCCCCTCGATGGCGAGAAGTACGTTATTTACAGGTACCCGTTCGATGCGTTGCGGCGAGCCGCCCGCCGCCCCTCCAAGTTCACATCCGCCGTGCAACCAGGGCCGTGCGCCCCAGGGGAGTGACCCGCAGGACTACCGCCTGCTTGAACTTCTGCTGGTTCTGCCGGGCGCGGCAGGTCGGGGGAAGCGTGGCTTCCACCATGCCCGCCGCATTCAACACGGCCACCGAGTTGATCCCTGCTGGATCGTCGATGCGCAGGGGGAAGATCGAATTGCCGATCTTGCGCAGGTAGTCGAGTGGCATGACAGGCCATTCCTGGCCCTCGGCAGTCGTTGCAACATTGCCGGTCTGCAGGCTGGCGATCTCCGCGTGTCCCGCGTCCGTGATGGCGAACACCACGGCGCTCTCGTACTGTTGATAGCCGAAGTGATCGAGATGAAATTCGGCCTCGATGAGTCCGGTCGCCAGCAGGACCGATGCGTTCCTGATGTCCGGGTCAGCCGTGAGCGTCGCCGGAAACTTCTCGTGCAGAAGTCGAAGGAGGAGGGTAAGCGGCATACATGCTCCTATCTGGACCTTCCGTGCGTATCGAGCGGTTCGTCACGAGGTCCGAGGGTCGTTCGGGTTTAAATGTGATTTTTTCACTTTAGTTATTTTGTTTTACATCAACCGCCCGGCCTTGTCGATAGGAGGCACTCCACGACCATGAGGCCGTGGATGAAATCTGCTGTGGATTGCGAAAGAAGAGGGCGCCCAGGCAATGCGGGCGCCCCCTGGCAGCCTCAAGGCGTGGTGAATGTCACCCGCTGCGCGATCAGCACGCCGTCGACCACCCGGTCTCCGACAACGGTCACGCGCTGGCCGTTGCCCAGGTTCGCGACGGTGCCGTTCTCGAAGACGACACCGCTGCCGCTGGCATCCACGGGCTGGCCGCGGACCCTGAAACTGGCAGGCGACTGGTACGCGCCGATGGCGCCGATCAGCGTGAACGAAGCCGGACCGCCGGTGCCCGGCGTGTTGCGGATGCGCAGCTTCTTCACCACCAGCACACCGCCCGACATGAAGCCGTCGACCTCGACTTTCACGCCATTGCCGAGCGATCCCACAGGGCCGCCGGTGATCTGCCCATTGGTCGCATCGACCGGCGTGCCCAACACCTTGAACGAACTGCGCGAGGCGAAGTCGGTGATGACGCCCGCCAGCTGCACAGCGATGCCGTCGCTCACTGGGATGGCATACCAGCCCTGCACTGTCGTGGCCGTGAGCACGCTCGCGATCGGCGGGGCGGTGCTCCGGGCGCGAACGATGATGCCGTTGGCGAGCGACGATGCGTTCATGCCCGTGAAGGCAGCCGAGCTGAAGTTGATCGTCAGCTGGCCGAGCGTGAATGTCTTGCCCACGGTGTCCAGGTTCTGCACGGTTCCTGTGACCAGCGGATCGGTCAGCGTGGGGGCGATCTGGATGCGCGTGGCGCGCAGGGCGCCCGGTGCGCTCGGCAGGCCCCACACCTGGACGATGCTGTTCAGGCTGATGTCCGCCAGTCCGTTCGCGTCGGCCCAGACGGTGGCCGAGTCGATGCTCACGACGGTGCCCATCACGACGAAGCTGCCGGCCGAGGTGTCGATGCCCGATGCCGCGCCGCGCAGTTCGGCAGCCGACTGGACCTGGGTGGCGACGCCGCTGGTGAAGTTGGCGTCGACCTTGCCGGCGACGCGCGCGCTCATGCCGATCTGCAGCTCGGTGGCGTCTTCAATGGTGAAGGTGGCGGTGTCGGTGTCGTAGCGCAGCCCATTGAGGATGATGCTGCCCAGGCCGTCCGCAGCACCGATGCCGGCGGCGTCGGCGGTCACGCCGGTGCCGCCCGAACCTACGCCGGAGCCGTCGGTGTTGCTGTTGCCGGCGGTTGTATCGCCGCCCGTGCCGCCTGAGCCGCCCGTGCCCGTGGAACCTGTTCCAGTTCCTGTCCCCGCTCCTGTAGAGGTATCCCCTCCGGTGCCTGTCTGCGTGGCGCCACCCGTGCCGAGGCCCAGGCCGCCCACGGAGCCACTGCCGCTACCTCCACCCCCGCCGCAGGACAGCAGCAGGGCCATGAGGCCGACGGACAAAAGGCCGAGCATGAGCCGGCGGGGTGTCTTCATCGTGTTCATGGCTTGGGCTCGCTTTCAGAGGGGCGGGGCGGCACAGGCGCGCTCTCGTCTTCGTAATAGGTGTAGATGCCGACCCTGATGCGCCCCTTTGCTCCGGCAGGGGCGCGGTCGACTGCCTGTGTCATTTCCTGCGTCAGCTCGTGGTGCAGGGTTGCCCAGCGTTCCCGGACGAGGCGCTGGATCTGCTCGCATTCCTGCAACGTGAGCCCGCGCGCGTACACCGCCCGCTCGAGCATTCTGGGCTCCTCGCCCAGGGTGTTGGAGACGGCCGCCAGCAGGTGGTCACGGCCGTTGTCGCCCAGGAAGGCGAGCATGGACTGGAGATCCTGCACCGGCACGAAGCCGTCGGCCGTGAGTTCGACCACTCCTGCGTCCTCGGTCACCATTTGCAGGCGCACCAGCTCGTCGAGGATGGTGCGATGGTGCACGTCGCCGCGGCTGCTCATTCGCGCCACGGCCTCGAAAGAAGGCGCGGCATTGCCTGCCGTGATGGGCAGGCGCCTGAAAGTGTCATCCTGAGTAAGCATCTGCAACCACAACGTGAAAGTCTTGGCTGCTGCCGACAGCTCGGTGTGGGGCAGGGGGTCGACGGTGGAGCGGACCTTGGCGGTCACCGCCTTGCGGTTCAGGCCGGTCGTGATGGACAACTGGCTCAGATTGGGCTTGGGCACGCCCTGGTTGCGCCAGCTTCGCTGGGCCTCTTCGAGCAACAGGTCGCGCAGCAATTCCTCGAGGTGGGGGTGCTTGACCCCCATCGCGAGGGCGAGCCTTACCACCGGTCGAAGAATGCGAGCGCAGGCGGCGAGGGCCCAGTCCAGCCGATGTTCCATGGAGGCGAGCGTTATTCCTGAAGGTGCGGTTCAAAAGAGAATCAGCGGCACAAGCCGCCGATCACGGCCCACTATTGTCATGTGCAATAGTCACATGTGAAAGCTTTGGACCACTGTTTGCAGTTCGCCTTTACCCGGCGCAGGTTCCATCGGCCACACGCTTGACGCTGGTCCGGCCCGTGGCGCTGATGTTGACCAGGCGGGTCTGGCCGGCGCTGGGCGAGGCCCGGCAGATCGTGATGCTGGCCGGGCTGGCGCCGACGCCGGTGGCCTGGAAGGTGAGGGCGCTCGCCCCTCCTGTGTCACGCAACTGGTAACCGCCGGCTGCGGCCGGCTGCTGCAGCAGCACTTTTGTGCCGCTCACCACGATCCAGCCGGTTTCCCATTGGCCCGAAGTGCTGCAACTGGCGCCGTCGGCCGAAACGCACAGGGTGACGGGAGCATTGCGCTTGATGGCCTCGCTGCGCGCAAGCTGGCCGCCGGCAACCAGTGCCGTGGCGTAGGAATTCAGCCGTGTCGACAGGCGCACGCCGTCGAACGAGGGCACGGCAATGGTGATCAGCACCACCAGCACCGTCAGCGTGACCATGAGCTCGATCAGCGTGAAGCCGCCATGACGGCCTCGTGTGCTCTTGCTTTTGCGATTCACGGACCCGCCTATTTCTGGATGAACCAGTAGACCCGCCCCTTGGGCTGCTTGAACGCCGACTTGGGGGTGGCGCCCTTGGGGCTCAGGAAGGAGTCGGGCCTGGCGCCGATCACCACGTCGCGAATGCTGCCGTCGTCCAGCTGGACCCGGCCCACCACGGGCGAGGGTGCCAGGCCGCCGCCCACCACGTTCTGGAACCGCCCGTTGCTGTCCTGGGGCGCAGCGTTGGCATACGACACGTTGTAGACGTTGGCGGTGCCCAGGTCGGCGCGGCACGACTGCTGCACGCTTGGGTTGGTAGGCGTGTGCGTGTTGAAGGTGGTGATGCCGTAGGCCGTCACCGAAGCGGTCACAACCTGCTCGCCCGGGGCCAGGGCCAGATACCAGCCCTTCTTGCTCGCAAGGTCGGTGGCCGTGGGGGTCGCCGTGGTGGTGATGGCCTGCAGGGAGGCATGGCACAGCACGGGGGTACTGCTGCAATGATCCGACTCGGAGCTCAGCCAGGCGGTGTCGGTGGGCTTGTCAACCAGCATGTAGAAGCGGTTGGCCACGCTGAGCGCGGAGTTGTAGTAGCGCAACGGCTTCTCGCGATCGCCGGAGCCCAGCAGGATCACGTACACGCCGTTGTCCATGACCACGTCCGGCCCGAACATGAACTTGCGGTTGGGCGTGCAGGTGCTCACCGTATCGCAGCCGAGCGAGGCGATCTTCGTCATGCTCCAGCTGCCCGGCGTCGCGTCGCCGATGGTGATCCGGTAGACGTTGCCGCCCAGGTCGGCCGCGTAGGCGATCTGTGCCAGGCCGAGGCTGTCGCTGACGATGGTGACTTCGCCCGCCACCGCGCGGTCGGTGACGAAGCTGTTGAGCTGCGCGCCGGTGGCCGCATCGAGCACGTAGATGCGGTTGCCCTTGGTGCCCGTGCCGCAAGCCTGGGCGGCCGAGTTGGTGTCGACGTCTTCGCACTTGTCGTAGCCGCCGCCGAACACCAGCATCGGACTGTTGCCGGCGCCATAGCCGGTCGACTTGACAACCTTGGGCGCCGACCAGGTCTGTCCGATGCCGTCCATGCCGGTGTCGCAGCCGGTGTCGTTGTCCTGGTTCGGGCAGCCCTTGCGCCACTTGAGAGTGGGCGCCGCGGGATCGGACACGTCGAAGGCGTAGATCAACCGGCCGCCGCGGCGCATGCTCGCGAACAGCCAGGCGGTGGTGGTGCCCTGCCGGTAGGCAGCTACCGCGCCGTCCATGCCGTAGGGCTTGGGCGCCACGCTGCCGGTGGTAACCAGCAGGCCGGGGAAATTGATGCGCGTGCTGTTGTCGTACAGCCGCTTGAGACTGCCGTAGAACTCGGGCGGCACGAAAGACCATAGCTCATCGCCCGCCGCAGCCGAGCCGATGGCCGTGCTGCGGTTGCCGTTGACGGCGCGCAGCACGCCGTCGTTGCCGCCGTAGAAAACCACCACCTGGGGCACGGCATCGGTGCCGTAGTTGATGGCCACGGGGCGCGAGTGCACCACGTCGCCGTGCACCGAGGCACGCATGCTGGTGGAGGTAAGGGGGTTGCCGCTGGCGTCGGTGCGCTCGTCGCCCTTGTTGTCGGCGCCGCGGACCCAGTTGATCAGGTTGGTGCGGTCGGTGGCGCTCGCCACACCCAAAGCCGCCTGCGTGATGCTGCCGTTGCCGTCGGCGAAGCTGGTGAGCGCAGAGCAGGCGCCGGGTGCACAGGTCTTCATGTTGCGGCTGGCCACCGCGAGGCGGCGCAGCATGTAGCCCTGCGCGCCTTTCTCGACCACGTTGCCGTCCGGGCTGTCGGCCGCCTCCTTGCCGAGGCAGTCGCCGGAGGGGCGAAAGCTCCAGTATGCGTCGGTGTCGCTCGGCAGCGGCGTCCAGTAGCTGCGCGCGCAGGGCGCAACGAAGCCGGTCTGGTTGTTCACCGCGTTGGCGCCGGCAGCGTCCTGCAGGACGAGCTGGCTGCTGCTGTCCAGGCCCAGCTTGTATTGCTTGAGGTTGCCGTTCCAGCGCGGCAGTGCGTCCTGGTCGGGGCGGAACATGCCGACGAACACCTGGTTCAGGTAGGTGCCCTGCGTATTCACGCTCACCGGCAGGCTCACCGAAGAAAACACGCTGTTGACCGACTGGATCTTGCTGAAGATGTCATCGAGCGCCGCACCCAGCGAAGCGCCCAGGTCGGGATCGGACGAAATGTCGTAGTACTCCCCCTTGCTCTGGGTGGCCATGCTCTTGAGCAGTGCGCTCCAGCCTGGGCCCTGGCCGCCGGTGGCCTTGGCAGCCTCGACCGCGTAGACCTTGACGCCCATGCTGGTCTGCAGGAACCGCGCCCATTCGTCGGCTGTGTTGTCCTGCGAGCCGCTGGGGCTCAGCACGATAGAAGTGGTGCTGCCGCCTGCGGCGAGCAGGGCGTCCGCGGAGGTCTTGCTGTCGCTGGTGTTGTCCTGCGCGGCGCCGTTGCTGATGTAGATGACGTACGTGCCAATGCAGTTTTCGGTGCTGGGGCCCACGTAGGTGGTGCTGTTCACCGCGTTCAGCGCGTTGCGCGGCAGCGCGTACACGGCCTTCGACGCGGCGGTGCCGTAGACGCTGCCGCTGTAGTCGGCCTTCAGCTTGTTGTTGCCGGCGATCGGGGTGCTACTGGCCAGGTAGCGGTAGACCTCGGCCATGGTCTTGCCGGCCTTGCCGCCATTGGACTTGTCGTCGAGCTTGTTCAGGCTGCGGATGAGCGCGCCGTACTTGACCTTGGTGCCGTCGTCCAGTGTGCGCACCGCAGCGCGCACATAGCCTCCATCGGAGTTGGAGTTGCCGCCACCGGTCTCGGTGAACATCATCAGGCCGACCTTGAATTTGTTGGACGGCAGGCTTTCGAAGGCTTTCGCCAGCGCGGTGATCTCGGCGGTGAACGGCTGGTTCCAGTTGGCCGTGTTGTCCAGCACGAACAGCACATTGGGCGCCTGGGTGGCGGCCTGGTTGTAGCCCACGAAAAGGTCGATGTCCTCGGCTCGCGCCTGGCTCAACGGCAAGGCAAGCAGGGCGGCGGCGCACAGTGGTGCGAAGAATTTCTTTGTCATCATGGTGTCGGCCCGGTCGTATTGCACAGCGCTTCGAACTGCGCCTTGTTGAGCAGCGCTCGCACCCCCTGGCGCACGGCGGTGGTGGTGCCGCTGGTGGCATCGGTCACGGTGGTGCTGATGTCCCAGACCGAGTTGTATTGATCGGGCAGAGTGGACAGCCCCGAGCCGCTGCTGGAGGCCCCGCCGGTGATGCCGCTCGGTCCGGTCACGGTGCCACCGCCCGTGTCGACGGCCTTGGTTGCACGTACGCACACCGGCGCAGCGACCACGACCGTGTAGTCGGTGGTGCCGTCGTTGTTGATGTCGACCAGGCTCACGGTGGCCTGGGGCGGCGTCAGCGACGGGGTGCCGTCGGAGTCCGGCGCCAGCAGGCTGCTGGCAACTTCCTCGATGGCGCGGTTGGCCGCGGCAACGGCTTCGTTGCGAGTCTGCAGGTTGCCTACCGATTTGAGATTGGAGCTGCTGAGATTGAACGCCGCGGTGACCGTGAGGGTGATCAGCAGCAGCATGATCATCCCGATGAGCAGCGCAGCACCCTGCTGGCGGCGCATGGCCGGTGTATGAGTCATGGCGTCTCCCTCCGCCCGGTCACGTTGGTCAGGCGCACGGTGGTGGAAAACGCGTGGCGCTTGTAGTGATCGTTGAACGGGCCCAGGGTGGCGGAGCCCAGGTTGTAGGTGCGCGTGTCGGTGTGGCCCGGCGAAACCTCGGTGCTGCGCGCGAGCACATGGAGCTTGACCGCCACCACGTTCACCAGCTGGTCGGCAGTGCAGGGCGCGGCGACGCTGCAGTGCACGAAGCTGCCGTCGGGGCTGCCGTCGCCGCGGTTGGCGGGAGTCAGCCTGACCGCCGGATCGGCCCAGTCGATGGCCGCGGCGTAGTTCACGGCGGCGCTGGTCTTGCCGATCGTGTCCAGCCCGAGCTCGACCCTGAACCCCTCGACGCCCTCGATCAGCGGTACCGGGGGCTGCTGCGCCAGGGCGCCGCCCACGAAGTCGAAGCGCGAGCGCGCCAGCGTGGGCACGCCGTCACCCACGGTGTCGGCGTAGTCGCGCACGTAGTAGATGTCGGCAACGAGCTTGCGCTTGGGCGAAGGCGTCGTGCAGTCCTTCTTCAGCATGTTGCCGAATCCGGCGGTGGACAGGTCGAAAGACGAAGGCTTCTGCGTGCCGCACAACGAAGACTGGAAGTACAGGTTGCCGGCGATGTCCGCCTCGCAGTTGGGTGCGCCGGGCAGGCAGGTCTCGGCGTGCCGCACCACGAGGACGTCGGTGTTGGCCTTCTTGTTCTTTAGCAGGTCGGTGCAGCTGGCGGGCACGGTCTCGTAGCTCTGCACCGGCAAGTCGAGCAGCTCGCGCTTGTAGTCGTCGGTCCAGTTGACCAGGGAGTAGGGCAGGCAGGGGTCGGGCGGCGTGCCGGTTGGCACGTGCTCCGGCACACCGTTGACCGTCAGGTCGTCGAACTGGGGCATGTAGTTTTCCCAGAACCCGGCGTGGGTGAGCTCGTTCTCCAGCACGAAGACACTGAGGCGCCCACTTTCGATCTGGCGGTTCACGCGTTCCATTTCGCGCTGGGTGTTGCTCACGTTCAGGAACAGCGCGAGCAGGGCCGCCACCACGATGAGCATGATGGTGACCGCCACCATCAGCTCGATCAGCGTCAGTCCGCGCTGCCGGTTGCGCGACGGGCTCATGAAAGGGCTCCGATGCGCACGAGCGTGGTGACCGCTCGGCGGCACATATCGCTCACGCAGCGCGTGCCAGCGGTGTCATACAGGTCCTTGCCGCAGGCCACGCCGGCGGGGGGAGCGCTGATCGGCACCAGGCCCTGCCAGGCGATGGTGACGAGGTATTCGTTGTTGCCCATGTCCTGCACGCAGCCGCGCCCGCCGATCACTGTGCCGAGCCTGCTGCTGCCCGAGGTTTCTGCGGCGCCCTGCAGCGCGTTGCACCACTCGGCGCTGTCCACCTGCTGGCGCGTGCCGGTGGCAGTGGGACACGTGTTGCCGCTGCCCAGCGGGGCGCTGGTGACGTAGCTCGAGGCCATCCGGCGATTGATCGCGATACGGCTGGCCATGTCGTTCAGCATGATCAGCGCCTGCGACCGCTGGTACGACTCCATCTCCGACGCCTGCAAGCGCGCCTGCAGGCCCACCAGGCCGAACAGTCCGAAGGCCACCACGACCAGGGTGACGAGCACTTCCAGCAGGCTGACGCCGCGCTGGGCGCTTCTCACCGCGCTTCTCACCATTTCTCCGCCGGCGTCTTCACGCCGTCGCTGTTGAGGGTGAGCGCGCCGTCGCCAGTCTGGCCGCCGATCGGGGTCAGGGTCAGCGTGTAACCGGGGACGCCGGTCGTCGTCAGGACGATGTCGTAGCTGTAGTTGCTGTTGACTTCCGCCGGCAGCGCATAGCCGCTGGCCGTCAGCGCGGTTTTGTCGGCGTAGCTGCGGTTTGCAAGGAGGAACTGCTGCTGCCGGTTGGCAATGTCCATCATCTGCGCCTGCGCCGCCGACCGTTTGGATCGGACGACGTACTGCTGGTAGCTGGGTAACGCGACAGCCGCCAGGATGGCCACGATGGCCACCGTGATCATCAGTTCGATCAGCGTGAAGCCACCGGTTCTGCGCTTGTGCGAGGGCTCGTTCATCCGTGATCCGTCAGAAATGTTTCACATTGTTATAAATGTGAATTTATCACATTAAGTCCTGGCACAAACCTTTTTCTAGCTTTCGCGGCATGGACGCAACGCGTCGCAGTAGGTGGTTCGAGGGGTGTTTTGTCGAGGCCAAAGCAGGCCGGAGGGCCTGCCAAGAACAGGACAAATGCCCCTTTCAGTTCCCGCGCGAGGTGCGCAAACTGAAGCAATGGACCCGAACCCGACCAGAAATTTCGAAAGCTTGCGTGCCGGCCTGCATGTCCTCAGAGCGGACATCGGCCCGGGCGCAACCTTGACCAAGTTGTGCACTCAACGGCACGGAACAGGCGTGCTGATCCCGGACCCATTGGCCGGAATCTGTCGAACGGTCAGGAAGACATGCGACGCGTATCTGGAATTCGAGCCGACTCAGCTGAAAGGCGCGGCGCGCCTAGTGCGTGCGCCCGCGGAAACCGCGACTCGCTTCTTCTGGCCGGAAGTCCCCGGCTCGAGCGTTCTTTTCCCCGTGAACGGGTTCATTGCCGGCTTCCTTTCCAGCAATGAGTTCATCGTGGACGACCAGATCACGTACTCCGTCTACTCGCTGAAGCCCGCAAATTCAGCGCCCATGGAGAAGATCGTGATCCGGTGCCACTGCTGCCAGCAGCGGATGCGAGTCCGGCCGGGCCGGAATCTGGTAGTCACGTGCCCGTCTTGCGGAGCCGACACAGATCTGGATCCGTTCTGCTGAAGCCGCCAGGCATTGACGCATCTCTAGTTCAGGCTGGCGCCGCCGCCTGAGGCCCGAGGAAGAACTCGACCGCCCGCGCGACCACCCACGGCACGATGACGTGATCGCCGTCGAAGGGCTGCAGCGTCAGGTCGTGCCCGCTCTCCAGCAGCCGTCGCGCATGCGGGTGGGCGCTGGTCTCGATCGGCAACTGGCTGTCCGAGCGCCCGTGCGCCAGGAACATGCGCGGCTTCCCCGTCTGCGTGAACGCATTCATGAAGCCCGCCGACAGCCCGATCACGTGGCTGGCCACATCGCCATTGGTCAGGCCGAGCGACAGGGCGTAGCTGCCGCCGTCGGAGAAACCGGCGAACGCCAGGCGCTCGGGGTCGATGCGGAAATGCGCGGCTACCGTCGACAACGCGCCATCGAGCCGTTCCAGATCGGGGCCATGTCCGCCGACCACGATGTCCCACGTCGGGTACATCGACTGCGGGGCCAGCAGAAGAAAGCGCCGCGCACGCGCATGGGACACGAGATGCGGCAGCACCCGGTTGGCCTCGCCGCCCGCGCCGTGGAACATCACCAGCAGCGGCAACGGTGCATTGGTGGGCAGCCCCTCGGGTACCACCAGCACCGCTTCGCGCCCTTCGGCGAACGAGAGGCCGTGGCGTCCGGGTGGCAGCGGGGCGGCCACGGGCGCGGCGCCTGGGCGGAAGCTCATGCGGCCGGTCAGCGCGCCGCCCAGCAGGCTGGCGTCGATCATTCGATCGCTCCCACCTGTGACGACACCTGTGAAGAGGCACAGGCAATGCCGCGAAACACCGCGCACTGCGCGAAAGACTGCGCCGACAGCGGCAGCTCCTTGCGGCGGCAGTACTTGCTGGTGAGCTTGAGCAGTTCCTTGATGTCGCGGCCGCTGGCGCCGGCATATTCGACCACCAGCCTGTCGATTACCGCACCCGGAAGCTCCACGCCCAGCTGGGTCGACAGCGTGGACCAGAGCCGGCGCGCGTCGTCGGGTCCTGGCGGCTGGTAGTCGATCACCGCGATGCAGCGCGACAGGATGGCCTCGTCGATATCGCCGACCCGGTTGGTGGTCATGAACAGCAGGCCGCTGAAATACTCCAGCGTGCGCAGGAACTCAGCCACGATGGCGTTGTGCTGCAGGTCGTTGTCGCGTCGTCGGATGTACACGTCGGCCTCGTCCAGCAGCAGCACGCAGTCCCAGCGCGCGGCGCGCTGAAGGATCTTCGTCAGGCTGACCTCCACCGAGTCGGCCGTCACGCCGAGCTGGCCCGAATGCACGCGGTACAGCGGCTTGCCGACCACTTCCGCATAGACCTCGGCGGTAAGGGTCTTGCCCAGGCCCGGCGCACCCTTGCACAGGATGGTGGTGCCGCCTGACTTGCCCGGCACCACGTCTTCCACGAGGAAGCAGCGGTCGGCCGTGAGGATGTCGATCAGGTCGCGGTGCGCCTGCGGCAGCACCAGCCGCTCGCGCAGGCCGGGCTGGTACTTGTATTCCTGCACGTGCTGCGCGTGGACCCAGATATTGCGATGCCAGTCGAGGTGGAACAGGTGCAAGTAGCAGTGCTGGGGAATGCGGTCGAAGCCGCTGTCGACACCACTCTCGCGCCAGTAGTGCGGATCGGCGGCCAGGTCGAAGCGGCGCTGCAGCAGTTCCTCGTCGTTCACGCAGCGAGCCACCGCGCCTTCGGGCAGCCGGTGGCACGCCATGCCTGCCCGGGGGCCTTCACCGGCCGTCCAGGCGCTGCCGTCGATGGTGAACTGGGCACCGAACTGCGGCTGCAGCTTCGTGAAGCACGCCACCTGCTTGTCGTACTCGCGCCTGAACTCGGCGCACTCCTTGTGGAAGCCGTGGTCGGCAAATAGGCCGGCCAGCGTGCGGCCGGGCAGGTCTTCCGCGTAGAAGCTCAGGCCCCAGGTCATGCCCGCGAAACGCAAGCGCGGTTCGGAGGGCGGCTCGCGGCCAGCGGCCTGCAGCGTGTTGGCCAGCAGGCCCACCAGCACGTAAGCCTCGTTGTCCGCCGGTTGCACAAGGCGCACTGCATGGACCAGCCAGGGCAGCAGTACGCCGTCCTTGCCGCGCTGGTAGAGCCAGCCATCGATCAGGTCACGCGAGAGCCACTCGGTCAACGCCGGGACCATCGACTCCAGGCTGGAGATGGGCTTAGCGGGCGGTTCGCCGTTGAGGTTGTCCAGCGCGAGCAGCTGGAACACCAGGTCGCGTGAGCCGGCAGCCAGGCCCAGCTGGAAGAGCAGGTTGAGCGAGTGGCCGTCGAAATGGCAACTGGACACGACGCGCACACCGCTGCCGGCGCCAAGCCCACCCAGTTGAAGGCCAAGCGGCGTTTGCGCGCCGACCTGACCCTGCAGCGCAGCGGCCAGCATCTCCGGTATCTCGAGTTCCACGGTGTCTCCTCGTGTCGCCTTCGATGCTAGCCACGAGGTAGGGCCTGGCGCTTGACCTGGGTCAAGACCGGCGGCAGGACGCTAGGAGTCGTTCACCTGCGCCAGCAGCCATTGCCTGAAGACCTGCAGCGACTGCATCTGCGCCGACTCTTCCGGATACACGAGGTAGTAGCCCTTGGCATAGCGCCATTTGCGGCGCGACAGCCGCCGCAGGCGCCCCGACGCCACCGACTCGTCGCTCATGTAGGGCGGCAGCAGCGCCACGCCCATGCCGGCCAGCGAGGCGTTGAGGGCCATCGACATGATGTCGTAGCGCGGCCCTTCGCGTCCTGCCTCGCCCACGATGCCTTCGCGTGCGAACCATTCGTCCCACGCGCCGGGCAGGGTCTGGTGGTGGATCAGCGCCGAGCGCGGCGTGTTCGCATCGACCGCCTTGCCGTGCTCGGCGATCCAGGCCGGCGCCGCGTAGGGCGAGAGGTCCAGCGGCAGCACGAACTCGCTGCGCAGGTCCGGCCGCTGGCCGTCGCCGAATTCCAGCGACGCATCGACCGGCGTGGCGCTGAAGTCCACCGGCCCCACGCGCGTGCCCAGGTTGAGCGTGATCTCGCCATGGTCGCGCGTGAACCCGGGCAGGCGCGGAATCAGCCAGTAGCTGCCGACCGAGGCGCCAACCGACAGCGACAGCTCGCCGCCCCGGCCCTTGAGCGCCATCACATTGGCGGTGGCGCGCTCCAGCCGCTGCAGCAGCGGCCCGATTTCGCCCAGGTAGTAGCGGCCCGCGTCCGTCAGGGCCAGGGCCTCGCGCCGGCGCGTGAAGAGCTTTACGCCGAGCCGGTCTTCCAGTGTCTGCACCTGCCGGCTCACAGCGCCTTGCGTGAGGCGGAGCTCCTGCGCGGCGGCAGTGAAGGAGCGCAGCCGCGCGCTGGCCTCCAGGCACATCAGGGACATCGTCGAGGGAGCGCGAACGTGATGGTTCATGAGAAAAGAGCAAGTCTGGTGCATGCAACCGATGGAGCTGCCTATACGCACCGGCCTCGTGCATGAGGAAAGCTCATGCTAAACCCAGGAAACATGGCTTGTCCAACCCGGTTCGCGGGCAGATCATCCGCTCACCGATCCTTCATTGCCGGAGTTCTCTGCCATGCGTCTACGTGCCTTGCTGTGTACTCTCGTCCTCGCCGCGCTGTCGGCGGTTTCGATGCCGGGCCTCGCGGCCTATCCCGACAAGCCGATCCGCCTGATCGTGCCCTCGGCCCCGGGCGGCGCACCCGACGCGTTGATGCGCGCGCTGGGCGCTCAGTTGTCGCAGCAGATGGGCGTGCCTATCGTGGTCGACAACAAGCCCGGCGGCTCCTACACGATCGGCACCATGGACCTGGTGCATTCCGCGCCCGACGGCTACACGCTGGCCTACGGCAACATCGTCTCGCTGGCCACCAACCGGTCGCTGCTGCCCAGCGTACCGTATGACGTCGAGAAAGACCTGACGCTGGTCGCCAACACGCTGCGCCTGTCCAACCTGCTGATCGTCAATAACGACCTGCCGGTCAAGACGGTGCCCGAGCTCGTTGCCTACGCGAAGAAGAACCCCGGCAAGCTGGCCTTCGCGTCCGACGGCAACGGCACCACCGCGCACCTGGGCGTCGAGCTCTTCAAGGCCATGACCGGCACCGACATGCTGCACGTGCCCTACAAGGCCGCAACGGCGGCCATTACCGACCTGATCGGCGGAGGCGTGCAGCTCATGATGGTCAACACGCCGGTGTCCGGCCCGCAGGCCCAGGCGGGCAAGGTGAGGGCGCTGGGCATCTCGTCGCGACAGCGCTCGCCCACCTATCCGGACATTCCCACCATCGCCGAGGCCGGCGTGCCGGGCTTCGAGGTGGAAGCCTGGGGCGGCATCATCGGGCCGGCCCGCATGCCCAAGGACGTGGTGGCGCGCCTCAATGCCGAGATCCGCACCGCGCTGGCCAACCCGGCATTGCGCGAGCGCTTCAGGCTGCTGGGCGCCGAGACCGATTTCGCCACGTCGGAGCAGTTCCTCGAGTTGTCGCGCCGCGAGACGCTCAAGTGGGCCAAGATCATCAAGGACTCGGGCGCGAAGATCGACTGAAGGCCAACTCACCATGACTCCCTGGAAAGCCGCAAGGCCCGGCGATCGCCTCGACGCCATCGACACACCCGCGCTCGTGCTCGACCTCGATGCCTTCGAGCGCAACCTCGCGCGCATGGCCGAGGCACTGCGCGGCAGCGGCGTGCGCCTGCGCGCCCATGCCAAGTGCCACAAGACCCCGGAAATCGCCCTGCGCCAGATCGCCCTGGGCGCGGCCGGCATCTGCTGCCAGAAAATCAGCGAGGCGGCGGTGTTCGTCGACGCCGGCATCTCCGACGTGCTGGTCACCAACCAGGTGATGGGCGAAACCAAGCTGCGCCACCTGGCCGCGCTGGCCCGCCGCGCACGCATGGGCGTGCTGGTCGATCACCCGCAACAGGTGCAGGCGCTGGTTGCCGTAGCGCAGGCTGAGGACGTGACGCTGGATGTGTATGTCGAGGTCAACGTCGGGGCCAACCGATGTGGCGTTGCCCCCGGCGAAGAGGCGGTGCGGCTTGCGCAGCAGATCGCGGCCAGTGCACCGCTGCGCTTCATGGGCCTGCACTGCTATCACGGGCCGGCCCAGCACTTGCGAGCGCCGCAAGACCGCGCCGCGGCCATTGCCGCCGCCGCGGAGGCCGCGCGCATGACCCGCGCCGCCATCGAGGCCTGCGGCATCGCCGTCGAGCGCGTAACGGGGGCGGGCACCGGCAGCTTCCTGCACGAGCGCGACTCCGGCGTCTTCAACGAAATTCAGGCCGGCTCCTACGTCTTCATGGATCGCGACTACGGCGACAACCAGCGTGGCGAGCACGACATCGCGTTCGAGCACGCCCTGTTCGTGCGCACCACCGTCATGAGCCGCGCCACGCCCGAGCGTGCCATCGTCGACGCGGGCCTCAAGGCCTCCAGCGTGGACTCGGGCATGCCCACCGTGTGGCAGCGCCCCGACCTGCGCTACGTGAAAGCCGCCGACGAGCACGGTGCGCTGGCCACGCCCGATGCCGCCGCGCTTTCTCTGGGTGACCAGCTGATGCTGGTGCCCGGCCATTGCGACCCGACCGTCAATCTCTACGACGACCTGGTCTGCGTGCGCGACGAGCGGGTGGAGGCCCTGTGGCCTATCGCCGCACGCGGCGCGCTGCTTTAACTCCTTTCAATCCAAGGCAATCGATGCAGGAAAAATTCGACCTTCTGATCCGCAACGCAAGCATCGTCGACGGCACCGGCGCGCCCCGCTTCACGGGCGACATCGGCATTCGCGGCGACCGCATCGCCCGCATCGGCGATCTGTCCGCAGCGCACGGCGAGGTGGAGATCGACCGGGCAGGGCGCGTCGCGGCGCCCGGCTTCATCGACGCCCACACCCACGACGACCGCCTCATGCTGTCCAACCCCGACATGGCGCCCAAGGTCAGCCAGGGCATCACAACGGTGATCGCGGGCAACTGCGGCATTTCGCTGGCGCCGATGCCGGGCGGCATCACGCAACCGGTCACGCCACCGCTGAACTTGCTCGACGAGCAGGGCGACTGGTTCTCCTTTCCCACCTTCGCCTCGTACATCGAGGAACTGCGCGCCAAGCCAGCCGCGACCAACTGCGCCTTGCTGGTGGGCCACACCACCTTGCGGGTTGCGACGCTGGACGACCTCGGACTGCCGGCGACGCAGGAACAGATCGCCCGCATGCGCGAACTGGTGCAGGAGGCGCTGCAGGCCGGCGCCATCGGCGTGTCCACCGGCCTGTTCTACGAACCGTCGATTGCCGCGCCCACCGAGGAGGTGATCGAAACCTGCCGTCCGCTGAAGGAATTCAACGGCGTGTATTGCACCCACATGCGCAACGAGGCTGACCAGGTGATCGACTCGCTCGAAGAAACCTTTCGCGTCGGCCGCGAGGTCGGGGTGCAGGTCGTGATCTCGCACATGAAGGTGGTGGGGCCGGCGAACCATGGCCGGTCGGAAGAGGCGCTGTCCTTCATCGAAAAGAACATGGCCAAGCAGCCGATCTGCCTGGACTGCTACCCCTACACGGCAGGCTCCACCATCCTGTCGGCAGACCGGGCGGCAAGCTCTTCGCGCGTGATCGTGAGCTGGTCGAAATCGCTGCCCGAACATGCCGGCCGCGACCTGGACGTCATCGCAAAGGAAATGGGCGTTACCGAAGAAGAGGCAATCCGGCGCCTCAGTCCCGCCGGCGGTATCTATTTCAGGCTGGACGAGGCCGACGTTCAGCGCATCCTGAAGTTCGACCAGACCATGATCGGCTCCGACGGCCTGCCGCACGATGCCGCGCCGCATCCGCGGCTGTGGGGCAGCTTTCCGCGCGTGCTGGGCCACTACGGGCGCCTGCTCGGACTGTTCCCGCTGGAAACCGCGATCTACAAGATGTCTGGACTGACCGCGAAGAACTTCGGCCTGAAGGACCGCGGCGTGCTGAAGGAAGGCGCATATGCCGACCTGGCCCTGTTCGACGCGGACACCGTGGGCGAAGCCGCCACGTACGAAGCGCCCATTGCACCGGCCCATGGCATCGAGGCGGTGATCGTCAATGGCGCGATCGTGTGGCGCGATGGCGGGTCGACGGGAGCGCGGCCGGGGCGGGTGCTGGCGCGCGAAGTGCCGCAGACGGCGGGCTGAGCAGCGCGCGCACCGAGCCTTTCTTCCGCAAGCGGGCTGGCACACCTGACAATCCGATGCCAACACATCAGAAAAGAATGGTGGCTCGATGGCAACCTCGATCAACGTTGAATTTTCGACTGAGCACGGCGGCACGGGCCTGATCGCGACCGTTTCGATCGGGCGCCTCTTCTGGCCCAAGACCACGACCCGATACATCTGCCACCACATTGACCCACAGACAGGGGGCGCCTGGATCAACGAAGCCACCGGGCGCTCGCCGTCGCAAAGCCTGACCTCGAAGATCAACGTTGCAGCACTCTCGGCCGCGCGACTTGCAGCGCCGCCACCCGGCGGGTCATTGAACCATCTGGACGCACTGGTCGCATCGGCTCCACGGTCCTTCACCTCCAGGCTGCTGCGCGGGCGACCGCCTTCAATGCACGGCCCTGAGCATCGACAACGGCAACGCGATGACCGCAATGCTGCGAAAAACCGAACCGGTCCGGGGACTACTTCAGCGCGGAAATCTCCCGACTCTTGATGAGCCTGGAGCGCAGGATGTTGCGGCTGATCCCAAGCAGCCTGGCCGCCTGCACTTGATTGCGGTGGCAGAACTCGAAGGCGGTGCGCATCACGGTGTCCTCGATCAGTTCGAACATCTGTTCGTGAGGCTCGTTGAACAGCTCGCGCAGCACCGTCTCCAGCGCTTGCTGCGGCGTGGCGTGCGCGGAGACCTCGCTCTCGGCTGGACGCCTCTGGATGTTCAACGAGGACAGATGCAGATGCTCCGCGCCCAGCACGCCGTGCGGGCAGATCAGCAGCGCGTGGTGAATCACGTTCTCCAGCTCGCGGATGTTGCCGGGCCAGGCGTGCTCGGAGAGCTTCTGTTCGGCGCTCGCATCGAGCCGCACCGCGCCGTAGCCCAGCCGCTGGCGGTACTCCTCGATGAAATGCCGCGCCAGCGGAAGAATGTCGCCGGGCCGCTCGCGCAGCGTCGGCAGCGCAAGGTGCACCACGTGCAGCCGGTAGAACAGGTCTTCGCGGAAGTTGCCGGCGGCCACCGCGTCCTGCAGCCGCACATTGGTCGCGGCCACCACGCGCACGTCGATGGGCACGCTCTTGCGCGAGCCCAGCCGCACCACCTCGCGCTCCTGCAGCACGCGCAGCAGCTTGACCTGGATCGACAGTGGCAGGTCGCCGATCTCGTCGAGGAACAGCGTGCCGCCGTTGGCCGCCTCGAACCAGCCCGACTTGGCCGAGAACGCGCCGGTGAAGGCGCCTTTCTCGTGGCCGAAGAGCTCGCTCTCGACCAGGCTCTCGGAGAAGGCACCGCAGTTCACAGCCACGAAAGGCCGGCTGCTGCGGCGGCTCAGGTCGTGTACGTGGCGCGCGATCAGCTCCTTGCCGGTGCCGGTCTCTCCGATGATGAGCACGTTGGCATCGCTGGGCGCCACCATGCGCACGCGTTCGAGCAGCGCAGCCGAGCGCGGATCCTGGAACACCTGGGCCGTGGCGCGGATCGAGGTGGTGAGCTTGCGCGGGTTGGGCAGCGTCAGCAGGGTGGGGGCATCCCAGTCCTCGTCCGATGCGGGGGAGGCGTCGGCCGGCGGCAGCACAGCGAGAGGGCGGGTGAAGGCGGTCATGAGTAGAAGGTCGGTACGGGGTATTGCTGCTTGAGGGCCCATTCGCCGAGCTCGCGCAGTTTGTAGGCCACGGGGTCATGCAGGGTCTGGGTGCGCAGGTTGCGCCAGTGGCGGTCCAGGCGCAGGCCGCCATGCGTGGCGCGCGCGCCGGCCACGTCGAACATGCGCGTACAGATGTCCAGCCCCGTGTTCGTCGCCGCGACCTTCGCGGTGGCCACGGCCACCGCGACGTCGCCGCGCTCGGCCTCGGTCAACGCAGGGCCGAGCCGCCATGCCGCGTCGAGCCGGTCGGCCGCGCGGTCGGCCAGCACGCGCACGCTCTCCAGGCCGACCCAGAAGTCGCCGTAGTGGCCGAGCACATAGGGGTCCTCGTGCATCTGCGACACATGGGCCGTATGCCACGGGCGCGACTCGTGCAGCGTGTAATGCCTTGCATCGTTGAAGGCCGCCTCCGCAATGCCGAGGTAGATGTTGGCCAGCACGAGTTGCGACACCAGCGGCCGCAGGCAGGCGAAGGGCGTCGAGAGCGGGCCCGGATCGGCCAGCACCTCGTGCTGCTCGACGCGCACCTTCTCGAAGGTCACGCTGCCGCTGTCGGTCTGGCGCTGGCCGATGTTGTTCCAGTCGGGCGCGACGAAGATGCCCGAGCGGCCGGTGGGTACCGCCGCGACGATGAAGGCGCCACTGCCTTCCTCGCGCGCCGAGGCGATCAGCATTTCGGAATCGAGCGCGCCCGAGCAGAAGCTCTTCTGCCCGGTGAACTCGCGCCAGCCCTCGTGCGCGCTGGACACCGTGCGGTCGTCCAGCGGGTTGAGGGCGTTGCCCCAGAACCACCGGCGGCGCGCGGTCTGCTCGAACCATGGCTGCCATTGCACGGGCCGCGCGAAGAGGCGCACCGTGGCGAGCATCAGATGATGAAAGCCGAACACATGCGCAAGCGAACTATCGGCCTGCGCGAGCAGGCGCACGACGTCGAGCGTCTCGCGCCAGTCAGCACCGCCGCCGCCAAATTCGGACGGGATGCTCAAGGCGAGCAGGCCGCTTTCACGCAGGGCATCGCGCTCGGCCTTCGGCGTGCCACCGCGCTCGTCGCGCTCCACCGCGGTGGCCGCGAAGCGCTGCATCAGCTCGCGGGCGATGTCGCGCGGGGATTCGGAAGCAGGAATGGAAAGAACGGAACTCACTGAACTCACACAAGGCCTCGGTATGTGCAGGCAGCACGGTTGCTGCGCCAGCAGCATGTTGGCGGCGCGCAAGCGCCCGGCCAACGATGCGATGCGTATATCGATCCTTGTTTTGCTTCCATGGCAGCAGTGCGGGCGGGCAATGTGCCGCGCGCAGCAGATGTGGTGTTCCGCTGCTGCTGGAGCAGCACAAATTGCGCGTTTCGGCGCGTTCCCACAGGCAGCTCGACTGGCACGCTAACTGCTGAACCGCCTCATGCAACTTTTCTGGTTTCTTCCCACGCACGGCGACAGCCGCTACCTCGGCACTTCCCGCGGCGCACGCACCGTGAGCCATCGATACCTGCGGCAAGTGGCACAGGCCGCCGACGAACTGGGCTACGAAGGCGTGCTGATTCCCACGGGGCGTTCCTGCGAAGACTCGTGGGTGGTCGCCTCGTCGCTCGCGGCGCAGACCGAGCGGCTCAAATTCCTGGTGGCGATCCGTCCCGGCATCATTTCGCCGACGGTCTCCGCGCGCCAGGCCGCGACGCTCGACCGCTTTTCCGATGGCCGTCTGCTCATCAACGTGGTGACCGGCGGCGACCCCGATGAACAACATGGCGACGGCAGCTTCCTGACGCATGCCGAGCGCTACGAGGTCACCGATGAATTCCTGCGCATCTGGCGCGGCGTTGCGGCCGGCGAGACCGTCAACTTCTCGGGCAAGCACCTGCGCGTGGAGAACGCCAAGACGCTCTATCCGCCTGTGCAGAAGCCCTATCCGCCCCTGTGGTTCGGCGGCTCGTCGGACGCAGCAATCGCACTCGCAGGCGAGCAGGTCGACGTGTACCTCACCTGGGGCGAGCCGCCGGCCGATGTGGCCGACAAGATCGCGAAGGCCCGCGCCGCGGCGGCAAAGCACGGCCGCACGCTGCGCTTCGGCATCCGCCTGCATGTGATCGTGCGCGAGACCAGCGAGGCGGCCTGGCGCGCTGCAGACGAACTCATTTCCTACGTGACCGACGACACCATCGCCGCCGCTCAGAAGGCTTTCTCGCGCTTCGACTCGGTGGGCCAGCAGCGCATGGCCGCATTGCACGGCGGACGGCGCGACAGGCTGGAGGTGTCGCCCAACCTGTGGGCCGGCGTGGGCCTGGTGCGCGGCGGCGCGGGCACGGCGCTGGTGGGCAGCCCCGAAGAGGTGGCGGCACGCATCAAGGAATACGCGGCACTCGGCGTGGAGACTTTCATCTTCTCGGGCTACCCGCATCTTGAGGAGGCCTATCGCGTGGCCGAGCTGCTGTTTCCGCTGCTGCCGCTCGACCATGCGCGCCCGGCGGGGCAAGCCAACATCACCGGCCCTTTCGGTGAGGTCATTGCCAACGACATCGTGCCGCCGCCTTCGCAGGCTCTGCAGGCGCCCCTGTCTGTGCCCGTGCCTGAGAAGGCCGCCGCATGAAGCATTTCTCCGCGGAGGCCGGCGACGAAGTCGTGCCGTGGCATGCGACCGCGCAGCGCGTCGCGCAGACATTGGCGCAGACCGCCGTCGAGCGCGACCAGCGCGGCGGCACGCCCAAGGCCGAACGCGACCTGCTGCGGGGCAGCGGCCTGCTGATGCTCAGCGTGCCGACCGAACTCGGCGGCCTGGGCGCGAGTTGGCAGCAGACGCTCGACGTGGTGCGCGGCTTTGCGCGTGTCGACAGCTCGGTGGCGCACCTGTTCGCCTTTCATCATCTGCTGCTCGCGACCACGCAGCTCTTCGCGCAACGCGGGCAGTGGCAGCCGTGGATCGAACAGACCCGCGCGCAGCGCTGGTTCTGGGGCAATGCGTTGAACCCGCTCGACAAGTCCACGCGCGCGCAAGCCGTCGACGGGGGCTATGTGTTCTCGGGCCGCAAGAGCTTCTGCTCCGGTGCCAGCGACTCCGACATGCTGCTCGCCTCGGCCCTCGACGCGAACGATCGCCTGCTGATTGGCGTCGTGCCCACGGGGCGCGCCGGCATTGCGGTGCAGGGCGATTGGGACAATATGGGCCAGCGCCAGACCGACAGCGGCAGCGTGGTGTTCGATGGCGTGCGCGTCGAGACGAATGAACTGCTGCTCGACCCCGGCCCGCTTTCGACGCCGTTCGCCTGCCTGCGCCCGCTGCTTGCGCAACTGATCCTCGCGAACATCTACCTCGGCCTGGGGGAGGGCGCGCTCGAAGAGGCGAGGTCGTTCACGCTGCAGCAAGGCCGGCCCTGGCTGTTCTCGACAGCTTCGGCGGCAAACGAAGATCCTTACGTGCTCACGCACTACGGCGATTTCTGGCTCGCGCTGCAAGGCGCCCGCATGCTGCTGGACCATGCGGCCGCGGCCTTCGATCAGGCGTGGCTGCGTGGCACTTCGCTCGATGAGCACGAGCGCGGGCAGGTGGCTGTTGCTGTTGCCGCAGCCAAGGTCGCGAGCACACGCGCGAGCCTCGAGGTGGCGCACCGCATGTTCGAGGTGACGGGCGCGCGCGCCACCACCGCCGCGCTGCGCCTGGACCGCTACTGGCGCAACCTGCGCGTGCACACGCTGCACGATCCGGTCGACTACAAGCTGCGCGAACTCGGCGACTGGGCGCTCAATGCGCGCGTGCCGCAACCCAGCTTCTATTCCTGAACTTCGGCATTGCCTTGCAACGGGCCTGCGGCTTCGCGTCGCAGGCCCGTTGTGCTTTCCAACGCGCACATCACCCTGCTGCAGGGGAAGCAGATTTTTCATCGGATTGCTGCCTGGCGTTCATGCGACGGCCGCATACCGATCTACCCCAAACAACTATCGCTGCGGAACTGCTGACCCATCAGCAACCTACCCGCAGCCTGCTGCCGATCCAGCATGAGCGCAGATAGCCATTTCGCCCTAACTCGTTGATTCATAAGGAAAAAGGAAGTGGCACGCCATTCGCTTATATCGAGTGCACCGCGAATCGATCGCAGCTTCCAAACAGAGGTCATATCAACATGAGTCGAAAACTGAAAGTCGTTGCCGTCTCCGGCAGCCTGCAACGTCCCTCACGCACCCTGGTGCTGGTCGATCAACTGCTGACCGCGCTCGGCAACGAGATCGCCATCGATGCGCACGTGCTCTCGCTCGGCGAGATCGGCCCGCAGTTTGCCGGCGTGCTCTACCGCAACCAGTTGCCTGCCGCCGTCGAAGAGAGCATTGCCGCCATCGAGTCCGCCGACCTGCTGCTGGTGGCGAGCCCGGTCTATCGCGGCTCGTACACCGGCCTCTTCAAGCACCTGTTCGACTTCGTTCACCACGAGGCACTGACCGACAAGCCCGTGCTGCTCGCGGCCACCGGTGGAAGCGACCGCCACGCACTGGTCATCGACCACCAGTTGCGCCCGCTCTTCAGCTTCTTCCAGGCCCGCACGCTGCCCATCGGCGTCTACGCGGTCGAGAAGGACTTCGAGGGCTACGAGATCGCCAACCCCGCGCTGCGCGAACGCATCGCGCTGGCCGTGGCGCGCGCCGTGCCGCAACTGCGCGATGCCTCGCCGGCCACCACGTCCGCCACGCCCGCCATCCGCAAGCCCGCGCCCGTTGCGCTGGCCGCCTGAAGCCCTCCCACCGACCGTTCACAGAGAGAAACCTGCCATGAGCCAACCGTCTTCCACCGCCGCCCCCGTCAAGTTCGCCTACTGGGTGCCCAACGTCAGCGGCGGCCTCGTGGTCAGCACCATCGAGCAGCGCACCGACTGGAGCCTCGAATACAACCAGCGCCTCGCACTCGCGGCCGAGAAGGCCGGCTTCGAATACGCGCTGAGCCAGATCCGCTTCACCGCTGGCTACGGTGCCGAGTACCAGCACGAGTCGGTGTCCTTCAGCCAGGCGCTGCTGCATGCGACCACCAAGCTCAAGGTGTTGGCTGCGATCCTGCCAGGGCCGTGGAACCCCGCCGTGGTCGCCAAGCAGATCGCCACCATCGACCACATCTCCAATGGCCGCATCGCCATCAACGTGGTGAGCGGCTGGTTCAAGGGTGAGTTCCAGGCCATTGGCGAGCCGTGGCTCGAGCATGACGAGCGCTATCGCCGCTCGAACGAATTCATCCGTGCGCTCAAGGGCATCTGGACGCAGGACAACTTCACTTTCAAGGGCGACTTCTATCGCTTCAGCGACTACACGCTGAGCCCGAAGCCGGTGCAAAAGCCCCACCCCGAGATCTTCCAGGGCGGCAGCTCGCGCGCCGCGCGCGACAACGCCGCCAGCGTGTCGGACTGGTACTTCACCAACGGCAACACGCCCGAGGGCCTGAAGGCGCAGATCGACGACATCCAGGCCAAGGCCGCGCAGAACGGCCACACGGTGCGCATCGGCGTCAACGCCTTCGTCATCGCCCGCGACACCGAGGAAGAAGCCAAGGCGGTGCTGGCCGACATCATCAAGCACGCGCACGTCGAGGCGGTGCATGCCTTCGGCGATGCGGTGAAGCAGGCCGGCAAGGCATCGCCCGAGGGGGAGGGCAACTGGGCCAAGTCGACCTTCGAAGACCTCGTGCAGTACAACGACGGCTTCCGCACCAACCTTATCGGCACGCCGCAACAGATTGCCGAGCGCATCGTGGCGCTCAAGGCCATCGGCGTCAACCTCGTCCTGACGGGCTTCCTGCACTTCATCGAAGAGGTGGAGTACTTCGGTCAGAAGGTGCTGCCGCTGGTGCGCAAGCTCGAAGCGGAGCAGGCCGCTCGCGGAGAAAAGCCGAGCAAGGCAGCGCTGGAAGCCGTGGCGTGAGCCTGGTGACGCCCGATCTGTTCTTCGAGGCGGGGCCCGTCTCGCTGGGTGTCGATCCGGTGGCCTTCGTGCCGGCGGGGCGTGCGGCTGCGGCAGGGGACGACGCCACGATCTCGGCCGTGCTGCGGCTGGAGGGCATCGACCTGTCCTTCGGCGGCGTCACCGCGCTGTCGGGCGTGGACCTGTCGATAGCGAAGGGGGAGATCCGCGCCGTCATCGGCCCCAACGGCGCCGGCAAGAGTTCGCTGGTCAACGTCATCAGCGGGCTGTACCGGCCCGATCGTGGGCGCGTGTGGATCGGCGGACGCGGCTTCGCCCATGTGCCGACGGCGCGGCTGGCACGGCTGGGCGTTGCGCGCACTTTCCAGAATCTCGCGCTGTTCAAGGGCCTGAGCGTGCGCGACAACATCGTGCTCGGTCGCGTCGATGCGGCGCGCTCCACTTTCATCGAACAACTGGTCGGGCTGGGCCGCGCACGTCGTGAGCGCGAGGATGCGCGCGCACGGGCCGAAGCGATCATCGGCTTTCTCGGGCTGGGCACCGTGAGCGAGCGGCTGGCCGGCACGCTGGCCTATGGCCTGCAGAAGCGCGTGGAGCTGGCGCGTGCGCTGGTTGCATTGCCTCGACTGTTGCTGCTCGACGAGCCGATGGCCGGCATGACCGTCACCGAGAAAAGCGAGATGGCGCATTTCGTGCGCGCCGCGCGCGACGAATTCGGCACCACCATCCTGCTGATCGAGCACGACATCGGCGTGGTGCTGGGCCTGTCGGACCGCGTGGCCGTGCTCGACTACGGCCGCAAGATCGCGGACGGCACGCCGGCCGAGGTGCGCAGCGACCCGGCCGTGATCGATGCCTACCTGGGCGTGGCGCATGACGACGCGGAGGGGCAGGCCTGATGGACGGCGCTGACTTCAGCTTCTTCGCCGAGGTGCTCATCGGCGGCCTGCTTTCGGGCGTGATGTATTCACTGGTGGCCATCGGCTTCGTGCTGATCTACAAGACTTCAGGCGTGCTCAACTTCGCACAGGGCGCGCAGCTGCTGTTTGCTGCGCTCACCTTCGTGAGCCTGGTCGAGCGCGGCGTGCCCTTTGCGCTTGCGCTCGCGCTGACCTTCGCCCTCATGGTGCTGCTGGGCCTGACCATCGAGCGCACCGTGCTTCGCCCGCTGGTGAACCAGCCGCCGATCACGCTGTTCATGGCAACGCTGGGCCTGTCGTACGTGATCGAGGGCGTGGCCCAACTGGTGTGGGGCACGCAGGTGCATGCGCTGGAGCTTGGCATCGCAGACGAGCCGCTGCAGTTCTTCGGCATCATGGTCTCGACCTTCGACCTGTTCGCCGCCGCGACGGCCGGCGTGATGGTGGCGGCGCTTTCGGCCTTCTTCCGCTACACCCGCGTGGGCCTGGCGTTCCGCGCGGTGGCGGACGACACCTATGCGGCCATCGCGGTGGGCCTGCGCCTGCCGCGCATCTGGGCCACGGTGTGGGCGACGGCCGGCGTCATCGCGCTGGTGGCCGGGCTGTTGTGGGGCGCGCGGCTGGGTGTGCAGTTCTCGCTCTCGCTCGTGGTGCTGAAGGCACTTCCTGTGCTGGTGCTGGGTGGATTCGACTCCATTCCTGGCGCGATCGTCGGCGGGCTGGTGATCGGCGCACTGGAGAAGCTGGCCGAGGTGTACATCGGGCCTTTCGTAGGCGGTGGCATCGAGAGCTGGTTCGCTTACGTCGCAGCGCTGGCCTTCCTGCTGATCCGGCCAAGCGGGCTGTTCGGACAGAAACTGGTGGAGCGCGCCTGAGCCATGCGTACCACTTCTGTGCATCCATTGACCTGGCCGCTGGCCGTGCTGGCCGTCGCCTTCGGCGTCGTGCCTTTCGTCGCGTCCGGCTATGTGTTCGACGCGCTGCTGATCCCGTTCCTTGCGCTGTCGCTCGCGGCTGTCGGGCTGAACCTGCTGACCGGCTACGCAGGCCAGCTGTCGCTGGGTACCGCGGCCTTCATGGCGGTCGGCGCCTTCGCGGCCTACAACTTCAACCTGCGCGTGGAAGGACTGCCGCTGCTCGTGAGCATCGGCCTCGCTGGCCTTGCCGCCACGGCCGTCGGCCTGGTGTTCGGGCTGCCGAGCCTGCGGCTGCGCGGCTTCTACCTTGCGGTGTCGACGCTGGCCGCGCAGTTCTTCGTGCAATGGGCGCTGACCAAGTTCGGCTGGTTCAGCAACGACAACGCCTCTGGCGTGATCGACGCGCCAGCGCTCGAAGTGGCGGGCATCGTGTTCGACACGCCGGTGGGACGCTACATCTTCTCGCTGACCGTCGTCACGGTGTTGACGCTGCTGGCATGGCGCCTCGTGCGCACGCAGACGGGCCACCACTTCATCGCCGTGCGCGACAACGAACTGGCGGCGCGCGTCATCGGCGTGCCGGTGCTGCGCACCAAGCTGCTGGCGTTCGCGGTGTCGTCGTTCATCGTCGGCGTGGCGGGCGTGCTGTGGGGTTTCGTGTACCTGCGCACCGTGGAGCCGGCGGGCTTCAACCTCGACCGCTCGTTCCAGATCCTGTTCATCGTGATCATCGGCGGGCTCGCGACGATCCGCGGAGCCTTCTTCGGCGCGGCGCTCATCGTGGTGTTTCCGCTGCTGCTGTCGCGCGTGGGCAGCTTCTTCTTCGGCGGCTGGTTCGATTCGGGCGTGCTCGACATGAGCCAGCGCATCGTGCTGGGCGCGCTGATCATTTTCTTTCTTGCCGTGGAGCCACGAGGGTTGGTCGCCCTCTGGGATCGCGCGCGCAAGCGGCTCTCACCGGCCTGAGTGCAGATTTCTCTGGTTTTTTTCTTCGCATCCCAGGATGCCTTCATCACCATGTCCTTCATCAAGCACCTGAAAACCGCGGCCGTGGCCGTCACCCTGGCCGCGAGCGGCCTGCAGCTCGCGCATGCCGACGGCAACGAACAGTTCTTCCCGCTGCAGAGCTATCGCGTCGGTCCTTATGCGGCTGGCGGCACGGGCTTCTTCGGCGGCTTCATCGACTACCTCAACCTGGTGAACACGCGCGACGGCGGCGTGGGCGGCGTCAAGCTGACCTGGGAGGAGGGCGAGACGCAGTACGAAGTGGAGCGCGGCGTGGAGGTGTACGAGCGCCTCAAGCAGCGCCCCGGCATCGCGACCTGGAACCCGCTGTCGGTCGGCATCGCCTATGCGCTGATCGACCGCGTGACGGCCGACAAGGTGCCGCTGCTCACCATCAACCACGGCCGCACCGACACCACCGACGGCCGCGTGTTCAAGTACATCTTTCCGCTGTTGCTCAACCCGTACAGCGAAACCTCCGGCATCGTGAACTACATCGCGGGCAAGGAGGGCGGCACCGACAAGCTCAAGGGCAAGAAGATCGTGGTGCTGTACCACGGCTCGCCCTACGGCAAGGAGACCATCCCGATCTATGAGCTGCTCGCGAAGAAGTACGGCTTCACGCTGCAGCAGATCGAGGTACCGCACCCGGGCAACGAACAGCAATCGCAGTGGCTCACCATCCGCCGCGTGAAGCCCGACTACGTGGTGCTGCGCGGCTGGGGCGTGATGAATCCGGTGGCGCTCAAGACAGCGCAGAAGACGGGCTTTCCGGTCGACCACATCGTGGGCAACGTCTGGTCCAACTCCGAGGAAGACGTGATCCCCGCCGGCGATGCGGCCAAGGGCTACGTGGCCATTACCACCGTGGCCGCGGGCGCGCAGTACCCGGTGCTGCAGGAGATCACCAAGACCGTCTACGGCGCGGGCAAGGGCAACCTGCAGGACCCCAAGCGCATCGGCAGCGTCTATCACAACCTCGGCGTGCTCAACGGCATCCTGAACGTGGAGGCCATCCGCATCGCGCAGGCGAAGTTCGGCAAGCGCACGCTCACCGGCGACGAGATCCGCTGGGGTCTGGAGAACCTGAAGATCGACGAGGCACGCGCCGCGGCGCTCGGCGCCAAGGGCCTGTTCCATTCGATCAACGTGACCTGGGACAACCACGAAGGCGATGGCCGCGTGGCCTTCCAGCAGTGGGACGGCAGCAAGTGGAACGTGGTGTCCGACTGGATCGCGCCCGACTGGAAGCTGCTGCGGCCGATCATCGAGAAGTCTTCGCTGGCTTACGCCAAGGAAAAGAACGTCAAGGTGCGCAAGAGCATCGACGACTGAGCCCCACGCACGTCCTCATTCGAAATCACTCGCAAGTCGAAAGGCCATCAGATGTCCGCTGTTCTCCAACCCTCCGCATCCGCACCGGCCGCAGCCAACGATGCAGTGCCCGGCCTGCCGCTGCCTGACACGTCGGCGCACGTGATCCGCGACGACGCCGAGGCAATCGCCGTGGCGCATGCCCTGGCCGCGAAGCTGATCGTCGGCGCCTCCGAGCGCGACCGCCTGCGCCGCTGGCCTGTCGAAGAGATCGACGCCTACTCGCAAAGCGGCCTCTGGGCCATCAACGTGCCCAAGGCCTTCGGCGGTGCAGAGGTGTCGTATGCCACGCTGGCCGAGGTGATCTCGATCATCTCGGCGGCCGATCCCTCGCTCGGGCAGATCACGCAGAACCACCTGGGCTTCGTCGCCGCGGTGCGCACGGTGTCCGACGCGGCGCAGCAGAAGCTGTTCTTCGCTGACTTCCTGCGCGGCGTGCGCTGGGGCAATGCGTTCTCGGAATCGGGCTCCAAGCGCGCGGCCGATTTCGAGACGCGCTTCACCGATGCCGGCGACCACGTGGTGGTGACCGGCAAGAAGTTCTATTCGACTGGCGCGCTGCTCGCGCACTACGTGCCCATCGTGGCCAACGACGAGCAGGGCAACACCTGGTACGTGGTGGCCGAGCGCAATGCGCCGGGCCTCACGGTGATCGACGACTGGTCGGCCTTCGGCCAGCGCACCACGCTTAGCGGCACGGTGGTCATCGACCACGTGAAGGTGCCGAAGACGCACCTGATCCCGGCCTTCAAGGGCTACGACACGCCCTCGGCCGACGGCGCCATCTTCCAGCTCATCCAGGCGGCGGTCGACGTGGGCATTGCGCGCGGCACCATCGCGGAGACGGTCGATTTCATCCGCACCAAGACGCGCCCGTGGATCGACAGCCAGCGCGACCATGCATGGGAAGACCCGTACTCGATCCAGGCGGTGGGCGACCTGCAGATCCGGCTGCATGCGAGCGAGGCCCTGCTGGAGCGTGCGGGCCGTGCGATCGACCGCGCGGTGGCCGCGCCAGATGCCGACAGCGTGGCTGCGGCGCAGATCGCGACGGCGGAGGCCAAGGTGCTGTCTACGGAGATCGCGATTCTTGCGACCAACAAGCTGTTCGAACTGGCGGGCACGCGCTCGACGCTGGGGCAGTACAACCTCGACCGCCATTGGCGCAATGCACGCACGCACACGCTGCATGACCCGGTGCGCTGGAAGTACGCCATCGTGGGCAACTATTTCCTCAATGGCGTGAAGCCGCCATTCCATGCATGGAGCTGAGGTGACGGCCCCCTTGTTGCGCATCGAAGCCATCGAGGCCGCGTACCAGCGCTCCATCGTCGCGCTGCACGGTGTGAGCCTGGACGTGCGCGCCGGCGAAATCCACGCGCTGCTCGGCGCCAACGGTGCAGGCAAGTCGACCACGCTCAAGGCGGTGTCAAACCTGTTGCCGGCCGAGCGCGGGCAGGTGACGGCCGGACGCATCGTCTTCGACGGGCACGACACGGGCCGCACCAGCCCGGCAGATCTCGTCAGGCTTGGCCTGGTTCAGGTGCTGGAGGGCCGCCACTGCTTTCGCACGCTGACAGTGGAAGAAAACCTGCTGACCGGCGGGCTCGGCCGCAGCGCGCGGCGCTCGGAAGTCGCCGAAGACCTCGCGCGGGTCTACGCGATATTTCCCAAGCTGAAGGAAAGGCGACGCACGCTCGCCGGCCTCAGCTCAGGCGGCGAACAGCAGATGACGGCTATCGGCCGCGGGCTGATGTCGCGGCCCCGGCTGCTGGTGCTCGACGAGCCGTCGATGGGGCTGGCGCCGCTGGTGGTGCGCGACATCTTCGAGCAGCTGAGGCGGCTCAACCGCGAGCAGGGCCTGTCGATCCTCGTTGCCGAGCAGAACTCCACCGTCGCGCTTCAGTACGCCGACCGCGCAACGGTGCTCGATGCGGGAGTCGCGGTACTTGGCGGCGATGCACAGGCCCTACGCCAGCGTGCCGACATCCAGTCTTTCTATTTCGGCGAAGGCGTTGCCGAAGCCGTGGCCTGAAGACCGAACCTAGCGCCCGGCAACGTCGGCCAGCAGTGCCTGGCTGCTCATTTTCGGCGACGGGGGAAGGGCCTCCGGCGCGCCGGTCGTGCGGATCACTCGGTTGCTGCTCAATACCCGGTTGCGGACCTGCTGCGCCCCTGCCGTGAGGTTGTAGTCGATGCGGTAGTCCCATGCCGCGACCGGCACCTTGCGATCACCTAGGCGCTCGATGCGCACTTCCGCCGCGCTGCGCCCGCCCGACCTGATCTCGCTGGCCTGCGAGAAGCCCCGCCCGAAGCCGATGACCGTTCCGGCACTGTCGTACAGCGTGACCAGCACCTCGATGCCGACCAGTGCCATTTCGTCCTTGCGCGCATTGACGAGGCGGCCGAACAGCCATGTCTCGCCATCCTGCTGCACCAGTCGCACGCGCGTGAACTGCAGCGGCGGACCCTCGATCTTCCAGTAAGGTGCCGATAGCGCATCCACCTGCAATTCCTGCCGCGTGAGGGTTCCGTCGCCCGGCAGCTTGACCAGCACCGGCACCATTTCGCCGGGCATCAGCGTGCCGATGGGGACCGATTCGCTGTTCTCGCCGATGCGGCTGTCGCGGTCGAAGAAGATCGCCTTGACGTTCGGCCGCTCGAGGGCTGTGCCGGTTTCGTTGCGCGCAATCACCAGCAGTTGGGGTTTGGCCGAGCTTCCGTTGCCCACCAGCACCTGGCGCGCCTCGAGCTTGAGGCCTTCGCTCGGAATGGTGCGCTGCGCCGTCGAGGCCCCACCGGGCCTGTACGTTCCTGGCGGCTGGTTGCGGTCGATGACGTGGGCCATGACACCGAAAAAGCCCGTGACCAGCACCACCACCGCCGCCGCGCCCAGGGCGATCATCCGGGCCATGCTCTTGCTGCGTGCCGACTGCTCGATCGCCAACCGTCGGCCGGCTTCGTTCTTGACCTGCTCGAGCACCCGCTCCAGCCGGTCGGAGACGTCGTCCTCGACGACCGACATCGACCCGCAATGCGCGCAGGTGTACTGGTTGAGGCCGGCGCGTTGAAGCACGCTGCTGCCGCATTCACCGCACTTCAGCGTCTGCAGGTCGATGGTCAAAGGTGCTCCCTCGTGGCGATTGCGCCGCGGCGGCAATGCCGGGCGTTACCGTGCGCATCTTAGCGAGGAGCCTGATTGCCAACGGCGCTCAGATCGGCGTGCCGGTGTTCTCCGTCCATCCACCGCCCAGCGTCTTGTAGAAGGTCACGAGGTTCGTCAGGCGCGACAGGCGCGTGGTGATGAGGTTCTGCTGCGCCGTGTAAAGCGAGCGCTGCGAATCGAGCACGCTGAGGTAGCTGTCGACGCCACGGCGGAATCGCGCGTCCGAAAGGCGGTAGCTCTCCGCCGTTGCGTTCACCAGCGACTGTTGTGCATCGAGCTGGCGGCCCAGCGTGTTGCGTTGCGCCAGCGCATCCGAAACCTCGCGGAACGCCGTCTGGATTGCCTTCTCGTACTGCGCCACCGAGATGTCGCGGCTCACTGTCGCTATCTTGAGGTTGGCGCGGTTGGCGCCACCGTCGAAGATCGGCAGCGAGATCTGCGGTGCGAAGCTCCAGCTGCCCGAGCCGCCCTTGAACAGGCCCGAGAGCTGGCTGCTCGACGTGCCGGCCGACGCGGTGAGGCTGATGCTCGGATAGAAAGCCGCACGCGCCGCGCCGATGTAGGCATTGGCGGCTTTCAGGTCGCGCTCGGCCTGCAGGATGTCGGGTCGCCGTTGCAACAGCTCCGAGGGCAGCCCGGGCGGAATGGTGGCCAGCGGGCTCGCTGCGGCTGCCGTGCCATCGGGCAGCGACAGCGGCAGCAGTTCGTCCGGCACGTCTGCGCCCACGAGCAGCACCAGCGCATTGCGGTCTTGCGCTACCTGGGAGGTGTAGCGCTCGACGTCGACGCGCGCGGTGTCGACGCTGGTCTGCGCCTGGCTCAGCGTGAGCGCCGACGCCACGCCCAGTTCGAAGCTTCGCTGGTTGAGGCTGTAGGAGTCGCTCTGGCTGCGCAGGGTGTCGCGCGCGAGCTTCAGCTGGTCCTGGTCGGCCGCGAGCGTGAGGTAGCTCGTCGCCACCTCGGCCACCAGCGTGATCTGCGTGCTGCGGCGTGCCTCGGCCGTGGAGAAGAACTGCTCCAGCGCCTGCGCGCTCAGGCTTCGCACGCGACCGAACAGGTCGATTTCGTAGGAGCTGAACCCGACCGAAGCGCTGTACTGCCGCGCCGTGAGGGCTTCGCCGGTCGACGACAGGTCGGCCGGCGTGCGGCTGCCGCTGCCGCCGGCACTGGCGTTGACGGTGGGGAAGAGCGCTGCATCCTGCACCCGGTACTGGGCGCGGGCCTTCTCGATGTTCAGCACCGCGACGCGCAGGTCGCGGTTGTTGGCGAGGCTCATCTCGATCACGCGCTGCAGCGACGGATCGGTGAAGACATCGCGCCAGCCGAGGTCGGCGACCGGCGTGGAGGCCGGGGCGTTGCCTGTGTCGCCGGCGAACTTGCCGGCCACTGGCGCCGCGGGTTGCTGGTAGGTGGGAATCAGGCTGCAGCCGGCCATCAGGGCGGCGAGCGCGAGCGGAGCAAGGCGGAATGGTTTCATGGCAGACACCTCAGGAAGCGGCCGCGGCCGGTTGTGCATGCGAGTCCGGCAAGGCGGGCAAAGCAGGCGAGGGCGACCGTCCCTTGAAGAGACCGCGCACCAGCACGAAGAAAAGAGGCACGAAGAAGATCGCGAGCAGCGTGCCCGACAGCATGCCGCCGATGACGGCCGTGCCCAGCGCATGCTGCGCGCCGGCCCCCGCACCGGTGCCCAGCACCATCGGCAACACGCCGAGCACGAAGGCCAGCGAGGTCATGAGAATGGGCCGCAGCCGCATGCGAGCAGCCTCCATCGCCGACTCGACCAGGCTCTTGCCGTGCGCGTGCAGGTCCTTCGCGAACTCGACGATCAGGATGGCATTCTTCGACGCCAGCCCGATGGTCGTGAGCAGGCCGACCTGGAAGTACACGTCGTTCATCTTCCACGTCAGGATCGCGCCGATCAGCGCGCCCAGCACGCCGAGTGGCACCACCAGGATCACCGAGAACGGAATCGCCCAGCTCTCGTACAGCGCCGCAAGGCACAGGAACACGATCAGGATCGACAGCCCATAGAGCAGCCCGGTCTGCCCGCTCGATGCCTTCTCCTGGCGCGACAGGCCGGTCCATTCGTAGCCGATGCCCGGCGGCAGTTTGGCGACTGCGGCTTCGACGATGGCGAGCGCGTCGCCGCTCGATGCGGCTCCCGGCATCGCCATGCCCAGGATTTCCACCGAGGGCACCCCGTTGTAGCGCTCCAGGCGGGGCGAGCCCGAACTCCAGCCAGCCTTGGCGAACGAGGTGAAGGGCACCATCGTTCCGGCGCTGTTGCGCACGTACCAGCGGTCGATGTCCTCCGGCAGCATCCGGTACTGAGCATCGGCCTGCAGCATCACCTTCTTCACGCGCCCCTTGTCGATGAAGTCGTTGACGTAGCTGCTGCCCCAGGCGGTGGAGAAGGTGTCGTTGATGTCGGACATCGAAAGGCCCTGGGCCTGTGCCTTGTGCGGATCGATCTCGAGCCTGAATTCGGGTGTGTCTTCCATCCCGTTGGGGCGCACGGCCACCAGGCGCTTGTCCTTGGCCAGCGTGCCGAGCAGCTGGTTGCGCGCCTGCATCAGGGCCTCGTGCCCGAGGTTGGCGCGATCCTGCAGCATCAGGTCGAAGCCGGTCGCGTTGCCGAGCTCTGCCACGGCGGGCGGTGCGAAGGCAAACACCTTTGCGTCCCTGATTGTGTTGAAGAAGGCGCCGGCCTTTGCGGCCACTCCCGTCACGCTCAGTGCCTCGCCCTCGCGTTCATTCCAGGGCTTGAGCTTGATGAAGGCAAAGCCCGTGTTCTGCCCGCTGCCCGCGAAGCTGAAACCCGCCACCGTGAAGATGCCCGAGACCGCGTCTTTCTGATCGACCAGGAAGTGATGTTCCACCTGGCGGATGACTTCTTCCGTGCGCGTGTTCGTCGCGCCTGGCGGCAGCTGCACCAGCGCAAACATCGTGCCCTGGTCTTCGTCGGGCAGAAACCCGATGGGCAGCTTCATGAAGCCGAACACCACCACGGCAAACAAGACCGCGTACAGGGCCATGTAGCGCCAGCCCTTGCCCACCATGTGCCGCACGATGCCCTGGTAGCGGCGGTTGCCGCGATCGAAGCTGCGGTTGAACCAGCCGAAGAAGCCGGTGGTGGCCATTGCATGATCCTTGTCGACCGGCTTGAGCAGCGTCGCGCAAAGGGCCGGCGTGAGCACCAGCGCCACGAGCACCGACAGCGTCATGGCCGAGACGATGGTGATGGAGAACTGCCGGTAGATCACGCCCGTGGAACCGCCGAAGAAAGCCATCGGCACGAACACCGCCGCCAGCACCAGGGCCACGCCGACCAGCGCGCCGGTGATCTGGCCCATGGACTTGCGCGTGGCCTCCTTGGGCGGGAGGCCTTCATCGGCCATCACGCGCTCGACGTTCTCGACCACCACGATTGCATCGTCCACCAGCAGCCCGATGGCGAGCACCATCGCGAACATCGTCAGTGTGTTGATGGTGAAGCCGAAGGCCGCGAGCACGCCGAAGGTGCCCAGCAGCACCACGGGAACCGCAATGGTCGGAATCAGCGTGGCGCGGAAGTTCTGCAGAAAGAGATACATCACCAGGAACACCAGCACCACGGCCTCGACGAGCGTCTTGATGACCTCCTCGATGGAGATCCGCACGAAGGGCGTGGTGTCGTAGGGCTTCTGCACCTTCATGCCCTGCGGAAAGAACTTCTCGAGCTCGGCGACGCGCGCATCGACGGCCTTGACCGTGTCGAGCGCATTGGCGCCGGTGGCCAGCTTGATGGCCAGGCCCGCGGCCGGCTTGCCGTTGTAGCGACCGACCGTGTTGTACGACTCGCTGCCGAGCTCGATGCGGGCTACGTCGCGCAGGCGGACCTGCGAGCCGTCGGTCTGCGTGCGCAGCAGGATGTCCTCGAACTCCTGCGCGGTCTTCAGGCGCGTCTGCGAGGTGATGGTGGCGTTGAGCTGCTGGTTGCTTGCCGCAGGCATGCCGCCGAGCTGGCCGGCCGAAACCTGCGCGTTCTGCGCCGTGATCGCGTTCTTCACATCCAGCGGCGTGAGGCTGAAGCTGGAGAGCTTGTTCGGGTCGAGCCATACGCGCATGGCGTACTGCGAGCCGAAGAGCGTGGTGTCGCCCACGCCCTCGACGCGGCTGATTGCGTCCTGGACGTTGGCCGCGACGTAGTCGGACAGGTCCGACCCGTTCATGCTGCCGTCTTCGGAGGTGAAGGCCAACACGTTCAGAAAGTTGGTGGCCGACTTCGTGACGGTGACACCCTGTTGCTGCACCTCTTGCGGCAGCAGCGGCGTGGCAAGCGAGAGCTTGTTCTGCACCTGCACCTGAGCGGTGTCGGGGTCGGTTCCGTTCTCGAAGGTGAGCGTGATGGTGACCGAGCCCGACGACTCGCTGGTCGAGGCCATGTAGCTCAGCCGGTCCAGCCCCTTCATCTTCTGCTCGATGACCTGGGTGACGGTGTCTTCGAGCGTCTTGGCGGAAGCACCGGGGTAGTTGGCGGTGATTGCGACGGCGGGCGGCGCGATGCTCGGGTACTGCGCGATCGGCAGCGTGGCGATGGACATGACGCCGCCCAGCATCACGATGATGGCGAGGACCCACGCGAAGATGGGGCGGTCGATGAAGAAGCGTGCCATGGTGGTCTTCCTGGATCAGTCCGCCGTGGCGCCGGGCGAGGGGAGGGCCGCCTTGGCAGTCGTTTCAGTGCCGGGCTTGGACTTGGGGTTCCACTGCACCGTCTTCACCTCGACGCCCGGCGCCGCGCGCTGCAGGCCGTCCACCACGAGCTGGTCGCCGGCCTGCAGGCCGCTGCGCACCAGCCATTGGTCGCCGATGGCGCGTTCCGTTTCGAGCACGCGCCGCTGCAGCTTGTGCTGGGCATCCACCACGTAGGCCGTCGGCTTGCCGGTGCTGTCGCGCGACACAGCCTGCTGCGGCACCATGAGCGCCTGTTCCTTCACGCCTTCCTGCAGCACGGCGCGCACGTACATGCCGGGCAGCAGGTCCGCCTTGGGGTTGGGGAACACCGCGCGCAGCGTGATGGCGCCGGTGTTCTGGTCTACGGTGACGTCAGAGAACTCGAGCTTGCCTTCGAGCGGATAGGCGCTCCCGTCTTCGAGCAGCAGCCGCACCTTCGCGGCGTTGGCGCCGCTCTTTTGCAGATCGCCGCGGGCCATGGCCTGCTTCAACTGAAGCATCGCGGCGCTGGATTGCGTCACGTCGACATAGATCGGATCGAGCTGCTGGATGGTGGCCAGCGCGGTCGACTGGCTCGCCGTGACCAGTGCGCCGGGCGTGACCGTCGACTTGCCGATGCGGCCGGAGATCGGTGCGTCGATGCGTGCATAGGCAAGGTTGATGCGGCTCGTCTCAACATTGGCCCGTGCCGAGGCAACGTCGGCCTCGCCTTGGCCCAGCGAGGCGGCGGCGTCGTCGTAGTCCTGCTGGCTCACGGCCTTGATGGCGACCAGTTCCTTGTAGCGCTCGGCCTTCAGCCGCGTGGTCGTGAGGCTGGCCTGCGCCTTGGCGAGCGCGGCGACGTTGCTGTCGTAGGTCGCCTTGTAGGTGGCGGGATCGATCTGGTAGAGCGTTTCGCCAGCCTTCACGTCGCTGCCTTCGCGGAACTGGCGGGCCTTCACGATGCCGCCGACCTGGGGCCGTACGTCGGCGATGAGAAAGGGCGTCGTGCGCCCGGGCAGCTCGGCCGTGATGGCCACGCGCTGCGGCTGCACAGACACTACCCCCACCTCGGGCATGCCCTGCGCTGCGGGCGGTCCGCCCGGTGGCTTGCCGCAGGCGACAAGCATGAAGGTAGAAGCGAGGGCTGCCGTGAAGGTCAGGCCATAGGTGAAAGGTGGACGCATGGCGAATCTCCTGAAGAGCGACGGATCGGTGATGGGGTCGGCCTGCTGTTAAACAGACAGTAGTGTCCAGTAATGTATTTTGACTTCCAGGGGCTGTCAATTAATAATGGACACTATTGTCCAGAAATGAGGAGACATTTAGATGCGAGTCAAAACAGAGGCCAAGCGCGACGCCATCGTTCAGGTGGCCGCCGAGGTCTTCCGGGAGCTGGGGTTCGAAGGGGCCTCCATGGTGGAGATCGCTGCGCGCGTGGGCGGCTCGAGGGCCACGCTGTATGGCTACTTCAGCTCCAAGGAGGAGTTGTTCGTTGCCGTGACCCACGGCACGGCCAAGGTCCATTTCGCGCCAATTTTTGAGGCGCTCGGGCAGGAGAGCGACGACGACCTCGAACAGGTGCTGCAACGCTTCGGCGAAAAAATCCTGGCAGTGGTGTGTTCGCAGGAGGCCATCCAGGCGCGCAGGGCCGTGATCGCGGAGTCCGGCCGCAGCGACATCGGGCGGTTGTTCTACGAAGGTGGGCCCAAGAAGGGGCTGACCGAGCTGGCGGGGTTCCTGGAACTGCAGATGCAAAAGGGCCGGCTGCGCAAGGCCGATCCGCAGGTAGCGGCACGCCACCTGACGGCATTGCTGGATTCGGAGACCGTCATGCCGGCTCTTATCGGTATCGATGGACCGTTGTCCCGAAAGGATTTGCGGGAAGCGACGCGACGGGCTCTGCAGACCTTTCTCGGAGGCTATGCGCCCGAAGGAAAGAAGGCCAAGTGAGCTTGCGGCATGCGCGACACGCGCACCCAGCTTGCGTTGGCACGGTCAATCCCGTACGCTGACCCGGCGTCTTTGCGCACCGCCCGAGCCCTTGCGGGCCGCCGGGCCAGCTTTGCGGACGCCAAGGAGTCCATGCCATGCCAAGCCGATCGAACGGCCTCGCGGCCGAAGTGGAAGCAGTGCGAACGCTGGCGCTCGTCGGCGCCGCGGCCGCCGGCAAGACCTCTCTTGCCGAGGCTTTGTTGTACAAGGCGGGTGCTATCGGGGCCTGCGGGAGCATCGAACGCGGCAGCACCGTCAGCGACCACGACCCGCTCGAGCGCCGCATGCAGCACTCGCTCAATGCATCGGTGATGCACCTCACGCATGCCGGCACGCGCATCCACTTCATCGACACGCCCGGCGGCCCCGACTTCCTTGGCCAGAGCCTGCCGGCGCTGGAGGCGGTCGAAACGGCGGCGGTGGTCATCAATGCCGCGACCGGCATCGAGCCGATGGCGGTGCGCATGATGGAGTACGCGGCCTCGCGCCACCTCGCCCGCATGATCATCGTCACCAAGATCGACTCGCAGGGCGTCTCGCTCGCGGGCCTGCTGGCCGACATCCAGGCCACCTTCGGCCGCGAATGCCTGCCGCTGAACCTGCCCGACGGGGTCGGCAGGCAGGTGGTGGACTGTTTTTTCAACCGCTTCGGGAGGTCCGACTTCGGCCCTGTAGAAGCGGCGCACCGCGCGCTGGTGGAGCAGGTGGTCGAGGTCGACGCGGCCTTCGTCGACCGCTACCTCGAGGAAGGCGACGTGGATCCGGCCGAGCTGCATGCGCCGCTCGAGCAGGCGCTGCGCGAGGGCCACCTGATCCCGGTGTGCTTCGTCTCGTCGCGCAGCGGCGCCGGCGTGGCCGAGCTGTTGGACGTGATCGTCAAGCTCCTGCCAGACCCGACCGAGGCCAACCCGCCGGACTTCATCGTCGGCGAGGGCGCGCAGGCCAAGCCCATGGAGGCCAGGCCCGACCCGTCGCTGCACGTGCTGGCGCACGTGTTCAAGGTCACGATCGACCCCTATGTCGGCAAGATGGGCATCTTCCGTGTGCACCAGGGCACGCTCACGCGCGACAGCCAGCTCTACATCGGCGACGGCCGCAAGCCCTTCAAGGTGGGGCACCTGTTCATGCTCCAGGGCAAGGACCATGTCGAGGTGTCGCACGCGGTGCCTGGCGACATCGTGGCGGTGGCCAAGGTCGAGGAGATCCATTTCGACGCCGTGCTGCACGATGTGGCCGAAGACAGCCACGTGCATCTCGCGCCTCTGGCGTTCCCGGTGCCGGTGTACGGCCTGGCCGTGGAGCCCAAGCGCCATGGCGACGAGCAGCGCGCCTGGGAGATCCTCGGCAAGCTCACGGCCGAGGATCCGTGCCTGCGCATCGAGCATGTGGCCGCGACCAACGAGACGGTCCTCTACGGGCTCGGCGAACTGCACCTGCGCATCGTGCTCGAACGCCTGCGCGAGGTGTATCGCTTCGAGGTCCAGACGCGGCCGCCCCGCATTGCCTACCGCGAGAGCGTGACCGTGCCGGCCGAGGGCCACCACCGGCACAAGAAACAGACCGGCGGCGCTGGCCAGTTCGGCGAAGTCTTCCTGCGCATCGAGCCGCTGGCGCGCGGTGCTGGCTTCCAGTTCGCCGACGAGGTCAGGGGCGGGGCGATTCCGGGCCAGTTCATCCCCGCAGTCGAGAAGGGCGTGCGCGAGGTGCTGGTGTGCGGCGCGATCGCCGGCTACCCGGTGGTCGATGTGCGCGTTGTTGTGCACGATGGCAAGCACCACAGCGTCGACAGCAAGGACATCGCCTTTGCGACTGCCGGTCGCAAGGCCTTCATGGCTGCCATCCGCGAGGCCCGGCCGGTCGTGCTCGAGCCGATCGTCCAGATCGAGATCGACGTGCCGGAGCATTCCGTCGGCGATGTCACGAGCGACCTGTCGTCGCGGCGCGGCCTGGTCACCGGAACGTCGGCCCTGGGGGGCGGCATTGTGGCCGTCGGCGGGCAAGTGCCCATGGCCGAACTGGCCAACTACCAGTCGCGGCTCAATGCAATGACCAGCGGCCAAGGCCGATACACCATCGCGTTGTCACACTACGAAGCCGTGCCGCCGGCCGTCCAGCAGACGCTGACGGACCAGTACCGGGTGCATGAAGAGGACTAGGGGAATTGTGTTTGCGAGATATCGCAATGAGCCCGGCTACCGAAGCACCAGCACAGGCAGCGCCGAATGCGCCAGCACGTGCTGCGTCTCGCTGCCAAGCAGCAGCCGCTTGATGCCCTTGCGGCCGTGCGAGGCCATCACGATCAGGTCGCTCTTGTGCTTTTTCGCCGCGGCGATGATCGACTCCGCCACCAGGTCCGAGTTGGCCGTTGCTGTCTTGACACGCACGCCGCTTTCCTTGGCGCGTGCGCTCACGGTGTCGAGCATTGCCTGTGCCTTCTCGGCCCATTGCTTCTCGACGCGGCCGATGTCCTCTGGCGAAAAGGTCATGGAGCCCTCGAAGTAGCTTCGGGGGTAGCGCGGAACCACGTTGATCGCCACCAGGTCGGCATCGTTCTGTGCGGCGAGAGCGATCGCGCTCGCGACAGCCTTCTTCGAGAGTGTGGAGCCGTCGGTGGCGACGAGGATGCGCTTGAACATGTGGGGTCTCCAGGGAAAGGTATGCCGCGAGCTTAGGCAGGCCGGGGCCCCGAGCGTTGATACAGATCAAAGAGCGTGGTGCGGCCCGCCATTAGCCTCGCTCCGATGCAAGCTGCGCTCGCCCCGTTCTCTACGCATCCGTCGGCCGCTGCGGCCACCGCCGACACCTGGCAGGTGCTCGACGACCTGGCCGAATGGCCGGCGTTCGGCCAGCTGGAGGAGGGCGATGCAGCCACCGGCCAGTGGGCATCGCAGGTCGCGGTCGAGGGCATGCACTGCACCGCTTGCGCTTTCACCGTCGAGGCTGCGCTGCTGAAGGTGCCCGGAGTGCGCGAGGCACAGGTCAATGGGGCCAGCCGGCGGGCGCGCGTGGTGTGGTCGGCCGCGGTCACCCGGCCTTCACGCTGGTTCGAGGCTTCGGCCGCTGCCGGATACCCGCTGGTTCCCGCCGGCAGCCAGTTGGCAAGCGCGGGGCGCGCGCGCGAACTGCGCATGGCGCTGTGGCGCTGGCTGGTCTCGGGCTTCTGCATGATGCAGGTGATGATGTATGCCTACCCGGCTTACATCGCCAGGCCGGGCGACATGACGGACGACGCCGCGCAGTTGCTGCGCTGGGCCTCCTGGGTGCTCACGCTGCCCGTCGTGTTGTTCTCCTGCGGTCCCTTCTTCCGCAGCGCCTGGCGCGACCTGCGCGCGGGCCGTATCGGCATGGATCTTCCGGTGGCGTTCGGCGTGCTCGCGACCTTCGCGGTCAGCAGCGCCGCCACCTTCGACGCCGGCGGGCCGCTGGGCCACGAGGTCTACTTCGACTCGCTGACGATGTTCGTCTTCTTCCTGCTGACCGGCCGCTGGCTCGAGGCACGCCTGCGAGACCGTACCGCCGGCTCGCTCGAGGCCCTGATGAACCGCCTGCCCGACAGCATCGATCGACTCGCTCCAGATGGCAGCTGGACCCGCGTGGCCGTGCGCAGGCTCGCAGCCGCAGACGTGGTGCGCGTGCGCCCCGGCGAGGCGTTTCCGGCCGACGGCGTGGTGATCGAAGGCGACACCAGCGCCGACGAGGCCCTGCTGACAGGCGAATCCCGCCCCGTGCCGCGCCCCCGCGGCGACCGCGTGCTGGCCGGCAGCCACAACCTCTCTGCGGTGGTCAGTGTGCGGATCGAATCAGTGGGCGAGGGCACGCGCTTCGCCCAGATCGTGCGGCTGATGGAAAGCGCCGCCTCGCGCAAGCCGCGCCTGGCGCTGCTGGCGGACCGGGTGGCGCGGCCTTTCCTCGTCGCGGTGCTCGCATCGGCGGCGATGGCGGCAGTGTTCTGGTGGCACACGGACCCGGGCAAGGCGCTGATGGTGGCGGTCGCGGTGCTCATCGTGACTTGCCCCTGTGCGCTCTCGCTCGCGACCCCGGCTGCCATGCTCGCGAGCGCCGGCGCCCTGGCGCGCGGCGGCGCCCTGGCGCGCGGCGGCGTGCTGACTTCCAACCTGCAGGCGCTGGAGGCACTGGCATCGGTCGATACGGTCGTGTTCGACAAGACGGGCACGTTGACTGGCGACATCCCGCGGCTGGAGCGCATCTATTGCCGGCAGGGCCTGCGGCCCGGCGACGCACTTGAAATGGCGGCGGCGCTCGCTGCGCAGTCGCTGCATCCCGTTGCGCAGGCGCTGGTGAATGCGTGGAATGCTCAGTTCCGCTCGCCACCGGGCTGGACCGTGGAACAGGCCACCGAAGCGGCAGGGCTCGGGCTCGAAGGCCTGCTGCGCAGAGCGCATGCGCGCACCGGAACAGGCCAGCGTGCGCGTCTTGGCTCGTCGAGCTTCTGCAGCGTGAATGCGCTGGAGGTTGACGCTGCGCAGGTCCACCTGGCCGACGAGCAGGGGTGGGTCGCCAGCTTCGTGCTGGCCGAAGAGCTTCGCGCCGATGCCGCCGTTGCGGTGGCTGCGCTGCGCGCGCAGGGCCTGACGGTGCGGCTGCTCTCGGGCGATCGCGACAGCGCCGCGAAGGAGATCGCCGCGCGCTGCGGCATCGACTTCGCGCAGGGTGGCTGCACGCCGGAGGACAAGCTCGACGTGCTCTGGCGGCTGCAGGCCGAGGGACGGCAGATTGCGATGGTGGGCGACGGCCTGAACGACGGTCCCTCGCTGGCGCGTGCGAACGCCTCGTTCGCCTTCGGCCGCAGCGTGCCGCTGTCGCGCGCGCACGCCGATTTCGTCGTGCTGGGCGACAGGCTCGCCACCATTCCAGATGCCATCGCACAAGCCCGCAAGACGCTGCACGTGGTGCGCCAGAACCTCTGGTGGGCCGCAGGCTACAACGCGCTGTGCGTGCCGCTCGCCGTGGCGGGCTGGTTGCCGGCGTGGCTCGCGGGCCTGGGCATGGCCGCGAGCTCCCTCGCGGTGGTCCTCAATGCGGCACGGCTCGCGGCCGCCGGCAAGGCAAGCCGCTGATGGACATCCTCTTCCTGCTCATCCCGCTGTCCGTGGTGCTGGTTCTCGCGATCCTCGGTGGGCTCTGGTGGGCGATCGAGCGCGGCCAGTTCGACGACGTCGAGACCGAAGGCGACCGCATCCTGCACGGCGATTGATTTGCATCAAGCCCGCGAGGCAGACGCCCACGGAAACTGCCCACAACTCATTCAAGGGCACGACGATGCAACAACCGAACCCACCCGCCGCGGTATACGACGACACCGTCGTGCGGCAGTTCGCGCTCATGTCCGTGGTCTGGGGCGTGGTCGGCATGCTGGTCGGCGTGATCATCGCCTCCCAGCTGACCTGGCCCGAGCTCAACCTCGGCATTCCATGGCTCAGCTACGGGCGACTGCGGCCGCTGCACACCAACGCGGTCATCTTCGCGTTCGGCGGCTGCGCGCTGATGGCCACGAGCTTCCACGTGGTTCAGCGCACCTGCCAGGTGGGCCTTTTCGCGCCGAAGCTCGCGTCCTTCGTGTTCTGGGGCTGGCAGGCCGTGATCGTCGCGGCCGCCATCAGCCTGCCGATGGGCTACACCAGCGGCAAGGAATACGCCGAGCTGGAGTGGCCCATCGACCTGCTGATCGCGGTGGTCTGGGTGGCCTACGCCATCGTGTTCTTCGGCACCATCGGCATGCGCCGCGTGCGCCACATCTACGTGGCGAACTGGTTCTTCGGAGCCTTCATCATCGCGGTGGCGCTGCTGCACATCGTCAACAGCGCAGAGGTTCCGGCGGGCTGGATGAAAAGCTACTCGGCCTATGCCGGCGTGCAGGACGCGATGGTGCAGTGGTGGTACGGCCACAACGCCGTGGGCTTCTTCCTCACCGCGGGCTTCCTCGGGATGATGTATTACTACATCCCCAAGCAGGCCGGCCGGCCGGTGTATTCGTATCGGCTGTCCATCGTCCACTTCTGGGCGCTGATCTTCACCTACATGTGGGCCGGCCCGCACCACCTGCACTACACGGCGCTGCCGGACTGGACGCAATCGCTGGGCATGGTGTTCTCGCTGATCCTGCTGGCGCCGAGCTGGGGCGGCATGATCAACGGCGTGATGACGCTCTCGGGCGCCTGGCACAAGCTGCGCACCGACCCGATCCTGCGCTTCCTGATCGTCGCACTGTCGTTCTACGGCATGTCGACCTTCGAGGGTCCGATGATGTCCATCAAGACCGTCAACGCCCTGAGCCACTACACCGACTGGACCATCGGCCACGTGCACTCCGGCGCGCTCGGCTGGGTGGGGTTCATCACCATGGGCTCGCTCTACTACCTGATCCCGCGCATGTATGGCCGCACCACCATGTACAGCGTGAAGGCCATCGAGGCGCACTTCTGGATCGCCACCATCGGCATCGTCCTGTACATCGCCGCCATGTGGATCGCCGGCGTGATGCAAGGGCTGATGTGGCGCGCCATCAACCCCGACGGCACGCTCACCTACACCTTCGTGGAGAGCGTGAAGGCCACTTTCCCGTTCTACGTGGTGCGCCTGATCGGCGGACTGCTCTATCTGTCCGGGATGCTGGTGATGGCCTGGAACGTCTGGATGACCGTCATCTCGGGCCGCTCGGTGCGCGTCGAGATCCCGCCCCCCGTCATGGCCCACGCCTGAGGACGCACGATGAACCCGAACACTCCCAAGTCCAGCGGCTTTACCCACGAGAAGATCGAGACCAACAACCTGCTGATGATCGTGCTGATCCTCGTGGTCGTGGCCGTCGGCGGCCTTGTCGAGATCGTGCCGCTCTTCTTCCAGAAGTCGACCACCGAGGCGGTGCAGGGCGTCAAGCCGCTCACGCCGCTGCAGCTCGCAGGCCGCGACGTCTACCTGCGCGAGGGTTGCTACAACTGCCACTCGCAGATGATCCGGCCCTTCCGCTCGGAGACGCTGCGCTACGGCCACTACTCGGTGGCTGGGGAGTTTGTCTACGACCACCCGTTCCAGTGGGGCAGCAAGCGCACCGGCCCCGACCTGCACCGCGTGGGCGGCAAGTACAGCGACGAGTGGCACCGCATCCACCTGAACAATCCGCGCGACCTGGTTCCCGAATCGAACATGCCGGCCTATTCATGGCTGGAAAAGGCCCTCGTCGACGCCGAAGCCTTGCCAACCCACATGCGCGCGCTGCGCCGTGTCGGCGTGCCCTACACCGACGAGGAAATCGCCAAGGCCACGGAAGAGGTCACAGGCAAGACCGAGATGGAGGCCACGGTGGCCTATCTGCAATCGCTGGGCCTGGCTCTCAAGTAAGCACAGCGGCAAAGGACCGAAACCATGATCGACGTCACCACCTTGCGCGTTGCAGCCACCGTCGTGTGCTTCGCGCTTTTCATCGGCATCGTGATCTGGGCGTATTCGCGTCGCAACGCGCGCGACTTCCAGGAAGCGGCCCGCTTGCCGTTCGAGCAGGACTGAAGGGAGAACCACGATGAGCGATTTCATCAGCCATTTCTGGTCGAACTACGTGGCCGCGGCCTCGCTGCTGAGCATCCTCGGCTGCGTGCTGCTGCTGTGGTTCACAGCCCGCAAGCGGGTTGCGCCGAACGCCGACAACACCACGGGCCACGTCTGGGACGAGGACCTGCGCGAAGCCAACAACCCGTTGCCCATGTGGTGGATCGGCCTGTTCGTGCTGACCATCGTCTTCGGGCTGGGCTACCTGGCGATCTTTCCGGGCCTGGGGAGTTTTCGCGGCCAGTCCGACTGGAGTTCGCGCGGCGAATACGAGGCGGACGTCGCCAAGGCCACACAAGAGCTGGCACCCGTCTACGCGAAATACGCCGCCATGCCGGTCGAGGAGGTTGCAAGGGACCCGCAGGCCAGGGCCATCGGGGAGCGTCTTTTCATGAACAACTGCGCCCAGTGCCATGGTTCCGACGCGCGCGGCAGCAAGGGCTTTCCCAACCTGACCGACAAGGACTGGCTGCACGGCGGCACGCCCGAGAAGATCGTCGAGAGCATCACCAAGGGCCGTGTCGGCGTGATGCCGCCGATGGCTGCGGCCGTCGGCACACCGGATGACGTGAAGAACGTTGCCAACTACGTGCTGAGCCTGGCGGGCGAGCCGCACGATTCGTTGCGTGCCGGCCTCGGAAAGTCGAAGTTCACGGTCTGCGCGGCCTGCCACGGCATCGGGGGCGTGGGCAACCAGGCCATCGGTGCGCCCAACCTGAGCGACAGGATCTGGCTCCACGGCTACGGCGAGGCCGCCATCGTCCAGATGATCAACGCGGGCAAGCACAACGAGATGCCCGCGCAGGAAGGCCGTCTTACCGAGGCGCAGATCCGGATGCTCGCGTCGTATGTCTGGGGGTTCTCCAACAACACCAACACGGCTGCGGCCACGCCGTGAAACCCGAGATCGGCGCAACGCCATGACCCGGAAGATCATTCCCATCGTCAGCGCGGGCAGCGAGGAGGTCGGCCTTTACGAAGCCACGAAGAAGATCTATCCCCGCACGGTGCGCGGCATGTTCGCGCGCTGGCGCTGGGCCATGGTCTTTCTTACGCAGCTGGTGTTCTACGGCCTGCCGTGGGTGGAGTGGGGCGAGCGGCAGATGGTGCTGTTCGACCTGGCCGCGCGCCGCTTCTACATCTTCGGGCTGGTGCTGTATCCGCAGGACCTGATCTATCTCTCGGGCCTGCTGGTCATCAGTGCGCTGTCGCTCTTTCTCTTCACCGCGGTGGCGGGGCGGCTGTGGTGCGGCTACGCCTGCCCGCAGACGGTCTACACCGAGATCTTCATGTGGGTGGAGCACAAGATCGAAGGCAACCGCACCGCGCGCATGCGGCTGGACGCCGAGCCGATGTCGCTCGAGAAGCTGGTGAAGAAATGGTTCAAGCACATCGTCTGGATCGGCATCGCGCTGTGGACCGGCTTCACCTTCGTGGGCTACTTCACGCCCATCCGCGAACTGGGCATGGCCTTCCTGCAAACCCAGATGGGCTCGTGGGAGGTGTTCTGGGTTTTCTTCTACGGCTTTGCCACCTACGGCAATGCCGGCTTCATGCGCGAGCAGGTCTGCAAGTACATGTGCCCCTACGCGCGCTTCCAGAGCGCCATGTTCGACCGCGACACGCTCATCGTCACCTACGACCCGCAGCGCGGCGAACCTCGCGCGCCGCGCCGCAAGGGCCCCGACCCGCGCACGCTGGCGCTGGGCGACTGCATCGACTGCGGCCTGTGCGTGCAGGTGTGCCCGACGGGCATCGACATTCGCCAGGGCCTTCAGTACGAGTGCATCGGCTGCGGCCTTTGCGTGGATGCCTGCGACACCGTCATGCAGAAGATGGCCTACCCGCCGCGGCTGATCCGCTACGACACGCAAAACGGCATGGAAGCCGGCTGGTCGCGCCGCGAACTGCTGCGGCGCGTGCTGCGGCCGCGCGTGCTGCTCTACACGACGATCCTGGCGCTGCTGGTGACCGGACTGCTGGCCAGCCTGATCGTGCGCACGCCGTTCAAGGTCGATGTGGTGCGCGACCGCGCCTCGCTGGCCCGCATTGCCGAGGGCGGGCGGCTGGAGAACGTCTATCGACTCCAGATCATGAACGCCACTGAAAAACCGCAGCAGTACCGCATCGTCGCCGACGGACTGGAAGGCCTCAGCGTCTCGCCCGACGAGCCGGTGACGGTCGACGCCGCCCAGTCACGCTGGGTCGCGGTGCGTCTGCAGGTGCCTTATGGGGTCGTGCCTGCCGGATCGCACACGGTGCACTTCGGCATCCGCGAGGAGGGCGGCGGCGCCCAGGTTTCGGAAAAAGCGGCCTTCCTTGTGCCGCGCTGAAAGGTCGAGATGAGCGCAACAACAATGGCGACAACGAACGAACCGGCGGCCCAGGCCTGGTGGCGCTATCCGCTGCTCTGGATGGTGATCGGCGGTCCGGCGGTCGTGGTGGTCGCGAGCTTCGTGACCTTCTGGCTGGCCTGGCGCAGCCCCGATGCGCTGGTGTCCGAGGACTACTACCGCGAAGGCGTCGAGATCAACAAGACCCTGGCCGCGAAGAAGCTGCTGCCCGCGCTGACCGGTCGCAACCACGCGACCACGCCCGCGAGCGACATGCCGCCGCCGGCCCGGAAGGCCGCGCCATGAACGGAGTGCGCCAGCTCGCGGGCATCCTGTGGCCGTCCTTCCTGGTGGCCTGCGGCATGGAGGTGCTGGTGTTCGCGCTCGTCGATCCCGTCAATGCGTTCTGCGGGGCCGACGCGTTGCGGATGTCGCGCCAGGGTATCTACACCGCCGCCTTCTTCGTCTTCTGGCTGATGGCGGCGTCGTCGAGCGCATGCACGGCATTGCTCGCCAGGCCATCGGCTTCGGAACCTTCTGGAGCACCTCTGCGGACACCCTCGCAATGATTCCTGCCGCCGTTGCTCCTGTGCCCGTGCAGGCACCGCTACCCATCGATCTGCTGAGGGAGTTCGACGTTCCCGGGCCGCGCTACACCTCCTATCCCACAGCCGACCGTTTCGTCGAGGCCTTCGGCGCCGACGACTACGCCAGGGCGCTGAGCCGTCGGCGCGCGGCGAGCGCGGAGGCGCCGCCGCTGTCGCTGTACGTCCATATTCCGTTCTGCGAGTCGCTGTGCTACTACTGCGCCTGCAACAAGGTCGTCACTCGCCACCGCGAGCGGGGCCGGCAGTACCTGGCCTACCTCGCGCGCGAGGTGGAGCTGCAAGTCGCGCAACTGGGCCGCAGCGCCACCGCAGGCCAGTTGCACCTAGGGGGTGGCTCGCCGACCTTCCTCGACGACTCGGAGTTGGGCGAGCTCATGGCGCTGCTGCACCGGTCTTTCGCCTTCGTGCCCGGAGGCGAGCGCTCCATCGAGATCGATCCGCGCACGGTCGACGCGCAGCGGCTGGCGAATCTGGCCGCGCTGGGCTTCAATCGCCTGAGCTTCGGCGTGCAGGACTTCGACCCCGAGGTGCAGCAGGCGGTGCATCGCATCCAGCCGGCGTCGCAGGTCTTCTCGCTGATGGATGCGGCGCGCACGCTGGGTTTCGAATCGATCAACGTCGACCTGATCTACGGCCTGCCGCGGCAGAACGACGCCTCCTTCGAGCGCACGCTCGCGCAGATCAACGAGCTGCGGCCCGACCGCATTGCGCTCTACGCCTATGCGCATCTGCCCGAGCGCTTCAAGCCGCAGCGGCGCATTGCGGCCGAAGAATTGCCTGATGCCGCCACGCGGGTGCGCATGCTCGCAAGCGCGATCACGCGGCTGACCGAAGCGGGTTACGTCTACATCGGCATGGACCACTTCGCGCTGCCCGACGATCCTCTCGCGGTTGCCAGGAGCCAAGGGCGCTTGCAGCGCGACTTCCAGGGCTATGGCACCAGGCCCGGGGGCGACCTGATCGCACTCGGCGTCTCCGGCATCGGCCGCGTGGGCGCCACTTACAGCCAGAACGCAAAGAGCCTCGACGAGTACTACGACCTCCTCGACCAGGGGCGCCTGCCCGTGGTTCGCGGCCTTGCGCTGTCGCGCGACGATCTGTTGCGGCGGGACGTGATCATGGCGCTGATGTGCCGCGGTCGGGTCGACTTCAACGTCATGGGGGATGCGTTTGCAGTCGACTTCCAGCGCTACTTCGCCACCGAGTTCGCGGCGCTCGGGCCGATGGTCGCTCACGGCCTGGTTCGGCTGAGCGACCACGATCTGGTGGTCACCGAGCAGGGCTGGTTCCTGGTGCGCGCGGTCGCCATGGTGTTCGACCGGTACTGCCGCGCGACCCGTACGCGCTTTTCCCGCGTGGTCTGACCATGCAACTCGCGCTCGCCAGTGCCGCGTTTCTCATGGGCCTGGCCGGTGGGCCGCATTGCGTGGCGATGTGCGGCGCCGCTTCATCGGCGGTGATACGGATCGTGCCGCTCGTGCCGGCGGGGCAGGGCGCCGCGTCGGCGCGAGCGGCGCCGGCCGCCTTCCATCTCGGCCGCATCGCGAGCTACGCGACGGCAGGCGCCATTGCCGCGGCCAGCGTCGACAGCCTGGCGCAGGCCAGCACGCAGGTTGCCGCGCTGCGGCCGCTGTGGGTGCTGCTGCACGTCTTCGTGTTCGCCTGGGGTGCGATGCTGGCCGCCACGGGGCGGCAGCCGCTGTGGGCGCAGCGCGTCGGACGCTCGCTCGAGTCGCGTCTTCGCCCCCATGCCGGCGGCACGTGGCTGGGCGTGCTTGCAGCCGGGCTGCTTTGGGTCGCGCTGCCTTGCGGGCTGCTCTATTCGGCCCTGATGCTGGCCAGCCTGGGCAACGGCCCATTGCAGGGCGCCGGACTGATGGCGTTGTTTGCGCTCGGGAGCAGTCTTTCGCTACTGATCGGGCCGTGGCTCTGGCAGCGCTTGCGGTGGGGCGGCGGCGGGGCACGCCAGACCTGGGGTGCGCGGGTGGCCGGCCTGCTGCTGGCGGCCGTGGCGGTACAGGCCCTGTGGTCGGACCTCATCCGCCAGATCGACGTCTGGTGCCGCTGAGGCAACGCTGCGATCTGGATGCAGATCAGAAAGCATCGCCGCTGGCAATCCGGAGGTCCGCCCATCGGATGCAGCGACCCAGGACCACATCGACGACTTCCAGGCGCGTGAGCTGCGTGTCCACGATCTGCAACACAGCCTTCAGGACCGAATACTCGAAGATTTCCGCTCTGCACACGACTGTCTGGCCATCGGTGCTTTGCTCGACATGGAACACGAATTCAAACCGATCCCGGTACTGCGGCGGACCCATGTTTTCAATCCTTTCGCCGCAGCCCCGTGCCTTGTTCGGGCAATTCAGGCCGTTGCTGCGTCAGGATGAAAAATGTATCTCTGCGTAGAAAATCTATCTACGCCATCGTGCGTTTTTCGCGACGGCTATCGAAAACGCTTGGTGAACTCGCGCACCACGCCGATGACCTGGGCATCGCCCAGTGGCTTGATGGGGTAACGGCTGTTCAACGGCTTGAGATACAGGTCCCCGCCGTCTTTCACGAGTTGCTTGAACGTGGTCTCGCTGGCCTCGTTCAGCGCGATGACATAGTCGCCGGGCACCGCCTCCATCTCCGGCTCCACGATCAGGATGGACCCGGCGGGGAACGAGTCGCCGGCCTCGCTGACCATGCTGTCGCCATGCACCCGCAGTGCGTAGGTGTGCTTCTTGACCGGCACGCTCACCGGGATGGTGTCGAATTGCGTTGTCGGCTTGAAGTTGTCGATGACGGTGTAGTTGCCTGCCTCGACCTCGGACACCAGGGGAACCTCAGCGCGCACGTCGGCTCCCCGCGCACCCGCCGACACACCCGAGACCAGTTCCGCAACGGAAATTCCAAGCAGCTTGGCCACACGCGCCTGGTTGGCGCGCTTGGGAGCTGTGCCGCCTTGTTTTTCCCATTGCTGTACTGCGCCACGGCTCACCCCCAGCGCATCAGCAAATTGCTGCTCGCTCATCTGGAGGCGCTTGCGTCCTTCGCGAATTAGTTGACGGCTATTCACAGCCCTAGGGTAGGCGCTGTTTCAGATAGAAAGAAAATCGATGATAGCTCTTCCATCGTCAAGCCAGAGGGCATTCCGGCAGCTTGATAGTTTTGTACCTGTTCGACGAAATTTCTATCCTGGTTTTAAAGCTTTCGCAGTCTTAGGATGATCTAACTGTCAGCCCGCGTAACAATCAGTCCATCGCTGGCGGTTTTGGGGGGAGTCCCATGCCCATGCTGTTGCTGCATCGCCTGGTCGAAGGGGCATTGCCAGCGAGAACCTTCTCGCTCGATGAAATCGAGGAGATCAAGGTTCTGGTTCTTGGTGGTCTCGTGCGCGCGGATCTGCGTGTGGACTCGACGCCTTCCACCGGGGGCAAAGTGATCATGGCGACGATGTTCCAGATCACGGAGAACGGCCGTCGAATGGCTGCTGCATTCCCTTCCTGCGAGAGCAAGCCAACGCACATCCACTTGCACGCCGCTCTTTCCGCTGCATCGGCCAGTGCTTCATACGTGCTTGCGAAGATCGGCCCGCCATCGGCTGCCGCTGCGCGCAGGCCATGACGGCAATGTTCCACGATCTGCGTGTGACTCCGCCCAGTGAAGTCGCCGTGGGCACAACGCTCGGTGCGCGTATAAGGGCCGCCTGCCAGGCGCCGTTTGCGCCGAAACCGATCGAGTACACGATCGGCCGGGTTCAGGAGCGTATCGACCGTCAGTTCCAGTACTTCGAGGCGCTCGGAAAATTCAGCATGTTCGCCGATGGTGCGGTCTTCGTTGGAGCTCGCGTGACCTCCATCGATGACACGGGTGCGAGCATTCGCTGGAAGTCCGCTTTCTTCCCCGGGCCGCGTTATCGGCAAGCCGTCCTGCGGGAGCATGGTGAATTGCTCCCTCTCGGCTTTCATGGGCGCTTCGATCTGTACCTGCAGCAAGTGGTGGAGACGCCGGGTAGCGCGCAGGCAGCCGTCGTCGCGAGATCGGGTGCAGGCGAGGCAACCACCTTCGATTCAAGGAACGGCATGTCCGCCGATGTTGCCCGTGCCTTGCGCGAAGGCATGGTGCGCGCAAGGCTCCTGGCTGCCGGTCCTGCGTAGGGGAATGGTTCGGCCGGATCTCCAGGAATACGCAAGGGAAGCGAATGACGAAAAGGCGGACCATCCACAGCGCGACCATCACCTTGAAACTGCCGCTCGGCATGAACGCGCGCGATGAAATCGAGGCTCTGCGAACCGCAGGCATTCCAGTCGACTGGCTGGGCAACGCGAAAACCGGCTTCCTCTTCGTGCGGACTGGAGGTAGCTCGGAGAGCCGGCAGAACATCTTTCGATGGTTCGCCTCCAGCATCCGATAGCTTCATCTACCCGCGACGCAACGGTGCTTCCTCTTCGGGCGCATCGGCGGCAAGAGTCTTCCATCCCCGGAGCGTGATCTCGAATACCGTGGCCGCGTCCTGGCGCAGGCAGTCGTCGCAGTCCACGTGGGCAGGAGGAATCCGCACCTTGACGTGCCCGGCGGCTTCGAGCACGCGCAGCCTGTCGATCGTCGCCAGGGCGGCCTCGGTGCAAGGCAGCTTCGCTGTGGCGAGTTTCCTGAGCAGGGTCATGCACATCGCAGCGCCTCCATGCAGTCATGTCCGTAGCTCAGCGCCCGGTCGAGGATTCCGACATTCTTCGACAGGAAAGACACGTGACTGTCTCCTTGGGTGGCTGAAGAGGAATCTTGCGCGCCCGACCAGTGGTGGGTGTTGAGATGGATCAAGCTTCGCACGTCAACCCATCAATGTGCGCAGGCTCGCGAGCGCCACCTTCGGATCGGCGATGCCGTGGTAGATGGGCGGCACCTCGAGGCCCAGGCCCGTGAGTCCGTACACCCCGTGCATCGCGCCGCGCACCGAGTACTCGACCGTGAAGACCACATCCTCCGGAATCTCCACGTACTGGCCCAGCAGGGCGAAGTTCTTCGCGCCGGCCGGTATGACGGGCGGGCGGTCCGATGCGCTGCGGCATGCGAACTCGCTGGTGATGTAGGGCATCATCACCGGCACCACGGTCGTGGTGCGCCGCACTTCCTCGAGGATGTCCTCGAAGCCCAGGTGATGCATCAGTTCCGTGAGAATTTCCTGGCCACCAGCCTGTGCCATCGTCTTGTCGACGTGGTTGCCCTGGGTGTCGATCAGCAACCCGTAGCCCCACAGCGTGTAGACCCCCTCGGGCTGGCCCTCGAAGTGCGGCGCGTGCGGCACCACGATCGACATCAGCCAGCTCGAATCCTTGAAGGTCATGAGCCCGCCGGTGCCAGGCGGATTGCCTGAGAGTGCCTGGATGCGCTGGATCAGCAAGGGGCTGCGCATCGTGAGCGTGAAAGACTCCCACTTGCTCTCGTCCACGTTGCCGCAGAAGTTTTCCGGCCTGCCGAGGCCCGGTGCCTTGCGAGCCATGTTGCGCCACAGGGTCCAGGCCCCGTCGCTCTGGTCACGCACCAGTTCCGGCGCCTGGTGGTCGTTGCCGTTGCGCGAGTCGGCGGTCATGGAACCGATGGTGATGAAGGCACATTCCTCTGCGCCGAGGCGGTATGCCAGAGGCCGGCCTTCCCTGACGCAATGCAGCGTCTCGAGCCGCAGGCCGTCTGCACCGGCGGCAAAGTCCGCGTCGACCACGCGCATGCCGTAGTCGAACCGGACCCCGCGATCCAGCAGCCACCTCACCATGGGGCGCACGATGGTGTCGTACTGGTTGAACTCGGTGCGCCGCACGCCGCCCAGCGTGTGGATGCGCGGCAGCTCCTGCAGGAAGCGCAGCATGTAGCGCTTCAGCTCGACGGCGCTGTGCCAATTCTGGAATGCGAAGGTCGTGCGCCACATGGCCCAGAAATGAGTGTCGAGAAAGTGGGTGGAAAAGCATTCCTCGATGCGCTGCCTGCCCAGCACCCGCTCGGGCGTGGCCAGCAGGCGCATCAGCTCCACGCGGTCCTGGAAGTTGAAACCCAGGTCGCTGGCGTTCAGGATGCGGCGATGGCGGTCGATCAGCCGGGCGTGCGCATCGGAGCGCCACAGTGCATTGAAGGCCTGAATCTCGTCGCGCACCGTGCGGTTCGGCGCGCCGGGCGAGGGAATGCTCTGCAGCACGTTCCACAGGCAGGTATAGGTTTCGTCAGTGAACATGCGCCCGCCGCGCGTCACGTATCCCTGGATGGCATTGCCGCTGCCATCGAGAGCGCCACCGGGTGTCGGACCCTCCTCGAGGATGCGGATGTGCGATCCGGGCATGCCGGCGTCGCGGATCAGCAGCACGGCCGCGGAAAGCGCGCCGATGCCGCTGCCGACGATGCAGGCCTGTTGGAAAGAGTTCATGGAGTGGTGCCGTGATGCGAAGACGAGGTCCGAGGCTAGGCCTGCGCGCCCGGCCCGGCCTTGCGCTCGATCAAGCATCGGCGCTGTCGCATGGAAGTTCGCAGGCGATTGATTCAGCGCAAGGCTGTGCGATTCGAGCAGGCCTAAGGTCGCCCCGTCCAAAGCCCGTCAGTCCAAGGAGCCCTCATGCAGACCCCCAAATCCATCCTGCTTCACCTCGACGGCTCGGCCCGTACGGTGGAGCGCATCAAGCTGGCGCGCCAGCTCGCAGAGACTTTCGATGCCGAGGTGACCGGCCAGCCGTGCACCCTGTCCGCGCTCATGCGCTACCCGTTCGCCATCGAGGCTGCCGCGGAGGCCGTCGCGATCATGCAGGAGATCGACAAGGACGCGCGCGGCGCGATGCACGCCACCTTCATGGAGCACAGCGCAGGCTCCCAGCGCCTGCACTGGGCCGAGCCGGAGAGCGACGGTCCGTGGGGATTCGCGCGGCGTGCGCTCTACACCGACCTGATGGTCCTCGGCCAACGCGACCGGAACGACCCGATGGACGGCGAGCTCCCCGGCGATTTCCTGCCCAGCGTGCTGGTGCAGAGCGGTCGGCCGGCGCTGGTGCTGCCGTATGCGGGACCGGTCGGTTCCGTCGGCCGCAACGTGCTGGTGGCGTGGAAGGAAACCCCCGAGTCCGCGCGCGCCGTGACCGCCGCGCTGCCATGGCTGCGAAAGGCAGCCCGGGTGCATGTCGTGGCCTACGGCGAGGACGCAGAGGCGTCGCTGCAGCGCCTGCAGAACTACCTGCGGATGCAGGACGTCCAGAACATCACGCTGCATCCCGGCGGCGACAAGGAAGACGATATCGGCAACAAGCTGCTGTCCTTCGCTGCCGACCTGGGCTCGGACCTGCTGGTGATGGGCTGCTACGGCCACAGCCGGGCGCGCGAATGGGTGATGGGCGGCGCCACGCTGTCCATGCTCCAGTGGATGACTCTGCCCGTGCTGATGTCGCACTGAGGCCACCGGGGCGTCAGTGCGCAGGGGAGGCTGTAATGCGCTTGACTGCCCGCAGCTACGCGAATTGCGCGCCTGCGCGATAGCCTGTTCCCCCGGAGCCGGGCCCGGGGATGTTGCGTTGCTCCAGTTCGAGTGGCGGCAGTGCGGCATTCACGGCAGGACTCGCTCAAAAGACAGCCCGGGCGTTGCCGCCTCAGGCGTCCACCAGCAGGTCGTTCACCACCACTGTGACGCCTGGCGTGGCCCATGCGGCACCCTGCACCGCATCGCGGTCGGTCCAGGAATGGACCGTGCCGCGCAGCGTGACCTGCGAGCCGTTGACCGTGATGGCAAGCTTGCGGGCTTCGCGGTCGGCCTGGCGCGAAAGCGCGTCGTGAATCTTCTTCTCGACGTCGGCAGGGCTCACCTTCGGCTTGACTTTCACGAGGTTCGACACGCCGGTCACCCCCATCAGGTCGCGCACTGCGCTTTCGGCGGCGCTGCGCTGATATCCCCACTCGACTTCGCCAGCCAGCGTGATCCAGCCGTTTTCCACCAGGGGCTGGATCTTGTCGTCGGGAACGAGCGCATTCCAGTCGAGTGCGCATTCGACCGCCATGGCTATGTCGGCATCGGTGCGCTGGTTGTCGAAGGGCAGCTTGACGGTCAATTCGACGGCCAGCGCCTTGACGCCATGCACGCGTTGCACGGCGCGCTCGACAGCGTACTTCTCGGCGTGGCTGGCGAGGTGGCCTGTGAGGGTGACCACGCCGTCCTTGACGATCACGCCGACGTCGGAGGTCTTGACCTCGGGCGCCCAGGTCAGCTCGGCCTGGATGTCGTTGCGCAATTGGGTATCGGTCTTCATGAGGATTCCTTGCGGTGAATGAATGGAAGGGCAGTTGCCTCGGGCCCGGCAGCTCAGGCGATGGCGTCCAGCAGCAGGGCCTGGAGCACGAAGCACCGGTTGTCGGCCAGCGGGATCTTGTCTCCGAGAAGCCCGGCCAGTTGCTCGGCCGGATGGCCTCGCATGGCAGCGCCATCGAAGACCGGAATCCCGGCATGCTGGCCGATCTGTTGAACGAGCACGGGCTCCAGGCCCTGGCACTCCACGGCCTCGTAGAGGCGGCCGAGCATGCGGGCGGTGTGCTGCACTTCCTGCGGCGTACTCGCGGACGACAGGCTCGAGCGCATGACGGCTACGTGGGCGCCCAACGCCTCCGCGGCGCGACGGAACAGCGCCTGAGCCTCGTCGGGCTGCGTTTCGCACAGCAGCCCCAGGTTCTTGCCGCGCAGCAGCTGGCGGGTGGTCCCGTCCAGCGAGGCGCGCTGGAGGATGCGCGCGTGGCACAGCAGGCTCGCCACGTTCAGTGGAGAGAGCTGCGGCTCGGCCTCGGGACTGCGGGCGTTGTTGGAAAGGGGCATGGCAATGGTCAATGTGTGACTCGCCAAGGTTAGGGACGCCAACGGTCCCGGACTTGATGCAGGTCAAAGCACGGAGCGGGCCTCGTGCGACTTGCAGCACGCCGAATGCCGTTGATACACGCCGGACACACTTCATTCACCGAGCGTTACCCACCGATTCCGACCGTTGTCATTGCGTTGCCGAGGGCTTCCTAGCATCCATCCATCGACACGCGACAGATCACCAAGGAGTCCAGATGCTCAATACCGCCACTTCCTCGAAGACCACACCGGTCCTGCCGACCATCGGCCGGGAGTGCGCGGACCGGAGCACCGGCGATACGCTGAAGCTGCTTGCCGAGCAACTCAAGCCGCAGCGCCGTGTGGTGCACACGGGTGACACGATCTACCAGGCGGGCGAGCGCTTCGGCAATCTCTACATCCTGAACTCGGGCTTCTTCAAGATCGTGAATCTCTCGGCCGACGGGCGCGAGCAGGTGGTGGGTCTCAAGTTCCGCGGTGACTGGCTCGGCTTCGACGGCATCGCGGGCAGCCGCTATTCATGCGATGCGGTGGCCATGGATACCGGCGAGATCTGGGTTGTGTCGTACGAGGCCCTGCTGGCCGCCTGCGTCACGCATCCCGGCTTGCTGCAAGTTCTGCACACCGCCATGAGCCGGGAGATCTCGCACGACCGGGACTCGCTGATGTCCGTCTGCACACTGCCGGCCGACGCCCGCGTGGCCGACTTCCTGCGCTACTGGGCGGAGACGCTGGCCGAGCGCGGCATGCGCACCGACGAGATCACGCTGCGCATGACGCGCGCCGAGATCGGCAACTACCTGGGCATGACGCTCGAGAGCGTGAGCCGCGCGCTGTCGCGGCTGGCGCGCGACAACGTCATCGGGTTTGCCACCAAGGGGCGCCGCGATGTGCAGATTCCCGACGTCGGCGCGCTGTCGGCCTTCGTGCAGCGCTGCCTGGCACCTGCACCCGCAATGCTCCAGTAAAGGTCGCAGCCGCGCGTTCAGGCGTGGCCGGCAAGCACCTTTGCCATGGCCCGCGCAAGTTCGGAGCGCGAGTAGGGTTTGCGCAGCAGTTCCCAGCTCTGCGGCACTTCTCGGTCGGCATCCAGCAACTCGGACGAGAAGCCCGACATCAGCAACACCGCCAGCCGGGGAAAGCGCTGCTGCACCTCGATGGCCAGCCGCGTGCCTCGCATGCCGGCGCCCAGGGCGATGTCGCTCAGCAGCAGGTCGAAAGGCCCGGCGCCTGCGTCCAGCGCCGACAACGCCTGCTCGGCCGTGGCGGCCGTGACTACATCGCAGCCCAGCGTGGCAAGGAAGGTGTGCACCACTTTGCGCACCTCCGCGTCGTCCTCGACCAGCATCACACGCAGTCCGGGCGGAATCGTTTCGTCGGCACGTTCGTCCTCGGTGGCCGGCGGTCCGGCTTCTTCCTGTTGCGGCAGGTAGAGCGTCACGGTAGTGCCCCGGCCCGCCTTGCTGTCGATCGCGACCGCGCCCCGGGACTGGTTGACGAAGCCGTGCACCGTGCTCAGGCCAAGCCCGGTGCCGCGGCCGGCGTCCTTGGTGGTGAAGAAGGGCTCGAAGGCGCGCTCCTTCACCTCCTCGGACATGCCCGTGCCGCTGTCAGCGATGGAGATTGCGACGAAGCGCGCGGCTGCGTTGCTGTTCGGGTCGTTGCGTTCGCTGCGCAGGGCCTCCGGCAACGCACCGCACAGCTCGGTGCGAAAACGCAGCGTGCCGCCTTCGGGCATGGCGTCACGCGCATTGATCGCAATGTTGAGCAGCGCCGATTCCAGCTGCCCCGCGTCTGCCACCACAGGCGGACAACCAGGCGCGGTGTCGATTTCGATGCGAATGCGCTGGTCCAGCGTGCGCCGCAGCATGTCGGCCAGGGAGTGCAGCAGCGCATGTGTGTCGACGGCGATCGGCTGCAGCATCTGCCGGCGGGAAAACGCCAGCAGCTTGCCGGTGAGTTCGGCTCCCCGTCGCGTGGCGCGTGTGGCGGCACCCAGCAACTGCTGGGCGTAACTGTCCTGCGCAAGTGCGGGCAGTTCTTCCAGAACCTGGAGGTTGCCCTGGATGACGGTCAGCAGGTTGTTGAAATCGTGCGCGATGCCGCCCGTGAGCTGGCCGACGCTCTCGAGCCGCTGAGCATGGTTGAGCGCCTCCTCGGTCTGCACGCGCTGCAGGCTGGTGGCAAGCAGGCTGGACAGCGACTCGAGAAAGCGCACTTCTTCGTCGCCGAAGCGCTTGGACTCCTTCGAGCGCACCGACAGCATGCCGATTACCCGCCCCCGGTCGGACAGCGGCACCGCGAGTGCGCTGACCAGTCCGGCGTCGAGGTAGGCCTGGGGCACGACGAAGCGATGTTCCTTGCCATAGTCCGGCACCACGACCGGCCGGCCTTGGGAGAGCACGAAACCCGGCGGGGTGTCGGGGCGATTGGCAAGGCGCGAACCTATCTCTTCACCGGCGATCAGGCCGATGCCGCTGACTACGCGAAACTCGAGGCCGTTGCTGTCGAGCAGCCACACCATCGCGACCTCGACTTGCAAGGCCGTTGTGATGATTTCCGGCACATGCTCGAGCACCACCTGCAGATCGCGCGTGTCGACTGCCAGGCGCCCCAACTGGGCCAGGTGCTCGCTGTAGCGGGCGCGTTGCAGTGCCTGCTTCACGCGCGGGTAGGCGCCGATGTCGCGGATGGCGGCCACGACGAAGGGCAGGCCATGGTTCTGCAGCGGGCTGAGCGCGATCTCGACCATGACCTCGCTGCCATCCTTTCGCTTGGCCACCAGCTCCATCTGCGTGCCCATGGGGCGAGGGCGGGGGGAGCGGCCATAGGCCTCGCGGTAGGAGGCATGGCGCGGGCGGATGCTGTCGGGCACCAGCACGTCGACGTTCAGGCCCACCAGTTCTTCCACCGCATAGCCCAGCAGCGCGGCTGCCGAGGGGTTGGCCAGCATGATGCTGCCGGACTGGTCCACCAGCAGCAGCGAATCGGGGTAGGCGATGAAGAGCGAGCGGAACACGCTGCTTTCCTCGATGCCCGACGGCAAGCCCTGGATGGGCACGTCGAGCAGGAAAGGCGGGTTGCGTGCAGCGTCAGCCATGGGAAACCGGCGGCACCAGGATGTAGCCTGCGCCTCGCACCGACTTGATGAGCTGCGGGTCGTCCGCATCCGCCTCGATCTTCTTGCGCAGCCGGCCGACCTGCACGTCGATCGTGCGGTCGAAGGGGGCGGCTTCGCGTCCGCGTGTCTGCTCGAGCAGGAAGTCGCGCGACAGCACGCGGCCGGGATGGCGGGCAAAGGCTTGCAGCAGGTCGAACTCGCCGCCGGTCAGCGGCACTTGCTCGCCTTGCGGGTTCCTGAGGCTGCGCGCGGCGGTGTCGAGCTGCCAGCCGGCGAAGCTCAGCTTGTCGGGAGAGGCTGCAACGGGCGCCGGGGACGCGGGTGTCTCGGGCGTGAGCCGGCGCAGCACCGCCTTCACGCGCGCCACCAGCTCGCGCAGGTCGAAGGGCTTGGTCACGTAGTCGTCGGCCCCAACCTCAAGGCCCACGACCTTGTCCACAGCATCGCCCCGGCCGGTGACGATGACGAGGCCGCAGCGCCAACTCTCGCGCACGTGGCGCGCAATGGTGAAGCCGTCTTCGCCGGGCAGGCCGAGATCGAGCAGTACGAGGTCTGCGGGATCGGTGTCCATCAGCGCCATGAGGGCCCGGCCGTTGTGGACCTGGGTGACACGGAAACCGTGGCCCTGCAGGTAGTTGGCCAGCAGCAGCGTGATGTCAACCTCGTCGTCGAGCACCGCGATGTGGGAGGCAGGTTTCATACAAGGGCAAGGAAATAGAGCACGAATGTTGTAAACATCCTGAATCGAAGGGGAGCGTAGCACGCAAGCCTCGTTTGCGGCTCTCTTTGCAGCCGTGCCGTCGGCCGTAGCGTCCAGCGATAAAGGATGTGCGATCTTGTGCAGCCTTTGATCCCGCGCAAGCCTGGCAGGGCGGCGCGGCGTCAGCATTCGTGTGAACGCCCCATCGGGGCAAGAGGACACACATGAACTCCGACTTCACTTTTCCGCTGGCGCTGTGCAAGGCGCAGTACGGCATCTGGCTGCACTCGCTCGAAATGTTCGAGACGATCGGATCGCGCATCCTGCAGGACGGCATCGCACTGACCCGCGCCGAGACGGATGCCGTCACGCGGGCCGAGGACTGGCGGGCGTTGGCCATGGCGCCGATGCATGCGTTCCGGCGCTCGGACACGAGCGATGTTTCCCACACGCCACCGGTAGCCATCGAGGCCACACCATCCCGGCGGGCCGTGGTGAACGACGCCTTGCGCACCCTGCACGGGGCATTGGCCGCGGCACCGTCCGCACGCCGGCAGCATGCTGGTCGCAAGGCAGCCGCGACGCGGAGGAAAGCGTGACGCTCTCGACCATCTCCGTGCACCTCGACTACACCGAGCGGTGCGAGGTCCGCACCCGTCTGGCGGTGCGGATCGCCAGGCTGATGCAACCTGGCGCCGCCACCTGCTTGCGCGGAAGAAGCGGCCGATGGGCCGATGTGCTCGTGGAGCACTGACGCGCACGGCTACAGCAGCCCCTGGTTGGCGGCCGCGATCACCGCATGCGCACGCGTGCGCACCTGCAGCTTGTGGCAGATGTTCTTCATGTGGGCGCAGACCGTCCGCCCGCTGATCGAAAGATGGCGGGCGATGTCTTGCGTGACGTGGCCTTCGGCAACGAGCCGGAGCACCTCGCGTTCCCGCGCCGAGAGCACTCCGCGGGGGCCGCCTTCGGCTTCCCGCAGTGCAAGGGGAGCATTTCCAAGTCGCATCAGCAGGTGCCGGATCACGCTCGGCGACACCGCCGCGCCGCCATTGACGACCTGCAGCACCGCTTGCGCGAAATCCTGGAACCAGGAGTTCTTGACGAGATAACCCCATGCACCCGCGGTGAACGCCCGGCGCACATGAACCTCGTCTTCCAGAGCCGAGTGCACGATGACTTCGACCGAACTGCAATGGCGTCGGGCGCTCTCGATAAGTTCGAATCCCTTGCCGCCGCCGAGCCGGACATCGATGATGAGCACGTCGAATTCATGCTGTGTCAGAAGGCGCTTGCCTTCCTGCAGGCTGCCCGCTTCGCCGACGATACGCACGCGCGCGTCTGTGGCCAGTTCGCGGGCGATTGCACGCCGCGCATCGGCGTCTTCGTCGATCACCAGCACCCGCACCGGCTTCTCGGGCTGGCCGGTCAGGAAGCCCGGCCATGAATTCGCCGGTACCCGATTCGTCTCCTGCGCAGGGGCGCTTTCGATCTTCGCGAGCCAGTGCGGGGCGCCACGCGTCAGCGGTGACGGCTCGGGTGGGACTGCATCCAAGGATGGCTCCATGCTGTTGCTGAAGTTCAGTTCAGGCTGAAGGAGTCCATGGCGTCAGAGCACTGCGGACCACGAGCCCGAGATGCGGCTTTCGAGTTCCGCGATGCCCACGTGGCACAGGTCGTTGTTCAGCGTGGCCTTGAGCCGCTGGGTGACCGCTTCGCTCAGCTGCGCCTTCAATTCGCCCATGAAAGGGTTCGAGGCGAAAAGCGTGAGGGAGGCGTACTCGCCGACCTTCAGGCCCGCCTCCAGCCGCTGGGCGATTTCCTTCGCGAAGCGCTGGTGCTCCTTGCGCCGTGCGTCGCTGCGCGGCTCGAAATGGTTGAGGCCCCGGCTGTTGTCGGCGGCCTGGCTGCCGGGACGGTCCGGCTCGAGTTCCCTGGCGTGCAGCCGGCTTGCATCGTGTGCGAGGGTTTCGACTGGCACGAGCGGCGACTTGGCGGTGTCTCGGCGAAAGATGCGTGCCGATGCGGCATTGGCGATAACGATCAATTGGGTCTTCATGACGCTTCCCGGAGTAAGGGCGATGCCCAAGACTAGGACGCGGATTCGCGGCAGACTTTGCGCTGGATCAACTCCCGCCCCCTTGCCCGGGCTGCTTGCACGGCGCGCGAGGCGGGTCTTTGACCGCCCTGGACTCTGTCAGCGACCGAGCCGCTCGAAGAATTCGAAAATGCCCATGCCTGCCAGCATCGCGGCCACGAAGACAAGGGCCTTGACTTCGCCCATTCCGAGGGCGACGAGGCCCGGGCCGGGGCAGAAGCCTGCGATGCCCCAGCCGATGCCGAAGAGCAGGCTGCCCGCGATCAGGCGACGGTCGATTTGGCGCGCCGAGGGCAGGCGCATCTCGGCCCCGAGGATGGATACCGTGCGACGCCTTGCCAGCATGAATGCGACCATGCCGACGGCGATGGCGCCGGCCATGACGAAGGCCAGGGACGGGTCCCAGGCGCCGGAGAGGTCGAGGAAGCCGAGCACCTTGGCCGGATTGGCCATGCCGGAGACGATGAGGCCGAGCCCGAAGACCAGGCCGGCGAGCAGCGAAGCGAGAACGAGCATGAAATCCCCTCAGGCACCGAGCAGATGACGTGTCACGAACACCGTGGCAAAGCCGGCGCCCATGAATGCGGCCGTGGCCACGAGCGAGCGCGGCGACAGGCGGGAAAGGCCGCAGACCCCGTGGCCGCTGGTGCAGCCAGACCCGTAGCGGGTGCCCAGGCCGACGAGCAACCCCGCCAGGATCAGCGTGCCGTAGTTCGCGTCGATCTGCGGCCTGGGCAGCGCCGCGAAGAGCAGGTAGACCAGCGGTGCGCCGACAAGCCCTAGCGTGAAGGCGGCGCGCCAGGCTATGTCGCCCCTGATCGGCCCGAGGAGCCCGCCGATTACGCCGCTGATGCCTGCGATGCGCCCGTTGAGCAACACGAACATCGCTGTGGCGATGCCGACGAGCACGCCGCCGGCCAGCGCTGCGAACGGGGTGAAGTGGTTCCAGTCGATGGCCATCATTCCTCCTTCGGGCAGTAGAGGCGGTAGAGAACCGCGAGGATTTCCAGCATCGCCGGGTCGGCCACGCTGTAGAAGATGTTCTTGCCGTCGCGACGGGTGTTGACCACGCCCTCGTTGCGCAGCACGCCCAGTTGCTGCGACAACGTGGGCTGGTGAATGCCCAGCTTCTGCTCCAGATCGCTCACGCACATCTCGCCTTGCGACAGTTGGCACAGGAGGAGGAGGCGGTCTTCGTTAGCCAGGAGCTTCAGCGCCACGACCGCCTTGCCGGCGGCTCCGCGCAGGAGTTCAGGGTCAATGGCCAGGGATGAGTGCTTCATGAGTTCCGGGCTTCGCTTTCGATTGACATATTATATTCAAATATATATTGTTATGACGGGCAACGGAACATCCATGGATGGAGCACTCATGACAGCACGCACGACGACCCAAGGCTTTTTCGATCCCGCGACATGGACGATTTCCTACGTCGTGTGGGAGCACGCCACCAGGCATGCCGCGGTCATCGACCCCGTGCTGGACTACGACTTCAAGTCAGGGCACACCGGCACCGCGTCGGCAGACAAGCTGCTTGCCTATGTCCGCGACCACGGCCTGAGCGTCGACTGGATCCTGGAGACCCATGCGCACGCCGATCATCTGTCCGGCGCCCGCCACGTCCAGGAGCAGGTCGGCGGAAAGATCGCCATCGGCGAGAACATCCGCGTCGTCCAGTCGACCTTCAAGAAGCTCTTCAATCTCGAACGCGGCTTCCTGCCGGACGGAAGCCAGTTCGATCACCTGTTCAAGGATGGCGAAGTCTTCAGGATCGGCGACGTCGAAGCCACCGCCTTGCTGGTGCCGGGCCACACCCCCGCAGACATGGCCTACCTGGTGGACGGCGCCGTCTTCGTCGGCGACACGCTCTTCATGCCCGACCTCGGCAGCGCACGCGCCGACTTTCCCGGCGGCGATGCGCGCCAGCTCTACGGGTCGATGCGCAGGCTGCTGGATCTGCCGCCCGACACCGCCGTGTACGTCTGCCACGACTACCCGCCGGCGTCGCGGCAGGCACGCTGGCAGAGCACCGTGGCGGAACAGCGCGCACACAACATCCATGTGCGCGACGGCATCGGCGCCGACGAGTTCGTCGCGATGCGCACGGCCCGCGACGCGACGCTGGACGTGCCGACGCTCATCCTCCCGTCGATCCAGGTGAACGTGCGGGCGGGGCGACTTCCTCAGGCCGACGACAACGGCGTTGCGTACCTGCGCATTCCGTTGAATGCGCTCCCGGTGCACCGCTCCCCGGCCCGGAGCTAGCCGGGCAGGGTGGGTTCAGTGCGCCTCGGTCAGCTGATCGAGGATCGCCGGGTTCTCCAGCGTCGACACATCCTGCGTGATCGCCTCGCCCTTGGCCACCGAGCGCAGCAGGCGGCGCATGATCTTTCCGCTGCGCGTCTTGGGCAGGTTGTCGGCGAAGCGGATCTCCTTGGGCTTGGCGATGGGGCCGATCTCCTTGCCGATCCAGGCGCGCAGCTCGGCCGCCAGGCGGTCGGCTTCCTTGCCCTCGGGGCGGGGCTGCTTGAGCACCACGAACGCGCAGATCGCCTCGCCGGTGGTGTCGTCTGGCCGGCCGACCACCGCGGCCTCGGCCACCAGCGCCGTGCAGGCCACGAGCGCCGATTCGATTTCCATGGTGCCCATGCGGTGGCCGCTGACGTTCAGCACGTCGTCGATGCGCCCGCCGATGGTGAAGTAGCCCGTGAGCGCATCGCGAGCGGCGCCGTCGCCCGCCAGGTAGTAGCCGCGCAGCTCCGTCGGGTAGTAGCTCGAACGGTAGCGCGCGTCGTCGCCCCACACCGCGCGGATCATGCTCGGCCAGGGCTTCTTGATGACCAGCAGGCCGCTCTCGCCGTTGGGCACGTCGTTGCCCATCTCGTCGACGATGGCCGCGGCGATGCCCGGAAAGGGCAGGGTGCAGGAGCCCGGCACGAGGTCGGTGGCACCCGGCAGCGGCGTGATCATGTGGCCGCCGGTCTCGGTCTGCCACCAGGTGTCGAGCACCGGGCAGCGGCCGCCGCCCACGTGCTTGCGATACCACTCCCACGCGGCCGGGTTGATCGGCTCGCCGACCGAGCCCAGCACGCGCAGGCTGCGCAGGTCGTAGCGGTCGGGGTGAACGGCGGAGTTGCCTTCGGCTGCCTTGATGAGCGAGCGGATGGCGGTGGGTGCCGTGTAGAAGACCGTGACGCCGTGCCGCTCGATCATCTGCCAGAAGCGCCCCGCGTCGGGGAAGGTGGGCACGCCCTCGAACACCACCTCCGTCGCGCCGATGGCCAGTGGGCCGTACGCGATGTAGGTGTGGCCGGTGACCCAGCCGATGTCGGCCGTGCACCAGAACACGTCGTCGTCGTGCATGTCGAAGGTCCACTTCGTGGTGAGTGCCGCATGCAGCAGGTAGCCGCCGCTGCAGTGCTGCACGCCCTTCGGCTTGCCGGTGGAGCCCGATGTGTAGAGCAGGAAAAGCGGATGCTCGGCGCCCACCCATTCGGGTTCGCAGTGGTCGCCCTGTGCTTCAGTGATCTCGTGCATCCACAGATCGCGCGGCGTCCATGCAATGGGCCCGCCGGTGCGGCGGTAGACGATGACCGACTCCACCGCCTCGCAGCCGCCCAGTGCGAGCGCCTCGTCGACCATTGCCTTGAGCGGCAGTTGCTTGCCCGCGCGCACCTGCTGGTCGGCTGTGATGACCACGGCGGCGCCGGTGTCCGCGATGCGGTCGCGCAGCGCGTGCGCCGAGAAGCCGCCGAACACCACCGAGTGCACCGCGCCCAGCCGCGCGCAGGCCTGCATCGCGACCACGCCTTCGACCGACATCGGCATGTAGATGACGACACGGTCGCCTTTCTTCACGCCGCGCGCCTTCAGCGCGTTGGCCATGCGGCAGGTCTGCGCGAGCAGTTGCGAATAGGTTGTGCGGGTGACCTTGCCGTCGTCCGACTCGAAGATGATCGCCACCTTGTTGCCCTTGCCGGCCTCCACCTGGCGGTCGAGGCAGTTCCACGAGACGTTGAGGGTGCCGTCCTCGAACCAGCGGTAGTAGGGCGCATCGCTGCTGTCGAGCGTCTTGGTGAACGGCGTTTTCCAGCCGATGAATTCGCGCGCAAGGCGAGCCCAGTAGCCCTCGTGGTCGGCATCGGCCTCGGCCACAAGGGCGTCGTATGCGGCGCGACCGGCGATATGCGCGGTGCGGGAGAGTGCTTCCGGGGGCGCATAGACCGGAAGACGGGACGGGAGATCGGGAGCGTTCATGTCTCGTGTCTTTCGTGGGGGTGGTGGCGCGATCTTGCCGACGGTGAAGGAGAAAACCTTGCGCCAGCGCAAGCTTCGATGCGGCGCGTGCACTCCTAATGGGGCCATCGCACACAAGGAGACTCCATGGAAGACGATCTGGTCGCGCGCATTGCCGCGAATCCGCAGTACAAGCAACTCAAGCGCCGGCGCGACCGCTTCGGCTGGACGCTGGCGGTGCTGATGCTCGCCGCCTACTACGGCTTCGTGCTGCTGGTGGCCTTCGACAAGGAGTTCCTGGCGCGACGCATGGGCGAAGGCGTCATGACCCTTGGCATGCCGATCGGCTTCGGCGTGATCGTCTTCACCGTGGCCATCACCGGCTACTACGTGCGCCGTGCGAACGCGGAGTTCGACACCCTGTCCGACGCCGTGGTCAAGGCCGTGCAGAAGGTGGCCAAGCCATGAACGCACATCTCCTGCGCATGCGGTCCGCCGCCGTCCTTCTTGCCTTGGGAGCGGTTTCGGCGGGCGCTCTTGCGGCTGGCGCCGACCTGGGCCAGCTCCAGCGGCAGCCCACCAACTGGACCGCCATCGGCATGTTCGCGCTGTTCGTGGTGGGAACGCTCTTCATCACCAAGTGGGCCGCGGCGCGCACCCGCTCGGCATCCGACTTCTATACGGCCGGCGGCGGCATCACGGGCTTCCAGAACGGGCTTGCCATTGCCGGCGACTACATGTCGGCAGCGTCGTTCCTCGGCATTTCGGCCGCAGTGATGGCCACCGGCTATGACGGGTTGATCTATTCCATCGGCTTCCTGGTGGGCTGGCCGGTCATCACCTTCCTGATGGCCGAGCGGCTGCGCAATCTCGGCAAGTTCACCTTCGCCGACGTGGCGGCCTTCCGCTTCAAGCAGACCCCGGTGCGCATCTTCGCGGCCTCGGGCACGCTGGTGGTGGTGGCGTTCTACCTGATCGCGCAGATGGTGGGGGCAGGGCAACTCATCAAGCTGCTGTTCGGCCTGGAGTACTGGATCGCGGTGGTCATCGTGGGCTCGCTCATGATGGTCTACGTGCTCTTCGGTGGCATGACGGCCACCACCTGGGTGCAGATCATCAAGGCCGGCCTGCTGCTGGGCGGCGCGAGCTTCATGGCGGTGTCGGTGCTGTGGCACTTCGGCTTCAGCCCAGAGGCGATGTTCGCCGGTGCGGTGAAGGTCAAGACCGACCTGGCGCTCAAGGACGGCAAGACCGCCCAGGTGGCGGCGAGCATCGGACAGTCGATCATGGGCCCGGGCAACTTCGTGAAGGACCCGATCTCGGCCATCTCCTTCGGTATGGCGCTCATGTTCGGCACGGCCGGCCTGCCGCACATCCTGATGCGCTTCTTCACGGTGCCCAGCGCCAAGGAGGCGCGCAAGTCGGTCATGTGGGCCACAGGCTGGATCGGCTACTTCTACCTGCTGACCTTCATCATCGGCTTCGGCGCCATCACCTTCGTGCTGACCAACCCCGACTTCCTCGACGCCAAGGGCGTGCTCAAGGGCGGCGGCAACATGGCGGCGATCCACCTGGCCAATGCGGTGGGCGGCAACGTGTTCCTGGGCTTCATCTCGGCGGTGGCCTTCGCGACCATCCTCGCGGTGGTGGCGGGCCTCACGCTGTCGGGCGCGTCGGCGGTGTCGCACGACCTGTATGCCACCGTCATCAAGAAGGGCGACGCCGGCAGTGCGGCCGAGCTGCGCGTGTCCAAGATCACCACGCTGGCGCTCGGTGCGCTGGCGGTGCTGCTGGGCATCGTGTTCGAGAAGCAGAACATTGCCTTCATGGTGTCGCTGGCCTTCGCCATCGCGGCCTCGGCCAACTTCCCGGTGCTCTTCATGTCGGTGCTCTGGAAGGGCTGCACCACGCGCGGCGCGGTGATCGGCGGCTTCCTCGGGCTGGTCTCTTCGGTGGCGCTGACGGTGGTGTCGCCTTCGGTCTGGGAGGCCACCTTCGGCTACCCGGCGGGGTCGGCGCCGTTCCCGTACACCTCGCCGTGCCTGTTCTCGATGAGCATCGCGTTCGCGAGCATCTGGCTGTTCTCGGTGCTGGACCGCAGCGCGCGCTCCCAGGTGGACCGCGGCGGCTTCCTCGCCCAGCAGGTGCGTTCCGAGACCGGCATTGGCGCGCATGGCGCGAGCGGGCACTGAACGAGCCTGCACGCTGGCCACGGCCCGGCACCGTGGTCAGTCAGCGCCTATCAGCACCTTGACATGCGCTGCGGCGCTGCGGGCGAGGGCGCTGAGCGCGTAGCCGCCTTCCAGGCAAGAGATGACGCGCCCGTGGCAATGGCGCTGCGCCACATCCATGATCTGCCGTGTGACCCAGGCGTAGTCGCGCTCCACCAGGCCGAGGTTGCCCATGTCGTCCTCCCGATGCCCGTCGAAGCCCGCCGAGATGTAGACGAGCTGCGGCGCGAAGGCTTCGAGCGCCGGCAGCCAGCGCCCGGTGACAGCCGCGCGGAACGCATCGCTGCCCGAACGCGCGGGCAAGCCAATATTCACCATGTGCGAGCCGTTGTCGTCTTCGCCCGAGAAGGGGTAGATGCCCTTCTCGAAGATGGAGCACATGAGCACGCGATCGTCGCAGCGGAAGATGTCGGCGCTGCCGTTGCCGTGGTGCACGTCGAAGTCGATCAGGGCCACGCGCTGCAGGCCGTGCACGTCCAGCGCATGCCGGATGCCCACTGCCACATTGTTGAAGAAGCAAAACCCCATGGCCGCTTCGCGCACCGCATGGTGGCCGGGCGGGCGCACGTTGCAGAAAGCCGTGGACGCCTTGCCCGCCAGCACCAGGTCGGTTGCCAGCACCGCAGCACCGGCGGCGCGCAGCGCGGCCTGCACGGTGTGCGGGTTCATGAGGGTGTCGGGGTCGACGAAGCGGTGGCCTTCGGTGGGAGCGGCGGCAATGAGTTCGCGCACGTACGACATCGTGTGTGCGCGCGCCAGCTGGGTGCGCGTGGCAAGGGGCGCATCGTACGGCGCCATGTAGTCGAGCAGGCCCGCGATCAGCAGCCGGTCATGGATGGAGGAAGACCGCTCGGGGCATTCCGGGTGGCCCGCGCCCATGTCGTGGTGCGCGCAGTCGGGATGGGTGATGTAGGCGCTGAGCATGCGAGTTCCTTCGGAGTCCCGGGGGCGGTACGCGCGGAAGGCTCGCTGCCAGACGCGACCCCGAAGTGGGTTGGGGAAGTTTCACTCTAGGCAAACAGGCGCATGTCGCTGTTGCGCTGTATCAAGCAAGCGGACGACAAGCGCCGCATTCGCTACGGCTGGAATGCCGGCACGGTGTTGACGTGCATCAAAGGCCGTGGGAGGTGCGGTCCGCAGAATCGCCCGCACTGTTCACGAGGTACGAATGCAATCCCTTCTTTATTCCGGTCTTCTCGATCTTCCATGGTGGGGCGCGGTGCTGTCCGCGCTGGCGCTCACGCACGTCACCATCGCTTCGGTCACCATCTTCCTGCACCGCCACCAGGCGCATCGCGCGCTCGAACTGCACCCGGCGGTAAGCCATTTCTTCCGCTTCTGGCTGTGGCTGACCACCGGCATGGTGACGAAGGAGTGGGCCGCGGTGCACCGCAAGCACCACGCCAAGTGCGAAACACCCGAAGACCCGCACAGCCCGCAGGTGTACGGGCTCAACAGGGTGCTGTGGGGCGGCGTATTCCTCTACGTGCGCGAAGCGGGGCATGCGGAAACCCTCGAGCGCTACGGCCACGGCACGCCTGACGACTGGCTGGAGCGCAATCTCTATTCGAAGCACAAGATCCTCGGCATCGTGCTGATGGGCATCGTGAACATGACACTCTTCGGCGTAGCGCCGGGCGGCCTGGTCCTGCTCACGCAGATCGCGTGGATCCCGTTCTGGGCAGCCGGCGTGGTCAACGGCATCGGCCACTACTGGGGCTACCGCAACTGGCCCGCCCGTGACGCCAGCACGAACATCTCGCCGATCGGCATCCTGATCGGCGGGGAAGAGCTGCACAACAACCACCACGCCTTTCCCAGCTCGGCCAAGCTTTCGAGCAAGTGGTTCGAGTTCGACATCGGCTGGCTCTACATCCGCACGCTGCAGGCCCTGGGGCTGGCGACGGTGAAGCACGTGGCGCCCACGCCGCGCCTCGTCGCGCCCAAGGCGAATGTCGATCTCGCCACGGTGCAGGCAGTCATCCGCTGCCACTACGACGTGCTGTCGAACTACTCGCGCTCGCTGAAGAAGGCCTGCGCAGTGGAGCTCGGTCGCCTGCGCCGCATGTCGCCTGAAGCCGCGCGTGCCCTCAAGGCCGTGAAGCCATTGCTGGGCAAGGACCAGGGCCTGCTCGGCCCGTCGCGATACCAGCAGGTGATACAGGCGTTGAATGCATCGCAGGCACTGACTACTATGTATTCCATGCGCGGGGAGTTGACCGCCTTGTGGAGCCGTTCCGCCGCCACTGGCGAGCAGCTTGCCAGGCAGTTGCAGGACTGGTGCCAGCGCGCCGAGGCGAGCGGCATCGCACCGCTGGCGGACTTTTCCCGCCGCCTGCGTTCCTACGCCTGAACGGCCCTGCGCCGAAAGGATGCGATTGAGGCTTGCGTAATGGTTTGGCGATTCGATGTCTGCAACGGCGATGCCGACGGCCTCTGCGCCGTCGTGCAATGGCGGCTGCACGAGCCCGGGCCGGCAGAGCTCGTGACGGGGCTCAAGCGCGACATCGCGCTGCTCGGCCGCGTCCAGGGACAAGCCGGCGACGAAGTCAACGTGTTCGACATCTCGATGCAGCGCAACCGCGGCGAACTGCAGCGCCTGCTCGACGACGGCCTGCGCGTGCGCTACTTCGACCATCACGCCGCCGGCGAGGTGCCGGTGCACCCGAACCTGGAGGCGCACATCGACGAGGCGAGCGATGTCTGCACCAGCCTGCTGGTCGACCGCCACCTGGGCGGAGCGCATCGCGCCTGGGCGCTGGTCGGCATCTATGGCGACAACCTGGGCGCAGTGGCCGACCGGCTGGCGCTCGAAGGCGGCTTCGAGCCCGGCGACTGCGCCGGGCTGCGCCGGCTGGGCGTGCTGATCAACTACAACGCCTATGGCGAGTTCGAGCACGACGTGCGCATCGCACCCCGCCTGCTGTTTCCGCTGATGGCGCGCTACCCGGACCCGCGCGACATGCTGGCGCACGAGAGCGTCGTCGACGAGATCGATGCAATGCGCCACAGCGACCTGCGGCTGGGTGCGGACGCCGCCGTGCTCTGGCAGGGGCCTCAGGGCAGCGTGCGCGTGCTGCCCGATGCGCAGTGGAGCCGGCGCGTGCAGGGCTGTCTTGCCAACGAGCTGGCAAACGGCGAGCCCGGCTGTGCGCATGCGGTGCTGAAGGTGCAGGGCGACGGCTATGTCGTCAGCGTGCGCGCGCCGCTGGCACTTCCGCGCGGCGCCCATGCGCTGTGCAGCCGCTTCGGCGGTGCCGGCCGCTCGCGCGCGGCGGGCATCGACCGGCTGCCGCGTGGTGACTTGTCGCGCTTTGTCGAGGCTTTCGCCGAGGCGTCCTGGAGTTAGCGCGCCAGACGACGTTGCAGAGGCGAGGATTCCTTGCGCTATCGCAAGGGGAGGACGGGCAGGGACGCATAACGTTGCGGCATGAAAGCACTCGTATACCGGGGCCCCGGCCTCAAATCGCTCGAAGACCATCCCAAGCCGGAGATCCAGGCGCCGGGCGACGCCATCGTCAAGATACTCAAGACGACCATCTGCGGCACCGACTTGCACATCCTCAAGGGCGATGTGCCGACCTGCACGCCGGGCCGCATCCTCGGGCACGAGGGTGTGGGCGTGATCGAGAGCGTCGGCGCCGGCGTCACGGCTTTCCGCCCGGGTGACCATGTGCTGATCTCGTGCATCTCTTCGTGCGGCAAGTGCGAGAACTGCCGCCGCGGCATGTATTCGCACTGCGCTACCGGCGGCTGGATTCTCGGCAACACCATCGACGGCACGCAGGCCGAGTACGTGCGCATTCCGCATGCGGACACCAGCCTGTATCCCGTTCCGCCCGGCGCGGACGAAGAGGCGCTGGTGATGCTCAGCGACATCCTGCCGACCGGCTTCGAATGCGGCGTGCTCAACGGCAAGGTCGCGCCCGGCAGCACGGTGGCCATCGTGGGCGCCGGGCCGATCGGCCTGGCCACGCTGCTCACGGCCCAGTTCTATTCGCCGTCGCAGATCATCCTGATCGACCTGGACGACGGCCGGCTCGAGGTTGCGCGCCGCTTCGGCGCGACGCACACGATCAACAGCACCGACGGCAAGGCAGCCGAGGTGGTGCTCGCGCTGACAGGCGGGCGCGGCGTCGACGTGTCGATCGAGGCGGTCGGCATACCGGCCACCTTCGTGCTGTGCCAGGACATCGTGGCGCCAGGCGGCACCATCGCGAACATCGGCGTTCACGGGCACCCGGCCGAGCTTCACCTGGAGCGGCTGTGGTCGCAGAACATCGCGATCACCACGCGGCTGGTCGACACCGTGTCCACGCCGATGCTGCTGAAGACGGTGCAGTCTCACAAGGTGGACCCGGCCCTGCTGATCACGCACCGCTTCACGCTGGACCAGGTGCTGGATGCCTACGACACCTTCGGGCGCGCCGCCGAGACGCATGCGCTCAAGGTGATCATCGAAGCGTAGGCAGTGGATTTTCCGGTCCATTTCCTGCGCCAGGACGCGGCGCACCACCTTGCGGGAGCATCCATGAACTTCAAGACCATATTCGTTCACCTGGACCACTCGGTCCGCAGCCCCGTGCGGGCCGCGATGGCGGCCCAGTGGTCTCGAGTGCACGAGAGCCACCTGGTCGGGCTGGTGCCCACGGGCCTGTACGACGGCGTGATTCCCGCCGACGCCATCGCCACCGGCATGACCGACTACATCGCCGAGTCCGCCGACTACCTGCATCGGCGAGCCGAAGCCATCGCGCGCGAGTTCAGGGAAGGCATCGCCGGATCAGGGCCCTTGTCGTACGAGGTGCGACTGGTCGATGGCGCCACGGTGGACGCCGTTGTGCGGTACGGGCGCGCGAGCGATCTCGTGGTGCTCGGACAGGAAGACGACTCGAACAGGAAAGACACCACGGTGCGCGGGCTCGCCGAGCAGGTGCTGATGGAAGTGGGGCGACCGGTGCTGGTCGTGCCTTCGGCCGGTATGTTCGGGGGGATCCCGAAGAACATCGTTGCGGCCTGGGACGGCTCGCGTGAAGCCGCCATGGCCCTTCAGGCGGCATTGCCGGCGCTGCGGCGCGGGGCACGCGTCACGCTCCTGTCGCTGCGCCACCCGCGCGACGAAGACAACACGCAGCAGCTGCTGGTATCGGACATGATCCTGTTCCTGCTGAGGCACGGCGTGCAGGCGCGCGCCGAGTCCGAGGTGACCGAAATCGACGTCGCGGACGCGTTGCTGTCGCGGGTTTCGGACCTGAGCGCCGACCTGCTGGTGATGGGCGGCTACAGCCACTCGCGCCTGCGCGAGCGGATCCTGGGGGGCGTGACGCGGCAGATCCTTGCGCAGATGACGGTGCCGGTCCTGATGGCGCACTGAGGCGGCAGGGCGCCTTGGCGCCTTTTCGCTATTCTTTGACGTCATTGAATCGCAAACACGCCACATGGACACCACACTGGTCAACGCACTGCGAGAGCAACTCCAGCGGGAGACCGGGCAACCCGTGGCCTTGGTCGAGACGCACATCTCCTGGGTGCTGCTGACGCAGACGCAGGCCTTCAAGCTCAAGAAGCCGGTACGCCTGCCGTTCCTGGACTTCGGCAGCGTCGAGGCCCGAAAGCACTTCTGCGAGGAGGAGCTGCGCCTCAACCGACGCTTTGCTCCTTCGCTCTACATCGACGTGGCACCGGTCTGCGGCACGCGCGAGTCGCCGCGCATCGGTGGCGCCGGCACGGTGATCGACCACGTGGTGCGCATGCTGCGTTTCCCCGATTCGTCGCTGCTACGCAATCTGCTGGTGGAAGACCGGCTGCAGCTCGCGTTGCTCGACGGCTTCGCGCAGCGGTTGGCGGCTTTGCACGTGGCCGCGGAGCGAGCGACGCCGGTGTCAGGCTTCGGCAGCCCCGACTCGATTATTCGAGCGGCTACGGATGTGCTGGCCGCGTTGCGGGCACAGGGCGACGACAGCCGCCTCGCCACCCTTGCAGCACTGGACACGTGGGTTCGGGAGCAGGGCAAGTTGCTGCGCATGGCATGGATCGCCCGCCAACAGGGCGGCTCAATACGTGAATGCCACGGCGACCTGCACACGGCCAACGTGGTCCTGGTCGACGGTGCGCTCATGCCCTTCGACTGCATCGAGTTCGACCCGGCGCTGCGCTGGATCGACGTGATGAGCGACCTTGCATTCCTCACCGTGGACCTGAAGGCCCATGGCCACGACGATCTTGCGTTCCGCTTCCTGGATGCCTCGATGCAGCACAGCGGTGACTACCCGGGCCTGCAGGTGTGGCGCTTCTACGAGGTTTATCGGGCGCTGGTGCGGGCGATGGCCACGGGGCTGGGTCCAAGGCCCCCGGATGGCGAGGCCCGCCCCGACTACCTTGCCTGCGCGACGCGGCTGACGACGCAGCCGGAGGAGGGCACCCGCCTGATGATCACGCACGGCTTGTCGGGCTCGGGAAAATCCAGCGTTGCCTTGCAACTGTTGTGTGCCGCGGGCGCTGTCCGCGTGCGGTCGGACGTGGAGCGCAAGCGCCTGTATGGCCTCGATCCGCTGGCGCGATCCGTCGCCCTTGGGCTCGACATCTACGGCGCGCAGGCAACCCTGCGGACTTTCGAGAGACTGCGCGCCTGCGCCCGCGATGCGCTGCTGGCGGGCTATCCGGTGATCGTGGACGCGGCCTTCCTGCGCGGCGCCGAGCGACGCAGCTTCGAAGCCCTGGCAACCGAGCTCCGCGTGCCTTTCACGATCCTGAATTGCCGCGCAGCCCCGGCCACGTTGCGCCGCCGCGTGGCCGAGCGCAACGCGGCAGGCACGGATGCCTCGGAAGCCGGCCTCGCAGTGCTGGAGCGTCAGTTTGAATGGCAAGACCCGCTGGAGGCCGACGAGCGCGCGCTGGCCATCGAGGTCTCCACGGAAGACCCCGTAGACATCGCGCTGGTCGCAGCGCGCTGGCGCGCTGCGACCGCGAACCGCTGAACCCTCACTGGCTGGCGAGCGTCCCGCTCGGCAGTGTGAAACGCTCGTGTTCGGTCTTCGCGCTTTCGGGAGCACGCACCAGCAACACCGGTACGGGCGACAGGCGCAGGATGTGCTCCGCGCTGCTGCCCATGACCCAGCGGCCGATTCCTCGACGGCCGTGAGTGCCGATCACGATCAGTTCGGCCTTCGATGCTTCCGCCTCGGCGATGACCTGGTCGTGCACGGTGCCCTTGAAGCTGTCGAGCAGCACTGTGTCGGCTTCGACGCCTGCTCCCGCAGCCGTGGCCCGCGCGGCTTGGAGCAGCTTCGTGGCGTTGCCGCGCAGCTCTTCGAGCCAGTTGCCGGCATGGCCCGCGTAGGCATCCATGGCCAGCGCGAAGGACAGCTCGTCGATGACGTGCGCCAGGCGCAGGCGTCCGCCCGTGAGCTTTGCCAGCTTGATGGCTTCGGCCAGGCCATGGCTGGATGTGGAACTGCCGTCAATGGGAACAAGAATTCGCTGGTACATGGCACGACTCCGGTTTGTTGAATGGATCGGTTCAGTATCCGCACGGGCGCTCCGCGCGGCTTGACATTGATCAAGTGCGAAGCTGCGACTGGACGGGATTTGATCTGGAACAAACCCGCGCGTGAATGAAAGCGCGACCCTTGAGGCATGCACAGGACAACCCTCATGACCCACGCCACCGTTCGCATCATTCGCCAGGAGCACGCCGCGCTCGCCGCCGTGCTCCGTTCCATCGTCATGCTGCTCGAGCAACACCGAAAGAAGGGCACCTTGCCCGATTTCGCGACGCTGCGAGCCATGCTTTTCTACGTGGACGAGTTTCCGGAGAAGCGCCACCACCGCAAGGAAACCGAACTGCTGTTTCCCAAGCTGCGCGCCAGGACGCCGATCTCGCGGGATCTGCTCGACAAGCTCGACGGCGACCATGCCAAGGGCGAACGCAGGATCCGCAACGTCGAGCACGCCTTGCTCGCGTTCGAGATGCTGGGCGAGTCGCGGCGCGAAGAATTCGAGAAAACGGTCGGCGAGTATGTCGACTTCTACCTGAGCCACATGGCGCTGGAGGAGCGCGAGATCCTGCCGCTGGCCGAGCGGGTGCTGACCGAGAACGACTGGCGCGACCTGGACGAGGCCTTCGCGCAGAACCGCGACCCCATGACCGGGCACGTGCCCGACCTCGAATACAACGCGCTCTTCACGCGCATCGTGAATATCGTTCCCGCGCCCATCGGCCTGGGCCCGGCCCTCTAGGCCGGTAGCCGCAGGCCGACCGGAAAGAGCAGGGCGGTCATCAATTGGATGCCGCCCCTCAGATCGATTGCGGCGACAGCGTGACCGGGCGCACCACGTCTCGCGAATCTTCCGCGCTTCTGACGGCGGTGCCGAAGGCCTGAAGACGCGCTGCACAGCCGCCGTCATCGACCTCGCGCATCGTGACCGAAGAGCTCAGGATCGGCGCGCGACCCATGAAGTCGCTGATTTCTGCTGCCGCGTTCGGTGCCCCCTGGCCACCCATGACCGAGAGCACGGCGACGTCGGGCAGCCGATAGCGTTGGCGCGCGACGAAGCTGCGCATGGGGCCGGCGAGCTGCAGCATCCATATCGGCGACACCAGCACGACGGCATCGAAGTCGCCGGGCGGCGGACCGTCGTAGTGAATGGCGGGCTATCGCCGGAAGAACGAATCGAGCACACAACGCAAGCTGCCGAGAGCGCCGCTGCGAGGGCGCACCTCGGTGACGCTCGCGAGTTGCCAGCTCTGCTGGCTGCACAGGAGCTCCGCGACCTGGCGGGAAGTGCCCGTGTAGGAATAGACGATCACCAGGACGTTGTTCATGCTTGCCTCTGCTGCGTTCATGGACAGTCAATGTAGGCAGCGTCGGAAGCCGCGGCCTTGCGCTGCATCAAGGCGAGGCGCCGGGTGCGCGAGGACCATCCTTGCACCGGAGAACGTCTCCGCCGAAGGAACCATCATGAAAATCCTGCTTGCCGTCGATGGCAGCGACTACACGAATCGCATGCTGTCCTACCTGACCACGCACAAGGAATGGGCGAATGCGGGCCACGCCTTCACCGTCTTCCATGCGGTGCTGCCTGTGCCGCACCGAGCCGCAGCTTTCGCAGGGCCGGACATCGTGCACGGGTACTACGAAGACGATGCGCGGGTGGTGCTCGAGCCCGTGCGCGCTTTACTGGCCAGGAACGGCATTGAAGCCCGCTTCGAGCACCGCATCGGTCATCCCGCCGAAGAGATAGCTTCGTTCGCGCAGAAGGGGCAGTTCGACCTCGTGATGATGGGTTCGCGGGGCCATGGCACCTTGACCAACCTGGTACTGGGGTCGGTTGCCACCAAAGTGCTGGCTGCGTGCACGGTGCCGGTCTTGCTGGTGCGTTGAATGAGTGCCGCAACCCTGGCACGGGGCGTGATCGTGGCCGCCTTCGGTGCATTCGCACTGGCAGGCGGAACGAGCGCCTGGTCGCAGACGCGATCGTCGTGCCTTGAGCGCACGTCGTCGGGACTGCAAGGGTCTGATTTCGTGGCGGCCGCGGCGCGTCAGTCGCCTGCGGTGGTGAGCGTGACAGTCACGGGCACGGGCAACGACTGGGTTGCCAACAGCGATCAGCGCGCGCCGGCGCAATGGGGCCGCGGCGTTGAGCGCGGTTTCGCGTCAGGGTTCATCTTCCGCCGCGACGGCTACATCCTGACCAGTGCGCACGCGGTGACCGGTGCCCAGGCGATCTCCATCGTCACCGAGGACCAGCGCCGCTTCGATGCCGAAGTGATTGGCATCGACCGCCGCACCGACGTGGCGCTGCTGCGGGTCGCGGCGTCCGATTTGCCGGTCGTCACCGTGGGCCGCAGCAGCGAGCTCTGCCCGGGCGAATGGGTCGCCGCGATGGGTGCCCCATTCGGCTTCGAGCGCAGCGTGACCGCCGGCGTGGTGAGCGCCAATCCGCGTTACGTGCCTGGTGGGAGCGGGGTGCCGCTGATCCAGACCGACGTCGTGCTCAACCCGGGCAACTCGGGCGGGCCGTTGTTCGACGAACGGGGCAGGGTGGTCGGCATGAACTCGATGGCCTACTCGCCCGGCGGTGGGTACTCCGGCATGTCGTTCAGCCTGCCGATCGACACGGCGATGCACATTGCGGACGAGCTTCGTATCACCGGGCGGGTGATGCGGGGGCATATCGGTGCCCGCATCCAGCCCCTGACCGTCGAACTCGCGCCGGCCTTCGGGCTCGATACCGCATTGGGAGCGCTGGTGGTGCGCGTCGACCCGGACAGCCCCGCCGAGCAGGCTGGGCTTCGCAGCGGCGACGTCGTGCTGGCCGTCGATGGCGCTGCCGCAATGCCCTATGCCGACATACAGGATCGTGTAGCTGGAGCCCGCAAGGGCAGCCTGCTCGCACTGAAAGTCTGGCGCCACAGGACGCCGTTGACGATGCAGGTAGGCGTGGCCGAGATCCCACCGGACCTCGCGCCTCGGCTGGCCGCGCGTGCCTTGCCGCAAGAGACGCGCTTCGGGCTCGAACTCTCGGAGCGAAAGGGTGTGCTGGGCATCAGCCTTCTGGATCCCGGCCTCTTTGTGCAATCGGCCTCGGGTTCGGCCCAGCGGGCGGGGTTGCGCTACGGCGACATGCTGATCGCGGTCAACGACGTGCAAGTGGCCGGCCTGGCAGATTTCGATGCAGCGATCCAGTCCATCAAAGAGAGTGACACGGTCGCTTTGCTGGTCATGCGCGGCTCGACCCGCAGCTATGTGCCGATTCTTCCGCGCGGTCCGCAACGTGCCCCTGTGGCGCGAGGCGCGGGCGATGCCACCGCACGGACGCCGTGAGATTGATCCTGCGCAAGGTCGCGCGTGGCCGCCCGCCCAAGAATGACCGCAGGCAATGCCAATCACCCATAACGAGGTCGTCCCATGAACAACATCACATTGAGTGGAGCCCTGCAAACCCTGGGGTTCTGCATCGCCACGCTCCTGGCCACGGGTGTTCTCGTGCTTGCGGGTCTGAGCGAGCGCAACTCTGCGTCGGGCAACCTGATTTCCGTCTCCCACACAACGAAAGACTCACGATGAACTCCAGCCGCCGCACCTTCATGCTCACGCTTGCCGCGACGGGCGCTGCCATTTCCGCCCCCAGCTCGTTCGCACAGGCCCGGCTTGAAGAAAAGGATCCGCAGGCCGCGGCTCTGGGCTACGTCGCCGATTCGTCGAAGGCCGACGCGAAGAAATTTCCCAAGCACGACAACGCCCAGTTATGCAGCGGTTGCGCGCTCTGGCAATCCAAGCCGACGGACGCGCAAGGTAACTGCGCGTTGTTTGCTGGAAAACAGGTCAGTGCCAAAGGCTGGTGCAGCGCTTGGGCCAAGAAGGCCTAGCAGCGCAACTTGAGTGTTGCTGTCGAAGGGTACCTTCGCTTCCGTGTCGAGCGCGTCCGCGCACACGTCATGGACCGGCCGCGCGAGGCGACGGCCGGACACACGGGAAAGTAGGGCTACCTCAGCAAATGAAGACGCTCAAGAACTTTGGCAGCTGTAGCTGTCCGCCGAATTCACGTCGCCGCTGCCCTTGTATTTCGGAAAGGTCGGGTACTTGCACAAGGGGCGCGCAAGTACCGGAGCTTTGGTCGTCGAATCCAGCTTCGTCGCCACGATGTTTTGCGTGGAGGGCTTTGTGCCGCCCTCTCGCCACTTCGCGACTGCGTCCACAAGGTCGACGGTGTCAGGACCGACACCGCCGGCGCAATGCTGAACGCCCGGCTGGAGGAAAAACTCCATCGAGGCATCCCGCGTGGATGCGCCGCCGACCGTGGTCGCTACATCGTTGAAGTACTTGATCGAGCCCTTGTAGCTGATCGCCCAGTCGTTCGTTCCATGGGCAAGGATCATCTTGCCGCCCTGCCCGAAGAAGGAGCGAAGGTCCGGCGTCGCATCGAGCGTGGTGGCCGCGAGCCGCAGTCCCGCGGAGTAGAACTCCGGATCGAAGCCAAGCACGTTGAAGGCCGGATCGCCCGTGACCCAGTACTTCACGAGGCCGCTGCCGAACTGGAACTGGAGGCCGGTTCCGCCGATGGCGGAGCCTGTCACCCACAGGGGCCAGCCCTGGTCTTCGCCGCCAGGTCCCCAGCCGGGGTAGACGGTTGTCCCGTCCTTACGCTTGAGCTCGGAGTAGATCGTGTTGGCAGTCGCGATCTGTGGATCGGTCAGGCATGTGTCGGCATCGCCTGCCGTGCAGCGCAACACCGCCGGGTTGAACGTGCAGGCTTCCTGGTTGCTCACGATGCCATCGGCAATACCATCCAGTGCGTCGCACTGAGCGGTGATGGTCTTCCCGATAAGCGAGACCTTCGCATCGCTGAGTTGCCCGCCCGGCGCAGCGAGCGCCTTTCCGTTCGCAACGAAGGCCTGGAACAGTTCGGTAAAAGAGTAGGCCGGCGCTCGCACGACGATGCCGTCGAAGTCGTTCGGGAAGCGCGTGGCCTGGATCAATGCCTCCCTGCCGCCATTGGAGCAGCCCTCGAAATAGCTGAACGCGGCATCCGAGCCATAGCGCTTGCGAACGATCTCCTTGGTGACCTCATTGACCGAATGGATCGAGAGATAGCCGAAGTCCGCCTGAGCCGTGGGATTGTTCAGGAAGGCCGAAGCGTCCAAGGCGTCTCCCTGACGCCCGCCATCCGAGGCCACGAGTACGTAGCCGGCAGTTGCACCGCTTGGCGAGACGGGCGTGATGTTGATGCTGCCGTCCCAACCGCCGCCGCCGGCATACAGGAGCTTGTTGTTCCACACAGTGGGGAGATGCACTTCGAAGTTGAGCGTGCCGTGCAGGATGCCCGTGACCTTGCAGTACTCCGCAGCTCCTGCTGCCGCCGGGACGAGCGTCGCCTCTTTGAGCGCTGCACCGGCAAGCGAAGCGCCGGCGAAGATCGAGCACTTCTCCTGCGCTGTCGCAACCGGTGTCGGCGGCGGTGTTTGCGTTGGCGCCGGTGTCGGGAACAGCACCGGCCAGTTGCCTGCGCCGTCACCTCCGCCGCCGCAGGCGGTCAGCAGGATGGGAATGCTCAGCAGCGCGTAGCCTGCCATCGAGAGAGGGTTTCTCATGATTTGTCTCCTGTTCGTACTGCCACATAAACTCAGACGACTCAGGCCGTCGCCTGCGCAGCGCATGCTAGGCACTAAGGCCGAGGAAGAAAGTCTTTCCGATGACAAATCACGCGCAGACCATTTCGATGTTGCGAGCGGCTGCTTGGGCTGGCGGACTGACGCGCGACCAACTTCAGCGCGTCGAACTGGAAACGCAGGACCGCTTCTATTCGGCTGGTGAGATCGTCTGCCACAAATCAAGCGCGGCGACGCACTGGATCGGAATCGTCGAAGGGATGGTCAAAGTGGACGTCCTTTCGGCGGACGGCCGAAGCACCACATTGACCGGGGTCACCAATGGCGGTTGGCTCGGGGAAGGTTCCGTTCTCAAGGGGGAGTTGCGTCCCTATGGCGTTGTCGCGCTGCGCGACACCCGCATTGCGTTGATGCCGAGCCAGACCTTTCACTACTTGGTCGCCAACAGCTTGAGCTTTTGCCATTTCATGATCGATCAGCTCAACGCAAGGCTCGGCCAGTTCATTGCGCTGGCCGAGAGCTATCGGATGCACGACATCAGTTCGCGTGTGGCGGGCTGCCTAGCTGAACTCTTCAATCCTCAACTCAACCCCCAGACCCATCCAGTCCTGCATATTTCGCAGGAGGAGATTGGCCGGCTGGCCGGAATTTCCCGCCAGGTCGCCCATCGTGCCCTGCACGAGTTGGAGGAAGCGGGCCTGCTTCACATCCGCTACGGAAGCATCGACGTCCTGAACGTCGATGGCTTGCGGGTGTACGCGCGCGAGCACTCGGAGTAAGGGCCTCGTGCCATTCGACGGCAGCGTAAGACCTCGTGCCTTCGGGTCAGGATGTCATCGAGCCGGAGGCTTCAGAAGCATTCCAGGTAGCGCCGTGCGGCGAGGAGTTGCCACGCTTTCTTTCGAGTTCACCAAGTCGAGCTACCTCGACTTCGAGCATGCGAATGCGCGATTCCAAGTCCGCTACATAGGACTCGTCCATACCTTCAAGCGCCAGTATCAATTTCCGCCAGAAGCCTGGCGCAGGTTTTTCCGTAGCACCGCGGTCATCACTCATTTTGATTTCCCCAGTTCAAGTGCTTGCAAAGGGTCGTACACGGACGGCACCTATCGGGTTGCAACCGCGTCGGTTCCGCTTGGTTGCCAGCCACCCCCCAATGCCTTGAAGGCGGTGACCGCGGCGCGTGCCGATTCGGTTTGCGCTTGTGCTCGCGCGTCGGAAGCGCGCAGCAGGTTCTCGTCTGCCTGAAGCACTTCGATCAGGCTGACAACGCCTTTCTGGTAGGCCGCGAATGAAGCGCCTCGCGCACGGCCGAGCGAGTCGACGCCCTGAGCAAGCACGCTGGCTTGTTCCTCGCGCTTGACCAGGGCCGAGAAGGCGTTTTCCACATCCTCGGTGGCACGCAGCACGGCCAGCCGGTAAGCCGCGAGCAGTTCGGCATCCTGGCCCTTGGCCAGATCGATCTGCGCGTTGATGCGGCCAAAGTCGAACAGGCGCCAGCGCAGGCCCAGCACGCCAGCGGCCTGGCTTGCGCCGCTGGTGAACAGGTTGCCGCCGGATACCGATGTCGCGCTGCCGATCAGGCCGCTCAGGGAAAGCTTGGGGTAGTACTCGGCAATGGCGACGCCGATGCGTGCGTTCGATGCGGCGAGGCGGCGCTCGGCCGCGATCAGATCGGGCCGCCGCCTGAGCAAGTCGCCCGGCGTTCCCGCGTCCGTGATCTGCGGGGCGACCGGGATGGCGCCCAAGTTGGCCAATTCCGCCCGGTGCGTGCCCGGGGGCGAGCCCAGCATCACATCCAGCGCATTCATGGCCGCGTCCAGCCCCGCCTCGAGCGCCGGGACGGATGCCCGAACCTGTGCCAGCGCGCCTTCGGCCTGCCGCACCTGAAGTTCGGCCGTCAACCCCTTGCCGTACAGAAGATTGACCTTGGACAGCAACTCTTGCTGCGTGAGCACCTGCCGGCGCGCCACGTCGAGCCGAGTCTGCAGTCCGCGGATGCTGATGTAGATGTCGGCGGTCTGCGCCGCCACGGTCAACCTTGTTGCGGCCGCGCCTGCTTCCGAAGCCTGGTACTCGGCAAGTGCCGCTTCGCGTCCACGGCGCAGGCCGCCGAAAACATCCACTTCCCAGCTTGCACCGAGATTCGCTTCGTAGGCATTGCCGTAGCGGTCGAATCCCGGCCTCGAGTTCAAGACTTGTCCCAGCGGCGTTTCAACGGACTGATAAGCCCGGGCGGCTTGTCCACTGATGCTTCCCGAAGGCAGCAGAGCAGCATTCGCCGCCCCCAGTCCCGCACGCGCTTGAGCGACGCGCGCGGACGCCTGCACAAGATCGAGGTTCTGCGCCAGTGCAAGCGTGACGAACCGAGCCAGTTGCGGGTCATCGAAACCTGTCCACCATGCGAGTCGGTCGACGCTGGTTGAGGCGGGTCGTGCATCGACGGCCGCCTGGCCGAGGTACTGCTGCGGCAGCGGCGTATCGGGCCGGACATAGTTGGGGCCGACCGCGCAACCTGCGACGAGGCTGGCAGCGAAGAGCGGGAAAAAAACGCGCTGGAGCATGGAGTTCTTCCGGAAAGAGGGCGGGAAAGAGGCGTCGAATTGATGTGACTATAATTCAATATGGTCACTCGTTGTTGATTTCCCCTGCTCGCTGTAAGCTGTCGGCCATGAGCAATGCAACTCTTTCTCCGGCTGTGGCGCGCGGCCCTGCCGACCACGATGTGCGGGACCAGATCGTTGCCGCGGCGACCGAGCACTTCAGCCGGTATGGCTACGAGAAGACGACCGTCTCCGACCTCGCCAAGGCCATCGGGTTTTCCAAGGCCTACATCTACAAGTTCTTCGAATCCAAGCAGGCGATCGGCGAAATGATCTGCGCGAACTGCCTGCGCGAGATCGAAGCCGAGGTCCGGGCGGCCGTCGACGGCGCCGATCGCCCTCCCGAGAAGTTGCGTCGGATGTTCAAGTCGGTGGTCGAAGCAAGCCTTCGGCTGTTCTCCGAGGATCGCAAGCTCTACGAAATTGCGATCTCGGCGGCCACCGAGCGGTGGCAGGCGGTAGTCGTCTATGAAGAGCGCATTCGGCAACTGCTCCAGGACATCCTGCGCGAAGGGCGGGAAATGGGCGAGTTCGAGCGCAAGACGCCGCTGGACGAGGCGGTGGGGGCCATCCACCTTGTCATGCGCCCCTACATCAATCCGCTTCTCCTGCAGCACAGCTTCGACCACACGGCTGAAGCGCCGGCGCAACTGTCTGGGCTGGTGCTGCGCAGCCTTTCGCCATGAGGCAGGGATTGATGTGACTATTGACTGAATTGGTCACTGGTATCAAAATGCGGGTCCTGATCACTTCGTCTCTGGGACTCTCATGCTTTGGCGCCGCCTTGCTACCTCTGCAGTCATCTGCGCATTGCCGTTCGCGCTGGTCGCTTGCGGCGAAAAATCGCCGTCCGATCCGCGCACACAGGCGCCGCAGGTGCGCACCGCCACCGTCCAGGGGGCCGGTGCCACATCGCGCGCCTTCACCGGCACCGTAGCCGCCCGGGTCCAGAGTGACCTGGGATTCCGGATTTCCGGCAAGGTGCTGGAGCGGCTTGTGGACGCGGGGCAGGCCGTCAAGCGCGGTCAGTTGCTCATGCGCATCGACCCTGCCGACCTGAAGCTCGCGGCCCATGCGCAGCTGGAGGCGGTCGCCGCCGCGCGGGCGCGCTCGCAGCAGACGGCGGAGGATGAAGCCCGCTACCGCGATCTGCGCGGCACCGGTGCGATCTCGGCATCGGCCTACGACCAGATCAAGGCGGCCGCGGACGCCGCCAAAGCCCAGCTCAGCGCGGCCGAGGCCCAGGCCGACGTGGCCCGCAACGCGAGCCGCTATGCCGAGCTTGTGGCGGACGGCGATGGCGTCGTCATGGAAACGCTGGCCGAACCCGGCCAGGTCGTGAGCGCTGGGCAGGCCGTGGTGCGCTTGGCCCGCGCCGGTCCGCGCGAAGCCGTTGTCCAGCTGCCGGAGACCCTGCGCCCGGCGGTCGGATCCGTCGGACAGGCCACGCTTTTCGGCAAAGAGGGTGTGACGGTGCCGACCACGCTGCGGCAGCTCTCGGAGGCCGCGGATCGGCAGACCCGCACCTTCGAGGCGCGCTATGTGCTCAAGGGCGACCTTGCCAACGCGCCGCTGGGCGCCACGGTCACCATCCGGATTCCGGACGGGCTTTCCTCTGCGCAAGGTGGCTTGCAGGTGCCGATCGGCGCCCTGTTCGATGCTGGCAAGGGGCCAGGCGTGTGGGTCATCGGCGGCGAGCCGGCCAAGGTCAACTGGCGGCCGGTCGTGGTCGAGCACCTGGAAGACGACGGCGCACGCATCGTCGCCGGCCAACTCAAGCAAGGCGACCGCATCGTCGCGCTCGGCGCCCACCTGTTGCACGAGGGCGAGCAGGTGCGGGTGGCGGGCCAGGCTGCTGCTGACGGAGTCCGCCCGTGAGCGAAGGCCGATTCAACCTGTCGGCGCTCGCGGTCCGCGAGCGCTCCATCACCCTGTTCCTGATTTTCCTGATATCGCTGGCGGGTCTTGTTTCGTTCTTCAAGCTGGGCCGGGCGGAAGACCCCGCCTTCACCGTCAAGGTGATGACCATCATCACCGCCTGGCCTGGCGCCACCGCGCAAGAGATGCAGGACCAGGTCACCGAGAAGATCGAGAAGCGCCTGCAGGAGCTGCGCTACTACGACCGTTCCGAAACCTACACCAGGCCCGGCCTGGCCTTCACGACCCTGACCCTGCTCGACAGCACGCCACCCTCGCAGGTCCAGGAACAGTTCTACCAGGCCCGCAAGAAAGTCGGCGACGAGGCGGGCAACCTACCGGCCGGTGTGATCGGGCCGATGATCAACGACGAATACGCGGACGTCACTTTTGCGCTGTACGCGCTCAAGGCCAAGGGCGAGGCGCAGCGGCTGCTGGTGCGCGACGCGGAGACGCTGCGCCAGCGCCTCCTGCATGTGGCGGGCGTGAAGAAGGTCAACATCGCCGGCGAGCAATCCGAACGCATCTATGTCGAGTTCTCGCACGAGCGCCTGGCCACCTTGGGTATCGGTCCGCAGGACGTGTTCGGCGCGCTCAATGGCCAGAATGCCCTGACGCCGGCGGGCTCTGTCGAAACCAAGGGGCCCCAGGTGTTCATCCGCCTGGACGGTTCTTTCGACGAGCTGCAGAAGATCCGCGATACGCCGGTCGTGGCACAGGGCCGCATCCTGAAGCTGTCCGACATCGCCACCGTCAAGCGTGGCTATGAAGATCCGGCGACCTTCATGATCCGCAACGGCGGCGAGCCAGCCCTGCTGCTGGGCGTCGTCATGCGCGAAGGCTGGAACGGGCTCGACTTGGGCAAGGCGCTGGATCACGAAGTCAGCGCCATCAACGCCGAGCAGCCGCTGGGCATGAGCCTGAGCAAGGTCACGGACCAGGCCGTCAACATCAGCGCCTCGGTCGACGAATTCATGGTCAAGTTCTTCGCCGCGCTGCTGGTGGTCATGCTCGTGAGCTTCCTGAGCATGGGCTGGCGTGCGGGCCTCGTGGTCGCTGCCGCCGTGCCGCTGACATTGGCGATCGTCTTCGTGGTGATGGCCGCGACCGGCAAGAACTTTGACCGCATCACGCTCGGGTCGCTGATCCTGGGATTGGGCCTCCTGGTGGACGACGCGATCATCGCGATCGAGATGATGGTGGTGAAGATGGAGGAGGGCTACAGCCGCGTCGCCGCCTCCGCCTATGCCTGGAGCCACACCGCGGCGCCGATGCTCTCGGGCACGCTGGTCACGGCTGTGGGCTTCATGCCCAACGGCTTCGCGCCATCGACCGCGGGCGAATACACCAGCAACATGTTCTGGATCGTCGGCATTGCGCTGATCGCGTCCTGGGTCGTCGCTGTGGTCTTCACCCCCTACCTCGGCGTCAAGCTGCTGCCCGACTTCAAGAAGGTCGAGGGCGGCCATGCCGCGATCTACGACACGCCGCGCTACAACCGTCTGCGTCAGGTGTTGGCGCGTGTGATCGCGCGCAAGTGGCTGGTCGCCGGTGCGGTGGTCGGCCTTTTCGTGGCGGCCATTCTTGGCATGAGTCTGGTCAAGAAACAGTTCTTCCCGATCTCCGATCGCCCCGAGGTGCTGGTCGAGGTGCAGATGCCCTATGGCACGTCGATCACGCAGACGAGCGACGCCGCGGCGAAGGTGGAGGCGTGGCTGGCCAAGCAGAAGGAAGCCCATATCGTCACGGCCTACATCGGGCAGGGCGCGCCGCGCTTCTACTTTGCGATGGGGCCGGAGCTGCCCGATCCGTCGTTCGCCAAGATCGTGGTCCGCACCGCCAGCCAGGAAGAGCGTGATGCCTTGAAGCACCGGCTGCGCCAGGCGATCGCCGACGGTCTTGCCTCCGAGGCGCGCGTGCGCGTCACCCAGCTCGTGTTCGGCCCGTATTCGCCGTTCCCCGTTGCCTACCGGGTCACGGGCCCGGACCCCGACAAGCTGCGCAATATTGCGGCCGAGGTGCAGCGGGTCATGGATGCGAGTCCGATGATGCGCACGGTCAACACCGACTGGGGCACGCGCACGCCCACGCTGCACTTCACCTTGCACCAGGACCGGTTGCAGGCCGTGGGGCTGACCTCCGCCGCGGTGGCGCAGCAGCTGCAGTTCTTCCTGAGTGGCGTGCCTGTCACCGCTGTGCGCGAGGACATTCGAACGGTGCAGGTCGTGGCCCGTTCGGCCGGCGCCATCCGCCTCGACCCGGCGCGAATTGCGGACTTCACGCTGTCCGGCGCCAACGGGCAACGCATCCCGCTGTCGCAGGTGGGCGAGGTCGACGTACGCATGGAAGAACCGGTCATGCGCCGGCGCGACCGCATGCCGACGATCACCGTGCATGGCGACATCGCCGATGGCCTGCAGCCGCCGGACGTATCGACGGCCATCACCCATCAGCTTCAGCCCCTCGTGGACAAGCTGCCGGCCGGCTATCGCATCGATCAGGCCGGCTCCATCGAGGAGTCGGAAAAGGCAACCAAGGCCATGCTGCCGTTGTTCCCGATCATGCTGGCGATCACGCTGCTCATCATCATCTTCCAGGTGCGCTCCATCTCGGCGATGGTCATGGTCTTCCTGACGAGTCCGCTGGGCCTGATCGGCGTGGTGCCGATGCTGATTCTTTTCCGGGCGCCGTTCGGCATCAATGCGCTGGTCGGCCTTGTCGCGTTGTCGGGCATCCTGATGCGCAACACGCTGATCCTGATCGGGCAGATTCACCACAATGAGCAGGAGGGGCTGGACCCGTTCCATGCGGTGGTCGAAGCCACCGTGCAGCGTGCGCGACCGGTGATCCTGACGGCGCTGGCGGCGATCCTGGCCTTCATTCCGTTGACCCACTCGGTGTTCTGGGGAGCGCTCGCCTACACGCTGATCGGCGGCACCTTGGCGGGGACGGTTCTGACCTTGGTGTTCTTGCCGGCCATGTACTCTATTTGGTTCAGGATCAGGCCGGGCAGCGGCAACGCGGCGACGCACTGACGGCGCGTTTCATCACTCATTCCGATCGAAGGAAAACACCATGTCGGTTTCATCGGTTGTTGTTGTGACCGGCGCGTCATCGGGCATCGGACGAGTCGCTGCGGAGATCTTTGCCGCGCGAGGTTGCCGGGTCTTCGGCACAACGCGCGACCTGCGCAAGGTGCCCGCGCTGCCCGATGTCGAGTTCGTCGAGATGGATGTCCGGGAAGAGGAATCGGTGCAGGCCGGCATCGAATCCATCATTACCAGGGCCCTGCGCATCGATGTGCTGGTCAATAACGCGGGGATGATGATGATCGGCGCGGTCGAGGAGACCGCGACGGCCGAGGCCGCGGCGCTGTTCGACACCAACGTCTTGGGCATGCTTCGCACCACGCGCGCCGTACTCCCGTACATGCGCAAGCAGCGTCGCGGGCGAATCGTCAATGTCAGTTCGGTGTTCGGTGTATTGCCGGCACCGTACATGGGAATGTATGCGGCCACCAAGCATGCAGTCGAAGGGCTGTCGGAGTCGCTGGACCACGAGGTGCGACAGTTCGGCATTCGCGCGACGCTGGTGCAGCCGACGTTCACCCGGACCAACCTTGACGCCAACGCCCCCCGTGCGAACGCGCCGATCGCGGACTACGACCGCGAACGCAACCTGGTCGAGCGTTCTGTGACCGACAGCGTCGGCAGCGCGCCCGGGCCGCAGAGCGTGGCAAATACCATCGTTGAGGCGGCACTCGGTCCCTGGCGCATGCGTTGCACGCCACCGGGGCAGGCGTCCATCCTGACGAAACTGCGCCGCTTCATGCCCGCAGGGATCGTCGATGCGAGCCTCAGAAAAAAGCTCGGCCTCACCTGAAGAGTTCGTCTTGCGGTTCGTACAGCCGGGAGAAGCCCTTGGATAGCCTGGATCTCTTGAGAACCTTCAGCGAAGTTGCAGGCTCCGGCAGCTTCTCCCGCGCCGCGAGTCAACTGAAGCTGTCCAGAGGAACCGTCAGCAAGTACATCGCGACGCTGGAAAGCCGCTTCGGTGTTCGTTTGCTGAACCGCACCAGCCACGCTGTCAGTCTGACGGACGCCGGGGTATTGCTGCTCGAAAGAAGCAAACCCATGCTGGAACTGGTGGAAGAAACTCAAGCAGAACTCCAGGATCGGGCGTTGACTCCCCGCGGACGCCTGCGCATTTCCGCGCCGCATGGCATAGACCAGACGCAGCTTCCAGCGCTTATCAATACCTTTCTGGGCCACTATCCGGAAGTCAGCATCAACCTGGTCCTCACCAACCGGATCGTAGATCTGGCGGAGGACGGCATTGACATCGCACTGCGGTTTGCGCCGACGGCCAACGAGAATCTCATTGTTCGAAAATTGATTGCGATGGACCTGAGCGTTTGTGCTGCGCCGATGTATTGGGCAGCGCACGGCATGCCGGCTCACCCCAATGATCTCGCCAACCACAACGCGCTGGTCAGCACACATCTGAACCCTCAACCGAAGTGGCGTTTCGAGGTTGACGGTGCTCCATTGGAAGTCCCCGTGAGCGGACGCCTGAATGCAACCGAGGCGGCGCCGCTGATCCAGGCCGCGTTATTGGGAGCAGGGGTTCTCTACTTGCCTACGGCAATGCTGGCGCCTTACATCGAAAGCGGACGGCTGGTGCCGGCGTTGTCGAAGTTCGTTCGCAGCGACATGTGGCTGTCGGCTGTTTACTTGCAGAGGCGACACAGTACGGCTGTACAGCGTGCGTTCCTGAACTTTCTTGAGGACCGGATCAAACCTCTCAAGCCTGCACGCGGTGCTTGAGCCAGAACGGTCGACTTGCTCGACCTACGAGGCGAAGAGGGATGAGGTTTCCGCTTTGAAGACGCGGCGTTGCTACGTACCCGTACTTCGACGGTAATAACGCACCAGAAAATTGCGTTCTCTGGCCGATAACTTTCAGATCGATGAAAGTTTGAGCCGAGAAAGTACCAGCCGACAATTTTCAAGGACCGATATGAAGAAGATTCAAATTGCTCAGGGCGCTTTTCTTGCGCTTCTTTTCGCTTCGAACGCCCAGGCAGAAATCTACGATGGCGTACTCCAAAGCTCCAGCGTTCGCTCTCGGGCGGACGTCGACGCAGAGGCCGCAGCCGTGGCGAAAAAGGAAGACCCCTATCGGGATTACGCATCGAGTGGAGTCGCTGCTCCACTCGGGTACTCGAAGTCCCGGGATGCCGTCCATGCCGAAGCAGTCAAGGAGGCGCATTCGGCAAATCAGAACCTCACTGGAAAGGCCTACTACAGAGACGCTATTCCGTCCCAGTACCTAAATCAGCCGCAGCAGGTTAACGCTGCGAAGTAGAAGCCCCGGACCTGTTGATGCCAGAAGTCGATGCGCAGGGCGTTCATCTTGAGTGGTACAGGGAGCAGAGTTGACGCGCCAAGCCGAGACGCTTGTGCAAGTCTGTAGAGTCGCAACTCACGCCGCAACAGCTAGCTGCCCATCAGGCGATCGTTCTCCGCGAATATCCGGCATGACTGCCCCGTCTTCTGGCGACAGTAGGAAAGGGCGGAGTTTCGTGCCTTGTCCGGGGAGTGGGCGTCCTGAGCCCAGTAGACACGCCCGCCTTCTGCCGACATCGCCATGGCCTTTTCATTGGGGACACCGTGGAAATAGAGCATCGCCTGTTGGCGCGATTCCGGCGGCAAGCCATCGAGAAACGCCGTCAGGTCCACGCGATCTCCCGCGGGGAGACGGTTGCTTCGAAGAAACCTGTCTATTTCCGGCCGCGTCAGCGCGCTGGCTTGCCAGCGAAAGAGCGTATGCCCGTCCTTCTCAAACGGCGGGAGCAGAACAGAGTCGGCAATGCCGCCGCCTGAGCGATAGGCGACAAGCATGCGTTCCATAAGCTTCGGGCCGAAGAACGGATCGTTTTCCGCGTATAGCCACAGCGTTGGTACCCGCGACGTTTTCCCGAACCCGTTCATGGTGCGGACGAGGTCCGCATCGAAGAGATCGCAGCCCGAGGCGCGCACACCGGGAGTGGCGTTGTGGTGGTAGACGCCGCCCGATATGTTCACCACGGCCGTCAACGGATGATCCGCGCGGGCCGCCAGGTCCAGCATGGAGGCGCCGCCGATCGAAAAGCCGACACCCAGCGTCGTCGCCGGGTCGACGTCCGGTCGGCTGTGCAGTGCATTCAGCACCTGGCCCAGGTCGTCGGCATGCGCATCGAAGTAATGCGCAACGTCAGGCGCCTTGCAAGTGCCGGCCTCGTCCTGAACGGCGCCGGTCGAGTTGCCATAGCCGCGCCAGACGACCGACGCGGCCAACCAGCCGCGATGCGCAAAATCATGGGCAAGATGGGACAGCCAATCGGCATGCATGTCCGAAGGTTCGAGTTTTCCGTTAGAGCCGTTCACGATGAGCGCAACCGGAAATTTTCCGTCGCCGACAGGTCGAACCACGAACGCCTCGAGCAGCTCGACCTTGTCGGGCGCAACACGGACAGGCAGCATGAGCCGCTCTTCACGCACTTCGGTTTCAGCAAGGCATTGGGAAGCGAAGAGGGCGATCCCGCAGCCGATCGTCAGCAGACGCGCAGTTCTGTGCAGCAATTCAAGTAGTTTCATGAGAAGCGCGTGGCTTTTATCAAAACGAAGACATGGTCGTGTGGCCGCCAACCTTTGCAGGCCTGCAACTCTCGCACGATGCCGCGTTTATGGCAGCGCTCCATGACCTTCGCCTGACCACACGTGCCTGCCAGCACATACGCGTGCGGAGGATGCGCAAGCGAAGTCTCGGGGCGCTATCTGAACCTTCTGCCCACTGCCTTGAAGAACATGCGGCGTTCCGCAGGCTGCGCAGGCTGATTCGATGGTTTCATGGAGGATGCTTTCGTCTTCTTCTCTTGCTTGACCCGTTACCGAAGGACGTGTTCTGGCACAGGCGGAGCACCCTCGACGATGTACACGCGCGACTTCGCCGATTTGAAGCGAATGGGCCGGATCGCCCGATACGCTGGCGAGTCGTACCAGGCCTGTGCCTGCTCGAGGCTGGGGAAGGCAATCATGACGATGCGTTTGCCAGGCTCGCCTTCGAGTGAGTTGACCTGCCCGCCCCGCGCGAAGTAGTAGCCGCCGAAGGGCTTGAAGGTCGAGTCCACTTGCGCGCTGTAGGGCTTGATGCCCTCCGGATCCGTGACCTCGAATTCCGAGACGTAGTAGGCCGGTGCCTTGGTGGCAGAAGCCTGCGTGTGCACGGCATCCGCTGCGCACCCGCTCAGGACGACGGCGGAAAGGGCGGCAATCTGCAGGCTCTTGATGTGGGTGAACGAGATCATGGATGCAAGCGTGGTGTGGTGAATTCAGCGTGAGGGAAGGCCGAGGGCGATGGGCTGCGCCTCCACGAGCTTGCGCGAAACGATCATGGACTTGGTGGTCTCGACGTACTTCTTGAAATGCGGCGAGTCGATATGCAATCGATACGCCGCGTCATCCGCGTAGATCTCGAAGAAGCGCAATTGAGCGGGCTGCGCCTTCAGTGCAACGGCATAGATTGCCAGCACGCCCGGCTCGATGCGGATCGACGTGTCGATTTCTTCCGTCACGGCATCCTTGTAGGCCTGGAGCTGGGCTGGATCGATCGTGAGTTCCGCCACGCGCACAAGCGGCTGGCCGCTCAGGCTTGCCTTGGCTCCAAGACGCACGGGTACGACTTCATGCAGCTCACGGCGCAGCATCATGGCGTCGGTCACCGCGCGAAATTTCTGGAAGTGGGGCGTCTGCACGTGATCCCTGTAGGCCTGCGCGTCGACATACATCTCCAACACGCGGACGCGAGCTGGATTGTCTTTCTCCGCCACGGCGTGGAAGGCGAGGACTCCCGGCTCCAGCATGCTGGCCTCGGCGTTTTCGCGCGCGGCCTTGCGAAAGTCGTCGAGTCGGGTCTTGTCGACATCGAGTTCTGCAAATCGCACGAGCGGTGTCGAGGCCGGTTGGGCGAGCGCTGTCTCGCTCAGCGCCAGCGGCAACAGCGACGTGCCGAAGAGTGCGAGCTTCCAGAAATGCCTGGGCGCGCGAATGGTCGGAAATGGCATGCCTCATTCTTGGCGCAAACACGACAGCCTCGATAGACAGATCCGCGCGAGTTCTTGCCTGATCCGACCGTCGCCGCAGGTAATGGACAAGCGACCGGCAAGTACGCCCTACCATGCGCCGTTTCAGCCGTGGAGAAAGAGAAGTGAAGCAAGAGCGGCCCAGTTCCGGCGTGCAGCCGGATACGTTCGAAGCCCTGCGAGCCGCGCTGGCACACCGCATCGCGCGCTGGACGGACGGCGTCGAGCAAGTCGCCACCGCCGTTCCGGGATTGACGCTCTATCGTCACGACGAACCGACAGAGCCGATGAACTGCATGGTGGGCCCCAGCATTGCGCTGACCGTGCAGGGCGCCAAGCGCGCGCTGCTGGGCGAGCATGCCTACAGCTATCACAGTGGCCGCTTCCTCCTCGCCGCGCTCAACTTGCCGGTGGTGTTGCAGGCAGTGGAGGCACACCCAGACCGGCCATACCTGAGCCTGGTGCTGACGCTGGATGCACGCAGCATCGCGGAGCTCGTCCTGCAGGCCGAACCGCCGGCGCTGGAGGGACAGGCGAGCTTGCTGCCGGGCCTGGTTCTGGGCGAAACGACGGAGAAATTCCTCGAACTCTTCTTGCGGCTCGTCGACCTGCTGGACGATCCGGCGGCCGTTCCGGTGCTTGCGCCAATGATGTGCAAGGAGATCTTCTATCGCTTGTTGATGAGCGAGCAGGGCGCGCGGCTGTGGCAGATGGCGTCAGCAGGAAGCCACAACCAGCGCATCGCGCGTGCCATCGAATGGTTGAAGCTGAATTTCGCGCAGCCGCTGCGCGTAGAGACGCTTGCGGCCGACGTGCAGATGAGTCCGTCGCGTTTCCGTCGGCATTTCCGTGCCCTGACGGCCATGAGCCCGCTGCAGTTCCAGAAGTGGCTGCGCCTGAACGAAGCGCGCAGGCTGATGCTGTCCGAAGGCATCGATGCTTCGAGCGCATCGTTCCAGGTGGGGTATCAGAGCCCGTCGCAGTTCAGCCGCGAATACGGTCGTCTGTTCGGCGCGCCGCCGCGGCGCGATGTCCAGGATCTGCGGCAGAAAACCAGTGCCGACGCGGCTCGCTAGCTGCGCCCGGCCCATTGCCGGTTCTGGCGTCATTCCGGAACTGGTGGCGATCACCGGCGACCCCTCGCGGGTCTTGCCGATCGCAGACCTGTCTGCCTCTCAATACGGCGCAAAGTCATCGTTCGAGCCGACGGAATCGACAAAGGCCCTGGCAGGCGCCGCAGCACTGTTCACCGCTGGATCGTTCACCTTGCCAGTAGAGAAGGCCTTTCCGTTGGACCGCATTGCCGCCGCGCATGAACTGAGCGCGCAAGGTCGTGTCACCGGGCGGCTCATCGTCACGATGGGTTGATTGCGAAACAAGCAGGAGTGGGGGAGCGCTCCTGCTTGCGCCTCGCTACCCGACCTCGCCCTGCACACACCCAATACCTTGGGCAGCTGTTCCACCAGCGCATCCACCGCCAGCCGCAGGCGCAGCGGCATGTGCGGCGCAGCGGGCCAGAGGGCATAGCAATCCATCGCGGCGCCGGGCTGGTCGTCCAGCACGCTGACCAGCGCTCCTGTGCGCAGGCGTTCCCTCACCAGCCACTCGGGCAACCACGCGAGGCCGAGGCCGGCCGTCGCTGCGTCTGCGATGGCCTCCAGATCGTCGAGCTGCAGGCGTGAGCTGAGCGGCATCTCCGTGATGTTGTCGTCCCACACGCACCGGCGGCCTAGCCGTTTCCTCTGCATCCTGATGGCCGGTCAACGCGGTATCGACGCGATGATCGGGTGGTGGATAGTTGTGGCGGCTCAGACCCCTGAGGAACGCGACCGGGCAATCGACAGCAAGCTGGCGGTGCTGGCGAATTGGGAAGTTGGGCCAGGCGGAATCGATTGGCTGTCCCAACTCTCAGATCCATCCAAAATAGCGCGCGGCAAGCGTGAGAGGCGCGCCCAGAAACACCACAAGGCCGACGATTTTCGTCAGGAAGAAGAGGGGCTCGCCGCGCTTGACGCGGTTCCATTCGCTCTTCAATACCGCCTGAGCCGTCGCAACAAGGGCCGTTTCCTCCTTCTGGCACGCAGCGAGGTCGATCGGACTCGTGTCCATGAGCTTTTCAAGCGCATTGACGTGCGTGATCACCTTCGCGTTGTTCTCTTCTAACGGATTGAGCCGCAGCAGGATGCTGGTCTTGGCGACAGTGATTCCCACAAAATGATCCTTCGCAGCGTCGTAAAGATCACTGGCGTCCGGATAGCCAACTGCCGCCGCTCCTCGAATCGCATTGGCGTGGGCGATCAGTTGCGAGATTTCGGAGCGCAGCCCATCAATCCATGACTGACGGAATTCCGAGGTCTTCTGGTCCTTGCTAAACACGGACCCTAGAAAACTCATACCCCCTGCAATGGTCGCTGCAATGACAGCGCCGATGGCTTGCGGAGAAAGTTCGAATGTCATGCAGCGAGTATGCCGCCCGAAAAAGCCTTCCGCTTAGGCGTCGACGGGTTCGTGCGACGATCTCGGCCGGAGGCGTCCCGTTTGGCGCTATTTGAGGAGACTTCATGCCGATGTTTCACTTCAAGTTTCCGATTGGTGACGTCATGCCGAGGTTCGGTGGTCCAGTTGATGTCGAGGCTACGATTCGCAGGGTCGCGAACGAGGCGGGATGCAAGCTCGATATCGACCGTGTAGTTGGAACTGAGCGTGTCATGTCTCTTCGCTGTGAAGAGGGGCCGTCTGAGTCGCACGTCATATTGGTGCTCGGCGACTTCCCTTCGCGCCAGCTATAGCCCGCATTGCCCTCGATGGTCGCATTGGCTCACGGCATTTCGCCCCAGTCCTCATCGCGACGGATCCTCACTCCAAGAGTTCACTCGGACTTCAGTGCCGAGTTGGCCACCGGCGAGAAATCCACCTTCGTACTGACGATTTCGTCACCGCGCTGAAGTATCTGGATGGTTTGCTTGGACAAAAATTTGCTTTCTGCCGCCATCCACTTCATGACCCGGATTTTTTCCTCACCGCCAGCGACGTTTTTTCCTGTTTCGTGTCCGGCCAAGAGGTCCTGAACTACTCCGGCTGCGAAATCCGGCACGCTCAAGAGATCGTCAAGAAACGACTTCTCATCGAGCGACTTCCCAGACATCAGCTGCGCCGACCTTTCCTTCGAGTACATCCGAAGCGCGCTCGCGAACAACCGTTGAGTGTTTTCAAACGTGCGCTCCCGCCCGTCTTCGTTGATCGCGTCCTTGTCGCAGTACCAGATGATCGGTTGATCGGGCCTTACGAGCAGAGAGGCGAAAATCGCGAACGTGTGGCCTACGCGAAGGACTTTCTCTCCGGCGCCCTTTTTCCATCGGCCGAAGCCCATCTCGGAGAGCGTTTCTTCGATTCGAGCCGCGCCGCCGAACAAAGAGTCGATCTGTTTCTCAACGGCCACCGTGATGACGGCACCATGGATCAAGCCGTCGACCGCGTGAAGAAATTCAGGAAGAGCTCGACTGCGTCCTCCGGATGTGAGCCGCTTGTACCTGAATTCGCTGTATGGCTCGAGGATGCCGTGTCTTTCTCGGAGGTCGCTCACTGCCTCCGCGAAAGGACCGTTGCGGTCGGACGCAAGGAAGAGAAACGAATAAGTGTTGAACCGCGCGCCAGGATGCTCCCCACCAAAGTCCGTCATCACAGCGACGCTCTTGGCTTCCGAGAAATCTGGAAGCTCCGTGAGCTGCTCGATCGCATTCGCTAAGACGTGCGCGAAGCCGGGTGTCTCCCCGCGCAGCGCAGATAGGTCGAAAGGGGCACTCTTCCGAATGATTTGTCGAGGGGGAGGGGAATGCTTCGGTGGCGGCATCATTTTGGCGGATCCTGGCGAACGCGGATCGTGCCTGAACGAAGGGCAGCGGGAAAGCCATGCGGGCCTAGCCAGCCGCAAGTCACGCCGGCATGGCCCTCCGCGTAAATGCCTAGGCAGCCGCAAATTCGACGCTACGGTCGACGACCAAGATCGAAAGACACCTCCAAGACGTTGATTTCAAAGGAATCACAGTTCCATTCCCAGTGAAAAAAATTCCGTCCCCAACGAAAACCGACAGCTTCGTCAGGGCTTTACTTCGCGTTTGTCCAATGAATTGCTTCACCCATCTTCCAGTCATGATCAGCGCCGGTCAGATGGCCTTCCAAGCCCTTGGACTGCGCCTGTCGGCCTCGCTCATGCCGTTGGAAACTAAGCAGCCAATGGCCACTTGATCTCTTGCAATTCTTTCCAGGTGCTCGCAGTCCGTATGGATTTCGATTGCGGGCTTAAATACACCATTGTCTGCAAGCGATCGGTGAGCGCATAAGCGCCTAGTTCGGAGATCGGGGTGCCAATTCTCATAGGAAGGCGCTCGTCCCAGCCGTCCTCACATGTCGGCCACGGCGCCATAAACATCCGACCATCCTTGTGAGGAAAAAGCACCCAAGCCGAACCATCTTTCATGCCGTAGAAAATGAATGCATGACTAGGCTTACGCCATAAGACCCACGGTGAACCATCGAACTCCTCTCGCGGTGGTGCTGGGGTATACGGCGCGGTAGGTTGTTCCGCATCGGGGGGCAATGATCCGCTCATGCGCCGCAAGGCGAGAGTTTCGTCGCGCACCCGACGGGCCTTCTCCTCCAAACGCGTCAGCGTCTCGGCGACCCTTGCGTTCGCGTCTGGGAGGTTGATCCAGGCGAAGTGACCAAAACTGTCGATATGCCGAAGCGCGGCAATTCGATCCTTGAGCTCGCTGACGACAGCGGGCAATGGAACCCAGTAGACAATGCCCCCGTCGTTCGCGAGCTCGAGCCTTGGCCTTGGAGACGAGGCCTCCTCAATCTCGACGAACAGGCGCACTGCGGTTCCGCTATCAAGCCGGAGCAACGCCACGGATCCATGTCGCGGAAAACTTGTCTCCCATCGCTCAAGCCGGACTGCGCCAGGTGGCCATTCAACGCACTCCACGAATCGGGGTAGGGGAGTGCGTGTCACAACCTCCGTCGAAAAAATCGGTAAGTCGAACAGCGGTGCGTCTTGCAGTCGCTGGATTGCAAGTCGCCTGAGCAAGTTGACCGCACCCACGAAACAATCGGGCCGCTCTTGACTCGCCTCATGTGCGAAGTGCCACGTACGAATATCGCCTCGTCGGGCAACCAACGCAGCTCCGCAAGCCTCGCAACGGCAGCCACAAGCCGCGCCGCGGGGCACATCGCCTACGAATCGAATAGCGTCGTTGGCGTCTAACCCTGCAAAGATGGAGAGCGTGCTGTACATCGCTGTGCATTTTGCTTGAGCTGGTCGCAGAGCCATGCTTGGTCGGTCTTCTGGCGGACAAGGCATCAGCGTATCTGCTTGCTGCGACGGGGCATTCTCCGTCCGGCGCGGGAGCGACTAGGTTCCTAGAACCGCATTGTGGAACCGACTGAACTCTTCGTCCTGTAGCCTTAGCGCCGCGATATCCAATTCATGAGCAGCCCGCTGGGACTGCTCAATGCGAAACCTTCCGCCCTTGCGCCGAAGATGCTCCGGGTCGAGGCCAAGCCAGGTTTCAATTGATGGATTGGGGATGGAGGCGACCCAGTCCTTAAATTCCATGCCAATCGAAAGCATGGTGTATGTTCCGACCGGGTCGCCATCGCCGTCCGTCACGATCAGCACCTTAGATTCGGTGTGGAAGGTGCCCCACAATGCATTCGCTACGCGAGGGATGGTGAACTTGCCCATCGCCGCCACAATCTTGATCGAGCGGCCTGAGCCTGCTGTCGCGAGGATTCGTTCGGCGAGCGTAGCGATGATCGCGCGATCTGAATCTCCTTCGCAAACGATTAACAGGTCGGCGGCCGCAGGTTGGGCAGGCTGAGTAGCCACAACTTGGTCCGTCAGATGGTCGAAGCGCAGGTGATCGATTTCGATAGTGCGCGTCTTCTTGGCCGTGACGAGTTCGCCCTCAACCGGAAAGTAGACCGCGCCTTCCTCGGAGGCTTTACGGAGCTTCAGCTTCAGGACCTTCTTGAAGCCGATGCCTCGAAGAATGGCCGCGTCCATGTCACGTCGGTCGACCAAGATCACGTTGAGGCCTTTGCCGAGGATCAGTGCATCGACTGCGTCTTCCGCATATCCCGACATCGATATGAAGATGCCGATCGTACCGGCGAGCTTGCCATCGACCTTGCCCTTGAATTGATAGAGCGTGGAGGCCGGCAGTGGATCAGCGTGCCATTTGGCCTCGAGCAAATAGATACGGCCGTCGAGATAAATCGAGCCATCGATCTGCTCCCCCGCGGGCCGATAGCCGGCGCGTGGTTCAAGCTCGTCGAGCATGAAGAGATTGGTGAGTAGGCGCTCGAACGCAAAGCCGCGTCGGCGCTTCGCGGCGCCATCAGAATCGAGGGGTAGGCTCGAAAGCTCTTCGTATTCCCTTTTGATTTCGTCGAAACTGTTCATCTGATTACTAGGAAACATGCAAAGGGCTGGTTGTCACACAAGGCATTTCGCGTAGGTTCGGCGCGTGGAGTGGAGGGCGTTCCGCTGTAGGCCGCTGCTGGAGCAGGACGAACTCCAGCCGCAACCCTAAGACAGTCGAGCCGCTTACTCGCCGGCTCCATCGCATTGCAGGCCTCCAAGAGAATCGCCGGAGTTTGAGCAAGCGCTGGCACGGAGCCACCAATAGAAGAACAGATCTCATTTCTTTCCCCCACGTTCAGCAGGCCCCAATACCTGTCTGTTGAGCCGCCCGCTGGCGATTGTCAGAGCGAGCGCCGCCGCCGCGGGAAAAAAAGGGGGTGGATTCGATGAGGAGAAACCCTGGAGACGCAACCGTATTTCAGGTCAAGGCTTTTGCGTCAACCGTTCAAGGAGCAAAAGCAACAGGGCCGTAGCGAAAGAGGGCGCCTTGAAGCTGGAGGCTTAGCGGGTTTCGCTGCGCGTTGCCGAGAAGGTGGCCGAACAGCTTCGCGGCGAGTTTGCTGCCTCCCTCGCCGGTCAGGCGCATAACGCGATCGCTCCAATGCTTTGGACCAAGAGAAAAGGGCCCGAAGGCCCTTTCCTTGATGACCGTTGTCGGTCGTCGCTGCGAGGCTCTGTTACCCCTGCTGTGCAGGACCTGGATTTCTCCAGGCAGCTGGTCCGTATACGCACTCGCTCTCGAACTGTCTTTTCCAATTCTAAGCCGGCGCGCCGGACCGGCGCACGATGGACGCAAGATCTACCGTCCACGCCCCAATGATTCGCGATGCCCGTCGGTAGCGTCGCAATAACGCAGCTAATGGCGACAAGGACTTATCGCGACAACTACAGGAAGCAGCGGAGCGAGGATGAAGTCGCGAACACATGTCTGCAAAAACGGCGAACACATTTCTGCGTATGGACGCTCACCCTAGCCACGAAGGACTCGACGCGTGCAGAATTTAACATAATGCACATTGTGTGCAGAATGAATAACTCAACAAGCGACCACCAACCGCTGTCTTAGCGCTTCGGCGCCCCCCCAGCGCCTCTGCCTTCGTAATTCACACCCTTCGTCTGCTTGATTTCGATCTTCTTTGCATCCGGACAAGGCTCATTCGAATAAACGACCTTGCCACCCTGAACGCACTTGTAGATCGCGTGCTGTGCCATCGCGCCGGATGCAAGGCCCATCATCGTCAAGCCGACCGCCAACTTGGCGCCTGCCCGTCTCACCATTTGCCGTCCTTGGGTATTGCCTTGGGCGCATTGGCCCGTGCCGCCGCAGCCGCGGTGATCATCGCCGCGGTGTCCGATCGGTTCACCTTGTTCGCGAAGTCGACGGCTGTCATGCCCAGCTGGTTCTTCATCGTCGTATCGGCGCCCTCGGCCAGCAGCAGCTTCACCGCTTCGCTCGAACCGTACATCGCCGCCATCATCAGCGGCGTGGTGCCATTGGGCGATTGCGCGTCTATGAAAGCGTAGTTGTCGAGCAGCACCTTCATGATGGTCAACTGGCCGCTGGTGGCTGCGTAATGCAGCGGCGTCCAGCCCGTCTTGTTGACCGCGGCATCGCGCTTCAGCAGTTGCGTGACCAGGTCCTGCTGGCCCTTGATCGCGGCCAGCATCAACGGGGTTTCATCCTTGGCGTTGGCCAGATCCACGTTGGTCTGCGGCGACTCGATCAGCACCTGGATGACCTTCGGCGACGGCTCGCGCAGTGCGATCAGCAAGCCAGTCTGGCCGTGTTCGTCACGCGTGTTCGGGTCGAACCCGCGCTGCAGCAGGCTGCGCACGCTGCTGGCGTTGTCGCCGCGCACGGCCCGGAAGAAATCCTCGAACGAGCCTGCCTGCGCTGCAAAAGATGTAGCAATGACAATGAGATAAATCGACTTCTTAATGTAGTTTTTCATGATTTGACGTCCCTGAACAATGTTTCGAAGTTGTCGCTCGTCGCCTTGGCGATGGCCTCTACGGGCATTTTTCGCAGCTCGGCGATCTGTTGCGCCACGAATGGCACATACGACGGATTGTTGGTCTTGCCGCGGTACGGCACGGGCGCGAGATAAGGGCTGTCCGTCTCGATCAGCATGCGATCCAGCGGTACGAAAGCGGCCACGTCGCGCAAGTCCTGGGCCTTCTTGAAGGTCAGGATGCCGGAGAACGAGATGTAGAAACCGAGGTCGAGCGCCGCGCGTGCCACCTCAGCGGTTTCGGTGAAGCAATGGAACACGCCGCCGGCCGCGTTGCCGCCGCCGTCCTCGCCCTCCTCCTTCAGGATCGCCACCGTGTCGGCCGAGGCCTCGCGGGTGTGGATCACCAAGGGCTTGCGGGTCTGCTGCGCGGCGCGGATGTGCACACGAAAACGGTCGCGCTGCCATTCCATGTCGGCAATGCTGCGGCCGCCCTTGCGTTCTTCCATCTGGTAGTAGTCGAGGCCGGTCTCGCCGATGGCAACCACGCGCGGCCGGGCTGAAAGCCGTACCAGGTCTTCGACGCTGGGTTCGGCGATGTCCTCGTTGTCGGGGTGCACGCCCACGCTGGCCCAGAAGTTGTCGTAGCTGGCAGCAAGGGCCTGCACTTCATCGAACTCTTCGAGCTTGGTGCAGATGCAAAGCGCCCGGTCAACCTGCGCAGCGGCCATGGCGGCGCGGATCTGCGGCATCTGGCCCGCGAATTCGGGAAACGTGAGGTGGCAGTGAGAGTCTGTAAACATGGCGCTGATTGTCGGGCCCATGCCAGAAATACCGCGAACACCGGCTTTGCCGGGTCGCAATGGGGGAAGCCGATCAGATAGTTTGCGTGGGGCGGTCGGACGCCATCGAGCCACCCAATGCTGCCTCGATGCGCGCCTTCAGTTGGCGCGACTTTTCGTCGGACGGAAAACGAATGCCCACGCCAGGCGCCCGGTTGCCAGCCGCACGCGACGGCGTGATCCAGGCGACCTTGCCGGCCACCGGATAGCGCTGCGGGTCTTCCGGCAGTGTCAAAAGCACGTAGACGTCGTCGCCGAGCCGATATTCGCGGGTGGTCGGAATGAAGATGCCGCCCTCCGCGAACAGCGGAATGTAGGCCGCGTACAGCGCACCCTTTTCCTTGATGGCGAGCTGGATGACGCTCGGCCGGGCGGGCGTGGCGTTGGCGGCGGGGGCTGTGGGTTGATTCATGGGCGACGAGCGGCAGAGTTTAGGGTGGTTCGCGCTTCGCTCACAAGCGCTTCCAGCATGAGGCCCGCATTGAACGGGTGTTCCGCGGTTCTCGCGGCGCTTGCAAGCGACTTCGACCAGCGCGCCAGCGCCAGCCGGGACGGGGCCGCAGGCAAATCGGCAGCATCGAAAAACCGGGGTTCGGCACCGTTGCCGATAGCCATCAGGTCGTGGCAAAGCTTCTGCAGCGCACCGACGGCCTGCGCTGGCGCGTGATCGGCCAGAGCACCCACGTCGCCGCGCGTCATCGCCTTGGGAAGCAAGGCCCATGCCTTGGGTGACTGGCCCGAGCGCGCAAGCCGCAAGGCGTCGCTCGGCCGGCCGCCGGCAGCGCGCAGCAGGGCGGCCGCATCGGCGGCGGGCACGTCCTGCGCGGCCAGCCAGGCTTCGGCCTCGGCAGTCTCGGGCCATGGCAGCGTGAAGCCCAGGCAGCGGCTGCGGATAGTCGGCAGCAGTTGCCACGCAGCCTCGCTGGCGAGCACGAAGCGCACATCGCCGACCGGCTCCTCGAGCGTCTTCAGCAGCGCATTCGCGGTGATCGTATTCATGCGCTCGGCCGGATACACCAGCACCACCTTGCCTCGGCCGCGCGCGCTGGTGCGCTGGGCGAAGCCGACCGCATCGCGCATCGCCTCGACGCGGATTTCGCGGCTGGCCTTGCGCTTCTTGTCGTCGATGTCGGCCTGAGCCTTCTCGTCGAGCGGCCAGTTCAGCTCCTGCATGGCGACTTCGGGCATCAGCACGCACAGGTCGGCGTGGGTGCGGACCTCGATGGCATGGCAGCTGGCACAGTGGCCGCAGGCGGTGCCCTCCTCGGTCGGCTGCTCGCACAGCCACGCGGACGCGAGCGCCAGCGCCAGTTCGTACTGGCCGATGCCGGAGGGGCCTTGCAGCAGCCAGGCATGGCCGCGCTGGCGCAGCAGTTCCGCGAGCGGCCAGCGCAGCCAGGGAGTCAGTGCCGGAGCGCTCATCGAGTGACACCACCGCTCAGCACACCACGCGCCACCAACGCCGTTTCAACCTGCTGCCAGACCTGGTCGCGAGACTGGCTGGCGTCGATGCGCACGAAGCGCTTCGTATCGGCGGCCGCACGGGCCGCGTAGCCCTGGGCGACGCGGCTGAAAAACTCGACAGGCTGAGCTTCGAACTTGTCGGGCACGCGGGCCCCGGCCAATCGTTGTGCAGCAATCTCGGGCGCAAGGTCGAACCACAGCGTGATGTGCGGCTGCAGCAGCGTCGCCCTGCCCGCCTCCGCCTGCACCCACCGCTCGAGCGTCGACAGCACGGCTTCATCGAAGCCACGTCCCGCGCCCTGATAGGCGAAGGTCGCATCGGTGAACCGGTCGCACAGCACCACATCGCCACGCACCAGTGCCGGCTCGATGACCTGCACGATGTGATCGCGCCGCGCCGCGAACACCAGCAGCGATTCGGTCAGCGGGTCCATCGGCTTTTCGAGGATCAGCCCACGCAGCGTCTCGGCCAGGGGCGTGCCGCCGGGCTCGCGCGTACGCACGACTTCACGGCCCTGCGCCCTGAACAGCGCTTCCAGCGCATCGAGATGGCTCGACTTGCCGGCGCCATCGATGCCTTCCAGCGTCAGAAACAGACCGTTGTCACTCATTGGGTCGCCTTCGGTTTGTTGGGACTGCCGCCGCGCTGATATTGATTGACTGCGCGGTTGTGGTCGTCGAGCGAACTGCTGAACTGGCTGGTGCCGTCGCCGCGCGACACGAAGTACAGCGACTTGCTCTGCGCCGGCTGCACCGCCGCCAGCAGCGCGGCCTTGCCAGGCATGGCAATCGGCGTGGGCGGCAGCCCACCGCGGGTGTAGGTGTTCCAGGGCGTATCGGTCTGCAGGTCTTTCTTGCGCAGGTTGCCTTCAAAGGCCGTGCCCATGCCGTAGATCACCGTCGGGTCGGTCTGCAGCGGCATGCCGATGCGCAAACGGTTGGTGAAGACGGCCGCGATTTCCGCGCGGTCATTGGCCTTGCCTGTCTCCTTTTCGACAATACTGGCCAGAATAAGCGCCTCATCGGCCGATTTCAGCGGCAGATCGGAGGCGCGGGCGGCCCAGGCGGCTTCGAGCTTCTTGTCCATGGCCCGCATTGCGCGCTGCAGCAGGGCGATGTCAGTCGAGCCTTTCGAGTAGGTGTACGTGTCCGGGAAGAAGCGCCCTTCCGGGTGCATGCCCGGCTTGCCGAGCTTGGCCATCAGCGCCTCGTCGGTCAGGCCCACGCTGTCGGGCTTGAGCTGGTCGGCCTTGGCGAGCGCGGCGCGCACCTGGCGGATGTTCCAGCCCTCGACCAGCACCAGGCTACGAGTGGCCTCCTCGCCGCGCACCAGGATATTGAGCAGCAGCTTAGGCGTAATGCCGCGCTCCAGCTCGTAGCTGCCGGCGCGCATCTGGCGGTCTTGCCCCGAAACGCGGAACCACAGGTAGAGCAGTTGCGGCTGCACGTCGACGCCCGTGTCGGCAACGGCCTGCGCAATGCCGCGCGGCGTGGTGCCGGGCTCGACCGACAGATCGACGGTGGGCGCGGGCAGCTTGAGCGGCTGGTGCACCCACCAGAGGCCAGCGCCGCCGAGCGCAAGCGCAATCAGGGCGGCGAGCAGGAAAAGCGTGAGGAAGAAGCTGCGCACGGATCCGATGTGGGGGTGACGGGAAAAAGCCGGAGGAGGAGATGAAAAAACCGGTGGCCTTGCAGGTTGCAGGGCGGGAGCCCCTGCCGACCCGAAGGAACAGGCACGGCCATGATAATTCAGCGATGACCACTGTCGTTCTCAATGGCGTGACCGCCCTCTCCCACCTTGGTGTGATCCGTGCAGAGGGCCCCGATGCCGCCAGCTTCCTGCACGGCCAGCTGACACAAGACTTCTCGCTGCAAGGCGCCTCCGACGCCCGCCTGGCCGCGCTGTGCACTGCCAAGGGCCGTGTGATCGCAAGTTTCATCGGCATCAAGCCGCAACCCGAACTGATCTTGCTGGTGTGCAGCCGCGACATCCTGGCCGCCACGCTCAAGCGCCTGTCGATGTTCGTGCTGCGCGCCAAGGTCAAGCTGACCGACGCCACCGAACAATTTGCGCTGTACGGCCTGGCCGGCACGGCATTGACTGGCAACGGCCTCGACGCCACCGCGCTGCCCGGCAAGCGCACGGCAGTCGGCGACGAGGTCAGCGCCGTGTCGCTGTACCCCGCCGACGGCGTTCCGCGCGCGCTCTGGATCGCGCCGGCCGGCCATGCCGCCCCCGTGGGTCCGGCGGTCGACGCCAGCCTGTGGCAATGGAGCGAAGTCCGCAGCGGCATCGTGACGTTGACCACGCCGGTCATCGAAGCCTTCGTGCCGCAGATGATCAACTACGAATCGGTCGGCGGCGTGAACTTCAAGAAGGGCTGCTACCCCGGCCAGGAAGTGGTCGCGCGCAGCCAGTTCCGCGGCACGCTGAAGCGCCGCACCTACCTCGTGCAGGCCGATGCCCCCGTGTCCGCCGGGCAGGAAGTGTTCGCCGCCGGCGACGCCGATCAGCCCGTGGGTACCGTGGCGCAAGCTGCGCCGGCTCCCGATGGCGGCTGGTCCGCGCTGATCTCCATGCAGATCGCCGCGCTCGAAGCCGGTGGCTTGCATGTGGGCGCAGCCGATGGTCCGGCGCTCACGGTCGAGCCGCTGCCCTACCCCTTGCTCGAAGACATCTGAGCCAACTTACCCCCAACGCCCTTGAAGAATGGGGGCGTTTGGCGCTATCGAACAGATAGCGCCATTTTTTTGCGCGTCGTTTAACCCTGCCGCCGATGCTGCGCCGTAGAAGCCTGCACCGATCAACTCCTGGCAAGGAAGACACACCATGAAGCGCAGATTCTTCTCCACCGCCCTGGCCCTGAGCGCCGTGGCCTCGTTCTCGGCCTGCGCGCAGAGCCCCGAGCGGTCTTACGCTCCGCCAACGCCATCCAGCCGCATCGGCTCACTGATGCAGATCAGCGTGGTCGACCGCGGTACCGGCGCGGAACTGCCGATCTACCGCCACCGCGGCGAATACTGGGTGGCCGGCCGTCCCGGCGCGCGCTATGCCATCCGGGCGCGCAACGCGATGGGCGAACGCATCATGGCCGTGATGTCGGTGGACGGCGTCAACGTCGTCACCGGCGAAACCGCGGGCGTCGGGCAGAACGGCTATGTGTTCAGCGCAAGCGAGCGCAGCGACATCACAGGCTGGCGCAAGAGCGACTCGCAGATCGCGGCCTTCGAATTCGCCGCGGCCGGCAACTCCTACGCAAGCCGCACCGGCCGGCCCGACGACGTGGGCGTGATCGGCGTCGCAATGTTCCGCGAGCGCATGCCCGAGCCGCTTCCGCCTCCCATCACGCCATACCCGCGCCGCGACGAATACGGCGAACGCGAGCGCCGCAGCGAGTCATCGTCGTCGTACCAAGGCGATGCGCGTGCGAAGGCCGGCTCGGCAGACAGCGCACCCGCTGCGGAGGCATCCGCCTCGGGCAGCATGGCTCGCCAGGCAGCCCCAAGCCCGAGCCTGGGCACCGCCCACGGCCGCCGCGAGACCTCGTACGTAGGCAAGACCACCTTCGAGCGTGCGCAGTCCTCTCCCGACGAGGTAGTCCGCATCCGCTACGACAGCCGCGAGAACCTCGTCGCCGCAGGCGTGATTCCGGTGCCGCCTCCGCCGCGCTGGCCGCGTCCGGCCGGCCCGTCGCCGTTCCCGGGTTCGGACCCGGGCTACGTGCCGGACCCGCCCAGCCGCTATTGACGCTATTGAGAAGATGAAAGAAGAGACCGACGCATCTCGATATGCGGGATGCCGGCCTCCTCGAAGCCATCGCCATGCGGCACATAGCCCAGCCGCGCATAGAAGCGCTCGGCGTTGCGCTGCGCGTTCAGCGCCACCACGCCGTCGCCGCGGGCCCTGGCGGCCTCTTCGAGCACCTGCATCACGGCAGCGCCATGCCCGCCGCTGCGCAGGTTGCGATGCACCGCCATGCGCCCGATGTGCGAGACGCCGTTCTCGGCCGGCAGCAACCGGCCCGTAGCAATGACCTGCCCGATGCGGTTGCGCGCCACCGCGTGCAGCACCACGGCATCGTGCTCGTCCCACTCCATCGCTTCGGGAATGTTCTGCTCCTCGATGAACACCGCGCGCCGCAAAGCGCTCGCGCCTTCGCCCAGCGTGGCCCAGTCGCCCGTCTCGACGGTGCTCATGCGCTCGCCGGCCTCATAACCGGTCAGCACCTCGCGCAGCAGCGCCGGCACCGGCTTCGAGGTCTGCGTGGCCGGGTCGGCAAACACGTAGACCAGTTCGCAGCCCACCAGGAACTGGTCCTGCCGGAACAGCCCGCCCTCGAACACCATCGACGAATTGCCGATGCGCGTGCAGCGCATGCCCACGTCGAGCACGTCGTCCATGCGGGCCGAGGCCCGAAAGTCGATCGTGGCCTTGCGCACGTAGAGGTCCCCTCCCAGCGCGTGCATCGCCTCTTCGTACGGCAGCGCCAGCGCGCGCCAATAGTCCGCGATGGCGGTGTCGAAGTACATCAGGTAGTGCGCGTTGAAGACGATCTTCTGCATGTCGACTTCGGCCCAGCGCACGCGCAGGCGGTGGAAGAAACGGAAATCGCTACGCTGCATTCATGTCTCCGGAAAGGGTTGAAATTGTAGGAATGGGGCGAGGCTTCAGGCTGGCGCGCCCGCGCGCAAGCCCAACAGGCTCTTCTGTACTGCGCGCCCCTTGCCGCCCAGAGACAGGCGGGCCAGAACCTCCAGCGTCGGCGCGGGCAGCGTGCGTTGCGAACTCAGTGCAATCTCGAGCAGAAGCTCCATCAACGCGGTCAGGTTCTTGGGCGGGTTTTCGACATCGGCTGCCAGCATCTCGCAGAGCATGTCGAAGACTGGTGCGGCCAACCGTCCATCGGCGCGCACCGCGGCCTGCAGGCTCTTGGCGTAGCGCTTGGCCATGACGATCGGCGTCGACAGCAGCGCGCGCAACTGCGCTCCGAGCGCAGGGACCTCCAGCCTCCCGTCGATAAATGACTGCACCAGCGCGTCGACCGCGAGCGCGGTCTGGCCGGGCTCCTTGCCGGCCAGCGCCAACGCCAGTAGCAGCACGGCCATTGGCTGCACGGCGGTCAGGGGTACCGTGGGGTCGAGCAGCAGCGTCAGGTAGGCGTGGTCTTGCCATCGCGCCTCCCACCAGTCGAGGTTGTTGCCGACCTGCCGGCAGCCGTCGACAAAGAAAGATTCAAGAGATGACGGCACCACCGCGGCCATGTAGCGCAGCAGGGCCTCGTCATGGGTGTCATCGACACCGGCACGGCGCACCGCCATCAGCACATGCGGTGTGCTCGCGGGCACCTCCGCCGCGCTCAGCGTTAGGTGGTGATGCACGTAGGTCTTGCCTGCATAGGTCGAGCTCCTGGCATCCACCGACCACGCGTAGCGGGCGGCGTTCGCGCCGTCTGGCCCGAAATCACCGAGGGCGTCCAGCACGAGAGGATCGTCACCGCCTGGGTGGCGAATGCGAGCAGCCGCAGCGAAAAGCGCCTGCTCTTCATCGCCTTTGGCAGTGATCGGAACGCCGTCTTCACCAAGCGCGTGGCGCAGTGCACGCGCCAGCGGCGCATCGGCCAGTTGCCGTGCCTGGTTGCGCAATGCCGCCGAGCGATCGCCCGCGGGGGCGAGCCGCAAAAGGCCGCGCACCTGTTCGCCCGAAGGCGCCTGGACGCCACGTGCCTGGTACACCGCGATGCGTTCGATGAAGACGGCCGCGTCGATGAAGCCGCGTGCATGCGTGGCCGATGCCAGCGGTGCCAGGCCCCAGCCCTGTGCGGCCTGATCGATCAGGTCTTCCACTCGCGACGCCAGGAACTCCTCGGCCTTCGGCTTCTGTGACTTTTCGCTATGGCCTTGCGGGCGCTTGCCGCCGCCGACGAAGGCCAGCAGGCGAGCGAGCCGGTTCTGCACCTCTCGGTCTATCAGCTTGAGTGCACGCTTCATCACCGGCGCGAACTGCTTCAGAAGCGGCTGCGGCAACGGCGCCATACGCACTAGCGCCTCGAGCACGCGCTCCAGCGCGTCGATGTCCTTAGGGTTCTCCAGCACAAAGGCGATGCAATCGACCAGTTCGGTCACATCGCCGATCGGCACGAGCATCCGACTCGTATCAAGCGGATCGAGCGGTCCGTGCCCCACCGGTGGTTGTTCTGCGACCGGAATTTCCACAGACGCTGCGGGCCCAACGTTTCCGATCAGGGACAGCAGCGCTGGCCTGTTGACGGTGGCCACGCTTTGCACATGCGCCTCCAGTTCCGCACGTGCCGCATCGTTCATGCCCCAGGCCTTGAGCCGCTCGATGAGCTTCTTCTGCAAGTCGGCCGCTTCGTGCGCCAACCCGTGCAGCGCCACCGCCGACGCGTCCTGCGCCAGCGCGGGCTCGCGCTTGACTGCAGCTTCCGCCAGCTTCAGCGCCGCATCGACCTGCGATTTGGCGCTGGCATAGAACACCGGCTGCACCGCGCCCAACAGCGATGCCCCGTCGACATGCCCCGCCACGTGAAGCGTCTTCAGCGCACCGAGCGCCATCGTGACGGTCGGCGGAATGCGACTCTGGCACAGGCCGAGATAGCGCGGAGCAAAGGGCGCCATCTCGTCCGCGGTGGGCGCCAGCGTCTCGTGGAAGCGCGAGAACCAGCCCGCGCGAAACTGCGGCCAGTCGCGCTCCAGCGTGCCGAGAGTCTTGTCGAGCAACTGGGGGCGAGTGAATTCGCCTCTGGCGACCCCCTCCATGAAGATGTACGACCAGTAGTTCTTGGGCGAATAGTTGTATTTATCGACCGCCGACAGGTTGTGCTCGCTCGTTCCCTCCACGTCGAACAGGCGAAGCACAGCTTGGTACAGGCCGGGATCACGGTCGAACTTCTCGTCCATGGTCGAGCGATTCAAGGCACGCGGCAAGGCAATCAGTCCAATGGCGTAGTCATCGTTTTGTGGCCGATCGATCAACCCCGCAGCCACCAGGTTCTGCACCGGAAGGATGCGCCAGGCGAAGGCGCGGAGTTCCGCTTCAGCCACTTGCTGTAGTGCGGCGCGCCAGCCGGCCGCATCGATGCCGAACTGCTTGCACAGCGCAGCGACGGTCTCCGGGTCGAGTACTACCTGCGGATTGGCGTGGTCGAGCAAGGCTTTTGGCGCCATGCACACGACGATGGCAGCTTGCAGGGCGCGGTATTGCGCCGTCTGCGCCTCGCCGCTCCACTGCCGCGCATAGGGGCTGGCCGGCCAGTGGCTGCAGGTCGCCATTTGCCCCATCTTCTCGAGCGATTCGGCGCAGGCCTTGCGTTCAGCCGTCGACATAGCCTGCAAGCTGGCGAGCGTCGCGTCGAAGTCGCCCTGGTGCACTGCATGCTCCAACGCGTCGGCCGGCACGAACACCGGCAGCTCCTCTTCATTTCTCATCTAGCGCCTTCTGTCGGGAAGATGGTTGCGACTGTGGCTTCCACCGCCAACACATGTTTGCAGGGGCCGCGTTCGCCCTGGTGCTTGGCGTACCAGGGGCAAGTGCACCGCAATTCACCGTCGATCTCCAGCACGCTGTGCACCGTGCCGCCGCTGGCCACCTGCGCCTCTAGGGGGCTGGACTTGGCGATGCTCACGGCGCCACGGGCCAGCAGCTCGCGCGCATCGGCCAGGCGCGGGTGCATGTCTTCGACCGATGACAGGTCGAAGGGCAGTACGCGGTGAAAGTATCGACCCTCGGCTACATCGAAGCCGACCAGGCCAGAAGCGCCGAGGATGCGCAGGCTATCGTCCACGCTCGATACGGCCGCACCCAGCATTTGGGCCAGCGCCGGCGTGTCGATCAATGGTTGCCAGTTCAGCTGCGCACGCACCTGCGCCACCGCACGCTCGTCGTTCATGCGCATCAGCGCGCGCAGCGCCTGCCCTTCACCCGAGAAGCCACGCCAGGGTTCGGCACTGAGCGCCAGCGTGAGCCGTGCGCCCGGAAAACCGAGCACCCAGGCGCTGGCCTGTTGTGCTTCGTCGGCGTGCACTACGAGGCCCTGGGCCTTGGGCAGCAATGCTTCGAGCACGCGCAGCCGGCTTGTGTCTGTCACGCGTACGCCTTGCGGATGCGGTCGCGTCGTGGTGAAAGGCCCCTTGGGCGACGGCACCATCCACAATGGCGTGCGGCTGGTCGAGGCCTTGGGCAGCGTTCGAAAGAAGCGCAGCGCCTCCAGCCCCTTGAGCTCGAAGCGACGCCGCATGCCAGCCAGGTAAGACTGCACCTCGACCATGCCGCGCAGCCATCGAAGGGGCAATGCCACCTTGCGCTCAACCACCTCGCTGCCGCCCGATTCCAGCGTCAACGCATCTCGGCCGACCGACAGCGACAGCCCGTCGGCGTCGCGCAAACGGGCCAGTGCAGCGCGCATCGGGGCATTGAAGTCGACATTGGTCGTGCCCTTGCCCACGACCTGCCCGTCATAGGACTCCGGCAGCAGGTCGACGCGCACATAGCAACTGCAGCAGGCCGAAAATCCTTCGAAGCGCAGCAGCTCGCCGCCCGCCGTGACCACCGGATCGGCCAGCGCAATCGCACGCGCCACGCTGTTGGCAGGCGTGAAGAAGCGCGAGCCGACGACCAGATGCACGGCGCTGAGCAGTTCGGCGCACAGCCGGGGCTGCAGCAAACGTCCTTCGAAGAAATGCGGATGCGCCGCGCTGCCGTCGGTCTGCGGGCTTGATGTGGCAAGGCTGAGCCGGGGCCCCGCCGGTTCGGCCACCGTGGCCGAAGCGTGCGCGTAGCGGTAGGCGTGCGCGACGGCGCTCAAGGCTGCAAGGCCTCGCGCAGCGCCCGGGCCGCATCGTCCTGCGCCTGCAGCGCCTCCGGTATCGCCCGGCCCATCTTGATGAATTCGTGGATCACGCCCCGATAGATTTCCAGGTCGACCGCCACGCCCGCAGCGCGCAGCTTGTCGGCATAGGCAATGCCGTCATCAACCACCGGGTCGCATTCGGCCAGACCGATCCAGGCCGGCGCCACGCCATCGACGTCGTCGGCCAGCAGCGGTGCAAAGCGCCAGTCGTCGCGGTCGGCCGGCGTGCGCACGTATTGCGCAAAGAAGAAATCGATCATCGCCTTGGTCAGCAGCGGGCCGTTGACGTGGCGAAGGTGCGAGGCCGTGTCCTGATGGGCTGTCATGCCGGGGTAGATCAGCATCTGCAGCGCGAGCGGCAGGCCGGCATCTCGCGCAAGGATCGCGCAGACGGCCGCGAGCGTGCCGCCGGCGCTGTCACCGCCTACCGCCAGGCGCCGCGTGTCGACACCGACGCGTCTACCCTCGTGGGCCAGGAAGGCGAAGGCGTCCCATGCATCGTTCGACGCCGTCGGAAACTTGTGCACGGGCGCGAGGCGGTAGTCCACCGACACCACCGCGCAGCCGCTCTTGGCGCTCAGCACGCGGCACAGCGTGTCATGCGTGCGGATATTGCCGACGGTGAAGCCACCGCCATGAAAGTACATCAGCGCGGGCAGCACATCGGTGGACGGCGCATACAACCGTGCCGGGATCGCGAAGTCGTCGCGTGCGGGAATGGTGAAGTCTTCCACCCGCGCCAGTTCGGGCTTGGGCACTTCGAGCACGCCCGCGCCCTTTTCGTAGGAGGCCTTGGCCTCCTCGGGCGTGAGCTGGTCGAGCGTGGGGTGGCCGGCGCGCGCCATGCGCTCGACAACGCTGGCCATCTTCGGGGTAAGTCGTATGGCGGGAGGTGTTCCCGGCGCGACAGCGGCAAGGGTTTCTTTCGTGTGCAAGACTGATCGCTCTTGTTAGATTTGGCTGGTCGGCAATCGTACTGCCCCGGACTCCCGGAGGCCTTCATCCCCATGGCACTCATCCAATACCTCACCCAGATCCAGTTCGAGTTCGGCGCGATCAAGCTGTTGTCCAGCGAATGCGCGCGCATCGGCATCAACCGCCCGCTGATCGTGACCGATGCAGGCGTACGCGCAGCCGGCGTGCTGCAGAAGGCGCTCGACGCCATCGCTGATCTCGAGGTTTCGGTTTTCGACCAGACGCCTTCCAACCCCACCGAAGCCGCAGTGCGCGCGGCCGTCGAGCTGTACCGAAGCGGCCGTTGCGACGGCCTGATCGCCGTGGGCGGCGGCTCCGCCATCGACTGTGCCAAGGGCGTCGCCATTGCGGCCACGCATGAGGGCCCGCTCAAGACCTACGCGACCATCGAGGGCGGCTCACCGAAGATCACCGATCGCGCGGTGCCGCTGATTGCGGTGCCCACCACCAGCGGCACCGGCAGCGAGGTGGCTCGCGGTGCCATCGTCATCGTCGACGACCATCGCAAGCTCGGCTTTCACAGCTGGTTCCTGATGCCCAAGGCCGCGATCTGCGACCCCGAGCTCACGCTGGGCCTGCCGCCCAGGCTCACGGCCGCCACCGGCATGGATGCCATTGCGCACTGCATGGAGACCTTCATGTCGGCCGCATTCAATCCGCCGGCCGACGGCATCGGCCTCGACGGGCTCGAGCGCGCCTGGGGCCACATCGAGCGCGCAACAAAAGACGGCAGCGACCGCGAGGCGCGCCTGAATCTCATGAGCGCCTCGATGCAGGGCGCCATGGCCTTCCAGAAGGGCCTGGGCTGCGTGCATTCGCTGAGCCACAGCCTGGGCGGCGTCGATCCGCGCCTGCACCATGGCACGCTCAACGCCCTCTTCCTGCCTGCCGTGATCCACTTCAATTCGGGCGCGGAATCGGTGCAGAAAGAGCAGCGCCTGCAGCGCATGGCACAGGCCATGCACCTCGATTCGGCCGGTGATCTCGGCGACGCGATCCGCGACATGAACGCACGCCTCGGCCTGCCCAAGGGCCTGGCTGAGGTGGGCGTAACGCCCGCGCTGTTCGAGAAGATCATCGACGGCGCAATGGCCGACCACTGCCACAAGACCAACCCGCGCCTGGCCACGCGCGACGACTACAAGGCCATGCTCGAAGCCTCGATGTAAGGGCTTCTTCTACGCGTTGTTTCAGAGGAGAAAGGCGCCCTTCTGCGCCCCTCGCGTCATTTATGTGACATAAGGAATTTCTAGACTGTCACCGAAGGTTTCTCAGCCGCAGAAGCCCAAGGGTCAGGGAAGTTCCGAATGCCGCGTACCGTCCAAGTCCACACCGTCCTGAGCGCCGAGCAGCTCAAGTTCCGCTCCATGCGGGGACAGGAAGGCCTCTCGCAACTCTTCGAGTTCGAAGTGGACATGGTCAGCACCAGCTTCAGCCTCGACCTGAAGCAACTGCTCGGCACTTCGCTCACGCTGGAACTCGCCGACGAAGGCGCGCCGCGTTTTCTCAACGGCACCGTGGTGCGCTTCGAGCTGGTGGGCCGCGCCAACGAAACCGGCCGCCACTACATCTACCGCGCGCTCGTGCAGCCCTGGCTGTGGTACCTCACGCGCACTACCGACTGCCGCATCTTCCAGAACAAGAGCGTGCCCGAGGTGCTCGACGAGGTGCTGGGCAAGTACGGCTTCCAGTTCGAGAAGCGCCTCACAGGCAGCTACTCCGCCCAGGAGTACTGCGTGCAGTACCAGGAAAGCGACTTCGCCTTCGTGAGCCGCCTCATGGAGCACGAAGGCATCGCCTACCACTTCGAGCACAGCAACGGATCGCACCTGCTGGTGCTGGCCGACGATGCAGGCAGCTACAAGCCGCTGCCCGGCCACGCCAGCATTACCTACCGCCCGCGCGACCGCGTGCTCAATGCGATGGAGCCCTGCATCGACCAGTGGCGCGTGTCCGAGCAGATCACCTCCGGCCGCGTAATGCTCGACGACTTCGACTTCCAGAAGTCACGCGCCTCGCTGCAAAGCGTGCAGCAGGACCCGAAGGCCCACGAGCATTCGACCTACGAGGTCTATGAATGGCTCGGCGGCTACAGCGAGCATCAGCAGGGCGATGCCTACGCAAAGATCCGCCTGCAGGAGCTGCAGTGCGCGCACGAGCTGGCATCGGGTCACACCAACGTGGTCGGCATGGCGCCGGGCTACCTGTTCGAGATGACGCACTGCCCGCGCGAATCGGACAACCGCGAATACCTCGTCACCGAAACCCGCTACGACCTGCAAGAGCCCGAATACTCCACGGGCGGCAGCACCGAATCGGTGTGCGAATTCGACTTCACCGTGCTGCCCTCGACCGTGGCCTATCGCCCCGCGCGCAACACGCCGCGCCCACGCACCAACGGCCCGCAGACCGCCACCGTGGTCGGCCCCGAAGAAATCTGGACCGACCGCTTCGGCCGCGTGAAGCTGCAGTTCCGCTGGGACCGCTATGGCCAGTCCGACGAAAACAGCTCCTGCTGGGTGCGGGTGTCGAGCAACTGGGCCGGCGCCAACTACGGCACCATGCACATGCCGCGCGTGGGCCAGGAAGTGATCGTCGATTTCATCGGTGGCGAGCCCGACCGCCCCATCATCACCGGCCGCGTCTACAACAGCGACCAGATGCCGCCATGGGAGTTGCCCGCCAACGCCACCGCCAGCGGCATCCTCACGCGCTCCAGCACCGGCGGCGCGGCCAACCAGGCCAACATGCTGCGCTTCGAAGACCGCACGGGCGCCGAGCAGATCCTGCTGCATGCCGAGCGCAATCTCGATGTGGAAGTGGAAGCCGACGAAACGCGCGACGTGGGCGGCAACCGCACCTCCGTCATTCACGTCAACGAAAAGCTCGACGTCATCGGCACACGCACCACCACCATCACCGACAAGGAAACCGCCACCTACAACGGCGGCGAAGAACGGCTCGTGAACCGTGGCGGCGTCGAGACCATCAACGGCGGGCAGACCCGCACGGTCAACGGCGGCGAAACCGAGACCATTCACAGCGGCGAAACGCGCACTGTGACGGGTGGCCGCACCGAGACGATTTCCGGCGGAGAAACCCGCAGCATCACCGGCGGCCAGAGCGAAACCATTGCGGGCGGCGAAACCCGCACCACCACCGGCGGCGCAACGTGGACCATCACCGGCGGCCTCACGGCCACGGTGGACGGCGCGGAGATGCTCACCACCAAGGGGCCACGCACGGAGAACATCACAGCAGGCGAGACCCGCAACATCACCGGCACGGTGACCGAGAACGTCAGCGTCGAGATCATCGTGAACGCGCCGAAGGTCACCTTCAACGTGCCCCAACACACCATCAGCTCCTCCCAGGAGAACAACTGGCGGATCGCGCGCGCAAGCGGCTGCGTCTTCCGCTTCGGCGCGGTGGCGACCTCCTTCGACGTCTGGGGCGCAAGAGCGCAGATCTACGCTGCCCTCAACCTGCAGCTGGCAACCGTGAAGATCGACATCTCGGCCTTCAAGAACAAGGACAACGGGCTCAGCCTCGAAGCCTCGGGCGCCAACGTGAAGGCCGCGGGCGCCAAGATCCGCAGCGGTGGGCTCGCGATCCAGGCCAAGGTCATGAGCATCTTCAGCTAGCGCACATGCAATTCTGGTTGCCCCTGATTTCTGGTGTTCTGATCGTTGTCTTCCTGGTGTTCGTGGTCGTGCACACCGTGCGCAACAACAGGCCGTACCGCGAGGAAGCGCGGCGCTATGAGCGCCTGGTGAAACAAGGCCAGCCCGCCAGCGCCCAGGTGCTTGCCCTGCGGGAGCTCGCACAGGGCACCTACGACAACGACGTCGAACTGCGCGTGCGCACCGCCGAGCTGGCTGGGCGCCCACCGCTCGAGCAGATGTTCAAGACCCGCATCGCGCGCGAGCTGGTGGTCAATTTCATGCCCGGCCAGACGATTCATGTGCTGATCGATCCGGCCGATTCGACGGCCGTGGCCATCGACCGCCGCAAGTCGACCACGACCATTTCCCGCTGATCCCGCGCGCATTCCCTGTTTCATGAAAGTCATCAAGCCTCTCCGGCTCAGCGTATTGAGCCGCCCGTTTCCATGGCAGCGACGCCAGCGCCTGGGGCTGACAGTGGTCGCCATGACAGGCATGGATGGCGTGCCCATGCTCTACCCGGACGCCGAGCTCTGGCCCTTGGTGGCCGAAGAAATCGGCGAACAGGGTGTGCTCGATCTCGGCATGCCCAAGCGCAGCGCAGAGTTTTTGGCTACCGGCCATGCCTATACCGCGCACCAGCAGATCCGCAACCAGTGCCTGGTGAAGATGCGCGTCGGCACGCTCGAAAAAACCCTGCGCGTCTCGGGCGCCCGCTACTGGCTCGACAAGCGCGCCACGCCGCCGCAAGACTTCGAGCGCATGCCGCTCGACTGGCAGCACGCCTACGGCGGCGCCTCGTTTGCGGACAACCCGCTCGGCATCGGCGCCGCGGAAGAGATGGTCAACGGCGTGCGCACGCGCCGGCTGCCGAACGTCGAGTCTGCAGATGCACCTATCCAGCGTGTCGACCAGCAGCCCTCCCCCGCCGGCTTCGGCGCCATCGACGTGATGTGGCCCCGGCGCTTTGCCCGCATCGGCAAGGAATACGACGCCCAATGGGCCAAGGAAGACTTTCCGGCCTTCTCCGGCGACATGGACTGGCACCTCTTCAACGCGGCGCCCGAAGACCAGTGGTGGCGCGATGCCGATCGCATTCCCGATGCCGCGCCTTACGAAATCTGGAACATGCACCCGCACAAGCCCTATCAGGCAGGCCGCCTGCCGGACTGGCGCGCACGCTGCTTCCTGACGCTGGCTTCCGAGGCCGGCGAGACCACCTTCACCGACGTGCCGATGCGGATGACGACCGCCTGGTTCTTCCCGCACCGCGAGCGCATCGTGCTGATCTACCACGGTGTGGCGGACATCCGCGAAGACGACGCAGCCGACGTCGTCCACCTGATGCCAGCGCTTGAAGAGGCCGGCGCCGAAGCCCTTCCGGCCAGCTATTACCAGGGCATCCTGCATCGACGACTGGATCCGGAAAGCGGCGCGCTCTACAGCTTTCGCGATCGGGAACTGGTTCCCGCAGCGGCCATTGCCCCCTGGCTCGACACCGTATCGCTGAAAGACCGGCCACTCGGCCCATTGGCCCGTAATGCGCACAAGCACGGCGAGTGGATGCGCGAGCAAATGCGCCAGCAGATGATCGGCGACGGCCAGGACCCCGCGCGCTACTTTCCGCCCCAAGACCCGGCCGACGACCTGCCCACGCTGGACGCCCTGCCCGAGTTCGTCGCGCGCACCAAGCGCATGCAGGAAGAAGCCAAGCAGAAGCTGCATACGCAGCAGCAGGAGCTGAGCGAGACACTTCGCACGCGCGCCGCCGAAGCCGGCCCGACGGAGCCGGACCTGAGTCCATTGCTGGCGCTGACCGAAGGCCGCGAGCGCTCCGGGCTCAAGGGGCCTCCCGCCGCGGCGATGGCGCCGCATCTCCAGAGCATGGCCGCGGCCATGTCGGAAATGCCGGGCTCGCGTGCAGCGGACATGGCCCCCGTCGCCGACCTCCTGGGCCGCGGCGAATTGATTGCCGCGGCGCAACGCAAGATGTACCTGAGCAGCGCCCACCACCAAGACGCCGCCGACCCGATGACGCCGGCACGCGCCGCCGAAGTGCGCGAGCAGGTAACGGCGCTGCTCGCCGGCAGCCGCGATTTTTCGGACATGGACCTGACCGGCGCCGACCTCTCGGGCATGGACCTGCGTGGCGCCCGCTTCTGCGGGGCACAGCTGGAAAGCGCCAACCTGCGCGGCGCGCAACTCGACAACGCCGACTTCTCCCGCGCCGTGCTCGCCCGTGCCTGCCTCGACGGTGCTTCGCTGCGCGGCACGCGGCTGGACAACGCCAACCTGGGTTTCGCTCAATGCAGGCAGACCGTGTTCACGGGCGCCCATCTGCACAACACGGTGCTGGAAAACATCCTCTGCGAAGACTGCGACTTCAGCGCTTCGCAATGGGAAGACAACACGGTCATCGAGGCCGCGTTCGTGCGCTGCCGCTTTCACGGAGCCAGCCTCAAGGTGGTCATGTTTCTCGAGAAGGTGCGGCTGGAACAGCTCGACTTCGAAGAGGCCATGTTGTTCAAGCTGCATCTCGTGAGCTGCAAGCCCGGCGCAATCGGCTTCGTGGGCGCCCGACTCGAGAGCAGCGTGTTCGTCGACGTGCAGGCCGATGGGCAGATGGATTTCACGCGTGCGAGCCTGCGCACCACCTGCGTCGTCGGTACCAGCAGTTTTCGCGAGGCGAAGTTCCAGGGCGCGCACCTGCGCGAATGCAGCCTGCGCGAGGTCGCCTTGTCGCAAGCCGATTTCAGCGACGCGCGGCTCGAGAACAGCGACTTCTCCGCATGCGACCTGTCCCGAGCCGATCTCTCGCGCGCCAACGCACGCGATTCACGCTTCGTGCGCACCGACCTGCGGCATGCCAGCCTGCTGAACGCCGACCTGATCGACGCGAGCTTCCAGAAGGCCGACCTGCGCGGCAGCGACCTGCGCGGCGCCAACCTCTTTCGCGCCGACGTGTCCCAGAGCCTCATGGACGACACCACGCTGCTCGACGGCGCCTACACGCACCTGGCCAAGGTCTACCCTGTGCGCCAGGAAGCCGCGGCCGCATGACGCCGCACCGAATGCAATCCATGGTGCAGCGCGGCGAACCGATCAGGGAGCGAAGCTGCAGAGGCTGGCGCCTTGACGGAATGGATTTCTCCGGAGGCGTGTTCCTGGAAGTCGACTTCGACGGCGTGAGCTGCATCGGCACGCACTTCGAAGAAGCCCAATTCGACCGCTGCACGCTCAACGGCGTGCAGCTGAATGATGCACAGCTCAAGAAAGCCGCCTTCTCGCTATGCACGCTTCCGTCGGCGAACCTGACGGGCGCCGTGCTGGACGATGCGGTGTTCCATCGTTGCCAGTTGCCAGGCAGCGACTTTTCGCAGGCCAGCGTGGCAGACACCAAGTTCATGGAAAGCGCCCTCTCGCGCAGCCGCTTTGCGGCGGGCCTGCTGGACCGGACCTTGTTCTTCAAGTCGCCGCTGGATGGTGCCGACCTGTCGCAGGCACAGCTCGACCGGGCCGTGTTCTATCAGGTCGACCTGCGCGAGACCGCGCTGGCGGGGGCACGCTTCGAGCGCGTCGTCTTCGTCGAGTCGCGCCTTGCCGGGCACGACTTTTCGAACCACCACTTCCAGCTGTGCCAGTTCACCGACGCTGATCTCGAAGGCTGCAACTTCGAGGGCGCCCACATGGCGCAGTGCAACTTCAAGGGCGCCGTGCTGCGCGATGCGGTGCTGCGCAACGTTCATGCACCGCAGGCGTTGTTTCCCGAAGCCGACCTGAGCCGGGTCGTTGCACGCGGCGCGCATTTCGACCAGAGCCTGTGGATTGACGCGAAGCTCGCGGCTGCCGATTTCGGCGAGGCCAGCATGCAGCAGTGCATCTTCCATCGGGCCGATTGCACCGGCACCAGCTTTGCCGGCGCGGACCTCACCTACGCGGATTTTTCCGGGGCTGCACTGGAAGGCGCGAACTTCGATGCCCGGCTCTTCCGCACCCAGTTGCATGGCGCACGCGACGTTCCCTCTGCCCTGCGCGGCCATGCCGGCGTGCTGCCCAACGACCCCGACCTGTTCGAGGCGGAACGCTGGTCCGCGCAGCGGAATGCATCTTCCATCCCATCCACGAAAGGCGAAACCCCATGAACATCGCAGCATTGCGCAGTCCCCAGGCCGGCACGGACGACGCGCCCGTGCAGCGCCTGGGCAAGGTGGTCGAGCACCTGCCCGAAGGATCGCTGTACCGCGTGGAATGCGACGACGGTGCCTGGCAATGCCGCCGCGCTGCCAGCTGCCTCCTGCGCCCCGAACTCGGCGACACGGTGCTGATTGCCGGGCCCGACCGCTACCACGTGTACCTGATCGCCGTGATCGACCAGGCCGACGACACCACCGCGCACATCGAGACGAAGGGCCGCCTCACGCTGGCCACGCCCGCGGGCGGCGTGCACATCGAGAGCAGCGAAGCCATAAGGCTGCAATCCGCCAAGGCGGTGGAAGTCAGCAGCGAGCGTTTCGCCCTGACCGCGACCGAAGCCGACTGCAAGGTAGACCGGCTGAACTACGTCGGCAACGCCGTCAAGGCCATGGCCGCAAGTATTCATGTCGTCGGCCGGCTGTGCGAGACCGTGATGGACCGCCTGGTGCACATCAGCCGCACGGCCTTCCGCATGACCGAGCAGACGGAGCAGGTGCGTTGCGGCCAGCTCGACTACGAAGCCACCGACCTCGCCCGCATTCACGCAACGCAGACGGTGCTCACGGCGCAGGCGGTCGTGAAGGTCGACGCCAATCAGATCCACATGGGCTGAGCCCGGAAACACAAGGAGTCGACAGCATGTTTGCAAACTGCCAGATGATGGGCATGGACCTGGCCTTTCCCGACGTGTGCAAGACGCCGCCGGCCATTCCCATCCCCTACCCCAACTTCGCGCTCGGCCCGACCGCAATTCCCAATGCGTGGAACATCCTCTTCATGTTCGCGCCGGCGCACAACCTGGCGACCGTCACGCCGCTCACCAACGGCGACAACCCCGGCGTGACGCTGGGAGTGATCTCGCCTTCGGTGATGGGGCCTTCGCGCCACATTACCGGCTCGTTCACCGTGCTGCTGAAGGGCAGTCCGGCCACGCGCATGACGAGCCTCTCGGTACAGAACCGCAGCAACGCGCTGGGCATGCGCATCGTGCCGAGCCAGTGCAAGGTGCTGATGCTCGCGGCCTGAGGCCGTTCGTTATTCCGCCTTCACCCCCGCAGTGCGGATGACCTTGCCCCACTTGGCGGTTTCCGCGGTGATGAAGGCGTCGAATTCCTCGGGCGTGCTGCCCGCCGGAATGGTGCCCATCGCGTCGAGCTTCGCGCGCGTCTCGTCGCTCCTGATGATGCGCGCCACCTCCTCCGACATGCGTTTGACGACATCGCGGGGCGTAGCCGCTGGCGCCAACATGCCGGCCCAGGTGCTGCCGGTGAAGCCCGCGAAGCCCTGCTCGATGAAGGTGGGCACCTCGGGCGCCGCCGCCAGTCGCTTGTCGCCCGCCACACCAATCAGACGCACCTTGCCTGCCTTGGCCTGGTTGATGAGCCCCGTGGGCGCATCGAAGAAAAGCTGGATCTGCCCGCCCATCAGGTCGGTCAGCGCCGGCACCGCGCCCCGGTACGGGATGTGGATCATGAAAGTCTGCGTCAGCGACTTCCACAGCTCGGTGGTGAGGTGCGCGGCCGAGCCGTTGCCCGATGAGCCGAAGCTCACCTTGCCCGGGTTGGCGCGCGCATAGTCGATGAGCTCGCGCGCGGTCTTGAAAGGCGCATCGACATTCACCGCGGCCAGCAGCGGCGACACCCCCATCAGCGACACGCCCGTCAGATCCTTTCGCGGGTCGTAGGGCAGCTTGGGGTACAGCGTGGTGTTGGCCGCGTAGGCGGCGATGACGACGCCGAAGGTCGTGCCGTCGGGCGCCGCCTTGGCGATGGCATCGACGCCGATCAGGCTGTTGGCGCCGGGCTTGTTGTCGATCAGCACCGGCTGACCGAGCTTCGTCTGCAGCCCTATCTGCACCAGCCGCGCCATCTGGTCGGTGAATCCGCCGGGCGTATAGGGCACGATGATGCGGATCGGCTTGGTCGGCCATGCGCTCTGCGCGAACGATGGCAAGGCTAGGCTTGCGGCGGCGGCGGTAGCGAGCGTGAACTGGCGGCGAGACAGCGTGGCGTGGGGCATGGTGGCGGCGTTGCTTTGGAATGAATGGACCGGGCCATTCTCGAAGCGCCGCACGCTGCCACGGTCAGGGTTTGCCCGGCGGGTCAGCCTCACCGCGCCAACGGCAACCGCATATCGAAGCGCGCCCCGCCGCCCGCTTCGTTCGCCGCCTCGATCCGCCCGCCATGCGCATGCACCACGGCCTGCGACAAGGCCAGCCCCAGCCCAAGCCCAGGCGTCTTCTCGTCCGACCGCGCCGTGGCACCGCGATAGAAGCGCTCGAACAGATGCGGCAGTTCGTCTCCGCGAATGCCCGGCCCACTGTCCGCCACACTCAGGACGGCTTCATTCGCCTCCACGTCCGCACGCAGGCTCACGCGCACCGTCGTGCCGGCCGGCGAAAACTTGAGCGCGTTGTCGAGCAGATTGGCCAGAGCCAGGCTCGCCGCGCCGCGCGCCACCCGCGCAGCCACGGGCAGTGCGGGTACCAATGAAATCTCCAGCCGCCTTTCGCGCGCCATCGGCTCCAACCGGCGCACGGCCTCTTCCGCCAGCACGTTCAGCGACACCGTCTCGGCCGCGTCGCGTTCCTGCCCTGCGTCGAGCCGGGCCAGCACCAGCAGCTCTTCGACCAGCAGCGTGAGTGATTCGACTTCTTCGAGCGAGGAATGCAGCGTCTCCACATAGGCCGCCGGTTCGCGCGGCCTGCGCAAAGCGAGTTCAAGCTCGGTGCGCAGCCGCGACAGCGGCGAGCGCAGCTCGTGCGACGCATCCGCCGTGAATCGCCGCTGCGCCTCCATGCCCTGCTCAATGCGCGCCAGCATGGCGTTGAGCGTGTCGACCAGCCGGCCGATCTCGTCGTTCGTTCCGGGGTGCGGCAGGCGCTCGCCCAGGTTCGCGTCACCGATGCGATGCGCCTGCTGCACCACGTCGTCGATGGCACCGAAGGCGCGCCGGGTGATCAATGCGCCCGCCGCCCCCAGCGCCAGCAGCAGCGCGCCGCCGAGGATCAGGAACAGCACGCTGGCCATCGCCACCGTGCGGTTCACGTCGTCCAGCGAGCCGGCCACCTGCACCGCCAGCAGCGATGAGGCACCGCGCCCCGGCACGGGCACCGAGACCATGCGCGTCGGCTCCTCGCCGAAGCCGTCGAGCGTTTCGAACACGGTCTCGCCCGCCGCGAGCCGCTCGCGCAGTGCGGGCGGAATGGGCAGTTGCGCCTCGCCGAGGTTGCTGCTGCGCGCCAGCACGCGGCCCTCGGCGTCGACGATCTGCACCAGCCGGTCGAGCCGCACGAACGAAGGCGCACCAGGGCCAGGCGGGGCCTCGTGCACGATCACGGTGTCCCCCTCGCCCGCGGACAGCAGCATGCCCATTTCGGTCTCGGCCAGCGCGAGCAGCGCGGCATCGAGCTCGCGGTGCACGTTGCGCGCGAACACGAGATACGAGCCGAAGGCGGCGATCGCCATCACCACCACGATCACGCTGACGTGTGCCAGCGCCAGCCGCTTGCGGAAACTAAGCATGTCCAACCACGCCGTCGTCGGCCAGTGCCAGCCTGAAGCCGCGCCCGCGCACGGTCTGTATCAACGGTGCGGCCGGCGGCGCGTCGACCTTGCGGCGCAGGTTGCTGATGTGCACGTCGATCAGGTTGTCGATGGCGATCAGGTCGTCCTTCCACACCTGCTCGGCCAGGCGCGACCGGCTCACCACCTCGCCGGCATGGCGCAGCAATATCTGCAGGATCGCGAATTCCTTGTGCGTCAGGTCCAGCACCATGCCGCCGCGCAGCACGCGCTGGCTCTGCGGGTCGAGGCTCAGGTCGGCCAGCGCGAGCACCACGGGCCGCATGATCTCGGAGCGGCGCAGCAAGGCGCGCACGCGGGCCAGCAACTCGTCGAAGGCAAAGGGCTTGGTCAGGTAGTCGTCGGCGCCGGTGTTGAGGCCGGCCACGCGGTCGCTCAGCGCGTCGCGGGCGGTGAGCATGAGCACGGGCGTCTTGCAGCCGCGCTGGCGCAGATCGCGGCACAGCGTGAGGCCGTCCTTACCGGGCAGCATCCAGTCGAGCACGATCAGGTCGTAGGCGACGACGAAGGCTTCCTCGTCACCCTCCTCCGCCGTGTGCACGACGTCGACGACAAAGCCCTCTTCCTGCAGGCCGCGGGCCAACAGCCGGGCGGCCTTGCGGTCGTCTTCGATCAACAGAATTCTCATGGCGCGAATCATGCCCCGGCTTCCTGACTGCAGGCCGCAGGGGTGCGCAAGGGCCAATCCTTAAGACATCTTCAGGATTTCTTGAGAACTTCTTAAGTCGCCCTTTCGTACCCTCGCCGAGAGGAGACGGGAGCGGATCGAGGGCATGGGGAAAGCACCCCGTGCGCAGCGCGCCCGTCCTCGCAACGGACGCATTGCGACGATGAAGATGAAAAAGAAATCCCTGTACCAGATGACGCCGGCACGCATCGTGTTCGGCGTACTGACCTGCGCGGCGCTGTGCGTCGACTCCTTCGACAACACCGCCCATGCCGCCACCGCCGTGGCCGCCGCACCCGCGCCGATGCTCGTGCGCCAGGGCAACCGCCTGAGCGTGCCCGCCGGCTCGCCGCTGCGCGAGCGCCTGCTGGTCGCCACGGTCGGCCAGGATGCCCTGCCGCACGAAGTGAGCCTGCCCGCCACGGTGGAGGCCAACCCGGCCGGCACCGTCAATATTCTTCCCCCGCTGACCGGCAAGCTGCTCGAACTGAAGGTGCGCCTGGGCGACACGGTCAAGCGCGGCCAGGTGCTCGCCACGATGGCCTCGCCCGATCTCGCGCAGGCCGTGGCCGACGCGCAGAAGGCCCGCGACGCGCTCGACCTGGCGCAGCGCGCGCTGGTGCGGGCGCGCGGCGTGAACGAGGCCGGTTCCAACGCCGCGAAAGACGTGGAGGCGGCCCAGAGCAGCGTCGCGCAGCAGACAGCGGAGCTGCACCGCAGCGAAACGCGCCTGCGCAGCCTGGGCGCTGAAGGCAGCGGCGGGCAAGCCGGCCAGGTGCTGAAGATCGTCGCGCCCATGGCCGGCACGGTCACGGCGCTGAACGCGGCCGCGGGCGCCAACCTGAACGACGCCAATGCGGCGCTGATGACGGTGTCGAACCTCGACTCGGTCTGGGTCACGGTCAACGTGCCCGAGAACGTCGTGGGTGCGGTCACCCCGGGGCAGAACGCGGTCATCACGCTGGCGGCCTATCCGGGCCGCAGCTTCAGCGGCAAGGTCGGTTTCGTGAGCGCGGTGCTCGACGCGGACACGCGCCGCGCCCGCGCGCGCATCGTGTTCGCCAACCCCGAGGGCATCTTCAAGCCCAACATGTACGCAACGGCCGTGCTGGGCGTGCCGCAGGGCGCACAGCCGCAGGTGCCGGCCTCTGCCCTGCTGATGAACAACGACAGCGTGAGCGTGTTCGTCGAGGCCGAGCCCTGGACCTTCGTGCGGCGCATGGTCGAGCTGGGCCGCGAGGACGGCGACAAGGTCCGCATCCGCAGCGGCCTGTCCGCGGGCGAGCGCGTTGTGGTGCGTGGCGGTGTGTTGCTGAATGATTAATCTCATCATCACCCAGTTCTTTCGCCGCAGGCACCTGGCCTGGGCGATGTCGGTGGCGCTGGTGCTGTTCGGCGCCTGGTCGTGGACGCAGATGACGGTCGAGGCCTACCCCGACCTCGGCGACGTGACCGTGCAGGTAACAACGCAGGTCAACGGCCTGGCCGCCGAGGAAATCGAGCAGCAGATCACCACGCCGCTGGAACGCGCGTTGAGCAACACGCCGGGGCTGGCCTCGATCCGCTCGAGCAGCACCTTCGGGCTGTCGCTCATCAACCTGAGCTTCAAGGACGGCACCGACGACTACTTCGCTCGCCAGCGCGTCACCGAGCGCATCGGGCAGGTCAGCTTGCCTTCCGGGGCGCAGCCAGGCCTGGGGCCCGTTGCAGGGCCGGCCGGTGAGATCTACCGCTACACGCTCGAATCGGACACGAAGAACCTGATGGAGCTGTCGGAGCTGCAGCGCTGGAAGGTGATTCCCGCACTCAAGCAGGTGGCGGGCGTGGTGGACATCAACAACTTCGGCGGTTTCACGCGCGAATTTCAGCTCGAACTCGACCCGGCGCGCATGCAGAAGTACGGGCTGGTGCTGAATGACGTGGTCACGGCCATCAACAACAACAGCGCCAACGCGGGCGGCGGGCGCATCGCGCGCGGTGACCAGAGCTATGTGGTGCGCGGCATCGGCCAGATCCACACGCTGGACGACCTGGGCACCGTGGTTGTGGCGCAGAACGGTGGCTCGCCGGTGCTGGTGCGCGACCTGGGGCGGCTGCAGTTCGGCCACCAGGAGCGCGGCGGCATCCTCGGCAAGGACACCAACCCCGACACCATCGAGGGCATCGTGCTGATGCTCAAGTACGAGAACCCGTCTCGCGTGCTCGAAGGCGTGCACGCCAAGATCGACGAACTGCAGGCCGAACTCGCGCCCATGGGCGTGAAGATCGTGCCCTACATCGACCGCGACGACCTGGTGAAGCTCACCGTCGACAAGGTGACGCACACGGTGCTCGAAGGCATGGCGCTGGTGTGCTTCGTGCTCATTCTTTTCCTGGGCAGCCCGCGCAGCGCGGTGGTTGCTGCGGTGGCCATTCCGATGTCGCTGGTCACGGTGTTCATCGTGATGCACTTCACCCGCATGCCGGCCAACCTGTTCTCGCTGGGCGCGATCGACTTCGGCATCATCGTGGACGGGGCCATCGTGGTGATGGAAGCGATATTGCGGCGGCGCGAGGAAGAACCCGAAGCCACGCTCACCGAGGGAAACATCCTCGAAACCGTAAGTCACGTGTCGGGGCCGATCTTCTTCGCCACGCTGATCATCATCACCGCGTACTTTCCGCTGTTCGCCTTCGAGCGGGCCGAGGGCAAGCTGTTCAAGCCAATGGCGTTCACGGTCGGCTACGCGCTGGTGGGCGCCCTGCTCTGCGCGCTCACGCTCATTCCCAGCCTGGCCTACGTGGCGCTGCGCAAGCCGAGCAAGCCCTTCGTCAACAAGCCGCTGGAGTGGCTCACGCGCGCATACCGCCGCGTGCTGGCGAAGCTGCTGGACGTGCCCGCCATCGCCTACGGCCTGAGCGCGCTGGCGCTGGCCGCGGTGATGGTGCTGGGCACCACGGCCGGACGCGAGTTTTTGCCAGACATCGACGAAGGCGCGCTGTGGCTGCAGGTGCAGCTGCCATCGGGCCTGTCGCTCGACAAGGCCAGCGAGATGGCCACCGAACTGCGGCATGTGCTGCTCGAATACCCGGAAGTGTCGTACGTGGTGACGCAGCTGGGCCGCAACGACGACGGCACCGATCCGTGGACGCCTTCGCACATGGAGGTGCCCGTGGGCCTCAAGCCCTACAGCGAGTGGCCGGCCGGGGTGAACAAGGCCGCCTTCGTGCGCACGCTGACCGAGCGCTTCGCGCGCATGCCGGGCTTCGACGTGGGCATCAGCCAGCCGATCATCGACGGCGTGAACGATTCGGTGGGCGGCGCGCACAGCCCGCTGGTGCTGCGCATCTACGGCGACGACCTGAAGGAAAGCCGGCGCATCGGCAACCAGATCGTCGATCTGCTCGAGACGGTGCGCGGCACGGCCTCGGCCTCGCTGTTCCAGGAGCCACCGATTCCGCAGGTGGTGATCGAGCTGAACCGCGAGGCGGCGGCGCGCTTCGGCGTCAACGCGAACGACGTGGCCAGCCTGATCCAGACCGGCATCGGCGGCGCGCCCGTTATCACGGTGTATGCGGAGAACCGCACCTACAACGTGGCAGTGAAGATGCCCAAGAGCGCCAAGGGCAACACCGAGGCCATCGGTGCGCTGCTGCTCAACAGCTCCAGCGGCGCGAAGGTGCCGCTGTCGCAGGTGGCCGACATCCGGCTGCAGACCGGCGAAAGCACTATCTCGCACGAGATGAACGAGCGGCAGATCACCGTGCGCGTGGACAACCGCGACCGCGACCTGGCTTCGTATCTCGATGAGGCACGGGCCCGCATCGCGAAGGAAGTGAAGTTCGACCCGGCCAAATTCAGGCTGCAATGGGCCGGCCAGTTCGAGAACCAGCAGCGTGCGCAGGCCCGCCTGGGCGTGTCGCTGGCCATCGTGGTCTGCATCATGGCGGTGCTGCTGTTCTTCCAGTTCGGCAAGATCCGGCAGGTGGCGCTGATTCTCGGTGTGGTGCCCATGGCCACGCTGGGCGGGTTGATCGCGGTGCACGTGGCGGGCGAAACGCTCAACGTGGCCACTGCCGTGGGCTTCATCGCGCTGTTCGGCGTGTCCATACAGAACGGGATCATCATGGTCGCGAACTTCCGGCGCGTGCGCGGCGAAGGGCTTGCCCTGCAAGCCTCGGTGCTCGAAGGCGCGGCCGAGCGGCTGCGCCCGGTGCTGATGACGGCCACGGTGGCATCGGTCGGCATGCTGCCGGCAGCGCTGGCCACCGGCGTGGGCACCGACGTGCAGCGCGGGCTGGCAACGGTGGTGGTCGGCGGGCTGGTGGTGTCGACGCTGCTCACGCTGTTCATCCTGCCGACGCTGTATTTCGCGATGGAGCGCGTTTTCGAGCGCAAGGGCTGGGGCACGCGCTCGCGCCGCGACCGTTAGGAAGGCTGGAGACACAACACATGAAGAAGACAACAAGCCTTGCGGCGCCCTTGGCGGCTGGCATCGTGCTGCTGCTGGGTGGCTGCGCGGTCGGGCCAGACTATGTGCGACCGCCGCTGAACCTGCCCACGCAGTACACAGCCTCGCCACCCACCAGCAAGGAGGCCGAAGGCGTGCCACTGGCGCACCTGTCGCCCGAGCTCGACGTGCCGGCGCAGTGGTGGCAAGCCTTTCGCTCCGAGCCGCTGAACGCGCTGGTAACGCAGAGCCTGGCGGGCAACCCGACCATCGAGGCCGCAGATGCCGCCCTGCGCGCGGCGCAGGAGAACGAAGCCGCCGATCGCGCCGCGTTCTGGCCCAGCGTGGCGCTGGGCTACTCGCCCACTCGGCAGCGCGTGGCCAGCGCGGTCGCGAGTCCGGTTTCTTCCAACGCGAACCTGTACACGCTGCACACCGCACAGGTAACGGTGTCGTACACGCCCGACGCGTTCGGCGCCACGCGCCGGCAGGTCGAGGGCGCGCAGGCGCAGACCGAGCTGCAGCGCTTCCAGAGCCTGGCCGCGAAGCTCACGCTGAGCAGCAACGTGGTGGCCGCCGCGATCACCGAAGCCTCTCTGCACGCGCAGCAACGCGCCACGCTGGAAATCGTCGCGGGGCAGAAAGAAGTGCTGCAGGCCTATCGCAAGCAGCAGGCGCTGGGGCAGGTGGCGCTGGCCGATGTCGATGCGCAAGAAGCATCGCTGGCCGCCACCGAGGCCACGCTGCCGCCGCTCGACAAGCAGCTTGCGCAGCAGCGCAACCTGCTGGCCACGCTGGCAGGCCGCTACCCGAGCGAGGGCGTGGCGGCGCATTTCGATCTCGATGCCTTGCAACTGCCTGCGGAGTTGCCGCTGACCCTGCCGTCCAGCCTGGTCGAGCACCGGCCTGACGTGCGTGCGGCCGAGGCGCAGCTGCAGGCGGCCAGCGCCGCCATCGGTGTGGCAGTCGCCGCGCGGCTGCCGAACGTGACGCTGGGTGTGAATTCGTATGGTTCGTCGGCCTACACGCTGTCGGAGCTGTTCAAGTCGTCATCGCTGTTCTGGACCGTCGCGGCCAGCGTGACTCAGCCCATCTTCGACGGCGGCGCTCTCAAGCACCGCGAAGCCGCCGCGCGGGCCTCGTTCGACCAGGCAGCCGCGCAGTACCGAGCGACGGTGCTCGCCGCCTTCCAGGACGTAGCCAACACGCTCGAGGCCATCGACGCCGACACCCGCACGCTGCAGGCGGCCCTGAAGGCCGAGCGCACGGCCTCGCAGAGCCTAGCGCGCACGCGGGCGCAGGTGCGGCTTGGTGACGCCAGCGCGTTGTCTCTGCGCATTGCGCAGCAGGCTCAGCAGCAGGCGCTGCTCAATCTCGTGCAGGCCCGCGCGCTGCGGCTGACCGATGCGGCCGCCCTCTTCCAGGCGCTCGGCGGCGGCTGGTGGAATACTGCTGCTCCACCGGCGCAGCTAGCCGCCTCGTCTTCTTCCCATTCCCCCGCATCGCCATGAACATCATCCGCCACGAGATGGGCCCCCGCTTCAGCGAGATGGTGACCGTCGACCTGGGCGCCGCGCGCCTGCTCTACCTCTCCGGCCAGGTGGCCGAGAACCCGTCGCTCGACATCACCGGGCAGATGCGCGAGATCCTGTACCACATCGACGACATGCTCGCCACGCAGGGCGCAACGAAGAAAGACCTGGTCAGCGTGACGATCTACCTGCGCACCGTGGGCGACTACGCCGCGATGAACTCTGTGTGGGACGAATGGGTGCCTGCCGGCCACACGCCGGCGCGCGCCACGGTGGGGGCGAAGCTGATCGACTCGGAATACCGCGTCGAGATCCAGGCCACGGCGGCCATCGGGCCAGTACCATGAAAGGTATGCGTCGCATGGTCGCTCTGTGGGCATTGACGCTCGGTGGCTGCACCGCCTTCGATGCGCACTCGTTCGATCACTCGGCCGGCTGGCGGACCGCGCAGGTCGTCAGCGTGGGCCGCGCGGGCGATCTGGCCAAAACGGCCGACCATGATTGCGGCGTCGAGGGCGGCGCCGCAGCGCCCTACGCCATCGTGCGCTACCGCAACGGCGGCGTGCACACGCGTTCGATCGGCACAGGGCATTGGCCCGCGGGCGCCTCGCTCAAGGTCGGCGATGAGGTGGAAGTGAACATCCTCGACTGCGCCGCGCCGCTGGCGCTTCTCGGTCAGAGCGGCAGCGTCTCGGGCACGCCGTCGCGCTGAAGCCAGCCTTCGAACTCATCCGACAGCCGCCGTGCCTCCCGCGTGGCCCGGCCCCAGGCGGAGATGCGTGCCTGCGCGTCGTTGGCGAAGTGGATGAAGTCCTTGCGGTCGGGCAGCTTGCCGTTGGGCAGCGACCGCACCCATTCGGGGTCGGGCGCGAGCACCACCATGCGGTCGAGGAAGCCGCTGGCCTTGTGGCGCCAGCGCAGGCCCTTGTCGAGCCAGCCCGGCACCACCGCCTGCTGGAAGTGCGGGTACAGCACGATGCCCTCATCGGCCGGCTGGTAGTCGAGGTGCAGGTGGTAGTCGGTGATGCCGCCGTCCCAGTAGGCGCCGCGCGGTGCGCCCGGAATGTCATGCACCGCCGCCAGCAGGAACGGGATGGAGCACGAGGCCTGCAGCACCATGTTGAAGTTGGCCTCGCTCAACGCATGCTGGCGCGTGCGGAAGTCGCGCGTGCCGAAAGGCAAGGCCGCGCCGGGCGTGGAAAACACGCAGCGCTCCAGCCATGCACCCAGGCTCTTGCGGTGCAGGCTGTTGGTGGCAAAGGCGCCCAGGTAGCCGACCGGCGTGCGCGCCCTGCCCTCGCGCCCAAGGATGTGGCGCCCGCGCGATGTCACCACGTGCAAGCGATAGCGCGGGTGGCTCAGCACCTCGCCGATGCGCCCGCCGTAGAAAGATTCAAGGCTTTCGGCGAAACGCTCGCTGAGCTGACTCGGGCTGAGCCGCTTCTGCCCCGGCGGCACTTCGAACTGCTGGTGCACGTAGTCGTGCTCGAAGCGTTCGAAAGCGGCGTCAGGGTCGGCCAGGCAGGCCGTCGACAGCCGCCATGCGCCGATGGAGGCGCCCACCAGATGCACCTGCTGGCTCGACTGCGTGAGCCAGCGGCCGAAGATGAAGCGGTCGAGCGCACCGAGGATCAACCCCTTGGGGCCGCCGGCCGCGCCGGGGATGGTGCGCACGTCCTGCGGACGCAGGCCGTGCTGTTCGATGTGCTTGCGGGCCGCGGGGCCGGCGTAGATGCGCAGGGCTTTCATGCCTGTGTGTGCTCGAAGGGGTTGAGCACCTCGACGCCAAACCCTGCGAAATCGCTCACGTTGCGGGTCACTACGGTCAGCGCATGCTGCTTTGCAGTGGCGGCAATCATCGCGTCTTCATACAGCGTGTTCGAACTGCGATGCATCAGCTTCGCCCAGAGCCTGAAGGTTTCTGCATCCATGGGGAGAACGTTGTAGGAAGCTGCAACCAATGCGGCCCATTGCTCGATCTCGCCGGCCTTGGCGGCGTCTTGCTCGCGTGTGAGTTCGATGCCGGCCTGGATCTCTCCTAGCGTCACCGCCGAGAGATGAAGATCGCTGTCCACAATGGGCGTGAGCCACGCGACGACCGCGCCGTGCGGACGAGGCCTGCGAAGTTCGGAAATGACGTTCGTGTCCAGCAGATACATACCGGCCTCAGCGCATTGGCGTGATGCGGCGCCTGCGTGCGGCACCCCGCTGCGGAACCAGGAATTCGGTGCGTGCTTCCGTCGAGAGCAGCAGGTCCTTGAGCGATGGCTTTGCCGTGGCGTGCAAGCGCCGCCATTCAGCTGCAGGAACAAGCACGGCCACCTCGGCTCCACGCTTCGTCACCATTTGCGGCCCTTCGACGAGAGAGGCCTCGAGAAACTCACTGAAACGCGCCTTGGCGTCCTGCACAGGCCAGGTTTTCATTGCAACCACCCATCAAACTAGTTATCTGACTAGTTTAACAGGTGAGGAATCCGCTTACTTGCGCAGCCCCTGCAGCTTGGCAAAAGCACTCGCCATCTGCCCCGCCGGCTGCGGCGAGTTGTCGCGCCGGCCTTGTTGCTGCTGGCCGCGCCCCGCTCCTTCGAAGCGGTTGTCGCGCGGGCCGTCGCGGCGCGCGGGCGCCGCATCGAGCTTCATCGACAGGCCGATGCGCTTGCGCGCCACATCCACTTCCATCACCTTGACCTTGACGATGTCGCCGGTCTTGACGACTTCGCGTGCGTCGTTGACGAACTTGTGGCTCAGCTGGCTCACGTGAACCAGGCCGTCCTGGTGCACGCCGAGGTCGACGAAGGCGCCGAACTGGGCCACGTTGCTCACGGTGCCTTCGAGGATCATGCCCTCGACCAGGTCCTTGATGTCGTCCACGCCGTCGTTGAAGCGAGCCACCTTGAAGTCGGGGCGCGGGTCGCGGCCCGGCTTTTCAAGTTCGCCCAGGATGTCCTTGACCGTGATGACGCCGAACTTCTCGTTGGCGAACAGTTCGGGCTTCAGCGTCTTGAGCATGTCGGCGCGGCCCATGAGTTCGGCGATGGGCTTGCCGGTCTTCACGATGATCTGCTCGACCAGCGGATAGGTTTCGGGGTGCACGCCGGTGATGTCCAGCGGGTCGGCGCCGTCGCGGATGCGCAGGAAGCCTGCGCTCTGCTCGAAGGCCTTGGGGCCGAAGCCGGTCACGTCTAGCAGCTGCTTGCGGGTGGAAAACGCGCCGTTGGCTTCACGCCAGCGCACCACCGCCTTGGCCACGCTGGCCGACAGGCCCGAGACGCGGCTGAGCAGCGGCACGCTGGCGGTATTCAGGTCGACGCCCACCGAGTTCACGCAGTCTTCGACCACAGCCTGCAGCGTGCGCGCAAGTTCGCTCTGGTTCACGTCGTGCTGGTACTGGCCCACGCCGATGCTCTTGGGGTCGATCTTCACGAGTTCGGCCAGTGGATCTTGCAGTCGGCGTGCAATGGAGGCGGCGCCGCGCAGGCTCACGTCGACATCGGGCATTTCCTGCGAGGCGAATTCGCTGGCCGAGTACACGGAAGCGCCGGCTTCGCTGACGACGACCTTGTCGACCTTCATTTCGGGCGCGCCGGCTTGGGCGGCCATCTTGGCCAGCAGCTTGATGAGGTCGGCAGCCAGCTTGTCGGTTTCGCGGCTTGCTGTGCCGTTGCCGATGGCGATGAGGTTCACGCCGTGCTTGGCGCACAGCTTGCCCAGCGTGTGCAGCGAGCCTTCCCAGTCCTTGCGCGGCTCGTGGGGGAACACAGTGGCGGTTTCGACCAGCTTGCCGGTGGAGTCGACCACGGCCACCTTCACGCCGGTGCGGATGCCCGGGTCCAGGCCCATCACGACGCGCGGGCCGGCGGGCGCGGCCAGCAGCAGGTCGCGCAGGTTGTCGGCGAACACCTTGATCGCGACCTTCTCGGCGTCTTCGCGCAGGCGGGTGAACAGGTCGCGCTCGGTCGACAGCGCCAGCTTGACGCGCCAGGTCCAGGCCACGCACTTGCGGATCAGGTCGTCCGACGGACGAGCCGCATGGCTCCAGCCCAGGTGCAGCGCGATGCGGCCTTCGGCGATGCTGGGCTTGCCCGGTTCGGGCTCCACGGGCAGCACCAGCTTGGCATCGAGGATGTCGAGCGCGCGGCCGCGGAACACAGCCAGGGCACGGTGCGAGGGCACGCGGCCGATGGGCTCGTCGTACTCGAAGTAGTCGCGGAACTTGGCGATGTCGGCGTTGTTCTCGTCCTTGCCGGCCATCAGGCTGGACTTGAGCAGACCCTCGGCCCAGAGCCATTCGCGCAGCCCCTGCACCAGTGCAGCGTCTTCGGCCCAGCGCTCGGAAAGAATGTCGCGCACACCGTCGAGAACGAGCGGTACGGTGGAGAAATCGGGGCCCGGCTTGCCGTCGTCCAGCGTGGTGGCGGGCTGCAGGAAGGCCTTGGCTTCGACGGCCGGGTCGAGCGTCGGGTCGGCCAGCAGCTTGTCGGCCAGCGGCTCGATGCCGAATTCGCGAGCGATCTGGCCCTTGGTGCGGCGCTTTTGCTTGAACGGCAGGTACAGGTCTTCGAGTTCCTGCTTGGTCGGCGCGAATTCGATCGCGGCGCGCAGCTCGGGGGTCAGCTTGCCCTGCTCGTCGATGGCCTTGAGCACCGCCACGCGGCGGTCTTCGAGTTCGCGCAGGTAGGAAAGACGCGCTTCCAGTTCACGCAGCTGGGTGTCGTCGAGGCCGTCGGTGGCTTCCTTGCGGTAGCGGGCGATGAATGGAACCGTGGCGCCTCCGTCGAGCAGTTCGACGGCGGCCTTCACCTGGTTCTCGCCGACCTTGATTTCGGCGGCGAGCTGGCGAATGATTTTCTGCATGTCTTGAGCGCGTCCCTGGCAAAGCGCGGGAGTTTGCCATAGGCGCGGATGGCGTCCGTCCGGGCGGCCCGGCGGGCGTGTTACAGCATGCTTTCCGCTTCGGCCCGGGTGCCGGCTGGCGCCTGCGCCTGGCTTGGAACCACCAGCAGCACGCTCAGCCCGCGCGGCGCGGCATTTTCGATTGTCAGCTCGCCGCCGATGGCGTCGGCCCGGGAGCGCATGCTGCGCAGGCCCTTGCCCGCATCGGTGAAAGACGCGCTTCGCGAACCCAGCCCGCGGCCGTCGTCGCGCACCTCCAGCATCAGCAATCCCCGGTCGCGAAGGCCCAAGCGCAGTTCGACGCGGGTCGCCTGCGCATGCCGCAGCGCATTGGACATGGCTTCCTGCGCCACCCGGCAGATCTGCATCGCGGTTTCCGGCGGCACCCAGCGGGTGTGGGCCTCGCTGGCGATGTGCCATTCGAGCCCGATGCCGAGCCGGTCGAACGCGGGCTGCAGCCGGTAGCGCACGTGGGCCAGTCGCTCGACGACGGTGGCGGAAGTCTGGTCGTCGAGGTCGTCGACCGTCATCTGGAGTTCGAGCAGGCAGTCCTGCAGGGCCATCGACAGGCTACCGGGCCCGGCGGACCGGGGGTCCTGGCTGGCCAGCAGCGCCACCAGCCGGGAGCCCACGCCGTCATGCAGATCGTTGGCGATGCGCCGTCGCTCGGCGACCACCGCCTGCGACGGCCGATGGTCTGCGGCACGGCGCCGGAAGGCAAGAAAACAGACGCTCGCGATGAGCGCGGCAAGCACCGCCACGTTCAGCGCCTGCAGCGCCCAGAAGGCGAACGGCATGCCATCCGCCGTCACGCCGATGGCCGAAGTGGCCCGAATGACCTGCGCGGTCACGGGCGTCAGGTGCAGCGCACCCGCCAGGCCGGCCCACATCAGCAGCCTCCGGCGCGAGACGCGCGTGCGCAGCCACGTCAACAGCACGCACCACGAGCCGATCGACAGCCACACGAACTGGTCTTCCAGGAAGTGCGGTAAAGAAAGGGCCTGCGGCGCCAGCATGGCATGGGCTACAGAAGCCCCCGGTGGGAGGCAAAGCTCACGGCCTGCGCGCGGGTGTGGGCGTGCAGCTTGCGGTAGATGTTCTTGACGTGCGCGTTAACCGTCTGGGCGCTGATGGTGAGCTGCAGCGCGATTTCCTCGGTAACGTAGCCCGTCGCTACAAGTCGTAACACTTCGCGCTCCCGCGCGGATAACGTCGCCTTGGTGTCCGGCGGACGCACCGGATTGACGTTGGAGCGCTTGTGATCGAGGTGCACGAGCAGCCGGCGCGCCAGCCGCGGGGTGATGGCGGCCCCACCGTTCACCACCTGCAGCACGGCCTGGGCATAGCTCTGGAACCAGGCGTTCTTGACCAGGTAGCCGGAAGCGCCGAGTTCGAAGGCATGCAGCACCTGGGGTTCGTCCTCGAGCGCCGAGATGACGATGATTTCCGCCGCGCTGCGATGCCGCTTGGCCTCTTCGATGAGCTCGAATCCGCTGCCGTCGCCCAGGCGGATGTCGACCATGAGCACGTCGAACTCATGCTGCAGCAGCAATCGTCGGCCTTCGCGCAGCGTGCCGGCTTGCCCTTCGAGTTGAATGCGCAGGTCTCCCAGCAATTCCTGGGCTATGACGCGACGCACGAAGGGGTCGTCGTCCACCAGCAGGACGCGCACGGGTTTGGTCTGTTGCCCGGTTAGGAAATCAGGCCACGGGAGAGTGTCGGCGGACGGCGAGAGAAGCCCGCCGAACTGGCCGGGATTGGCGTATTGCTTACCCCCGCTGCCCACATCTGTCAATGAAATGTCGAGATCGCTTTCCATTCCAGCCCCTTTGTGACACATAGCACATCTTGTTCGTGACCAAAAGTTAATTCATTTCTACTCAAATTTTTGGTTTCAGTTTTTTTGATTACTTTGGTTGCATTTTGTTTCCATTAGTCAACAATGTCCATCGAAAGTTGTAGTTTTTCTCTCGGACATTGCATCGGGGGGCCCTCCACCCGCGGCCCCCGAAACGGTGCAAAACACACCTTTCGCCATAGCCTTGCTCTACCCAGCACAGGGCATTTTTCGCTGGTTCCTCGACGCAGAAACTGCACCTCGGTCGTGACGGAAGCATTTCAAGCAGTGCCACTGACCGTTAGCTGATGGCCGGATCGATCCGGCAATCGGGTTCGTTTCAACAACTTTCGAGGAAGCATCATGAAGAAGACACTCATCGCGATCGCAGTGGTTCTGGTTGGAAGCGTTGCCTCGGCAACCAGCACCACGGCCCTCGCCGCCACCAGTACGACGACCGGCTCTTCCAGTTCCGCCGGATCCGTTGCAGCCAGCTCGGGCACGGGCAGTGCACTGAGCTACAACGCGGCCAATTCCAGCTCGTCGGCCAGCGCCAACGCTGCCGGCGGCGCAGTCAGCTTTCCGGGTCTGCGCATCGGTGGCGCAACGGCAGGCGGCTCGGCGACCACGCAAGGCCGCGTGACCAGCGTGGCTGCAACGACAGGCAATGGCGCCGCAGCGGGCGCTGCCAATGCCTCGGCCAATGCAGGCGCGACCGCCAATGCCAACTACAGCGCGGGCGGCCCCAACTCCGTGAGCGGCAGCGCAGGCGGAACCGCTGGCTCCACGACCAACAACACGGCCGCAACGGCCGCGGGTCCTGGCGGCGGTCTGGCCGTGGTAACGCGCACCTCCGGCACGACGTCGAGCTTCAATGCCTCGTCGGGCGCCGTCAACGGCTTCGTCAACGGCACGACCACCTCGGCGACGGCGGGCTCGACCGGCGGCTCCTTCGGCGTGACCAACCTCAGCTTCGGCAATGCCGCCGGCTTCAGCAATGGTGGCGGTACCGGCGGCCTGGCTGGCTCCGGCGCAACTGCATCGGCTCCCTGAGCCGTTCTCGCACCGGTTGTTGCACTCAGAAATGGGGAGGGGCTAGCCCCTCCCCGGCTTCCAAAGGAGTTGAGAACATGAAAAAACTTATTGTCCTGACCTTGCTGGGCTTGTCCGCGGGCGCCATGGCGCAGACCACGGCGGGCGGTGCCAACAACCAGTCATCGAGCTCAGCCACCACCTCGGCCCAGGGCAACACCCAGGCCGTGAACTTCAACACCAACACCCCTGCAGACACCCGGGCGACGCTGAACCAGAACGTCAACAACACGGGCGCCACGACGAGCACCGTCGACTACCGGGGCAGCTACACGATCAAGAACGTGCCGTCGGTCAACGGCCCGAACCTGACGACGAGCAACGACACCTGCATGGGCAGCACGAGCGCAAGCGCGAACGGACCGGGCGTCGGACTCAGCTTCGGCACCACCTGGACGGACGAGCACTGCAAGCGCCTGAAGATGAGCCGCGAACTCTGGAACAAGGGCATGAAGGCAGCCTCGCTCGCCATGGACTGCATGGACCCCGCGGCCCTGGCTGCGCTGGAGATGACGGGCACGAAATGCCCGCAGTCGATGACAGCGGACGAGCGCGTGACCGCCTACGGTCCGCAGGCGTCGGCAAGCGGCGCGCTCCCGGCACCGGCGCGCCCGGTGGCTGCGGCTGCGCCAGTGGCGCCCGTCGCAGTGGTACCGGCGGCGACGCCACCAGTGCCCATCGCCGAAGTCACGCCCCCCGCGCAGCCGGTGGCCACGGCCCAGGACGAGCCTCCGGCGGCGGTGTCGATGCCCGTTGCCAGCGCTACGGTGACGGCAATGGATCCGGGCGAAGTGGCTGCCATCCGCGCGGCACGGCCGACCGGCGACGTTGCATCCGCATCGATGGCAGTCCGGCAATGACCGCGCGGAGCCTGACATGACCAGGACCGTAATCCTCTGGCTGGCGGCCTGCTGCACGGCGACAGTCGCGGCTGCAGCGGCCGCGCCCTCGCCGCCGGTGCTGCGCATCGAGCGGATGAACATGGGCAGCGGCTTGCAGAACGCACGGGGCACCGAGAACGCCGAGCCGGTCGGCACTCTGGGCGTGTGGCACGTGCCGCAATACCTGCCGGGCTTTCCGACAGCCGCGACGATCTGGCCGCGCGTGATCATCCTGCAGTGCGCGAGCGACCTGTGCTCCGGCTACGAGATCACTCCCGAAATGGGACGCGGCGAATACCTCTTCTTCGTACCGGAGAAGAAATAAACAGCGCAGGCCCGCGCGGCCGGGCGGCCGCGGGCTTGCGCTGCCTTACCCTTCGCGGATGACATTCCTCGCGCGCGTCCTGCGCGTCCTGCGCGTCTTGCGTGCCCTGCTCCGCGCCGTTGGCACCGCGCTCATCGTTCCCCTGCTGCTCTTCGAGGAGTGGGGCTGGGAGCCACTGGCTGCGCTGGCGGCACGGCTGTCCCGCCTTCCCTTCTGGGCCGCGCTTGAAGACCGGCTGCGCCGGCTGCCGCCCTGGGGCGCGGTGCTGGCCTTCTTCGTGCCCGTATTGCTGCTGCTTCCGGTGAAGGTGCTGGCTCTCTTTCTCTTCAGCCGCGGCCATGCAGCCACGGGCCTCACCGTGCTCGTGCTGGCCAAGCTGGCGGGCACGGCCGTCGTCGCGCGGATCTTCCAGCTGGTCGAAGGGCCGCTGATGCGCATTCCGTGGTTCGCCCGCTGGTATCCCAGGTGGAAGGCCTGGAAGGACCATGTGCTCACCATCGTTCGCCAGAGCCGCCCGTGGCGCCTGGTGCGGGCGCTGAACCGGCGCATTTCGCGGGGCTGGCGGCGGTTCAGGGAAGGTTGAGTTGGTTCATTTTTACCCGGGTATATTGTCATTTCAATTTAACCCGGGTAATATTTGATGCATGAACCTCTCTGAAGAAACCCGGCGCGCCCTCACCCGCCATTACAAGGAAACCCCGCGCCCGGCCGGCGTCTTCGTCATCCGAAACAAGCTGAGCGGCCGCGTCTATGTGGCCGGCAGCCTCGACGTCGAAGGCGCGATGAACCGCGCGCGCTTCGAGCTGAACATGCCCGCTCACCGCAACAAGGCGCTCCAGCAAGACTGGAACGCGCACGGCGCCGGTCATTTCACCTTCGAAGTGATCGACCGGATCAAGGAACGCGAAGACCCCGATTTCGATCGCAAGGCCGAACTCGGCAGGCTCCTGCCGCTCTGGCAAGAAGAGCTTCAATGCTTCGGCCCGAACGGCTACAACACGGCATGAGCGCCCACGCAACGTACGGCGGCGAGATGCCGCACGCCGAAGCGCTTCAGCGAGTAGATTACGCACCTCGTTTCGCTTGGCACCCCCAGGAACAAAACACCCGAATGTCATCTGACACCCCACCCACCACCCTGACCGTGTTCTTCGGCTTCCAGCGCATCGCACAGGGCAGCAAGGCCGAAGTGCTCGACCAGCTGCGCCGCCGCGACGACCCCGGGCCGTACCTTGTTTTCGACGACCAGACCGGCACGCAACTCGACCTCGACCTGCGCGAGTTGCTGCCTGAATTGCGCGATCACGAAGCCGAGCACCGCGACGATGCCCCGCGCGGCGTTGGCCGGCCCAAGCTCGGCGTGGTCGCACGCGAAGTCACGCTGCTGCCGCGCCACTGGGACTGGCTCGGACGCCAGCCCGGCGGCGCCTCGGTCGCGCTGCGCAAGCTGGTCGACGACGCCCGCCGCGTGAACGCCGAGCGCGACACCGTGCGCGCCGCGCACGAAGCCACCTACCGCTTCATGACCGCCATCGCGGGCAACCTGCCCGGCTTCGAGGAAGCCACCCGCGCACTGTTCGCCGGCGAGGAGCAACGCTTCGGCAACCTGATCGAGCCCTGGCCCGCCGACGTGCGCGCCCATTTGCAGAAACTGTCGGCCGCAGGCTGGCCTCCCCAATGAGAACAACCCCCGAGACAACCGGCGCCGGCAGCGGCGCCGACGCTAGCGGCCTGCAAGGCGTGCCCGTGGCGCCAGTCAATGCGCCGCGTCCGCTGTGGAAGGTCTTTCTCTTCTTCCTCGCGCCGATGTTGCTCAGCAACATCCTCCAATCGCTCTCGGGCACGCTCAACAACGTGTACGTGGGGCAGATGCTTGGCGTGGGCGCGCTGGCCGCCGTGTCGAGCTTCTTTCCGGTGATGTTCTTCTTCATCGCCTTCATCATCGGCCTGGGCGCCGGCGCTTCGGTGTTGATCGGCCAAGCCTGGGGCGCGCGCGACGTTGCCAAGGCCAAGGCCGTGGCCGGCACCACGCTCACCGTCGGCGTGCTGATGGGCCTGGTGATCGCGGTGTTCGGCGGCGCGTTCACCACGCCGATGCTGGCCGCGCTGGGCACGCCGCCCGACGTGCTGGCCGACTCCACGCGCTACGCCCGCATCATGCTGATCGCAATGCCTGGCGTGTTCGTGTTCCTGCTGGCCACCGCAATGCTGCGCGGCGTAGGCGACACCGTCACGCCGCTTCTCACGTTGGTGATCTCGACGCTCATCGGGCTGGTGGTTACCCCCGCGCTCATTCGCGGCTGGGGCGGTCTTCCGCAGCTTGGCGTGGCGAGCGGCGCGTGGGCGTCGGTGCTGTCCTTCATCGTGGCGACCACGTGGCTCGGCTTCCGGCTGCGCCAGAAAAAGAGCCCGCTCGCGCCTGACGCGGCGTTCATGCGCAACCTGCGTATCCAGCCGCAATTGCTGAAGGCCGTACTGCGCATCGGCGTGCCCACGGGCGTGCAGATGATCGTCGTGGCGCTGGCCGAGGTGGTGCTGCTTTCTATGGTCAACGGCTACGGCTCGAATGCCACGGCCGCCTACGGCGCGGTGAACCAGGTGGTGGCGTACGTGCAGTTCCCGGCAATCTCCATTGCCATCACCGCGTCGATCCTCGGCGCGCAGGCCATCGGTGCGGGCCGCGCCAACCGGCTCGGCGCGATCGCGAAGACGGCGCTGCTGATGAACCTGGTGCTGACCGGCGGGCTCGTGCTGCTGGGCTACCTGTTCTCGCGGCCGCTCATGGGCTTTTTCATTACCAGCGCGCCGGTGATCGAAATCGCCCAGACGCTGCTGCACATCATGCTGTGGAGCCTGGTGATCTTCGGCATGGCCGCTGCGCTGTCGGGGATCATGCGCGCCAGCGGCTCGGTGCTGGTGCCCACGCTGATTTCCATCGTCTGCATCCTCGGCGTGGAAGTGCCGGTGGCCTGGGTCATGAGCCACCGCATCGGGCTCGACGGGATCTGGATCGCCTACCCCGTGACCTTCGGCGCGATGCTGCTGCTGCAGACCGCGTACTACCAGCTGGTGTGGCGCAAGAAGGCAATCCACCGGCTGGTGTAGCCGCTACACCTTGGCCGGGGCGACGGCAGATCACTCCCCGTCGAAGGCTTTCTGCGCCGCGGCGAGATCGAGCTTGACCATCTTCATCATCGCCTCCATCGCGCGGGCGGCCTTGGCCGGGTCCTTGTCCTGGAACATGCGGATCATGGCCGTGGGCGCAATTTGCCACGACACGCCGTAGCGGTCGGTGAGCCAGCCGCACTGCACCGGCTCGCCGCCGCCTTCGAGCAGCTTGTCCCAGTAGTTGTCGACCTCGGCCTGCGTCTCGCACTTCACGAACATCGAGATGGCCGGGTTGAACTTGTACTGAGGCCCGCCGTTGAGCACCATGAACTCCTGCCCTTCGAGCTCGAAGGTCGCGGTGAGCAGCGAGCCCTTCTTGGCTGGGTTGACGTCGCCCCAGAGCAGCTTGTCGGTCACGCGCGAGTTCGGAAAGATGGAGGTGTAGAACTTCAGCGCGTCTTCGCCGTTGCCGTCGAACCAGAGGCAGGGAACGATCTTCTGCATGGGATCTCCTTTGCTTTGATGATGAACCTTGAGGTTCAGTATCAAAGCGGCAGGAGGCTCTTGTCAACCCGTGCAACGCCTGTCAGTGAGAAGTTGACAGGCTCGTCCTTCCCGGCCGTCAGGCGATGCGGTAGAAGCCCTGGTCGCTGCGCACGCCCGCATTCTTCGTGAACGCAACCGGATCGAAGCCTTCCTCGGCGAACTTCTTCTTCACGAACTCGGCGGCCGAGGCCACGGCCTGCTCGCTCGCCCACTCGACGAGCGTCACCACGTTGAATTCGCCGCTGCCGCCGGTCTGGTCCAGCACGTAGGTGCGCTGGCAGCCCGGCCAGGTGCGCAGCGTCTGCTGGATGCGGTGCATCTGGGCGATGAACTCGGGGCGAGCTTCGGCGGGCACGACAAACTTGTCGATGCGGAAGACGGGACCGGATTGGAGGGGGATGGCATCGTTCGACATGAAGCGGGTTCCTTGATGAGAAAAATGCGCACAGGACCTGCGCGCTGAAAGTTATTCTCAAACCTCAAGCAAAGTTGAGGTCAAGAGTTTTTTCTCCACATGAACGACGCACTGCAAAAGGCCGGCATCTCACCCACGCTCACCGTCGGCGAAGTCGCGCGCCGCAGCGGCGTCACGGTGTCCACCCTGCATTTCTACGAGGCACAGGGCCTGATCGACAGCACCCGCACTGCAGGCAACCAGCGGCGCTATCCGCGCACGGTGCTGCGGCGCGTGGCCTTCGTGCGGGTAGCGCAAAGGGTAGGCATTTCGCTTGCCGACATCGGCACGGCGCTGGCTACCCTCCCCGCATCCGCTGCGCCCAGCCGCGAAGACTGGGCCCGTCTGTCGGCCGCGTGGCGCACCGAGCTGGACGAGCGCATGGCGCAGCTGCAAAAACTGCGCGACACGCTCGACGACTGCATCGGCTGTGGCTGCCTGTCGATCGACCGGTGCAAGCTGCGCAATCCGCTGGACCGGCTGGGCGCCGAGGGCCAGGGGCCGCAACGCCTGCTGGTGAGGCGCGGCGCCTAGAAGCCGTAGAGCGCCGCCGGGTTGTCCACGAGGATGCGCCGCCGCGTGTCATCGCTGGTCGCCCAGGAAAACAGCAGGTCGTACAGCGGCGCGCTTTCGGGCCTGGGGTTGCGCCCCGGGTGCGGCCAGTTGCTGGCCCAGAGGCAGCGCTCGGGAAACTTTTCGGCCAGCGTGCGGGCCAGCAGGCTCACGTCGTCATAGCCGGGTGCGCCGGTCTTCGAGGTTTCGTAGGGCGCCGAAAGCTTGATCCACACGCGCCCCGAATCGAGCACGCGCAGCAGCGACTGGAACGACGGGTGGTCCGGCGCCACCGGCTCCAGGAACTTGCCGTTGTGGTCCAGCACCAGCCGGCACGGCAGGCGCTTGAGCACCGCCTCGTGCTCGGGCATCGTGCGGCCGTCGAGCTGCAGGTTGACCATCCAGTCGGCATTGGCCAGCCGCGCGGCCATTGGTTCGAGCGATGCCCAGCTCAGCACGCCGCCGATCATCATGTAGCGCACGCCGCGCATGCCGCCGGCGTGCAGGCGCGCGATCTCGGCATCGGCCACGTCGGGCGCTACCAGCGCGATGCCGCGCGCTGTATTGCCGAACTGGGCCAGCGCATCGAGCGTGCAGCTGTTGTCGAAGCCATAGCCCGTGGGCTGCACGACCACGGCGCGGTCGATGCCCAGCGGCTGCTGCACCTGCTCGCGGTAAGCCGACACCGGCGAATGCGGCGGCACCCATGCGACGTTCGGAATCAACGGGAAGCGGTCTTCGTAAATGTGGACGTGGCAGTCGCAGGCGCCGGCATAGCGCGCATTCCGGGTTGGTTCCATGGGGCTCTCTTTGCGGGATGTGTGAGTCGGACGTTCAGGCGCGCGCGCCAAAGGCCTGCGCCCAGCGATAGGCCTCGGCCGCGTTCACCGCGCCCTTCGGTGCCCTGCCCTGGAAGATTTCGGCCAGCTGCGACACGGTCTCCATCGCCTGATGCTCGACAGCCGCCGGCGTGAGTCCGCCGATGTGCGGCGTGGCGATCACGCGCGGATGCGCTGCCACGCGCGGCGACGGCATCTGGTCAGGCGCGCGGCCCACGTCCACAGCGCACCCTGCGATCGTGCCGGCATCGAGCGCGGCGAGCAGTGCGTCTTCATCCACCAGATTGCCGCGCGAGGCATTGATGAAGTAGGCATGCGGCCGCATCGCGGCGAAGGTGGTGGCATTCATCATGTCTTCGGTCGCCTCGGTGGCCGCCGCAAGGCAGACAACGAAGTCCGACTGGGCCAGCAACGCGTCGAGCTCCACCTGCGCGAACTCGGCCCGGCCTGTCGCGGTGTACGGATCGTGCACAACGATGCGCATGCCGAGCGCCAGCGCCACGTCGCAGAGGTAGCGGCTGATCTGCCCATAGCCGATGACGCCCAGCGTGCTCCCGCGCAACTCGCGCCCCATCGCCGGCACCACGGGCCGGCCCGCGTGGTAGCCCTCAGCCGAGGCGCTGATGTGCCGACCCAGGTCGATCATCACGCCCACGATCCACTCCGACACCGAGGGAATGAACCCCGCGCTCGCCTGCGTCACCAGCACGCCATGCCGGCTGGCGGACGCCACGTCGATGTTGCGGATGTCGATGGCGCAGCGCACGAAGGCCGTGAGCTGCGGCAACGCGGCGAACAGCGCCTCGTCGCCCACCGTCTGGCGGTAGGAAATGATGGCGTCGCAGTCCCGTGCCAGTTCGGCCAGTTCGCGCGACGAGAGATCGGTGTCCGTAGGGTTGAAGCGCACCTGCGCAATGGCCCGCAAGGCGGCCGTGGCGCGGTCGCCGAAGTAGTGGGCGAGCTTGCTTTGCGGGTGGCTGACGAAAACCGTGGTCATGAAAAAAGACTTCTGCTCAGGGGAAGAAAAAGACTAGCCGCGCGGCGGCGCTACCGATTCGCGCGCCACCAGCGTGGGCGCAAAAACGAACTCCTGCGTCGAGATCGACGGATCCGACAGCCGGCTCATCACCCGCTCGACCATCACCTGTGCCATCTCGGGCACCGGCACGCGCACCGAGGTCATCGCGGGGTGCATCAGCGTCGAGAGAAACACGTTGTCGATGCCGATGACCGACACGTCCTGCGGCACCGCCAGGCCCGCATCGCGAAAGCCCGCCATCAGGCCGAAGGCCAGCAGGTCGTTCACGCCGATCACGCCGGTCGGGCGATTCTTCGACTTCGCGATGAGTCCGGCCTGCATGCGGCCGAGTTCGCTCATCATCGAATCGCCGTATTCGTCGACCGGCATGCCTTCGACGACCTGCGCGCTGCCCTCGAGGCCCGCGCTCTTCGCGGCAGCCAGGAAGCCGTTGATCTTCTCACTGCGGCTCATGGTGCGGCCCGACGGGGTGACGAAAGCCAGCCGGCGATGCCCCTGGTCGATCAGGTGCTGCGTGGCGATACGCGACGACTCGAAGCTGTCGACCGTCACGTGGTCGATCACCGAGGCCCCACCCGATGCGGCGGGCGTGGCGCGCCGGTCGTAGCTCACCACTACCAGCCCACGCTCGGCGGCAGCCTCCACGTGCTGCTCGTCGACCAGCGACGAGATGATGATCACGCCACGCACGCCATGCGCCATCAGGTCTTCGAAGAAATGCGCTTCCTTGGCGGCGTCGCGGTAGGTGTTGCCGATCATGATGCGAAAGCCGTAGCGCTCCTGCGCCAGCGTCTCGATCTCTCGGGCAATGAAGCCGTACATCGGGTTGGCCATCGACGGCACCAGCAGGCCGATCAGCGGCGTGTACCCCGTCTTGAGCTGCCGCGCCGAGGTGTTGGGCCGGTACTTGAGCTCGCGGATGGCGGTCTCGACGCGCGCCAGCGTCTCCTTGGCCATGCGGTCGCTGCGCCCGTTCAACACGTTCGACACGGTGCTGGTCGACACCCCCGCCCGCTGGGCGACATCGCTGATTCTGCTCACGGCATCCTTCCTGTTGTCTCTGGTCTTCGTCTTGTTGCGGTCCGCTCACATCCCCATGCGCAGCGGCAGCCACGTGGAGAAGGCCGGCACCAACACCAGCACCACGAGGGTAACGAACAAGACGGCCAGGTATTTCATCATCGGCCGCGCCACGTCCTTCACCTGCGTGCCGGTGATCGCGCAGGTGGCGAACAGGCCCAGCCCGACCGGCGGCGCGAACAGCCCGAAGCCCATGGCAATGACCATCACCGTGCCGAAGTGCAATGGGTTCACACCCAGCTGCGAAGCAATGGGCGTGAGCAGCGGCCCGAAGATGATGAGCGCCGGCGCGCCCTCGAGGATGGCGCCGAACACGATCATGATGAGCACCGACAGCATCACGAACATCGTGCTGCCGTACGAGTGCGCAAAGCCGATCATGTACTCCGACAGGTACTGCGGAATCTGCTGGATCGTGAGCGCGAACGACAAGCTCGACGCCGCCGCCACGATGAACAAAATGCCACCCGCCATCGACGCCGAGCGCACGAACAGCCGCGCCACCGACTTCACCGTGAGCTCGCGAAAAGCCAGCCACCCCACCACCAGCGCATAGACCACCGCGAACGAGGACACCTCGGTCGAGGTGGCAATGCCCGAGGTCACGCCCTTGCCGATCATCGCCACCATGACCAGCGCCACCAGCGCGCCGCCCAGCAGGCGGAACATGGGCGTGCGCACGTCGAAGGCCTCGTCGGGGTTGATCTTCGTGCCCACGTAGATGGTCACCGCCGCCAGCGACACCGCCAGCACCACGGCCGGAATCAGCCCCGCCATGAACAGCCCGGCAATCGAGATGTTGGCCACGAAGCCCATGATGATCATGTTGATGCACGGCGGAATGGTCTCGGCCATCACCGCTGTGCACGCCAGCAGGCCGGCGGTTTCGTTCGGGTCCTGCTTCGTCCTGCGTACGGCCGGCATGATGATGCCGCCCACTGCCGCGATGTCGGCCAGCTTGGAGCCCGATACGCCCGAGAAGAACGCAGTGGCCGTGATGGTGATGAGCCCCAGCCCGCCGCGCAGCCGCCCGAACATGCGCAGCAGCAGCTCGATGAGCCGCGACGACATGCCGTTGGCCTCCATCAGCAGGCCTGCCAACACGAAGAACGGAATGGCCAGCAGCACATAGTGGTCGGTGCCCGCCATCACCTGCTGCGAATACACCAGCATGGGCAGCGACGGATCGGCCATGAAGAACACCAGCGACGACAGCGCGAGCACGAAGGCAATCGGCATGCCCAGCGCCATGCCGCCGAGAAAGCCCGCCACGAGCAGCGCCCAGGGCGGAATGGCGTGCTCGCTCATCAGCGTGTTCCAGCCCACCACCGCCGCCGTCAGCGCCAGCCCCACGCCCAGCGTGGACCACACCATGCGCGAAGGCCCGTTCACCGCATTGGCAAGCCCGAACAGCGTCATGAAAAGGCTGCCGATGGCCACCGGGTACACGTAGATCCACTGCGGCAGGCCGATGGAGGTCGTCATGTTGTACGAATCGAGCAGCAGCTCGCACGACGAGGCGAAGAGGCTCGCCGACACGCCCACGATGATCCAGCTGCCGAACTGGATCAGCGCCGGCTGCCAGCGCGCCGGCAGCATGCCGCGAAACAGGTCCACGCCCACGTGCTGGCTGCGCGCCAGCACCGTGGCCGCGCCGAAGAACACCTGGATCACCATCAGCGCGCGCGCCACCTCCTCCGCCCAGTCGAAGGGGTCGTGCAGGAAGTAGCGGAAGACGACCGAGACGAAGACGACCACCACGTCGATGGCCAGCACCGCGCCGGCCACGTACTCGGTCATGCGCATCAGCCAGGCCAGCCAGCTGCCCGCGGCGTGGCTGGCATCGAAGCCAAGCGCGGGTTGCAACGGAAGCGACATGCTCGACATGGCGCTTCAGGCCCGGGCGCCGTTGATGGCGGCAAACAGCGGCCCGGTCTCCGGGTACTGCTTGGCGAAGCCGGCCCAGAGCTTCGTTTCCATTTCCTTGCGGACCTGGTCGCGCTCGTTCTTTGCCATGGGCGTGAAGGTGATGCCGAGCTTCTTCAGCTCTTCCATCACCTGCTGCGTGCGCTCGTTGCCGATCTGGCGCTGCTGCAGCGTGGAGTCGGCCGCGGCCTTCAGGAAGGCCGGGCGCAGCGTCGCGGGTACGCGGTCCATCGCGCGCTTGCCGGCCACGCAGACCATCGGGCTGAACAGGTGCTCGGTCATCCAGCAGTGCTTGACCACCTCGTTGAGCTTGTTTGCCAGCACCGTGCCCGCGTCGTGCTCGAAGCCGTCGACCACGCCGGTCTGCGCCGCCATGTAGAGCTCGCCAAAGGAAATGGGCGTGGGGATCGCGCCCATGATCTTGAAAGTCTCGATGAAGGCCGGCGTGGGCAGCACCCGCAGCTTCACGTTCTTGATGTCGGCCAGCCCCTTCACCGGCTGCTTGGTGTAGACGTTGCGCGCGCCGTAGTGCGCACCCCAGGTGATGATCTGGCAGCCCGTACTCTTGACCAGCATGTCGTTGAGCTTCGGCCCCACGCCCGCCTCCACGGCGCGCGCCACGTGCTCGTAGCTGTCGAACAGGTAGCCCAGGTCGAGCATGCCCAGCTGCGGCGTTACCGTGGCCCAGATCGAAGAGCCCGTGAGCATCATGTCGATGGAGCCCACCTTCACCTGCTGCACCACGTCGCTTTCCTTGCCGAGCTGGTTGTTCGGAAAGTAGTCGATGCGGATCTGCTCGCCCACCGCCTTCTTCAGGTTGGCCTGCATCAGCTGCACCCACGCGAAGTGCGACGAATTGAGGTCAGCCACGTGGGACGACGACAGCCGCAGCGCCACGGTTTTTTCCTGCGCGAAGGCGTGCTGCGAGAAACCCGCCGTCGCCGCGGCAAGCGACAAGGCGGACGATGACTGGACGAACCGGCGGCGTGAAAGCGAGGTCATTTTCTTGTCTCCTGGAGGGTTGTCGGGTCGTGCGCCCGTTTTGGTGGAACGATTTACTGTATCGATACACAAGAATGCCGGCAACGCTCTCCCGATAGGTGTTTTCCTCCGTAAACGAGGTAAAGACCGCCACAAAGGCAGAATGGAAAAACCACAGGACGCCGCATGACCACCATCACTTCATCGACACCCGACGCCGCCCGCGCCTATGCCGTCGAAATGCATGGCGACCAGAAGTACGGCCCGCATCCGTACGTGCACCACCTGGACGCCGTGGTCGCCCTGCTCCGGCCTTACGGCGACAAAGCGCGCGTCATCGGCTACCTGCACGACGTGGTCGAGGACACAGAGGCCACGGTGGCCGATGTGCGATCACGCTTCGGCGAACTGGTGGCGGCCTGCGTCGCGCTGCTGACCGACGCGCCCGGCGCCAACCGCAAGGAGCGCAAGGCCAAGACCTATGCGGCACTGGCGAAGGTAACGGGCGACGAAGAACTGGCGCTGGTGGTGAAGGCAGCCGACAGGCTGGCCAATGTGCGGGCATGCGTGGCGGACGGCCATCGCACGCTCTGGGACACGTACCACGGCGAGCATCCGACCTTCAGGGCCGCCGCGTTCAGGGCGGGGCAATGCGATCCGCTGTGGACGGAGCTCGACAGCCTGCTCTCCCCTGCGCACGCGCCCTAGCCAGGTTCGCACCAGACTCGCGCGGCATACTCATCAGGCGCCGCAATCGCTGCCCAGGTCCGTCTTGCTGCGCGACAGCGGCCGGATGGCATTGCTCCCAGTGGTCAAGGGCTCGACCACCTCTCGGCGGAACGCTTTCAGCGCCTTCGGCGTGTCGGGGCCCGTGCGCGAGGCCTCGATGGCAACGCGCCCTCCCGGCAGGCGCCATTCCTCGACCCTGAGATTCCCCCGCCGCTTGAGCCCGAGTCGTCTCGTTGTGCTTTCGCAAGCCGCGAAGCGGGCTTGCAGTGCCTCGGGAACCGGCGGCGGCGCGCTCGTCGATTGCACGGTGCAACTGCGCGAAAACGCGCGCACCGGATCTGCCGCGCCGGTGAACGACACGTCGATTTCGTCTTTCGTCTCGTCCTTCGGCCCGACCAGCGGACCCGCCGGGCACTGGGCGCCTGCAAAGCTGGGCACCGAAGGCAGCGGCGAGTTGCTGCGCAGCTTGTAGGTCAGCTCGTGGCGCGCCTTGCTCGTGCGCTCCCGCTCGCGAAGGATGGCCCTTGCGCCGACAACGTCCGTGGGCGCCTTCACCTCGCTGGCGTAGCGCACCCTGAAGAGGTCCGTTTCGATGTCGTTGTCGCCCGGCGCCAACCGAGCGAGTGCCTCTGCCGCGGTCTTGGGGCCGCCCTGAGACGGTTCCCAGCGAATCGCATACTCCGCCTGCGCTGCTGCCGCGCCCGATGCAAAGACTCCGATGCCGCACGCCAGGACCATGACCCATCCGGTTCGTTGCTTCATGACGGTTCCCTCTCCTTGGTGTGTTTCATTCTAGAAAGCAGGTTTTTTCGCCGCATTCCCTGGAAAGAGGATTGCTTGCGCACGCAATCCTCTAGGCGCGGCGAGGGTTCGAGAACTCCATCACCCCATCGTCCACCGCCCCAAAGCGCAGGCTGACAAGGTCGCGCGCGTAGTTCTGATACACCCGCCACGGCGCGCGCGAACCCTGCTTCGGAAACCTGCCCACCGCGCGCTGCACGTAGCCCGACGAGAAATCGAGCCAGGGCTCGGGTGCCAGCGTGGGGTCAGCGTTGCGCGGCGTGCATTGGGTGCAGCCCTGCTTCTCCATGTGATTGAGCAGCCGGCAAACATACGCGCAGGTCAGGTCGCTCTTGAGCGTCCATGATGCATTCGTGTAGCCGAACGACGAGGCCAGGTTGGGCACGTCGCTGAACATCATTCCCTTGTAGTTGAAGGTCGCGGCCGGGTCCACGCGATGGCCGTCCACGTCGAGCTGCACGCCGCCGAGCACCTGCAGTTCGAGGCCGGTGGCTGTGACGACCACATCGGCCTCCAGTTCAGCGCCCGACTTCAGCCGGATGCCGCGCGGCGTGAAGGTGTCGATCTGGTCCGTGACCATCGAGGCACGCCCTACGTTGAGGGCCGCGAACAGGTCGCCGTCGGGCACGAGGCAGATGCGCTGGTCCCACGGGTTGTAGCGCGGCGTGAAGTGCGTGGCAATGTCGTAGTCCGTGCCGAGAGCCTGCCGCACGCCGCCGAGGATCATCCGCTTCGCGCGCTCCGGCTTGCGCCGCGCGAGGCTGAAGAAGTACATGGCCAGCAGCACGTTCTTCCAGCGCGTGAGGCCATAGGCCAGCCTGTCCGGCAGAAAGCGCCGCAGCCCGTGCGCGATGGGGTCCTGTGCCGGTCGCGCTACAACATAGGTAGGCGAGCGCTGCAGCAGCACGACATGCGCAGCCGTCTTTGCCAAGGCCGGCACCAGCGTCATCGCGGTTGCGCCGCTGCCGATCACGACCACCCGCTTGCCGCTGCAGTCGAGGTCTTCGGGCCAGTGCTGCGGATGGACGACGCGGCCCGTGTAGTCGCCGATGCCCGCGAATTCGGGCGTGTAGCCGGCTTCGTACCTGTAGTAGCCGCTGCACAGGAACAAGAAGTTGCAGCGCACCCGTAGCGGAAGGCGCTCGGGGCCATGCTCGACATCGACACTCCAGCACGCATCGGCCGTCGACCAGGAGGCGCGCACCACGCGATGGTTGAAGCGGACCTTTCGGTCGATGCCATGCTGCGCCGCCGTCTCACGCAGGTAGTTCAGGATCGTGGGCCCATCGGCAATGGACTTCGCGTTCGTCCACGGCCGGAACGAATAGCCCAGCGTGTACATGTCGGAATCCGAACGCACGCCCGGATAGCGGAACAGGTCCCACGTGCCGCCGCTGCGCTCCCGCCCTTCGAGGATGGCGTAGCTTCGACTCGGGCAGTTCGCCTGCAGGTGGTAGCCGGCGCCAATGCCCGAGAGGCCGGCGCCGACGATCAGGACATCGACGTGCTGCACCTGCTGTCGCTCTTCTTCCTGCATCGACTTGTCTCCTTAGCTCTTGCTGTCCGAACCTCCTGCGGCGGGAGTGCCCCGGATCATCAGCCACGCGCTCACCGCACTCAGCACGGCCAGCCCGGCGCTCAACAGCATCACCCAGCGAAAGCCCGCCACGAAAGATTCGGCCACGGCCCGCTTGACGGCTGCCGCCGTGGCGGCATCCACGCCCGGCGGCAGCGCCGCGCCGGCCAGCTTGCTGCGCTCGCCTTCCAGAAAAGCCGACACCTGCGCCGAGGCGCCCATCTCGCGCAGGTTGTTCGCCAGCGCCGCGTCGAAGGCCCAGGCCATGATCGCGCCGAACACGGCAATCGCCAACACCGCCGCCGCGCGCGACACGGCGTTGTTCACGCCAGAGGCCACGCCCGCCAGGTCGGGCCCGACCGCATTCATGACCGTGGTCGTCAGCGGCGCCACCGTCACCGTCATGCCGAAGCCCAGCACCACCACGGCCGGCAGAAAGCCGCTCCAGTAACTCGCCCCCACGCCCGGTAGCGCGAACAACGCAAAGCCCACCGCCGCAATCGAGGGCCCGATGACGAGCGGCATGCGCGGCCCGAAGCGGTCGACCAGTTGCCCGGCCCAGCCGGAAAGCGCGAACATGATGAAGATGAACGGCAGCAGCGCCGCGCCTGCCACGGTGGCCGAGTAGCCCTGCACCTGGATCAGGTTGAGCGGAAAGAAATAGAGCCCGCCGCCCAGTGCCGCATAGAGCAGCAGCGTCAGCAGATTGGCTCCGCTGAAGTTGCCGATGCGCAGCAGCCCCAGCGGCAGCATCGGCGTTCGCACCTTGCGCTCGACTGCGATGAAACCCACGCTGCCCAGCACGCCGATGACCAGCGCCGCGATCACGGCCCGCGAACCCCAGCCCTGCGTCGGCGCCTCGATGAAGGCGTAGACGATGCCGCCGAGACCGGCCGTTGCCAGCAGCGCGCCCCACACGTCGAGCCCGCCGCTGGCCGATGCGCCTCGGCTCTCGGGCACGTGGCGCCAGACGATCCACAGCACCAGCAGTGCCATCGGCACGTTGATGAGAAAAGCCCAGGTCCACGAGAAGTGATCGACCAGGAAACCGCCCAGCACCGGCCCCACGGCCGCGGTGATGCCGCTGAAGCCCGACCACGTGCCGATGGCCTTGCCACGCTCTTTCTCGGGAAAGGCCGCGCTGATGAGCGCGAGGCTGCCCGGCACCAGCAGCGCACCGCCGATGCCCTGCACCGCGCGCGCGGCAATGAGCTGCTGCACGTTGGCCGCAAGCCCGCAGGCCACCGACGACAAGGCGAAGATGCCGACGCCGATCGCGAAGATGCGCCGCCGGCCATAGTGATCGCCGAGCGCGCCGCCTACGAGCAACAGCGCCGCCAGCAGCAAGGCATAAGACTCGACCACCCATTGCGCCTGGAAGGCCGTGGCGAGCAGGTCGGCCTGGATGGCCGGCAGTGCCACGTTGACCACCGTGCCGTCGATGAAGGCCATGCTCGAACCCACGACGGCCGCGGCCAGCACCCATGGCTTGGAGGCCTCGGGACAGGCCCCCTCTTCCGCACGGGCGCCATGCAGGATCAGCGTGTGGTCGCTGGGCGCCTTGCCGATCTGTGCCATGGGGGTCTCCTTCTTATGGGATTCCGTCTTGCTCCTTCCCCACCGGGGGAAGATTGATCAGGTCGTCGTGCAGGCGGTCGCGGCGGGATTCGCGCGCGCCGCACTCACGCTGCGCGCCATCGCCGCGGCGGCCGCCGAGGTCACGCGCTGCGCCCCTTGCGCCACCGCGTCCATCCCGCTGCCCACGGCCTCGCCGAGGTTCAGCTGGCACACCACCGTGCGCGCCTCGTCCGAGCGCCGCAGCGTCCAGTTGAAGCTCGCATCGACACGCCCGCCATCGACCGCGTCGAACTGCTGCAGCTGCACCGCGATGCGCCACACCGGCTGCGAGCTCTGCCGGCCGCCCTTGGTCACGTCGAGCGCACCCAGCCGCCCGGCGATGCCGCTGGCCAGCGCATCGCGCAACTCGTTCTCGAACGACGCCGCCCAGCGGTGCTGCTCCAGCACCTCGACCTGCACGCTGCCGTTGGGCTGGCGCACCACCATCTGCGGCCGCGCGAAGCGCTCGGGCACGGCCACGGGCGCGAGCTCGATGTACAGCGGCGCGGCACTGCCGAGCGTCGAGGGCGCGGCTTCGGCGGCCGCCACCGGACTCGCCAGCGTGTAGTAGTTGTCGGGCTTGCTCGCGCAGCCTGCTGCAAGCACGGACAGCGCTGCCGCCGCCACGAATGCGAGGTGGTGGTTCTTCTTCATTTCTTGTCGTCCGGTTTGCCGCGCAGCAGCGACTCGGGGTGGCGTTCGAGGTAGTCGGTCAGCACGCGCACCGAACCCGCGGCGCGCGTCAGCTCCCGCAGCGTCTGGCGCATGTCCTGCTGCAGCGGCGAATCGTCGGCCAGCGTTCGCTCGGCACTGTTCACGGTCTTGCGCACGTCCTTCATGGCCGCGGCCAGCTCGGGGGTGACGTCGCTGTTGATGCGGGTCACCGTCTGCTCGGTGGCCGTCAGCGTCTTGTTGAGCGTGGCGAGCGTGGTGCGCAGGTCGCCTGCAATCTGCTCGTACGGCACCTTGTTGAGCTTGGTCGCGATTTCCTGCACCTGCGACTGGATCTCGTCGAGGCTGTTGGCCACTGTGGGCAGCTCGATCGGGCTCTTGTTCAGGTCGATCTTTGCCGGCGGCGCCTTCGGGAAGAAGTCGAGCGCCACATACACCTGGCCGGTCAGCAGGTTGCCGTTGCGCAACTGGGCGCGCAGGCCCTTCTCGGCCAGGAAGCGCAGCCGCTCCTGCTGCGTAGCACGAGATTCAACGCCGCTTTCACCGGCGCGGCGGCGCAGGCGATCGGGGTAGACCTGCACCAGCACCGGCATGCGGAACTCGCGCTCGGCGCGGTCGAACTCGACGCCGATCGACTTGACCTCGCCGATCACCACGCCGCGGAAGTCCACCGGCGCGCCCGGTGTGAGGCCGCGCAGCGACTGGTTGAAGTACATCAGTAGGGTTTGCGAAGGCCCGTCGGGCTCCTTCATGGCGGCGGCTTCGTCCTGTGCCAGCGTGAAGGCAGCGTTCTCCTTGGCGACCGGGCCCATCGCATCGTCGGGCGCCTGGAAGGCGATGCCGCCGAGCAGGATGGTTGCCAGCGACTGCGTGCGCAGCGTGAAGCCGCTGGCGCTCAACTGCGCGTCGATGCCGCTGGCCTGCCAGAAGCGCGTGTTCATGCCCACGAACTTGTCGTAGGGCGAATTGACGAAGACGCGCATGGTCACGCCGCGCCCGTCGCCGTCGAGTTCGTAGGCGGCCACCTGCCCGACCTTGACGCGCCGGAAGTACACCGGCGAGCCAACGTCGAGCGAGCCCACGTCGTTGGCGCGCAGCAGAAACTGCTTGCCGGAGTCGTCGCGCGTGACGATGGGCGGGGTTTCGAGCCCGGTGAACTCGCCCGCGGTGTCCTTCGACACGCCCGCGTCGGCGCCGATGTAGGCGCCCGACAGCAAGGTGTTGAGGCCCGAGATGCCCGATGTGTCGAGCCGTGGCCGAACCACCCAGAAGCGCGAGTCCGAGGCAGTGAAGCTCTCGGCCTCCTTGTTGAACTGCACCAGCACGCGCACGTGCGAGCGGTCGCGCGCCAGCCGAAGATGGGTGACGAGGCCGATCTGCACGTCCTTGTACTTGACGGCGGTCTTGCCTGCCTCCAGGCCTTCGGCGGTCTTGAAGGTCAGCACCACTTCGGGGCCGCGCTCCAGCAGGATGCGGGCCACGAGCGTAATGCCGACCAGCGCTGCCACGATGGGAATCAGCCAGATCAGCGAGGGCAGCCATTCGCGCCGGCGCACCACGCGCGGCTTCGGCAGCGGGGGCTGTGCGGACGGCGCCGGTTTGTCCTGGAGTTGGTCTTCTTCACTCATGCTGGTTTCTCGCCCCTGTTTTCATGTCCCTGCGCAACTTCGTTCTCCTGCAGGGTGGCCTGCGCCTCCCTGCTGTCCCACGTGAGCTTCGGGTCGAAGCTCAGCGAAGCCAGCATGGTCAGCACCACCACCGACCCGAAGGCCGCGATGCCCACGCCCGCGGTGATGACCGCGAAGCCCTGGATCTGCACCAGCCCGGTCAGCAGCGACACCACGAACACGTCGAGCATCGACCAGCGGCCGATCACTTCGATGATGTGATACAGCTTGGCCCGCTCCCGCCGGCGCCAGGTGCTGCCGCGCTGCGCCAGCACCACGAGCAAGAAAAGCACCGCCAGCTTGAACAGCGGCACCAGAAAGCTCGCAATGAAGACGATGGCCGCCAGCCCGTAGGCGCCCGACACCCAGAAATAGATCACCCCGCTCAGGATGGTGTCGTACTGCGCGCCGAACAGCGTGCGCGTGATCATCACCGGCAGCAGGTTGGCCGGTATATACATCATGCAGGCCGCTATGAGGAAGGCCCATGTGCGGTTCAGGCTCTGCCGCTTGCGGGTGTGCAGGTGCGTGCCACAGCGGCCGCAGGCGTCGCCTTCCCCGGCGTCTTTCCAGACGGCGGCGCAATGCGGGCAGGCCATGAGGCCAAGCGAGGCGGCGGTGGGAACCGGCGCGTCTTCGTCGTGATGTTCGTGCCGCTCGAGGAAGGCAGGCAGCTTCATGCCGACGCCCCGTCTTCTTCAGTCTTGGGTTCGTCCTTCGGGCGGAAGGTCATTTCCCAGAACGCGCCCGGGTTGAACGACAGCACAGCCGTCAGCATGACCGTCAGCGCCATGAAGGCCCACAGCGCCGGCCCCGGCACCACACTTGCCATGCTGGACAGCTTGACGATGGCCACCAGCACCCCGAGCAGGAACACTTCGATCATTCCCCAGGGCCGCAGCGACTGCATGGCCCGCACCAGCAGCGCGAAGCCCACGGGCCGGTGCTCGCGGCTCAGCGGAATCAGCAGGTACGCGAGGATGCACAGCTGCAGAAAGGGAAAAAGAATGGTCGTGGCCAGCACCAGCAGCGCCACCACCGACATGCCCTCGGCGCTGAGCGCTATCACCGCGCCGGCCAGCGTGGTCTGGCTGCGCAGGCCCTGGAGCTCGATCTCGACGATGGGAAACAGGTTCGCAATGGCGAACATGATCAGGCAGGCCACCGTCAGCGGAAGGATGCGGCGCTCCTGCTGGCCGGGGTGCCGGCCGAGCTCTGTGCCGCAGCGCGGACAGTGCGCCACGTCGCGGGGATGCAGGGGCGCACGGCTGTAGACCGCATCGCAACCCGGGCAGACCACGGTGTCAGGTACTTCCTTCATAGGTGAGTACCCTAACTCATTCAGCCGCCAGGACTTGTCGTCTTGAGCCGCAGCGTGCTGAAAACCGCTGCCACCGCGGCACAGCTGGCCGCCAGCACCAGCGCCACCACGGGGCCGTGGCCTCCGTGCGGGCTCCAGACACTGAAAACGCCCGCCAGCACCACGGCGCCCAGCGTCTGGCCGGTCAGCCGCGCCGTGCCGAGCATGCCGCTGGCCGCACCGCTGCGGTGCGCCGGCGGCGAAGTCACGATGGTGTGGTTGTTGGGCGACTGGAACAGCCCGAAGCCCAGCCCGCACAGCGCCATGCGCCACGCGATGTCGGCATTGCCCGGATTTGCCGGCAGCGCCGCCAGCAGCGCCAGGCCCGTGGCCAGCAGGCCCAGCCCGATGCCGCCCAGCAGCCCGTCGGGGTAGCGGCCGATCAGCCGGCCGGCGATGGGCGCCATCACCACGATGGCCAGCGGCCACGCCGTGATCAGCAACCCGGCCTCGATGTGGCTGCGGCCGTACACGTCGAGCAGCAGGAACGGCAGCGCGATGTAGGCCAGCATCTGCGCGCAGAACGCGGCGACCGAAGTACCCATCGACAGTGCGAACACCGGAATGCGCAGCAGGTCGATGGGGAACAACGGCACCGCCTGCTTGCGCTGGCGCTGCAGGTAGATAAAGCCGACGACCAAGCCCGCCAGCAGGATGCCCCACGCCGAAGCGTGTGAACCAGTGGCGCCCTGCACCGCTCCTTCGCGCACGCCGAGCCGGTCGACGCCCAGGAACACCAGCGAGAACATCAGCACGTTGAGCGCCACGTCGATCGGCGAGAAGCGCAGTCCGGCCGCCGGTGCCACGCGATTGAACGGCAGCGCCTTCATGCCCAGCGCGAAGGTGACAAGGCCCAGCGGCACGTTGATGGCGAAGAGCCAGGGCCACGATGCCACCGACAAAATGGCCGCCGCCACCGAAGGCCCGGCCACCGACGATGTGGCCACCACCAGCGAGTTGATGGCCATGCCCTTGCCCAGCTGAGCCGACGGATACGTCAGCCGCACCAGCGCCGCGTTCACGCTCATGATGCCGGCCGCGCCCAGCCCCTGGAAGGCGCGCGCCGCGATCAGCGTGCCGAGCGAATTCGCAAAGGTGGCGGCCAGCGACGACAACGTGAACACCGCCATCCCGACCAAGTACACGCGCCGGTAGCCCACGAGATCGCCCAGCGAAGCCAGCGGCAGCAGCATCACCAGCGTGGCGATCTGGTACGCATTGACCACCCAGATCGCCTGCGACGGGCTGGCCTGCAGCTCACGGGCGATGCCCGGCAGCGCCAGGTTGACGATGGTGCCGTCGAGCACCGCCACGATCAGCCCGAGGATGATGACCAGCATCGCCCAGCCGCGCTCCGGCTGGGCCAGCCCGTCGATGGGCTTGCGGGCTGCGTTGTTGCTGTCTTCTTCGGCCACCGGGAGCCCGGTGCCTGCGTGTACCGTGTTCATCAGGCTTGCTGCGCCCTTCCTGTTTTTTCAGTGGGCCCGGAACGCACGCCGCCCAGCGTGAGCCAGGTCAGCACCAGCGCAATGAGTGCGCCGCCGGCCATGCCGGCCACCATTGGCAGCGGCCGGCCGTCGGTGAAGAGACCCACCACCGCCATTGCCAGTGCGCCCGTCAGCATCTGCAGCGTGCCCAGCAGCGCCGAGGCCGTACCCGCGATGGCGCCGTGCATTTCGAGCGCCAGCACGCCGGTGGTCGGAATCACCAGTCCCATGAAGCCCGAGGCGATGAAGTACAGGACGATGAGCACCCAGATGTTGTCGCCGCCCATCGCGAAGTAGACGAACATCGCGACCATTGCCACGCCGCAGCACACCACGCCGAACTTGACGAGGGTGACCAGCCCGTAACGTTCGCCCAGCGAGCCGGTGAACTGCGAGGCCGCGATGAAGGCCGCCGCGTTCACTCCGAAGGCCACGCTGTAGAGCGCGGGCGACAGGCCATAGTGGTCGATCATCACGAACGACGAATTCGCCAGGTAGGTGAAAAAGCCCGCCATTGCGAAGCTGCCGATGAACACCAGCCCGAGGTAATGCTTGTCGCGCAACAGCAGCCAGTAGGCCGACAGCGCGCTGCCGAGGCTGCTTTCGACGCGTTCCGAGGCTGGACGCGTTTCATCGAGCAGCTTGACCATCATCGCCAGGCCCGCCACGGCCGCGATGGTCACCGCCCAGAACACGCCGCGCCATCCGGCAACCGCGATTACCGCACTGCCCGCAAGCGGCGCAAGGATCGGCGACACGCTGAACACCAACATCAGCAGCGACATCAGCCGCGCGGCATCGGTGCCGGTGTGCAGGTCGCGCACCACGGCGCGCGGAATCGCCATGCCGGCCGCTGCGCCCAGGCCCTGGACGAAGCGCAGCACGATCAGCGTCTGGATGTCGGTAGCCATCGCGCAGCCCACGCTGGCGAGCGCGAACAGCAGCAGTCCCGCATACAGCGGCGGCTTGCGGCCCACCATGTCGGAGATCGGCCCATAGAGCAGCTGACCCGCACCGAGCGACAGGAAGAACGCCGTGAGGCTCATCTGCACCGCGCCAATGTCGGCGTGCAGGCTCTGTCCGATGGCCGGCAGCGCCGGCAGGTACATGTCGATGGCGAAAGGCCCGATGGCCGAAAGCAGGCCCAGCAGCAGGGCCATCTTGAAGAAGGGGGAAGAACGCATTGAACCGATTGTCGCCAAGGGCGGTGATCGGTGCAGGCGTGGGGTCAGCGCCCGGCTGGTGCTAATTCAGGGCAAAGAATCGCGCGGGCGAGAGGTTGTAGAACTTTGTTCGGAAGAACAGTTTCAACTTATTTGCCGGCGGGCCAGAACACCAGCGCGCGCAGTTCGATGCTGCGCCGTGGCGGCGCCTCGCGCGAACCTGTCGGGTCTTCGAACGCGGTATGCGCGGTGTAGCGCGCCACACCGTCTTCGCGCGAGTCGTAGATCTTCAGCAGCAGGGCCTCGTCGGGCCGCATCCGCGGGAACCAGTACCAGCGGTGCTCCGGGTTCCAGGTGAACGAATAGGTCTCGCCCACCTTGTCGGGGTAGACCAGGTCGCTGGGCACGAGGTCCTTGGGCGAGATGGAACGCGCATCGCACAGTGCGAGCGGCAGGCGCTCCACGGTGGCCAGCGGGCGCCACAGGTTGATGATCGCGAAGCGGTGCTTCAAGCGTTCCTCGGCTTCTTCGGGCGGCAGGTGGGCGTGCACCCGGCGCGGCGCGGAGACGAAAGTCTGGTCGTTGTGCACGCGGCGCACCGGCTCGCGCAGCTCGGCCGTGCGGCGCGAACCCTGCGCGCTGTCGCGCAGCGTGTGGTCGAACACCACGATCTTCTCGGCGCCCGTGACGTCGCGCAGCAGGGCTTCGGCTTCACGGTAGTAGATGTCGCGGATCGTGGCGTCCTGCGAAAAATCGGCGAGCACGCTGCGATGCGAAATCTGCGTGAAGCCGCTGCGGTCGAGCGTCAGTTCGTTCAGCGCCACCAGCGGGCGGCCGTCGCGGATCGTCACGCGGCGCGACTCCAGTTCGCCGGTTACCCACGGCGTGCCGGGCGGCGGCTCGAAGGTGTAGCTCACGGGCCGGCCCTGGCCCGCCTTCAGGTAGTTGAGTTCTGCTTCCACCGAGGGCAGCGTGGCGGCAAGCATCTGTCCATTCGATCCGACGCTCATGTGGCGTGACTCCTCAAAACGGTTCCTTGAACGGCCGCAGGTCGAGTTCCTGCGTCCATGCGCTGCGGTGCTGCACATGCAGCTGCCAGTAACTTTCGGCGATGGCTTCGAGCTGCAACAGGCCGTCGTCGCCGGCTTGTTCCACGCGCTGCGGCGCGTTGTTGCGCAGGCGCTCGCCGTCGATGCCGCCATCGATCACCACATGCGCCACATGAATGCCCTGCGGGCCGAATTCGCGCGCCAGGCTCTGGCTCAGAGAACGCAACGCAGCCTTGGCCGCAGCGAAGGCCGCGAACGGCGGCTTGCCGCGCAGCGCCGCGGTGGCGCCGGTGAACAGCAAGGTGCCGCGTGCGTGCGCCCCGGCTGCCTCGAAGGAATTGGCCAGCAGGCCGCGCAGCGCCTCATGCCCGAAGATGAAGCCGCCCAGCGCGCTGGTGCGCCAGGCCTGCGTGAACTGGTCGACCGACAGCTCCAGCGTTGGCGCGCGCACCCCGCTCGCGGCATTGAAGACGGCCACGGTGAGCGGGCCCAGCGCCCTCGCCTTCTGCGCAATACCGTGCATCTCGGCCTCGCTCGCCACGTCGCCCGCAAAGGCATGAGCCCGACCGCCGGCCGCAACGATTTCGCCGGCCACCGCATCGAGCTGGGCCTGCGTGCGGCCGGTCAGCGCAACGATGAAGCCTTCGGCCGCGAAACGCCGCGCAAGTGCCGCACCCAGGCCCGCGCTGGCGCCGACACCGGCGATCCATGCAACGGGCGATGGCCCTGAACCAGACGACGACGGAGATGGAGTGACGGAGGTGACAGTCATGAATGAGCACGAAGGCTATACCTGCACCCCGGGCCTCGGAACGATGCAAAAGGGATAACCTTATTCGGCAGCAGGTCGGTGCGCGGCTCTGCTTGACGTTGCACCGGGCTTCACTGCACGCGCCGCGCCCGCTACCCTATCGCCTTCCCGGACCGTCTACAACAACTCACAGCAATCGCTATCCAGGAGCAGCACCCATGGCCCTCGCACGCACGATCCATGCCGACCTCTTGCGCGTGTTTCTTCTCACGCTCGTGTCGCTGTTCGCCATTCCGGCGGCGACACTGGTCTTCACCGAATACGCACTGCGTTCGCAGGATGCGGAATTCCTGCAGGCCATAGAAAAGCGCATCGCCGGCGACGCCCGCCTGTCGTCCGCGGACAAGACCGAGGCCACCGAGTTCTACCGCAGCCATCCGCTCTCCAAGGCCTGCGACGCCACTGCGCCGGAAGACAAGAACTTCCACGACAAGGTGTGCAGCCCCTACTCCATGCAGTGGCAGTTCCACTGGGCCGACCGCGCCGCCATCTGGACCATCGTGCTCGGCGCCGCTCTGCTCGCGGCGGCACTGGTGCTGGGCGCGCTGGCCTTTGCCAACCGCGGCATGCGCTATGCCAGCTTCGTCGCCGGCTGGCGGCTCATGACGGTGTCGAGCGCGGTCGAGGTCGTGCTGCAAAGCGCGATGCTGGTGTGGCTGTCGTTCTGGCTCACGGCGTACTTCTGGCAGAGCTACTACGTCAAGCTGATCGCGCTGGCGGGCATCGCGGCCGGGGCCGCGGTGTTCTATGCGATCTACACGCTGTTCAAGAAGCTGCCCTGGGGCAACGAGATCGAGGGCGAGCTGATCTCGCAGGCCGACGCGCCGCGCCTGTGGGAGCGCATCCGGCAGTTGGCTGGCCGCGTGAAGACCACGCCGCCAGACCAGATCGTGGCCGGCATCGACACCAACTTCTTCGTGACCGAAGCACCGTGCGAGGTCAAGGGCCGTACCTTTCAAGGTCGCACGCTGTTCGTCAGCCTTCCGCTGCTGCGCGTGCTCGACCAGACCGAAGCTGATGCAGTGCTCGCGCACGAACTGGCCCACCTGGGCGGCGGCGACACCCGCAGCAGCGCGGCGCTCGGCCCCAAGCTGCTGCAGTTCGACCAGTACACCTGGAAGATGCGCAGTGGCGGCCTCACCATCGTTGCGCACTACCTGCTACGGCTGTACCGCATGATCTTCTCGTTCGCCCTGGCGCGCGACAGCCGCGAGCGCGAATACAAGGCCGACCGCGTGGCCGCCGGCCTCACTGCGCCGCACGCCATCGTGCAATCGCTCATCAAGATCTCGGCCTACGCGAGCTACCGCAACGACGTCGAGCGCAAGCTGTTCGCGCAGAACCGCGAGCATGACGGCGCGCTGGGCATCGCCCGCTTCGTCGCGGATGGCCTGCCGCCCTATGCAAGCTCAGACGTGTTCATCGAGGCGATGAAAACGGCCGACGTGCCGCATCCCTACGATAGTCATCCGCCGCTGCTGGAGCGCATGCGCAACGTCGGCCATCACGTGCCCGAGAGCGCCTACGGCGCCATCGTCGCGACCGCACCTGAGGCTTCATGGGCCGACGACATCGAAACCGCCTCCGCCATCGAGCAGCGCCTGTGGAGCGAGTACGAGCAGCGCTTCGTGCAGAACCACGAGCTGAGCCTGGCCTACCGCTACGAGCCGGCCACCGAGGAAGAGCGCGCAGTGGTGCTGCGGCACTTTCCGCCGGTGAGCTTCGCGCTGAAGAGCGGCGAGCGCATCGACATCACTTACGCCGGCTTGCACCCCGGTGCCGATGGAGGCTCGACGATCGGGTGGGACGAAGTCAAGGGCCTGACCTACAAGGACAGCAGCTTCGGCGACACCCTCATCGTCACCCACCACGACAAGGGCATGCTGGGCGCGCGCACCACCAAGGTGAAGCTCGCGGGCCTTGGCAAGCAGAAAGAAAACTTCAAGGCCGCCGTCGGGCACTACTGGCAACGGCACCAGATCATGAGGGCACAACAACAACGGCAACAACAACAGTCATGACACCCGGCGGCACCGCCGCCCCTCCCCTTTCCCGACAAGCTCCATAAAACCATCCAACACCGGAGACAACCAACCGTGAACCCCATCGAACAAAGAACCATCTCCAAGATCAGCTGGCGGCTCCTGCCGCTGCTCATGGTCAGCTACTTCATCGCCTACCTCGACCGCGTGAACCTCGGCTTTGCCGGCGCGGCCATGTCCAAGGACCTGGGCTTCACCGCCGCCGTGTTCGGCAGCGCCGCCGGCATCTTCTTTCTTGCCTACTTCCTGTTCGAGGTGCCGAGCAACATGGCGCTGGAGCGCTTCGGTGCGCGCCGCTGGATCGCCCGCATCATGTTCAGCTGGGGCATCCTCTCGGCGGCCCAGGCCTGGGTGGGCGGCTCGACCAGCTTCAACATAGTGCGGTTCCTCTTGGGCATTGCCGAGGCGGGGTTCTTCCCGGGCGTGATCTTCTACATCACGCTGTGGTTTCCGGCGGCGTACCGCGCGCGCATCGTGGGCTGGTTCATGTTCGCCATTCCCATCTCGACCGTCATCGGCTCGCCTATCTCGGGCTACATCCTCAACATGGACGGCGTCGGCGGCATGCACGGCTGGCAGTGGCTGTTCATCCTCGAGGCGATTCCCTCGCTGATCCTTACCTTCTTCGTGCTGATGTACCTGCCCGACGGCCCGAAGGACGCCAAGTGGCTCACCACCGAAGAGCGCAGCTGGCTGGAGCAGACGCTCGACTCGGAGCGCCGCAACCGCGAGTCGATCAACAAGATCTCGTGGAAGCAGTCGCTGCTGAACCCGCGCGTGATCGGGCTGGGCTTTGTCTACATGGGCATCACCGTGCCGCTGTACGGCCTGAGCTTCTTCCTGCCGCAGATCATCAAGGGCTTCGGCGGGCTGAGCAACGTGGAGATCGGCTTCATCAACGCCTTTCCTTACCTGGTGGGCGCCATCGCGATGCTGTTCTGGACGCGAGCGTCGGACGCGCGCAAGGAGCGCAAGTGGTTCCTGCTGATTCCGCTGGCTTGCATCTTCATCGGCCTGGTGCTGGCCGCCCAGACCAGCGCGCCCATCCCGAAGATGGCCGCCGTGACGCTGGCCGCCTTCGGTATCTTCAGCGCACTGCCCACCTTCTGGACGCTGCCCACCGCCATCCTGAGCGGCACCGCGGCCGCGGCGGGCATTGCGTGGATCAACTCCATCGGCAACCTGGGCGGCTACATCGGCCCGACGATCTTCGGCGCGCTGAAGGACCGGATGGGCAACGACATCTACGCCGTGATCTTCCTGGCGCTGCTGTCGGCGGTGGCGTTCGGGCTGGTGCTGATCATCGGGCACGACTCGCGCACCGAGCAGGCGGCGCCTGGGCGGGCCTGATTCGGGTTAGCCCCAACGCCCCCGGCCCTGCTCCCCGTGCAATTTTTCACGCCACAACCGCTACCAAATGTCATCTAAATGTGGCGCCAGGGCGTTCTGCAAGGGCGCCCGTTGAACGACGCATTCCTTTGATCGATGTCTTTGCTTAGAAAGAACCCCATGAAGACCAAGCAGCTCATCCTCTCCAGCATCCTCGCGTTCGCCGGCCTTGCCATGCTGGCACCGAGCATCGCCTCGGCCGCGCCGTACCACCCCAAGAAGCACAAGGTGTGCAAGTGGGACGCGCGTCATCACCACCGTGTTTGCCACTGGGTGCGTTGATTCCCCCGGTGCAAACCGCTTGAAAAAGCCCGCTGATGCGGGCTTTTTTCATGGGCGACTGAAACAGGCTTTCAAGTCAATACAGCGTCGCCCGCTGCCGCGCCGGCAGCTCCCGGTCATACGCCTCCCCATCGAACTCCGACGCGGTCAGCGCCGAAAGAATCGCCCCCGGCGTCGGCACCTCGCGCTTCGCATCCGGCGGCACCGGCGCCCACAGCTTCGAGCGCTGGATAGCCCGGGCGCACTGGAAGAACACCGTGTCGACGGTGATCCGGATCACGCATTGCGGCGGCTTGCCGTCCATTGCGAGGCGTTCGAGCAGCGCTGGCTCGACCGTGATGTGCGCCCTGCCGTTCACCCTCAGCGTCTCGCCCACCCCGGGAATGAGGAACAGCAGCGCCACGCGCGGGTCGGCCACGATGTTGCGCAGGCTGTCGATGCGGTTGTTGCCGCGGCGCTCGGGCATGAGCAGCGTCTTCTCGTCCTGCACAACGACAAAGCCCGGCGGATCGCCGCGCGGCGAGGCGTCGAGGCCGCCGGGGCCGGTGGTGGCGAGCACGGCAAAGGGCGACGCGGCAATCAGCGCCTGGTAGGCCGGGTGCAGGTACGGAACCTCTTTCTTGAGCGAGGCCTCGCCGGCTTCGCCGAACAGGGCTTCGAGCTTCGTCACGGTGTCGATGGCGTGCGGTGTCGTGGTCATGGCGATGATTCCTGAGTAAAGAGTGTGACGGTTCAGCCGGCCGTGCGCGCAGCATCGGCCGCGGGCGATGACGCGCTCCAGCCGCAGGCCAGCGCCGCCAGCGCAAGAAGCGCTGCAGCCACGCCGTAGATCCAAGGCGGTGACGCAACCGGCAGCAGCAGGCCCGCGATCAGCGGCCCGGTGCCGGCGCCGATGTCGCGCCACACCGAGCGCGCGGCCAGCGCCTGCACGCGCTCCGGACCGGGCGTGCGCCGGGCCACGATGGGCGGCAGCAAGGGCAGTTGCAAGGCGCGCAGCACCACGATCAGCGCCGCGCAGCTCCACAGCCAGCCAAGGCCGAAGCCCACGAGCGCAATGGCCGTGACGAGCGACAGGCCCACCAGCAAACGCTCGGCGCCGAAGCGCTCGGCCATGTGGCCGCCGACCGGGCTCAGCAAAATCTCCGCCAGGTAGCGCAGCGCCATCAGCACGCCGGCCACGATCACCGCGCCACCCGGCAGCAGGTCCTTGCCGAGGTACGAGAGGCCGACGATGAAGAGCCCGTCGAGCGTCAGCCCTTCCATGAACGACCAGCTGTCCAGGCTGTTGGGCCGGCTGAAGCGCCGCTTCGGCTTGGCCACGGGGTGCGGCGCCGCCGGCAGCCGCCGAGTAACGAACCACGCAAGCAGCGAAAACACCGCGAGGATGCCGAAGATCGTGCGCGGTCCGCTCCAGTGCGCCAGCAGCGCACCCAGCGGCAGCGCCAGCACCGGCCCCACCGCGATGAAGGCCCGCGAGCGCCCGTTGCGCCGAGCCGCACCCACCGGGTCGACCGTGGCCAGCGCCTGTGTCGACAGGTTCAGCGCCGCGAAGCACAGGCCCCACATCAGCCGCAGCGGCAGCAGCGCCCAGAAGCCCGAGAGCGTGGCGTAGCCGAGTCCGCACACTGCCGCTGCCAGGACGGCGATGGTGCAGGTCAGCCGGTCGCCGTTGCGGGCGTAGAAGCGTGCAACGAATCCATAGCCGGCAATGCGCACCAGCCGGTTGGCCGCGAGCAGCATGCCGGCCTCGGCCAGCGTCACGCCGAACTCGCTGGCATACATCGGCAGCAGCAGGTAGAGCACGACGTCGGCCGGCAGCGAAAGACCGAGCGCCATCGCCGCGTGGCGGGAATTCAGGTCAGTGGGGATGGGGTTGGAAGCGAGGGGTATGCGTGACATCGAGCCCTGATGGTGCGCCGCCACATGCCACCCCGACAAACGACATTAACGCCCGCCATGCGTGAGAAAATCGCACGCATGCCGCTTCGAGAGCCTCCCCTCAACGCCGTGCGGGCCTTTGCCGCCGCGGCGCGCCACCTCAGCTTCACTCGCGCAGCGCTCGAACTGCATGTCACGCACAGCGCGGTGAGCCGGCAGATCAAGAGCCTGGAAGAGTTCCTTGGCGTCGCGCTGTTCGAACGGCGCATCCGCCAGGTCGTGCTGACTGCCGAGGGACAGCAGTTCTTCGCGGAGGTGGAGCCGGCGCTTGCGCAGATCGGCGCGGCGGCGCGCTCGCTGCAATTGCAGGGGCCCGCCCGGGCGGTGCGGATCAACGTGCGCCCTTCTTTCGCGGTGCGCTGGCTCATTCCGCGCCTGCCTTCCTTCGTCGAGCGCTATCCCGACATCGAGCCGCAGGTTGTCACCAGTACCGTCATGCCTGAACAGGCCATCGACAGCTTCGACATCGCGGTGCGCCGCGGGCTAGACGGCTGGCCGCCTTCGATCGAAGTGCAGCCCTTTCTCGAAGACGAGGTGCTGGTGGTCGGCGCGCCCGCGTTGTTCGAGACGCATCCGTTGCCCGACCTGCGCGCCCTCGCCTCGCACGTGCTGCTGTCGGCCAAGACGCGCAAGGACGACTGGGACGCCTGGAAGAAGCAGGTCGGCGCCCCGCGCACCCGTCCGGCGGGCCGGCTGCAGTTCGACCACCTGCATTTCGTACTCCAGGCCGCGGTCGACGGACTGGGCGTTGCGCTGGCGCCGACCTCGCTGGTGTCGCACGACCTGGCCTCGGGCCGCCTGCAATCGCCGCTGCCTGCGCTACGCATGACGCTGGAGCGCTATTACTACGGCCTGGCGCCCGACGCCGCACCGGAGGCGGCGTACGTGGCCGAGTGGTTCGAGGAAATGCAGGCCGGGAGCGCCTAGGGCCTGTTCACACTATTTCCGGGGTCGCGAAGGTCAGCCAGCGAGGGCCAATCAAGGCGCGTGACGCCGCGCGTGCATGCGCACGCGCAAGGAACGCAACGCCGAGTGGCCCTCGCTGGCTGACCTTCCCGCAGGGTTGGCGGGCCAAGGAGCTGTCTGCGGCGTTGCCCGCGCTTGCAAGGCTTCAGCCTTGCTGCGCCCGTGCGCCTTGCATCCAGCCCCTTGGCCCACCAACGCGACCCCGGAAATAGTGTGAACAGGCCCTAGCCAATCAGCCGACGAGCGAGCGAATCACCTCCGACACGCCCACCTTGCCCCTGCGCACGCTCGCATCGCTTCCCTCGAAGCGAATCCATCCTTCGTTGAAGCCGTCGAGCATCTGGATGCGCGGTACCGGGTCGCGCATGCCCTGTGCGCGGAAGATCGCGCCCCAGGTCTCACGCGGCACCACCTCCGCATGCACCGGACGTCCCAGCACCTGCGAGAGCGCAGCTGCAATCGCGTGCTGCGTCAGCCGCTCGGGGCCTTCGAGTTCGACGATGCGCGGCGCCTCGCCTTCTTGCACAAGGAGTTCGGCGGCAACGCTGCCCACATCGGCCGTGGCCACCATCGGCACGGCCCGCTCCAGCGGCTGCAGGTAGCTCGACAGCACACCCTGCTCGCGGGCCTGAGTAATGTCCCAGCGCAGGTTCTCAAGGAACCACGCCGGCCGCAGGAACGTGACCGGAAACGGCAGCGTGCGAAGCGCTTCTTCCATCAACGTGCGCTGGCTCAGCAGATTGGGTTGCGCGGCCTGTGCGCCGACGGTCGACAGGCACACCACGCGCGGCGGCCGGGCGGTGTCGAGCGCCTGGCGCACCGCGGCGTTCTCGGCCCTAGCCTCAGGAAAACCCGGCTCGGGGTCGAAGTTCGGCGGCGGCAGCACGAAGACGCCGGCCGTACCCGCGAAGGCCCGCGCCAATGCCGCGGCATCGTCCATCGCTGCGATGGCGACCTCGCAGCCGAGCTCCGCCCAGGCACGGCCCTTGGCTTCGTCGCGGACGACCGCGCGAACGGGCTTGCCCTCGGCCAGCAAAGCGCGCGCGACGGCGCCGCCCACTTGACCCGTGATTCCGGTAATTGCGTACATGAGACTTTCTTTCTTCACTTGATTGCGATGGAGCGAATCGTAGAAACGCTCCATCTTTGAGTAAAGCGACCTCAAGGCATATCATTCATGACAACTGATCACGAATAAGAAAATGACTCTCGACGGACGCCTTCTCTCCAACGTCAGCGTGCTGGCCGCCGTGGTCGAAGGCGGCAGCTTCGCCAGCGCCGCCAACGCACTCGGCCTCACGCCCTCCGGTGTGAGCCGCGCCATTGCCCGGCTCGAGGGCCGCATCGGCGTGCGGCTGTTCGACCGCACGACCCGCTCGCTGAACCTCACCGACGAGGGCCGGCTGCTCTACGCCAACATCAATCCGCTGGTGCTCGGCATCGAGGACGCGGTGACGATCGCTTCGGGCGCATCCGGCGCGGTGCGCGGGCGCCTGCGCGTCAACACCGACGCATTCACCTCTCGCCTGCTGCTGGCGCGGCACCTGCCGCGCTTTCTTGCGCTGTACCCCGAGCTCACGCTGGAGCTGATCGCCCGCGACCAGCTCGGCGACCTGGTGGCCGAGGGCTTCGACATCGCCGTGCGCTTCGGCGAGCCGCCGTCGTCGTCACTGGTGGCCCGCAAGCTGATGGACTCGCGCGTGGTCACCGTGGCCACGCCGGCCTACCTGGCGCGGCACGGCCACCCTGCCAAGCCGGCAGACCTCGTCGGCCATGCCTGCCTGCAGGTGCGCAACCCGGCCACGGGGCAGCCCTATACGTGGGAGTTCCAGCGCGGCCGCAAACTCGTGAAGGTGCCAGCCACCGGACGACTGCTGCTCACCGACCCGGGCACCGTGCTGGAGACGGTGCTCGCCGGCATCTGTGTGGCGCAGATCAAGGCCGTGGGCATTCAGCCGCAGCTCGACGGCGGCGAGCTGGTCGATCTGTTTCCTGATTGGCCCGATGAGCGGCTTCCGCTCTATGCGCTCTATCCGTCGCGCCACCTGCCGGCCGCGAAGGTACGTGCGTTCATCGATTTCGTGATGGAGGTCGTCGCGCCCGCGCCTTCGCCTGCATCGAAGCCGAAGCCGCGGCGCTGATGCTCGCGCGTCCGGAAACGGCCAGCGACATGAGCCCTCCGATCGCACGATGAGGGCATGACCCATACAACACTCACAACACCGCTCCCCCGTTCCTTCCTGAACCTCGCGTGGTCCAACCTCGCCGCGCAGTCCGCCGAGCAACTGAGCCTTGCGGCCGTGCCGCTGGTCGCCGTGCTGGCACTCGGCGCAGGGCCTGGCGAAATCGGTTTTCTCGCGGCGGTGCAGACGCTGCCCTTCCTGCTGGTCTCGATGCCCATGGGCCTGCTCGCGGACCGCATGTCGCGGCGACAGCTGATGGTTTGGGCCGAGGGGCTGCGAGCGGTCTCGCTGCTGGTGCTGCTGGCGATGGTGTTCGCGTCGAAGCTCAGCGTCGGCTGGTTGGCGGTACTCGGTTTCCTGGGTGCTGTCGGCACCGTGGGCTTCAGCGTCGCGGCGCCCGCGCTGGTGCCGGCGCTCGTGCCTCGCGAAGCGCTGGCAACGGCCAACGGGCGACTCGAACTGGCGCGCAGTGCCGCGTTCACCGCCGGTCCCGCACTCGCGGGTGCACTGGTGGCGTGGGCCGGCGCTCCTGCTGCGTTCGTGCTGGCAGCAGTGCTGTCGGTGGCGGCCGTGGGCCTGCTGCTGCGATTGACCGAAGCACCGCGCGCCCCCGCTTCCGGACGGCATCCACTGCTCGAAGTGCGCGACGGCGCGCGCTTTGTCTGGCAGCACGACATGCTGCGCCCGATGCTGATGACCGGCGCGGTGTTCAACATCTCATGGTTCGTGCTGCAGGCCGGGTATGTGCCCTATGCAGTGCGGGTGCTCGGCCTCGGCGCGCAGGCGGTCGGCTTCACGCTGGCGATGTACGGCGCGGGCATGGTCGTTGGCGCGCTGCTCACGCCGCGCGTTGTGGCGCGCCTGCCCTTCGGCCGCGCGATCCAGGTCGGTCCCGCGGTCGCAGTTGTTGCAGCAGCGACGATGGCAGCCACGCTCCTGGTGCCGACCGCCGCGCTGGCCGCGCTCTCGTTCTTCCTGTTCGGCGCAGGGCCGATGGTCTGGGTCATCACCTCGACCACGCTACGCCAGAGCGTGACGGCTTCGACCATGCTGGGCCGGGTGTCGGCCGTGTTCCTCACGATCAATGCGGGAGCGCGGCCCATCGGCGCGGCGCTCGGCGGCCTGGTTGGTGGGGCCTGGGGCGAGCCGGCGTGCCTGCTGCTGGCGCTGGCCGGGTTCGTTCTGCAGGCCGCGATCATCTTCGCGTCGCGCATCGCGGGGCTGCACCGGTTGCCTGTGCCGGCCACCTGAGCTTCGTTTATTCCAGGTCGGGAAGCACCATCGACTCCAGAGAATCGAGCGGCAGCCAGCCATCCGGTACGTCAACCAGAGCGGACTCCTGCGCACGAACTCTGGTGGGCTTTCTTACAGGCTTCTTGGCGAGCGGATCGACAGTGGAAAGCGAGAACACCCTCCTGACCGGACCGCCCGTGAAGCTGAGCCCGGTGAGCCGCTCGACTTCATTGATCTGGACCTGGAAGGTCTTGTAGGCGTCGAAAGGAATCTCGCGTGCAGCCTCGATGCCAAATTCCTCGATCACACCGGACTGATCGAGGATGTAGGCCGTGGCAAACAGCTTGCCGCTAGCCGTGATCGCCGCGACGACTTTCCAGAAGCGAACCGGATACTGGATCTTCGGGTACTTGTCCCAGACCGGGTCGCTTTCTTCGAGGATGGGGCCCGTGATGACCTGCGCCCTGAACTTGTCGAGCTTGATCGCGTCCTCGAAGATGTGGCGTTCGATGCCCTGCCAGAGCTCCTTGTTCTGATTGAACTTGGAATGCTGTGGCGTGCAGTTGCTCCAATGGCAGGTATCTGCCGCAGTGGTGAGCGCGGCCAGCCGGGTTGCTCCGTATTCCATGTCCTCGCGGCGCGTCAGATGGCCACGGTCGAACTGGTTGTTCTCGTAGTAGAAGTTGGTCAGCTGTGCGCTTGCGGGAATCCGCGGGTCCTGCCTCCACACGTCCGCCGGCCGGGCCAGTTCGAACCGGCCGCTGAAGTCGACGTTGGCTGCCGAGTAGAGAGCCAGCCGCCTCGCCTTGTGCATCACGAGGCTGTAGCCGTGATAGTTCAGCACGTTCTCGCCCGGGGGGCCGTCGACCAGTTCTACCGTCTCCTTCGCAAGAGCCTTGCCAAGCAGCGGCAGATGCACCGACATCTCGGGCTTGCCCGGCGCGAGGAACCCGGCTTCGAAGCCTTTGCGATCATCGTACTTCGCATTGAAGGGCACGTCGATGGCGGGGGCTGGTTTCTTCGCCTTGGCACGTGCGGCTTCTTCGAAAACGCTCTGCGACTCGCGGGCGGCGGGACCGGATCGGAGGACGGAGACGCTTCCATCCGATTCGATGCCGAGCGTCACCGTGAGGGTCCTTCTTCCACCAGATTGCATGTCGTTCATGGTCGTCTTCCGGGTTGGGGTTTGTTGAATGAGTGGACCGGGAAGCGGCAAGCTCCCGGCAGCATGGGTCGCCGTTGACTGCAGCAGGTCGACGGAAGGAAGCATCAGCCGCGAGTTTTCCGGCGTGGCACCGAAGACCGGCTGGAGCAACGGATGCGCGGGAAGGGCTGCATGAAGCGTCTCGACGATGCGGGAAACGCGGATGCCCTCGTTGGCAATCCACTTGATGTCCTGCTCGCCGTCTTTTGCGGGGTCGTAGTCGCGGCCTGAGATGGTTTGCGTACGGCCATCTCTTTCATCCGGTACGCCGCTGTGGTGGAGCGCTACGACATACCAGTCGTTGCTGAAAACCGGGGAGCCTGAAGATCCCCCGAGCGTGTCGGTCGAATACCAGAGCACGTCGTCCGTGCGCTTGAGAAGCTTGTTCTCGCGCACGCACACCTGTTTGCGGTCGCCGTTGGGGTGCTGGATGATGGTGAGCCACTCACCGTCCGATGCCTTGCCGGTGGCACCTACGAGCGGCAGGAACCCATAGTGTTCGAGCTGGCCATCTCCCACTGTCGAACTGGAGGTGACGGCCACGACGGTGAAGTCGAGGTCTTTCGAAGTGAAGAAGAGTTCCTGCGCCTGAAGGCTGTAGGTAGTGGGGTTGAGTACGGCGCCGTCGATGTCGAGTTCGAATTCGAACTGGGCTTCCGAGCGGCGACAGGACTCGATGGATGGCAGAACGTGGTTGTTCGTGATGAGCACGTTCGGCGCTATCAGGAATCCGGTGCCGTAAGCCACAAGCCGCCCTGCCGTGTCCCTGATCAGGATGCGACTGACCGCCTTTGCGGCTCGCGCGCCACGAGCCAGGTAGTTGACGTCCTGTATCTCGCTGCCGGAGATGATTCGCTCATACGCGACGGCAGATTTTTCATCGTCGCCCAGGCTTTCACGCAAGAAGCTCCTGCGGTCATCGAGCTGCTTCGGCGTGCTCAGTTCGCGCGGGGTCTTGTCTCTCGCATAGTCGGCAAGAGATCGCAGGTCGATGCCTTCGCTTCGCTCCCGCGCCTTCTCGATTTGCTCAAGCCAGAGTTGCACGCCGCGCCTCCCTCGTCCCGTGAGGGTTGCAACTGTGCGTGTTTGCCGACGCTTCTACATCCCCCATTCGAGGGATGCCGTACGTACTAGAAAAGCGACGCCATCCCGTTGGGCCGCGCGTCCTCGATGTCGAGCATGCGCAGCTTGGTCAACGCCCCGCCGCCGGCCGAGAAGCCGCCGGGCTTGTTGCCCGCGGCCAGCACGCGGTGGCAAGGCACTACGGGCGCGAACGGGTTGTGGCCCATGGCCTGACCCACGGCGCGCGACAGGCCCTTGTCGCCCAGCTCTTCGGCGATCTCGCCGTAGGTGCGCGTCTGCCCCGGCGGAATGCGGCGCGCGATCGCGTAGATGCGCTGGTGAAATTCCGACACGCCACGCATGTCGAGCTCGATGTGGCTCAGGTCGTCGTGCACGCCTTGCAGCAGGCCCTGGATGGCGGTGATGGCGCGTTGCGCTGCTTCGCTCGGCGGGCTTTCATTCAGGTCCGGAAAGCGTTGCTTCATGCGCGCACGCGTGGCTGCCTCGCCGTTGTCGGCGGGCAGTTGCACGCCGACCAATCCGCGCGGTCCCCATGCCAGGGCGCACATGCCAATGGAAGTTTCGAACAAGGCAAAGCCCGTCATGGCGTCTCCTGTGACAGCGAATGCTGGCGCGACGCAAGCACAGCGCCGAGCCAAAGGGCCATTGCCGAAGCCACCAGGCCCCGCGCCAGCCCACCAGGGCCGTCGGAAATCCATCCAGTGACAGTCGGCCCGACGATCTGCCCCAGCGCAAAAATGATGGTGAACATGCTGATGCCCTGCGCCCAGCGCGACGGCGGCAGGTTGTGGCGCACCAGCGCAGTGGTCGAAGCCACCACCGACAGGAACACCCCACCGAACAGCACGCCCGAAACCAGCGCCACCGGCGCCGACGCACTCAGCACCAGCAGCAGCGTCGCCACGCCGAGCAGCCCGTTCAGCAGTGCCTGCGGCTGCCCGCCGCGGTAGCGGTCGAGCAGCCCGGCCCACAGCCGCGACGACGCCACGCAGGCAATGCCCAGCAAGGAATAGAACAGCGTGACGAAAGAAGCGCTCGCCCCCTGCTCGCGCAGCAGCGCGATCACGAAAGTCATGTAGCCGATGTAGCCCATGCCGAACACGGCATACCCGGCGAGCGCCCAGCCGAAGCGATGCAGTGCGACCGGCGGCGCAGCGTCCGTCGAAGCGGCGGCTGCCGTTGGCGCTGGCCTGTCAGGCATCGCGCGGCCAGCCCAGGCCAACAGGCAGGTGGCCGCTGCACTTGCCAACGCCAGCGCCCACCACGCCCAGGCCCATCCGTGCGGCACGCCTGATGCCGCCCGCAGCACCTGCGGCACGAGCAGCGCCGACAACAAGATGCCGAAGCCGGTGCCGCCGTAATAGATGCCAAGCAGCAGTCCGCCACGTGATGAGCCTGCCTCGCCAAGCCGCGCTGCAAGCAACCCGCCCGCCACGAACACCCATGCGCTGGCCACCCCGGCCAGCAGGCGCTGAAGCAGCAAGGCCGGCGCGTCGGTCACGAAACCGCTGCCCGCCATGAACACGCTGGCCAGCACAGCCCCGACCACCAGCAGCCGCGTCGTGCCGAAGCGCCGCATCAGCATCGGCGTGATCAGCGCACCGACCAGGTAGCCGACCGCATTCGCCGTGTTCATGCCGCCGGCCAGCGCATAGCTCCAGCCAAGGTCCGCGCGCATGGGCGGCAGCAGCAATGCGTATGCGAAGCGGGTGATGCCGAGCGAAACCGCCGCGCCCATCGACAGCGCGAATGCAAGACGCAGCGTGGGCTGCGCAGGGGCGGCAGAAGAAGTGAGCGTTATCGACATGGGAGCGGGCGGCTGGCCATTTTGCGGCAGGCGCCGCCGCCCTGCCCGCGCCGCCCGGTCAACCCGCGTCAGGCATTGGGTCGGCGTGCAGCAGATGCCGCTCCAGCAGCACCGCCACATGCACCGCTTCGCGCTGCGCGCCGTCCTCGATCTGATGGCGGCAGCTGGTGCCGTCGGCCACCACGATGGCGCCGGGCTTCGCGCGGATGGCCGGCAGCAGGCTGGCTTCGGCCATCTTCATCGACACCTCGAAATGGCTGGCCTCGTAGCCGAAGCTGCCGGCCATGCCGCAGCACGAGCTTTCGATGAGTTCGGGCTGTGCGCCGGGAATGAGCTTCAGCACCTCCATCACCGGGCTCACCGCGCCGAAGGCTTTCTGGTGGCAGTGTCCGTGCAGCAGGATAGGCGCCTCGGCCGGCTTCAGTGCCAGCTCGAAGCGGCCCAGCTTGATCTCGCGCGCAATGAACTCCTCGAACAGCAACGCGTGCTTCGCCACCATCTCGGCCTTTTCGCCGAAACCCATCACCAGCGTTTCGTCGCGCAGCGTGAGCAGGCACGATGGCTCCAGCCCGACGATGGGCACGCCGGCGCGCGCCAACGGCACGAGCGCATCGACCAATGCCTCGGCCTTTTCCTTGGCCTGTGCGACCATGCCGCTCGCCAGGAAGGTGCGTCCGCAGCAATGATGCCCTCCGCGCTTCTCGACCGTGTGCAGCACATAGCCCGCAGCCTGCAGCACGCGCGCTGCCGCAAAGGCGTTCTCGCTCTCGAAGGTGCCGTTGAAGGTGTCGACGAACAGCACCGCCGCCTTGCCACCGCGCCGCGCAATCGACAGCGCCACGTCGCGTTCGACGAACAGGCCGGGTTCGTTGGCCTTGCCGCGCCAGAAGGTGTCGCTGCGCCATTCGGGCAGCGAGCGCTTGGCTGAGAAGCCCAGCAGCTTTTCTCCCAGCCATGCAGCGCCGGGCACGCTGTTGCGCAGATTCAGCAGCCACGGCATGCGGCTGGCCTTGTGCGCGTAGTCGGGCAGGTTTGCTACCAGCCTGTCTTTCAGCGTGTGGCCGTGGCGCTTCTTGTAGTGGTCCAGAAACTCGACCTTCATCTTCGCCATGTCCACGCCCGTGGGGCAATCGCGCTTGCAGCCCTTGCAGCCGACGCACAGGTCCATGGTGTCGTGCATGGCCTCGCTGGTGAAGGCATCGGGGCCGAGTTGGCCCGAGAGCGCCAGTCGCAGCGTATTGGCGCGGCCGCGCGTCAGGTGCTGCTCGTCACGGGTCACGCGATAGCTGGGGCACATGGTGCCGGCGTCGAACTTTCTGCAGTGGCCGTTGTTGTTGCACATCTCCACGGCCTTGGCGAGGCCGCCGGTGCTGTCGCCGCCGGTGCCGGGCGCGGTCGTCACCTCGGTCACCGGGTCGGCGTTGACGTTCCAGCCCGACCAGTCGAGCACGGGCTTCAGTTCGATGCGGCGGTAGGGCTTGGGCGCGGTCGGCGGCGCGAAACGGAACAGCGCGCCATCGTCCATGCGCGGTGGGTCGATGATCTTGCCGGGGTTGAACAGGCCGATCGGGTCGAGCTTGCGCTTGATGGCACGGAAGGCCTCGTTGATGGCCGGGCCGAACTGCCATTCGATCCACTCGCCGCGGCACAGGCCGTCGCCGTGCTCGCCGCTGAACGCACCCTTGTACTTGCGCACCAGCGCGCTCGCCTCTTCGGCAATGGAGCGCATCTTGGCGGCGCCGTCCGCACGCATGTCGAGAATCGGCCGCACATGCAGCGTGCCGACCGAGGCATGCGCGTACCAGGTGCCACGGCTGCCGTGCCGGGCGAACACCTCGGTCAGCGCGTCGGTGTATTCGGCCAGGTGTTCGAGCGGCACGGCGCAGTCTTCGATGAAGCTCACGGGTTTGCCGTCGCCCTTGAGGCTCATCATGATGTTGAGGCCGGCCTTGCGCACTTCCCACAGGTTCTTCTGCCGCGCGTCGTCGGGCATCTCGACCACGCTGCCGGGCAGGCCGAGGTCGCCCATCAGCTCGACGAGCTGCTTGAGTTGCGGCAGCAACGCGGCCTTGTCCGAACCGGAAAACTCCACCAGCAGGATGGCCGCCGGCTTGCCGATCAACGCAGTCTCGACCGTCGGCTTGAAGGCCGGGTTGGCAAGGCTCAGCTCGATCATCGTGCGGTCGACCAACTCCACCGCCGTCGGCCCCAGCTTCACGATGTGCTGCGCCGCGTCCATCGCCGCGTGGAAGGTGGGGAAGTTGACGATGCCCAGCACCTTGGCGCGCGGCAGCGGCGCGAGCTTGAGCTTCAGGTTCTTCGTGTAGGCCAGCGTGCCTTCGGAGCCGATCAGCAGGTGCGCGAGGTTCACGCTGCCGTCTGCCGTGTAGGGCCGCTCGCTCTGGTTGTCGAAGATGTCGAGGTTGTAGCCCGCCACGCGACGCATCACCTTGGGCCAGTGCTCGGCGATCTGCTCGCGGTGCTGGCGTGCCAGCCCGCGCAAGAACTGCGCGATGCCGGCCGCGCGCACGCCCATCGTGCCGACCGTTCCGAACTCCACCAGTTCGCCACTCGACAACCATGCACTCGCACCCAGCACATTGTGCACCATGTTGCCGTAGGCGATGGAGCGCGAGCCGCAGGAGTTGTTGCCCGCCATGCCACCCAGCGTGGCCTGCGCGCTGGTCGACACATCCACCGGATACCACAGGCCGTGCGGCTTGAGCTGTGCGTTCAGGTGGTCGAGCACGAGGCCGGGCTCGACCGTGGCCGTGCCCTCTTCCACGTTCACGTCGAGCACGCGGCGAAAGTGCTTGCTGTTGTCGATCACCAGCGCCGCGCCGGTCGTCTGCCCGCACTGGCTGGTGCCGCCTCCGCGCGCGAGCACCGGCACCTTCAGGTCGCGGGCGATGTCGATGGCGGTGGCAATGTCGCTCTCGTTCGTCGGCACGAAGGCGCCGACGGGCGTGATCTGGTAGATCGACGCGTCGGTGGCGTAGCGCCCGCGCGAACCGTCGTCGAACAGCACTTCGCCCTGCGTGTCGGAGCGCAGGCGGCGCGCGAGCAGTTCGCAGGTGTCGTTAGGCGGAAGAACGGTTCCGGCTGGCTGCATGTGGCTGGCGGGATCGATGCGCATGGTGGGTCGTTTTTCTTTGGCAGGTCAGAAGCTCAGCTCGACTTGGCCGAGGGATAGATTTCGCCGGCGCGCAGCAGCTCCAGCACGGTGTCGCGCTTGCGCAGCACGTGCGCCACGAGCACCTTGCGCATGGCCGCTGAGTCGCGTTTGGCCAGCGCATCGATCATCTGTTCGTGCTCTTCGACGGCGTGCTTCCACTTCGTCTCGTTCTGGTTGGTGCGAAAGCGCAGCGACTGCACGCGGGCGTTGATGGAGCGGTAGGTGTTCGACAGCACCGGGTTCGCGGCCGCCTCGTTGATGGCGGTGTGGATGCGTGCATTCAGGCGGTAGTAGCCCGAGAGATCGCGCCGCGAGAAGCAGGCCAGCATTTCGTAGTGCAGCGCGCGCACTTCGGCCAGCTCTTCGTCAGTGATGCGCTTGGCGGCCAGTTCGCCCGACATGCCTTCGAGCATCGCCAGCACCTCGAAGGTGTCGAGCACGTCGGCCTCGGTGAGCTTCACCGCCACCGCGCCTCGGTTGGGCAACAGGTCGACCAGCCCTTCGGCCGCGAGCAGCTTGATGGCCTCGCGCAGCGGCGTGCGCGACACGCGCAATTGCAGGCACAGCTCGCGCTCGTTGAGCTTGGCGCCAGGTGCGATGAGCCCTTCGACCAGCATGGTGCGCAGGCGCGCGGCCACCTGGTCGTGCAGGGAGAGTCTGGAGATTTCGATGATGTCGGCTGTCATGGCTTTGCCTCTTGATTGCATTTTGAATGCAAAAAAGAAGGCTCACAACCCAAGTGAATAAGGGTAAACCATCAAACAAAAAAGCATTTTGAATGCAAAACTGAATGCGAAAGGACAGTCCATGCTGCAACTCGACATCCATCCCACCGGCCGCCACTTCCTCCAGATTCCCGGCCCCAGCCCGGTGCCCGACCGCATCCTGCGGGCCATGAGCCTGCCCACCATCGACCACCGCGGGCCCGAATTCGGCACGCTGGGCCTGAAGGTGCTCGGCGGCATCAAGCAGATCTTCAAGACGAAGCACCCGGTCGCTATCTACCCCGCCTCGGGCACTGGCGCCTGGGAGGCCGCGCTCGCCAACACGCTCAGCCCCGGCGACCACGTGCTCATGTACGAGACCGGCCATTTCGCCTCGCTGTGGCAGAAGATGGCCACGCGCCTCGGCCTCTCGACCGAGTTCCTCTCGTGGTCGGGCACCGATGCGCAATTGCCCAACGCCCCCAGCTGGCGCCGCGGCGTGCAGGCCGAACTCATCGAAGCCCGCCTGCGCAAGGACACCGAAAAGAAGATCAAGGCCGTGTGCGTGGTGCACAACGAGACTTCCACCGGCGTCACCTCCGACATCGCCTCGGTGCGCAAGGCCATCGACGCTGCGGGCCACCCCGCCCTGCTGATGGTCGACAGCATCTCGGGCCTGGCCAGCGCCGATTTCCGTCATGACGAATGGGGCGTGGACGTGACCATCAGCGGCTCGCAGAAGGGCCTGATGCTGCCGCCGGGCATCAGCTTCAACGCGCTCTCGCCGCGTGCTCTCGAAGCCGCGAAGAGCGCGAAGCTGCCGCGCGCCTTCTGGGCCTGGGACGAGATCGTCGAGATGAACAGGGACGGCTATTGGCCCTATACGCCCAACACCAACCTGCTTTATGGCCTCTCGGAATCGCTGGACATGCTGCTCGGCGAAGGGCTCGACAACGTGTTCGCGCGCCACCAGCGCTGGGCCGCCGGCGTGCGTGCAGCGGTCAATGCGTGGGGCCTGCCGATCCAGTGCGCAGACCCGGCCGTGTATTCGCCCGTGCTCACCGGCGTGATCACGCCCGAGGGCATCGATGCCGACGCGCTGCGCCGCCTGATCCACCAGCGCTTCGATCTTTCGCTGGGCACCGGCCTGGGCAAGCTCAAGGGCCGCATGTTCCGCATGGGCCATCTGGGCGACAGCAATGACCTGACGCTGGTAGCGATGGTCGCGGGCGTCGAGATGGGCATGAAGCTCTCGGGCATCAAGCTGGCCGGCAGCGGCGTGCATGCGGCGATGGACCATTTCGCGAACCACACGGCACCGGCCGCGCTGCAAAAAGCCTCATAGGCACGCGGGGCCGCCCCGGCGCGCATCGGACCATTCCCACCCACGACGGAGACCAAGAAGATGCAGAGACGTTCGTTGATCCAGGCCGCGGGCGCCGCGGCCGCCACACTGGGCGTGCCCCGGCTCTTCGCGCAGGAATGGCCATCGGGGCCGGTGCGCATCGTGGTCGGCTTTCCGCCGGGCGGCGGCACCGATGCGCTGGCCCGCGTGGTCGCGCAGAAGCTCACCATCATGTGGGGCCAGCAGGTCATCGTCGAGAACAAGGGCGGCGTGGCCGGCGTGCTCGCGGCCGACTACGTGGCGCAGCAGCCGAGCGACGGCAGCACGCTGCTGATGGCCCACATCAACAGCCATGCGCTCGCGCCCAGCCTGCAGCCCAAGCTGCGCTACAACGTGGAGCGCGACTTCGTGCCGATCGTGCTGGTGGGCGTCACGCCCAACCTGCTGATCGCCAACCCGGGCCAGAAGGCGCTCACGGTGAAAGACATCGTGTCCGCCTGCAAGGCCGCTCCCGGCACCATCAGCTTCGGCTCGGCCGGCGCGGGCTCGGCGCAGCACCTGGCGCTGGAGATGTTCAAGTTGCAGGGCGGCGTCGATGCGCTGCACGTGCCCTACAAGGGCAGCGGCCCGCTGCTGGCCGACCTCATGGGCGGGCAGATCCAGTACAGCTTCGAGACCATGACGGCCGCCACGCCGCACGTGAAGAACGGCCGCGTCATCGCCGTGGCGCAGACGCGCACCAAGCGCGCCAAGGGCCATCCCAGCGTGCCAACGATGCAGGAGCAAGGCTTTGCCGGCTTCGAGGCAACCACGTGGTACGGGCTCGCCGGGCCGGGCAAGCTGCCGGCGTCGATTGCGCAGAAGGTGAATCGCGACGTGAATACGGTGCTGGCAATGCCTGATGTGCAGGAGCGGATGGACACCTATGGCGCGGAAGACGGCGGTGGTTCGCAGGACAAGTTCAGGCAGTTCATCAGCACCGAGATTGCGAAGTGGGCGAAGGTGGTGAAGGACGGCAACGTTCACGTCGAAAGCTGAAGAACCAGTCTCACCCCCAGGCTTCGCGCACTTCGTGTCGCTGCGCCAACCCCCTTCCGGGGGCAACACCGGAGGCCCGGCAAAGCCGGTTCCTCGGTGTTCCACGAAAGGACGCCGACACCAGCCAGGTTTTGCTGAGAAGATCCGAAAAATGACCCCATCCCAAACCGCCCTCACCGATGCACTCGTAGCCGCACGCCGCGGCAATCGCACCCTCGACGCCACGCCCTGGCTCGGCACGCTCGAAACCGACACGCAAGCCTATGAGGTGCAAGACGCCGTCGCGGCTGCACTCGGCTGGTTCGACGGTCGCCCAGTACCGGGCGCGTGGAAGTCCGGTGGCGGCTCCCGCAGCGCGACGCTCACGCATGCGCCGCTGCCGCCTTCCGGCGTGCGCCAGAGCCCCGCGAACTTCAGCGACCTCGTGTTCAACACGCCCGGCATCGAGGCCGAAATCGCCTTGCGTCTCGGCCAGGACGTCACGCCCGCGCAGGCAGCGAAGCTCGATCACGCAAGCGCCGTCTCACTCGTCGATGCCATGACCGTCTCCGTCGAGGTAGTCGACACGCGCTGGCAAGACCTCGCCTTGACACCTGCCCTGCTCCGCCTGGCCGATTCGCAAGTGCACGGCGCGCTGGTGCTCGGCGAGTGGAAGCCCTACGCCGCCATCGACTGGGCCTCGCAGCACTGCGAAGCGAAGATCGGCGACGCTGAGACGGTGGTGCGCGAAGGCACGCATCCGCTGGCCGACCCCACCTGGCTGCTGCCGATCTGGCTGCGCCACCTCACGCGCCACGGGCAGACCGTGCCCGCCGGCACGGTGGTCACCACCGGTTCGTGGGTCGGCATCCTGCCCTGCCGGCGCGGAGATCAGGTGACGGCGGAATTCCCCGGCATCGGCGCTGTCCGCTTGAGCGTGTAGCGCCCGCCGCCCACGCCCGAGCAAGCCACCAGAAAGTCGAGCACCGCCCGCACCCGCGCGGGCAGCGTGCCGGCCTTGCCGATGTACACCGCGTGAATCGGCTCGATCTCACCGGCGTTGAATTCATCGAGCAGCGGCACCAGCCGGCCAGCGTCGATGTCATGCTGTATGTGATACAGCGACAGCCGCGCCACCCCCGCCCCCGCGATGGCCAACTGCCGCAGCGTTTCGCCATCGCCCGCGCGCACCGGGCCGGCCACGGGCAGCCACACCATGCGGCCGTCCACACGCAGCGGCCAGTCGGGCGAATTGCGCCGGTAACTCCAGCCAAGGCGGTTGTGCGCCTCCAGTTCCTGCGGCGTGCGCGGCGTACCGTACTTCGCAAGGTAGTCCGGCGCGGCGACGATGGCCTGGCTGGTTTCGCCCAGCCGCCGCGCCACGAGGTCGGACGATGGCAGCTGGCCCCAGCGGATCGCGATGTCGGCGCGTTCGTCCATCAGGTCGACGATCCGGTCGGTCAGTGCAATGTCGAGCGTGATCTGCGGATGCAGTTCGAGCAGGCGCGGCACCAGAGGCACCAGCTTGTGGTGGCCGAACGAGACGCTGGCGTTGATGCTCACCCGCCCACGTGGCGCCGCGCCGGCTGCGGCGCAACGCTCGGCCTCGTCCATGTCGGCCAGCACGCGCAGGCTGCGTTCGTAGAACTCCGTGCCTTCGGGCGTGAGCTGCAGCTTGCGCGTGGAGCGGTGCACCAGCTGGATGCCCAGGCGCAATTCGAGCCGCGCCACCAGCTTGCTCACAGCCGAGGGCGTCATGCCCAGCAGACGCGCGGCCGCCGAGAAGCCGCCTGACTCGACCACCTGCACGAAGGCCTCCATTTCGCCGGAGCGGTTGACGTCGATGCGCGGCATGGCTCTTCTTCCAATCTGTGAGTTCAACTCACAAGTATGTGTACCGGCGGCATTCTAGTCATCGAAGGCTTTCGTCCGCACAGTACAGGGCATCATGCCAATCGCTCTACTCGCCCTCACCGCCGGTGCCTTCGGTATAGGCACCACCGAGTTCGTCATCATGGGCCTGCTGCTGCAGGTATCGACGGATCTTCATGTCTCCATCACGGCCGCCGGCCTGCTGATCTCGGGCTATGCGCTCGGGGTCGCGGTCGGCGCGCCGGTGCTCACCATCGCCACCCGCAAGCTGCCGCGCAAGACCGTGCTGCTGGCGCTCATGGCGATCTTCACGCTCGGCAACCTCGCCTGTGCCGTGGCGCCCAACTACGAAATGCTGATGGCCGCGCGCGTCATCACCTCGCTGGCGCACGGCACTTTCTTCGGCGTCGGCTCGGTGGTGGCCACCGGCCTGGTGGCGCCCGAACGCCGCGCCTCGGCCATCGCGATCATGTTCACCGGCCTGACCGCCGCAACGCTGCTCGGCGTGCCGGCCGGCGCGTGGCTGGGCCTGCAGTTCGGCTGGCGCTCGGCCTTCTGGGCCGTAACGCTGATCGGCGTGCTGGCCTTCACGGTGCTCGCGGTGTTCGTGCCGCGCGTCAAGGGCGAGGCAAAACCTGCGCCGCTGCGCGAAGAACTGGCTGTGCTGGCGCGCCCGCAGGTGCTGCTCGGCCTGGCGATGACGGTGCTCGGCTTTGCCGGCGTGTTCGTGGTGTTCACCTACATCCAGCCGCTGCTCACGCAGGTCACCGGTCTTTCGGAGTCGGCTGTGTCGCCGATCCTGCTGGTGTTCGGCGGCGGCCTTGCGGTCGGCAACATCCTCGGCGGCAAGCTGGCCGACCGTGCGCCGATGGCAGCCGTGCTCGGCACGCTGGTGGCTCTGGCGGTGGTGCTCGGCGCGATGCAGTTCACCATCGGCACGCCGTTCACCGCGGTGGTCTTCGTCGGCCTGCTCGGCGTGGCCTCGTTCGCCACGGTGGCGCCCATGCAGTTGCGGGTGCTGGAGAAGGCCTCGGGCGCGGGCCAGAACCTCGCGTCGAGCCTGAACATCGCAGCCTTCAACCTTGGCAACGCGCTCGGCGCCTGGGTTGGCGGTGTGGTGATCGACCATGGCCCGGGGCTGCGCGCACTGGGTTGGGTGGCGGCGCTGCTCACGCTGGTGGGGCTGGCCATCGCGCTGTGGAGCCGCTCGCTCGACCGGCGCGAACCGCGCAATGCGCTGGGGGATTGCGCTTCGGCGCGGGTCTGATCCTCTTCCAGGGAGTGAAGGGATTGGGGATTGCAGAATCCCGCATGCGCAACGCTCCCCTCATCACCCGCCCCGCCAACGCCGCCGACGCTCCTGCGCTGGCGGCGTTGTCGATCCAGGTCTGGCTCGCCACCTACGCGACCGCGGGCGTGAACGACCTGCTCGCGCGCTACGTGCTCGACCAGTTCACGCCGGCCGCGTTCATCGCGTGGACGAACGACGCAGACACCGCCTTGATCGTCGCCGAGGCCGATGCCCATCTCGTCGGCTACGCGCGCCTGCGCTTCGGTGCGCGGCAGGCCCTCGTTCCCTCAGCCAGCACCGAGCTCTGCACGCTCTACGTGCAGGAGCCGTTCACCCGATCGGGCGTGGGCTCCGCGCTACTCGACAAGGCTCGCGCCACGGTCCGCGACCGGACAGGCAACGATGCGCTGTGGCTGACGGTCAACGTCCAGAACCAGCGGGCGTGCCGCTTCTACGAGAAGCACGGGTTCGCCAGAAAAGGCACGACCTGGTTCGCACTGGGCGAAGGCCGCCACGAGAACCACGTGCTGGGCCGGCCATGAGCGGCCGCCGGAATGATCAGTGCTGCCGCGTAGGCGAATCGCTGCGCGCCTCTTCCATCGGCATGAAGAACTCGAACCGGTTGCGCCCCGCCGCCTTGGCGTTGTAGAGCGCGACGTCGGCCCGCGCCAGCAGTTCTTCGGCGGTAACGGAGGAATCGGCTGCGCGGTGATACGCGATGCCGATGCTGGTCGTCACCTCGATGCGCTGGCCGTCCACCACGAAGGGCGGCGTGCGGATGCTTTCCACAACCTTGGCCGCTACCGTGGCCGCAGTGCCCGGCGCGTTCAGGCCTTCGAGCACCAGCACGAACTCGTCGCCGGCCAGCCGGGCCACCATGTCGGTGCCGCGCACGCAACCCAGCAGCCGCCGCGCGTATTCGGCCAGCACCGCATCGCCCACCGCGTGGCCCATGGTGTCGTTGATGGCCTTGAAGTGGTCGATGTCCAGGAACATCAGCGCCATTGCATGGCCGGTGAGCCGCCCGCGCAACACGGCTTCGGGCAGGTACTCGTTGAAAGCCAGCCGGTTGGGCAGGCCGGTGAGCGTGTCGAGCCGCGCCAGCTCGATGAGCTTGTGCTCCACCACCTTCAGCGCCGTGATGTCGAGCGCCAGCGAGAAGATGCCGTGCGTCGCCCCGTCGGCGCGCACGTCGGGCACGTAGATCACCTGCGTGACGCGGTCGAACCCCGCGCGCTGCGTGCTGGTCTCGAACTCCACACGCTCGCCGGACAGCGCCCGGGCGAGCATCGGCTGGCGCGACAGGTACACATCGCGGCCCGACACCTCCTGCACGTGGCGCCCCAGCACCTGGACCGGATCGAGCCCGAGCCACTCGCGGCTGGTGGCGTTGGCGAAGGTGATCTTCTCCTCGCGGTCGATGTAGGTGATCAGCGCCGGCATGTTGTCGGTGATGGCGCGCAGGCGCAGTTCGCTCTCGGCCTGGCGCAGCTCCGCCTCTTTCAGCGCCGTGATGTTGAAGGACATCAGGTAGAAGCCCACGACCTCGCCGCGCAGGTTCTTGTCCGGTATCAGGTTGACCTGGAAGTACCCCTCCCTGCCGTGGATGGGTGCACGTACCGGAAAGCGCACTTTCTTGCCGGAGAACAGCACGGGAAGGTAGGGCTTGTGCTGCGCGTACACCGCCCTGCCGAGGGCAGAGCGCATGGTCGTGCCCTGCAGCGGTGCACCTTCGCTCAGGCCCGCCATCTGCCGCGCCCGGATGTTGGCGAACAGGCAGTTCTGCTCGCGGTCGAAATAGCCGACCAGCGCCGGAATGCTGTCGGTCACGTCGCGCAGCAGCTTTTCCTGCTCGGTCAGGGCCCGGCGGATGTTCACTTCTTCGGTGATGTCGAAGGTCATCGAGAACACGCCGCACACCACGCCGTCGGCATCGACGTCGGGAATGTAGTGGGCCTTGAAAGTGCGGTTGCCGATGCCCAGGGCCGGGTCGCCCGACTTCTCGAGGATCACCGTCTCGCCGGCCAGCGCGCGCATGAAGTGCGGCTCCACGAGCGCAAAGTCTGCGGCGCCGCGCACCTCGGGCATCAGGCGCCCCACCAGCGCTGAGTTGTTGTGCAGGGCCCGCACGTGCGCGTTGACGAAGGTGTAGCGCAGCGATGCGTCTACATGCGAAACCATCGCCGGGATGTTGTCGGCAATGGTGCGCACCTGCGCCTCGCTGCGCGCGAGGCTGAGCTCGATGGCACGCCGCTGCGCCATCAGCTCGTCGAAGGTGCGCGAAAGGTCGCCGATCTCGTCGGGGGCGTAACTGCTGCGCGGCTCGGCGGCGGCTGCGGGTGCCTCCTTCGTGGACTGCATGTGCCGATGCAGCTCCGACAGCGGCTTCAGCTGCCGGCGCGCCACGCCCAGGGCCAGTGCGCCCGCGAACAGCGCGAGCGCCATCGCCCCGAACAATGCACCGCGCTCGATGGCGTCGATGCTCGCGAAGGCCTCGCTGCGCGGATACATGGCGCCGACGATCCAGTTGGTCTGCTCGGTGCGGTCGAAGGCATAGAGGGCAGGCACGCCGGCATCGTTGATGCCCTCGCTCGAGCCCTGGAAACCGGCCATCGCGCGCAGGATTTCGGCATTGCCGCGGCCATCCGCCTGGACCTGGTTCAGGATGCGCGAAGTCTGCGGATGGTCGACCACGATGCCGTCCACGGTCGTCACGAACAGGTAGCCGGTCTTGCCGAACCTGACGTCGCCGAGCGTGCCCAGGATGTTCCGGTCCTTCAGGTTGATGGCGCCGGAGATCACGAACCTCACCTGCCCCGCGTTGTCGAGCACCGGCTCGGTGATGGCCACCTGCGCCAGTCCGTTGAGGCGGTTGCGGTAAGGCTCGGACACGAGGCCGGCCTTGGAAGCGACCGTCTGCTGGAAGTAGGGGCGATCCTTCACGTTCACCTTGCCGATCGCCTGCACGCCGTTCAGGTTGGCGACCAGGTTGCCGTCCATGTCGACGAACGCAACGTTGTCGAAAGCCTTGCGCAGCGAGCCATGCTTCTCTAGAAAGGCCTGCAGCGCGGCGCCCTGGAGGTCCTGCGCTTCCACGCTGCCGCCAAAGGTTTGCAGCAGGATCCGGCGGCTGCCGAATTTCTGGTCGATCGCATCCGCGATGGCACCCACGCGGGCGACCTCCTCGGTCGCGATCGAGGCGCGCATGTTGCTCTTGACCAGATGCAGGGCGAAGGTGGCGATTGCGAAAGTGGTCAGCAGAACCACTGCTGCCACACCGAGGCTCAGGCGCGTGTGCAAACCGAAGCGGATTTTCGAGAAGCCTGTTGGAGTCATTGAACTTGTTCGGAGCCGGTACGTTGCCGGCGGGGAGTTTCCGGGCAGAGTATCGGTGCGTTCCGCGTGCGGAGAAAGACTCAGGGACACAGGCTCCGGTGAACCGCGTGGCACGGCGGAAAAATGAATTCCTTTGCCGTACTTTTCGCCTTCCGGGAAGGAAAAAGCGCGGGGCGCTGCGTCAGGTGCCCGAGGAATCCGCCGAGCGCTTGCTGGCCAGGGCGCGGCTTTCTTTCTTCAGCGCCTTCGACACCGGGCAGACCGCCTGTACGAAGCCGGTCAGCGTGTTGGCCAGGCTCTCGCGCTGCAGGCTGTAGAACACGAACTGGCCGCGCTTCTCGGCCTTTACCAGCCCCGCGCCTTCGAGGATCTTCAGGTGCTTGGAGAGCGAAGGCTTGGTCATGTCGAAGCGCGAGGCGATGTCGCCGGCCGACAGTTCGGTCTCCGACAGGTACGCCAGGATCTTGCGCCGCGGCGTGGAGGCAAGCGCTTCGAAAACTTTTTCCATCGGTTCAGTTTAGCTCGCGAGTAGGCAATTCTCTAATTAGTTATTTAGCCATTTAGCTAAATGAATGGCACAATGGCCCGAACAGGAGCCGATGACATGCAAGCACCCACCGCCCCTTCCCCGCGCACGGTTGTCTACTACAACAGCGCCTGTCCCGTCTGTGATGCCGGCGTTTGCGCCATGCGCGAGAAAACACCGGACGCAAGCGTCGAGTGGATCGACGTGCACACTCGCCCGGAAGTGCTCGAACCGCTGGGCCTGCAACTGGAGGACGTGCGCGAACGCCTGCACCTCGTCGACACCTCGGGCGCCACGCACATCGGCGCCGACGCCATCGCCAGCGTGCTGGCCCTTGCTCCGCGATGGCGCTGGCTGGCAAGGCCGCTTCAGTGGCCCGGGCTGCGAACGCTCGGCGCCTGGCTCTACAACCTCTTCGCGCATCAGCTCTACCGCTGGAACCGGTCGCGGGGTCATTGGTAAACCAAGGAGAAGAACCATGAGCGCAGCATCCAACTTCGACCCCGCCGAACTGGCCAGATTCCAGGCCCTGGCCGACCGCTGGTGGGACCCGCAGTCTGAATTCCGCCCCCTGCACGAAATCAATCCGCTGCGGCTGGACTGGATCGACAAGCTCGCCGCGCTGAACGGCCGCAAGGTGCTCGACGTCGGTTGCGGCGGCGGCATCCTGGCCGAGTCGATGGCGCACCGCGGCGCGGACGTGCTCGGCATCGACCTCGCCGACAAGCCGCTGAAGGTCGCAACGCTTCATGCACGCAGCAGCGCGGCAAGCGTGACCTACCAGGCCATTTCCGCCGAAGACCTGGCCGCTGACAACGAGGCGAAGTTCGATGTCGTCACATGCATGGAGATGCTCGAGCACGTGCCGTCGCCAGCAGCCGTGATCGACGCCTGCGCCCGCATGGCGAAGCCCGGAGGCTGGGTCTTTTTCTCCACCATCAACCGCACGCCGTGGGCATGGCTGATCGCGATCTTCGGCGCGGAGCAGGTGCTGCGCATCCTGCCGCGCGGCACGCACGACTACCGCAAGCTCATCCGCCCTGACGAACTCAAGAGCGCGGCCGCCAATGCCGGCCTCGTGCTGCGGGACCAGCGCGGCCTGGGCTACAACCTGCTCACCCGCAACTTCAGGCTCCACCGTTCGCTGCGCGTGGGCTACCTGCTTGCCATGCAGAAGAAGGATTGAGCCGTCAGGCCTTCACGACCCGCGCGCTGGCCGTGGAGCGCGCCACGACGCGGCCGTCCGGATCGCTCAGTTGCGCCTCGAGAAAAGCGATGGTCTTGCCGCGCTGCACGACCCTGCCTTCGCCATACAACAGGCCGGGCTTCGCGGCCGCCAGAAAAGACACGCTGAGGTCGATGGTGACGGAGTAGGTCTCTTCGCCATTCATGACCCACAACGCCGGCCCCATCGTGTCGTCGAGCATCGCGACGAGGATGCCGCCCTGCACCGCGCCCGCGGGGTTGAGAAACGCATCGGTGGCCACGAAGCTCAGGCGGATCGATCCTTTGGCCTTGTCGAAATCGAGCACGCGCTGATTGAAAAGCTCGGCGGTGGGCGGGCGGGGAAAGCGCTCAAGCAAAACGTCGGGCTTCATTTTTTCGCTCAGGAAGTGGAGCGAAAAATCCTATGCCGCAGCTACTGACAGCGTAGTGTCAGTAGCTGTCAACACATCGACGAGCTCGTCCACGCGCTGCTCCGCACGCCGCATCGACTGCGCGAGCTGCTCCCCGCCGAACTCGTCGGACTCCACTGCGGCCTCGAACACATCGGTGATGCCGATGTAGCCGAGCACCGAACGTACGCTGCCCTCGGTGTGGTTGAGATGCGCGATGCGCCCGCCCGCGTCGTAGCCGTGGTCGCCGCGCGCGCCGAGCAGCACCACGCGCTTGCCCGCTTCCGCCAGCAGCGGCCAGTACGGCACCGCGCCGCGCGAACGGTCGAAGCCGAAGGTGCGGCCCACGCGCACGATGTTGTCGATCCAGGCCTTGAACTGCGCGGGCACGCTGAAGTTGTACATCGGCAGGCCGATCACGACCACGTCGGCCGCAATGAGCTGATCGACCAGCCGGTCGCTCTCGGCAAGCACGTCGGCCATCCACGGCTCGCGCGCGGCCGGCGGTGTGAAGGCCGCATGGATCCAGCGGCCGTCGACGTGCGCGGGCGGCCGCTGTCCCACGTCGAGGTAGTCGATGCGGTCGTCGGGCCGCGCCTTGCGCCAGCGCTCGACAAAACGCGCGGAGAGACGGCGCGTGTGCGAGCCGTGGAGATCGGTGTCGGAACGGCCCGGACGGGCGCTGGCGTCGATGTGAAGGAGGTTCATGGTCATGGCCTTTATGGATGAATTGATGTCTTTCATTTCGCGCTGCCAGAATGGCGCGCAGGCCTTGAATCTATGGATGCAGGCCTGCCATCACAAACGACGATTTCTCTGCCTATGAACGAGATTGGCTCATCTATCAGATATCCCCGCCGGCTGCCTCCGCTGCTGTCGCTGCGTGCCTTCGAGGCAGCGGCCGCACACCTGAGCTTTCAGCGCGCGGCGCTCGAACTCTCGGTTACGCCCTCGGCCATCAGCCACCAGGTGCGTGCGCTCGAAGACACGCTCGGCCTGCCACTGTTCCGCAGGCTCACGCGACAGCTCGCGTTGACGCCTGCGGGCCAGCGACTGTTCGACGACCTGCGCATGGGCTTCGACGTGCTCGAAGCCGGTGTGGACAAGCTGCGCCGGCCGGCCGCATCGCAGGCCGTCACCCTCACCACCAACACCGCCTTCGCCGCGCGCTGGGTGCTGCCGCGCATGGAGGCGTTCCGCAAGGCCAGCCCCGGGGTGGAGCTGCGGCTGCATGCAAGCGATACCGTGGTCGATCTGGCGCGCGGCGATGCCGACATCGCTGTGCGCTCAGGCCGTGGCAACTGGCCGGGGCTGGTGTCGCGCGAACTGATGCCCGAGCGCTATGCGCCGTTGTGCAGCCCGATGCTGGGTCTCAAGCGCGCGGCAGACCTGCCGAAGCATCAGCTGATCCATTGCGACTGGCAGCCACAGGCGCTCGCACCCGCCGTGTGGCCGCGCTGGTTTCGTGAAGCCGGCATCGCACCGCCGAGGGGGCGTGCGATGAAGGCCTCGGGCCTGTCGTTTTCCGACGAGACGCACGCGATGCTGGCCGCCCTCGCCGGCCATGGCGTGGCGTTGCTGAGCCTCACGCTGTCGGCTGAAGAGCTTCGCAGCGGCGCGCTGGTGCAGCCCTTCGGGCCCGCGCTCGAAACCGGCAGCTACTTTCTTGCGGCTGCGAACGGGAGGGAGAACGAGCCGGCCATCCGCGCCGTGTGGGAGTGGATCGCGTCGCAGGCCACCACAGGCTGAGAAAAAGCTGAACGCCAGGCTTGCAGGTCGTTACGTTTCTCATGGAGACTCCGGCACCAACAATAAAGTGAGGAGAGTTCATGACGAGGTTTGCCCGCGCCCCTCTTGCCATCGCAACAGGCGCGCTTCTTGTAGTAGCTTTGACTTCATGTGGAGGCGGCGGTGGAGGTGGAGGTGGTGGAGGCGGGGGCATCGGCATACTCCCCAGCGCGGGCGGAACCACGCCGACCACAAACACCCCCGAGCTGCCGGCACGCGAAGCCCTCATCGCCCGCGCCAGAAGCTACGAACTCGACACGCCCTACGTCCCGCCGCCCGGCGATCCCCTGGAGCACAACACCTCGGGCTACGCCAAGACGATGTGCTCCGCCGCGTTCATCACCGGCCTTGACCCCGACGTTGCCGCCGAGAGCGTCGGCTACTTCACCGGCCCTTACGACCAGCGCAAGAAAGTGGGCAAGCCGGTGGTCGACCGCGTCAAGAAGGAAGTCCGCATCGCCATCCCGAACGGTCCGACGCTGGTGGCGCGCTACTACGGCTCGCAGGGCTGCATCACGCTGCCACCCGGCAGGGACGATGTGTTCTTCACGCCTGTGGCCGTGACAAGCACCCTCCCCGATCCCTCTACGCAGGCATGGCCCATGGGCGACGTGATGCCCGCCGGCCCCGCGCCCGGCATCGATACGGCAAAGGTAAGCCAGGCAGTCGATGCAGCCTTCGAGTTGCCGGAGGCCTACACCGCCGCCTTCGTCGTCACGCACAAGGGGCGCATCGTTGGCGAGCGCTACATGAACGGCATCACGGCGAACACGCCGCTCGAATCGTGGTCGATGGGCAAGAGCGTGACCGCGACGATGCTGGGCGTGCTGATGAAACAGGGCGAGTACCGGCTCGACCAGCCGGCGCCCATTCCGGAATGGCAGGGAGCGGACGACAAGCGCAAGGAAATCAAGATCCAGGACATCCTGCATATGTCGAGCGGGCTGCGCATCAAGGCGCCGGACGATCCGGACTTCGACCCCAACGGCACTTACCCCGACCACATCTATCTCTACACCGGCCGCATAAACTCGTTCAACTACGCAGCCACGCGTCCGCAGCAATGGCCGCCCAACACCATCGGCCGCTATCGCAACACCGACCCGGTGCTCGCAAACTACCTGATCCGCCTTGCCGTGGAAAAGCGCGGTGAGGAGTACCTGTCGTTCCCGCAGAGAAACCTGTTCGACAAGATCGGTATCCGCACGATGACGCTGGAGACCGACCCGTACGGCAACTTCCTGGCACAGGGCTACGACTTCATGTCGGGGCGCGACTGGGCGCGTCTGGCCAACCTGTATCTGCAGGACGGCGTCTGGAACGGCGAGCGCATCCTGCCCGAAGGGTTCGTCAAGTTCGTGAGCACCCTGGCGCCGGCCTGGGCGGCCGACAAGCGCCCGATCTACGGCGGCTTCTTCTGGCTCAACGGCGCGATCAACGGTGCGAGCACCTGGCCGGTGCCGACCACGGCGTACTACATGCTGGGTGCGGGCGGGCAGACGGTGCTGATCGTTCCTTCGCACGACCTGGTGGTGGTGCGGCTTGGCTATGACAAGGGAGAACGCGCCTCGGCCACGAGCCTGCGAAAGGCGCTGACGCTGCTGATGCAGGCTGTGCCCAGCTCGTCGTGAACGTGAAAAGGCCTCCCGAAGGAGGCCTGCGCCGACCGGGTTCCGGGCGGGGCCCGGACTTTCTCTTCATTCGACGCGCTTGCTCAGGAGAGTCGGCACGACATAACCGTCGCGGTACACGGCCTCGATGCTTCCCTGCACGCGGTCAGCGGCATGCGCAGCCACGAATTTTTCCTCTGTCACGCGGTAGACCACCATGGTGCACGACGAGTGCTTGCTGAGGGTGCGGGCCACGCCGGTGGCCTGTCTTAGGGTTGGGTACGTTTCCATGGGATCCTCCTTGTCTGCCTGACAGCCCAAATGTTAACTCTTTGGTACTCAAATATGCCTCAGGGTATTTTCTGAGCGTCAACGGTCGCCATTCTTGTCCGCCCCTCCCTTTTGCAGGAATCGGATGATCTGGCCATTGACATCCTCAGGCTGCGACATGGCCGCGATGTGGTCTGCGCCCGGCACGATCGCAGCCTCCAAGCCCGGCATCCGGCGCTGCGCCAGCTTCAGCATCGCCTGGGGTTCGTAAAGCTTTTCCGCGTCTTGTACCGCGCCCTGGCTTCCTCGCTCCTGAACTCGGGCGGCCCTGTCATGCGCCAAGGCCTTGGGCGAGCTGACTCAACTGGGGTTCGGACAGCCGGTAGCTGAGCCTGTCGAGAACCCTCCCGGCACCAAGGCCTTCGTAGAACGAGATGCCCCTGTCGTTCGATGCCTTGACGGGCCAGTCGATGCGACAGCAGCCGTTCTCGACAGCGTACCGAGCCACCCAGGCCATGAGCGCCCTGCCGGCTCCATTGCTCCTGCCAGAAGCCTTCACATACAGTTCCTTGAGCTGGCAGTGCTTGCACCTGTCAGGAGCAAATTCGACGAGCGAATACACCAGCGAGATGGCCGCCAGACCAACCACCGCGCCGTCATCGCCTGAAGCCACGACCAGACGATGGGGCGACCCAGCCGCCAGGAGGTTGCCGAGGAGGTGCTCTCTCACGGCCTCCCGAGAGACTGTGGCGCCATCGTTGTAGAAGGCATGCAACTCGCACAGCAGGTCTGTCAGCGACTCATGCTGGGCTTCAGAGACAAGTTCAACGTGCATACGGTGTCCTTGGAGGCTCCCGGCTAAACGCGGCGATGCTACCAAGCTCACTACACTGCCCTCCGATGAACCACCCTCCTCGACCGCAACGCGCGCGAGACATCCTGACTTCCTACTTCTGGAGCGGCGACGTCATCCGCAGCCGAAGCGTGAGCAATGTCGTGTTGTCTGCCACGGTCGACGTGCCTGTGCCCCCTGCGCGCCTGCTTGCAGATTGGGAGAGTGAGATTTCTTCGCGCCTGTTCCTGGAACCCGGAGACGTCGAACCATTGCCCCTGGCCCGGGCGCGTACGCGCTGGCCTGACTACAAACACTGCGTGCAGGCGGTGTCCGACTGGATGCGCACGCTTGGGCTGTCCGATGTGCTTGCCTCCAGCGACGTGGCCCTCATGGCCTGCCGCGGCGCGAAGTACCACCACGACGGTGCGCAGTACGGCGGCGCGGCCTTCTGCAATCTCTTCATGAGCGAGGACAAGGGGCTGGACCTGCACTTTCCCTTTGCAGATCACAGGATCCCGCTGACCCGGGGCACGGTGGTGATCTTCGATACCGGCCAGCCTCACGCCGTCATTCAACGCGGCAGCGGCGGCTTCGATGCGGCCGACTTCGCGCCCGAGCGGGATTGCAGCCAAGTGTTCCTGACCTGGGAACTGCCCATCGAGGATGTCCATGTCGGGCACGCACTGGGAGTCGCCTTCGACATCGATCTTTCGACCCCACCGCAGCTGGATGAAGAGCAAGTCTGGCTGAACGGCGCACGGGCCATCGTGTGCCCGGAGTCCGGACGATGGCGCAGTGCCGACTGACTGATCGTCAGCGATTGGATGGAAGAGCCCTGGCAGCAGCCAGTTCGCCCAGACAGGCGTTGACCGCCTGGAGCGGTGCCTTCTCGTGGCAACGCGCTACCGCCTCGCGCGCAACGGCTTCGCTCAAGCGCCGCTCCCGCGCGGCCTCGACCTGGAATTCGACGATCCACTTCATGAGCCCAGCCAGCACGATCAGCAAGCCGATCAAGGCTGCGACCAGGGTCACCCGCCAGCCCTGAACGCGAAAGATGGATGCCGCGGATTTTCCCGCCATGGGTTCCTGCGAAGCCATCTAGCGGGGAAGGTCCGGAAAGACCCACATGCTCAAGCCGAGGATCAGGCCAGCACCCAGGAACATGATGGCTGCCGTCGTGAACATCGATGCCGCAATGATGTTCGGAACAAGGATGGCCACGACCACAAAGGCCACGGCTGCCACGATGCACAGGAGCACGGACAACCATGCCATGTACGCTGGCCCGCGCCCGGCCGCCAAAGGCTCGTCCGGGCTGGTTTCGGGTTGGAACGGTGTGCGCATGAATAGCCTCCCTCTTCGCAGATGTCGCGTGTAATTCGGTAGCCGGTGCAGGCAGGTGCGAGGCAGCATGGACTGCGCGCAACCTTTCCTGACCTTCGTCAAAAAAGTACAGGAAGGTTAAGAAGAACAGCCGATCGGGCTAAGGGATTAATTCGCGCGCACCGCACATGAGAGCAGGTTCGGTGCAGAAAGCCAGTGAACCTGCGCAATATTTGACAAATGTCAAACATTGCGCAGCGCGGGCACCTCTCAGCCGCAGAGGTCGAAGATCGCTTCCATGATCAGCTGATAGCCACTCCAGAACAGCCAGTGGTCGCTGCACTGGGTGAACGGCCCTGCGACAGCCGGGGCAGCCAGAGCCAGCGACGACAAGATCGCGGCCACGGCGCCAGCCTTGATTGCGGTTGCACGTTTCATGATTTCTTCCCTCCATTGGTACTTCTGAACGCAGGACATCTCGCTCCTGCAACCCGAGATGAGCCGCGCAAGCGACTCACGGTCGGACTCTAGGACTGCGAACGAGCGACCACCAGTGTCGAAAGTCACGCGCTCAGGCACCCAGCGGCTGAAGCCCCCTCACCCACTCGAACACCGCAGCGACGGCCGGCTCCGAACGCCGCGACTCGAGGCACACCAGATAGAACGGCAGCCCAGGCAACTCCGGACCGAAGGGCTGCACCAGATTGCCCGCGCGCAATTCGTCGGCAATCAGCGCAAGGCCCATCAACGCCACGCCTTGCCCCTGCAGCGCGGCAGACACGGTGTGCGTTTCGTCCGAGAACACCGGCCCGGCCGATACGTCGAGGCCGGGCACCTGCGCCTGCTGCTGCCACTCGGCCCAGGTGCCGGGCTGGCTCTTGTTGCCGGGGACCGCGAAGTGCAGCAGCGTGTGCCGCGTCAGGTCACTGCGCCGGCGCAGCTTGAGCGCGGGGCTGCAGGCCGGCGCGAAGACGTTGTCGAACAGCTTCTCGGCCACCATGCCCGGCCACTGTCCCTTGCCGTAGCGGATGGCGATGTCAGCCGTGACACCGTCGAGCGCAACCGCTTCGTGCGACGCATGAATGCGCAGGTCGAGCCTCGGGTGCAGCGCGCGCAAAGTGCTCACGCGCGGCAGCAGCCAGCGCGCCGCGACGGCCGGCGTGGCCGACAAGGTGATGGCGCTGCGCTCGGGCGGTGCACGCAGCCGCGCCACCGCATTCGCCATGGCATTGAACGATTCGCTCAGCACCGCCTGCAGTTCCCTGCCCTGCGGCGTGAGCACCAGTTGCCGCGGCTGGCGGATGAACAGCGGCACGCCGAGTGAGTCTTCGAGCTGCCGCACCTGATGGCTGATGGCGGTAGGCGTGACCGAAAGCTCATTGGCCGCGAGCTTGGCGCTGCAGTGCCGCGCGGCCGCTTCGAAGGCGCGCAGCGCCGCCAGCGGAGGGAGTTGGCGAAGGTTGGCCATGGATGAATTAATTTTTCAGTAATGCAAAGAAATCGTCGTTTGTCGCGCTGGGAATGCCTGGATAAATTGAGAACCATGTCAAGCAGACAGCTGAATTCTCTTCATCCCACCCTTCACGTCAACGAGGACCACGCCATGACCACACTGCTCCACATCGACGCCAGCGCCCGCCCCGGCCGTTCCGGCACCCACGTTCACGGCTCGCATTCGCGCCGGCTGAGCCATCACTTCGTGTCGAGCTGGCTCGCGACGCAGCCGGGCACCGAGGTGATCTATCGCGACATCGGCGCCGCGCCGCCGAGCAACGTCACTGGCGAATGGATTGCGTCGGGCTATACGCCCGCCGCGGAACGCGAACCGTGGATGCACGCCGTACTGGCCGAAAGCGATGCGCTGATTGCCGAGATCCACCGCGCCGACGTGCTGGTGATCGGCGTGCCGATGTACAACTTCAGCATGCCGGCACCGCTCAAGTCATGGATCGACAACATCGTGCGCGTCGGAGCCACCTTCGACTTCGACCGCAGCCGCGAGAACCCGTATGTGCCGCTGCTGGCCGAGCGCAACCGCCGCACGGTGCTGCTGACCTCGTGCGGCAGCAGCGGCTACGGGCCGGGCGGGTTCCAGGCGCATCTGGACCTGCTCACGCCCGGCATCACGAGCCCGCTGGCCCTGCTCGGTCTCAACGAAGTGCACAGCGTGGCCATCGAGCACGCCGAAGACCATGGGGACCTGCTGGACCGCTCCATCGCTAGTGCGCTCGCCCGCGCCGAGGCGCTGGTAGGCGAGCTGCAGGCCTCCTGATGACTGGGAAAAAACTGCTCAGGCCGAGCGCAGCTGCTCGCGCAGCTTCTGCCCGATCTCTGGTCGCTCCAGGAAGGGGTCGGCCGGGTTGGTGATGGAGGCGATGTTCTCCATGCGGCTGCGCACGTTGCCCAGCGCCTTCGGGTGGCTGAACACGTAGAACTGGTTGGCGGTGATGGCGTCGAACACCTTGGCCGCGACTTCTGCGGCCGTGATCTTGCCGCTGCTCACAGCCTTGTTGCTCATGGCCTGGCCGATGAGCTGGCTCCTGGTGAGCTCGGTTTCCTTCGGCGCATTCGGTCGGTTGCGCTCGCTGCTGGTGATGCCGGTGGGCACGAAGTACGGGCACAGCAGGCTCGCACCGATCTGGTCGGTGACGAGGTTCAGGTCCTGGTACATCGTCTCGGTGAGGCTCACGACCGCTGCCTTCGCGGCGTTGTAGATGCCCATGTTGGGCGGCGTGAGCAGGCCCGCCATGCTGGCGGTGTTGGTGATGTGGCCGCGATAGCCCGGGTCTTTCGCGGCGGCCTCGAGCATCATCGGCGTGAACAGGCGCACGCCGTGAATCACGCCCCACAGGTCTACGCCCAGCACCCACTCCCAGTCAGCCACGGTGTTCTCCCACACTAGGCCACCAGCGCCCACGCCCGCGTTGTTGAACACGAAGTGCGGCGCGCCGAAGCGTTCCTTCACGGCAGCGGCCAGCGCTTCCATCTGCGCCGCGTTCGACACGTCGACCTTGCGCGCCAGCACCTGAGCACCGGCTGCTTCCATTTCTGCCTGGGCCTTGTCGAGCGCGTCCTGCTGCACGTCGACCAGCACGAGGTTCATGCCACGGGCGGCGCCGATGCGCGCGCACTCCAGGCCGAAGCCCGAGCCCGCGCCGGTGAGTACGGCGGTCTTGCCCTTGAAGTCCTGAATCATTTGCCGGTGTCCTTCTGCTTTGTTGAATGTCTCTGGGGTGGAGACGCTATTGAAATACGGAAAGCGCGCCGGCGCAGTCACGAAGGTGCCCGTCTGCTTGTCTCGGCAGGTTTCAGGCCTCAGCCTTCTTCAGCACATACCCGATCCGCGGAAAGTGCACATGCACCGTGCCAGTCCGCTCGCTGCTGCGCTCCAGCGTGTAGTGCGTGCGCGTAGCCGCGACCAGCGTGCCGGGCGTCTCTTCGAGGCCGAAGCTCTCGGCGCGCACGGTGACGGCGCTACCCAGCGGAATGCCGTGGTCGTCCTGGAAGGTGCTGTCGGTCAGCAGCGTGTGCGGCGTCGCGGCCTTGGCTACTGCAATGGCCTCGTCGCTCGTGAACTTCTCGGGAACGCCGTGGCCGATGGCGGCCATGCGGTCGAGCCAGTCGATCACCGCGGGCGTCAGGTCGAGGATGGTGCGAACCGACTCGATGCGCCGCGTGTACCAGAGCGGGTGGTAGGCCGAGAAGTCGGCAATGCTGGGCACCTCGCCGAGCAGGAAGGGTTTCTCGTCGAGCATGTCCGACAGGCGGCGCAGGTACGACTTGTAGGCGCTGGTGGCGTCGGCGGGGCGCAGGCGGGTCATGTTGCCGGCGCTCATCTTGCCGCGGTCTTCGCCGAAGGCTTTTGCGGCTTCTGGCGGGGCCTTGGCGAACACCTCGGCCGCGCCCCTGGGCTGCAGGTTCCAGGCCATGGCAGCCCAGAAGAGCGTGGTGTCGGCCCACTGGGCGAGGATGCGCGACATGCCCTTTTCAGGCTCGGGGTAGAGCGTGGGTTCGGGCTGCAGGTGTTCGAGCACGTCGGCGATGAGTGCGCTGTCGCAATACATGTCGGCGCCGATCTGCAGGAACGGCGTCTTGCGGTAGCCGCCGGTGAGCACCTCCACGTCGGGCTTGGGCATGATCGGCGGGATGAAGACCGACTTCCACGGCAGCTTCTTGGCACCGAGGATCAGGCGCACCTTCTCCGAGAATGGGGAGGTCAGGTAGTGGTGAAGGATCAGGTCGGCCATGGGTGGGGTCTTTCTTCTGTGGTGGGTTCGGCGCGTTTCAACGGGGTTGCGCGCGCTGGATGATCGAATCGAAATCGGTGCCCGCGGCCAGCGTGCCAAAGGCATTGCCCCAGTCGCCACCCAGGCGCGAGGCGCAGAACGCGCCAGCAATGGCAGGTGGCGCGGTCTGTACGAGCAGTGCAGCCTGCACGGCGAGCGCAACGTCTTGCGCGAGGCGACGGGCCTCAGCTTCGGAGGCCATCGCCTCGATGCGAGCCGGCAGCGCGTCGGCCAGCCGGTCGAGCGCTGCGTGCTGACCACGCGCAGGCGCCAGCTCCTTCGTCAGCGCGGCCACCGCGTCGCCCTTGCGCAGGCCGCGCAGCAGGTCGAGCGCCATGATGTTGCCCGCGCCTTCCCAGATGGAGTTGAGCGGCATCTCGCGGTAGATGCGGGCCATGACGCCCTCGCCACCCTCTTCCACGTAGCCGTTGCCGCCAAGGCATTCCATGGCCTCCTGCGCGAAGGCGCTGCCGCGCTTGCAGATCCAGAACTTGGCGACCGGCGTGAGCAGGCGGGCCATCAGGCGCTCGTGCTCGTCGGCCTGATTGTCGAAGGCACGGGCCAGGCGAATGGCGAGCGCGGTGGCGGCTTCACTTTCTAGCGCGAGATCGGCCAGCACGTTCTTCATCAAGGGCTGTTCGATCAGCGGCTTGCCGAAGGCCTTGCGCTGCATCGCATGATTGAGCGCGATGCCCAGCGACTGGCGCATCAGCCCGCTGGTGCCCAGCGCGCAGTCGAGCCGCGTCATCGTGCCCATCTCGAGGATCTGCGGGATGCCGCGGCCCTCTTCTCCCACGAGCCACGCGCTGGCGCCCTGGAACTCGACCTCGGAACTTGCGTTGGCCTTGTTGCCGAGCTTGTCCTTCAGCCGCTGGATCTGGATGGCGTTGCGCGAGCCGTCGGGCAGCACGCGCGGCAGGAAGAAGCACGAAAGCCCCGCGGGCGCCTGCGCCAGCACCAGGAAGGCATCGCACATCGGCGCCGAGAAGAACCACTTGTGGCCGGTGATGGCATAGCGCTCGCCCCAGGCATCGCTGCCGTCGCGCACGGCTTGCGTGGTGTTGGCCCGCACGTCGGAACCGCCCTGCTTCTCGGTCATGCCCATGCCCATAGTCACGCCGGGCTTGTCGCTGAAAAGCTTCAGGGCCGGGTCGTACCAGAGGCTGCCGAGCTTCGGGCCCCAGTCGGCGTATACGGCCGCATTGCCGCGCAACGCGGGCGTGACCGCGTAGGTCATGGAGATGGGGCAAAGAATCGATGGCTCCAGCTCGGTGAAGAGCATGAAGCCCGCTGCGCGCAGCACATGCGGCGAGGCCGAAGTGCCCGTCCAGGGCGTGCCGTGCAGCCCGGCACCCACGGCGGCGGTCATCAGCGCGTGGTAGCTCGGATGGAACTCCACCTCGTCGATGCGCCGCCCGAAGCGGTCGTGCGTATGCAGCTCGGGCGTGTGGATGTTGGCGAGCCGCGCATGCGCCTGCATGCCGGCCGTGCCGAGGGTGGCGCCAAGCTCGTGCAGCTGCGTCGTCTGCAACGCGGGCGCGTTGAACTTCAGCGCATCGCGCAAGGGCCGGTTGGTGTCGAAGAGGTTGTAGTCCACCAGCGGCGTGGGCTGGTTGAACACCTCGTGCGTGGTTTCCATGACCGGCCTCCTTGCCGTGCGTTCAGTTCATCCAGTGCATCAGATCAGCTTGACGAGTTGCTTGCCGAAGTTCCTGCCCTTGAGCAGGCCCAGGAAGGCTTCAGGCGCCGCTTCGATGCCTTGCGCAATCGACTCGCGCGGCTTCAGCTTGCCCGTGGCCACCAGCGTGCCCAGCTCGGTCAGCGCCTCGGGCCACACTTCCATGTGCTCGCTGACGATGAAGCCTTCGATCTTCATGCGGTTGATGAGGATCAGCGCCGGGTTGGCCAGCGGCAGCGGCTGGCCGTCGTAGCCCGCGATCATTCCGCACAGCGCCACGCGGGCGAAGGCGTTGGCGCGCAGCAGCACCGCGTCGAAGATGTAGCCGCCGACGTTCTCGAAGTAGCCGTCGATGCCGTTCGGGCAGGCTTCCTTGAGCGCCGCGCTCATCGACTTGACGTCGGCGTGCACGCGATAGTCGATGCAGGCATCGAAGCCCAGCTCGTCGGTCACGTACTTGCACTTGTCGGGGCCACCGGCAATGCCGACCACACGGCAGCCGCGCGCCTTGGCCAGCGCACCGAAGGCGCTGCCCACGGCGCCGCTGGCGGCGGTGATGACCACCGTTTCACCGGCCTTGGGCGCAATGATCTTCACCAGCCCGTACCAGGCCGTGACGCCGGGCATGCCGACCGCGCCGAGGTAGTGCGACAGCGGCACATGCGTGGTGTCGACCTTCTTCAGCGCTCCGGGCTGGGAGGCATCGACCACGCTGTATTCCTGCCAGCCGCCGAAGCCGACCACCTTGTCGCCCACGGCGTACTTGGGGTGCTTGCTCTCGACCACTTCGCCGACCGTGCCGCCCTGCATCGTCTGGCCCAGCGGCTGGGGCTGCGCGTAGCTCTTGGCGTCGTTCATGCGGCCGCGCATGTACGGGTCGAGGCTCATGTAGTGGTGGCGCACGAGCACCTGGTTGTCCTTGAGCGCGGGGGTCTCGGCGGACACGAGCTTGAAGTTGCTGGCCACGGCCTCGCCGTCGGGGCGGTTGTCGAGGTGGATCTGCTTGTTGATCGGCATGAATGTCTCCGGGAAAGTGTCAGTCAGTCAGTCAGTCAGTCGGTCGACGGCGGCCGCATCTCGTTGGCGCTGGCGGGGCCGGTCGGCAGCCGGCGCTTCACGTACTTGAAGGTGCCGGTGGCGTGGGCGCACACGCGTTCCTGTTCGTCGTAGATTTTGGCCTCAGTGAAAGCCAGCGTCGCCGTCCTGTGAATGAGCGTGCCGCGTGCGTGCAACGGGCCGACCGAAGGCTGCATGAAGCTGGTCTTCATCTCGATGGTGACCACACCCGTCTCGGGCGCCACGCTGCGCGCGGCTGCTGCCATGGTGATGTCGAGCAGCGTCATGCAGGCGCCGCCGTGCGTCACGTCGAAGGTGTTCAGGTGCTCGGGCTTCGCCGTGTAGATGATCTCCGACTCGCCGCCCTCGAACTTCGTCAGCTCGAAGCCCAGGTGGCGCGCGAACGGGATCTGGCTCGTGTACGAGCGGATGTTGATGTCGCTGGAATCTGAAGAAGACATGTCAGGCCGCACCCAGCACCACGCTGACGCCGCCGTCCACAGCCAGCCACTGGCCGGTGATGTGCTTGCCTGCATCGCTCGCGAAGAGCAGCGTCAGGCCCTTCAGGTCTTCCTCGTCGCCCAGGCGGCCGAGCGGGGCCTGCGCGGCCATCTTTTCCTCGCCCAGCGACTTGATGAGACCGGCGGCCATCTTCGTCATGAAGAAGCCGGGGCAGATCGCGTTCACATTGATGCCGTAGCGGCCCCATTCGGCGGCCAGCGTGCGGGTGAAGCCGATGACCGCGGTCTTGGAGGTGTTGTAGGCCAGCGTCTGCATTTCAGGCGGGTTGCCGTTCAGCCCGGCGATCGAGGCGATGTTGATGATGCGGCCGGTCTTCTTCGGAATCATGTAGCCGTTGGCGATCTGCTGCGACAAGATGAAATAGCCGCGCACGTTGAGGTTCATCACCTTGTCCCAGGCCTCGACCGGGTGGCTCTCGGCCGGCGAACCCCAGCTGGCACCCGCGTTGTTGATGAGGATGTCGACTGCGCCCATGCGCTGCAGCGTCTCGTCGGCCAGGCGGCGGGTGTCTTCTTCCTTCGAGCAGTCGGCGGCGATCCAGCGCGCGTCGATGCCGGCGGCTTGCAGCTCGGCGGCGGCCTGCTCCAGGTCGTCGGCCTTGCGCGAGCTCAGCATGATCTTCGCGCCGGCTTCGCCGAGCGCATGGGCCATCTGCAGGCCCAGGCCGCGCGAGCCGCCGGTGATGAGTGCGGTCTTGCCGGTGAGGTCGAACAGCTGCTTGATGTTGCGGGGCGTCATGAGGTGTCTCCGGTTTTGAATGTCAGGCTCAGATCTCGTAGTCCATGCACTGGCGGGCTTCACGCACGGCGCCGATGAAAGGCTTCAGGGCCACGTGCTGCGGATGGTCCGAATAGGCCGCGAGCGCGGCGGAGTCGGTGAATTCCGAGTACAGGACCAGGTCGTAGGTGGCTTCCAGCCCGGGCTGGGCAATGGCCACCTCGAAGCGCAGCGTGCCGGGCGACAGCTTGGCGCAGGCGTCGAGCAATGCCTTGGCTTTCAGCAGGTTGGTCGCCTTGTCGGTGCCCTCGGCGTGTTCCTTGAACTTCCACATCACGATGTGCTTGAGCATGGCGGGCCTCTTTACTTGGTAGGGGTGTTGGGCAGCCGCGAGCGCACGTAGATCAGCACGAAGCCGACCAGCGCCACGATGCCGCCGGGCACGGCGAGGGACCAGCCCAGCGCGGCGTCGGTGCGGCCGGTGGCAATGCCCAGGATCACGACGAACAGGCCGCCGTAGATCAGGATCCAGATCCACTTCTCGAGCCGCGCGTGCGGCTTGGGAGGTTTGACGGCGGGGGTGTTGTTGTTGGGGTTGGCGTTCGGCGAATCGGTAGTGGCCATCAGAAGGCGTCCTCGGGCAAAGCTGTACAGGTCGGGTCACGGGTTTCGACCACGTTGAGCCATGCGCCGATTTTCGGCAGCTCGTAGTGGAAGAAATAGTCCGTGGCGCCGATCTTGCCAGCTGTTACCGCCCTCGCCTTTTCACCGTCGGTCTGCAGGGCCCTTTGGGCCACGTCGAGCCAGATCCAGGCCAGCACCGTGTGGCCGAAGGCCTGCATGTACGGCACGGCGTTGGCCAGCGCGTCGGCCGGGTCGCCGGTGGACCATGCGGCCTCGGTGGCACTGCCGATGCGCTGCAGCGCGACGCCCAGCGCCTTGGCATGAGCGGCCAATGCCGGCACCTTGGCGGCGCGCCCGATGGTGTCGGTCATGCGCCCAGCCAGCAGCTGCAGGCCGCGGCCCTTTTCCATCAGCACCTTGCGACCCAGCAGGTCGGCTGCCTGGATGCCGTGGGTGCCCTCGTGAATCATGTTCAGGCGGTTGTCGCGCCAGTACTGCTCCACCGGAAAGTCGCGCGTGTAGCCGTAGCCGCCATGCACCTGGATGGCCAGCGAATTGGCCTCCAGGCACCACTCGCTGGGCCAGCTCTTGGCGATGGGCGTGAGCACTTCGAGCAACAGGCGCGCGTCGTCGGCGGCCTGCGCGTCGCCGGTCTTCTGCTCGTCGACCAGCCGGGCGCAGTACAGCTCCAGCGCCAGCGCGCCTTCGCAGTACGCCTTCTGGGCCAGCAGCATGCGCCGCACATCGGCGTGCTCGATGATGCGCACCTGCGGCGCGGCCGAGTCCTTGGCGACTGCGGCCCCTGCTGCATCCGGCTTCTTCACCAGCCGCCCCTGCGGACGGCTCTTGGCATATTCGAGCGAGGCGTGGTAGCCGGCCATGCCGAGCATGGTGGCGGCCGTGCCGACGCCGATGCGCGCCTCGTTCATCATGTGGAACATGCAGTGCAGGCCCTTGCCGGGGGCGCCGACCAAGTAGCCCACGGCACCGGCCTTGCCATCGACCGGGTACTTGCCCTCGCCGAAGTTCAGCAGCGTATTGGTGGTGCCGCGCCAGCCCAGCTTGTGGTTCAGGCCCGCGAGCGCAACGTCGTTGCGCTGGCCCGTCAGCTCGCCCTTGGTATCGACCATGCGTTTGGGCACGATGAACAGCGAAATGCCGCGCGTGCCCGGCACCAGCTTGCCGTTCTCGTCGGGGATCTTGGCGAGCACGATGTGCACGATGTTCTCGGTCAGCTCGTGGTCGCCCGACGAGATCCACATCTTGTTGCCCGTGAGGCGATAGCGCGGGCCCAGCGGGTCATTTTGAAAGCCGGCGCCGTCGGGCACTGCGCGCGTGGCCACGTCGCTCAGCGACGAACCGGCCTGCGGCTCCGACAGGCACATGGTGCCGGCCCAGCGGCCCGAGAACTCGTTCTTGGCGAACACCTCTTTCTGCATCTCGGTGCCGTGCACCATCAGCAGGTTGGCGTTGCCGCTCGTGAGCATGTTGGAGCCGATGCTCACGGAGGCCATCGCGAAGAAGCTGTTGGCCGCGGCAGAGAGCGTGTACGGCAGCTGCATACCGCCGATGTCGTAGTCTTGCGCCGCGCTCATCATTCCCGACTCGACGAAAGCCTTGTGCGCGTCATGCGTGGCCTGCGGCAGGATGACTTTTTCGCCATCGAAATGCGGCTCCTGCGTGTCGACCGTGCGGTTGAACGGCGCGTACTTTTCGCGCGCGATGCGCTCGCAGGTATCGAGCACCGCGTCGAAGGTTTCGCGCGAGTGGTCGGCAAAGCGTTCGCGCTGGTTGAGCGACTCGGCGTCGAGCCAGTCGTAGAGCAGGAAGTCGAGGGTGGAACGCAGGCTCATGAGGGTGTCTCTTCTTGCTACTTTTTCGGAGAGTCAGGCAGTTTCGCGATGGTGCCCTGCGCCAGCGCGCAGAGCTTCTCTGCACCGTCGTTCACCACGAACACTTCGCAGGTGCAGACGGCCTGCGAGCTGCCGCAATGGGCTGTGGTGGCCCGTGCGATCAAGCGGTCGCCAAGAGCCGGCCGCACATAGTTGATCTTGAATTCGGAAGTCACCACCGGCACACGCAACGCGCTGCCACCGGCAAAGGTGAGCGCGTTGTCGGCCATGTAGCTCACGATGCCGCCGTGGGCAAAGCCGTTCTGCTGCTTCAGCTGCGCCGTGAGCGGCAGCTGAAGCTCGGCAAGGCCCGGCGCCAGCGCGTGCAACTCCGCGCCGATCAGCACGCTGAACGGCTGCGATGCAAGCATGCGGCGCCCGTAGGCCAGAACGGCTTCGGGCGAGACCTCGTGGTCGTGGCCCAAGCCGGACATGATTACAAGACCTCGAACACGCCCGCGGCACCCATGCCGCCGCCGATGCACATCGTGACCACGACTTTCTTGGCACCGCGGCGCTTGCCTTCGATGAGCGCGTGGCCCGTGAGGCGCTGGCCGCTCACGCCGTAGGGGTGGCCCACAGCAATGGCGCCGCCGTCCACGTTCAGGCGGTCGGCCGGAATGCCGAGCTTGTCGCGGCAGTAGATCACCTGCACGGCGAAAGCTTCGTTCAGCTCCCACAGGTCGATGTCGTTGACCGTGAGGCCCAGGCGCTTGAGCACCTTCGGAATGGCGAACACGGGGCCGATGCCCATTTCGTCGGGCTCGCAGCCGGCCACGGCAAAACCGAGGAAGCGGCCCAGGGGCTTCAGGCCCTTCTGCTCGGCGTACTTCTCGTCGACCACCACGCAGGCGCCGCCGCCGTCGGAGAACTGGCTGGCATTGCCGGCCGAGATCAGGCCGCCGGGAATGGCCGAGCGGATGCCGCTGATGCCTTCCTTGGTGGTGCCGGCGCGGATGCCTTCGTCGTTCTCGATGGTGACTTCCTTGGTGCGCAGGCCCAGCACGGGGTCGGCCACGCCGGCCAGCACGGTGATGGGGGCGATCTCGTCCTTGAAGCGGCCGGCTTCCAGCGCGGCGGTGGCCTTCTGCTGGCTGGCGGCGCCGTATTCGTCCATGGCGTCGCGGCCGATGTTGTAGCGCTTGGCGACCTGCTCGGCCGTCTGCAGCATGTTCCAGTAGATCTCGGGCTTGTGCTTCACGAGCCACGGGTCGGCCAGCATGTGCTTGTTGGCTTCGTTCTGCACGCACGAGATGCTCTCGACGCCGCCGGCCACGTACACCTCGCCCTCGCCCGCGATGATGCGCTGGGCGGCGGTGGCGATGGTCTGCAGGCCCGACGAGCAGAAACGGTTGATGGTCATGCCCGAAGTGGTGATCGGCAGGCCGGCGCGCAGCGCGATCTGGCGTGCGATGTTGGAGCCGGTCGCGCCTTCGGGCGTGGCGCAGCCCATGATGACGTCGTCCACCGAAGCAGGGTCGATGCCGGCGCGCTGCACCGCGTGCTGCACGGCGTGGCCGCCGAGCGTGGCGCCGTGCGTCATGTTGAAGGCACCCTTCCAGCTCTTCGCGAGCGGCGTGCGGGCGGTGGAAACAATGACGGCGCTGGTCATGGTGAGGTCCTTTGAAGCAGATGGAAGGGAAAAGAGGTTGTCGTCATTGCGCCGGAGCAGCGTTGGTGTTGCTCAGGAGCTGGTGATAGAAGCCGATCATCTCGCCGTAGTTCGAGATGGCCAGCCGCTCGTTGTTGCCGTGAAAGCGCGCCAGGTCTTCGCCCTTCACGCGGAACGGCGAGAAGCGGAAGACGGCATCGCTCACGAGGCTGAAGTGGCGCGAGTCGGTAGCGGCGGTCATGAGGCCGGGGGCCACCACCGCATCGGGGAAGGTCTGACGCACGGCCTGCTGGATCGCGCGGTAGCCGGTGCTGTCGGTCGCCGACACGGGCGACGGCTCGGCGTTGCCGGGGTACTGCTTGATCTTGATGTCGTCGTTGGCCAGCGTCTTGCGCAAGTGTGCCTCGACGCTGGCGAGCGTGTCACCCGGCAGGATGCGGAAGTTGACGGCGGCTTCGGCGCGGCCGGGCAGCACGTTGTCTTTGTTGCCGGCGCGAACGATGGTCAGCGCGGTGGTCGTGCGCAGCATGGCATTGCTGCTCGGGCTCTTCTCGAGCTGGCCGCGCACCAGCGGCTCGGTGAGCCACAGGTTGGACAGCATCACGCGGTTGACGCCGCTCATCTCTGGCGCAAGCGCGCCGAACATCTGGCCGGCCACGCCCTTGATGCCACCAGGCATCGGATTGGCTTCGAGCCGTGCCAGCGCCGCACTCATGCTGCCGATGGCGCTGTGCTGCGGCGGCATCGACGAGTGGCCGGGGGAGGTGTCGAGCGAGAGGAAGAAGGTGCCATAGCCCTTTTCAGCCAGGCCGATGAGCGCCGCGGGCTTGCTCAGGCCCGGCAGCACGCCGTCGAGCACCAGCAGGCCTTCGTCAAGCACCCAGTCGAGGCGCACGTTGCGCGACTTGAGCAGTTCGGCAATAGGCAGCGCACCGCGCAGGCCGCTCACCTCTTCGTCGTCGCCCATCACGAGATAGACGGTCTGCCTGGGCTTGAAGCCGGCGCCGATGAGCAGCTCGATGGCTTCCATCTGCGCGAGAAGATTGCTCTTGTTGTCGAGCGTGCCGCGGCCCCAGATGAAGCCGTCCTTGATCTCGCCCGCGAAGGGGTCGACCGTCCACGCCTTCTCGGTGCCCGGGGCAATGGGCACCATGTCCTGATGCGCCATCAATGCGATGGGCTTGGCAGAGGGATCGGTGCCGGTCCATGTATAGAACAGCGCCTTGTTGCCGACCACTTCCTTCTTGAGAGTGGCATGCACCTTCGGGAACTGCTGTGCAAGGAATGCATGCAGCTTGTCGAACTCGGCCGCATTCGCAGCCGGATCGTCCATGCCCGACACCGTGCGGAACGTGATCGCTGTAGAGAGCCGCTTGGCTGCTGCCTGCAGATCGATGTCCAGCTTCGGCGCGGGCGCCACCGCCAGTTGCTGCGACGGTGTGGTCCAGGTCTTGACCGCCACGGCGGCCACCAGCAAGACGATTGCCAGCAGCAGCCCGAGGAAGATGCGTTTCAACATTGGCGGTCGGTCCCTTTGCCTTAGTGGATCAGCTGAACTGCTTGCCTTCGGCCACGAGCTTCTGGATCAGCGGTGCGGGCTGCCAGAACGCGCCGTCATCACGCGGGTTCTTGGCAAAGCGCTTCATCGTCTCGGCCACGTTGTACAGGCCGACCTGCGACGCGTAGTGCATCGGGCCGCCGCGCCAGATCGGGAAGCCGTAGCCGGTGAGGTACACCATGTCGATGTCGCCAGACTTCGAGGCAATGCCGTCTTCCAGGATGTGCGCACCTTCATTGACCAGTGCGTACACCAGGCGCTGCACGATCTCTTCATCGGAGATCTTGCGCGGCGTGATGCCAAGCTCTTTGCGGTGGTCCTCGATCATCTTGTTGACGAGTTCCGACGGAATCGCATCGCGCTTGCCGGCCTGGTAGTCGTACCACCCTGCCCCGGTCTTCTGGCCGAAGCGGCCCAGTTCGCAGAGCTTGTCGGCCGTACGGCTGTACTTCATGTCGGCGCGCTCGGTGGCGCGGCGCTTGCGAATGGCCCAGCCGATGTCGTTGCCGGCCAGGTCGCCCATGCGGAACGGGCCCATGGCAAAGCCGAACTTCTCGACGGCCTTGTCGACCTGCTGCGGCGTGGCGCCTTCGTCCAGCAGGAAGCCTGCCTGGCGCGAGTACTGCTCGATCATGCGGTTGCCGATGAAGCCGTCGCACACGCTCGAGACCACCGAGGTCTTCTTGATCTTCTTGCCGATGTCCATGACCGTGGCGAGCACGTCCTTGGCGGTGGCCTTGCCGCGCACCACTTCGAGCAGCTTCATCACGTTGGCGGGGCTGAAGAAGTGCATGCCGACCACGTCCTGCGGACGGTCGGTGAACGAGGCGATCTTGTCGACGTCGAGCGTCGAGGTGTTCGAGGCCAGGATCGCGCCCTTCTTGGCCACGCGGTCGAGTTCCTTGAAGACCTTTTCCTTCACGCCGATTTCTTCGAACACGGCCTCGATGATGAGGTCGGCGTCCTTCAGGTCGTCGTAGCTCAGCGTGGTGCTCAGGAGCGCCATGCGCTGCTCGTACTTGTCCTGCTTGAGCTTGCCCTTCTTGACCTGGGCTTCGTAGTTCTTCTTGATGGTGGCAACGCCGCGGTCGAGCGCTTCCTGCTTCATCTCGAGGATCTTGACGGGGATGCCCGCGTTCAGGAAGTTCATCGAGATGCCGCCACCCATGGTGCCGGCGCCGATCACGCCAACGGCCTTGATCTCGCGCTTGGGCGTGTCTTCGGGCACGTCGGGAATCTTGCTCGCGGCGCGCTCGGCCATGAACAGGTGGCGCAGGGCCAGCGATTCGGGCGTGAACATCAGCGCCGTGAACAGGCGGCGTTCTTCGGCCATGCCTTCGTCGAACTTCAGTTTCGTTGCGGCCTGCACGGCGTCGACACACTTCAGCGGCGCCGGGTAGTTCTTCGACATGCCGCCGACCATGTTCTTGGCGAACTGGAAGTAGGCGTCGCCCTGCGGGTGCTTGCACGGCAGGTTGCGCACCAGCGGCAGCGCTTCACCAGTCTTGCCGGCCACGCTCTTGGCGAAGGCCACGGCTTCTTCGAACACCGATTCGGCCGAGGCAGCCAGCTTGTCGAACAGCTTCTGGCCGGGCAGGCTCGCGAGCAGTTCGCTCTTCACGGGCTCGCCGCTGACGATCATGTTCAGTGCGGTTTCCACGCCGAGCACGCGCGGCAGGCGCTGCGTGCCACCAGCGCCGGGCAGCAGGCCCAGCTTGACTTCAGGCAGTGCCACGCTGGTGCCGGGAGCAGCCACGCGGTAGTGGCAGCCCAGGGCCAGTTCAAGGCCGCCGCCCATGCACACCGAGTGGATGGATGCGACGATGGGCTTGGGAGAGGCTTCGAGCGCGAGGATCACGCTCAGCAGGTTGGGCTCTTGCAGCGCCTTGGGCGTGCCGAACTCCTTGATGTCCGCGCCGCCCGAGAAAGCCTTGCCGGCGCCGGTGATGACGATGGCCTTGACGGCGTCGTCGGCATTGGCCTTCGACAGGCCATCGGTGATGCCGATGCGTGTCGAGAAACCGAGACCGTTGACCGGAGGGTTGGTCAGTGTGATCACGGCGATATCGCCGAGCACTTTGTATTCAGCCGTCATGCTGCGTTCCTTGGTGTGTGAAGAAAAAGAAGAAAAAGCACGAGTGTTCTTTTTCGGGGATTCTAGGCGTTTCGCGTGGCCCAACAATGGCACGCAGTCGCTGGAGAGACAAGGGGATCCGGGGCGTAGCCCGAATCCCCTGGGGGTATCAAACCTCCAACCACTCTTTGCGAGTGGTGGCGTCGGCGCGGAGGCTGTCCGGCGTGCCGTCGAACACGATGCTGCCGTGGCCCATGACGAGCGCGCGGTCTGAAATCTGCATCGCGATGGTGAGCTTCTGTTCGATCAGCAGCACCGAGATGCCCTTGTCCTTCAGCGTGCGCAGGTACTGCCCCACCAGCTCGACGATCTTGGGCGCGAGGCCTTCGGTGGGCTCATCGATGATGATGAGATCGGGGTCGCCCATCAGCGTGCGGCACAGCGTGAGCATCTGCTGCTCGCCGCCCGAGAGCACGCCCGCTTCGGTGTGCTGCCGCTCCTTCAGGCGCGGGAACATGCCGTACATGTCGTCGAACGACCAGCGGCTGCCCTTGCCCGAGCCCTTCTGCCCCAGCAGCAGGTTCTGGTGCACCGTGAGCTTGGGGAAGATGTCGCGGTTCTCTGGCACGTAGCCGATGCCGAAATGGGCGATCTCGTAGGCTTTGCGACGCAGGATGTCCTGCCCCTTCCAGTGCAGGCCGCCCTCGGCATGCACCAGGCCCATGATGGCCTTGGCCGTGGTCGAGCGGCCGGAGCCGTTGCGGCCCAGCAGCGCGACGATTTCGCCGGGGTTCACGTCGAACGAAACGCCGTGCAGCACATGGCTCTTGCCGTAGTAGGCGTGGATGTCTTTGAGCTTCAGCATGTCAGTGTCCCGCCCCTTGTGCATCCGCGACCGACGAGCCGAGGTAGGCCTCCTGCACGCGCGCATTCGCACGAACGGCAGCAGGCGTGTCGAAGGCAATGACTTCGCCATACACCACCACCGCGATCTTGTCGGCCAGCCCGAAGACCACGCCCATGTCGTGCTCCACCGTCAGCAGAGTCTTGCCGACCGTGACGTGCTTGATGAGCGAGATGAAGTGCGAGGTTTCGGTCTTGCTCATGCCCGCCGTGGGCTCATCCAGCAGGATGACGCTGGCGCCGCCCGCAATGGTCACGCCGATTTCCAGCGCGCGCTGCTCGGCGTAAGTGAGGTTCACCGCGTGCACGTCGCGCTTCTTCTCCAGGCCGATCTGCCTGATGAGCTCTTCGGTGCGCTCGTTGGCGTCGTCGAGGTTCGAGAGAAAGCGCAGGAAGGTGTACTTGTAGCCCAGGCTCCACAGCACGCCGCAGCGCAGGTTCTCGAAGACGGTGAGCTTCGGGAAGATGTTGGTGATCTGGAAGCTGCGCGACAGCCCCATGCGGTTGATCTCGTACGGCTTCATGCCGTCGATGCGCTGGCCGTTGAGCAGCACCTCGCCGCTGGTGGGCGTGAGCCGCCCGCTGATCAGGTTGAACAGCGTGGACTTGCCCGCGCCGTTCGGCCCGATGATGGCGATGCGCTCGCCGGCCGTCACGGCCAGATCGACGCCGCGGATGATGTCGGTCTTGCCGAAGCTCTTGCGCAGGTTCTTGAGTTCAAGTGAATAGGTCATGCCGTCTCCCGCCGCTTGATCTCGGCTTCGATTTCTTCCTGTGCATGGCCCCAGACCTTCGCGAAGCGCCGGCGCACCACCTCGAACACGCCCAGGCCCACCGCCAGCAGCGCCACCGCGATGATCCAGCTAGTGGCCGATGAGGTATCGAGCTGCAGGCCCGCGAGCGGCACCACGGGCCCGAGCGCCGCATTCAGCTGCATGTGATAGATCATCTCGACGATGGCGGCAGCGCCCGCGAGCATGATGGCCGCACCGATGAAGAGGCCCACGTAGAGTGCGTAGAAGCGCTTGATCTTGCCGAACAGCGCCACGCGCACGTTCATCATGATCAGGCTGGCCACGCCGCCGGGCGCGAACATCACCATCAGCAGGAACACCAGGCCCACGTACAGCAGCCAGGCCTTGCTGAGCTCGGACAGCAGCACCAGCGCGAACACCAGCAACGCCGCGCCGATGATCGGCCCGAAGAAGAAGGTCGCGCCGCCCAGGAAGGTGAACAGCAGGTAGCTGCCCGAGCGCAGCCCGTTCAGGCTGTCGGCCGCGTTCACGATCTCGAAGTTGATGGCCGCCAGTCCGCCGCCGATGCCCGCGAAGAAGCCCGCGATGATGAAGGCGTAGTAGCGCACGCGCTGCGTGTTGTAGCCGATGAACTCCACGCGCTCCGGGTTGTCGCGCACCGCGTTCAGCATGCGCCCGAGGGGCGTGCCGGTGAAGGCGAACATCAGCCCGGTGCAGATGAAGCAGTACACGGCGATCAGGTAATACACCTGGTTCTGCGGCCCGAAGTTGATGCCGAAGACCGAGGCGCCGTACACGCGGTTGGTGGTGATGCCGCCCTCGCCGCCGAAGAAGCTCGGGAACATCAGCGCCATGGCGGCCACCAGCTCGCCGAGGCCGAGCGTGATCATCGCGAAGGTGGTGCCCGACTTCTTGGTCGACACGTAGCCGAACACCACGGCGAAGAACATGCCGCCCAGGCCACCCACGAGCGGGATGAGCACCAGCGGAATCGGCAGCTTGCCGGCGCTGGCCAGGTTCATCGCGTGGATGGCGATGAACGAGCCCAGGCCCACGTACACCGCATGCCCGAAGCTGAGCATGCCGCCCTGCCCCAGCAGCATGTTGTAGCTCAGGCAGATGATGATGAGGTAGCCGATCTGCGACAGCATGGTGAGAGCCAGGCTGCTGGTGAAGATCATCGGCGCCACGATCAGCAACAGCGCGAAGAAAGACCAGATCAGGATGCGGCCGATGTTCAGCGGCTTGAAGCGGTAGTACTGCGTCGGCGCCTTGTTGGCCGAAGCGGCTGGCGTGGTTGTGGTGGTTGCAGTGTTCATGGCGTCAGTCCTCCCGCGTTCCGAGAAGACCCTTGGGCCTGAAGATGAGAATCAGCACCAGGAACAGATACGGCAGGATCGGTGCCACCTGCGAAATGGTGAGCTTCAGCAGTTCATAGCCGAAGGTCTGGTCGCTCACCGCCACGCCGAGCGCCTGCAGGCCGGTGGCGAGCGACTGGTCCATGGCCACGGCGAAAGTCTGCACCACGCCGATGATCAGCGAGGCCAGGAAGGCGCCTGCCAGCGAGCCCATGCCGCCGACCACCACCACCACGAAGATGATGGAGCCGACCGAACCCGCCATGGCCGGCTCGGTGACGTAGGTGTTGCCGCCGACCACGCCCGCGAGGCCAGCCAGCGCTGCGCCGCCGCCGAACACCAGCATGAACACGCGCGGCACGTTGTGGCCCAGCGCCTCGACCATGTCGGGGTGCTTCAACGCCGCCTGGATGACCAGGCCGATGCGCGTGCGCGTGAGCAGCAGCCACACCGACACCAGCATCAGCACCGCCACCAGCATGATGAACGAGCGCGACTTGGGAAACTGCGTGCCGTAGAGCGAGAAGAGCGGGCCCTGCAGCGCCGACGGCAGGCCGTACGGCACCGTGGAGCGGCCCCACACCAGTTGCACGAGTTCGAGGATCAGGTACGAAAGACCGAAGGTCACCAGCAGCTCGGGCACGTGGCCGAACTTGTGGACCCGGCGCAGGCAGTAGCGCTCGAAGGCCGCGCCCAGCGCGAACACCAAGAGCGGCGCGATGAAGAGCGCCGGCCAGAAACCGACGACGCCCGACAGCGTGTAGGCGAAATAGGCGCCCAGCATGTAGAAGCTGGCGTGCGCGAAATTGAGCACGCCCATCATGCTGAAGATCAGCGTGAGGCCAGAGCTCAGCATGAACAACAGCAAGCCGTAGCTCACGCCGTTGAGCAGCGAGATGACGAAGAATTCGACGTTCATCGGTCTTTCGTGTCAGGTAAAAAAGAAAAAGGCCCGAGTGTTGAAGTCGGGCCTCGACCTGTCAGGTGGCGATCAGACAGCGATCAGGAGGCGCCGCCGGGCCGCTTCATCTGGCAGGAGGTGGGCGTGCTGGCCACGTAGGCGTCGTAGTACTTCACCGGGGCCAGCGTGTAGCCGGTGTTCTCCGGGCTGTACGGGTACTTGGCGCTGGCCTTCTCCCACTTGGCGATGTACAGGCCCTGCTGTGCCTGGTGGTCGGTCTTGCGCAGTTCGATCTCGCCGTTGAAGCTCTTGAACTTCATGCCTTCCATGGCGGCGGCAACCTTGACGGGGTCGGTCGACTTGGTCTTCACGAAGGCTTCGGTCAGCGCCTGGAACACGGTGTAGACGTCGGTGGTGTAGAGGTCGTCGTTGAACTTCTTCTTGAACTCTTCGGCGTACTTCTGCATGTCGCCGCCCATGTTGTAGTGGGCATAGCCGACCTGGTACACCTTGCCGTCGGACGCAGCGCCCATGGCGGTCGGCGTGCCGCTGGTCACGGCGTAGTAGGTGTAGAACTTGACGTTCAGGCCCGAGTCGTTGGCCGACTTGATAAGCAGCGCGAGGTCGGAGCCCCAGTTGCCGGTGATGACGGTGTCGGCGCCCGAGGCCTTGATCTTGGCGATGTACGGCGCGAAGTCGCGCACCTGGGCCAGCGGATGCAGGTCGTCGCCGACGATCTGCACGTCGGGGCGCTTGTTCTTGAGGTTTTCCTTGGCGAACTTGGAGACCTGCTGGCCGTGCGCGTAGTTCTGGTTGAGCAGGTAGACCTTCTTGATTTCCGGCTGGTCCTTCATGTAGGTGGTCAGCGCTTCCATCTTCATCGACGTGTCGGCGTCGAAGCGGTACTGCCAGTAGCTGCACTTGCTGTTGGTCAGGTCGGGGTCGACGGCGGCGTAGTTCAGGTACAGCGCTTCCTTGCCGGGATTGCGCGCGTTGTTCTTCTCGAGCGCGTCGATGATGGCCAGCGCAGGGCCGGAGCCGTTGCCCTGCACGATGTAGCGCGCGCCCTGGTCGAGGGCCGAACGCAGTGCGCTGGTGGTCTCTTGCGGGCTGAGCTTGTTGTCGATGCCGATGATCTCGAACTTCACGCCTGCCGCATTCTTCTTGTTGAACTCTTCGGCAAAGAACTGGAAGGTCTTGAGCTGGTTCGTCCCGACCGCGGCCATGAGGCCCGACAACGGGTCGAGCCATGCGATCTTGACGGTTTCACCCTTCTGGGCAAGGGCGCCGGTGGCGGTTGCCGCGATGACGGCCGCGGTAGCGATTTTCAGAGCGAACTTCAATCTATATCTCCTGGTCAAACCGATTCAAAACGCCGCACGAGAGTACAAGCGTTTGCAGCCCCACTCCTCAGGGAATGCCCGTAAGAGGGGTGCTGCAAAGGCCCGTTTCTATCGCGCATGCGACACCGCGTTTCTCCAATTTGCTACCCGTTGGTAGACAGCTGCTACCAATGGGTAGGAAACGCGTTCACAAAGACGCCTAGGGGCGCTTCATCTGGCACGACGTGGGCGTGCTCGCCACGTACGATTCGTAGTACTTCACGGGAACGTTCGTGTAGCCGGTGTTCTCCGCGTCGTAGGGGTACTTGGCGCTGGCCTTTTCCCAGCGCGAGATGTACAGGCCCTGCTGCAGCTGGTGGTCGGCCTTGCGCATCTCGACCTCGCCGTTGAAGCTCTTGATCTTCATGCCCTCCAGCGCCGCGGCCACCTTGACCGGGTCGGTCGACTTGGTCTTGGCGAAGGCGGCATCGAGCAGTGCGAACACGTGATAGATCGACGACTGCGTGAGGTCGTCATTCATGCGCTTCTTGTAGCCGGCGAGCAGCTGCTGGATTTCTCCGCCCATGTTGTAGTGGGCGTAGGCGACGGTGTAGACCTTGCCGTCGGAAGTGGCGCCCATGGCCGTGGGCGTGCCCGCACCCGGCGCGTAGTAGGTCAGGAACTTGACGTTCAGCCCCGAGTCGTTGGCCGCCTTGATGAGCAGCGACAGGTCGGAGCCCCAGTTGCCGGTGATGACGGTGTCGGCGCCCGAAGCCTTGATCTTTGCGATGTACGGAGAGAAGTCGCGCACCTGCGCGAGCGGATGCAGGTCGTCGCCCACGATCTGGATGTCGGGGCGCTTCACCTTCAGGTCTTCCTTGGCGAACTTGGACACCTGCACGCCGTGGGCGTAGTTCTGGCCGAGGATGTAGACCTTCTTGATGTCAGGCTGGTCCTTCATCCAGGTGGTCAGCGCCTCCATCTTCATGGAGGTGTCGGCGTCCAGCCGGAAGTGCCAGTAGCTGCACTTGCTGTTGGTCAGGTCGGGGTCGACCGCAGCGTAGTTCATGTAGAGCAGCTCCTTGCCCGGATTGCGCGCGTTGTTCTTCTCGACGGCGTCGATGATGGCTAGCGCGGGGCCGGAGCCGTTGCCCTGCATGATGTAGCGCGCGCCCTGGTCTTGCGCGGAACGCAGCGCGGCGGTGGTCTCTTGCGGGCTGAGCTTGTTGTCGAGCGCGATGATCTCGAACTTCACGCCCGACTGGTTCTTCTTGTTGAACTCTTCAGCAAGGAATTGCGTGGTCTTGAGCTGGTTGGTGCCGACCGCGGCCATGAGGCCCGACAGCGGGTCGAGCCAGGCGATCTTGACGGTCTCGCCCTTCTGAGCGAATGCAGCGGCAGCGCTCACCAACATTGCACAGGCAGCTACTGACTTGATAGCAAATTGCATGAAGAGTCTCCAGTGTGAAAGGCGGAATGCCAGCGTACAAGCGCCCTTTTCTTCGCCGCACAGGGAATGCCCGGAAGGAAGGCCGCCGGGGCGGCTTTCCTATCGCGTAGGCGACAGTGCGGGTGGGCTTGGCTCGTGTCCTTGTCTTCAGAGGGTCGGCAGCTTGTAGTCCTTCAGCAGCTCGCGCAGCTTGGTCTTGAGGATCTTTCCGGTGGCGCCGATCGGAATGGCCTCGACGAACACCACGTCGTCCGGGATCTGCCACTTGGCAGTCTTGCCCTCGTAGAACTTCAACAGCTCTTCGCGCGTGACTTCGGCGCCGGGCTTCTTCACGACCGCGATGATCGGCCGCTCGTCCCACTTCGGATGGAACACGCCGATGCACGCGGCCATGGCGATGGCCGGGTGCGCGACGGCGATGTTCTCGATCTCGATGGAGCTGATCCACTCGCCGCCTGACTTGATCACGTCCTTGCTGCGGTCGGTGATCTGCAGATAGCCCTCGGCGTCGATGGTGGCCACGTCGCCGGTGGGGAACCAGCCGCGGTTCTGCTCGTCGGGAATCAGCGGATTGCCGCCCTCGCCCTTGAAGTATTCCTTGACGATCCACGGGCCCTTGACCAGCAGGTCGCCATAGGCCTTGCCGTCCCACGGCAGTTCCTTGCCGTCGCCGTCGATGATCTTCATGTCGACGCCGAAGATGGCGCGGCCCTGCTTCATGCGGATCTGCAGCTGCGCATCGGCCGGCAGCGACAGGTGCTTGTTCTTCAGCGTGCACAGCGTGCCCAGCGGGCTCATCTCGGTCATGCCCCAGGCGTGCAGCACCTCGACGTCGTAGTTCTCCTGGAACGCCTTGATCATGGCCGGCGGGCAGGCCGAACCGCCGATGACGGTGCGGTTGAGCTTGCTGAACTTCAGCCCGTTCGCCTGCATGTGGCCGAGCATCATCTGCCACACGGTGGGCACGCCCGCCGCGAAGGTCACGCCCTCGCCTTCGATCAGCTCGAACACCGACTTGCCGTCCAGCGCCGGGCCGGGGAACACGAGCTTGCAGCCCACCAGCGCCGCCGAGTACGGAATGCCCCAGGCGTTGACGTGGAACATCGGCACCACCGGCAGCACCGAGTCGCGTGCCGACAGGCGCATGACGTCGGGCAAGGCCGCGGCGTAGGCATGCAGCATGGTCGAGCGGTGGCTGTAGAGCGCGGCCTTCGGGTTGCCCGTGGTGCCGCTCGTGTAGCACATGCTCGAGGCGGAGTTCTCGTCGAAGCTGGGCCACTCGTAGTCGGTGGACTGCGCGCCCATCCAGCTTTCGTAGCTCACGAGGTTGGGCACGCCGCTGTCGGCGGGGAGCTTGTCCGCATCACACAGTGCAACCCATTTCCGGATCGTGGGACAGCGCGCATGCACGGCCTGCACCAGCGGCAGGAACGTGAGGTCGAAGCACAGGATCTGGTCTTCGGCATGGTTGGCGATCCACGCGATCTGGTCGGGGTGCAGGCGCGGGTTGATGGTGTGCAGCACGCGGCCGCTGCCGCTCGCACCGTAATACAGCTCCAGGTGGCGATAGCCGTTCCAGGCCAGGGTGGCGATGCGGTCGCTGAACAGCAACTGCTCGCCGTCCAGTGCGTTGGCCACCTGCCTGGCGCGCGATGCGATGTCGCTCCAGGTGCAGCGGTGGATGTCGCCTTCGACACGGCGCGAGACGATCTCGCCGTCGCCGTTGTGGCGCTCGACGAACTCGATCAGCGACGAGATCAAAAGCGGTTGGTCTTGCATCAAACCCAGCATCTACGAACTCCTATGTGAAATGACTTCATGAAAACCTGCGGACAACGGATTCACGCAAGCTTCGGCCACTTCCACAATGACACAAACCCGCACTGCACGATTGAACGAAGCGGCTCATTGCACCGGCGTGATCTTGGCCGCCAGCGGCGTGGCGTCGAGCAGCAATTGCGCGGGCCACGGCGCCCAGGTCGCACCAAGTTCGGGCGTGTTCGGATCTCCCTTGCGCATGAAGGCGCCGATGCTGGCCATGACGGCGTTCGACAGCGCCAGCCGCCCCTTCTCGTTGGCCTTGCCGCCCATGACGTTCGACAGCACCGAGGGACCGAAATTGCCGAACACGAACGGCAGGTCGAAGGCGTGCGAGGCGCCATACACGTCATTCCACGGCGCCGCTTCCTGCGACCAGTCGAGACGGTAGTGCCAGATGTTCGACTGGCGCGTCTTCATCGTGTCGAGCAGGTTGCTGCGGTTGGCCTCGAACAGCCCCTTCGTGACGAGCGCGGTGGCTGCGTTGTAGCCGGTGCCGGGCTTGTCTACCGGAAGGTAGAACGGGTCGATGATGTCGTTCACGGTGAGCGTGGGTGCGGCATCGGGGTCGAAGTTGAACATCAGCGAGAAGCGCTGGGCGTCGTTGACGATCCAGCCCGAGGTCGGAAAGCCGATGGTCCCCAGCAGCGAGGCAAAGAGCTTGCCCTCGTCGCGCGTGTTGCCGGCGAGCATGGGCACCTTCACGTACTGGTCGGCCGCGATGGCGCCGATGGGGTCGGTCGGGATCACGGTGCCATCTGGAATGGGCCCGACCGAGCCCAGCCCCGCGGCGACCACGGTGCCCAGCATCTTGCCGCCGTCCTGCGCGCGCAGGTACTCGGCGATCTGGGCCGGTGTGCGGGTGGCGATGTAGGCCTTGGCAGCGGTCGCGTCGGCGGCGGTGCCGTCTGCTACGAGCAGCTTCTCCAGGATGGCCGCGCCCTGCGCGAGCGAGGTCGAGGCCGGCGACAGCGAAGGCAGCGTACCGGGCGGCAGGTTGCTCGCGAGCGAAATGCCGCCGCTCATCTCGAAGGCCTTGTGGAACAGGCCCTTGGCCATCGGCGAGGTCATGACCGACAGCAGGTTGGTGGCGCCGGCCGACTCGCCCGACAGCGTGACGTTGCCCGGATCGCCGCCGAAGTTGGCAACGTTGTTCTGGATGAACCGTAGCGCCGCCATGTTGTCGAGCAGCGCGAAGTTGCCGGAGTCGTCGCCCGCGGTGCCGCCCGGCTTCAGCTGCGGCATGTTGAGAAAGCCCAGGATGCCGAGGCGGTAGCTGGCGGTGATGACCACCGCGTTGGCGGCCTTCGCCAGTTTTGCGCCGTCGTACAGCGGGTCGGCCGTGTAGCCCGAGATATTGCTGCCGCCATGCACGAACAGCAGCACGGGCAGGTTCTTCTCGTCCGTCGCCGGTCGCCAGATGTTGACGAACAGGCAGTCTTCGCTGCCGACCGGCTTGCCGAGGTTGGTGCCGACGGTGGCGTCGTATGTGTTGTTGAGGCCGGGGCTGAAGATGCGGCCGATCTGCAGGCAGGCATTGCCGAACTTGGTTGTCTGGCGAATATCGCTCCAGGCTTCGGGCGCGACCGGTGCGCGCCAGCGCAGCGCGCCTACGGGCGGCTGGGCGAACGGGACGCCCTTCCAGTAGTAGGTGCCCGAGCTGGCGCCGTCGTCCACGCCTTCGATCTTGCCGGCCGTGGTCTGGCGCACCATCGGGCCGTCGGCTGGAGGCGGAGCCGGGGGCGCTGGCGCCGGTGGGGGCGCACTCGGCAGGAAGGTGAAGCCGGACGAACCGGATGAACCGCCTCCGCAGGCCGAGAGGGCCGCAAGGGCCGCCGCTGCCGCCATGGTGGCGATGGCCTTGCCCACCGCCGTTTTTCTTGCTGCACCCTGGTTTTGTGCCGTTGTCTCTGTCTTCATGTTTTTGTCTCCACACCGGGTTAATCGGAATTCCTGGCCTGGTGCGCGGCACCCATACTCCGGGCCGCCGAGCACGCAAAAAATTCTAGAAACCGGCATCGTTTTCACCGCTATCGCAAGGAAGCCAAACGAATGACTTCAGGAGCCTCCCTGTCGCACCGCCAACGCGGGCCGCAGCGACGGGCCGGCAGCATGCCGCAGCCGGAGCTGCGCACCAGCTCGGCCGCGTGGCTAGAGGGCGTGCTGTCGATGTTCGAGGCCGAGGGGCTGGACGTGCCTTCGCTGTTGCGCGATGCCGGCTTCGACCCCGATTCACTGCACCGCCAGAACACGCGCATCCCGGTCGACGAGATCTCGGTCCTTTGGCAGCTCGCGGTAGCGCGCGCCGGCAAGCCCACGCTGGGCCTTCACCGCGACCTGGCCGCCACGCACAGCAAGCTGGGCACGGTCGGTCACGCGATGGCCTGCAGCCCAGACCTGGGCGCTGCGCTCACACGGCTGACGCGCTACATGGCGGTGATCTCGGACGCGACCGCCTTCTCGATGCACCCCGAGCCGCGCGGCTGCTGGATGGTGATGGAGCACACCGGCGGCAGCCTGCCGATTCCGCGCCAGCGCGTCGAATACGCCCTGCTGACCGTGTTCATGCAGTGCCAGTGGCTCACGCGGCGCGAGCTGCAGCCGCTGGCCATGGAGTTCGTGTACCCCGCGCCGGCCAACGACCGGCTGCACCGCGAGGCCTTCGGCTGCGAAGTGCGCTTCAACGCCGTCGCCAACCGGCTGCTGCTGTCGACGGCCGATATGACGATGCCGCTGCCCACCTTCCACCCGGTGCTCGGCGAGATGCAGGAGCACCTGCTCGACGATCAACTCAATCTGCTGGGCCAGACCACCACCAGCAGCCTGGTGTGCGCCGAAATCGCACGCCGGCTCCAGCACGGCGAGCCGCGCCGCCAGGACGTGGCCTCGGGCCTGGGACTGGCCGAGCGCACGCTGCAGCGGCGGCTGCAGGAAGAGTCTGTGTCGTTCCAGGGTTTGCTAGACCGCACCCGCCGAGAGCTCGCGCAGCAGTACCTGGCGGAAGACCGCCACACGCTGACCGACGTGGCTGACATGCTGGGCTTCGTGGACACCAGCAACTTCTTTCGCGCCTGCAAGCGCTGGTTCGGCGTGCCGCCGGCGCAGTACCGGGCTCGCATCTGGGACAGCCCCGCGCCGCTAGCCGCCTGAACTCGTGCAACGGGCCTCGATGGCCCGCTTGGCAAGGGGTTACGCGCTGTGCCGGACAATCCGCCCATGAGCTTGCTTGCTGAAGACACCGAGGTCGCGGACCTTGGGCTGCGCTGGAAACCCGGTTTCGCCACCCTTGGCCCGGCCTTTCTCACCGAATTGCGGCCGACGCCGCTGCCCGATCCGTACTGGGTGGGCCGCAGCGAAGCCGTCGCCCGCGAGCTGGGCCTGCCGCCTGATTGGCATTCGTCGGATGCAACGCTGGCGGCCCTGACAGGCAGCCTGCCCATCGCCGGCACACGCCCCTTTGCCACGGTCTACAGCGGCCATCAGTTCGGCGTGTGGGCCGGCCAGCTGGGCGACGGGCGCGCCATCATGATCGGCGAGACCGAAAGCGGGCTCGAAGTGCAGTTGAAGGGCGCGGGCCGCACGCCTTACTCGCGTGGCGGCGACGGCCGCGCGGTGCTGCGCTCCAGCATCCGCGAGTTTCTCTGCAGCGAGGCCATGCACGGCCTCGGCATCCCGACCACCCGCGCACTCTGCGTGACCGGCTCCGACGCCCGCGTGTACCGCGAGGAGCCCGAAAGCTCGGCCGTCGTGACCCGCGTGGCGCCCAGCTTCATCCGATTCGGCCACTTCGAGCACTTCGCGGCCAACCAGCGTGAAGACGAGTTGCGCGCGCTGGCCGACTACGTCATCGACCGCTACTACCCGGCGTGCCGCACCACCGACCGCTTCAACGGCAACGCGTACGCAGCCTTCCTCGAAGCCGTGAGCGAGCGCACCGCCGCCCTGCTCGCCCGATGGCAGGCCGTGGGCTTCTGCCACGGGGTAATGAACACCGACAACATGAGCATCCTCGGGCTCACCATCGACTACGGCCCGTTCCAGTTCCTCGACGGCTTCGATCCGCGCCACATCTGCAACCACAGCGACACCAACGGGCGCTATGCCTTCAACCAGCAGCCCAACGTCGCCTACTGGAACCTGTTCTGCCTGGCGCAGGCGCTGCTGCCGCTGATCGGCGACCAGGAAGTGGCGGTGGCCGCGCTTGAGTCTTACAAGACGGTGTTCCCGAACGAGTTCGAAGGCCGCATGCGCGCCAAGCTGGGCCTTGCCGAGGCGGCCGAAGGCGACCGCGCGCTCATCGAGGGTGTGCTCAAGCTGCTGGCCGCGGGCAAGGTCGACTACACGATCTTCTGGCGACGGCTCTCGAACTACATGGCCGACGGCAACGTCGAGCCGGTGCGCGACCTGTTCCTGGACCGCGAGGGTTTCGATGCATGGGCGCTAGCGTTTTCGGAGCGCCATACGCCCGCTGGGCGCGCGCAAGCTGCCGATCTGATGCTCAAATCGAATCCCGGATTCGTGCTGCGGAACCACCTGGGACAGCAAGCCATCGAAGCAAGTCAGCAAAAGGACCACTCGGCTGTGGCAACCTTGCTGGCTGTGCTCCAGTCCCCATTTGAAGAACATCCCGACGCCGACGCACTGGCCGGCTTCCCGCCCGACTGGGCCTCCACGATCGAAATCAGCTGCTCATCATGACCACTCCCGTACAGAGAACCGACGCCGAATGGAAAGCCCTGCTCGCTGAAAAAGGCGCCGAGCCCGCTGCCTTCGAGGTAACGCGCCACGCCGCCACCGAACGCCCCTTCACCGGCAAGTACGAAGCGCACTGGGACGACGGCACGTATCACTGCGTGTGCTGCGGCGCCAAGCTGTTCGAGTCGACGACCAAGTTCGACGCGGGCTGCGGCTGGCCCAGCTTCTCGGAAGAAGCCGTGCCCGGTGCCATCCGCAACATCGTCGACCGCTCGCACGGCATGGTGCGCACCGAGAACGTCTGCGCCAATTGCGGCGCCCACCTGGGCCACGTGTTCCCCGACGGACCCACCGAAACCGGCCTGCGCTACTGCATGAACTCGGCGTCGCTCGACTTCCAGAAAAAATGAAACTGCTCCTCGACTTCTTCCCGATCCTGCTGTTCTTCGGCGCCTACAAGCTCGGCGACATCTACACCGCCACCGGCGTGCTGATGGCCGCCACTGTCGTGCAGATGGCGATCATCTACGCCACCGAGCGCAAGCTGCAGGCCATGCAGAAAGCCACGCTGGTGCTGATCCTGCTGTTCGGCACGCTCACGCTGGCTCTGCACGACGACCGCTTCATCAAGTGGAAGCCGACGGTGCTGTACGGCGCAATGGCCATTGCGCTGGCCGTGGCGCTCTGGGCGCTGAAGAAGAACTTTTTGAAGATGCTGCTGGGCTCGCAGCTCGAGTTGCCCGACCGCATCTGGGGCCGGCTCAATGTGGCGTGGATCGGTTACTGCCTGTTCATGGCCATCATCAACGGCTACGTGGCGGCGTACTTCACGACCGAGGCCTGGGTCAACTTCAAGCTCTGGGGCTATGTGTTCCCCATCGTCTTCCTGGTGGCGCAGGGCCTGTACATCGCGCCGCACCTGAAGAACGAAGACAAGCCGACGGCATGACGACGAGCACCACACTGCTGCCCACAGCCGCCGACATCGAAGCCGCGCTGCGCGAGGCGCTTAGCCCCACGCAGCTCGAAGTGATCGACGAGAGCGCCGCCCACGCAGGCCATTCGGGCGCCAACGCGGAGGGCCGCGGCACCCATTTCCGCGTGCGCATCGCCTCCCCTCTGTTCGAAGGGAAGCCCCGCGTGGCGCGACATCGGCTTGTGTATGATGCCCTCCAGGTTTTTATCGCACAGGGTCTGCACGCCATCGCCATCGAGGTGCTCTGAGTCGTCCACCGGATCGCACGCCGCGTTTGCACCGGCCGTTGCTCCCCTTCTTTTCTTCCCTATCCCTGCTTTCTTTCCCGCGCCTTTTCCTACACGCGCATTTCCTTTCCAGCTCGATATTCATTCCATGAAAAAACAAATCTTGCAGGCCGTCGCGGCCGCAGTGCTGCTCGGTGCCACGTCCATGGCGGCTCTGGCGCAGAACGCAGCCATCGTGAACGGCAAGCCGGTGCCCAAGGCCCGCATGGACGTTCTGGCCCAGCAACTGGCAGCCGCAGGCCGCCCGGTGACGCCTGAAATGCAGAGCCAGCTGCGCGAGGAAATCGTGGCGCGCGAAGTGTTCATGCAGGAAGCGCAAAAGCAGGGCCTGGACGCCAGCGACGACTACAAGAACCAGCTCGAACTCGCCCGCCAGGCCATCCTGATCCGCGCACTGTTCGAGAACTACCGCAAGACCAACCCGGTCTCGGACGCCGACGTAAAGGCCGAGTACGACAAGTTCGTGGCGGCCAATGGCGGCAAGGAATACAAGGCCCGCCACATCCTGGTCGAGACCGAAGACCAGGCCAAGAAGATCATGGCCGACCTGAAGAAGGGCGCCAAGTTCGAAGACATCGCCAAGAAGCAGAGCAAGGACCCGGGTTCGGGCGCCAACGGCGGCGACCTCGACTGGGCCAACCCCGCGAGCTTCGTGCCCGAGTTCTCGGAAGCGATGATCAAGCTCAAGAAGGGCGAGACCACCCCCGCTCCGGTCAAGACCCAGTTCGGTTATCACATCATCCGCGTCGACGACATCCGCCAGGCCCAACTGCCGAAGCTGGAAGAAGTGAAGCCGCAGATCACGCAGCAACTGCAGCAGCAGCGCCTGCAGAAGTACCAGGAAGACCTGCGCGCCAAGGCCAAGGTCGAGTAACTCGATCCAGGCAAAAGAAAAGCGGCCTACGGGCCGCTTTTTTGTGGGTGTCTCTATTCAGATCGCCCAGGTGCCGAAGTTGTCGCCCGGTCCGTCGAGCGCTGCGAACGCCCGCCATGCCTTCCCGGCATCCGCGCCCTGCACCGCGCGGCCCAGCGCGTCGAGCGTGCGGTAGATTTTCTTCGATGCGCCGAAGTGCGCGGCGTTGAGCGCCTCCAGCTGCGGAAGCAGCGTCTGCAGGATCTCAGTGCGCGCGGACGAAGCTGCCGCCTCGTCTTCACGCCATGCGAGCAACAGCTTGCGGATCAGATCCTCGACACGCGACGCTTCCAGCACGTGCCGGCTTCGCGGGTGATCGAGGTCGAGCATCGGCTTCGGCTTCAGCCCACCCAGCGGCGGGCATTGCGCCAGATCTGCATCCACGGGCTCAGATCGCTTTTGTCACCCGAGGTCCAGCTCATCTGGATGTTGCGGAACACACGCTCGGGGTGCGGCATCACCGCGGTGAAGCGGCCGTCACGCGTGGTCACCGAAGTCAGGCCGTTGGCGCTGCCGTTCGGGTTGAACGGGTACTGCTCAGTGGGCTGGCCATGGTTGTCCACGAAACGCATCGCGCCGATGGCCTTGGCGGCGTCGCCACGATGCTTGAAGTTGGCATAGCCCTCGCCATGCGCCACCGCGATCGGCAGGCGGCTGCCGGCCATGCCCGCGAAGAAGATGCTGGGCGACTCGAGCACTTCGACCATCGACAGGCGCGCCTCGAAGCGCTCGCTCTGGTTGGTGGTGAAGCGCGGCCAGGCCTCGGCGCCGGGAATGATGTCGGCCAGCTCGGCGAACATCTGGCAGCCGTTGCACACGCCCAGGCCGAAGGTGTCGGTGCGGCCGAAGAAGGTCTTGAACTGCTCGGCCAGCTTCGGGTTGAAGGTGATGCTGCGCGCCCAGCCGATGCCAGCGCCCAGTGTGTCGCCGTAGCTGAAGCCGCCACAGGCGACCACGCCCTTGAAGTTGGCGAGGTCCGCCCTGCCCGTCTGCAGGTCGGTCATGTGGACGTCGAAGGCTTCGAAGCCGGCCTCGGTGAAGGCGTAGGCCATCTCGACGTGCGAGTTGACGCCCTGCTCGCGCAGGATCGCGACCTTGGGGCGCGACTGCAGGATGGCCGGAGCGGCAGGCTGCGCATTCGGCAGGAACACGTGCATACCCGGATCGCTCGGCACGCCGGCTGCGGCGTGCTCAGCATCGGCACAGGCTGGGTTGTCGCGCTCGCGGGCGATCTTCCAGCTGACCGAGTCCCACACCTGTTGCAGGTCGTGCAGGCTGGCACTGAACACCGACTTGGCGTCGCGCCAGACTTCGACCTTGCCCTTGCCCGCATCCATGGTGGAGCTGGCGGGGCGCGTCTTGCCGATGAAGTGGCTGTGCGTGCTGAGGCCGTGAGCGCGCAGCACTTGCATGACGTCGTTGCGCTCGGCGGTGCGCACCTGCAGCACCATGCCCAGCTCTTCGTTGAACAGCGCCTTGAGCGTGAGTTCTTCGCGCCGCGCGCTGACCTGCTGCGCCCAGTTCTTGGCGTCGCCGGTTTCCATGCGGCTGTCGGAAATGCCGTCGCCTTCGGTGACCAGCATGTCGACGTTCAGCGCCACGCCAACGTGGCCCGCAAAGGCCATTTCGCAGGCTGTGGCGAACAGGCCGCCGTCGCTGCGGTCGTGCATCGCGAGGATCTTGCCGTCGGCGCGCAGCGCGTTCACGGCGTTGACCAGCGCCACGAGCTGCGCCGGGTCGTCGAGGTCAGGCACGGTGTCACCGCTCTGGCCCAACGTTTGCGCCAGGATGCTGCCGGCCATGCGGTGCTTGCCCTGGCCCAGGTCGATCAGCACCAGCGTGGTGTCGGCTTCTTCGGCGTCGAGCTGCGGCGTGAGCGTGCCGCGCACGTCGGCCAGCGAGGCGAAGGCGGTGATGATCAGGCTCACGGGCGACGTGACCTTCTTGGCCTCGGCGCCGTCCTTCCATTGCGTGCGCATCGACAGCGAATCCTTGCCGACCGGAATCGACACGCCGAGCGCCGGGCACAGCTCCAGGCCAACGGCCTTGACGGTCTCGTACAGCGCGGCGTCTTCGCCGGGCTCGCCACAGGCGGCCATCCAGTTGGCCGACAGCTTGACGCGCGAGAGTTCGATCGGCGCGGCCAGCAGGTTGGTGATGGCCTCGGCCACGGCCATGCGGCCCGAGGCCGGTGCGTCGAGCGCGGCCAGCGGCGTGCGCTCGCCCATGCTCATGGCTTCGCCGGCAAAGCCCTTGTAGTCGGCCAGCGTCACGGCGCAGTCGGCCACGGGCACCTGCCACGGGCCGACCATCTGGTCGCGGTGGCTCAGGCCGCCCACGGTGCGATCGCCGATGGTGATGAGGAAGCGCTTCGAAGCCACGGTCGGATTCGCGAGCACGTCGATGGCGGCCTTCTGCAGGTCGACGCCCGTGAGGTCGAGCGGCTTGAAGCTGCGGGCCACTGTCTTGACGTCGCGGTGCATCTTCGGCGGCTTGCCGAGCAGCACGTCCATCGGCATGTCGACCGGCTGCACCTGTGCGCCCTCGTCGGCCACCAGCAGCTGGCGTTCTTCGGTCGCCACGCCGACCACCGAGAACGGGCAGCGCTCGCGCTCGCAGAAGGACTTGAACTGGTCGAGCGATTCCGGCGCGATGGCCAGCACGTAGCGCTCCTGGCTTTCGTTGCACCAGATTTCCTTCGGCGCCATGCCCGACTCTTCGAGCGGCACGGCGCGCAGGTCGAAGCGCGCGCCGCGGCCGGCGTCGTTGGTCAGTTCGGGGAAGGCGTTGCTCAGGCCGCCGGCGCCCACGTCGTGGATCGCCAGGATCGGGTTGGCCGCGCCCTGCTGCCAGCAGTGGTTGATGACCTCTTGCGCACGGCGCTCGATTTCGGGATTGCCACGCTGCACCGAGTCGAAGTCGAGCTCGGCCGCATTGGCGCCGGTTGCCATCGAGCTGGCGGCGCTGCCGCCCATGCCGATGCGCATGCCGGGGCCGCCGAGCTGGATCAGCAGCGAGCCGGCCGGGAAGCGGATCTTCTTGGTCTGCGCGGCGTCGATTTGCCCCAAGCCGCCCGCGATCATGATGGGCTTGTGGTAGCCGCGCTGCACGGTGTCGAGGTCGCTCGCCACGGTCTGCTCGTATTCGCGGAAGTAGCCCAGCAAGTTGGGACGGCCGAATTCGTTGTTGAACGCGGCGCCACCCAGCGGGCCCTCGGTCATGATCTGCAGCGGGCTGGCGATGTGCTCGGGCTTGCCGTAGTGGCCTTCTTCGGGCCAGAGCTTCGACACGGTAAAGCCGGTCAGGCCGGCCTTGGGCTTGGAACCACGGCCGGTGGCGCCTTCGTCGCGAATTTCGCCGCCTGCGCCGGTCGATGCGCCCGGGAACGGCGAAATGGCGGTCGGGTGGTTGTGCGTTTCGACCTTCATCAGCACATGGCTCAGGGCGCTATCTTTTTGATAGCTCTGCGAGCCGGTCGCGGGAATGAAGCGCTCGATGGTCGCGCCTTCCATGACCGAGGCGTTGTCCGCATAGGCGATCACCGTGTGCTGCGGGTTCTGCTTCTCGGTGTGGCGGATCATCGAGAACAGGCTTTGCGGCTGCGCCTTGCCGTCGATGGTGAAGTCGGCGTTGAAGATCTTGTGGCGGCAGTGCTCGCTGTTGGCCTGCGCGAACATCATCAGTTCGACGTCGCTGGGGTTGCGGCCCAGGCGGGTGAAGGCATCGACCAGGTAGTCGATCTCGTCCTCGGCCAGCGCCAGGCCGAAACCGGTGTTGGCTGCCACCAGCGCCGTACGGCCGCCGGCCAGCACGTCGACCTGCGCCATCGGCTGGGCAGGCAGCTCGCTGAACAGGCTTGCGGCCTGATCGACGGTGGCCAGCACCGATTCGGTCATGCGGTCGTGCAGCGGGCCGGCCACGGCGGCCAGCGTGTCGCCTTCGATCACGGGGGCCTTGCCAATCAGCGGGGCCTTGAGCTTCAGGTGGTACTGGGTAACGCGCTCGACCCGGCGCAAGGCCAGGCCGCAGTTATGGGCAATGTCGGTGGCCTTGGAGGCCCAGGGCGACACCGTGCCCAGGCGGGGCGTGACCACCACCGAGGTGCCAGCCTTGGCCGGCGCCTCGAAGGGCTCGCCGTAGGTCAGCAGCGCCGCAAAGCGCTCGCGGCCGGCTGAATCCAGCGCCGCATCGGTGACCACGAGGTGCACGAAACGGGCCGAAATGCCCTCGATGCGCGGTTCGATGGCCTGGAGCTTCGGCAGCAGCTGGCGTGCGCGGAAGTCGCTGAGCGCGCTGCCGCCCTCGAACATGGTTACGACGGGAAGGGCTTGAGGTGCGGGCTGCGTCACGGTCGATGGGGCCTCGGGGGCCGCGTTGGAAATCAAGGAATCGAGGCAGATGGCCGCTGACTGGGGCCATCCGCGTTAGCCCGGAATTTTAGCTTGCCGAATGGGATAATTCGGGGATGAGCATTAACTACAAAGACGCTGCGGGCATCGAAGCCATGCGGGTCGCCTGCCGCCTGGCTTCCGAGGTGCTGGATTACCTCACGCCCCTCATCAAGCCCGGCATCACGACCAACGATGTCGACCGGCTCGCCGCCGAGTACATGGTCAAGCAGGGCACCACCTCGGCCACGGTGGGATACATGGGCGCAAGCAGCGTCCCGTACCCGAAGTCGCTGTGCACCTCGGTGAACCACGTGGTGTGCCACGGCATTCCCAATGACAAGCCCCTGAAGAAGGGCGACATCATGAACGTCGACGTGACCGTCATCAAGGACGGCTGGTTCGGCGACAACAGCCGCATGTACGTGATCGGCGACGCCTCCATCGCAGCCAAGCGCCTGTGCAGTATCACCTTCGAAGCCATGTGGCACGGCATCCTGCAGGTGCGCCCCGGCGCGCACCTGGGCGACGTGGGCCACGCGATCCAGAAGTTCGCCGAAGGCCAGGGCTTCTCGGTGGTGCGCGAGTTCTGCGGCCACGGCGTGGGCCAGCGCTTCCACGAAGAACCCCAGGTGCTGCACTACGGCCGCCCGGGCACCATGGAAGAACTCAAGCCCGGCATGATCTTCACCATCGAGCCGATGATCAACGCCGGCAAGCGCGACGTGAAGGAAGACTTCAAGGGCGGCCAGTACGACGGCTGGACCATCGTCACGCGCGACCATTCGCTGTCGGCCCAGTGGGAGCACACGGTGCTCGTCACCGAGACCGGCTACGAAGTGCTGACGCTCTCCGCAGGCAGCCCGCCGCTGCCCTCCTTCGTCACTTCGACCAAGACCTGACGCGGCAACGCGTCTCCCCGCCGTGATCGAAGCAGCCAACATCGACGTGGCGACGCTGCGCGAAGCCTATCGCGCGAAAAAGCTCGCGCTGTTCGACACCCTGCGCTTCGCGCGCGCCCCTACCCGCAGCGTGCACACGGTGCTGCGCCAGCTCTCGGCACTGGCCGACGAAACGCTCTGCACGCTGTGGCGCGACGCCGGCTTCGGTGACTCGCTCTCCCTGGCCGCCGTGGGCGGCTTCGGGCGCGGCGAGCTGTTTCCGTATTCCGACGTCGACGTGCTGCTGCTGTTGCCGCCCGAAGACCACGAAAACGCCATCGACCCCGCCCGCATCGAGGCTTTCATCGGCCATTGCTGGGACGCGGGCCTGGAAATCGGCTCCAGCGTGCGCACGGTCGACGAATGCCTGGCCGAGGCCGAGAAAGACGTCACCGTCCAGACCTCGCTGCTCGAAGCGCGGCTGATCGCAGGCGACAAGAAGCTCTTCACGGCCTTTCGCCGCCGCTTCACCCGCGCGATCGACCCGCAGGCCTTCTTCGTAGCCAAGTCGCAGGAAATGCGGCACCGCCACCAGAAGTACGACAACACGCCCTACGCGCTGGAGCCCAACTGCAAAGAGTCACCGGGCGGCCTGCGCGATCTGCAGACCATCCTCTGGATGACCAAGGCCGCCGGCTACGGCAGCCGCTGGGACGACCTCGCCAAGAACGGCCTGGCCACCTCCTTCGAGGCGCAGCAGATCAAGCGCAACGAAGCGCTGCTCTCGCTCATCCGCGCGCGGCTTCACGTGATTGCCAACCGCCGCGAAGACCGCCTGGTGTTCGACCTGCAGACCGCCGTGGCAGCCAGCTTCGGCTACGAAAGCGAATCGCAGCGCAAGTCGAGCGAGGCGCTGATGCGGCGCTACTACTGGGCCGCCAAGGCGGTCTCGCAGCTCAACCAGATCCTGCTGCTCAACATTTCCGAGCGCCTGCAGCCGAGCGACGAGCAGCACACGCCCGTCAACGAGCGCTTTTACGAGCGCGCCGGCCTGATCGAGATTGCGAGCGACGACCTCTACGAGCGCGAGCCGCACGCGGTGCTCGAAACCTTCCTGCTGTACCAGAAGACCATTGGCGTGAAGGGCCTGTCGGCGCGCACGCTGCGCGCGCTCTACAACGCGCGCCACATCATGGACAGCAAGTTCCGCAACGACCCGGTCAACCACGAGACCTTCATGCGGATCCTGCTACAGCCCTACGGCATCACGCATGCCTTCAGGCTGATGAACCAGACCTCGGTGCTGGGGCGCTACCTGCGGGTGTTCCGTAGCATCGTGGGGCAGATGCAGCACGACCTGTTCCACGTGTACACGGTGGACCAGCACATCCTGATGGTGCTGCGCAACGTGCGGCGCTTCTTCATCGCCGAGCATGCACACGAGTACCCGTTCTGCTCGCAGCTGGCAGCCGGCTGGGACAAGCCCTGGATCCTGTACGTAGCCGCCCTCTTCCACGACATTGCCAAGGGCCGCGGCGGCGACCATTCGACGCTGGGCGCACGCGACGTGCAGCGCTTCTGCAAGCAGCACGCCGTTGCCCGCGAAGACGCGAAGCTCATCGAATTCCTGGTGGCCGAGCACCTGGTGATGAGCCAGGTCGCCCAGAAGCAGGACCTGAGCGATCCCGAAGTCATCGGCGCATTCGCCAAGCGCGTGGGCAACGAGCGCTACCTGACCGCGCTCTACCTGCTGACCATCGCCGACATCCGCGGCACCTCGCCGCGCGTGTGGAATGCCTGGAAGGGCAAGCTGCTCGAAGATCTGTACCGCTACACCCTGCGCGCGCTGGGCGGCCGCATGCCCGACCCGGACGCCGAAGTCGAGTCGCGCAAGCGCGAGGCGCTGGTGCAGCTGGCCCTGCACGCCCAGCGCTTCGAAGCGCACAAGGCCCTGTGGGACACGCTCGACGTCGGCTACTTCATGCGCCACGACGCCACCGAGATCGCCTGGCACGCCAAGCAGCTCTCGCGCTTCGTACCGCCGCCCAACGTGCCGATCGACCCGAAGGCACCGCCCATCGTGCGCGCGCACCTGTCGCCGGTGGGCGAAGGCCTGCAGGTGGTCGTCTACACGCCCGACCAACCCGACCTTTTCGCGCGCATCTGCGGCTACTTCGACCAGTCGTCCTTCAGCATCCTCGACGCCAAGGTGCACACCACGAGCAACGGCTACGCGCTCGACACCTTCCAGGTGGTGACCACCTTCCTGCCGGACCACTACCGCGACCTGATCAGCATGGTCGAGTCGGGCCTGGCGCAAACGCTCACCGAAGCCGGCGCCCTGCCCCCGCCCAGCATGGGCCGGGTGTCCCGCCGGGTGCGCAGCTTTCCGATCAAGCCGCGCATCAGCCTGCTGCCCGACGACAAGGCGCAGCGCTGGCTGCTCAACATCTCGGCGAGCGACCGCGCCGGCCTGCTGTATTCGGTGGCCCGGGTGCTGGCGCGCCATCACCTGAATCTGCAGCTCGCCAAGGTCACGACGCTGGGCGAGCGGGTGGAAGACACCTTCCTGATCAGCGGCCCCGAACTCCAGGGCCAGAAGACCCAGCTGGCCATCGAGACCGAACTCATGGAAGCCCTGGCCTCCTGAAAACAACCTATCCCCTCAGAATGTCGGCCATGGAATCCCTGATCGAACAGCTATCCGACTGCGTCTCCTCCGCCAAGACGCTGGAAGACCTCGCCCGCCCGATGCTCGAAATGCTCGAGGCGGCCACGGGGCTGGAGTCGGCCTACCTCGTGAGCGTCGACCCGGACAAGGGCCGCCAGCACATCCTCTTCGCCCACAACACCGGCGAGCTGCTGACCATTCCCGAGGGAACCTTCGTGCCCTGGGCCAACACGCTCTGCCGGCACGCCCTCGAAGAAGACCGCACCTACACCGACGACGCCGGCGGCTGCTGGGGCGACGCCGATGCCGCCCACGAGCTCGGCATCCAGACCTGCGTGAGTGCCCCGGTAAAAACCGACAGCGGCGAGCTCTTCGGCGCCCTGTGCGCCGCCAGCGCACAGCAAATGCCCTTGCCGCCACAAGCGGAGCCAGTGCTGCGGCTGTTCGCGCGGCTGATCGGGCAGCAGGTAGAGCGCGAACTGCTGGTCGAGAAGCTCAGGAAGGCCAATGCCGAACTCGCCACGCACGCCGCCATCGACGCCCTCACCGGCCTGCCCAACCGCCGCGTGCTCGTCGACGCGCTGCAGCGCATGCTGGCGCAAGGTGCGCGCAGCGGCCAGAGCGTGCTGGTCGGTTTCGTCGACCTGGACGACTTCAAGAAGATCAACGACGCGCACGGCCACGCTATCGGCGACGAATTCCTCGCGGCCATGGCAAAACAGCTCGCGAACTCGGTGCGCGCAAGCGACATGCTGGCGCGCTTCGGCTCCGACGAGTTCGTGGTGATCGGCCTGGGGCCCGCGCTGGGCGAATCGCCGCGCACCGGGGCGCGGGCGCTGGCCGACCGCCTGGCGGAAAACACCATCGGCGAGCTGCGGCTGAAGCGCATGACGATCGACTACGCAGGCGCCAGCGTCGGCGTGGTGGCGGTCGACCCGCGCACCACCTCCGCCGAGGAGGCCCTGCGGCAGGCAGATGCCGCCATGTACGCCGTCAAGCACAGCCGCCGCGGCATGGTCCGCGACGCCGGGGAAGCCCTGTCTGACTGAACGCGACTAAACGGACGAGGTGGCAGGCAGCGCCGCCGTATCGGCGCCCCACAGGGGAGCCTGCTCATACTGCGCCACCCATTGCACGACGTCCTTGGCCGCCATCGGCATCGCGATGCCGTAGCCCTGGCCCAGCGTGCAGCCCAGCGCAAGCAGCGCTTCGCCCTGCTTCACCGTTTCAACCCCCTCGGCCACGGCCGTGAGGCCAAGCGCGTGGAGCAGCGCGACGATGCCCTGCACGATGGCTCGGTCCTGGTCGTTGTCGAGCATGCCGCGCACGAAGGACTGGTCGATCTTCACGGTCGACACCGGCAATTGCCGCAGGTAGGTGAGCGATGAATACCCGGTGCCGAAGTCGTCGATGGTGACGCCCACGCCCAGCATCTTGCAGGCCTCGACGAACAACGCGACGTTCGCAAACTGGCTGATCGCCGTGGTCTCGAGGATTTCGAGCTCGAGCATGCCCACGCCCATCTTCGGAAACTGCGCCAGGTGCCGCGCGAGCCGTTCGACGAAGTCCCAGCGCATCATGTGGCGCGGCGCCACGTTCACGCTCACCGAAATCTGCAGGCCCGCCAGGCGCCACTGATGCGCCTGCCACAGGGCCGTGGCAATGGCCCAGTCGCCCACCTGCTCGACCAGCTGGTCGTCTTCGATCAGCGGCACGAACTGCGCCGGCGGCAACAGGCCGCGCTCGGGGTGCTGCCAGCGGATCAGCGCCTCGACACCGGCCACCACGCCGCGCCGCATGTCGACCTTGGGCTGGTAGACCAGGAAGAACTCGCCCTGCAGCAGGCCTTCCTGGATGCGCTGGCGCTCGCGCACCACCTGCTCGTCGGCGCGCGCCTGGGGCGCGTCGAAGTAATGCACCTTGCCGTCGGCCGCGCGCTTGGCGAAGAAGGCCGCGTGCTGCGCCTGGCGCAGGGCTGTCTCTGGTGGCGGGCCGTTGCTGTCGAGCAGCATGGCGCCGATGCTCGCGTCGATGCTGGCCGTCTGGTCGCGCCAGCTCCAGGGCTCGCCGAGCGAGGCCTGGATGCGCTCGAGCACCTGGGTGCATTGCGAGGTTCCGATGCCGGCGAACAGGGCTGCGAACTCGTCGCCGCCCACGCGGGCCATCACGCTCTCGCGCGGCAGCTGGGCCTTGATACGGCGGGCCACCTCTTCAAGGGCGGCGTTGCCCGCGACCATGCCGAGGTGATCGTTCAGCTCGGCAAAGCGGTCGACGTCGATGTAGCAGACGGCAGCCAGGCGTTTGCCGGCGCGGGCCCAGTCGGCCATCAACGGGCGCAGCACTTCATCCGGCGGAAGACGTGCCGACCCGTCGTAGTACGACGGCAAGGAGACTGTGGGTTGCTGGTTCGACAAAAGACTGGGGCTCCGAAAGTCGCGGGCTATTGTTCTCCCAATCCGGGCCGTTCCACACCTTGCAGTGAGATTTTGTTACAGACGAGGTGTACGAACAACACTCGTGCATACAGTGTGGCTAGCCGCAATAGGCACCTACCACGCGCCCGGTGGGCTCGACCTGCACGTTGAGCCGTGTCATGTCTTGCGCCGGGTCGGCGGTTTCGGTGGCCAGCACGGTGCGTGCCACGCGGGCGCCGGAGCGCTGGCGCATTTCTTCCAGCAGTTGCTGGCTGATGCGCAACCCCAGGCCGAAGCGCACGGCCGTGGCCTGGCAGGTTTCCGGCGGCGTGACGAAGCTCGGGGGTTCAGGCACTTCCGATGTCAGGGGCCGGTCGGCCGGAGGTGTCTGGCAGCCAGCCAGCAAGAGGCCCAGGGCCGCAGCCGGCAAGCCGGCCCGGAGTCGACCGTTCGTGATGCGCATCTGTCTTGCTCCTTCTTCTTCAATCTGGGCGGAAGCTTATTCGACTCCGGGGACAGTCCCGCGGCAGGGATTAAGTCGATGGTCCGCAAAGTGGCGACCAATTCACGCGACGGCTGTCTGGCGTCGCATTCAGGGCCATTCAAGGCGTATGCTGGCCGCGACACGCGCAGTTCGGGCCCCCAAGTTCAGGCACTTTGGCCGCACATCCATGACACCTCCTCCTGCCACCGTTTTCCTGATCGACGTCGACAACACCCTGCTCGACAACGACCGCGTCGTGGCCGATCTTCGCGCCCATCTCGAACAGGCCTTCGGCGCCGAAAGCGCCGGCCGCTACTGGGTGGCCTTCGAGCAATTGCGCAGCGAGCTCGGCTACGTCGACTACCTCGGCGCCCTGCAGCGCTACCGCGCCGAAGAGAGCCGCCGCGGCATGAGCGATTCGCGGCTGCTGCTGATGTCGAGCTTTCTCATCGACTACCCCTTTGCCGAACGGCTCTACCCCGGCGCGCTGGAAGCACTGAAGCATCTGCGCCGGCACGGGCCCACGGTGATCCTGTCTGATGGCGACGTGGTGTTCCAGCCGCGCAAGGTGCAGCGCTCGGGCCTGTGGGAGGCCACCGAGGGCCGCGTGCTGATCTACGTGCACAAGGAACAGATGCTCGACACCATCGAGCAGTGCCACCCCGCCCAGCACTACGTGATGGTGGACGACAAGCTGCGCATTCTTTCGGCCATGAAGGCCATCTGGGGGCCTCGTCTGACGACGGTCTTCGTGCGGCAAGGGCACTATGCACTTGATGAGCAGGCCATTGCCGCCTACGCCCCTGCCGACATCACCGTCGAACGCATCGGCGACCTGATCAACTTTGACTTTCCATCGACATGAGCCAAGCAACCAACCCTCTCGCGGGAAAGCCCGCCCCTCTCGAACTGCTGGTCAACGTGCCGCGCCTGATCTCGGCTTACTACACCGGCCGGCCAGACCCGTCGGTGCCGAGCCAACGCGTGGCCTTCGGCACCTCGGGGCATCGCGGCTCCTCCTTCGACGATGCATTCAACGAATGGCACGTGCTGGCAATCAGCCAGGCCATCTGCGACTACCGCAAGCAGAAAGGCATCGACGGTCCGCTCTTCCTCGGCATCGACACGCATGCGCTGTCCACGCCGGCCTTCAGCAGCGCGGTGGAAGTGCTCGCAGCCAACGGCGTCGAGCTGATGATCTCGAAGGACGACGAATACACGCCGACGCCGGCCGTGTCGCACGCCATCCTGGTCTACAACCGTGGACGCACAAGCGGGCTGGCCGATGGCATCGTCATCACGCCCTCGCACAACCCGCCCGAGAGCGGCGGCTTCAAGTACAACCCGCCGAACGGCGGACCGGCCGGCACCGACATCACCTCGGCCGTCGAGGCCGCGGCCAACAAGATGCTGGCCAACAAGCTCGAAGGCGTGAAGCGCATGCCGCTCGCGCAGGCGCTGCGCGCATCGACCACGCACCGGCACGACTATCTGAACACCTACGTCGAAGACCTGGCGCAGGTGCTCGACATGGACGCGATCCGCGACGTGAACCTCGACCTGGGTGTCGACCCGCTGGGCGGCGCGGGCGTGCGCTACTGGCCCGCGATTGCCGAGCGCTACAAGCTCACGCGCCTGAACGTGCTGAGCCAGGAAGTCGACCCGACCTTCCGCTTCATGTCGCTCGACTGGGACGGCCGCATCCGCATGGACCCGTCTTCGCCCGACGCCATGCACAAGCTGATCGAACTGAAGGACCGCTTCGGCATCGCCTTCGCCTGCGACACCGACCACGACCGCCACGGCATCGTCTCGGGCAGCACCGGGTTGATGCAACCCAACAGCTACCTCGCAGTGATGATCGACTACCTCTACACGCACCGCCCGCAATGGCCGGCGCAGGCGGCTGTCGGCAAGACGGTGGTGAGCAGCCAGATGATCGACCGCGTCACCGCACGGCTCGGCCGCAGGCTGTACGAGGTGCCGGTGGGCTTCAAGTGGTTCGTAGACGGGCTGGTCGATGCCTCGCTGGCCTTCGGCGGCGAGGAAAGCGCGGGCGCGACCTTTCTGCGCAAGGACGGCTCGGTGTGGACCACCGACAAGGACGGCCTGGTGCCCGCCCTGCTCTCGGCCGAGATCGCTGCGCGCACCGGGCGTGACCCGGGCGAGCGCTACACCGAGCTGACGCGGGCGCTGGGCCAGCCGGTGTCAGACCGCGTGGATGCGGCCGCCACCGTCGAGCAGAAGAAGCGGCTGTCGAGTCTCTCGCCGGAACAGATCCGTTCGACCGAGCTGGCGGGCGACAAAATCGTCAATGTGCTGAGCCATGCGCCGGGCAACGGCGCGGCCATCGGCGGCGTGAAGGTAGTGACCGACAACGGCTGGTTCGCCGCGCGGCCCTCGGGCACGGAGAACATCTACAAGATCTACGGCGAGAGCTTCAAGGGCAAGGAACACCTCGCGCGCATCCTCGAAGAGGCGCAGCAGGTGGTGGATGGGGCGCTCTCGGGAGCCTGAACGCATGCAGACGCTGGTGCTGCGACTGAACCCCGGCGACGATCTGCGCGCGTCGCTCGATTCAGCATTGAAGCGAGGCGGTGCCGACGCGGCGTTCGTGGTCTCAGGCATCGGCAGCCTGAGCGGGGCGAGCATCCGGTTTGCAGGCGCAGAGAACGCGGCGCGCATCGAAGGCGACCTGGAAATCCTCACGCTGGCGGGCAGCCTGTCGCCGGACGGCTCGCATCTTCACATCAGCGTGTCGGATGCCGAGGGCCGAGTTTTCGGCGGCCATGCCGCACCCGGATGCACAGTGCGCACCACGGCGGAAATCCTCGTCGCCGTGCTGCCCGACTGGCAGTTCGCGCGCACGCACGACCCGCTCACCGGCTACGCCGAACTCAATGCGGTTTGTCGTTCAGGTCGTACTTCATGATCCGGCCATGGCGGCCTTCGAGGTCGCGCTCTACGGCGTAGACGTCGCCGCTCGGCGCGCTGCGCTGCGAGAGCACTGCATCCAGCGCCGCGAGGTCGGCCGCGTCGAGTTGCAGGTCAAGCACCTTCAGGTGATCCGCCAGGTGGTCGCCGCGCCGCACGCCGACGATCACTGCCGCGACGGACGGCTGCTGCAGCACCCAGCGCATCGCCACGGTCGAAATCGACACGCCATGCCGCAGCGCGATCTGCTTCAGCTGCACCAGCAGTTGCTGGAACAGGTCCCAGCCGCCGAAGTCGTCGATGATGAGCTTGTACTTGACCAGCGAGCGGTTCTCGAACGACTGGCCCGGATCGCTCACGCCGAGCCAGCGCTCCGAGAGGAAGCCGCCGGCCACGCTGCCGTAGCACAGCAGCTTCATGCCTGATTGCTCGCAGTACGGCGTCATCAGCGGCAAGGGCCGCTGGTCGAGCAGCGAATACTGCACCTGCATGCTGAACAGCGGCACGCCGGCGTCGGCCAGTTCGCGCACGTGCGCCGTGTCGAAATTGGTGCCGCCCACGCGGTCGATCTTGCCGGCGCGCTGCAGTTCCAGGAGCCAGTGCGCAACCTCGAGATAGCGCGGCACGCCGTAGTCCCACCAGTGGAACTGCACGAGGTCGAGCCGCTCCATGCGCAGGCGCTTCAGCGAGCGATCGATGATCTGCTCGACCTGGCGCTTGTCGATGGTCGGCAGGATGGCGAGGTCGGGCACGAACTTGGTGTGCACGCGCAGCTGCGAGAGGCTGTCGCGGCCGTGGCGCTGCAGGTAGTCGGCGCGGAACTCGCCGATCATTTCTTCCACGCCGGTGTAGATGTCGGCGCAATCGAAGGTGGTGATGCCGGCGTCGTAGTAGGCCGCCATGTCGGCGATGGCACCTGCGTGATCCACGTCGCCGTGGCCGCCGGCCAGTTGCCATCCGCCCTTCAGCAGGCGGGAAATTTCATAGCCGGGCGCGAGCTCGATGCGATGGTGCGAATGCTGCGAGGGATTCATGAAGACTCGTTCGATGGATGGACAACCGCCGTGGTGTCGGCGTGGCGAAAAGTGCGCAGCCCCATGCGGGTGATGCGAAAGCGCGAGGGGCAGTTCGGATCAGGGCAGGCCACCTCGGCGTCGGTGCTCATCCAGTCGTTCGCGTCGGTGGGCCGCTGCTTGGCGGCCAGCAGCGGCAACAAGGCGCCCAGCGAATAGATCGAGAAGCCCTGCCCCTCGGGCAGATGCAGCATCTCGCCGCGCAGCTCGAAATAGTCGCCCACCTTGGCGCCGCAATAGATGCGGGCGCCTTCCGGTGCGACGACTTCGACGCGCAGGTCGTGGAGCGTGAAACTGGGGTCGGGGTTCATCATGTGCCTCGGGTGCTCAGGGGTTGGGCGGCGTCACCGACAGGATGATTTCGGTCGGGGCCTGCGACTGGTTCAGGTAGCGATGCGGCAGGCGCGAGTCGAACGAGATGCTCTCGCCCGCCAGCACCGGATAGTCGACGCCCGCGATCTGCGCCACCAGCGCGCCCGCGACCACATACACGCACTCAGTCGATGCATGGCCGCGCGGTTCGTCCGCCGACACCTGGCCCGGCTGCAGCACGGCACGCAGCACTTCGAGCTGGCCATTGCCGGCTGTCAGGCGCTCGTACCCGACCTGCCCCTTGGGCGCGGTGAGCAGCGAGCGTTCGCCCGGACGGCTGATCCACACCGAGGGCGGCGCGGGCTCGGAGAACAACGACGAGACCGATTCGCCGAACACGCCGGCCAGGCGGCGCATGGTTTCGAGGCTCGGGTCGGTGACCGAGCGCTCGATCTGGCTGAGCAGCGTGGCCGACACACCGGCCTGGGCCGCGAGCTCGCGCAAGGACAGGCCGCGCACGGTCCGCAGCTCTTTCAATCGCTCGCCGATCATCCGGTCGCTCCGTTATCTGTGCAGTGTGGCTTCATTTGGTGGCGATGGTATGTGCTGTGTGACTGCACGTCAATGGTGCACTCGCGTCACATTCGTGCATTGGCATTTCTTCGGGCAATGGCTGAAATCCAGCTTGCGCTTTTTGACAATCCGATTGCACACTCCAGCCAGTTTTTGTGCAGTATCACTTTACAGGAGCAGAGAGATGGTCGATACCCCTCCCGCGCGCAGCAGCGATTCACCCCGCCTCGGCCATCGATGGTTGCTGGTCTTCCCCTTCGTCTGGCAGGCCTGCCTCGCGCCGGCGGTGAACGACATCGCGGCCAGGCCTTTCGGCATGCCCTTTCCCATGTTCTGGCAGATGGCGGGCATCGTGCTCACGAGCGTGGTGATCGCGATCGTCTTCAGGCTCGACGCCCGGGCCGGCGTGGAAGCCGAAGAGGCCGACTTCCTCGACAACAGCCTGAAAGCCGACAACGCTGGTAAGGACGGCGCGGTATGAAGCTCGCAATCGTCCTCGCCATCCTGCTCGCCACCGTGGCAGGCGCCATGGCCTACGGCCGCCGTACGCGCCACGGCAAGAGCTTTGCGGACTGGGCCGTCGGCGGCCGCAGCCTCGGCACGCTCGTGTTCTGGTTCATGAATGCGGGCGAGGTCTACACCACCTTCGCGGTGCTCGGCATCTCGGGCTACGCCTGGGCGCTGGGAGCTCCCGCGTACCTCGCGTTCTGTTCCGTCTCGATGAGCTACGCGGTCGGCTACTGGCTGATGCCGAAGATCTGGCGCGCGGGACGACTGCGCGGGCTGCTCACGCAATCGGACTTCTTCGCCACGCGCTACGACGCGCCCTGGCTCGGCGTGCTGACCGGCGTTGTGGGCATCGCGTCTCTGGTCGTGTATGTGCAGATCCAGCTCGTGAGCCTCGGGCTGATCGTGCAGCTCACACTGGGCAACAGCATCTCGAGCGAAGCCGCAACCATCGGCGCGGGCGCGCTGATGATCGCCTTCGTGTTCGCGGCCGGCGTGCGCTCCGCCGCCTTCGCAGCCGGCGTGAAAGACATCCTCATGGTCGTCGTCGTGGTGTTGCTGAGCGTGACGGTGGCCAGCAAGGTTGGCGCAGCCTCGCTGATGGATCTGTTCTCGATGGCGGAAGCCAAGCACCCGGGCATCGGCAAGTTCCCGGGGCTGGACGCCACCTCCCCCACCACGGCGATCTGGCTCATGACCTCGGCCATCAACATCGCGCTGGGCAACTGGGTCTTTCCGCACCTGTTCCAGATGTCGTACACGGCGCACAGCGCCACCGCCATCCGGCGCAACGCGATCTGGCAGCCGCTGTATTCGCTGGCCTACTTCTTCATCATCCTGCTCGGCTTCGCGGCCCTGCTGGCGAACACGCAACCGCCGGGCGGCAACCTGAACGCGGCGCTGCTGCAGTTCGTGTCGGACCGCTACCCGGCCTGGACGGTCGGGCTGCTGGCGGGCACGGGTTTTTTGCTGGCGCTGGCGCCGGGTTCGCTGCTGCTGCTGACGGCGGGCTCGATCTTCACGCGCAACGTGGTGCGGCCGTTTCGCCCGGGGCTGGGCGAGCGCGGGTCGCTGGCCCTCTCGCGCGGCTCGCTGGTGGTGTTCGCGGCGATTGCGGTATGGCTGTCGATCAGCCAGAAGGGCTCGCTGGTGAAGATTTTGCTCGACGCCTATTCGGCCATCGGCATGCTCGCGCCGGGTGTGTTCCTCGGGTTCCTGTGGAAGCGCACGAGCGCCATCGGCGTGCTGGCCGGCCTGGTCGCGGGCTTCGTCGCGCTGCTGGCGCCGTTCGCGGCGAAGTTCTGGGCGACCGCGGTGCCGCAGTGGGAAGCTGGGCTGATCGCGATGGCGATCAATGCGGCCGTGGTCGTGGTGGTGAGCCTGGCCACCCGGACGCCGCAGCGCGATGCGGTCGCGCTGGGGTTGCAGATCCGGGCGGCTTGATCAGCCTTCCAACGCTTCCACGCGCAGCGTGACCACCGGGCCGGCCACTTCGTTCCGCGCCTGGAGCGCATGCACCGCGAGATCGAGCGTGCCCTGCACTACAGGCCCGGTCAGCACCAGCACCTGCGGCCCGGTGCCGGAGCATTCGGCCGCCAGTGCTACCTGCCGCACGGGCACCTTCTGCGCGGCGAGACAGGCGGCGACCGCCTGGATCTGGCCGACCGCGTGCACCGGCACACGCAGGTAGTGCGAGGTATCGACGGCCGCGCGCGGCAGCACCGACAAGGCATTCGTCGCATGCGCGTGAACGCCCAGGTGCGGCACATGCTGCGAGGCGTCGACGCCATCGAGCCGCGCCACGTCCACGAGGTCGGCGATCACGGCCGAAGCCGTTTGCTCCGAGCCGGCGCCCGCGCCGTAGTACATCGTGAGGCCAGCCGCGTCGCTCTTGACCATGACGGCGTTCATCGAGCCCTTCACGTGCGCCATCAGGTGGTCTGCGGGTACTAGCGCGGGCTGCACGCGCAGTTCGACGCCAGATGCTTGCCGCCGCGCCACGCCCAGCAGCTTGATGCGGTAGCCGAGCTGTTCGGCACACGCCACGTCCAGCCCTTGCAGGGCGGTGATGCCTTCCACCTGCGCGTCGGCAAAGCGCAGCGGCATGCCGAAAGCGTTGGCGGCGAGCAGGGTCAGCTTGTGGGCGGCGTCGATGCCTTCGATGTCGAAAGTCGGGTCGGCTTCCGCGTAGCCCAGCGCCTGTGCTTGCGCGAGCGCGGCGACGAAGTCGAGACCCTCGTCGCGCATCTTGCTCAGGATGAAGTTGGTGGTGCCGTTGATGATGCCCGCCACCCATTCGATGCGGTTGGCCGCAAGGCCCTCGCGCAGCGCCTTGATGATGGGGATGCTCACTGCCACCGCCCCTTCGTAGGCCACGACCACGCCTTTCTCCCGCGCGGCCGCGAAGATCTCGGTGCCGTGCACTGCCAGCAGGGCCTTGTTGGCCGTCACCACGTGCTTGCCGTGCGCGATGGCGGCCAGCACCCAGTCGCGCGCCGGGCCTGTGCCGCCTGCCACTTCCACCACCACGTCGACATCGGGGTGCGTGGCCACATGCATCGCGTCGGCCGTGAGCGGAACGCCCTCTCCCACGATGCCGGCGGCCCGCTCCAGGTTGCGCGCGGCGACGATCACAAGCTCGATCGAACGGCCGGCACGCGCCGCGATGTCGGCCCGGTTGCGCGCCAGCACGCGGAAGGTGCCGGAGCCCACGGTGCCGATGCCAATCATCCCCACGCGCAGGGTACGAATGGCCGCGGCGCGACTGTGCAGGGGCTCGAGGGATTCAACGGGATCGCGGTACATGGACATCTCCAGACGAAAAAACAAAACCCAGCTGCCAGAGCTGGGTTCATTCGTTCGGGGAGAGAGCGATACACCAGGTGGCTGCCGGAACGGCCACCTGCGCGTGTCAGGTGACCGCGGTGGTAATGGTGGTAATCATTCGAGCAACAACCATCGCCTGCGCGGAGGCAGGCGGCATCATGCGAGCCATCAGGGCTGCGTTGGATGCGGAGTGGGAGTTGTGGCTCGACATGAAGGCCCGGAGTGTACAGGAGCCCGGCGGCGTCCGGCTCAGGGCGCAGCCGAGAGCCGTTTTTCGAGCCACACGCTGTAGCGCGAGAGCCCGAAGCACAGCACCCAGTACACGGCCGCGATGAAGAGATAGCCCTCGAGGTAGAACGGCCGCCACGTCGGATCGCCGCCGAGCGCCAGCCCCAGCGCGCCGGTCAGCTCGAACAGGCCGACCACGGTGACGAGCGAGGTGTCTTTCAACGTGCCGACCACGCTGTTGGTGAGCGCGGGCACGACGAGGCGCAGCGCCTGCGGCAGCACGATGTCGCGCTGCACCGGCCAGCGGCCGAAGCCCAGCGCCATGGCCACTTCGGTCTGTCCGCGCGGTACGGCCTGCAGGCCACCGCGGATGATTTCCGCCAGATAGGCAGCCACGAACAGCACGAGGCCCGCGAGCACCCGCACCAGCACGTCGGGCTGCCATCTGGCCGGCCACAGCAGCGGCAGCAGGAACGAGGCCATGAACAGCACCGAGATCAGCGGCACGCCGCGCACCAGCTCGATGTAGCTCGCGCTCAGCGTGCGCACCACGGGCCAGCCCGAGCGGCGCCCCAGCGCCAGCAGCAAGGCCAGCGGAAAGGCCAGCGCCAGCCCCACCACCGCCAGCCCGATCGTCAGCGGCAGGCCGCCCCAGCGGCTCGTCGGCACCTGGGCCAGGCCGAGCACGCCGCCGCGCATCAACAGTACGAACAGCAGCAATGCGACGGCCCAGAGCGGCACCAGCCACCAGCGCCAGCTGCGCGGCCACGCACTGAGCATCGTGACGGCGGACAGCACGACCACCGCGATAGCAGGCCGCCACTGCTCCTCATACGGAAAGCGCCCGAACAACATCGGCCGCCATTTCTCGGCCACCACGCCCCAGCAGGCGCCATGTTGAACAGCACGGCAGGCCTCGGCGTCGGCCCGGAACACCGCATGCACGATGCCCCATTCAATGACGTGGAAGCCGCCCCACGCCAGCAGCGCCAGCAGCAGCACCGTGGCAAGCGAGCGCAGCGGCGAACCCCAGAGTTCGCTGCGCCATGCGATGGGGCCTTGTGCAACGTTCCTCATCGCCAGCCCCGCAGCGCGACGCGCGCGTTGTAGCGATTCATGCCGAAGGAGATCAGCAGCGACAGCAGCAGGTAGACCGCCATGATGATCGCGATGCACTCGAAGGCGCGGCCGTTCGAGCCGATGGTGGTGTTGGCCACCGACACCAGTTCCGGATAGCCCACCGCCACCGCCAGCGACGAATTCTTGGTAAGGCTCAACAGCTGGTTGGTGAGCGAAGGCACGATCACCCGCAACGCCTGCGGCAGCACGACGATGCGCAGTTGCTGCACCGGCGACAGCCCCAGCGCCTGCCCTGCGAGCACCTGTCCCTGCGACACCGACAGGATGCCCGCCCGCACGATTTCCGCCACGAAGGCGGCCGAATAGAAGCTCAGGCCTGCGACGATGGTCACGTACTCGGGGCTCAGCGCCGCGCCGCCGCTCACGCCGAAGTCACCGCGCTCGGGAAACTCGAAGTGCAGACCGCCCTCGCCCACCATGGGCCACGGCACGCTGAGCCCGCCCTTGCTGAGCCACACACCCGGCAGCAGCCGAACCGGCTCGGTCGGGTCGGGCAGCAGGTTGGCCATGGCAAAGGCCAGCATCAGCAGTTGCACCAGCAGCGGTACGTTGCGCAGCAGTTCGACGTACGCGGTGCAGATGCCGCGCAGCAGCACGTGCGGCGCGAGCCGTCCGATGCCGATCAGCGTGCCGAGCACTACCGAGAAGATCGCCGCCGGCACGGCCGCGCGCACCGTGTTGATCAGGCCCGCGAGAAAGGCGCGCCAGAACGGCTGGCTCGCATCGAAGTCGAGCCAACCTTCGCTGATCGAAAAGCCCGCGGGCTCGGTAAGAAAGTCGAAGCCCGAGCGAACCCCGCGCGCGCGAAGCACCTCGAGCGCATGGTGCACCACCCAGACTGCGCCGGCCACCACGGCCAGCACCAGCAGTGTCTGGACGGCCCACGCCAGCCAGACCCCGCGGCGCGAGGCCCCGCCGTTCATCGAACCGGGGGTGCGTAGATCAGACCGCCCTTGCTCCAGAGGTTGTTGGAGCCGCGTGGCAGCTTCAGCACCGACTTGGGACCGACGTTGCGCTCGAACATCTCGCCGTAGTTACCTACGGCCTTGATCGCGCGGAACGACCAGTCCTTGTCCAGGCCCAGCAGCTTGCCGAGGTCTTCACCGGTGCCGACCAGGCGCTGCTGCGCCGGATCCTTGCTGCTGGCCTTGAGCTCGTCGGCATTGGCCTGGGTAACGCCGAATTCCTCGGCCTCGATGAGCGCGTTGGGCACCCACTTGGCAATGGCGAACCACTCGTCGTCGCCACGACGCACCAGGGGCGCGAGCGGCTCCTTGGAGATCAGCTCGGGCAGGATGATGTAGTCGTCGGGGTTCGGCGCTTCCTTGTTGCGCAGGCCGGCCAGCGCCGAGGCGTCGGTCGTGAAGGCCTGGCAGCGGCCCGAGAAGAAGGCCTTGAACGAAGCCTCGAAGCTCTCGAAGACGACCGTCTTCACCGGGATGTTCTGGGCACGGAAGTAGTCGGAAACGTTCTTCTCGTTGGTGGTGCCCGACTGCGTGCAGATGGTCGCGTTCTTGAGCTGCTTGGCGCTCGTCACCTTGAGCTTCTTCGGCACCAGGAAGCCCTGGCCGTCGTAGTAGGTGATGGTGGTGAAGTTGAAGCCCAGCGAGGCGTCGCGCGTGAGCGTCCAGGTGGTGTTGCGCGCGAGGATGTCGATCTCGCCGGCCTGCAGGGCCGAGAAGCGCTGCTGCGAGTTGAGCGGCACGAAGTCGACCTTCTTGCCGTCGCCGAGCACGGCGGCCGCGATGGCGCGGCAGGTGTCGACGTCGAGGCCCGACCAGTTGCCCTGCGTGTCTGGCGCGGAAAAGCCCGCCACGCCGTTGGTCACGCCGCACTTGACGGTGCCGCGCTGCTTGACCGCGTCGAGTGTCTTGCCGGCGAAGGCCGGTGCGGCCGCAGTCAAGGCGATGACAGAGGCGGCTGCGAGCAGGGCCGGGCGGAATCGATTGTTCATTGGTGTGTTCTCCTCAACAGTAGGCAAAAGGCAGTGTACGGGCCGACACCAGACTCTGCCAAAGAACTCCGGGTTGGATGCATATGCGCCGCAAAAGCTGGCTCGAAGCGTCGCAGGTTCACTACCATACGGCCCTCCAATCAACCACTCCAATGGAATCCACACAAATGGTCAAATCCGACGACACCGGCAAGTTCATCCTGCGCGTTTCGCTTGGCGTCCTGATCCTGCTGCACGGCATCGCCAAGCTGCAAGGCGGCGTCGGCTTCATCTCCGGCATGCTGGCCCAGCACGGGCTGCCGGGCGCGCTGGCCTATCTGGTCTACATCGGCGAGGTGGTGGCGCCCGTGCTGCTGATCATCGGCCTCTACACGCGTCCCGCCGCGTGGATCGTGGTCATCAACATGCTGGTGGCATTCGCGCTGGTCCATATGAAGGACCTGACCTCACTCGGCAAGCAAGGCGGCTGGGCGTTGGAACTGCAAGGCATGTTCCTGTTCGCGGCGCTGGCTCTCGCCTTCATGGGCGGTGGCCGCTTCGCACTCAGCAGCAAATACAACTGATCAGGTTCGATCAGTCGTCGTCGGCTGCATCGAGGCCCGGAAACAGAACCTCGGTGTAGCCGAAGCGCGAGAAATCGCGCACCCGCATCGGGTAGAGCTTGCCCAGCAAGTGATCGACTTCATGCTGCACCACGCGCGCATGAAAGCCGGTGGCGACCCGGTCGATCGGGTCGCCGTACGGGTCGAACCCGGTATAGCGGATGTTGGCAAAGCGCGGCACCACGCCGCGCAGGCCCGGCACCGACAGGCACCCTTCCCAGCCCTCTTCTTCCTCGTCGTCCAGCGGCGTGATGACGGGATTGAGCAGCACGGTGCGCGGCACCGGCGGCGCATCGGGATAACGGGGGTTCACGACATCAGTGCCGAAGATCACGAGCTGCTGGTCCACGCCGATCTGCGGCGCGGCTAGGCCGGCGCCATTGACCGCATGCATGGTTTCGAACATGTCGCGCACCAGCAGGTGCAGCTCGTCGGTGTCGAAGGCGGCGACCGGCTGCGCGATGCGCAGCAGCCGGGGGTCGCCCATCTTGAGGATTTCGCGGATGGCCATGGCGGGATTATCGCGACAGCCCCGCGTCTTCGCCCCCTGGCAGGATCAGGGAGGAGTTTGCGTCTTGGAGTCCGGCGAGGTCCACAGGCGCGCGTTGCCGCGCGGCTGCGTCGGGATGGAGCCGGGACCGCCACCTGCAATCGGCGGTCGCACCACGGCCGGAGGCCGGCCACCGCCCCAGTTCGGCGGACGCGCCGCCGGATAGCCCGGACGCACGGCCGGATAAGCCGGGCGGCCGTAATAAGGACGACCACCGTCGTAATACGGACGGCGCTCGTAGTAGCCGCCACCGTTGATGTAGACCGGCGCAGGCGCCACGACCACGGGCGCAGGCTCGCTGTAGTAAGGCCCCGACGAATAGCCCCCGCCGTAGTAGGGATCGGCAGGCACGCCCACGCAGCCGCTCAGCAGCGCAACGCCGCCGAGTGCAACACAGGCACCGAGAACTCGAATTTTTTGCATGAGGGACTCTCCTTGTGGCCTTCAATTAGCTTTCAACGCCAGGTTGTAGACCCTGTTGACTGCGCTGCGATGAAGTCGCGTAACGGCCGGTAAAGAGGATCTGCCGTCACGTTTCCCCGCTCACTCGCCCGCGTCTTCTGCCGGGACACCGTTGGCGAGTATCTCCAGCATACGCGCCTCGTCGATGATCTCGACTCCGTTCTCACGTGCCTTGTCGAGCTTGCTCCCGGCCTCTTCCCCGGCCACGAGGTAATGGGTTTTCTTGCTGACGGAGCCGGAAACCTTGGCACCGGCCGCCTCCAATTTATCCTTCGCTTCGTCGCGGCTCAGCGTAGGAAGGGTACCGGTGATGACGAAGGTCAGGCCCGCCAAAGGCTTCGGGGCACGCGCGGCCGGCTCGCCCTCTTCCCACGTCAATCCGCAGGCGCGCAGCTGCTCGACCACTTCGCGGTTGTGCGGCTGGTCGAAGAAGGTGCGCAGGCTTTGCGCCACCACCGGGCCAACGTCGTTCACTTCGAGCAATTGCTCTTCGGTCGCGTCCATGATCGCGTCGAGCTTGCCGAAGTGCTTGGCCAGGTCTTTCGCGGTGGTCTCGCCCACGTGGCGAATGCCAAGGCCGAACAGGAAGCGCGGCAGCGTGGTCTTCTTCGAGGCTTCGAGCGCATCGACGAGGTTCTTCGCCGACTTCTCGGCCATGCGCTCCAGCCCGGCCAGCGTGGTGAAGCCCAGCTTGTAGAGATCAGGCAAGGTGCGGATCAGGTTGGCATCGACCAGTTGCTCGACCAGCTTGTCGCCAAGGCCGTCGACGTCGACCGCACGCCGCGCCGAGAAGTGCAGGATGGCTTCCTTGCGCTGCGCCGCACAGAACAGGCCGCCAGTGCAGCGGTAGTCGACCTCGCCCTCTTCGCGCACGGCCTCCGAATCGCACACAGGACATTTGTGCGGCATGGTGAACTGCGCAGCGCGCTCGCCCTCGGGTTTTGCGAGGCTTTCGGGCACCACGCCGACCACCTCGGGAATCACGTCGCCGGCGCGACGCACGATCACCGTGTCGCCCACACGCACATCCTTGCGGCGCGCTTCGTCTTCGTTGTGCAGCGTGGCGTTCGTCACGGTCACGCCGCCGACGAATACCGGCGCGAGCTTGGCCACCGGCGTAAGCTTGCCGGTGCGCCCGACCTGGATCTCGATGCCGACCACTTCGGTCAGCTGCTCCTGGGCCGGGTACTTGTGGGCCACGGCCCAGCGCGGCTCGCGTGAGACAAAGCCCAGTTGCCGCTGCAACTCGATGCTGTCGACCTTGTAGACCACGCCATCGATGTCGTAGGGCAAGGCATCGCGCTGGCGGCCGATGTTTTCGTGGAATGCTATGAGTTCGATAGCGCCCGTAGCTCGCGCCGTCTGCGTCGCCACAGGGAAGCCCCATGCGTGGAACTGCTGCAGCCAGTCGAACTGCGTCGGACAGTCTGGCCCGCCTTCGGCCGCCGGCGTGACCTCGCCCAGCCCGTAGGCAAAGAAGCTCAGGGGCCGCGCCGCGGCAATCGCCGGATCGAGCTGACGCACCGCGCCAGCCGCGGCGTTGCGTGGATTGACGAACACCTTCTCGTTCTTTTGTCCGTCCGCAATCTTCTGGCGCTGGCGCTCGTTGAGCGCGTCGAAATCGGCGCGCTTCATGTAGACCTCGCCGCGCACTTCGACCACGGGCGGTGCCGTGCCGTTGAGCCGCAGAGGGATCTCGCGCACGGTGCGGATGTTCTGCGTGACCTCTTCGCCCACCTCGCCGTCGCCGCGCGTGGCAGCCTGCACCAGCACGCCGTTCTCGTAGCGCAGGTTCATGGCGAGGCCATCGAACTTCAGCTCGCAGACATAGCTGACCTGCGGCCCGTCCTCGGGCAAGCCCAGTTCCTTGCGCACGCGCGCATCGAAGGCGCTCGCGCCGCCGGGCGTGATGTCGGTCTCGGTGCGGATCGACAGCATCGGCACCTTGTGGCGCACCTTGACGAAACCGTCGAGCACCTTGCCGCCCACGCGCTGCGTCGGCGAATCGGGCGTGCGCAGATCGGGAAACTCTGCCTCGATGGCCTGCAGGCGCTGGAAGAGCTTGTCGTATTCCGCGTCCGGCAGTTCGGGCGTGTCGAGCACGTAGTAGAGATGGGCGTGCCGGTGGAGCTGTTCGCTCAGTGCGGCGGCTTCGCGTGCCGCTTCGTCGCGCGTCGTCATGGGGTGTCTCCCGAAGGTCGGAGTTGTTAGCTGAAGAGGCGTCGCGCCAGCGGAGAACCCGCAGCGAGGTCGCGCGCATCGAGCGTGTCGTAGAGCTGCTCGAGGTCGGCGCCGATCACGTCCATCGTCTCGTCGCGCAGCAGCTGGCCGTCGCTGTCGGTAACCACGCCGTCCATTTCGCGCGCCAGCGTTGCGGCGGCTTCGCGCATGCGGCGGAACGGCTCTTCGCCGCGGTCGACCTGCGGCACATCGAGGCTCAGGCTGAGTTCGCGAATGGCCGACTGGGCCGGGTCGTCGGCCAGCGCGGCCTGCGTGTCGAAGGCCAGCCCGAGGATCGGCGGCAAGCCGACTTCGCTGGTCGGCAGCACCATGCGCCCCGGGATGATGCCGGCCACGAAGCCGAGCCGCGCCGCGTTCTGCTGCACATAGCCCGGGCTCCAGGCCGCATGCAATGCGCGCAGGACAAAGCCCAGCTGCGCGTCGTGCGCGCTGGCGAACTGGTCGAGCTCGCGGGCGCGTGCCACTTCGTCGAGCATCTCGGGGAACTCCGGCGCGCCGTTGACCGCATCGGCAAATGCCTGCGCCTTGACCACGAATTCGGAGTACTCGATTTCGTTGAGCGCGCCCGTGCGGTTGGCCAGCTGCACACCGACCTGGAAGGCGCTGTAGCGCTGACCGGGCACGGGCGGCTCCCATTGGCCGTTGTGTTCGTTCAGGCCCTCGATGGCCACTGGCTTGCTACCGGCGCGCCGCGTCGACGGCATGGCGGCAATGGCGGCGTCACCGGACGCGAGCCCGTCGAGCGAGATTGGCGCGATCACGTCGATCAGCGGATCGAGCCCGCCGCGGCGCTCGCCGGTCGGCACGGGCACGCCGCTGGGCGCCGGCAGGTCGGGGTCAAACAGGGGCTCGTGGCGGTCGGCGCCCTGCTGCACCTGGTACGGGTCGACGTGCAGCATCGGCTCCGCGCCGTCGGGCGAGCCCGACATTGCGCGCTCCGCATCGGCCAACGCAAGGTCGACTGCATCGGGCTGGCGCGGCGCATTGCGGCGCGACATCAGCGTGTTGTAGGCAACGACGGCCGCGAGAACGAGACCGCCGAGGATGGCCAGGGCGAGAGTGAGATTGGTCATGGGTGCCGCTCGGCTTACGCGGCTTCGACCATCGAGACCGCCGACTCCATGTCGACCGCGACGATGCGCGACACGCCCTGCTCCTGCATCGTCACGCCGATCAGTTGCTCGGCCATTTCCATGGCGATCTTGTTGTGGCTGATGAAGAGGAACTGGGTTTCACGGCTCATGGCGGTGACGAGTTTGGCATAGCGCTCGGTGTTCGCGTCGTCCAGCGGCGCGTCCACTTCGTCGAGCAGACAGAACGGCGCCGGGTTCAGCTGGAAGATGGCGAACACGAGCGCAATGGCCGTGAGCGCCTTCTCGCCGCCCGAGAGCAGGTGGATGGTCTGGTTCTTCTTGCCCGGAGGCTGGGCCATCACCTGCACGCCGGAGTCGAGGATCTCGTCGCCGGTCATCATGAGCTTGGCATTGCCGCCGCCGAATAGCTCGGGGAACATGCGGCTGAAGTGCTCGTTGACGATCTTGAAGGTGCCGCCGAGCAGGTCGCGCGTTTCGGCGTCGATCTTGCGGATGGCGTCTTCGAGCGTGCCGATGGCTTCGTTCAGGTCGGCCGACTGGGCGTCGAGGAAGGTCTTGCGTTCGCTGGCAATGGCCAGTTCGTCGAGCGCGGCCAGGTTCACCGCACCGAGCGCGACCACTTCGCGGTTGAGGCGGTCGATTTCGCTCTGCAGGCCGGTGAGCTTGACCTTGTCGGTTTCGATCGACTGCTCGATGGCTTCGAGGTCGGCGCCGGCGTCGTCCAGCAGTTGCTGGTATTGCTCGACGCCCAGGCGCGCGGCCTGCTCCTTCAGCTGGAACTCGGTGATGCGCTGGCGCAGCGGGTCGAGTTCGCGTTCGAGCTGCAGGCGGCGCTCGTCGCTGGCGCGCAGCTTGAGAGTGAGGTCGTCGTACTGGCTGCGCGCCGAACCGAGCGCAGCTTCGCGCTCGAGCTTGAGGGCCAGCGCATCCTGCAGGCCGGCTTGCGCGGCGGCGTCTGACAGGCGGCTCAACTCGGCGCGGGCGCGCTCGTCTTCGTCGGTCAGCGCCACGGTCTGCTGCGCAGCGGTTTCGATGGAGCGGTTGAGCTCCGCACGGCGGGCTTCGAGCGTGCGTTGCGAGAAGGTCGCTTCCTGTGCCTGGCGTTCAAGGCTGCGATGCTGCTCGCGGCTCGCGGCCAGCGCGCGGCCGGCCTCGATCACGCGTTCGTCGAGTTCGGCATGGCGCTCCTGGCTGTCTGCCAGTTGCATGTCGAGCTCTTCGAAGCGGCCTTCGGCAGCGATGCGTTTTTCTTGCAGTTCTTCGAGCTGCGCATCGACTTCGCCGAGGTCAGCCGCCAGCTGCTGGCTGCGGGCGCGGGTCTGCTCGGCGAGCTGCGTCATACGCAGGGTCTCGACCTGCAATTCGTGCGCGCGCGACTGGGTTTCGGCGGCTTCGCGCCGCGCAGTCACGAGGCGCTGCGCAGCGTCGGCATAGGCCGCTTCGGCGCGGACCAGCGCAGTGCGCGCTTCTTCGTTGATGAGCGTCTGGGCGCGCAGCTGGCGCTCCAGGTTTTCCATTTCCTGCTGGCGGGCCAGCAAGCCAGCCTGCTCGGAATCAGGTGCGTAGAAATTGACGCTGTGCGAGGACACGGCATGGCCGCTCTGCACGTAGATGACCTCACCCGGCTGCAGCGCGGCGCGCTGGGCCAGCGCTTCCTCGAAGCTCGCGGCGGTGTAGCAGCCGTGCAGCCAGTCGTTCAGCAAGGCCTGTTGCCCCGCATCGTTCAGGCGCAGCAGGCTCGACAGGCGCGGCAGCGCGGCCGTGCCTTCGGGTGCTCCGGCGGCCGGCGGACTGTAGAAGGCGAGCTTGGCGGGCGGCGCGTCGTTGCCGAAGGCGCGCACCATCTCCAGGCGGCTGACTTCGAGCGCGCCCAGTCGCTCGCGCAGTGCGGCTTCGAGCGCGCTTTCCCAGCCCTGTTCGATGTGGATGCGGCTCCACAGGCCCTGCAAGCCGTCGAGGCCATGCTTGGCGAGCCAGGGGGCCAGCTTGCCGTCGGTCTTGACCTTTTCCTGCAGCGCGCGCAGCGCTTCGAGGCGGGCCGAGTACTCGGCGTGGCGGGCGCCCTCGGTGTTGACGGCCTGCTGCTTGGCGCGGCGGTCGTCGTCGAGCTGCGGCACGGCTTCCTGCAGCTCGTGCAGGCGCGCTTCGGCTTCGCTGGCGGCTTCCTGCGCCATGGCGTGCTGCTCCTGCATGTCGAGCAGGCGGGCTTCGTCGGGCGCGGCCAGCGCGTTCTGGTCGGCGCGCAGGCGTTCGCTGCGCTGCGTGAGCTGGCGGCTTTGTTCTTCGATGTTGCGCTGGTCGGCGGCCAGCACCTGGATCTGCTGCTGCACCTGCGACACGGTCGTGCGCTGGGTGTTGGCCTCGTCCTGGGCGCGTTGCACGGCCTCTTCGAGGTCGGGCATGCGCGCGTCGTGCTCTTCGAGCTGGGCGGCCAGCATGATGGCCTGCTCTTCAGCGTCTACACCCGCGCCGGCCAGGGTTTCGATCTCGGTTTCGGCTTCTTCGCGGCGACGGCCCCACTGGCCCATTTGCTCGCGCAGTTGCACAAGACGCTGCTCGACGCGCTGGCGGCCTTCGACCACGAAGCGAATCTCGCCTTCGAGCCGGCCGACTTCGGCGCTGGCCTCGTAGAGCTTGCCCTGCGCCTGGTTGACCTGGTCACCGGCCCCGTAGTGGGCCTGGCGCACGGTTTCGAGCTCGGCCTCGATGTGGCGCAGGTCTGCCGTACGCGATTCGAGATCGTTGATGGCCTTTTCGGAATCGGCCTTGATCTTGGACTGGTCGGCGTTGCTTTCGCTGCGCTTCAGGAACCACAGCTGGTGCTGCTTCTTCGTGGCGTCGCCCTGCAGCGTGTTGTAGCGCGCGGCCACCTCGGCCTGCTTTTCGAGCTTTTCGAGGTTGGCGTTGAGTTCGCGAAGAATGTCTTCGACCCGCGTGAGGTTCTCGCGCGTGTCGCCCAGGCGGTTTTCGGTTTCGCGGCGGCGCTCCTTGTACTTGGAAACGCCCGCGGCTTCTTCGAGGAACAGGCGCAGTTCCTCGGGCTTCGATTCGATGATCCGGCTGATCGTGCCCTGGCCGATGATGGCGTAGGCGCGGGGGCCGAGGCCCGTGCCCAGGAACACGTCCTGCACGTCGCGGCGACGCACCGGCTGGTTGTTGATGTAGTAACTGCTGGTGCCGTCGCGGGTGAGCACGCGGCGCACGGCGATTTCGCCGAACTGGTTCCACTGGCCGCCGGCGCGGTGATCGGCGTTGTCGAACACCAGTTCCACGCTCGAGCGGCTGGCCTGCTTGCGGGTGGTTGTGCCGTTGAAGATCACGTCCTGCATCGATTCGCCGCGCAACTCCGACGCGCGCGACTCGCCGAGCACCCAGCGCACCGCGTCCATGATGTTCGACTTGCCGCAACCGTTGGGCCCGACGACGCCGACCAGTTGGCCCGGCAGCAGGAAGTTGGTGGGTTCGGCGAACGACTTGAAGCCCGAAAGCTTGATGGAATTAAGACGCACGACTTGTCGGCCTGCCTTGGCTGTAGCGCCAAGGTATTGATTTGTAAGGAAAATTGCACGGGCCCGCAGCTTGATGCAGGCCGCCGCCCCAGCCGTGGATGATAACGTCAGGGCATGAGCGATTCCCCGGTTTCACCCCTTGCCGTAAGACGAACCTGGCTGCTGGCGGGCACGGCCGCCCTGCTCGGTCTTGCCGGCTGCTCGTCGGTACGCGACACCCAGCGCGCCGAACCCTACAACAACCAGGAGTGGCTGCAGTCCGGCGCCAACCGCATCGCCAACCTGTCATTGCGCGACAACCTGCAATCAGTGCGACGGGTTCAGAGCACCCTGTACAAGCGCAACCCCCGCGAATGGCGCAAGTCGGCAGCCAGCATGGACGAGGCCACCCAGCGCGCCTGGGACGCCGTGCTCAAAGGCCCGCCCCTGCCCGAGTTGAAGGGCGCCACCGGCATCGACGCGATCCGCATGGCCTTCGACACCGGGCCGCAGGGCTACCAGGGCGACCGCGTCGCGGCACTGGTGGTTGGCTGGGCCACCATGCTCAAGCAGGCCAACGGCGACACCTGGGACCAGACCATGATCGACGGCGTCAACGCCGAAAACAGCTTCCGGGCCGCACGCAACTTCGAGATCTCGCTCTGGCTCATTTCCTCCAAGACCGGCCCCGACGGCCAGCCGCTGCTGCTGGCCACCGAAATCAGCGACCGTGGCCGCAACCTCGTGGCCGACCGCGAACTGTCGAAGGTGGTGGCGCGGCTCGATCTGCTGGCCGCCCAGGCCGACGAGAAATACCGCCGGGCGGCACTCGACTTCGGCCAGAACTGGGTGATGGGCGTGGTCATGCCCTTCTTCACGCTGCTGCCCAAGTAAGGTCGCGGGGAATGCAGCATAGGAAAGATATTTCCCAAATCTGCATTTACGGTAATATGTTTCCGTGAACAAGCAGGAACTCATCACCGCCCTGACTGCCCGCCGCGAGGCCGCCGGCATCTCGAATGCCGAGATCGCGCTGCGCTCTGGGCTCACCGAGCGCTCCGTGCGCAACGCGTTGAGCCTGCGGGGCAACCCTCAGTTGTCGTCCCTGCTTGCGCTGGTCGATGCGCTGGGGCTCGAGTTGCAGCTTGCGCCCAAGGGCTTCGGTGAAACGACGGCAACCGATGCCGGCTACCGCCCCGTGACCACGCGCGTCGGCCATGCCGTGACGCAGGCGCCCGCCCCGCGCTACGTCAAGCGCCGCTCACCGCCATGAACGTCAAGATCCTGGAGATTTCGCTCGGCGCACGCCGCTTCGGCAAGCTGTTCCAGTACGCCGACCTGTGCCGCTTCGTGGCGGAACCCGAGCTAGTCGCCAGCCCACCGCCCGAAGTGCTGTCGCTCTCGATGGTGGCGAGCGATCCGCCCACTCAGTCGGCGCTGTGGAGCGACGTCAAGAACCCGTTGTTCAACGCCCAGAGCGGCCTGCTGCCCAGCTTTTTCCAGAACCTGCTGCCCGAGGGCGTGCTGCGCAGCCACATCGCGCAGCTTCGCGGCTGCCGCGAGAACGATTATTTCGAGCTGCTCGCGGCCTGTGGCGGCGACCTGCCCGGCGCCGTGAGCGCCAGGCCAGTGTCGGTGGACCGCGGCACGCTGCAGCGGCTCATCACGCAGGACCAGGACGCGCTGGAGATGTCGGTGGTCGAGCTGCCGATGCCGCAGGGCATTTCGGTCTCCGGCGTGCAGCCCAAGCTGGGCCTGCGCCGCCAGGGCGGACGGTATGTTGCCCGCACACGGGCCGGTGCGAGCACCCGGGTCATCGCCAAGCTGCCGGTGGCCGGCCGGCCGCACATGCCGCAGCTCGAAATGCTGTCGCTGCAGATGGCGAGCGCGGCGGGCGTCGAGGTTTGCCATGCCGAACTCGCACCGCTCTCAGCCATTGCCGCAGAGCACAGCTATGCGCTGCCCGACGAACCCGAGTTTCTGGCAGTGACGCGTTTCGACCGCGACGGCGCGCGCCGCATCCACTTCGAAGATTTCGCGCAGGTGCTGGCAATCGACCCGATGCGCAAGTACAGCGGGAGCTACCTCGACATGGCGCTCGCAATGCGCGCCTTTCCGTCGCTGGGCGACGAAGCGGTGCTCGAGCTCGTGCGGCGCCTTGCGGTGAACGATCTCCTCGGCAACCCCGATGCGCATCTGAAGAACTTCGGCGTGCTGTACCCCGATGGCATCGCGCCGCGCTTTGCCCCGGCCTACGACATCGTCGCCTACGCAGCGCTGCAAGGTGTCGACGGCCACGCCTTGCCATTGCTGCCCGCAGCCGCCGGCACGGCCAGGCGCACGGCCCTGTTCACGCCCGCCAGCGTGCGCGCCTTCTGCTTCTCGACCGGGCTGCACGAGCCGCTGGTGCGCCGTGTGATCGCCGACACCGCGCGGCTCGCCCGCGACAAGTGGCCCGCAATGATCGAAGCCTCGACGCTGCCGGCCCCGTGGAAGAAACGGCTGCAGCAGCGATTGCAGGCACATCCCTTGCTGCAAGCCATTTCAAAAGGTGGCAAACAAAAAGAAAAAGCAGCCCCCTAGAATGAATCCGCCCTCCACCCCTCCTCAACCCATTCGAGGCAGCATCAACTCATGAGCTCCATCAATTTCATCGGCGGCGAAAAAGGCGGTGTCGGCAAGTCGGTCACCGCGCGCGTGCTGGCGCAGTACTTCATCGACCACAGCCGCCCCTTCACCGGCTTCGACACCGACCGCTCGCACAGCTCGTTCACCCGTTTCTACGAAGGCTTTGCCTCGCCCGTGGTGGTCGACAGCTTCGAAGGGCTCGACACGGTCGTCAACGGCTTCGAGACCAACCCGCAGCAAAGCGTGATCGTCGACCTCGCGGCCCAGACGCTGGCGCCACTGTCGCGCTGGATCAAGGAGTCGGACCTGTTCGACGTGTTCGCCGAGATTGGCGTCACAGTCAATTTCTGGCACGTGCTGGACGACGGCAAGGACTCGACCGACCTGCTCGGCTCGCTGATCGACACCTTCGGCAACCGGCCCAACTACATCGTGGTGCAGAACTACGGGCGTGGCAGCGACTTCGGGATGCTGCTGGGTTCGCAATCGCTTTCGAAGGCCACGGCCAATGGCGCTCGCGTGATTGCGCTGCCGCGTTTGCATGACGCGAGCATGCGCAAGATCGATGCGCAGAACACCAGTTTCTGGAAGGCCGTGAATGACCGCGAAGGGCCGCATGCGCTGGGGCTGCTGGAGCGCCAGCGCGTGAAGTCTTGGCTGGCTACCGTTTACGCCGCGTTCGACACGCTGCCGTTGTAGGTTTTATTGGGGCCGCCCAAGGACACAGCACCCACCGCCGTGCCCCATGGCGACCAGCGCCCCTAGATCATCCCGCCATTGATCGAGATCACCTGCCCCGTGATGTAGGCCGCCTCGTCGCTGGCCAGGAACGCCGCCAGCGACGCCACTTCCTGCGGCGTTCCCGCCCGCTTCACCGGCACCATCTGGTTGATCACCGCCTGGTCGAACACTGCATCCGCCATCGGCGAGGCGATGATCCCGGGCGCGATCGCATTCACCGTCACGCCGCGCGACGCCACTTCGAGCGACAGCGCCTTGGTCGCACTGTTCAGCGCGCCCTTGGCAGCGGCGTAGTTGACCTGCCCCCGGTTGCCCGCAATCGCGGCCACCGACGAGATGTTCAAAATGCGGCCCCACCGCGTGCGCATCATCGGCAGCAGCAAGGGCTGCGTGACGCGGAAGAAGCCGTTGAGCGACACGTCGATCACCTTGTGCCACTGCTCGGCGCGCATGCCCGGCAGCACGGCGTCGTCGTGCACGCCCGCGTTGTTGACGAGGATCTGCACCGCCCCGCCCTCCAGGATGCGCGCGCAAGCTGCTGCCGAGGCCTCGTCGCTGCGCAGGTCGAACACATGGCATTCCGCCTTGCCGCCTGCAGCCGTGATCGATGCCGCCAGTTGCTCGACCGCCTCGGGCCGCGAATTGGCATGCAGCAGCACCGTGGCGCCGTCCCGTGCCAGGCGTTCGGCCATGGCAGCGCCGAGTGCGCCGCTTGCGCCTGTGATGAGTGCGCGTTTTCCTTCGAGGCTCATGGCGATGTCGTGCTTTCTTGTTGTTCTGCTGCGAGCGGCGTGTTCAGGACCACGACGGCACGGCCTTCGGCCAGCATGCGGCCGTCGTCGGCCTTGACGGTGAATTCATAGAGGATCTGGCGATCGTCACCCGACAGGCGCCGGGCGCCCACCTGCAAGGCGCCGGGCACGTCGTCGAGACGTGCCACCGCCAGCTTCACATTGCGCGCGCTTGCCAGGAAACCGGCCGATGGCCTGCTGCCCTCGGTGGCCAGCAAGCCACCATGCAGCGCCATGGCCTGCGCCGCGTATTCGATTGCGTTCGGTGCGAGCAGGCCGCCTTCCGTGCGCAGAGGGTTGCCCGCTTGCGCATGGGTCGTGGTGCTGCAGTGGATCGCGTCGGCGTCCCAGCTTTCGAGCCGCTCGAGCAGGCACATGCTGCCGCTGTGCGGAATGCGCTGCGCAATGCCTGCGCGGTCGAGCGTCTGCGGTGCGGTCAAGCTGCGGCCTCCAGGTCGGCGACCAGCAGTACGTTGGCAAACGGGGTGCCTTCGCTCATCGGGATGCTCTGCACCCGGAAGCCCAGGCGCTGCAGCAGCGCGGTCCAGTCGGCCAGCGGACGGCCCCAGGTCGGCGAGACCTTGTGGCCGCGGATGCGTGTCACGGTGCGGTCGACCCACTGGCTGATTGCGAAGCCACGGCGGCTCGACGCATCGCCCACGCGCAGCAGCAGCCGTGCGTGCGGATTGCCGCCACGGCGCAGCGCGTCGTGCACGCGCTGGAGCACACCTTCCTGCGCTTCGAGGTTCACGTAATGCAGCACGTCGAGGATCACGACGAGGTCGCAGTCCGGCAAGGCAGCCGAGCACATGTCGGCGCAGACAAGCCTGGGCGTGGGCTCCAGATGGCCAATGGAGGCCTCGGCGCGCGCCACGTCCTTCGGCATCAGCTCGATGCCGGTGTAGTCGGCGCTGTGCGGCGTGGCAAGCCACGCTGATGGCCAGCGGCCCTGCTTCTGCATCGCGCTCATCGATGCCAGCAGGCTCGCGAAGAGGCCCTGCCCGCAGCCGATGTCGACCACGCGGTGGTGCGGCGCGCCAAACAGCCCGCGCTCGAGCAGCCCGCGAAACACCGGGTCGCGCCCCAGCTTGCCGCGTGCGAAGTGCCAGGCGAAGCTGCCGCCTTTTTTGTAGGGAATGGTCGCGGCTTCATGCAGCTCGCGCCACGCCTTATCGGTCGACAACATCACCGCGCTCATTCGGAAACCTCCGCGCTTCGCGCTGCGGTGCGAGCGCCTTCGGGCGGCCGGGCGGCGCTCATGACTTCAATCCTTCAGGCAGGGTCACGGAGCGCAATCCATCGGCGCGCAGGCGTTCGAGCAACAAGGGCAGTACCTCCAGCAAAACAGGTTGTCCAGCAACGGTGCGCGCGGCATTGCCGTCGTGCAGCAACAGGATGTCGCGCGCCTGCAGGTTGTGGCTCAAGCGCGCCATCACCTTGGCGGCGTCGCCTTCGCGCGTGTCGAAGCCGCGCCGTGTCCAGCTCACGAGCGAGAGGCCGAGGCGGTGCAGCACGGGTTCGAGAAACGGGTTGCGCAGGCCAGCGGGCGCGCGGAAACAGGTCGGGCGCTGGCCGGTGACGTCGCTCAGGATGTCCTGCGCCCGCGCGATCTCGGCGGCGAAACCGCGCGGCCCGAGAAAGGAAAAATTGTGCCGGTGCCGCGCCGTGTGGTTCTGGATGCTGTGGCCGCGCGCCACGATCTCGCGTGCCAGTTCGGGATGCGCCAGCACGCGCTCGGCAATGCAGAAGAAGGTGGCGCGCTGGCCGTGCGCGTCGAGCAGTTCGAGCACACGCGGCGTTACCTCGGGCTCCGGCCCGTCGTCGATGGTGATCGCCACTTCGCGCCGCGCCGCGGCCGCTTCGGGCAGCCGCGTGACATTAGGGCCCAGCAGGCTGCTGCGCGGCGTCAGGCCGGCACCGGTGATCAACGCATGGTTCAGCACGATCGCGCCGACGGCCCACGGCAACGCGCCCGGCACCAGCACGCCCGCACCGATGGCCGCGACGTGCCACGCCGCGCTGGCGCGAATGGCCGGCGGCCAGGGCCAGGATTCGGTAGGTGCGGGAGCGATGGACATGAGGCCGGATTTTCCCCCGTCAGCCACGCGAAGCCTGCGAAGGCCCCACGCTGCGTGCGAATGCTGCCGAAAGCAACAGCGCCAGCAGCGCCCCAGGCGCAACCACGCGGCCGATGGACGACAGCGCCGGAATGTCCGAAATCGCGATCAGCCCGAACGACACCACGGTCGTCAGGTTGGCCAGCATCAGCGACGCCAGCGTGTCCTCGTCGGCCCGCCCGGTGGTGCGCAGCTGGTCGAAGAACAGCGCGTAGTTGGATCCCACCGCCACGATCAGCAGCAGCCCCACCAGATGCAGGATGCCCAGCGCCGCCTGCAGCACGGCCATGCCCCCAAGCGTGAGCACCACCGCGAACACCAGGGGTTGGCACACGGCCAGCAGCCGGCGCCACGAACGCAGGTAGATGCCGAGCAACAGCACCACCGCCAGCGCGCCGAGCAGCACCTGCACGAAGGCCTCGTGCAGGTAGCGCTGGTACAGGCTCGCAAGTTCGCGGCCGACGTCGACCACCTGCACTTCAGGCAGGCCGGCCAGCGCCGCTTCCAGGCGGCCCTGGTCGAACTTGGCGCCCGGATGCAGCACGACCAGCGTGCCCCAGCCGCCGCCCGGACGCTGGTACATCAGCGTGTTCAGGACCGAGCCGAGCGGCCCGGCGGCCAGTTCGGCGCGCTGCACCAGTGGCAGCTTGCGCGCAGCCTCGATGTCGGCCAGGAACGGTCCGAGCCGCGAAGCCGGCAGCGGCATGCCCTTGGTTGCTTCTGCCAGGTTGGCGCGCAGCGTTTCGGCGTCCGGCAGGGCTGCGATGCGCGCGGTCTGCACTTCCACGCTGGGCAGCACGCGGGTGACCGTTTCGTAGCCGACGAGTTCGCCCTGATCCACCAGCGCATCGAGCCGCTGCGCCGCCGCCTCGGTGTTGCGCAGCGCGGCCTGCTCGTCGTCGCCATAGGCGACCACCAGCACGCCACCGTCGCTCGCGCCGATGTCGTTGCGCAGCATTTCGTCCAGCTGCTGGGCTGCCTTGGGCACCGGGCTCATCGCGCCAAGATCGGCGCGCCACAGATGGCCGCCCTGCCACAGCACCAATGCCAGTGCCGCCACCCCCAGCGCGGCCAGAGGCCAGCGCAGGCGCGGCAGGCCGCGCACCAGCGCGCCGGCCATTTGCGCCATGTACTTGCGCATGCCCATGCCGGTGGCACCGTCGGGCGCGAGCATCGGCAGCACATAGCGCGTAGCCAGCGCCGCCGCAACAAGGCCGGCGATGGAGAACACACCCAGCTGCGCCAGCCCCGGAAAGCCCGAAAACACCAGCGCCGCAAAGCCGCACACCGAGGTCAGCAGCCCGAGCCGAACGGTCGGCCAGTTCAGGTCGCGCCAACGCTGCCAGCCGGTGCCGGCCACGGTGGCGCCACGCGCCTGGATGAGGTAGTAGATGGCGTAGTCGACCGTTTCTCCGATCAGCGTGCTGCCGAAGCCCAGCGTGAGGCCATGCACCGAGCCGAACACCAGGCTCACGCTCGCGGTGCCGATCACCACGCCCGTGGCCACGGGCAGGAAGGCGATGACCAGCGCGCGCGGCGATGCAAACGCCAGCAACAGCAGCCCGCCCATCACGATGCCGCCCACCACCGCGAGGTGGATCGCTTCGGTCTTGATCTTGTCGCGGCTCATCACCGAGAACACGGGCGGACCGCTCAGCAGCAGCTTGGGCGCGGTTGCGCCCATGTCGCGCGTCGCGGCCGCGTAGGCGGCGTGCACGCGCGCAATGGCGATGGCCTGCGCGTCGAGGTCGCTGCCGGCAGCGCGCGTGGTGGCGACCATCAGCGCGCGCGGCGCGGTGCGCGACATCCATACGCCGTCCTCGCTGCGCGGCGCGCTGGCGGGCGTCAGCTCCATGGCAATGCGCTGCGTCTCCCCGGTCGGGTCGCGATCAAGGAGGGGCTTGATCACGTTGCCGGCAGGCGTGCCCAGCATCGACAGCGTTTCGTTGATCGCGTCGCGCAAGCCCTCGACAGTGAACTGCCCGGGCGTGACGCCGGGCGACAGCTGGTAGCGGTGTTGGAGTACCCAGTTTCCCGCCTCGCTCCAGTCGCCGACGTCGCCGTTCTGGATCAGGTCGAAGAGCTTGCTCTCGCGCATGTCCTTTGCGACCGCGCGCGACACCGCGGCGCGCTGCTCGGCACTGCCGCCTTCGATGCCCAGCATCAGCGTGCGCGAGGCGACGCCGCTTTGCAGCTGCTCGATCAGCACGCGCTGGCGCACATCCGGGCTCTTGGGCAGAAAGGCCGAGAGGTCGGCGCCGATCTGCGTGCGCGCGATGACCACGGCTCCGCACACCAGCACCAGCAGCCACGCCAGCAGCACGACCGCCCTGCGCCGCCAGCCCGGCGGGCCGCCCGCCTGCTGCTGTGGCGTCACGGCGTGGTGCGTCCGGTGGCGCCGGACGGAGCCGCGTTGGCTGGCGCGGGTGCTGTCGCGCCCGGCGTGATGTTCATGGCCGATCGGTCACCGCCGACGAACTCCATCTCGAGCCCCAGCACGTCGCTCGCGCGGCCGCTGATGCGGATGCTGCGCACCTGCGCGGCCAGCCGGCTGTCCATCGGCACGAGGTCGAGCGTCCACTTGGCAGCGGAGCCCGACACGGTGCTGCGGAAATAGCGCTGCAGCGTGGCGCCGTCGCCGGTCAGCGTGCCTCGCATGGCTTCGACCAGGCCGAGCAGCTCGGGCATGCTGTCGAGCGCCAGCGTGCGGTTGCGGCCGCCGCGCGACAACGTCAGCGTGTTGCCCTCGACCGCCATGGTCTCGACGCGCGGCGACAGCGTGCGGCGCACCAGCTTGTCGGGCGCATCGAAGCTCAGCGTGCCGCTGGCGTCGAGCGGGCCTTCCAGGCCGTGCACGAAGCGCTGTTCGGTGAAGCGGGCCTCCCCGCTCTTCTGCTTGGCCAGCAGCGTCATCAGTTCGGGCAGGTCGAACGCCGCCCAGGCCGGCACGGCGCAAAAGGCCAGTGCGAGCACGCATGCCCTGCAAAGCCAGTCAAGCCGCATCTTCGAGCCAGAAATCATGGAAATTGAACCAGTTGTAGGGATACGCGCGGCACAGCGCTTCGAGGCGTGCCACATAGGCTTCGACGGCAGCACGAATGCGCGCTTCGCGCTCCGCGGGGCTGCAAACCGGCTCGCCGAAGTCGGCCAGCGGGTCGAATCGCACGTCATAGCGGGCACCGCCGCCGTAGAGCCCGGCCATGAAGAACACCTTGCGACGCAGCAAGGCGGCCAGGCGGAAAGGACCATCGTTGAAAACTGCGGGCTGCCCGAGGAACGGCAGCACGATGTTGTTGCCACGCTGGTGCGCGGGCTGCTCTTCGCTGCCCGGCAGCGTGCGGTCGGCCAGCATGCCGCCCAGGCCGCCGCCGTCGAGCCAGTCGCGCAGGGCCAGCATCGAATGCGGCCGGCCCAACGCGATGACGTGCGGCCGCAGCTCGGGCACGGCAATGGTGTTGAGGACGGCCGTGATGCGCTGCGCGTTGTCTGGGTACATCAGCATCGCCAGGCGCAGGTTGCACTGGTGCGTCTGCTGCTTGCAGGCGCCGAGCACCTCGAAGCTGCCGATGTGGGCGCCGAGCAGAAAGGCGCCCCGCCCTCGCGCGATCTCGGCATCGATCGGTGCATTGCCCTCGATGCTGACCTTGAACAGGTCCAGGCGCCCACGCAGGAAATACACGCGATCGAGCACCGTCGAGGCAAAGGCGTGCAGCAGGCGGAAGCCGTCGACCCAACCCGCCTGCGGACCGATGGCCCGGAACAGGTAGCGCTTGATGTGCCGGCGCTGCGCCGGCGCGAACAGCAGGAAGTACAGGGCAATCGGCGGCAGCAGGAGGCGCGTGACGTGGCGTCCGCACACCAGCGCCATGAAAACGATGAACCGCAGCGCCAGCATGTTGCTGCGCTCGGGCGCACGGGCCCAGTCGCCGCTTTCGCCACGCTCGCCTTTCGGTGCCGCCTGCCCTGCCCTGGTTGCCTCTTTCACGGCGCGCGCCTCGACATCGGTGTGCTTCATCACGCGGACTCTTGCACGGCCGTCCAGCGGCCCGTGACAGCCACCACGCCGTCGCAACGCACGTCGAAACGCACGCCGCGACCAGGCCCGGCTTCCGGATGCAGCTCGATGGACAGCGCGGCGCCGGGCCGCACGGGCGCCAGGAACTTGGCCGCGGCGAGCGTGGGATGGGCGCCCAGCCGAGCCACCAGGGCCGGCACGCGGCGAATGGCCTCCATGACCTCGGCCAGCACCAGCGCGCCCGGCAGCAGCGGCTGCCCCGGGAAATGACCGGCAAACACGGGGTGGTCAGCTGGCACCACGTGGGCCATCTGCACCGATGTGTCGTCTTCCGCTAGCTGCGCCAGCGCAAATTCGCGCAGCGCCCGCACGGTGAGCTTGCCCGTGCCTTCGCGCGGGAAGGCCTTGACCTGCACCACGCGGCGCGGCACGAACACGGGTTCGAGCCGCTGCCGCAGGGCCGCGATGATGTCGCCCGCCGACAGCGTGGGCGCGACCACAAAGGCCACCGGCCGTACGACACCGTCGGCCACCTCGTCGGGCAGCCAGAAGGCGCCGTCGTCCACGCCGGGAATGCTGTTCAGGTGAAAGTTCAGGTGCGCGAGCGAACTGCGCCGGCCTGCCACGTGGATCAGGTCGTTGGCCCGGCCGAACAGGCGAAAGCGGCGCTCGTCCAGCAGTTCGAGCACGTCGGCCATGGGCGTGGGCTCGGGAATGAAGTCGCCGCTGAAGATGAAGCGCTCGGGGCTACCGTCCGCCGAAGGCTCGGCGTGCACGCGGATCTCGCCGAATGTCTCCCAGATCTCGTTGTCGGTGGTGCGGCGCGTGGCGACCTGCCCCGACTCGGTACTGCCGTAGATTTCGAGCAGCACGCCGCCCATCGCCTGCTCTGCCTGCTGCGCGAGCTGCGGCGAAAGCGGCGCGGTGGCCGACAGGATCAGGTCGACCGGCGGCAGCTCGATGCCCGAGAGCAGCAATGTCTTGAGATGGAACGGCGTGGTCACCAGCGCGCGGGGGCGCGGCACCGAGGCCAGCGTCTTCGCCACATCGGCCGGAAAGAATGGCCGGCCGCTTTCGAAGGCCGCGCCGCCGAGCATTGCCAGCAGCACTGACGACTCGAGCCCGTAGCTGTGCTGCACGGGCACGGTCGCGACCAGCGTCAGGCCTTCCAGCGTGGGACGTTCGAGCACACGGCACAGCCGTTTCACGGCCACCGCGACGTCGCCCACCAGCGTGCCCCAGGTCTTGGCGTGGGGCTGCGGCACGCCGGTCGAACCGGAGGTCAGCAGGCTGGCGGCGTGCATGGCTGCGTCGATCTGCGGCACGGGGGCCTCAGAGCTCGCGCGGTTCTGGCTGTTCTCGATCAGCACGCGCTGCATGCCGGGCGTTTGCTGCTTCAGATCGTCGGTGAGCGCAAAAAGACGTGGGCCGCCGGACTCGAGCAGGCGAGCGAGCGTGTCGGGCCGCGCGTCGGGCGGCAGCAGGCTGGCATGGCCGCGCACCAGCGCCGCGCCCAGGCTCACGGCAAAGGCATAGCGGTCGACGCAGAGATTGACGGCGGAGCCCTCGCCCGGAAGCTCGGGCGCGAAGCGGGCCACGTCGGCCAGGAACTGCCGCGTGCTCACGGGCACGCCGGCGCGCCAGGCCAGGATGGAATCTGGGTCTCGGTCGGTGAGAAGTGGCAGGAAACGGGTATCTGTCGTCACGCGGGCGGCGCCTGTGTCATTGGCCGCCGGGGCTGGTGTCCACCGACGATGTGCCATAGAACGCGCGCACCGCATCCACGAGGCGCGTGCGTTCGAATTCGGGATGCAGCCGATAGCGTACAAAGTGCTCGCCCACGAAGAGCAGCGTCACCATCACGGGCGACAGCACATTGGCGAACAGCGACCAGTCGGAGAACGGCCTTGTCAGGTAGATGAGGATCGACGCCAGCACCGTCAGCGCGAAGAAGCCGGTCCAGATGCGCGTGAGCTGCGTGGTGTAGGACAGCATGTGCCCCTTGAGCGGGTGCACCCGCTGCGCGAACTGCGTGATCAGCGGCAGGCCCCGGCCGCGCAGCGTGGAGCCGAACCAGCCGCACAGCGCGGCGTTGATGGCCACGTGCTGCAGCACGTACAAGCGGTTGGGATCGCCTGCCTCACCCAGGAAGACGAGCGAGAAGCCGCCCACGCCCAGAACGGCCACGGCGGCAAGGCCCCAGCGACCGAACCAGCTGGCGGCAAGGCCCATGGCAGCGAGCCAGAGCGGCCCGAGCAACACCACGACCGCCCACGGTTCCGTGGCATGGAACAGCGTCATCCAGTGGGACAGGCCGGCATACGCCACGCCTGCCACCAGAAGGAGTGCTATTCGCCATCGCGACATGGGATCAGGAAACCACGCGATGCTGGGCGACGTGGGTCGCGAGCGTACGCAGCGACTGGAAAATCTGCTGGTTGCGTTCGTCGTCAGAACGCAGCTGGAAACCATAGCGGCGCGAGACTTCGAGCGCTACTTCGAGGATGTCGATCGAGTCGAGTCCGAGGCCTTCGCCATAGAGCGGGTCGGTCGGCACGATGTCCTCGGGGGCCACTTCGAGATTCAGCGCGTTCACGAGCAGCACGGCCAGCTCTTTTTCGATCGGCGACTGTTCGGAGGCATCGCCAGTGGCGGGAATGGGGGGCTGAGCAGTCGATGACAAAAAAACCTCCTAAAACTTTTTCCTGAACTACCGTGCGGGCCGTGGATTATAGGAGTGCCGCTTGATTAGACTGCCCGCTTCGATACGACCGGAGCGCCCCATGGCCGACCCACTTCTGATCGCACGGCACGACGCCATCGAGTGCAGCCTTCTCCCCAGCCTGGCCAATCGCCATGGCCTTATCACCGGCGCCACCGGCACCGGCAAGACAGTCACCCTGCAGACCATCGCCGAAAAGCTCTCCGCCATCGGCGTGCCGGTGTTCATGGCCGACGTCAAGGGCGACCTGACCGGTATCAGTCAAAAGGGTGCCATCGGCGGCAAGCTGGCTGCCACCCTCAAGGAACGGGGCATCGAGGTGCCCGAGCCCTCCGCCTGCCCCGTTACGGTGTGGGACGTGTTCGGCGAACAGGGCCACCCGGTGCGCGCCACCGTCTCCGACATGGGCCCGCTGCTGCTGGGCCGCATGCTCGACGTGAACGAAACACAGGCCGGCGTGCTGAACCTCGTGTTCAAGATCGCCGACGACAACGGCCTGCTGCTGCTCGACCTGAAAGACCTGCGCGCCATGCTGCAGTACGTGGGCGAAAACAGCAGCCAGTTCACCACCCAGTACGGCAACATCAGCGCCGCCAGCGTGGGCGCCATCCAGCGCGGCCTGTTGCAGATCGAAACCCAGGGCGGCGACAAGTTCTTCGGCGAGCCGATGCTCAACATCGCCGACTTCATGCAGACCGTGGGCGGCAAGGGGGTCGTCAACATCCTCGCGGCCGACAAGCTCATGAACTCGCCGCGCCTGTACGCCACCTTCCTGCTGTGGATGCTGTCCGAGCTGTTCGAGCAGCTGCCCGAAATCGGCGACCCCGAGCAGCCCAAGCTGGCCTTTTTCTTCGACGAGGCCCACCTGCTGTTCAACGAGGCGCCCAAGGCGTTGGTGGAACGCATCGAGCTGGTGGTGCGGCTGGTGCGCTCCAAGGGCGTGGGCGTGTATTTCGTTACGCAGAACCCGCTGGACATCCCTGACACGGTGCTGGCCCAGCTGGGCAACCGCGTGCAGCACGCGCTGCGCGCCTTCACACCGCGCGACCAGAAGGCCGTGAAGGCGGCCGCCAGCACCATGCGCCAGAAGCCGGGCCTCGACATCGAGACGGCCATCACCGAACTCGCGGTCGGCGAGGCGCTGGTGAGCTTCCTCGACGAAAAGGGCCGCCCGAGCGTGACCGAGCGCGTGTTCGTGCTGCCGCCCGGCAGCCAGCTCGGCCCCATCACGCCCGACCAGCGCAAGGCACTGATCGCCGGCTCGCTCGTCGCCGGTGTCTACGAGAAAACGGTAGACCGCGAATCGGCCTACGAAAAGCTCAAGGGCCGCGCCGACAGCGCACCCGACGCACCGGCAGCAACGCTGCCCGGCGGCAAGGATGCGGCGGCATCGTCCGGTTCCGGCATGGGCGGCATGCTCAACGACATGCTCTTCGGCACCACCGGCCCGCGCGGCGCGAAGCACGACGGGCTGGTGCAGACCATGGCCAAGTCGGCGGTGCGCACCATGGGTACGTCTGTTGGCAAGGAAATCCTGCGAGGCGTGCTCGGCGGGATCTTCGGCTCGAAGAAGCGTTGACTTGACCGGCCCAGGGCCTCTGCCGGCGCGCTACCAGCGCAGCAGGCGTGGCCCGAGCACGGCACCAACCAGCACCGGCACAGCGATCCCGCTCACATACCAGACCGCAAGGAACGGCGCGGTCAGCTCCATGCAGTGCAGCGCGTAGACCGCCGCGCCAATGCCCCCGGCAAGCGCCCCTGCCGCAGCCCCGGCCAGCGCCGGCCGCGTGGGCGCCATTCCCTTGAGCGCCACCATCGTGGCCGCGAACACCGGCAGCGCCATCAGCCCGATGCTCAGTGCGCAGACGCGCCATGACTGCCCCATCAGCGAGGGCATGCGCTCCTCTGCCGGCACGGTGAACCAGGCGATCACCGCCAGCACCCACACCGCGAGCACGGGCAGCACCGCGCCCACCCAGGTGCGCCGCGGCTCGACGCCCGGCCGCGCAAGCCGCTCCACGGCCACGAAGCCAGCCGCTGCGATGCACAAGGGAAACAGCACCTTGACCCAGAACATCGGCCAGAACATGGCCTGCACGATGTCGCGCCGCATGCCGTACTCGCCGAACAGGATCAAGAACGAGAACGGCAGACCCAGCAGCACCGCCAGCCAGATGCGTCGGCTGGCACGGCGGCGCGGCACGGCCACCTCGCCGCTCGCCAGCATCGCGACCAGATCGTCGGTCTTCATGCCGCACCTCCCCAGCTGTTGCCGAACCGGGCCGCCAGCGCCTTGAGCCCCCTGTGAATGCCGACCTTGACCGCCGACTCCGACATTCCTGTCAGGCTCGCGGTCTCGGCAACCGACAGGCCTTCGATCTTCACGTGCACGATCGGCAGCCGCTGGCGCTCGGGCAGGGTTTCGAGCAGGCCGCCGAGGTCGCGCTTCGCATCGCTGGCCTCTTCGGCTGATTCGGCGAACACGGCCAGGTCGTCGTCCAGCGGGTCATGCAGGTCTTCGCGGACCGACTTGGCGCGCAGCAGATCGATCATCTTGTAGCGCGCAATCGCATGCACCCAGGCCGTCAGCGGCTGGTCGCTCTGGTAGGTGTGGCGCTGGTTGTGCATGGCGAGCAGGCATTCCTGGACGAGGTCTTCCACTTCATCGGGCCAGCCAAAGAGGCGCTTGCCCAGAAAGGCGCGCAGGTGCGCGCTGAGTCGCTGCAGGAAGTCGCGGTAGGCCTTCGCGTCGCCGTCGAGGCCGCGAAGGAACAGGCTGCGCAGCGCCGCTTCCGCGTCGCTCGGGTTCGTCCTGCTGCCTACGGTGTTTCGTTCCATCGGGCTGGCTGGTTACAGCCTTGTCGAAAAAAGTTCCGGTGGATTGTGCCGCGAGCGGCGGCCGGCCCCGGGCCGGAGCCTCAAGACACCCGCGCCGGCGTATCCACCACGAGGCCGACGGCCTCCTTCACGCACTGCTCAATGATCGGGCCGCTCTTGCTCCTGATCTTGTCCACGTCCTGCAGATCCGACACAGTAGCGTCCTTCATGACGCCATCGGCCGCGCAGGTGCACAGCTTGGTGAGCTCCTCCTGCGATTTGTTCCCGCGCGATCCGGCGCTCTTGACGCAGCTGTCGATGAAGCTCGTCCTGAAGTTGGTCTTGAAGGCGGAATCGAAACCTTGCGAGAAGCCTTCGGTGGCCTTGTCGCAGGCAGACAGGCTCAAGGCGAGAAATACACAGAGAAGCGTGCGCATTGATTTCCTCCAGCAAAAGATGTTGTGAGTGCGGTCCGTCCACGCGCATTGTTGTTCAACATCCGCGGACCGCCGAAGCGCGCTGCAACCAAGGGCGCGCCCTCGCTTGCCAGCCGCACAAGTGATCGGTACATTGCATTTTTTGAGGGCTACCAATGTCTGCAGACAGCACAACGATCCCTTCCACCCCGGGCGGTGTCACGCCCCTCCCCCCACTTCATCCCTCGTCGTCGACCGGCCACATCCGGCTGACTTCGCACGCCGGCGGCTTCGGCGCGCTGCCCATTCACTGGGGCGCGGCCACTGCAACCGAGCGCGGACCGGTAGTCGGCACCACCACCAAGCGGGCACATCGCAACGTGATCGGCACGCACAGCGGCTCCTACAGCGTGTACCGCGCGCTGGCAGTGGCGGCCGGGGCGCTCAAGCGCGAGCACAAGGCCGACCTGACCAACACCGCGCCCACCGACGTGATCGGGCCCTATCCGCAGTGGAGCGAGCCGGGGCGCATCGTGTCGCTGGACCCATGGGGCGCGCTGGTGGCAGACGTGTTCTCCACCGAGCTGGCAGCGGGCTACGACATCCGCCCGACCATCGCGATCACCAAGGCGCATGTGATCCTGCCCGAGGTCATCGAGGCGCTGCAAAGCGGCCGCCTCAAGGCCGACGGCCATTTCCTCACCACCGGCGGCGCCGCGATGGTGACCAAGGCCGCCATCGAACCCGTGTGGTACCTGCCCGAGGTGGCGCGCCGCTTCGGCTGCTCCGAGACCGACCTGCGCCGCACGCTCTTCGAGGAAACCGGCGGCATGTACCCCGAGCTGGTCACGCGCTCCGACCTCGAAGTGTTCCTGCCGCCCATCGGCGGGCAAACGCTCTACATCTTCGGCAACCCGCGCGACCTGGCCAACCCCGAAGTCGAGCTCACCGCGCGCATCCACGACGAGTGCAACGGCTCGGACGTGTTCGGCTCCGACATCTGCACCTGCCGGCCCTACCTGACGCATGCCATCGAGGAGTGCATCCAGGGCGCGCAGCGCGGCGGCGTCGGCCTCATCGCCTATTCGCGCAAGGAAGGCCGCGCGCTCGGCGAAGTCACCAAGTTCCTGGTCTACAACGCGCGCAAGCGTCAGGTGGGCGGCGACACGGCCGACCAGTATTTCGCGCGCACCGAATGCGTGGCCGGCGTGCAGGACATGCGCTTCCAGGAGCTGATGCCCGACGTCTTCCACTGGCTGGGCATCAAGAAGATCCATCGGCTCGTGTCGATGAGCAACATGAAGTTCGACGCGATCACCGGCTCGGGCATCGAGATCGGCGAACGCGTGAACATTCCCGACGCGCTGATTCCGGCCGACGCCCGCGTCGAGATGGACGCCAAGATGGCCGCCGGCTATTTCACGCCCGGCCCGGTGCCGGACGCCGAGGAACTGAAGAAGGCCAAGGGCCGGGGATTGAGCGAATGAGCAACCGCAACAGCGACGACAAGAACATGCCAGTCGACGGCTCCGGCAGCCTGCCGCCGGGGGGCGCGGGCAAGGTCGATCCGTCCATCGAATTCACTGCCGACAGCGCGCATCCGGCCGGCGCGGCCAGCCTGCTGCGCACCACCGCCGCCATCCGCCAGCGCGCGGGCGCCCTGCTGGCACGCGCGCGCCGGGGCGAATCGCAGTGGTTCCGCATCGGAAGCGACAACACGCTCGAAGACGCGGCGCGCACCGTCGCCGAGGTCACGCGCGAGCGCTATCCGTGGGACACCATCCCGTACCACAGCCGCTGGCGCCATTTCGAGGCCGGCGGCGTCAATCGCCTTGAAGAACTCGACGCATTGCTGGGCGAATGCGACGCCCGCCAGCGCGCCCGGGCCCACATCGACCTGGTGCTGGTGAGCGTGCTGCTCGACGCCGGCGCCGGACCCGACTGGCACTACACCGAATCGGCCACCGGCGAGCGCTTCACGCGTTCCGAGGGGCTGGGCGTGGCGAGCTACCACGCGTTCATGAGCGGGCTTTTCTCGTCCGACCCAAACCATCCCTACCAGGCCGATGCGGCCGGCCTGCGCGGCCTGGTCACCGACCGGCTCGGCGACGCCTTCCAGGTCAGCGAGGTGAATCCGCTGGTCGGCCTGGCGGGCCGCACCACACTGCTGCGCCGGCTCGGCGAGGCCATGGGCGAGCAGCCCGAGACCTTCGGCGACGACGGCCGGCCCGGCGGCCTGTTCGACGCGCTGGTCGGCCCCTACGGCCCGGCCGCGCCGCCCACTGCGGAGATCACCGCGCACCAGATCCTCTCGCTGCTGCTCGAAACACTGTCGCGCATCTGGCCCTCGGCCAATGCCGTCGACAGCATCGCGGCCGACGGCAGCGACAGCGCAGGCGGCATCGGCTCCGGCGACCCGGCGCTGGCGCTGGGCGACTGCTGGCGCCACAGCGCGGTGCGCGGCCCCGGCCTCACCAACGGCTGGATGCCGTTTCACAAGCTCTCGCAGTGGCTCACGTATTCGCTGCTCGAACCCTTCGAATGGGCCGGCGTGAAGGTGCGCCACCTCGACGCGCTCACCGCCCTGCCCGAGTACCGCAACGGCGGCCTGCTGATCGACAGCGGGGTGATCGTGCCGAAGGACCCGGCGTTTCTCACCCGCCGCTGGAAGGCCAGTGACGAATTCATCGTCGAATGGCGCGCGCTCACCGTGGCGCTGCTCGACGAAGTGGCGCCGCGCGTGCGCAAGGTTCTCGACCGCACCGAGGAAGAGCTCCCGCTGGCCTGCGTGCTCGAAGGCGGCACCTGGGCCGCGGGCCGGGCGCTGGCACAACGCTTGCGTGACGGTGCTCCGCCTCTGCTGATCGAGAGCGACGGCACCGTCTTTTAGACTCCCGGGTTCAGCAGCAACGATAGAAAAAATCCAATGAGCAACGTCCACCTCGTCAACCACCCCCTCGTCCAGCACAAGCTCACGCTGATGCGCCGCAAGGATGCGTCCACCAACAGCTTCCGCCGGCTCCTCAACGAAATCAGCATGCTGATGGCCTATGAGGTCACGCGCGACATGCCGATGCAGGACATCGAGGTCGAAACCCCGCTCGAGACCATGCAGGCCAAGGTCATCGACGGCAAGAAGCTGGTGCTGGTTTCCATTCTTCGCGCCGGCACCGGCATCCTCGACGGCATGCTGACAGTGGTGCCCGGCGCCCGCGTCGGCCACATCGGCCTGTACCGCGACCCGAAGACGCTGACGGCCGTCGAGTACTACTTCAAGATGCCCGGCGAGATGGAGAACCGCGACGTGATCGTGGTCGACCCGATGCTGGCCACCGGCAACTCGGCCGTGGCCGCGGTCGAGCGCCTGAAGGAGCTCAACCCCAAGTCGATCAAGTTCGTCTGCCTGCTGACCTGCCCCGAAGGCGTGGCGACGATGCAGAAGGCCCACCCGGATGTGCCGATCTACACCGCTGCGATCGACCGCGAGTTGAACAGCCACGGCTACATCCTGCCGGGTCTGGGCGACGCAGGCGACCGCATCTTCGGCACCAAGTAACGCCCCGGCGTCCGATTGAAGGGCGCCGCGCTGCTCCCCGGCAGCGACAAGAAGATTTCCATACCTCGAGGAGAAGCACCGTGACAGCACGCCGCCAGTTGATCATCCGTTCCGTCGCCATTGCCGCAGCACTTGCGGCCGGCGCGCCCGGCCTTGCGCTCGCGCAGGCCAAGCTGAAGGTGGCGGCGGTGTACACCGTGCCGTTCGAGCAGCAATGGGTGGGCCGCATCCACAAGGCATTGAAAGCGGCCGAGGCTCGCGGCGAGATCGAATACAAGGCCACCGAGAACGTCAGCAACGCCGACTACGAACGCGTGATGCGCGAGTACGCCACGGCCGGCAACCAGCTGATCCTGGGCGAGGTGTTCGGCGTGGAGGCAGCGGCGCGCAAGGTCGCGAAAGACTTCCCGAAGGTCGCCTTCCTGATGGGCTCGTCGCTCAAGCCGCAGGCGCCCAACTTCAGCGTGTTCGACAACTACATCCAGGAGCCGGCCTACCTGAGCGGCATGGTGGCCGGCGGCATGACGAAGAGCAATCGCATCGGCATGGTCGGCGGCTTCCCGATTCCGGAGGTCAACCGGCTGATGAACGCGTTCATGGCCGGCGCGAAGGAAACGAATCCGAAGGTCGAGTTCAGCGTGAGCTTCATCAACAGCTGGTTCGACCCGCCGAAGGCCAAGGAAGCGGCCTTCGCCATGATCGACAAGGGCGCGGACGTGATGTACGCCGAGCGCTTCGGCGTCTCTGACGCAGCCAAGGAAAAGGGCAAGCTCGCCATCGGCAACGTGATCGACACCCAAAGCCAGTACCCCGACACGGTGGTCGCCTCGGCCCTGTGGAATTTCGAGCCCGCGGCCGACCGCGCGATCAAGCTCGTGAAGGAAGGCAAGTTCGCGGCCGAAGACTACGGCGTGTACGCGCAGATGAAGCACAAGGGCTCCGAGCTGGCGCCGCTGGGCACCTTCGAGAAGAAGGTGCCTGCCGACATCGTCGCCAAGGTGAAGGCCAAGCAGGCTGACATCCTCTCGGGCAAGTTCACGGTGAAGGTGGACGACGCGCAACCGAAGTCCACCGCAAAGTGAGCGCGCCGATGAAGATCCGCTGGGTTTCCCTTCTCGCGGCCGGCGTGCTGGCCCTTGGCCTCGCGGGCTGCGTCGGCGTCTACAAGGGCACTGGCGTCAGCATCAACAGCAGCACGCGCCTCGACGACACCCCGCGCATCGCGGTGCTGTCGGCCTTCGAGCCCGAGCTCAAGCTGCTGCTCACGCGCCTGCAAACCCCGGCGAAGCACAGCGTGAACGGCGTGGAGTTCACCACCGGCACGCTCGAAGGCAAGCCCGTGGTGCTGTTCCTGTCGGGCATCAGCATGACGAACGCGACGATGAACACGCAGCTCGTGCTCAATCGCTTCCGCGTGACGAACATCGTGTTCAGCGGCATCGCGGGTGGCGTGAATCCGTCTCTGCATGTGGGCGACGTCACGGTGCCGGCGCAATGGGGCCAGTACCTCGAAGTGCTGATGGCGCGCGAAACCGCGCCCGGCAAGTACGCAGCGCCACCCTTCATCACCGACGCCACGCTGCCCAACTTCGGCATGATGTTCCCGCGCCCGGTGGAGGTGCGCTCGGCCGCGCGTCCGGAGATCCAGCGCAAATTCTGGTTCGAGACCGATCCGAAGATGCTCGAGGTGGCACGCAGCATCCGCAACGTCGACCTGGCCAACTGCAGCGCCGGCAAGTGCCTGCCGCGCAAGCCCCAGCTGGTAGTTGGCGGCAACGGTGTCTCTGGCCAGGCCTTCATGGACAACAAGGCCTACCGCGAATACACCTACAAGACCTTCCAGGCCAACGTGCTCGACATGGAAACCGCGGCCGTGGGCATGGTCGCCTACAGCAACGGCGTGCCGTACATCGCCTTCCGCTCGCTCAGCGACCTCGCGGGCGGTGGCGACGGCGAGAACGAGATGGGCACCTTCATGGGCATCGCGGCGGACAACTCCGCCAAGGTCATGCTGGCTTTCCTGGCTGCGTGGAAGTGACCCCGCCTTCCCTCTCTCCCACGGAGGGAGGAAGCGACGCCACCGTCCTGCGCCTCCAGGGCATCACCAAGCGCTTCGGCAGCCTCGTCGCCAACGACGGCATTTCCCTCGACCTGCAGGCCGGCGAAGTGCTGGCGCTGCTCGGCGAGAACGGCGCGGGCAAGTCGACGCTGATGTCGATTCTGTTCGGCCACTACGTCGCCGACGAAGGCAGCATCGAAGTCTTCGGCGCACCGCTGCCGCCAGGCAACCCCAAGGCCGCGCTCACTGCCGGCGTGGGCATGGTGCACCAGCACTTCACGCTGGCCGACAACCTCAGCGTGCTCGACAACGTGATGATGGGCACCGAGCCGCTGTGGCGCCCGGTGTCGCGCCGCGCGGCCGCACGTGCCCGGTTGCTCGACGTGGCCCAGCGCTTCGGGCTGCCGGTGCAGCCTGACGCGCAGATCGGCAATCTGTCGGTGGGCGAACGACAGCGCGTGGAAATTCTCAAGGCGCTGTATCGCGGCGCACGCATCCTGATCCTCGACGAGCCGACCGCCGTGCTGACGCCACAGGAAAGCGAGGCACTGTTCGCCACGCTCGCGCAGATGGTGGCACAAGGGCTGTCGGTGATCTTCATCAGCCACAAGCTCGGCGAGGTGCTGCGCGTGTCGCACCGCATCGCCGTGCTGCGCGGCGGCAAGCTCGTGGCAGAGGCGCGCACGGCCGACACCACGCAGGCACAGCTGGCACTGTGGATGGTCGGGCATGCGGTCGATGCGCCGCAGCGGCGGCCAGCCAAGTCGGTGGGCGATGCCGTCTGCGTTCTCGACCACGTGAGCACCGCATCAGACAAGAACGGCGGGCAAGACCGGCTGCGCGAGGTGTCGCTGACGCTGCGCGCCGGCGAGATCACCGCCATCGTCGGTGTTTCCGGCAACGGGCAGGTGGCGCTGGCCGAGCTGCTGTGCGGCACGCGCCGCGCCACATCTGGCACGGCTCAACTGATGGGCCGCGCCTTGCCGCCCTCGCCCGCCCGGCTGGTGCAGCGCGGTGTCGCGCGCATTCCGGAAGACCGGCATGCCGTCGGCGTGGTCGGCGACCTGCCGGTGTGGGAGAACGCGGTGTCGGAGCGCCTGCGCAGCCCGGTGTTCTCGCGCTGGTCGTGGATCGTGAAGCGCGCGGCCGCCCGCCTGCATGCGCGGCGCATCGAAAAGGCATTCGACGTGCGCGGCGCCGGCCTGATGGCGCCGGCCCGTTCGCTCTCCGGCGGGAACATGCAGAAACTGATTCTGGGCCGCGCCCTGCTGGCGCCCGAGCCGCCCGAAATGGCCAAGGGCGACGACAACAAGAAGTACCCGAACCGCGCGCCGCGCCTGATCGTCGCGCACCAGCCGACCTGGGGCCTCGACATCGGCGCCGTGGCCTATGTGCAGCAGCAGCTGATTGCCGCGCGCGACGCTGGCGCGGCGGTGCTGGTGATTTCCGACGACCTCGACGAAGTGCTCGCGCTCGGCGACCGCGTGGCCGTGATGCACGGCGGCCATCTGGGCGAGGCACGCCCGGCCGCGGCCTGGACACGCGAAGCCATCGGGCTGGCCATGGCCGGCGCGACGGCTGCGCACGCCAAGGGAGCCACGCCATGATGCGGCTCGAACGGCGCCACGAAACCTCGCGCACGGCGCTGGTGCTTGCCCCCATCGGCGCGGTCGTCTTCACCATGGCAGTCAGCGCGCTGCTGGTGCTGTGGGCCGGTGCGCCGGTCGGCCGCACCTACGCGCTGCTGCTGCAGGGCGGCTTCGGCTCGGTGTTCGCGTGGAGCGAGACGCTGACCCGCGCGATCCCGCTGATCCTCACCGGGCTGGCGGCCACAGTCGCTTTCAAGGCGCGGCTCTTCAACATCGGCGCCGAGGGCCAGCTCTATGCCGGCGCGCTGGCGGCCGTCGCCGTGGGCGGCATGCATGGCGGCACGGGCTTCGAGCTGTCGCCGTGGGTACTGTTTCCGCTAATGATGCTGGCCGCCGCCGTGGCGGGTGCGCTGATGCTGCTGGGCCCGGCGCTGATGAAGAACAAGCTCGGCGTGGACGAAGTCGTCACCACGCTGCTGATCAACTTCATCGTGCTGCTGGGCGTGTCGGCGCTGCTCGACGGGCCGATGAAAGACCCCAGCGCCATGGGCTGGCCACAGAGCGTGTCGCTGCAGTCCGATCTCGAACTCGGCAAGCTCATCGCGCAGACGCGCGTGCACACCGGGCTGCTATGGGCCGTATCGCTCGCGGTGATGGTGTGGGCGGTCTTCAAGTACACGGTGCTGGGCTTCGACATCCGTGCCGTGGGTGCGAATGCGCGTGCCGCGGCCTTCGCTGGCGTGCCGGTGACGCGCACCGTGGTGATGGTGGCGCTGCTCTCGGGTGCGCTGGCCGGGCTGGCGGGCGCGATCGAGGTGGCGGGCCGCACGAGCTACGTCACGCTCGACATGTCGCCGGGCTATGGCTACACGGGCATCGTGATTGCGATGCTGGCGGGGCTGCATCCGCTGGGCGTGATCGCGGCTGCCGTGTTCGTTGCGGGCGTGCTGGTCGGTGCCGACACCATGAGCCGCGCGGTCGGCGTGCCCACGTACATCGCCGACGTGATCGTTGCCGCATCGCTGATCGCGGTGCTGGTGGCGACATTGCTGACGCAATACCGGGTGCGGATGAAGAAATGACGGACTTCCTCGACATCCTCGCCAACCCCGCCTTCTGGGTCGCGGTGCTGCGCATCGCCACGCCGCTGATTCTGGGCACGCTCGGCGTGCTGCTGTGCGAGCGCGCGGGCGTGCTCAACCTCGGCATCGAAGGGATCATGGTCGCGGGCGCCTTCACCGGCTGGCTCGCGGTGTATGCGGGCGCGCCGCTGTGGGTGGGCGTGGGCGTGGCTGCGCTCACGGGCATGGTGTTCGGGCTGCTGCATGCCTTTCTGACCGTCGGGCTTGCGCTGTCGCAGCATGTGTCGGGGCTGGGCATCACGCTGCTTGCCACCGCGCTCAGCTACTTCGGCTACCGCGTGAGCTTTCCGAAAGTGAACACGCCGCCGACCATCACGCCGTTTGCACCGATGGACTGGCTGCCGGTGCCGATCCTGAATGCGCAGACCGCGCTCACGCTGTTCGCGCTGCTGCTGGTGCCCGTGGTGGGCTGGGTGCTGTACCGCACGCCGCTCGGCCTCGCGCTGCGCATGGTCGGCGAGAACCCGCAGGCGGCCGAGAGCCAGGGCGTGTCGGTCGCGGCAACGCGCACCGGCGCCATCGTCGCGGGCTCCGCGCTGATGGGCGTGGCGGGCTCGTTCCTCACGCTGTCGGCCTTCAACGCCTTCTTCTTCAACATGGTGAACGGCCGCGGCTGGATCTGCGTGGCGCTGGTGGTGTTCGCTTCGTGGCGGCCGGGCAAGGCGCTGATCGGCGCGCTGCTGTTCGCATTCTTCGACGCGCTGCAGCTGCGGCTGCAACAATCGGGCGATGCAGTGCTGCCTTACCAGCTGTACCTGATGCTGCCGTACCTGCTGTCGATCCTGGCGCTGGTGCTGGTGGCGCGCAAGGCGAGCTATCCGCAGGCGCTGATGAAACCGTATCGCAAGGGGGAACGCTGATGATGACCACCCGGACCGCCACCGCCGCGCGAGGCGCCCTGCTCGCGGCGCTGCTGGCGCTGGGCGGCAACGGTGCTCATGCACTTGGCATGAACTACGGCTACGAGGCCTTCAGCACCGCCGACGCCGTGACCTGGGTGCAGATGTGCGGCACCTGGGGCAAGGACCACCAGGGCACCTACCGGGTGGTGCACGCCGAGCAGTACGCCCAGTCCTTCCTCTACGTGCAATGGATGACGCGCGACGCCAACGGCAGCCTGCATGCCGAGCACACGGTGGCGATCGCCGAGCTCGACAACGACCATGCGGAAATCTCGCTGTCCGACCTCACCTGCCGCGCCACGCCGCGCGGCATCGTTGTGACGGCCAAGGCCGACTCGGGGCACGACGAGAAGCTGCGCCGCGTGACCATCGAGGTCGGGCCTGCGCCGGGGCAATACCGGTACCGGGCGCAGAACACGCGCTGAGCGGCTCTCCGGCGGCGCTCAAAGCGGCCGAAAATACCGTTCAACCGATCACAGGGTCCCACGATGCTCGACCTCCTCATCACCAACGCCACCCTCCCTGACGGCCGCACCGGCATGTCGATTGCCGTCGAGGGCGGCCGTATCGCCGAAGTGACCGAAGGCCTCGTCGCCCCGGCGCACGAAAAGCTCGATGCGCAAGGCCTGCTGCTCGCGCCCCACTTCGTCGACCCGCATTTCCACATGGACGCCACGCTCAGCTATGGCCTGCCGCGCGTCAACGAAAGCGGCACGCTGCTCGAAGGCATTGCGCTGTGGGGCGAGCTGAAGCCGCTGCTCACGGCCGACGCGCTGATCGAACGTGCGCTGGCCTACTGCGACTGGGCCGTGGCAAAGGGAATGCTGGCCGTTCGCTCTCATGTGGACACCAGCGACCCGAGCCTGCTGGCGGTCGACGCGCTGCTCGAGGTCAAGCGCCGGGTGGCGCCCTACCTCGATCTGCAACTGGTCGCCTTCCCGCAGGACGGCGTGTTGCGCTCCCCGGGCGGCGTCGAGAACCTGGAGCGCGCGCTCGACAAGGGCGTGGACGTGGTCGGCGGCATTCCGCATTTCGAGCGCACCATGGCCGATGGCGCGGCCAGCGTGAAGCTGCTGTGCGAAATCGCGGCCGGGCGGGGCAAGCTGGTCGACATGCATTGCGACGAGTCCGACGACCCGCTCTCGCGCCACATCGAGACGCTGGCCTTCGAGGCGCAGCGCCTCGGCATGCAAGGCCGGGTGACGGGCTCGCACTGCACATCGATGCACTCGATGGACAACTACTACGTGAGCAAGCTGCTGCCGCTGATCGCGCAGAGCGGCGTGGCCGTCATCGCAAACCCGCTCATCAACATCACGCTGCAGGGCCGCCACGACACCTACCCCAAGCGCCGCGGCATGACGCGCGTGCCCGAGCTGATGGCTGCCGGCGTCAACGTTGCCTTCGGCCACGACTGCGTGATGGACCCGTGGTACGGCATGGGCTCGGGCGACATGCTCGAAGTGGCGCACATGGGCCTGCACGTGGCGCAGATGACCAGCCAGGCCGGCATTCGCCAGTGCTTCGAGGCGGTGACGACGAATGCGGCGCGCGTGATGCACCTGCAGGGTTACGGCATCGAGGCGGGCTGCGACGCGAGCTTCGTGCTTCTGCAGGCGCGCGATCCGGTCGAGGCGATCCGCCTGCGCGCCACGCGACTCAAGGTGTTCCGCAAGGGGCGCTTGGTGGCCGAAACGCCTGCTGCCACTGCGAGCCTGCACCTCACGGGACGCGACGCCGCAACGAGCTGGATGGCACCGAAGCGCGCCGGCTGAACGAGGCCGTCAGCCCGCCGGCAACGGCAGCCGCAGGCGTGCATGCAGGCCCTCGCCCGGGGGTGTCTCCAGTTCGAGCCGACCGCCATGCGCCTGCGCGATGCGCTGCACGATGGCCAGGCCGAGCCCCGCACCTGCCGTCCCGCCGCGATCCGCATTGCCACGGCGGAACGCCTGCTTGAGAGCATCCGCCTCGGCCGGGTCGATGCCGTCGCCGTGGTCGGCGACTTCGACAATCGCCTCCTGCCCTACCACGCGCGTCGACAGCGTGACCGGCGCCCGGCCGTGGCGCCAGGCGTTCTCGATCAGGTTGCCGATGGCGCGCTGCATGGCCTGCTGGCGCAGCGGCAGCGTGGGCGCGCCGCCCAGCTGCAGCGCCATGGGCCGGCCATGGTCGGCGCTGGCCGCGCCCAGCGCCCGGGCCATGTCGTCGAGCGATGTCGGCACCGGCAGCTCGTCACCGTCGCCGCGCGCAAAGTCGAGGAACTGGCCGACGATGGCGTCCATTTCTTCCACGCTGCGCGTCATGCTGCTCACGAGCTCGGGCTCCATGCGGTCGCGCAATATTTCCACGCCCAGGCGCAGCTTGGTGAGCGGCGTGCGCAGGTCGTGCGAGATGCCGGCCAGCATCAGGGCGCGCTCGCGCTCGGTCTGGCGCAGGCTGCCGACCAGTTGATTGAAGCTGCGGCTCACGGTCGCGACTTCGGTGGGACCGTCTTCGGGCAGCGGCATGGGCTCGCGGCCCGCCGCCAGCGTGTGCGCGGCCTCCACCACGCGCACCAGCGGCCGGTTGAGCCGGCGCTGGAACCAAAGCGCACCCGCCAGCGCGAGCAACGCGCTGCCTACAGATACCGCCACCAGCGCACCCGTGAATTCGCGCGCGGGCAAGAGGCCGGGCATCACGACCCAGTGATCGCTTCCATCGAGCGTGAGCCGCAGCGCCAGGCCGCCGTCGGGCTCGCGGCGCCACACGGCCTCCACGCCCTTGCTCGCGATGCGCGCCGACACCGAGCGCACGAAGCCGCGCTCCAGCGGCGTGAGCAGCACGCGCGGGCCGCGCGCCTTGTCGGCGCGGCCAGCCGTCGCCTGCTGGTTGAACCCGTCCACGAATGCCGGCCGCTGGGCCGGCGGCAGCGCCAGCATGCCCGCGCGGATGGCTGCCACGTTGCGCGCCACGCTCTCGGCAATCTGGTCGAGCCGTGGCTTGATGACCATCTCGCGCAACAGCAACCCGCCGCCGATCTGGCCCAGCGCGATGAGCAGCACGAGCAGCAGCGCGTTGCGCCCGAACAGGCTGCGTGGAAAGAGCTTCATGGCACGAACAGGTAACCCACGCCCCAGACCGTGCGGATGTGGCGCGGTTGCGCGGAATCGGCCTCGATGAGCTTGCGCAGGCGCATGACCTGCACGTCGATGCTGCGGTCGGTGGCCTCGTGCTCGCGGCCGTGGGCCAGTTCGATCAGGCGCTCGCGGCCCAACGGCCGGTTGGCGTTGAGCGCCAGCGCCTGGAGCAGCGAAAACTCACCGGTGGTCAGGGGGATATCTTCTTTCGCGCCCTCCACCTCGCGCTCGAGGCGTCGCTCGCCGAGGTGCAGCGTGAAGGCGCCGAAGCGCACGCTTTCCTGCACCGGCGCCGGCCCGGTGTGCGCGCCCAGCATGCGCTGGCGCCGCACCAGCGCCTGGATGCGCGCCAGCAACTCACGCGGGTTGAAGGGCTTCGGCAGGTAGTCGTCGGCGCCCATCTCGAGACCGACGATGCGGTCGACCGGATCGCCGCGCGCAGTCAGCATCAGGATGGGAATGGTCTCACCCTGTGCGCGCAGCCGGCGGCACACAGCCAGGCCGTCTTCGCCGGGCATCATGACGTCGAGCACCAGCACGTCGAAGCGCTCGCGTGCGAGCAGCTTGTCGAGCGGCTGGGCGCTCTCGACGGTGCGCACGGCATAGCCCTGGTCGCCGAGGTAGCGCTGCAGCAGCGCGCGCAGGTCGGCTTCGTCGTCGGCAATCAGGATGCGGGCCAGCGCTTCGGTCATGCGGCGAATCGTAACGGCGGCTGCCTTGCCCGGTCGCGCGGGAATTCATGACAAACGATGACAGAGCCCCGGACGGGCGCTCACGGATTGTCATGAACGCACCGCGCTGCGCCATGGCTGGCTCACATCTCGCGGCCACAGTCGCTTTCACGGCTTCGCGAGGTGCGCAGCCGGCACCGCAAGGAGTCTTGAACATGAAGCGCGTTCTTTCCCTGTCCACTTCCGCCGCGCTGGCCGGCGTGCTGCTGGCGGCGGCCTTCACGGCCACTCAAGCTGGCGCGGCCAGCCGGCATGTCGTGCGGCCCAACGCCGCGGGTGGCACCACCGCCACGAACATGCGCGCGCTACGCGGGCCCGGCGGAGGCTATGCAGCCCGCGCCGGCACGACCTCGGTCAACCCCGACGGCTCGGCCAGCCACCGCAGTGGCTTCGCTACAGCCGGCACGCGCGGCAGCGCAGAAAGCAGCGGCAGCGCGAGCCGCGACGCATCGGGCAACGTAACCCAGAGCCGCAGCACCACTGCCACCAGCGCCGCCACCGGCAACAGCGTGCAGAGCAGCACGAGCTACAACAGCGCCACCGGCCTGACGCACAGCGCCACCTGCTACAGCGCGGCCGGCGCAGTCATTTCCTGCCGTTGATGCAAGGGAGCGTGCCCATGACAACCCGCCACGTCCTGCCGCTGCTGCTCGCAGCCGTGTCCTTTGCCGCCTGCGCCCAGGCGCCCGATGCCGGCCGCGCCGAACAGATGCGCGCCGAGCTGCACAAGCGCTTCGGCGCCGCCGACACCAACGTCGATGGCCGTCTCACACGCGACGAAGCACGCGGCAAGATGCCGTGGGTCTACCGCAACTTCGACGCCATCGACAGCGCTCACGCAGGCTCGGTGACGATGGCGCAGATCGAGGCCTATGCCGTGACCCAGCAACGCAGCAGCCGGCAGAAATAGCATGTCCTTCGACCTGATCCGCGAATCGATGGGGCCGGGCATCGCGCTGTGGCTGACCGGCCTGCTCGTCTTCGTGCTGGCCGCAGCCACGCTCGAAGGCCTGGTGCAGAGTTTTGTGCGGCGCCAGGCCTACGACTGGCGCGCCTACGGCGCCTCGCTGGCCGACGCGGTAGGCCGGCGCGCGGTCGATGCGCTGGGCCTGTCGATTGCCGCGCCGGTGCTGGCCTGGGCGCACGCGCACCGGGTCGACACCATTTCACTGTCGACGCCCGCGGCCTTCGCACTGCTCTTCGTAGGGCAGGAGTTCTGCTACTACTGGTATCACCGCGCGGCGCACCGCGTGCGCTGGTTCTGGGCCACGCACGCGGTGCACCACTCGCCCAACGAACTCACGCTGGCTGCCGCGCTGCGCCTGGGCTGGACGGGCAAGCTCACCGGCACGGCCCTGTTCTTCGCGCCGCTGGTGTGGCTGGGCTTTCCGCCGCTGGCGGTGGTGGCCACGCTGGCGGCCAACCTGCTCTACCAGTTCTGGCTGCACGCGCCGTGGATGCCGCGCCTGGGGCCGCTCGAATGGGTACTGAACACGCCGACGCACCACAAGGTGCATCACGCGTCGAACCCGGAATACCTCGACCGCAACTACGGCGGCGTGCTGATCGTGTTCGACCGGATGTTCGGCACCTTCGCTGCCGAGCGCAAGGACGTGACGCTGCGCTACGGCCTCACCACGCCGCTGCGCACCCACAACCCGTTGCGCATCGCCTTCCACGAGTGGGTGAACCTGGGCCGCGACCTCTGGAAGGCCGACGGCTGGCGCGCGAAAATCTCGACCCTCTTCGGTCCTCCGGGAGCTTCGTCATGACACATTTGCTGCGGATTTGCGCGGCCTGGCTGGGCATGCTGCTCTTCTTTCCGGCGATGGCACAGCAAGTTGGCGCGCCGGTCGCCCCCACCGGCGTGCAACGGCTTGCCGACGTGCCCTACGGCCCCGATGCACGCCAGCGCATGGACGTCTATCTGCCACCGAACGCACGCAACGCCCCGGTGCTCGTGATGGTCCACGGCGGCGCGTGGATGTTCGGCAACAAGGCAGCCGCCTCGGTGGTCGACGTGAAGATCGAGCACTGGGTGCGCGACCAGGGCTTCATCCTGGTGTCGGTGGGATACCGCTTCGTGCCGCAGGTCGACGTGATGCAGCAGGCTCAGGACGTGGCGCGCGCGGTGGCCACTGCGCAGGCAAGCGCGCCTTCGTGGGGCGGCGATGCGGGCCGCTTCGTGCTCATGGGCCATTCGGCCGGCGCGCACCTTGTTGCGCTGATCAGTGCATCGCCCGGCATCGCACGGCAGCAAGGCGCACGCCCGTGGCTCGGCACCGTGGCACTCGACAGCGCGGCGCTGGACACTGCGGCACTGATGCGACGTCGCCACATGCCTTTCTATGACCGCGTGTTCGGCGACGACCCCGCCTACTGGCGCACCGTATCGCCCACCGACACTCTTGCGCCTGGTGCACCACCGATGCTGCTGGTGTGCTCGACCCAGCGGCGCGACGGCTCGTGCACGCAGGCGAATCAGTTCGCGACTCGGGCCGCGGCAATTGGTGGCCGCGCGGAGGTAGTGCCTGAAGACCTCACGCACGCGCAGATCGACGGTGAACTGGGCCTGCCCGGTGCCTACACGGCGTCGGTGGACGCGTTCATCCGGTCACTGCGCAAGGCGCCGGGCGAACGCTAGGCCACGCGATCCGGTTGCGGCTCGGGCGCCAGTTGCTGCGCAAGCGCCTCCAGCGCCTCGCCCACCGGCCGTTCGACCTTCAGCGAGAGCAGCGCATCGGCCCGTGTGCGCCCCAGGTTCACCGCCGCCACGGGTTTGCCCGCCGCGGCGGCCGCTTGCACGAAGCGAAAGCCCGAATACACCATCAGCGACGAACCGGCCACGAGCACCGCGTCGGCTTCTTCCAGCGCCGCGAAGGCGGCCGTGACGCGCTCCTTCGGCACGCTTTCGCCGAAGAACACGACGTCGGGCTTGAGCAGGCCACCGCAGTGCGTGCACGCGGGCACGTCGAAGGCGGAGAAATCATGGCCCTGGAGATCGGCGTCGCCGTCTGGCGCGGCACGGGCTTCGAGTGCGGCCCAACTCGGATTGCGCTGCCGCAGTTCGAGCTGCAGCGCCGCGCGCGGCGTGCGCCGCTCGCAGGCCATGCAGCGCACGGTGTCGATGCGCCCGTGCAGGTCGATGGCGCCGCGGCTACCGGCCGCCTCATGCAAGCCATCGACGTTCTGCGTGAGCAGCAAGCCCACGCGGCCCGCCGCCTCCAGCCGCGCCAGCGCGCGGTGCGCCGCACCCGGACGGGCGCCGGCCATCGTCGGCCAGCCGATCAGGCTGCGCGCCCAGTAGCGCTGTCGCGTGGACTCCTCGCCCATGAAGGCCTGGTAGGTGACGGGCAACGGGCGCTTCCATTCGCCCTCGACGTCCCGGTAGTCGGGAATGCCCGATTCGGTGCTGCACCCCGCGCCGGTGAGCACGAAGAGCTTGCGGTGGCGGGTGGCGAAGTCGGCGAGCGCGGTGGAATTGGCGTCCATCCGGGGAGCATACGTGGCCGCGCCAGAGGCTGCGCGGCCGGGGAAATAGCCAGCCATTGCGCCCGCAGGCCGCTCTTCCTACGATGCCCACTTCCCCCGAAAAAAGGAATTCGCATGCAAGTACAAGGCGCCTGTCACTGCGGCCAGATCACCTTCGAAGCCGACCTCGATCCGGAGAAGGTTTCGCTGTGCAATTGCAGCGACTGCCAGGTGCTGTCGGGCTCCGCCTACCGCGTGTCGGTGCCTGTGCCGGCCTCCAGCTACCGGCTGCTGACCGGCACGCCGAAGACCTACGTGAAGACGGCAGACAGCGGCGCGCGGCGACGACACGGCTTCTGCGCGAACTGCGGCTCGCCAATCTGGGCCGCCGCGGACAGCGACACACCGCCAAGCTATGCGCTGCGCGTGGGAGCACTGGCGCAGCGCGCATTGCTGCCCCCGCGTCGCCGTATCTGGTGCCGCTCCGCGCTGGCGTGGTCGGAAGACCTGAGCGGGCTGCCGGCCATCGACGGACAACCCTCCTGAGCGCGGCAGCCTCAGAAGCGGACGCAGACGGATTGCCGCTCCTGCAGCACCGCCTCTTGCGCGAAGCGCTGGCGGTAAGTGCCGATGATGCTGGCGATGGCGGCGTCGTCCTTGTCGCTGCGCGGATGCAGCAGCACCACCAGCTTGGAGCGCTCGCGCACCACGTCGCCCGACACGCCGCGCCACTGGCCGGCGGCATCGATCACCGTCAGGCCCTGCGGAAAAGCCGGCGTCATGGTGGTGTCGAGAAAGCCCGTCCACTCGGCATCCGACACCTGGCCGCCCGAGGGAATGGCCCGGCCGAAATAGAGCGTGTCGCGCTCGAAGGTCTCGAAGCTGCTCCCGCAGGCTTTCGCCGCACCAGGCGCCGATGGCAATGCGCTGCATCCGGCGAGCGCCGCGGCCATCGCGACGGCTGCCAGCGCGGTGCGGACAAGGGGCGAAATACCTGTAGTCATGCGAAATACCTCCATGCGTGATCAACCCGGCAGAAAGACCAGCGGCGCAGGCTGGCCCTCGGCGGGCGGCGTACCGTGGTCGAGCAGGCGCCAGCCGGGATTCCAGCGCGACAGACGACCTTCTGCAACGGCGGCCTCCAGTGTCGACTGGGCTTTTTCAGGATGCTGCCAATCGAGCGCCAACGTGCGCGAGTCCCAGTCCCACCAGGGGCAGGCCTGGATACGTTCGATGAGCGCATCGGGAAAACGCTGGCGGATCGCCCTGGCCGGCACGCCGCCAACGACGGTGAAAGGCGCCACGTCGCGGGTCACCACAGCGCCCGCTCCGATCACTGCGCCGTCGCCGATGGTGATGCCGCTCTTGAGGCTGACCCTGGAGCCAATCCACACGTCATTGCCGATCACGACTGGAGAGTGCGACGGAAACTGACCTACTGACTGGTGCCGGTAGGGCTCAGGAAAATTCGGCGCATAGGCCAGCATGTGCGTCGTGAGCCAGCCGGCGGGATGGTCCGACAGGGTCTGCACACCGTCGCCGATCGAGCAATAGCGCCCCATGCGCACGTCGACGAGCAATGCGCCCGGCGAGATGCTCGAATACGCGCCCACCGAACACCCGCCGTGCATCTGCACGGCATGCCACACGCGCACCGGTGTCTCGAAGCGGAATGGCGTTGGCAGCAGCGAGCCTTCCGACAGGAACAGCCCGTAGCTTTCGAGCCCCTTCGACAGTTCGGCGTTGATCGAGAGGCTCATGGGCGACGCGGATCAAGCCTCGGGCGCGATGGCCTCGGCGTATTCGTAGAGCGCGCCGAGGATTTCCTCGCCACGCTCGTCGGCGTTCTCGGACAGCGCATCGACCTCGCTGAACAGCATCTCGATGGTGCGAGCCCCGCCCTCGCCCTTGAAGAGCTTCGCCACGCGCAAGGCTTCCCAGCGTTCGGCCTCGTCCTCATTGAGCAGTTCTGGCCAGTTGCGTGCGCGGTAGCGGAACAGGATCTCGTCGAGCCGTCCGTCGTCGAAGCCGGTGCGGTCTTTGGCCAGCTCCTCGGGCGACAGGCCGCGCAACTGGTTGAGGCGCCGGCGGTCGGCGTTGCCGACGAAGCCGCCGTAGAGGTCTTCGTCGACGTCGGGCGTTGCCTCCTTTGGCCGGGCATACACCTGCGACCAGATGGCGCTCATGTCGGGCAGGTCGCGTGCGATGGCGGCGTGGCGCATGGCCGTGTCGAGGTCGACGCCCCAGCGCTCGGCCATGGCCGGCGCCAGCGTGCGCAGGTTGCCGACCACCATCGGCGACTTGTTCAGGTGCACGCCCTTCACGGGCAGGCGCACCACGCCTTCAGGCAGGTCGGCCGTGCGGGTGAACAGGCGCAGCCGCAGCGTATCGACGTCGATGTCGCGCAGCTCGCTCGGGTCATACGCAAGGTCCCAGGCAAGCAGTTCGTTCTTGTTGGTCGGATGGCTGGCCAGCGGCCACATCACGGCCAGGCAGCCGCGCTCGACCGGGAACATGCCCGAGACGTGCAGGAAGGGCTTCGCGGTTTCACGCATCGCGGGCAGGCCGAGTTCGCTGGCAACGCGGTCCTTCTTGTGCAGGCCGAATGCGAAGTCGAACAGCTTGGGCTGCTTGTCGCGGATCAGGCGTGCCAGTGCGATGGTGGCGCGCACGTCGGAAAGCGCATCGTGCGCCGACTCGTGCAGCAGGCCGTTGGCGCGCGCCAGGTCTTCGAGCTTGAAGCTGGGCTTGCCGTCTTCCTTCTTCGGCCACTCGATGCCGTCGGGGCGCAGCGCGTACGTCAGGCGCACCACGTCGAGCAGGTCCCAGCGGCCGCAGTCGTTCTGCCACTCGCGCGCATAGGGGTCGATCAGGTTGCGCCAGAACAGGAAGCGCGTGACCTCGTCATCGAAGCGGATGGTGTTGTAGCCGACGCCGATGGTGCCGGGCTGCGAGAAGGCGCGCTCGATGTGCGCGGCGAATTCATGCTCGGGGATGCCGCGCTCCAGGCACACCTGCGGCGTGATGCCGGTGATCAGGCAGGCCTCGGGGCTGGGCAGGTAGTCCGGCGCGGGCTTGCAATAAATCATCAGCGGCTCGCCGACTTCGTTGAGCTCGGCGTCGGTGCGGATGGCGGCGAACTGCGAGGGACGATCGCGACGCGGCACTGCGCCGAAGGTTTCGTAGTCGTGCCAGAGAAAGGTGTGGTTCATTCAGAGCAAGGGTGAAAACAAGCGCGCAATGGCGTCGCCGAGGCGGCGCCAGAAACTCTGGTGCCGGTTGCCGCGCACCGCGCCGGAACTCTGCAGGTCGGTCTCGAACTGCGCCGCCAGCGGCCGGGTCAGTTCCGGACCATAAACCACCGCGCACACCTCGAAGTTGAGGCGGAAGCTGCGGTTGTCGAAATTCGCGGTGCCGATCATCGCGCAATGGTCGTCGACCACCAAGGTCTTGGAGTGCAGCATGCGCGCCTTGTACTCCCAGACCTTCACGCCGGCGGCGATGAGCTCGTCGAAGTACGAGCGCGCGGCGGCGCTCACGATGGCCGAATCGCTGCGGCGCGGCACGAGCAGACGCACGTCGACGCCACGCAGCGCGGCACTGGTGAGCGCCATCAGCGCCGGCTCGCCGGGCACGAAGTACGGTGTGGTGAGCCAGGCGCGGTGCGTGGCCGAGTGAATGGCCTCGACGTGCATTCGGTGGATGGCTTCCATCGCGTTGTCGGGGCCGCTGGTGATGATCTGCACGGGAATGTCGCCGGCTTCCAGCTGCGGCAGCATGGCGTTCAGGGTGTCGTCCATGCCGCGCGGGTCTTCGCCGGTGGCGTAGGTCCAGTCTTCGAGGAAGGTGGTCTGCAGCCAGCGCACCGCGCTGCCTTCGATGCGCAGGTGCACGTCGTGGTAGGCGTCGGGGTTGGTGCGCTTGTCCTCCTCGTCGGTGATGTTCACGCCGCCCGTGAAGCCGATGCGACCATCGCACACAACGATCTTGCGGTGGGTGCGGTAGTTGGTCACCGGGCGCAGGCGGCGGCCGATCTTGGTGTCGTGGAACAGCGCGACCTTCACGCCCGCCTCGAGCATCGGCGCCATGAAATTGCGGCCGATGCGCTTGGAGCCCAGTGCGTCGATCAGCAGCCGCACCGTCACGCCCTGCTTCGCGCGCTCGATCAGCAGGTCGCGCAAGGCCGTGCCGATCTTGTCGGGCTCGAAGATGTAGTACTCGAGGTGGATGTGGTTCTGCGCGGCGCGCACGGCCTCGAAGATCGCGTCGAAAGTGCGCGCGCCGCCTGAAAGCAGCTCGACGTCGACGGCGCTCGACACCGGTAGCCCGCAGGTCGCGGTGCCCAGTTTGGCCATCTGTTGCAGCGCCGGCGGGGCGTTCTGCGCCGCATCGCGCAGCCGCGCCACGTCGGCCTGGGCGGAGGCGCCGGCGCGGCTGCGCAGGCGCTTGAGCCGCTGCTTTCGCAGGCGCTGCGGCCCGAGGAAGTAGTAGATGACGAAGCCCGCGAACGGCAGCAGCGCCAGCGACAGGATCCAGCTCATCGTGGACACCGGCGCGCGCTTCTGCATCACGATCCAGATCGACAACACCGCGATGTAGCCGCTCCACGCCAGGGAGAGGCCGGTTTTCCATTCGTGGCTGAGTTCGGGGAGGATCAAGGCGAGGAGGCTTCGTGATTTCGGCGGCCCAAAGAAAAAGGCCGGCAGCGTGATGCTACCGGCCTTTGGAGGCGGTTCCGCGACCTCATCGGCCGCGGACTGCCCGGTTCTTTCAACCTGTCGCAGCTTCTTCAGCTTCGGGCTTCGACTTGCCTTCCTTCTTCGAAAGCGGCTGGATGTCGAGCAGCACTTCGTCCTTGTCGTCGAGGTCGACTTCGAGGCGGCCGCCGTCGGTCAGGCGACCGAACAGCAGCTCGTCGGCCAGCGCACGACGGATCGTGTCCTGGATCAGGCGCTGCATCGGGCGTGCACCCATCAACGGATCGAAGCCCTTCTTCGCCAGGTGCTTGCGCAGCTTGTCGCTGAAGGTGACTTCCACCTTCTTCTCGCTGAGTTGCGTTTCCAGCTGGAGCAGGAACTTGTCGACCACGCGCAGGATGATGTTTTCATCGAGCGCCTTGAAGTTGACGATGGCATCCAGCCGGTTGCGGAACTCGGGCGAGAACAGGCGCTTGATGTCGCCCATTTCGTCGCCCGCCTGGCGCGGGTTGGTGAAGCCGATGGTCGCCTTGTTCATGGTCTCGGCACCCGCATTCGTCGTCATGATGATGATGACGTTGCGGAAGTCGGCCTTGCGCCCATTGTTGTCCGTCAGCGTGCCATGGTCCATGACCTGCAGCAGCACGTTGAAGATGTCCGGGTGTGCCTTCTCGATTTCGTCGAGCAGCAGCACCGCGTGCGGCTTCTTCGTGACGGCTTCGGTCAGCAGGCCGCCCTGGTCGAAACCGACGTAGCCCGGAGGCGCGCCGATCAGGCGACTCACCGCGTGACGCTCCATGTACTCCGACATGTCGAAGCGGATCAGCTCGATGCCCATGATATAGGCCAGCTGCTTCGCCGCTTCGGTCTTGCCGACGCCCGTGGGGCCGGAGAACAGGAACGAGCCGATCGGCTTGTCGCCCTTGCCCAGGCCCGAGCGTGCCATCTTGACCGCGGAGGCGAGCACTTCGAGCGCCTTGTCCTGGCCGAACACCACGCTCTTGAGGTCGCGCTCGATGGTCTGCAGCTTGCTGCGGTCGTCGTTGCTGACGTTGGCCGGGGGAATGCGCGCGATCTTCGCCACGATTTCCTCGACTTCCGTCTTGCTGATGGTCTTCTTGCGCTTGCTCGGCGGCAGGATGCGCTGGGCGGCGCCCGCTTCGTCGATGACGTCGATGGCCTTGTCGGGCAGGTGACGGTCATTGATGTATTTGGCGCTGAGCTCGGCCGCGGCCTGCAGGGCCGCCACGGCGTACTTCACGCCATGGTGTTCCTCGAAGCGCGACTTCAGGCCCTTCAGGATGTCGACGGTTTCCTGCACCGACGGCTCGACCACGTCGACCTTCTGGAAGCGACGCGAGAGGGCCGCATCCTTTTCGAAGATGCCGCGGTATTCCGTGAAGGTGGTCGCGCCGATGCACTTGAGCTGTCCGCTCGAGAGCGCCGGCTTGAGCAGGTTCGACGCGTCGAGCGTGCCGCCCGAGGCTGCGCCCGCACCGATCAGGGTGTGGATTTCGTCGATGAACAGGATGGCGTTCGGCTTGTCCTTGAGCGACTTGAGAACGCCCTTCAGGCGCTGTTCGAAGTCGCCGCGGTACTTGGTGCCGGCCAGCAGCGCGCCCATGTCGAGCGAGAACACGTTCGACTCGGCCAGGATTTCCGGCACGTCGCCCTGCGTGATGCGCCATGCGAGGCCCTCGGCGATGGCGGTCTTGCCCACGCCAGCTTCACCCACCAGCAGCGGGTTGTTCTTGCGCCGGCGGCACAGGATCTGGATGACGCGCTCGACCTCGTACTCACGGCCGATCAGCGGATCGATCTTGCCGTCCTTGGCCATCTGGTTGAGGTTTTGCGTGAACTGCTCGAGCGGCGACGCCTTCTCGTTGCGCTCGCCGCCACCGTCTTCGCCTTCGCCCGAAGGCGCTTCGCCGCTGCCCTTGACGGCTTCCGGCGGATCGCTCTTCTTGATGCCGTGGGCAATGAAGTTGACCACGTCGAGGCGGGTGACGCCCTGCTGGTGCAGGTAGTACACGGCGTGCGAGTCCTTCTCGCCGAAGATCGCGACCAGCACGTTGGCGCCGGTGACTTCCTTCTTGCCGTTGCCGGTGGACTGCACATGCATGATGGCGCGCTGGATGACGCGCTGGAAACCCAGGGTCGGCTGGGTGTCTACATCGTCGGTACCCGCCACCTGAGGCGTGTTGTCCTTGATGAAGTTGGTGAGCGACGCCCGAAGGTCGTCGACGTTCGCCGAGCAGGCGCGCAGAACTTCTGCGGCGCTCGGGTTGTCCAGCAAAGCGAGCAGCAGATGCTCCACGGTGATGAACTCGTGGCGCTGCTGCCGGGCCTCGACAAAGGCCATGTGCAAGCTGACTTCCAGTTCCTGGGCAATCATGTGATTTCCTTTTGCCTTGCTGTAAATAAGTTCTCAGATGGGTTGGAGCTTGCGCAATTCAACAGGTTCACGCAACTGGCTCACTGACACATTGCAGCGGGTGCCCAGCCTGCTGCGCCGCTTCCATGACCTGATTGACCTTGGTGGCCGCCATGTCGCGGGAATAGACCCCACAGACGCCGCGGCCATCGAGGTGGATCTTCAACATGATCTGGGTCGCGGTTTCTCGGTCCTTGCTGAAATATTCCTGCAGCACGACGATCACGAACTCCATAGGGGTGTAGTCGTCGTTCAGCATGACCACCTGGTACATCTGGGGCGGCGCGGTTTTCTGCGGCCGGCGCTCCAGGACGACCGAATCTCCGTCATCCCCGGCCGGCTTCTGGGCCGGCGGAGTGCTGGGAGTTTTGGGAATTCTCGTTGCCATGAAAAAGATTCTATAGAGCGTGCAAGCACCGTGCCGGCGAAAAAAACTTGGTGGCGCGTATCCGACAATTCAAGGGCATTGCGGCGGTTGCGACAGCTTTTTTGATGAAGCGCACCTGCGGAGAGTTTTAGGCAAAAAGGGATGGCCGCGGCCCGATCGAAGAGCCAATAAAAAGCCCTTGAATTCCTTCTGGAAGTTCAAGGGCCCATTGCATTGCAACGACGTCGCAAGACGTCGAAGCACGCGGCAATTACATGTGGTCGATCATCACCTGGCCGAAGCCCGAGCAGCTTACCTGCGTGGCGCCGTCCATCAGGCGGGCGAAGTCGTAGGTGACCTTCTTGCTGGCAATAGATTTTTCCATCGAGCTGATGATCAGGTCGGCAGCCTCCTTCCAGCCCATGTGGCGCAGCATCATTTCAGCCGAGAGGATTTCGGAGCCTGGGTTCACGTAGTCTTTGCCGGCGTACTTGGGTGCCGTGCCGTGGGTGGCTTCGAACATGGCGACGGTGTCGCTCAGATTCGCGCCCGGGGCGATGCCGATGCCACCGACCTGCGCGGCCAACGCGTCGGACACGTAGTCGCCGTTGAGGTTGAGCGTGGCAATCACGCTGTACTCGGCGGGACGCAGCAGGATCTGCTGGAGGAATGCATCGGCGATGCTGTCCTTGACGGTGATTTCCTTGCCCGTCTTCGGGTTCTTGAACTTCATCCACGGGCCACCGTCGATCAGTTCAGCGCCGAACTCCTTGGCTGCGAGGCCGTAACCCCAGTCACGGAAGCCACCTTCGGTGAACTTCATGATGTTGCCCTTGTGCACCAAGGTGACGCTGGGCTTGTCGTTGTCGATGGCGTACTGGAATGCCTTGCGCACGAGGCGCTCGGTGCCTTCCCTCGACACGGGCTTGACGCCAATGCCCGAGGTGTTGGGGAAACGGATCTTCTTGACACCCATCTCGTCCTGCAGGAACTTGATGAGCTTCTTGGCCTTGTCGCTCTCGGCTTCGAACTCGATGCCCGCGTAGATGTCTTCCGAGTTCTCGCGGAAGATCACCATGTTGGTCTTGTGCGGCTCGCGCACCGGGCTCGGCACGCCTTCGAAATACTGGATGGGGCGCAGGCAGACATAAAGGTCGAGTTCCTGGCGCAGCGCAACGTTCAGCGAGCGGATGCCACCGCCGACGGGCGTGGTCAGCGGGCCCTTGATGGAGACCACGTAGTCGCGCACAGCGTGCAGGGTTTCCTCGGGGAGCCAGACGTCGGGACCATAGACCTTGGTCGACTTTTCGCCGGCATAGACCTCCATCCAGTGGATCTTCTTCTTGCCGCCATAGGCCTTGGCCACCGCTGCGTCCACCACCTTCAGCATCACTGGCGTGATGTCCAGGCCGGTCCCGTCGCCTTCGATGAAGGGAATGATCGGTTGGTCAGGCACATTCAGCGAGTTGTCGGCGTTGACCGTGATCTTCTGACCTTCGGTCGGGACTTTGATGTGCTGATAACTGGTCATGAGGGGGGATGGCTCCGGGATTGACGTAATTTTGACGACTGTCAGCGAATTCAGACACGGGGTGGATTCGCTGTACAGCCCGCGAACAAATCGCTGTACATTTTAGACGCAACCCATCAGCAAGCGTTTGTCAACCGGCGAGCCAATGGGCTCGTTAGTGGCTGACCTTCTGCTCGCCGGGAGGCGTTTCCAACCAATTCTCGATAGAGGAATCATCAATGAGCAAAATTCTCGCAGTCATGATCGCTGGCCTGTTCGCCGCTGGCGCCTACGCCCAAAACCCGGCCGGTACGACGCCTGAGCAAGGTAACGCCACCAACAGCAAGTCGCAGCAACGTGCCGAAGCCAAGAAGGCTGCCAAGCCCGCTGGCCAAGTCAAGGCTGCCGCTGGCGACGAAGCCAAGACGCCCGAAGGCGGCGCCATCGGTGCCGACAAGGCTGCTGCCTCTGGCGAGAAGCGCGCAAGCACCCGCGACCAGCGTCGTCGCAACAAGGACGGCAGCGTGAAGCGCAAGTCGACCCAAGGCGGTACGCCTGACATGGCAGGCGCCAAGTAAGTCGGCCCAGCCCCAGAAAAGAGCGCTCTTCGGAGCGCTTTTTTTTCGCCTGCCGCAAGCGTTCTGCTGTCAACCGCAGGAATCGGCCTCCGTTGAATGTCTACCTTCCGCAGGGAGGGCAATCCAAATCAACGAATTTCAAAGGATATGTTCATGAACAAGCTGCTCGCAGCCCTGGTCGCTGGTCTCTTCGCTGCCGGTGCTTTCGCTCAACAAGCCGAACCCACCACCGCTGCTCCCGCAGCCGCTCCCAAGGCCGCCAAGCACGCGCCTGCCAAGAAGCACGCTGCTGCCAAGAAGCACAAGGTCAGCCACGTGGCCAAGGCCCACACGGCCGCTGCCAAGAAGGTGTAAGCTTTCACGCTCACCGGCAATGCCCGCATCAGCGGGCATTTTTATTGGCGTTTTTTTGATTTAGGCCGGGCCCTGACCCCGCCCTGAAAGAGTTGCCCGATGTTCCAGCGTCTAGCCGCCCTGCTCCTCGCGTCCGCGTCCTTAATGATGCCTGCGCACGCCCAGCAGCAACCCCAGACTGACCTGCCGCGCACGCAGTTGTCGGTCGGCCTGTACAAGATCGATGCGCAGATTGCGCAAACACCCCTGCAACGCGAAATCGGCCTGATGTTCCGCAAGGAAATGCCGCAGGCCGAAGGCATGATCTTCGTGTTCGAGCAGCCCGCCACTCAGTGCTTCTGGATGCGCAACACGATCCTTCCGCTGACTGCCGCTTTCGTGGCCGACGATGGCCGCATCGTGAATCTGGTCGACATGCAACCCATGACCGAGAACTCGCACTGCTCCCTGGAGCCGGTGCGCTACGTGCTCGAAATGAACCAGGGCTGGTTCGCCAAGAAGAACATCAAGAAGGGCGCAAAGCTCGGCGGCGAACTGTTCGCAGCCACCAAGCGCTGAGCTTCTGCTGCCTGAAGCCCACAAAAAAGCCGACCCTTGGGTCGGCTTTTTTGATGGGGAGCCCCGGGCTCAGCCGAAGTTCTTGGCGACGAAGTCCCAGTTCACCAGCTTGGCCAGGAAGGTCTCGACGAACTTCGGGCGCAGGTTGCGGTAGTCGATGTAGTAGGCGTGTTCCCAGACGTCCACGGTCAGCAGCGCGGTGTCTGCAGTGGTCAGCGGCGTGCCGGCGGCGCCGGTGTTCACGATGTCCACCGAACCGTCGGCCTTCTTCACCAGCCACGTCCAGCCCGAACCGAAGTTGCCCACGGCCGACTTCACGAAGGCTTCCTTGAAGGCGTCGTAGCTGCCCCACTTGGCTTCGATGGCCTTGGCCAGCGCGCCGGTGGGAGCGCCGCCGCCTTGGGGCTTCATGCAGTTCCAGAAGAAGGTGTGGTTCCAGATCTGGGCAGCGTTGTTGTAGATGCCGCCGCTGGACTTCTTGATGATCTCTTCAAGCGAGAGCGACTCGAACTCGGTGCCCTTTTGCAGGTTGTTGAGGTTCACCACGTAGGCGTTGTGGTGCTTGCCGTAGTGGTACTCGAGGGTTTCCTTCGAATACTCGGGTGCCAGCGCGTCGAGGGCGTACGGCAGGGGTGGGAGCACATGTTCCATGGTTTTTTCTCGTGGGTTGGTTGTGGGAATCAGGGATTCTAGGAAGTAATTATTGAGGCAGCGTCGGACGCGTTCCCGTCGCGTCGCCCGGCGTGACGGTCAGGTCGACTTCGCCATCGGCGAGCCGCGCCTTGACGGCGTCGCCCGCCGCCAGTTGCGTTGCGCTGACGATCGCATGACCGTCTGTATCGGTCAGCCACGCATAGCCGCGCTGCAAGACCAGTGCCGGATCGAGCAGTCGCATGCGCAAGGCCACGCGTTCCAGGCGCTCGCGACGCTGCACCAGCGCTCGCCCCAGCTTCAAGGGAAAGTCGGCGGCGATTGACCGGGGCGCCTGCGACAGGCGCACCCGTCTCGACAGCACCGCATATCGAAGGCGCTGCACATGGTGCGCCAGGCGCAGTTGCTGGCGCGTCACTAGGTTCGAGGGTCGGCCGAGACGCCCCGCCGCCTGGTCGACGCGCTGCCCGAGGGCGTCGAGGCGCCCGCCCAGCGCATCGCCGAGACGCTCGTCGAGCAGATCGAGCGCACCGAGCCACATGTCGCGCGGCGCACTCACCAATTCCGCCGCGGCCGTTGGCGTGGGCGCGCGCAGATCGGCGCAGAAATCGGCGATGGTGAAGTCGGTTTCGTGCCCCACGCCACTGACCAACGGCACCGGACTTTGCACGATGGTGCGCGCCAGAGCCTCGTCGTTGAAGGCCCAGAGGTCTTCGATGGAGCCACCACCACGCACCAGCAGGATCACGTCGACCGCAGGCGCGAGGTCATAGAGCGATTGCAGCGCCCGCACCAGTTCGGCCGGCGCATTGGCTCCTTGCACTGCCGCCGGCGCAAGCACGACCGGAATGTGTGGAACGCGCCTTCGCAGCGCCGTAACCACATCGTGCAAGGCGGCCGCGCCCAGCGACGTGACGACGCCGACCGCGCGCGGCATGGCCGGGAGCGCTCGCTTGCGCGCCGGATCGAAGAGTCCTTCGGCTTCCAGGCGTGCCTTGCGTTGCATGAACTGCTCGAACAAGGCGCCCTGCCCGGCTCGCCGCAGACTCTCTACAACCAGTTGAAGATCGCCGCGTGGCTCGTACACCGCAAGACGCCCGCGCACCTCGACCTGATCGCCATCGCGGGGCGAAAAGTCGAGCAACCCGGCAGCCCGGCGGAACATCGCGCAGCGCAGCTGGCCCGACTCGTCCTTGAGCGCGAAGTAACAATGTCCACTTGACGCGCGCGAAAAACCCGAGATCTCGCCGCGCACGGTCACCGGATTGAAGCGCGCATCGAGCGCGTCGGCCACCGCGTGGCACAACGCGCCGACTGCCCAGACGCGTGGCCCGGGCGCGGAATTCGATTCACGCAAGTTCACAAAATGCACGCTCGGCCAAATGCCACTCTTCCACAACGGGCCGCACGCCCCCTGTCTTCAGACCCCGGTGCGGGGCAGGCGCACGGTTTCTCGTGCAAGCCGTTGATTTCATTGAAAAAAGTGCTGCTCAAAATTCAGTCGATCTAGCAGAAAGGCCGCCCCATGCGGGTCCGGATGAGTTGCGCAGCAGGTTAATCACAAAGTTATCCACAGAATCTGTGCGTCCTTGCCGACACAAAAACAAGGCGCGTGCTGACGGTGGGCTCAGTGGATAATCGCCGCGCATTTGCAGTCTACGGGCCGGAGGATTTTCTTGTTTTCCATCATAGTTGCCGCGGGTTGGCCAATCTGGCCCTTGCTCGCTTGTTCAGTCATTGCGCTCGCGCTGGTTATAGAACGTTTCACGAGTCTCAAGACCGTGAGGGTACTGCCGCCGAAGCTGCTCGACGAAACCATCACCGTGTCGCACGGCGCCATTCCCGGCCCGGACATCGTGACCAAACTTGAACGCAACTCGATGCTCGGCCAGGTGCTGGCCGCGGGCCTGCGCGCACTGAATGCCAATCCGCGCTGCACTGAAGACGACCTGCGCGCCGCCATGGAAGCTTCCGGCCGCACCGTGGCGCACAAGCTCGAGCGCTACCTGCCTGCCCTGGCCACCATCGCCTCGGCAGCCCCGCTGCTGGGGCTGCTGGGCACGGTGATCGGCATGATCGAGATCTTCGGCTCGCAGTCGCCGGGCAGCGGCGCAGTGGGCTCGGGCAATCCGGCGCAACTGGCGCACGGCATCTCGATCGCGCTCTACAACACCGCCTTCGGCCTGATCGTCGCCATTCCGACGCTGATCTTCTGGCGCTACTTCCGCAGCCGGGTCGACGAGTACCTGCTGAATCTCGAACTCTCGGGCGAGCGCTTCGCCCGCCATCTGAACGCCCTGCGCAAATGATGACCCCCACGCTTGCCACTGCGTGTGCTGCGCTGCCCCCCGAGGGGGCCGCCGCCTCCTTGGGGCGGCCCGGCGGAGGCTTGTCATGACCCGCGCCCGCATGCAGTTCCGCCACGGCGCGCGCGACGAGCCGGAGATCAACCTGATCCCGTTCATCGACGTGCTGCTGGTGATCCTGATCTTCCTGATGCTGTCGACCACCTACAGCAAATTCACCGAGATGCAGCTGCGGCTGCCCACGGCGGACGTCGACGCGCAGCGCGACTACCCGAAGGAAGTGATCGTGGCGGTATCGGCCGACGGCCGCTACTCGATCAACAAGACTCCGGTGGCCGACCGCAGCGTTGAGACCGTGACGGCCGCCCTCGCCGCCGCGGCCACCGGCGGCAAGGACAGCGTGGTGATCATCAGCGCCGACGCGACCAGCCCGCACCAGGCGGTGGTGACGGTGATGGAGGCCGCGCGCCGCGCCGGCCTGATGCAGATCACCTTCGCCGCACAGTCGACGGCGCAAGCCGGGCACTGAGTGCCTTCCGACAGCAGCAGCGGCAACACGGGTTCGCCGTCGGCTTCGCGGCTGCAGAACGCCTGGTTGCGTCGCGGCCCTCTGGCTTGCCTGCTGTGGCCGCTGTCGCTCATCTACGCTGCGCTTTTCGCTGTGCGTGGCTGGCTCTATCGCGTGGGGTGGCTGCGGACTGAGCGTGTGCGCGTCCCGGTGATCGTGGTCGGCAATGTGATTGCGGGCGGGGCCGGCAAGACTCCGGTCGTCATGGCTGTTGTCCGGCATCTGCAAGCTCGGGGATTTCGGGTCGGCGTGGTGTCGCGCGGCTACGGCCGCCGCACCGATGACTGCCGCGAAGTGCTCGGCGACAGCGATCCGCAGGATGTCGGCGACGAGCCTGCGCTGATTCACCATGCCACAAGGGCGCCGGTGTTCGTGGCACGCCAGCGCATCGATGCTGCGCGGGCGCTGCTCGAACGGCATCCGGCCACGCAGGTCATCGTCAGCGACGACGGGCTGCAGCACCTGGCGCTCGCGCGCGACATCGAGATCTGCGTGTTCGACGACCGGGGCATCGGCAACGGCTGGCGGCTGCCCGCGGGTCCGTTGCGCGAAGCCTGGCCACGCCGATGCGATCTGGTGCTGCACAGCGGGGCACAGCCGGCCTTTGCTGGGGGCCATACGGCCACCCGGGCTCTCGCGCACGATGCGTTGGGCAGTGACGGGAAGCGTGTGCCATTGGCTGCCCTTGCGGGCCAGCCCATGACCGCACTGGCGGCGATCGCACGGCCCGAGGCCTTCTTCGACATGCTGCGCGCGCGCGGCCTGACGCTCGCCGACACCATTGCATTGCCCGATCACTTCGATTTCGAAGATTGGCAGCGCCCTGCTGGCACTGCGCATACCCTCATCTGCACCGAAAAAGACGCCATCAAACTGTGGCGCAAGGCGCCCGATGCGCTGGCCGTGCCGCTGGAGTTCGCGCCCTCCGCGGATTTCTTCGCCGCGCTCGACGCAAAGCTATCATCGCTCGATGGATATCAAGCTGCTTGAACTGCTCGTCTGCCCCGTCACCAAGGGGCCACTGACCTGGAACCCCGAGAAGCAGGAGCTCTGCTCGCGCAGCGCGCGCCTTGCCTATCCGGTGCGCGACGGCATTCCGGTGCTGCTCGAAAACGAAGCACGCACGCTCTCCGACGAAGAGCTCGGGTTGTGAGCTTCACCGTTCTGGTGCCGGCGCGCCTGGCGTCGACACGGCTTCCCAACAAACCCCTGGCCGACATCGCCGGCGTGCCCATGGTGGTGCGCGTGGCGCAGCGCGCCAGCGAATCCGGCGCGGCGCGCGTGGTGGTCGCCGGCGACGATCCTTCCATCATTGCGGCATGCCAGGCGCACGGTGTCGAGGCCATCCTCACTCGTCAAGACCATCCCAGCGGCACCGATCGACTGGCCGAAGCCTGCGAACTGCTGGGCCTTGACGGCGACGACATCGTCGTCAACGTTCAAGGCGACGAGCCGCTGATCGACCCCGCGCTGATCGACGCCGTGGCATCCACGCTGGCCACCCATGCGGAAGCCGCGATGAGCACGGCCGCCCACGAGATCGACTCTGTCGGCGACTTCATGAACCCCAACGTGGTGAAGACCGTGCTCGATGCACAGGGCAACGCCATGTACTTCAGCCGCGCACCAATCCCGTGGTGGCGCGACGGCTCCGCCAACGGCTCGGCGCCTGCGGTACTGCCCACCCCTGCCCCACTGCGCCACATCGGCATCTACGGCTATCGCGCGGGCTTCGTGCGGCAGTTTCCGTCGCTGCCACCGGCTCCCGTCGAGGCGACCGAGGCACTCGAACAGCTGCGCGCGCTGTGGCACGGCCATCGCATCGCGGTACACGTGAGCCATGTCGCGCCCGGGCCGGGCATCGACACGCCCGAAGACCTGGCGCGCGTACGCGCCGTCTTCGCCGCCGCGCCCCCCGCCTGAGGCGCTCCCATGCCTGCGCGAGCGGCCGGAATTCTTCGAGGGCACGCGTGCTATCCTCGACGCAACTCCGCCTTGCCCAGCCCTCGGGCCGACGCTCGGCGCGACACAAAATCTAAGAACCGTCCGAGGACACCATGAGACTAATTTTGCTGGGCGCGCCCGGGGCGGGCAAAGGCACGCAAGCGGCCTTCATTTGCCAGAAATACAGCATCCCCCAGATTTCGACCGGCGACATGCTGCGCGCCGCCGTCAAGGCCGGCACGCCGCTCGGGCTACAGGCCAAGGCCGTCATGGACGCAGGCGCCCTCGTCAGTGACGACCTGATCATCAATCTCGTCAAGGAACGCATTGCGCAGCCCGATTGCGCAGCCGGCTTCCTGTTCGACGGTTTCCCGCGCACCATCCCCCAGGCCGACGCCATGAAGGCAGCCGGCGTCAAGCTCGACTACGTGCTCGAAATCGACGTGCCCTTCGGAGACATCATCGAACGCATGAGCGGCCGCCGCTCGCACCCGGCCTCGGGCCGCACCTACCACGTCAAGTTCAATCCGCCCAAGGTGGAAGGCAAGGACGACGTGACCGGTGAAGACCTGATCCAGCGCGAAGACGACAAGGAAGAAACCGTACGCAAGCGGCTCGACGTGTACAGCCAGCAGACACGCCCGCTGGTCGACTACTACTCCGCCTGGGCCAAGACCGACCCGGCCGCCGCGCCGAAGTACCGTGCCATCAAGGGCGTGGGCACGGTTGACGAGATCACGCAGCGTGCGCTGGCTGCACTGAGCAGCTGATCCTGATCTGATTTCCGAAACCGCCCCTTCAATGGGGCGGTTTTGTTTTCACCCCAGCAGTTCCAGCATCAGCGCGATGCGCGCCTTCACGGGCGTCAGCGCACCCGCATCGCGGAGCTGATCCCCGGCCTTCGGCAGGATGCGTCCATTCGCGCAGCGAGTAGCTCGAACCACCGCAACGCCCGCGTCCTGCGCCTTGAGCGCTGACGCTTCCAACGCATGGTGCAGGGTGCCGTTGCCGGTGGCGGCGAGCACCAGCCCGCGCACGGGCCCGGCAGCGCCGTGCTGCAGCAGGGCTTCGATCACAGCTCCGCTGGCGCCGGCATGGCTCATGACGATCTCGACGCGGGGCCACTGCACGCTGGTCGCCTCGAAGAGCTTCGACGCCTGCGACGCCGATCCCTCAGGCCACTCCCGGACACGGCGTACCTCTCCTTCCTCGACGTAGCCGACCGGCCCCGCATCACCTGAAGCAAAAGCATCGAGTCGGTAGGTGTGCACTTTCTGGATGTCGATGCCGCTGTGGATTGCGCCGGCGCACACCACGGTCACGCCCCGTGCGCCTTCCGTCGCGGCAACGCTGATGGCGTCGCGCACGTTCTGCGGTCCATCGGGCGCCAGTGCGGTGGCCGGGCGCATCGCGCAGGTGAGCACCACGGGCTTGGACGGAGCCAGCACCGAGTGCAGGAAGAACGCCGTCTCTTCGAGCGTGTCGGTGCCATGCGTGATCACCACACCCGCCACGTCGGCCTGCGCCAACCAGTGCGCACAGCGTCGGGCCAACTGCTGCCAGATGTCGAACGACATGTCCTTGCTGTCGACCTGCGCCACCTGCTCTGCCTCCAGAGCGACGCCCTCGGGCGCCTCGATCCCGCCCAGCAGGTCGGCCACGCCCACCTGCCCGGCGGTGTAGCCGATGTTGTCGCCGCTGCTGGCGGCCCGGCCGGCAATGGTGCCGCCGGTGCCCAAAACCACCACACGACGGCGCACTTCAGGCGAAGAGGAATTGACCATGGCTTGTCAACTTTTAAAAACTGGTTAAAAATACAGGTACTGGATATCTAGCCAGTGCCGCAAGGAACCACATATGCAGTTCGCCGTGAAGCTTACAGCCCGCCAGCAGCAGATCCTGGATCTCATCCAGAGCGCCATCGCACGCACCGGTGCGCCACCCACGCGCGCCGAAATCGCCAATGAGCTCGGGTTCAAGTCGGCCAACGCCGCCGAAGAGCACCTGCAGGCACTAGCCCGCAAGGGCGTCATCGAGCTGGTCAGCGGCACCTCCCGCGGCATCCGCCTCAAGGGCGACGCCCTGCGCTCCCTCAATGAAACGCGCCACCGCGAGGGCGGCCAGTTCTCGCTCTCGCTGCCCGGCATGGCCCAACTGGCGTTGCCGCTCATCGGTCGCGTCGCAGCCGGCTCCCCCATCCTCGCGCAAGAGCACGTCGACCAGACCTACTACGTCGAGAACACGTTGTTCCAGCGCCAGCCCGACTACCTGCTCAAGGTGCGCGGCATGTCGATGCGCGACGCCGGCATCATGGATGGCGACCTTCTCGCGGTGCAAGCCACCAAGGAAGCGCGCAACGGCCAGATCGTGGTCGCGCGCCTGGGTGACGAAGTGACCGTCAAGCGCCTGAAGCGCAACAAGCAGGTCATCGAGCTGCACGCCGAGAACCCCGACTACCCGACCATCATCGTCCAGCCCGGCGAGCCGTTCGAAATCGAAGGCCTCGCAGTGGGGCTCATCCGCAACACCATGCTGATGTAGGCCTCACGGCCTGCTTTCCGCAGCACCCCATCCGGCAGCAACAGGTGGCGGGCGTATGGCGAAGAGTCGCCATCACCCTGTCGCGGCCGATTCAAGAAATCCTGCCTGTGTTCAACCTCATACTTTTTTGGAGTTCACATGGGAATCGCCCTCCTCGCCATCGCTGATTTCTGGATGCCGCTGCAATCGCTGGCCAACCGCCTGATGCCGGCACGCCGCCCTCACCGCAGGGATCACCTCGACGCAGCTGAAACCTCGGCCGGATTGCGCTATGTGGCAGTACGCCCCGCCTGCACTGCCCGCTCCAGCGGCACTGCAACGCCCACAGCACCGGCGCGCCCGTTGCGCGTGGTCCGCGTGGTCGACGGCAAGGGCCAGCAGCACAGCAACCGCGTCGTGATCTCTGGCCGCATGGCCGACGTCTGCGCCGAACTCGACCGGCTGGCAGCACTCGAAACCGCCGAAACCATGGCCACGGCCCCGCGCTCGACACGCCTGCATTGAGCCCGAACACCCCTGCGAGCGGCTGTGGGGGCGGGTATCCAAACGTTCACGGGCACGACATTCCAATGCTGCGAGGCACAATGGCACGCCATGAACATTGTGATCCTCGACGATTACCAGGACGCCGTGCGCAAATTGCGCTGCGCCGCCAAGCTGGACGCGTACGCGGCCAAGGTCTACACCAACACGGTGAAGGGCATCGGGCAACTATCGGTCCGCCTCAAGGATGCCGACGTGATCGTGCTGATCCGCGAGCGCACCCATATCTCGCGCCAGCTGATCGAGAAGCTACCCAAGCTCAAGCTCATCTCGCAGACCGGGCGCGTCGCCGGGCATATCGACGTCGCAGCCTGCACCGAGCGCGGCGTGGCGGTGGCGGAAGGCTCGGGCTCTCCGCAGGCGCCTGCGGAGCTCACCTGGGCGCTCATCATGGCTGCCATGCGCCGGCTGCCCCAGTACATCAGCAACCTCAAGCACGGTGCTTGGCAACAGTCAGGCCTCAAGTCGGCCTCGATGCCGCCCAACTTCGGGCTCGGCTCGGTACTCAAGGGCAAGACGCTGTGCATCTGGGGCTATGGCCGCATCGGCCAGCTGGTCGCGCGCTATGGGCAGGCCTTCGGAATGCAGGTCGTGATCTGGGGCCGTGAAGCCAGCTGCGCCAAGGCCCGTTCCGACGGCTTCCAGGTCGCGCAGAACCGCCACGAGTTCTTCGCCGCTGCAGACGTGCTGTCGGTGCATCTGCGGCTCAACGAAGAAACCAACGGCCTCATCACGCTGGAAGACCTCTCGCGCATGAAGCCGACGGCGCTTTTCGTCAACACCTCGCGCGCCGAACTGGTCGAAGCCGACGCCCTGCTCGCCGCACTCAACCGCGGCCGCCCCGGGCTGGCCGCCATCGACGTGTTCGAGAGCGAACCGCCGTTGCAAGGCCACGCGCTGCTGCGCCTCGAGAACTGCATCTGCACGCCGCACATCGGCTACGTCGAGCAGGAAAGCTACGAGAGCTATTTCGGGCAGGCCTTCGACAACGTCGTGAGCTACATCAACGGCAACCCCACGAACATCGTGAATCCCGGCGCGCTGCAGGTCCGCCGGTGAGGCGGCCAGCGCCACAGGGTGCGCTCTGGGCGTTGCTCGTTGGCAATTTCGTGATCGGCACGGGCGTGATGGTGGTGCCCGGCACGCTCAATGAAATCAGCGCATCGCTCTCGGTCACGGTCGCCACCGCGGGGCAACTGATCACTGCCGCCGCCGCGGTGATGTGCATCGGCGCTCCGTTGCTGGCCGCCGCGGTCGCGGGCTGGGACCGTCGGCAGCTGCTGGCCATCACCCTGCTCTGGTACGCCGCCGGCCACGTTCTCTGTGCGCTGATGCCGAGCTTCGGTGCCCTGCTGCCGGTGCGCATGCTCACGGTGATCGCGCCGGCCATCTTCACGCCCCAGGCTGCGGCCTGCGCCGGCATGCTGGTGCCGCCCGAGCATCGCGGACGCGCCGTCACCTTCGTCTTCCTCGGCTGGTCGATGGCATCGGTGCTGGGCCTGCCCATCGGCGCGCTGATCGGTGGACATCTGGGCTGGCGCATGGCATTCATGGCAATCGCAGCGCTCAGTGTCGCGAGCGCGACATCGATCTGGCTCACCTTGCCGAGCGGCATCCGCCCTGCCGCACTGACCGCCGAAGCATGGTTGCGTGTGCTGCGCAGCCCAGTGCTGATGGGCATCGTGTCGGTCACGGCGCTGCAGGGCGCCGGCCAGTTCGTGCTGTTCAGCTATTTTGGGCCGATCCTCAAGCAGAGCTTCGGCGCCGACGCCACCACGCTGAGCGTGATGTGGGCGCTGTTCGGCGTTTGCGGGCTGATCGGCAACATGGTGGTCAGCCGGTACATCGACCGCGTGGGCGCCGGCCGCATGGTGCTGATCACGACCGTGCTGATCGCCTCGAGCCTTCTGGTGTGGCCACTGGCCTCCACGCTCGCCTGGCTGGCCGTTGTGCTCGTTCCCTGGGGCCTGGGTTGCTTCGCCACCAATTCGGCCCAGCAGGCCCGTCTGGTGGGCCTGGCGCCCGCGCTCGCGCCTGGCTCGGTGGCGCTCAACAGTTCCGGCATCTATACCGGCCAGGCCGTGGGCGCTGCGCTCGGCGGCTGGCTGCTCGCCAATGACGCCGGCGCCTGGATGAGCTGGGCCGGCCTGGGCCTGGTGCTGATCGCCATTTCGCTGAGCGTGGCCATCGACCGCAGCCGCCGCGCGGCCTGAAAACGCCTCCGCGTAAAACCCGTCACGCCCCGTCCGCGCGGGACTGCAAAATCGAAGCCTTCGACAGCAGCATCTGCTCGGCACCTGCGTCGACACCTACATTGGCGCCTGCACGGCAGGCCCGGAACCACCCAACCAGTGAAAATCTCCAGCAAATGACAGTGAACTACTCCCGAATCGGCGTCATCGGCGCCGGCGCCATGGGTCGCGGCATCGCGCAGATCGCCGCCCAGGCGGGCAGCGAAGTGCTGCTGCTCGACAGCTTCGCGGGTGCCGCAGAACGCGGCCGCGAAGCCCTCGTCGCCCAATGGAACAAGCTGCACGAGAAGAACAAGATCGACGCCGCCACGCGCGATACCCAGATCGCGCGCGTCAAGGCCGTCGATTCCATCCAGGCACTGGCAGGCTGCGACCTGGTGATCGAAGCCGTGGTCGAAGACCTGGAAATCAAGCGCAAGCTGTTCCGCGAACTCGAAGGCGTGGTGGCCGAGACCGCGACGCTGGTCACCAACACTTCTTCGCTCTCGGTGACGGCCATCGCGGCCGGCCTCAAGCGGCCCGAGCGCATCGCGGGCTTCCACTTCTTCAACCCCGTGCCGCTGATGAAGGTGGTCGAGGTGGTCGCTGGCTTCAAGACCGCGCCCGAGGTCTGCAAGCAACTGGCCGACTACGCAGTGCAGATGGGCCACAGCGCCGTGCAGGCGCAGGACACGCCCGGCTTCATCGTCAACCACGCGGGCCGCGGCTACGGCACCGAGGCGCTGCGCATCGTCGGCGAAGGCGTGACCGACTTCGTGACGGTCGACCGCATCCTCAAGGACCAGGCCGGCTTTCGCCTCGGCCCGTTCGAGCTGCTGGACCTGACGGCGCTCGACGTGTCGCACCCGGTGATGGAATCGATCTACCACCAGTACTTCGAGGAGCCGCGCTTCCGCCCGAGCGTGATCACCGCGCAGCGCCTGGCAGCCGGCGCGCTGGGTCGCAAGACCAACGAGGGCTTCTACCGCTACAACGATGGCGTGATGCAGCAGACGCCCGAGGCGCCGCCGCCGGTGGTCGAGGGCACACCCTCGGTCTGGGTGTCGCCGCGCGCAGCACGCCGCGCCGAGTTGCTGCGCCTGGTGAACACGCTGGGCGCGCAGATCGACAGCGGCGCCACGGCCGCGCCGCATTCGCTGATCCTGGTCGCACCGCTGGGCTTCGACGTGACCACGGTCGCCGCGGTCGAACGCCTGGACGCCACGCGCACCGTCGGCATCGACATGCTGATCGATGACGCCGCCACCAAGCGCCGCGTGCTCGCCACCAACCCCGCCACCCGCCGCGACATCCGCGACGCCGCGCACGCCCTCTTCGCGCGCGACGGCAAAGCCGTGAGCGTGATCCGCGACAGCGGCGGCTTCGTCACGCAGCGCGTGATCGGCACCATCGTCAACATCGCCACCGACATGTGCCAGCAGCGCGTGTGCACGCCGGCCGACCTCGAAACCGCGGTGCAGCTGGGTCTCGGCTATCCGCGCGGGCCGCTCGCCATGGGCAACCTCTACGGTCCGACCAACATGCTCGAAGTGCTGTTCAACCTGCAGACGGTCTACGGCGACCCGCGCTATCGCCCGAGCCCGTGGCTGCGCCGCCGCGGCGCGCTGGGCCTGAGCCTGCTGCACGAAGAAGAATAAAAAGCCATGACCGCCGAACTAAAAAGCACGAGCGAAGGCAGCACCATGGTGCTGACGATCGCCAACCCCACCCAGCGCAATGCACTGGGCCCCGAAATCTACGCCGCGGGCATCGAGGCGCTCAACGGCGCCGAGAACAGCGCCGAGATCCGCAGCGTCGTCATCGTGGGCGAAGGCTCATGGTTCTGCGCCGGCGGCTCGCTGCAGCGGCTTCTGGCCAACCGGCAGCTCGACCGCTCGGTGCAGGCCGAAAGCATCGAGGGCCTGCACAACTGGATCGATTCGATCCGCACCTTTCCCAAGCCGATCATCGCGGCGGTCGAAGGTGCTGCCGCGGGCGCCGGCTTCTCGCTCGCGCTGGCCTGCGACTTCGTGGTTGCGGCGCGCGACGCCGTGTTCGCGGCCTCATACAGCAACGTGGCGCTGTCGCCCGACGGCGGCCTGAGCTGGCACCTGGGGCAGCAGCTGCCTCGCCAGCTGGCAAGCGAATGGCTGATGAACGGCGAGCGCATCGGCGCGCCGCGCCTGCATGCGCTGGGCCTCGTCAACGAACTCACCGAAAACGGCCAGGCGCTCGCGGGTGCGCTGGCGCTGGCCGCCAAGCTCAACGCGCGCGCGCCGAATTCGCTGGCCAGCATCAAGGAACTGCTCAGCGAGGCACGGGGCGCCACGCTGGCTTCGCAGCTGTCGCAGGAGCGCGACCACTTCGTGCGCAACCTGCACCATGCGAACGCGGGCATCGGCATCGCCGCGTTCCTCGAGAAGAAGCCGCCGCAGTACGAGTAACGCCAAACGGCGTCGCTCCCGTGACACCCCCCAGCTTTTCAGTCGCCGAGAGGACAGACCAATGGACGACCCCATTCTTACCATCGAAGAACGTGAAGCGATCAACAGTGGTCGCTGGTTTTCTTCTCTTTCTCCATCGCTACGGCACGACATCCTCCGATGCGCCTTTGTCAAACGCTACAAGGACGGCGACCTGATCGCTGCCCGCGGCGACCCGCCCGACCACTGGATTGCCTGCGCCAAGGGCGCGGTGCGCGTGAGTTCGACGGCCGTCTCGGGCAAGCAGGTGACGCTGACCTACGTGGAGCCGGGCATCTGGTTCGGCGACGTGGCGATGTTCGACGGGGACCGGCGCACGCACGACACCTACTCGCATGGCGACAGCACCATCCTGTGCGTGGCGCGCGCCGACTTCCAGAAGATTCTGGCGTCGCACGTGGAGCTGTACGAAGCGCTGATGCGGCTGCAGGCGCGCCGCATCCGCACGCTGTTCGGGCTGGTGGAAGACCTCAACACCCTGCCCCTGCGAGCACGGCTGGCCAAGCAGCTCATTCACCTCGTGCGCAGCTACGGCGTGCCGAACCTGGAAGACGGCAGCCAGATGCGTATCGGCCTGCAACTGGCGCAGGAAGAACTGGCGCAGTTGCTGGGCGCGTCGCGCCAGCGGGTCAACCAGGAACTGAAGACCATGGAGCGCGAGGGCACCATCCGGATCGAGCCGGGCGGCCTTGTGGTTCTGGACCGAGCAGCCTTGATGCGCGTCTCCGAAGCAGAGCACTGACAAACCAAAAAGCAGACATGAGCCAGGACTTCTCCAACTTCATCGGCACCCGTGCCGTCTCGCAACAGCACGCTTTCGATGTCGATGCGCTCGCGGCCTGGCTCGAGAAGAACCTCGACGGTTTCAAGGGCCCGCTGACGGTCGAGATGTTCAAGGGCGGCCAGTCGAACCCGACCTACAAGCTCGTCACGCCCTCGCAGAGCTATGTGATGCGCGCCAAGCCGGGCCCGGTCGCCAAGCTGCTGCCCTCGGCCCATGCGGTGGAGCGCGAATTCAAGGTCATGAGCGGCCTGGCCGGCACAGACGTGCCCGTGCCCCGCATGTACTGCCTGTGCGAAGACGAGGCCATCATCGGCCGCGCCTTCTACGTCATGGAGTTCATGCAGGGCCGCGTGTTGTGGGACCAGTCGCTGCCCGGCTTCAGCAACGCCGAGCGCGCGGCCTATTACGACGAGATGAACCGCGTGATCGCGGCGCTGCACACGGTCGACTTCGCCGCCCGCGGCCTGGCCGACTACGGCAAGCCCGGCAACTACTTCGAGCGCCAGATCGGCCGCTGGAGCAAGCAGTACAAGGCCTCGGCCGATGGTGCCGGCGAGCTCTCGCAGCCCATCGAGGCCATGGAGCGGCTGATCGACTGGCTGCCCGCCCACATGCCGGCGAGCGCACGCGACGAAAGCAAGGTGTCGATCGTCCACGGCGACTACCGCCTCGACAACGTGATGTTCCACGCCACCGAGCCGCGCATCATCGCGGTGCTCGACTGGGAGCTCTCCACGCTGGGTCATCCGCTGGCCGACTTCAGCTACCACTGCATGTCCTGGCACATGCCGCCCAGCACGGGGCGCGGCATCGGTGGTGTAGATCTCGTCTCGCTGGGCATTCCCACCGAGAGCGAATACATCCGCCGCTATTGCGAACGCACCCGCATCAGCACGCCCGAAGCGCTGGCGCCCGACTGGAACTTCTACCAGGCCTACAACCTGTTCCGCATGGCCGCGATCCTGCAAGGCATTGCCAAGCGGGTCGAGGCCGGCACCGCGTCGAGCGAACAAGCCGTGGCCTCGGCCCGCGGCGCCCGCCCCATGGCCGAAATGGCCTGGCAGTTTGCCCAAAAGGCATAAGCCGCCCCACACCCACCAGGAGACGAAGATGGATTTCGAATACTCGGCCAAGACTAAAGACCTGCAGAAACGCGTCCAGGCGTTCATGGACGACCACATCTATCCGGCCGAAGCCGAGTACCACGCCGAACTGGCCGCCAACACGGTGGCCGGCAAGCGCTGGTCGGCCCTCAAGACGGTCGAGAAGCTGAAGGACAAGGCCAAGGCCCAGGGCCTGTGGAACCTGTTCCTGCCGGTCGACAGCGCCGCCGCCTCGGGCTATGAAGGCGCGGGCCTGACCAACCAGGAATACGCCCCGCTGGCCGAAATCATGGGCGCAGTGCCGTGGGCAAGCGAAGCCTTCAACTGCTCGGCGCCCGACACCGGCAACATGGAGACCATTGCGCGCTACGGCTCGGACGAGATCAAGGCACGCTGGCTCAAGCCGCTGCTCGAAGGCCAGATCCGCTCGGCCTTCGCGATGACCGAGCCCGAAGTTGCATCGAGCGACGCCACCAACATCTCCACGCGCATCGAACGCCAGGGCGACGAGTACGTGATCAACGGCCACAAGTGGTGGATTTCCGGCGCGGCCGATCCGCGCTGCGCGGTCTTCATCACCATGGGCAAGAGCGACCCCGACGCGCCCCGCCACTCGCAGCAAAGCATGATCGTGGTGCCGGCCGATGCCAAGGGCATCCGCATCGTGCGCCCGCTGAACGTGATGGGCTACGACGACGCGCCGCACGGCCACGTCGAGATGTACTTCGAGAACGTGCGCGTACCGGCCGGCAATATGCTGCTCGGCGAAGGCCGCGGCTTCGAAATCGCCCAAGGCCGCCTTGGCCCGGGACGCATCCATCACTGCATGCGCCTGATCGGCCTGGCCGAGCGCGCGCTCGAACTGATGTGCAAGCGCGCCTCGTCGCGCGTGGCCTTCGGCAAGACCGTGGCCTCGCAGACCGTGACGCAGGAGCGCATCGCCGAAGCCCGCTGCAAGATCGACATGGCCCGCCTGCTCACGCTCAAGGCCGCCTGGCTGATGGACGTGGCTGGCAACAAGGTCGCCAAGAACGAGATCGCGATGATCAAGGTCGTCGCACCGTCGATGGCCTGCCAGGTGATCGACTGGGCCATGCAGGTCCACGGCGGCGGCGGCATGTGCGACGACTTTCCGCTGGCAGCAGCCTATGCCGGCGCGCGCACGCTGCGCTTTGCAGACGGTCCGGACGAAGTGCACCGCAACGCGATCGCCAAGTGGGAGCTGGGCAAGTACGCGCCGAACAAGGCCGACGCCGAAATGCCGGTGACGCGCTTCTGATTTGACTTGCTCCCTCTCCCCTTGGGAAGAGGGCTGGGGTGAGGGCCGACGGCGATTAATTCGTCTCGGCCCTTTTTCTTTTCAGAGCTTCTTCTGCAGGAAGACGGCGCTCCCGAACGCCGGATCGAGCTGATAGCCCATGAACCCTTCCCGCTCGTAGGCGCGCAGCGCGGGCGCGTTGCCCGACAGCACCTCGAGCGTGAGCTTGCAGGCACCGCGCCTGCGCGCCTCCTGCTCCACCTGCGCGAACATCTTCTGCGCCACGCGCTGCCCGCGGTGGCTGGGCAGCACGACCACGTCGTGCACGTTCACCAGCGGTTTGCAGGCGAAGGTCGAGAAGCCCTCGATGCAGTTGACCAGGCCCACGGGCTGCCCACCGTCGTAGGCCAGCACGCTGAAGGCCTGGGGACGTGCCGCCAGTGCCGCGGGCAGGCTCTTGCGCACATCGGCATCGAGCGGTGTGCCGCCGCCGGCCGGGTCGCTGGCATAGGCATCGAGAAGGTCCACCAGAGCGGCAGCCTGCGCGGCGTCGCGGTAGTCCACCACGAAGGTTTCGATGCTCATTTCGCCGGCTCCAGCGTGGCGGCGAGGCGCCTGGCACACGACTCGGACTGCTTCGCATCGCGCGCCTCGACCATCACTCGCACCAGCGGCTCGGTGCCGCTCGCACGGATCAGCACGCGGCCGCTGTCGCCGAGTTCGGCCTCGATGCGCTGCGTTTCGCTTGCGAGCGCCTTGTTGGCTTTCCAGTCCTGGTCGGGCGCGAGGCGCACGTTGATCAGCGTCTGCGGGAACAGCGTGACGCCTTCGAGCAGCTGCGCCACGGTCTTGCCGCTGCGCACGCAGGCCTGCAGCACCTGCAGTGCGCTCACGATGCCGTCACCCGTGGTGTGGCGGTCGAGTGCCAGCAGGTGGCCGGAGCCCTCGCCGCCCAGCAGCCAGCCGCGCTTGTCGAGCTCTTCGAGCACATAGCGGTCGCCGACCTTGGCGCGCACGAACTCGATGCCATGCCCGCGCAACGCGACTTCGACGGCCTTGTTGGTCATGAGCGTGCCGACCACGCCCACCGGCTTCTCGCCGCGCGCGATGCGCTCTGTCACCATGAGGTAGAGCAGTTCGTCGCCGTTGAAGAGCCGCCCGCTGGCATCGACCAGCTGAAGGCGGTCGGCGTCGCCGTCGAGGGCAATGCCGTAGTCCGCCCGCTGCGTCGTCACCGCGGCTACCAGGGCCTCGGGATGCGTGGCGCCGAAGCCCTTGTTGATGTTGAGCCCGTCGGGCGAGACACCGATGCTGGTCACTTCCGCGCCCAACTCGTGGAACACGTTGGGCGCCACCTGGTAGGCCGCGCCGTGCGCCGCATCGACCACCAGCTTCATGTCGCGCAGGGTCAGGTCGTTGGCGAAGGTGCTCTTGCAGAACTCGATGTAGCGGCCCGGTGCGTCGTTGAGGCGGCGGGCCTTGCCAAGATTGGCGGAGTCCACCCACACCGGCGCTTCTTCCAGTACGGCTTCGACGGCCAGTTCCCAGGCGTCGTCGAGCTTGGTGCCCTGCGCGCTGAAGAACTTGATGCCGTTGTCGGGGTAGGCGTTGTGGCTCGCACTGATCACCACGCCGAGGCTCGCGCGCTGGGCGCGCGTGAGGTACGCAACGCCAGGTGTGGGCAGCGGGCCGAGCAGGACCACGTCGACACCGGCCGAATTGAAGCCCGACTCTAGTGCCGACTCGAGCATGTAGCCCGAGATGCGCGTGTCCTTGCCGATCAGCACCGTAGGGCGTGACTGGGTCTTCTTGAGCACGCGGCCAACGGCGTGCGCTAGGCGCAGTACGAAGTCTGGCGTGATGGGCGCCTGGCCGACAGTGCCACGGATGCCGTCTGTGCCGAAATATTTGCGAGTCATGGTGTTGATGTCTGCTCTTGTGTTTGTTGTTGTGACTCTTGCGCCTTCATGGCGCGCCATACCGCGAGCGCAGCGACCGTGTCGCGCACGTCATGCACGCGCACCACAGCCGCGCCCCGGTCCACAGCCAGCACGGCAGCAGCGACGCTGGGCACGATGCGCTCCCCCGCCGCCTCGATGCCGGTGACCGCGCCGATCGACGACTTGCGCGACCAGCCCAGCAACAGCGGATAGCCGGCGGCAAGCAGCTCGCGCTGGCGTGCCAGCAAGGCGAAATTCTGCGCCACCGTCTTGCCGAAGCCCACGCCGGGATCGAGCGTGATGCGCGAATGGTCGACCCCCTGCGCGCGCAGAAGTTGCACCTGCGCCGTGAGGAAAGACAGTACCTCGGGGATCACGTCGCCCGCCATGGGCACAGCCTGCATGGTCTGCGGGTCGCGGTGCATATGCATCAGGCAGACGCCGCACGAAGGGTGTGCCGCAACGGCTTCACGCGCGCCCGGCTGGCGCAGCGCCCAGATGTCGTTGACGATGTCCGCGCCCAGGTCGAGCACCGCGCGCATCACCTCCGGCTTGTAGGTGTCGATGGAGATCGGCACGTTGAGCTTCACCGCCTCGCGCACCACGGGCAGCACACGCGCCAGTTCGGCGTCGAGCGGCACCGCGGGGCTGCCAGGGCGGGTCGATTCGCCGCCGATGTCGAGGATGTCGGCGCCCTCTTTCAGCAACTGCTCGCAGTGCTGCAGCGCGGCCTGGGTAGAAGCGTGGGCACCACCGTCCGAGAACGAATCGGGCGTGACGTTGACGATGCCCATCACGCGCGGCTGCGCGAGGTCGATGCGAAATCGCGAGGTCTGCCACAGCCCGCCGGATGGCGCCCCATGGAAAACGGGGCCAGAGGCCCCGTTGTTGCTTGATGCCAAGTCCACCTCAGGCCGCAGTGGGCGCCGGGTCAGGGTTGACTGCCGGCGTGCCGCCGCTGCCACCACTGCCCGAAGGCGGGATGCGCGGCGTCCAGTCCTTGGGCGGGCGCGGTGCGCGGCCGGCCATGATGTCGTCGAGTTGTTCGCTGTCGATGGTTTCCCATTCGAGCAGCGCCTTGGCCATGGCGTGCATCTTGTCGCTGTTCTCCTCGATCAGGCGGCGCGCCAGGGCGTACTGCTCGTCAATGATGCGGCGCACTTCGGAGTCGACCTTTTCCATGGTCTGCTCGCTCATGTTCGTGGTCTTGGTGACCGAACGGCCCAGGAACACTTCGCCTTCGTTCTCGGCGTAGACCATCGGGCCCAGCGCGTCGGTCATGCCGTAGCGCGTGACCATGTCGCGGGCGATGGAGGTCGCGCGCTCGAAGTCGTTGCTCGCGCCGGTGGTCATCTGGTGCATGAACACTTCTTCGGCAATGCGGCCACCGAACAGCATGCTGATCTGGTTCAGCATGTATTCGCGGTCGTAGCTGTAGCGGTCTTGCGCAGGCAGGCTCATGGTCACGCCGAGGGCGCGGCCACGCGGAATGATCGTGACCTTGTGGACAGGGTCGCACTTGGGCAGCAGCTTGCCGATGAGGGCGTGGCCGGACTCGTGGTAGGCCGTGTTGCGGCGCTCTTCCTCGGGCATGACCATGCTCTTGCGCTCGGGGCCCATGAAGATCTTGTCCTTGGCCTTCTCGAAGTCCTGCATCTCGACCACGCGCGCATTGCGGCGGGCGGCCATCAGGGCGGCTTCGTTGCAGAGATTGGCCAGATCGGCGCCGGACATGCCGGGCGTGCCACGAGCGATCACGCTCGGATTCACGTCCTGGCCCAGCGGGACCTTGCGCATGTGCACGCCGAGAATCTGTTCGCGGCCGCGAATGTCGGGCAGCGTGACGTACACCTGACGGTCGAAGCGACCGGGGCGCAGCAGAGCGGCGTCCAGGATGTCGGGGCGGTTGGTGGCTGCCACCACGATCACGCCGAGGTTGGTTTCGAAGCCATCCATCTCGACCAGCATCTGGTTGAGCGTTTGTTCGCGTTCGTCGTTGCCGCCGCCGAGACCGGCGCCGCGCTGACGGCCCACAGCATCGATTTCGTCGATGAAGATGATGCAAGGAGCGTTTTTCTTGGCGTTCTCGAACATGTCGCGAACACGGGCCGCGCCCACGCCGACGAACATTTCAACGAAGTCGGAACCCGAAATCGAGAAGAAAGGTACCTTGGCTTCGCCGGCGATCGACTTGGCCAGCAGCGTCTTGCCGGTGCCGGGAGGGCCAACAAGCAGCAAACCGCGGGGAATGCGGCCGCCGAGCTTCTGGAAGCGCTGTGGGTCTTTCAGGAAGTCGACCACTTCACGGACTTCTTCCTTGGCCTCGTCGCAGCCCGCGACGTCCGCAAAAGTGACCGTGTTGTTGTTCTCGTCCATCATGCGGGCCTTGCTCTTGCCGAAGCTGAACGCCCCGCCCTTGCCGCCGCCCTGCATCTGCCGCATGAAGTAGATCCAGACGCCGATCAGCAGCAGCATCGGGCCCCAGCTGACCAGCAGCGTCATGAGCAGCGAGCTCTCTTCGCGCGGCTTGACGTCGAACTTGACGTTGTGGTCGATCAAGTCGCCCACGAGGCCACGGTCGAGCACCGTGGCGGTCGTGCGGATCTTGCGATCGTCATTGGTGACTGCGACGATCTCGCCGCCGGCAGCGCCCTCAGGAATGACGGCACTCTTGACCTGGTTGTTGCGGACCTGGTCCAGAAACTCGGAGTAGCTGACTGTCCCCGAGCCGACGCCACCGCGGGTGTCGAACTGCTTGAACACAGTGAACAACACCATGGCAATGACGAGCCATACGGCAACTTTGGAAAACCACTGATTGTTCAAACGAAGCTCCAGGCTAAAGCGCGTGACAGTTAAATGAAAAAACGCGCTGTGGGTACGCAATTGCGCCCCATTTTAGGCTTTTCAAGCTACGAAAAGCGGGCATTTCCCTAATGCAGCCATAGCCTGACAAGGGTTTGCGCCACAAACGCACTCTCAGCGGCAAGGTATCAAGGCGTATCCGGGGCCTTCAGGCTCATGCCGACCAGGAAAGTCTCGGCTGATTTATCCCGCGACGCCTTGGGCTTGAAGGGCTTCACGATGCGGAAATTCGCCTTGAAGAGCTTCACCAGCTCGTCGTAGCCGCTCCCGTGGAACAGCTTTGCCACCAGCGCCCCCTCGGGCTTCAAGTGGTGCTGCGCAAAATCGATTGCAAGCTCGATCAGGTGCGCCACCCGGGCGGCGTCGGCCGAATGGATGCCCGACAGGTTGGGTGCCATGTCCGACACCACCAGGTCGGCCTTGCGGCCTGCCAGGACACCCAGCAACTGTTGCAGCAGCGCATCTTCGCGGAAATCCCCCTGCAGGAAGGTCACGCCCTCGATGGGCTCCATCGGCAGGATGTCGAGCGAAACGATGGTGCCATTCAACTCGCCGGCCGCAGCGCCGCCGGGCGACATGCGCCGGCGCAGGTACTGGCTCCAGGCGCCGGGAGTGGAGCCGAGGTCCACCACCAGCTGGCCCGGCTTGACGAGACCGAGCGACTCGTCGATTTCCTTGAGCTTGTAGGCGGCGCGTGCGCGATAACCCTCCTTGGTGGCGAGCTTCACGTAGGGGTCGTTGATATGGTCGTGAAGCCACGCTTTATTGACTTTTTTGCTTTTGGCTTTGGTGCTCATGAGGGTCTTCGTGTACGCGTCGATAATACGGGGATGCCCGCCATTCAACTTACCCCTGCCGAGCGCAAGGTGCACCGCGCCGAAGCTCACCACCTGGATCCGATCGTCATGGTCGGTGGAGACGGGCTTACCCCTGCCGTGAAAAAAGAAGCCGACGCGGCGCTCAAGGCCCATGGCCTGATCAAGATCCGCGTCTTCTCCGACGACCGCCTCGCCCGCGACGCCATGCTGCGCGAACTGTCCGACGAGCTCGATGCCGCTCCCATTCAACACATCGGCAAGCTGCTGGTGCTGTGGCGCCCGAAGCCCGAAAAGGAGCGCGTGGTCGATGAAGACCGCATGCCCGGCCCGCGCGACGTGAAGATCGTCAAGTACAGCAAGCGCGGCGGCCAACGGCCTGAAATCAAGACCCTGCGCGTGCTCGGCAACCAGCGCCTCACGCCCGGCGGCACCATCAAGCGCGCCAAGGCCAAGCGGCCCCTGTCGGCCAAGAAGCGTAACCAGGCGGACTGAGCTTGGTGGCAGCGCAAGGCGCCCAGCGCCATATTCTCTGCATGAAGTGGGGCACGAAATACGGCCCCGAATACGTCAACCGGCTCTACGCGATGGTCCGCCGCAACCTCAGCGGCGACTTCAAGTTCGTGTGCCTGACCGACGATGGCAACGGCGTTCGCCCAGAGGTGACCTGCCTGCCGATTCCGCCGCTCAACCTGCACCTGGCCCCTGGCCAGCGCGATGGTGCCTGGAAGAAGCTCACGACCTTCGAGCAGGACCTGCACGGCCTGCGCGGTCCCGCCCTCTTCCTCGACCTCGACGTGGTCGTGGTGGGCAGCCTGGACGCCTTCTTCGAGCAACCCGGTGAATTCCTGATCATTCACGACTACGCCCGCCCCTGGCGGCGCGAGCGAATCACGGGCAATTCGTCGGTCTACCGCTTCGAGCTGGGCGCCCACGCCGACGTGCTGGCGTATTTCCGCGCCAACATGGACAAGGTCCAGGCCGAATACCGCAACGAGCAGGCCTACCTGTCGGACGTGCTCCACAACCAGGGCAAGCTGGCTTACTGGCCCGACGGCTGGTGCCCGAGCTTCAAGTACCACGGCATCCCGACCTGGCCGACCAACTACTGGGAAGAGCCTTTCGTGCCCGAGGGCGCACGCATCATGGTGTTCCATGGCGAGTGCAATCCGCCGGACGCACTTGCGGGCCGCCGTAACCGGGCCTTCCGGTTCATCCGGCCGGCGCGCTGGGTCGCGAAGTACTGGAAAGAGTAAGCACGGAGGCGGCTGCTGCCGCCTCTGCCATTCAGTCTGGCTTGCGGGCGCCCATGCGCCAGAGCAGCACGCCGACGCACACCCACTGCACAAGGTACATGCCGCTGCCCACGGCGTGCCACAGCTTGAGGTTCTCGCGCGCCAGGATGCGAGGCGCCACGGCGTACTGCTGAAGCAGCGCCAGCAGCAGTGCTCCCAGAATGAAAAAGATGGCGGTCATCGCTGGCCCGCTCATGCGATCGTCGGCCTTGGCCCTGAAGTGAATCAGCAGGATCAGCCCACAGCCGATCGCGATCCAACTCTGCGCCTCGAACAACTGGCCGGCAAAGTTGCCCGCCACCGATGGGTTGCCAAGCCTTGCGAACAGCAGCGGCACCACCAGGAAACCGATCGTGGTGAGGCTGCCCCACCAGAAGGCGGCCAGCATCAGCGCAACGCGGTCTTTCATGGGTCGAAGAATCAGAGGTAGCGAACGGCCACGATCTCGTAGCGCTTGAGGCCGCCAGGAGCCTGCACTTCGGCGGTGTCGCCCTCTTCCTTGCCGATGAGCGCGCGCGCGATCGGGCTGGAAATGTTGATGAGGCCGAGCTTCAGGTCGGCTTCGTCTTCGCCGACGATCTGGTACTTCACGGCTTCGCCGCTTTCCTCTTCCTCGAGCTCGACGGTCGAGCCGAACACCACCTTGCCGCCGGCATCGAGCTCGCTCGGGTCGATGATCTGCGCGGCCGACAGCTTGCCTTCGACTTCCTGGATGCGGCCTTCGATGAAGCCCTGGCGGTCCTTGGCGACTTCGTATTCGGCGTTTTCGCTCAGGTCGCCCTGGGCGCGTGCTTCGGAAATTGCATTGATGACCCAGGGACGGTCCACCGTCTTGAGCTGATGCAGTTCGGCGCGCAGTTTTTCAGCGCCGCGCTTGGTGATGGGGATGGTTGCCATGTTGTTGGTTCTCCATAAAGCGAAACCGCCGAACGCTGCCGTTCGGCGGTCGATTGAGGGAATTGATCAGACGAGTGTGCGTCCGGTCAGCCGGCTCAGGATGGCGAGCGGGCTCGATTCGGGATTGTATTGCTTCGAAGCGGCCAGATGAAGGGTCTGCTCGAGCATGTATTGGCCCGCCATCACGGCGTGCGAGGTCTGGTCCGAGAAGCACACCCACACCGAGCCGGGCGGGAACCTGGCGGTTTCCTGCGGCGAGTTTTCCTGGTACGCCATGTCCGACTTCATGCCGTCGTGCAGCTGCAGCATCAGGTGGTCGTACTCGCTGCGGAACGACTTGGTCACGCGCAAGGCGCGCAGCAGCTTTGCCTGCCAGCGCACATAGGGCTTGGCGCGCGGCAGGAAGCGCTTGGCAACGTCCTCGAACGGCTCGCCCACGCGCCACACCCGCGGCGCGCCTTCAGGGTTGACATTGGTGAAGACGCGCAGGATGCGCTCGCCGTAGTTCGGCCGCGACGGGAATGAATCGACGTGCAAACGCCTGTCGTCGGCGCGCCATGACTGCACCCGCGTCTCGACCTTCGCCGGTCGGTAGCTGGTAGGTGCGAGCCGCAAGGCGGGCGTGTAGTGCGGCAGCAGCCCGTGAATCAGCTGCGTGGCCTGCGCCCGAAAGCGCCCCACCATTGCAGCCGCCATGCGCTGCACCGCCTCGTCGCCAACCGCGCCCTTGAGCTTGCCGCTGGCGTCGAGGCTGATGTTGCGCACGTCGGGCGACAGCAGGCTGGGCGTGAGCAGGCTGCGCTCTTCGGGCAGCAGCTCGAAGCCCAGGCGCGGAAAGTACAGCACCTTGCCCGCTTCCAGTTCCGCGATCCACGCCTCGTTGGGCGTGGCTGCGTTCCAGTCCGTCAGGTCCAGTTCGACGAGCTGCGTTTCCATGATGACGCTCAGGCCGAGGCCAGTTGCGCGTGCATCTCCTGCACCGAGATCACGCCGAGTTCGTCCATGAAGCCCATGCCCTCGACCGCGGCTTCGGCACCGAAGATCGTGGTGAAGGTAGTCACACGCGCCAGCAGTGCCGAGGTGCGGATCTGCCGCGAGTCGGTAATCGCGTTGCGGCGCTCTTCCACCGTGTTGATGACCAGAGCAATCTCGTTGTTCTTGATCATGTCCACGATGTGCGGGCGACCTTCGGTCACCTTGTTCACCGTTGCGCACTCGATGCCGGCGGCGCTGATGGCGGCGGCCGTGCCCTTGGTGGCAATCAGCTCGAAGCCCAGCTTCGCCAGGCCGCGCGCCACTTCGACCGCGCGCGCCTTGTCGTTGTTCTTCACCGAGATGAAGACCTTGCCCGACTTCGGCAGGTGCGTGCCGGCGCCCAGTTGCGACTTCACAAAGGCTTCGCCGAAGGTCTTGCCCACGCCCATCACTTCGCCGGTCGACTTCATCTCGGGGCCGAGGATGGTGTCCACGCCCGGGAACTTGACGAACGGGAACACGGCTTCCTTCACGCTGAAGTACGGCGGCGTCACTTCCTTCGTGATGCCTTGCGACTTCAGCGACTGGCCTGCCATGCAGCGTGCCGCCACCTTGGCGAGCTGGATGCCGGTGGCCTTGCTCACATAGGGCACGGTACGCGAAGCACGCGGGTTCACTTCGAGCACGTAGATGACGTCCTTGCCGTCCTTTTGCTGGATCGCGAACTGCACGTTCATCAGGCCGACCACGTTCAGCGCGGCCGCCATCGCGGAGCTCTGGCGCTTCAGCTCGGCCACGGTGTCGGCGTTCAGGCTGTAGGGCGGCAGCGAACAGGCGGAGTCGCCCGAGTGCACGCCGGCCTGTTCGATGTGCTCCATCACGCCGCCGATCAGCGTGCCGCCTTCGGCGTCGCGGATGCAGTCGACGTCACACTCGACGGCGTCGTTCAGGAAGCGGTCGAGCAGCACCGGCGAATCGTTGCTGACCTTGACGGCTTCGCGCATGTAGCGCTCGAGGTCGCGCTGCTCGTGCACGATTTCCATCGCGCGGCCGCCGAGCACGTAGCTCGGGCGCACCACCAGCGGATAACCGAGGGCCGCAGCCTTTTCGAGAGCTTCGGGTTCGGTGCGCGCGGTGGCGTTCGGCGGCTGGCGCAGGCCCAGCTCGTGCAGCAGCTTCTGGAAGCGCTCGCGGTCTTCGGCCGCGTCGATCATGTCGGGCGAGGTGCCGATGATCGGCACGCCATTCGCTTCGAGGTCGAGCGCGAGCTTCAAAGGCGTCTGGCCGCCGTACTGCACGATCACGCCGAGCGGCTTTTCCTTGTCGACGATCTCGAGCACGTCTTCGAGCGTGAGCGGCTCGAAATACAGGCGGTCCGAGGTGTCGTAGTCGGTCGACACGGTCTCGGGGTTGCAGTTGACCATGATGGTCTCGTAGCCGTCCTCGCGCATGGCGAGCGCGGCGTGCACGCAGCAGTAGTCGAACTCGATGCCCTGGCCGATGCGGTTGGGACCGCCGCCGAGCACCATGATCTTCTTCTTGTCCGTCGGGTCGGCTTCGCACTCGTCCTCGTAGGTCGAGTACATGTAGGCCGTGTCGGTCGCGAACTCGGCCGCGCAGGTGTCGACGCGCTTGTAGACCGGGCGCACGCCCAGGGCGCGGCGCTTCTCGCGGATGGCCGTGTCGGTGGTCTTGAGCTGTTTGGCGAGGCGGCGGTCGGAGAAGCCCTTTTTCTTCAGCGCCAGCAGCGTGTCGCGGTCGATGTCGTCGAGCGACTTGGTTTCGAGCTCGAGTTCGATCTTCACGATCTCTTCGATCTGCACCAGGAACCACGGGTCGATCTTGGTCAGCGCGAACACTTCGTCCACGCTCAGGCCCATGGCGAAAGCATCGCCCACGTACCAGATGCGCTCGGGGCCGGGCTCGCCCAGCTCCTTTTCGAGCACTTCGCGGTCTTGCGTCTTCTCGTTGAGACCGTCCACGCCCACTTCGAGGCCGCGCAGGGCCTTCTGGAACGACTCCTGGAAGGTGCGGCCCATGGCCATCACCTCGCCCACCGACTTCATCTGCGTCGTGAGACGCGAGTCGGCCTGCGGGAACTTCTCGAACGCGAAACGCGGGATCTTGGTGACCACGTAGTCGATCGACGGCTCGAACGACGCGGGCGTGGCACCGCCGGTGATTTCGTTGCGCAGCTCGTCGAGCGTGTAGCCCACGGCCAGCTTGGCCGCGACCTTGGCGATCGGGAAGCCCGTGGCCTTGGAGGCCAGCGCCGACGAACGCGACACGCGCGGATTCATCTCGATGACGACCATGCGGCCGTCCTTCGGGTTGATGGAGAACTGCACGTTCGAGCCGCCGGTGTCGACGCCGATCTCGCGCAGCACGGCCAGCGAGGCGTTGCGCAGGATCTGGTATTCCTTGTCGCTCAGCGTCTGCGCGGGGGCCACGGTGATCGAGTCGCCGGTGTGCACGCCCATGGGGTCGAGGTTTTCGATCGAGCAGACGATGATGCAGTTGTCGGCCTTGTCACGCACGACTTCCATCTCGTACTCTTTCCAGCCGAGCAGCGATTCTTCGATCAGCAGCTCGTTGGTGGGCGAGGCTTCGATGCCGCGCTTGCAGATGGTCTCGAATTCTTCCGGGTTGTAGGCGATGCCGCCGCCGGTGCCGCCGAGCGTGAAGCTGGGGCGGATCACAGTCGGGAAGCCGACCGACTTCTGCACGGCCCAGGCTTCGTCCATCGAGTGCGCAATGCCGGAACGGGCCGAGCCCAGTCCGATCTTGGTCATCGCGTCCTTGAACTTCAGGCGGTCTTCGGCCTTGTCGATGGCTTCAGGCGTGGCGCCGATCAGCTCGACCGGCTTGTTGGTGGCCGCGCCGGTGTACTTGTCGAGCACGCCGTTGCGCCACAGGTCGAGCGCGCAGTTCAGCGCGGTCTGGCCGCCCATGGTCGGCAAGATCGCGTCGGGGCGCTCCTTGGCGATGATTTTCTCGACCGTCTGCCAGGTGATGGGCTCGATGTAGGTGACGTCGGCCGTGGCCGGGTCGGTCATGATCGTCGCGGGGTTGCTGTTGATCAGGATGACCTTGTAGCCCTCTTCGCGCAGCGCCTTGCAGGCTTGCACGCCGGAGTAGTCGAACTCGCAGGCCTGGCCGATGATGATCGGGCCGGCGCCGATGATGAGGATCGATTTGAGGTCTGTGCGCTTAGGCATTCTCTTTCTCCGTCTTTTCCGTCTTGTTCTTTTCCATGAGTGCCGTGAAGCGATCGAACAGGTAGCCGATGTCGTGCGGACCCGGCGAGGCTTCAGGGTGACCCTGGAAGCAGAACGCGGGCTTGTCGGTGCGCGCCAGGCCCTGCAGCGTGTTGTCGAACAGGCTGATGTGCGTGGGACGCAGGTTGGCCGGCAGCGACTTCTCGTCGACTGCGAAGCCGTGGTTCTGGCTGGTGATGCTCACGCGGCCGTTGTCGAGGTCCTTCACCGGATGGTTCGCGCCGTGGTGGCCGAACTTCATCTTGAATGTCTTCGCGCCGGAGGCCAGCGCCATGATCTGGTGGCCCAGGCAGATACCGAAGGTGGGAATGCCGGTCTCGATCAGTTCCTTGACGGCGCTGATGGCGTAGTCGCAGGGCTCCGGGTCGCCGGGGCCGTTGGCCAGGAAGATGCCGTCTGGCTTGAGCTTGAGCACGTCGGCCGCGGGCGTCTGCGCCGGCACCACGGTGATGCGCGCGCCGCGCTGGGCGATCATGCGCAGGATGTTCTTCTTGACGCCGTAGTCGAAGGCAACGACGTGGAACTTCGGCGTGATCTGCACGCCGTAGCCCGAACCCAGCTTCCACTCGGTTTCGGTCCATTCGTAGGTCTGCTTGACCGACACCACCTTGGCGAGGTCGAGGCCCGACATGCTCGGCGCGGCCTTGGCGGCGGCGATGGCCTTGTCGATCAGCGCCTGCGTGACGGCTTCGCCTTCGGCCAGGCCCAGGATGCAACCGTTCTGCGCGCCGTGGGTGCGCAGGTGGCGCGTGAGCTTGCGGGTGTCGATGTTCGCGATGGCCACCGTCTTGCCGGACACGAGGTATTCGGTCAGCGTGGCGGTCTTGCGGAAGTTGGAGGCGACGAGGGGCAGGTCCTTGATGATCAGGCCCGCGGCATGGATCTTGTCGGCTTCGATGTCTTCCCCGTTGACGCCGTAGTTGCCGATGTGCGGATACGTGAGCGTCACGATCTGCTGGCAGTAGCTCGGGTCGGTGAGGATTTCCTGGTAACCGGTCATGGCGGTGTTGAACACCACTTCACCGGTCGTGGAGCCGGCGGCTCCGATCGAATTGCCTTGAAAGACCGTGCCGTCTGCGAGCGCCAGGATGGCGGGCGGGAAACTTCCCTTGAGAGACAAAAGCACTGGGTTCTCCGGATGGTTACGGTCGCCCGGAGCCCCAGGCGCGTTGCCTGCGAGCTGCTGCTTAAGGGGATTTTGGCGTTAAAGGCGGCCGGGCGACGCTGATTTGCGAGTAAGCCCCCGATTGTAGCCCGGACTGAGTGTGTTATCTGGCCTGCAGGGCTGCTCCGCTCGCATGCAGGCAGATTGCGGCGGCAGCGGCCACGTTGAGCGACTCCTCGCCGCCCGGCTGCGCAATGCGGATGTAGTGCGTCGCCCGGGCTTCCAGCGCGGGCGAAACGCCCTGCCCCTCGTGGCCCATGAGCCAGGCGCAGGGATGCGGCAGTTCGGCATTGTGGAGCCACTCGCCGTGGTGCGAACTGGTCGCCACCAGCGGCACTTTCAGGCCGTCGAGCACGTCGGCGTCCACGCCTTCGATCAGCCGCAGGCCGAAATGGGCACCCATGCCGGCGCGCAGCACCTTCGGAGCCCACAGCGCGGCCGTGCCCTTGAGCGCGATCACCTGGGTGAAGCCGAAGGCGGCGGCACTGCGCAGGATGGAGCCGGCGTTGCCGGCGTCCTGCAGGCGGTCGAGCACGACGCTGGGGGCGTCGGGAATCAGTTCCGGGCGGGATGGCAGGTCGAGCACGAAGCCCATGGGCGCAGGCGATTCCAACCCGCTGACGCCGCGCAGCAGGTCGTCGGCAACCACTACGGTTTTGATAGCACCACTCGCCCATTCAGCAGGCGCTTGGGGCCAGAAAGACTCCGAAAACACGGCAATCGCGGGCTTGACGCCCCGCGCCAGCGCCGCCCGACACAGATGATCGCCTTCGAGCCAGAGACGGCCGAGCTTGCGGTAAGCACCCGGGTCCTGCGCAAGCTTGCGCAAATCCTTGAGCAGCGGGTTGTCGCGCGAGCTGATGTGGCTGGCGCCGGTGTCGGAGGTCATTGAAGGTTCAGGGGGCAGCGCGGAGATCATCGAGGCGCACGGCCTCGACGGCGCCGATCATCATCGCCGGCTGCTCAGATTCGGCCGGCAGCACCACATTCAAGACGCCGCCCGTGCGGGCGAGCGCCGCGGCCACCGGGCTGAACGACCTGCGGTGGTGCACACAGGCGCCATGGCGCTGCAGCGCTTCCAGGTGTTCGGGTGTGCCGTAGCCCTTGTGGCCGGCAAAGCCGTAATGCGGAAATTCGGCATGCAACTGCTCGCACAGTCGGTCGCGGTGCACTTTCGCCAGGATCGAGGCAGCGGAAATGGCCTTCACCCGCGAATCGCCCTTGACGATGGCTTCGGCCAGCACGTCGAGCGTGGGCAGGCGATTGCCGTCGACCAGCACCTTGACGGGCTTCAGCCGCAGCCCCTCGACCGCGCGACGCATCGCGAGCATGGTGGCCTGCAGGATGTTGTGGGTGTCGATCTCTTCGACGGTGGCCTGCGCGATGGAACAGCACAGCGCCTTCGCCAGGATCTGGTCATGCAAGCGTTCGCGCTGCAGGGCCGTGAGAGTCTTGGAATCGGCCAGGCCGCGAATCGGCCGCAGGTCGTCGAGGATCACGGCCGCAGCCACCACCGGGCCGGCCAGGGGACCTCGCCCCGCCTCGTCGACGCCCGCCATCAGCCCCGGTGCGTCCCACACCAGCGGGGCCTGCTCAGCCTTCAAGAACTTTCTGGATCGCATCGGCGCAAAGTGTCGGCGTATCGCGCTGCAATTGCACATGCAGCTCTGAAAATCTTTGTTGCAAGGCTTGCGTTTTCCCGGGCGCATCGAGCCAGGCCAGTGTGGCCTGGGCCAGCGCCTCGGGCGTGGCGGCTTCCTGCAGCAACTCCGGCACCACGAACTCGCGACACAGGATGTTGGGCAAGCCGACCCACGGCTGCAACTGCTTGCGTTGCATGAAACGCCACGACAGCGCATTCATGTTGTAGGCGATGACCATCGGCCGCTTGAACAGAGCCGCCTCGAGCGTGGCGGTGCCGCTGGCGATCAGCGTGGCGTCGCAGGCGGCCAGCGCGGCGTGCGACTGGCCATCGAGCAACTTCACGCGCCCGGCCATGCCGCTGGCCTGCAGCAGGGCCTCAACCTCGGCGCGCAGGCCCGGCAGGATGGGGGCCACGAACTGGAGGTCCGGGCGCACCTTCTGCATCAGTGCGGCTGCAGCGAAGAAACGTGCGGCCAGGTAGCGAATTTCCGAGCGGCGGCTGCCCGGCAGCAAGGCGACGACCTGCGCATCAGGCACCAGGCCTAGCGCGGCGCGTGCGGCGGCGCGGTCGGGCGTCATCGGGATCACATTGGCGATGGGATGGCCGACATAGCTCGCGGCCACGCCGTGCTCCGCCAGCAATGCAGGCTCGAACGGGAAGATGCACAAGACATGATCAGCCGCCGCCCGGATCTTCTCGATGCGCTCCGGCCGCCAGGCCCAGATCGACGGGCAGACGAAGTGCACCGTCTTCATGCCGTGGCTGCGCAGGCCGGCCTCGAGGTCGAGGTTGAAATCGGGCGCGTCGACGCCGATGAAGAGTCCGGGGCGCTCCTGCAGCAGTCGGGCCTTGAGCTTGCGGCGAATGCCGGCGATCTCGGCGTAATGCCGCAGCACCTCGATGTAGCCGCGCACCGCGAGCTTTTCCTGGGGCCACCAGCTCTGGAAGCCGTGGGCCAGCATGCGGGGGCCGCCGATGCCGGCGGTCTGGAGATCGGGCCAACGAGCCTGGAGGCCGTCGAGCAGCAGCCCCGCCAGCAGGTCGCCGGAGGCTTCACCTGCGACCAGCGCGAAACGTCGCTGTTCGTCCTTCTGCATCGCCGTCACGTCAGCGCGCGATGCCGCGCGTCGAGTTGGCGAGGAAGGCTTCCATCAGCGCGACGTCACCTGCCGCTTCCGGCATTTCCGTCGCGAGCGCGGCGATGCCCGCGCGCGCCTCTTCGAGCGTCTTGCCCTGGCGATACAGCAGGCGGTGCATCTGCTTCACCGCCGCGAGCCTCTCGGCGGAAAAGTCGCGCCGACGCAGGCCGACGACATTGAAGCCGCGCACAGCCAGCGGATTACCGTCGACCAGCATGAAGGGCGGCACATCTTGCGTGACAGCGCTGGCAAAGCCAAGCATGGCGTGGGCACCGATCGAAACGAACTGGTGAATGCCCGTGAGCCCGCCGACCGTGACCCAGTCGGCCAGGTGCACATGCCCCGCCAGCGTGGTGTTGTTGGACAGCGTGGTGTGGTTGTCGACACGGCAGTCGTGCGCGATGTGCGTGTACGCCATGATCCAGTTGTCGCTGCCCACGCGCGTCACGCCCCCCGCGCCCGGCACGCCGAGGTTGAAGGTGCAGAACTCGCGGATCACGTTGCGGTCGCCGATGACGAGCTCAGTCGGCTCGCCGGCGTACTTCTTGTCCTGCGGTATGGCGCCGAGAGACGAGAACTGGAAGATCCGGTTGTCGCGCCCGATGGTCGTGCGCCCTTCGATCACGCAGTGCGCGCCGATGGTGGTACCCGCGCCCACCCGCACGTGCGGGCCGATCACGGTATAGGGCCCGACCGACACCGAGGCGTCGAGTTGTGCCTTGGGGTCGACGAGTGCTGTCGAATGAACCTGGGTCATGCCTTGTGAAACGACTGGCTGCGGCCGGGTCAGCTGATCTGGCGCATGGCGCACATCAGCGTCGCCTCGCAGGCGAGTTCGCTGCCCACCAGGGCCCGGCCCTTGAACTTGGAAATGCCCGCCTTCATGCGCTCGATTTCGACTTCGAGCGTCAGCTGGTCGCCGGGTTCCACCGGGCGCTTGAAGCGCGCGCCGTCGATGGCGGCAAAGTAGTAGACGGTGTTGTCGTCCGGCACGATGTCGAGCGAATGGAACGACAGCAGGGCCGCGGCCTGGGCCATGGCTTCGAGCATCAGCACGCCCGGCATCACCGGGCGATGCGGAAAGTGGCCGTTGAAGAACGGCTCGTTCATCGTCACGTTCTTGAGCGCGGTGATGCGCTTGCCCTTTTCCATGTCGAGCACGCGGTCCACCAGCAGGAACGGGTATCGGTGGGGCAGCAGCTTGAGGATTTGATGGATATCGAGCGTCGTCGTCATGATTTTCTGTTCCTGCATCGTCGTCATTTTTTCGAGGGAGCTTTCTCCAGCGCCTTCAGTCGTTCGCGCAGGCTGTGCAACTGCTTGAGCGTTGCCGCATTTTTTTCCCAGCTCGCATTGTCATCGATGGGAAACATACCGGTGTACTGGCCGGCCTTGTGAATTGACCGGGTGACCACGGTCGCGGCGGATATGTGCACGCCGTCGGCCACTGTCAGATGGCCCAGCACGATGGCGCCGCCGCCAAAGGTGCAATTGGCACCAATGGTGGCGCTGCCAGCCACGCCGACGCAACCCGCCATGGCGGTGTTCTTGCCGACGCGCACGTTGTGGCCGATCTGGATCAGGTTGTCGAGCTTCACGCCGTCTTCGATCACGGTGTCGTCGAGCGCGCCGCGGTCGATGCAGGTGTTGGCGCCGATTTCGACGTCGTTGCCGATGCGCACCGCACCCAGTTGCTCGATCTTGACCCAGCGCCCCTCGTGCGGCGCGAGGCCGAAGCCGTCAGCGCCGATGACCACGCCAGGGTGCAGCAGGCAGCGCTCGCCGATGAAGCAGTCTTCACTGACCGTCACGCGCGACTTCAGCACCGTGCCCGCGCCGATGCGTGCGCCCCGCTCCACCACGCACAGCGCACCGATGCGCGCCGTGGCGTCGACCTGCGCCTCGGCGTGGATCACCGCGCTGGGATGGATGCGGTCGGCCTCCGGACGCGCGTGATGCGCCTTCCAGAGCTGCGTCAGGCGGGCAAAGTAGAAATATGGATCGGGCGTGACGATGAAAGCGCCACGCGCCGCGGCCGCCTCGCGCATGGCGGGCGAGACGATCACGCAGGCGGCCTTCGAGGCCGCCAGTTCCTGCTGGTATTTGGGATGGCTCAGGAAGCTGAGCGCATCGGGCTGTGCATTCTGCAGCGGCGCAAGCCGCTCGATGGACAGCGCCGCATCGCCATGAAGCTCGCCCCCAAGGGCGTCAACGATGGCTCCGAGCTGCAGTGACACGCCGGTTCGCGGCGTTACTTGCCGGCCGCGGGCGCAGGAGAGCCGACCGACGCGTTCAGCGCCTTGATCACCTTGTCGGTGATGTCGTGCTTCGGATTGATGTAGATCGCTTCCTGCAGGATGGCGTCGTACTTCTCGGCCTCGGCCACCTGCTTCACCACGCGGTTGGCACGCTCGTAGACTTGCTGGAGCTCTTCGTTCTTGCGCGCGTTCAGGTCTTCCTGGAATTCACGGCGCTTGCGCTGGAAGTCGCGGTCCTGGTCGACCAGCGCGCGCTGGCGCGTGACCCGCTGGCTTTCCGACAGGGTGGGCGCCTCGCGCTCGAACTTCTCAGAAGCCGCCTTCAGGGCGTCGCCTTGTGCGGTCAGGTCCTTCTCGCGCTTCAGGAATTCGGCTTCGAGCTTCGCCTGGGCAGTCTTGGCCGGCTGCGCCTCGCGCAGCACGCGGTCCGGGTTTACGAAACCGATGCGAAAGGTTTCCTGCGCCTGGGCGGGCACCGCAGCGAATGCGAGAGCGGGAATCAACAACGCGCCTGCCGCAGCGCGAATCAAATGCTTCATTTAGAAAGACGTTCCGATCTGGAATTGGAGGCGCTGAATTCTATCCTTCGGGATATACCCGGCTGTAAACGGCTGCCCCACTTCCTTCTGGGACCTGACTGGGAAGGCATAAGCAAGACGCAGCGGGCCCAGCGGTGAAATCCAACTGACGCCCAGGCCGACCGACGCGCGCAACTTCTTCTCGGCCTTCCATTGCTCGTCGGTCACGCCAGCGGCACGCGTACCGAACACGTTGCCGGCGTCGAAGAAGCCGTACAAGCGCAGCGTGCGGTCATTGCCGGCACCCGGGAACGGCGTGCTCAGTTCGGCATTGAAGACCGCCTTCTTGGTGCCACCGAGGGCTGCACCTTCGCTCTGGAGGAACAGAGGGGCATCGCGCGGCCCCAGCGAGTTCTGCTCGAAGCCACGGACGGAACCCAGGCCACCGGCATAGAAGTTCTTGAAGATCGGGTAGACCTTGTTGCCGAGCGCCTTGGCATAGCCGACTTCGCCGTTGATCGAGAAGGTGTACTGCTTGCTGATCGCGAAGAACTGCTGGTATTGGTAGTTCGTCTTGATGTACTTCATGTCCCCGGCCGCGCCCACTTCGAGGTTGGCGCGCTGCAGACGGCCCGTGGTCGGGATCAGCGCGCTGTCGCGACTGTCACGGCCCCAGCCGACGCTCAGCGGAACACCCCAGACGCTCTTCTGATCACAGCTGACCACCAGCAGGCCCGTGGCATCCTTCTGGCACTGGAAATAGGCAAGGTAAGACGGCGGCGTGTACAGACCGGAGAATGCAGTCGAACTGTTGGGATCGAACGCATAGCGCTCGAGACCGATGCCGAAGAAGACGGTATCGACTTCGCTGAACGGCACGCCAAAGCGGATGGAAGCGCCCTGATTCACCAGTTTGTAGTCGCCATCGGTGGAGGTCTGATACGGGCGCGTCGTGGTGTGGTAGAGGCTGATCGTGCGCGAGATGCCGTCCGGCGTGAAGTAAGGGTCGGTCGTGGTCACCGACAGCGTACGGTTGTACTTGCTGGTGTTGACCTGCACGCCCAGGAAGTTACCCGAGCCGAACACGTTTTCCTGCGAGATACCGAAGGTCAGCGCGACCTTTTCGGCGCTCGAGTAGCCGGCGCCGAGTTGCAGGCTGCCGGTGGGCTTTTCAGCCACGTTGACGGTCAGGTCCACCTGGTCGGGCGAGCCGGGCACTTCCTGCGTTTCGACGTTCACTTCAGTGAAGAAGCCCAGACGGTCCACGCGGTCGCGCGACAGCTTGATCTTGTCGCCGTCGTACCAGGAGGCTTCGTACTGGCGGAACTCGCGACGGATGACTTCGTCGCGGGTCTTGTTGTTGCCGCCCACCGAGACGCGACGCACGTACACGCGGCGCGAGGGCTCGGCCTGCAGCGTGAGCGCCACGCGGTTGTTCGCGCGATCGATGTCGGGGCGCGCCTGCACGCGTGCGAACGCATAGCCGAAGGTGCCGAAATAGTCGTTGAAGGCCTTGGTGGTCTCGGTGACCTGCTCGCCGTTGTAGGGCTCGCCCGGCTTGATGGTGATGAGCGACTTGAACTCGTCGTCGCGGCCGAGGTAGTTGCCGTCGAGCTTGACGCTCGACACCACGAACTTCTCGCCTTCGCTGATATTCACGGTCACCGTCAGGTCCTTGCGGTCCGGCGAAATGGCGACCTGGGTCGAGTCGATGCGGAACTCGAGGTAGCCGCGGGTGATGTAGTACGAGCGCAGCGTTTCGAGGTCGGCGTTGAGCTTGGCGCGCGAATACTGGTTCGACTTGGTGTACCAGCTCATGAAACCGCCGCTGTCCTGATCGAACAGGCTCAGCAGCGTCGATTCGCTGAAGGCCTTGTTGCCGACCACGTGCACTTCGCGGATACGGGCCGACTCGCCTTCGGTCACGGTGAAGGTCAGGTTGACGCGGTTGCGCTCGATAGGCGTGACAGTGGTCACGACCTGCGCGTTGTAGAGACTGCGGCTCACGTACTGGCGCTTGAGCTCCTGCTCGGCGCGGTCAGCCAGTGCCTTGTCGTAGGGACGGCCATCGGTCAGGCCGACTTCGCGCAGCGCCTTCTGCAGCGCGGCCTTGTCGAATTCCTTGGTGCCGACGAAATCGACGTCTGCAATGGTCGGTCGCTCTTCGACGATCACCACCAGTACGTTGCCGTTCACGTCGATGCGCACATCCTTGAACAACCCCAGGTCGAACAGCGCACGGATGGCGGCGGAACCGCGCTCGTCGCTGTAGGTATCGCCCACGCGCAGCGGCAGCGACGCGAAGATCGTACCGGCTTCGACGCGTTGCAGACCTTCGACGCGAATGTCGCGCACCGTGAAAGGCTCTACGGCCCAGGCTGCCGTGGCTGCGAGCGCACTGGCAACCACCGCGGCAACGCTACGCAGGCGAAAGCGACTGAAGTTTTTGTTCATCTGAGAATTGAGCCGGCACGGAAAGGGCCGGGCAGAAAGTTAACCAAAGAGCCGTGTGACGTCGTTGAAGAGTGCGACCGACATCATGACCAGCAGCAGGGCCACACCCCCGCGCTGAAGCCGTTCCATCCAAGCGTCGGAGACGCTCTTGCCGGTCAGGCCCTCCCAAAGATAATACATCAGGTGTCCCCCATCGAGGACCGGCAGCGGCATGAGATTGAGGACTCCGAGGCTCACGCTGATGAGCGCCAGGAAGACCAGATACTGAGTAAAACCGAGGCTTGCGGACTTGCCAGCGTAGTCGGCAATCGTGAGCGGACCGCTCAGGTTCTTGAGCGAAGCCTCGCCGATGACCATCTTGCCCATCATGCGCACGGTCAGCGCGGACACCTCCCAGGTGCGCACCACACCACGCCAGACACCGTCGACCAGCCCCTGGCGCACCGTCACCATTTCGGGCGGCGCACCAACGTAGGCGCCGATGCGCCCCACCTTGACGCCGCCCTCCTCCCGCACCTCGGGCTTCACGTCGATCTTGAGCGGCTGGCCGCCGCGCTCGACCTGCCAGGCCTGGGTGCGCGGCTGGTCACCATCGACCGACGCCCGGATCACCTCGCGCAGCTGCTGCCCGTCGACGATGGCCGTGTCGCCGATGGCGCGCACCACATCGCCGTTGCGCAGGCCGGCGCTTTCCGCCGCACTACCCGCCATGACTTCGCCGATCTCAGGCCGGGTCAGGGGTGCGACGACGCCGATCTTGCGGAACATCTGCGGATCGGCGTCCTTGGTCTCCATGCGGCTCAGCGGCAGCACCAGCTGGCGCGCAGGCCGGCCGGGTTCCCCTGCGACTTCGAGCGTCAGGTCATGGCCATCGAGCGCGCCACGCGTCATGCGCCAGCGCAGATCCTCGAAGGACTGGACCGGCGACAGGTCGCCATCGAAGCCCGCTTGCGTGATGTGCTCGCCGCCGCGCAGGCCCGCCGCTTCGGCCAGAGAGGCGGCCACCGGCCGCGCGAGCTTGGCGACCGGCTCCTGCACGCCGATCCAGTTGACGGCCGTGTAAAGCACGACAGCCAGCAGCAGATTGGCGATCGGCCCCGCCGCAACAATGGCCGCTCGGGAACGCAAAGGCTGGGTGTTGAAGGCGCGATGGCGCTCTTCAGGCGCGACCGGCCCCTCGCGCTCGTCGAGCATCTTGACGTAGCCGCCGAACGGGAATGCACCGATGACGAACTCGGTCTGTTGCCCCGGATGCTGGCGCTTGGGCTGCCAGCGCAGCAGCGCCTTGCCGAATCCGACGGAGAAGCGCTCCACCTTGACGCCGCAGGCAACAGCCACGCGGTAGTGTCCGTATTCGTGCACCGCGATCAGGACACCGAGTGCGACCACAAAGGCTATGACAGTGAGCAGCATCGGGGTCCTTGGTCTCTACGGAGGGTCGTCAGGTCAGGCTGCGAAACGCAGCGCCGCGGCATTGGCCGCCGCGCGGGCGCTGGCATCGATCGCCAGCAGGTCGGCCAGCGATGCCGGCTTGGAGGGGGCGACCCTTTCCAAAGTTTCCATGTTGACCGCATGTATGCAATCAAAACGCAGGCGGCGGTTCAGGAAAGCTTCAACTGCGACCTCATTGGCGGCATTGAGCACCGCCGTCGTGCCCGGCGCGGCGCGCAGCGCGTGCCATGCCAGGCCCAGTCCGGGAAAGAGTGCTGCGTCGGGCGCATCGAAAGTCAACGAGGCCATTTGGCGGAAGTCGAGCCGCGCCGCACCGCTCTCAATGCGCTCAGGCCAAGCCAGGCCCACCGCGATCGGCACCCGCATGTCGGGCGTGCCGAGCTGGGCGATGACCGAAGCATCGGTGAACTGCACCATCGAGTGCACCACGCTCTGCGGATGAATGACGACCTCGATCTGATCAGGCGCGACGCCGAACAGGTGACGTGCCTCGATCACTTCGAGGGCCTTGTTCATCATGGTGGCCGAGTCGACCGAAATCTTGCGGCCCATGACCCAGTTCGGATGGGCGCAGGCCTGTTCGGGCGTCACCGTACCCAGGGTTTCCGGCGCACGAGTGCGGAACGGGCCACCCGATGCGGTCAGGATGATCTTGTCGATACGCCGCGCCCAGGTGGACGGGTCTTCAGGCAGCGACTGGAAGATGGCCGAATGCTCACTATCGATAGGCAGCAACGTCGCGCCGCCTTCGCGCACGGTACGCATGAAGAGTTCGCCGCCGACGACCAGCGCTTCCTTGTTGGCCAGCAGCAGCCGCTTGCCGGCGCGCGCGGCGGCCAGGCAAGGGCCAAGGCCCGCCGCACCGACGATGGCGGCCATCACAGCATCGACTTCGTCGTGAGACGCTATCGTTTCGAGAGCATCATCGCTCGCCAGAACAACCGTTTTCAGGCTGTTTTGCTTCAACTTTTCAGCCAGCAACGCAGCATGCGGCGCACTGGCCATCACGGCGAACCGGGGCGAGAACTGAGCGCACTGCGCCAGCAACTCGTCGACCTTGGTAGCCGCCGAAAGGGCAAACACCTCGAAACGCTCGAGGTGCCGCGAAATGACGTCGAGCGTGCTCACGCCGACCGAACCGGTCGAGCCGAGCACCGTGACGCGTTGTCTTCTGGGTGTGTTCACAGGAAAGCCAGCATCATGGCAATGGGAAGCGCCGGCAAGAGGGCATCCACGCGGTCGAGGACGCCGCCGTGGCCGGGCAGCAGCCGGCTGCTGTCCTTGGCGCCGGCGCTGCGCTTGATGAGAGATTCGACGAGGTCACCCACGACGCTCATGGCCGCGAGGAACAGCGCGGCGAGCAGCAAAAGCCACCAGCCCCGCTCGTTGAGACGGGTATAGAGGCTGGCCACGGTCGCGCCGGTGGCCTTGTCGGCCCAGACCCAGGCAAAGGCCAGCACCACCACGCCGATCATTCCGCCCCACACACCTTCCCAGCTCTTGCCGGGACTGATCGCGGGCGCGAGCTTGTTGCGGGTGAACTTCAGGCCGAAGGCGCGGCCGGCGAAATAGGCGAACACGTCGGCCACCCACACCAGCACCAGGATCGACAGCAGGAAGTTGATGCCGATCATGCGTGCCTGCACTGCAGCGAGCCATGCCACCCACAGCGCCAGCAAACCGCCGACCAACCGCAGCCCGCGCGGAATACGGGGCCAGCCCGGCACCGCCACTCGCAGCAGCGCTGCGCCGCCCAGCACCCAGGCCGCACTGGCCAGGGTCCACATCAAGACCAACGGCTGCTCCAGCAGCCCCAGCCACCAGGACAGCGCGCACAGCACCACCGTTTCAACGCCGAGAAACACCGACAGCCGTTGGCCGTATCCATTCAGACGCCCCCACTCCCAGGCGCCAGCGCCGATCAACACCAGCATGACGCAGGCGAAGGGGATGTAGTTTCGATAGAACAGCGCTGGCAGCAGGATCGCGAGCAGCACGATCGCCGTGAGGATGCGTTGTTTGAGCATGCGGGAGGTTGTCAGGCCCTCAGGCCGTGGCGGTCTTGACCTGTGCCGAGGTTTGGCCGAAGCGCCGCTCACGGCCCTGGAACGCGGCAATGGCCTCGTCCAGCGCAGCTTCGTCGAATTCGGGCCACAGCTTGTCGCTGAAGAAAAGCTCGGCGTAGGCACTCTGCCAGAGCAGGAAGTTGGACAACCGTTGCTCGCCGCCCGTGCGGATGAACAGGTCGGGGTCGGGCACATGGGCCAGGGCCATGGCGCGGTCGAGGCTCGCCTCGGTGATCGCATCGCCCTGCGCCACCAGCCTGGCGGCGGCCTGCGCGATGTCCCAGCGGCCGCCGTAGTTGAAGCAGACGTTGAGCACCATGCGCGTGTTGTGCGCCGTGGCCAGCTCGGCGTCGACCAGGCCCTTCACCATCTTCGGCGACAGGCCGGCCCGTTCGCCGACGAAATGCAGCCGCACGCCATCGGCGCTGAGCTTGGGCACCTCGCGGGCGAGTGCACCGACCATCAGGTCCATGAGGCCGGAGACTTCCTCGACGGGACGGTTCCAGTTCTCGGACGAAAACGCGAACACCGTGAGCACGCCCACGCCGCGGTCGGCACAGGCCCTGACGCAGCGGCGCAGCGATTCGACACCCTGCTTGTGCCCCGCGACGCGGGGCAGGAAGCGCCGCGTGGCCCAACGGCCGTTGCCGTCCATGACGATGGCAACGTGGTGGGGAATGCGTGGCGCTGAAGAGGCCATGACAGGCCTCAAACGGCCATGATCTCCGCTTCCTTGGCCGCGACCAGGCGGTCGATTTCCGCGATGTGGCGGTCGGTGACCTTCTGGATCTCGGCCTCGGCGCGCTTCTGGTCGTCTTCCGACGCCAGCTTGTCCTTGACCAGCTTCTTGACCGACTCGTTCGCATCGCGGCGCAGGTTACGCGTGGCGACCTTGGCGGTTTCGCCTTCGTTGCGGACCAGCTTGGTCATTTCCTTGCGGCGCTCTTCGCTCATGGCGGGCAGCGGCACGCGGATCAGGTCGCCCATGGAGGCGGGGTTCAGGCCCAGGTCGCTTTCGCGGATGGCCTTCTCGATCTTGGCGCCCATGCCCTTTTCCCAAGGCTGGACGCTGATGGTGCGCGAATCGAGCACCGACACGTTGGCCACCTGGCTCAACGGCACCTGCGAGCCGTAGTACTCGACATGGATCGAGTCGAGCAGCGCAGAGTTGGCGCGGCCGGTACGGATCTTCGTAAGGTTGTTCTGGAATGCGGCGAGCGACTGATTCATCTTCGCGTCGGTCGCATTGCGGATATCTGCAATGGTCATCTCAAATACTCCTAGGCATGCACCAGCGTGCCCTCGTCCTCGCCCATGACGACGCGCTTGAATGCGCCGTTCTTGAGAATCGAGAACACCTTGATCGGCAGCTTCTGGTCGCGGCACAGCGCAAAGGCCGTGGCGTCCATGATGCCGAGATTCTTTGCGATCGCCTCGTCGAAGCTGAGCGAGACATAGCGCGTTGCGTCGGGGTTGGTCTTGGGATCGGCGGTGTAGACGCCGTCGACCTTGGTCGCCTTGAGCACCAGTTCGGCACCGATCTCGGCACCGCGCAGCGCAGCGGCCGTGTCGGTGGTGAAGAACGGGTTACCCGTGCCGGCTGCGAACACCACGACCTTACCCTCTTCGAGGTACTGCAGGGCCTTGGGGCGCACATAGGGCTCGACCACCTGCTCGATGGCAATGGCGGACATCACACGAGCCACGAGGCCCTGTTTGTCCATTGCATCGGCCAGCGCCAGCGAGTTCATGACCGTGGCCAGCATGCCCATGTAGTCGGCCGTGGCGCGGTCCATGCCGACCGAGCCCCCCGCGACGCCGCGGAAGATGTTGCCTCCACCGATCACGACCGCCACCTGCACGCCCATGTTCACGACCTCGGCCACCTCCTGCACCATTCGCACGATGGTCGCGCGGTTGATGCCGAAGGCGTCATCGCCCATCAACGCCTCTCCCGACAGCTTCAACAAGATTCGCTTGTGGGCTGGGCGGGCATCAGACATGGGCAATTTCCTTTGGTTGGACTGGGACGAGTGTAAAACGTAGCGATGAAAAAACGGCGGCGCGCGTGGGCGCACCGCCGTTGAGCCTTAAAGGCTTAAGCAGCAGCCTTGGCCGCTGCAACTTGCGCGGCCACCTCGGCTGCGAAGTCGTCAACTTTCTTCTCAATGCCTTCGCCGACCACGTAAAGGGTGAAGCCCTTGATCGTGGTGCTGGCGGCCTTGAGCATCTGCTCGACGGTCTGCTTGTCGTTCTTCACGAACGGCTGGTTGTGCAGCGAGACTTCCTTGAGGAACTTCTGCACGCCGCCTTCGATGCGCTTGGCAACGATGTCGTCCGGCTGCGGCTTCTTGCCCTCGGCTTCGGCGGTCTTGCGGTCTTCGTCGGCCTTGCCCTTGGCAACTGCGCGCTCTTTTTCGATCAGGTCGGCAGGCACGTCCGATGCCTGGATGGCGACCGGCTTCATGGCGGCGATGTGCATCGCCACGTCCTTGGCCGACGTGTCGTCGCCTTCGAACTCGACCATCACGCCGATGCGCGTGCCGTGCAGGTACGAAGCCAGCTTGCCGTTGCCAGCGAAGTGCTTGAAGCGGCGGAAGCTCATGTTCTCGCCGATCTTGCCGATCAGGCCCTTGCGCACGTCTTCGAGCGTGGGGCCGAAGCCGTCTTGCTCATAGGCGAGTGCGCCCAGCGCAGCGATGTCCGCGGGGTTGTTCTTCGCGACCAGCATGGCGGCGGCGTTGGCCAGGGCCAGGAAGCTGTCGTTCTTGGTGACGAAGTCGGTTTCGCAGTTGATTTCGATCATGCCGCCGGCAGCGCCGTCGACAAAAGCCGTGACCACGCCTTCAGCGGTGATGCGACCCGATGCCTTGCCAGCCTTGTTGCCGAGCTTGATGCGCAGCAGCTCTTCGGCCTTTTCCATGTTGCCGTCGGCCTCCGTCAGGGCCTTCTTGCACTCCATCATCGGCGCGTCGGTCTTTGCGCGCAGTTCGCCGACCATGCTTGCGGTGATTGCAGCCATTTGTGGTATCTCCGTAAATCCAAAAATCAGGTTAAAAAAAAGGGGCACCAAAGCCCCTTCTTCAGGCTCGCAGGCGCGCCAATCAGGCCGAAGCGCCTTCTTCGACTTCGACGAATTCGTCGCCATTGCCTTCGGCGATGGCCTTGACCACGTCACCGGTGGCGCTGTTGCGGCCTTCGATGATCGCGTCGGCGATGCCGCGGGCGTACAGCGTGACAGCCTTCGACGAGTCGTCGTTGCCAGGGATCACGTAGTCGATGCCTTCGGGCGAGTGGTTGGAGTCAACCACGCCGATCAGCGGAATGCCGAGCTTCTTGGCTTCGGCCACGGCGATCTTGTGGAAGCCCACGTCGATCACGAAGATGGCGTCGGGCAGCGCGGCCATATCCTGGATGCCGCCGATGTCCTTTTCGAGCTTCTCGATTTCGCGCGAGAAGGTCAGCTGCTCCTTCTTGCTCAGCGAGTCGAGGCCGGCTTCCTGCTGGGCCTTCATGTCCTTCAGACGCTTGATCGAGGTCTTGACGGTCTTGAAGTTGGTCAGCATGCCGCCGAGCCAGCGGGTGTCGACGAAGGGCACGCCGGCGCGACGGGCTTCTGCCGCCACGATTTCACGGGCCTGGCGCTTCGTGCCGACCATCAGGATCGTGCCGCGGTTGGCGGTGAGCTGCTTGGCGTACTTCATCGCGTCCTGGAACATCGGGAGCGACTTTTCCAGGTTGATGATGTGAATCTTGTTGCGATGACCGAAGATGTACGGGGCCATCTTGGGGTTCCAGAAGCGGGTTTGGTGACCGAAATGGACACCTGCTTCCAGCATTTCGCGCATGGTGGTAGACATTGAAATTACTCCAAAGGTTGGGTCTAAAATCCAGCCCGTTTTGTGCTCTTTTCGAATGGAGTCACAACACCTTGATTGGGCCGGTTTGCGGATGTGTTTGACTGGGTGCAACGGGAGCCGTCGCTCAGCCAGCGAAACCCAAAGAGTATAGCACGGCCGTCGCCCCCTTCCTCCCTGAACCCGAGCCGCTTGCACGGCCTCTGCCTCCACTCATGAACGACCTTCACGCCACCCGTCTCGACCTTCTGGCAGGTGGCTCCGATGCACGCACCGAAATGGAGCGCGCCATCGGCATCGCCCAGTCCCCGGTCTGCGCGCACGTCTTCACCCGCACCATGTTCGACGAGGCCCGGCAGGCTGCCGCCGGGTCGAACCCCGACAGCCGGCTTTCGGGTCTCGCCTTCACCGCCAAGGACCTGTTCGACATCGAAGGCCAGCCAACGCCCGCCGGCTCCGTGGTCCTGGCCCATGGACCAGCCGCCAGGGCCGACGCCTTCGCCGTGGCGCGGCTGCGCGCCGCGGGCGGCGTGCTGACCGGCCGCACCAACATGACGGAATTCGCTTTCTCGGGCGTTGGCATCAACCCTCACCATGGCACGCCAGCCAACGTGAGCGACGCCGCTACGCCGCGCGTTCCGGGCGGCTCGTCGTCCGGCGCCGCGATCTCGGTGGCCAGCGGGGCCGCGTTCATCGGCCTGGGCTCCGACACCGGCGGCTCGATCCGCATCCCGGCGGCGCTGAACGGTATCGTCGGCTTCAAGAACACGGCCCGGCTGACGCCCGCCAACGGCGCGCTGCCGCTCTCGACCACTCTGGACACCGTTTGCGCCATGACGCGCTCGGTTCGCGACGCCATCACCGCGCACGAGATCCTCGCGGCCCGGCGAGTGACCGCCGGCAACGCCCCTCTGGCCGCCTACAGGCTGGCCGTGGTGAAGAACGTCTTCTTCGACGGCATCGAGCCCGCCGTGGCCGCCGCCTTCGAGCGCTCGCTGAAGGCGCTCCGCGCAGCCGGCGCCCGCATCGTGGAAATCGAACTGCCCGAACTCGCCGAGTTGGCCACCATCAATGCCACCGGCGGCTTCTCGGCCGCCGAGTCGCACGCTTGGCACCGCCTGCTGCTGGAGCGCAGCGGCGCAGGCTACGACCCACGCGTGGCCCAACGCATCCTGCGCGGCGCCACGATGAAAGCGCATGAATACATCGACCTGATCCATGCCCGTCGCGACTGGATCGCCCGAGTCGAAACCGCGCTCGCGCCGTTCGACGCCGTGCTGTCGCCGACAGTGCCGATCACCGCACCATCCATCGCCAGCGTGGCGCCGGGCGCCGAGCGTGACGACGAATTCTTCCGCGTCAATGCATTGCTGCTGCGCAACCCGTCGATCATCAATATGCTCGACGGCTGCGCGATCTCGCTGCCCTGCCACGCCGACGGCGAACTGCCGGTTGGCCTGATGCTGTGGCATGCCGCGCTGCACGACGACGCCGTGCTTGCTGTAGCACTCCAGACCGAGCGCGCGCTGCAAAATTAACAGCTGACACGGCCCACCTCACGGGCGTCAGCCATCTCTCTTATTCAGAACATTCAATGAAAATCGCGATCGTGGGCGCCGGCATCATCGGCGTCACCACCGCCTGGGAACTGGTTTCCGACGGCCATGAAGTGACCGTGTTCGAGCGCAGGGGCGCCGCCGCAGAAGAAGCCAGCTTCGCCAACGCCGGCGTGGTCGCTCCCGGGTACGTCACGCCGTGGGCCGCCCCCGGCATGCGCGGCAAGGTGCTGCGCTCACTGCTGTCCTCGCACGGCGCCATCAAGCTGCGCTGGCCGCTAGGCTCGCGCGATCTCGGCTGGTTGTCGCGCTGGCAGAAAGCCTGCAAGCTCGAAACCTACCTGGCCAACCGCGCCCGCATGCAGCGCCTGGCCTTCTACAGTCGCAATCGACTGCACGAGGTGACCGAGGCGCGCGAGCTCAGCTACGAACGCAGCGACGGCTACCTGGTGCTGCTGCGTTCCAAGCGCGACAAGAAACTGGTGCAAGCCGGGCTGGAGGTGCTGCGCTCGGCGGGCAGCGTCTTCAAGGAAATCGACGCCGACGAGGCCCGGCTGATCGAGCCCGCCCTCAACCCCGACACCCCGCTGGCAGGCGCCATCCACCTGCCCGAAGACGAAGTGGCCAACTGCCGCCAGTTCGCGCTGCTGCTCAAATGGGAGGCCGAGTCGTTCGGCGCGCAGTTTCATTTCAACTGCGACATCGCGCCGCTGAGCCGCGCGGCGCCCACCTCGCTGTCGCTGGCGAGCGGCTCCGACCCCGTGCGCTACGACGCAGTCGTGGTGTGCGCCGGCCTGGCTTCGGCCGCGCTGCTGCGGCCGCTGGGCCTGCGCATCCCGATGGCCCCGGTCTACGGCCATTCGGTGAGCGCGCCGATCCGCGAGCCGCTCAACGCGCCGCGCAGCGCGGTGATGGACGAGCGCTACAAGGTCGCCATCTCCCGCCTGGGCCAGCGCGTGCGGGTGGCTGGCAGCGCCGAGATCGGCGGCTCGCTCGACACGATGAACCCGGCCGCGGTGCAAACGCTCTACAAGGTGCTGCACGACTGGTTCCCGGGCGCAGCCACGCTGCAGTCCGGCGTGCAGCAATGGAAAGGCGCACGGCCAATGCTGCCGGACGGTCCACCGGTGCTGGGTGCCAGCGGCATTCCCGGTGTGTGGCTCAACCTCGGCCATGGGTCGAGCGGCTGGGCGCTGTCGTGCGGCAGCGCGCGCGTGCTGGGCGACCTGATCGCTGGACAGGACCCGGGCATCGACCTCGAAGGACTCGGGGTCGAACGGCTCAGTCTTTAGGACCCCACCTGCGCAGGGCCTCGGGGCTCGCAGGCTGCTCTACAGGCAGCGCGGGCTCCGGCGGTGGGCGAAGCCTGCTCGCAATCCATCCCAGCAGTCCGGGGCTGAGCAGCGCAAAGAAAATCAGGCACAGCGCAGCGGCACCCAGCAGGGCCAGACGCATCGGGCCGGAAGCAGTTTCACCCGGGACGTCGAACCACCGGATCACGCTGCAGCCGAAGCCGACATTGGCGGCCCAGGCCACGTCCCGCAGAGACACCCACCGCTTCAGCTCTGCCAGCAGGAAGACGCCCCATACGGCGCACAACAGGCCCAGAACCCATCCCAGCCCCGCAATCCACGCCATCGTCGCAGCGAGGAAAAAGACAAGCGCTGCGAAAAGCAGGACAAGCAGCCAACCGACGCCTTTGAAGCTCATCCCCGGATGATAGGGAGACAGCACGACGGCACAATGCGCCGATGCAACGCATCACCTCCGCCACCGCTGCCGAGTTGTTCGACATCGCCGCCACGCGCCGAATCGAGCATGCCGCGGCGGCCGCCCTGCCCGCCCACACGCTGATGCGGCGCGCCGGCCTTGCGGTAGCGCGGCTCGCGATGGCGATTGCGCCGCATGCGCGGACGATCTGGGTGGCTTGCGGGCCGGGAAACAACGGCGGCGATGGTTTCGAGGCTGCGGCGCAATTGCGTCATCGAGGCTTCTTTCCGGCAGTCACATTCCTGGGAGATGAAAGCCGCTTGCCACCGGACGCCAAGGCTTCGCTGCAGCGTGCCCGCGATGCGGGCGTCACCTTTGCATCGACGCCGCCTTCAGCCTACGAACTGGCCATCGACGCGCTGCTCGGCATCGGATCGACGCGGCCGCCCGAAGGCACGATGGCCGAGTGGCTGGCGAAGATGCATGCGAGCGGCCAACCCGTGCTCTGCGTCGACGTGCCATCGGGCTTGAATGCGGACACCGGCACCCTACCCCGCGGCATCGACCACGTGCAAGCGTCGGCCCGCACCTGCATCACCTTTCTCACATTGAAGCCCGGCCTGTTCACTGCCCAGGGCCGCGATGCGGCGGGCACGGTGTGGTTCGACGATCTGGGTTGCAGCGCGTTCAAGGATCAACCGGTGGCCCGAATCGCGGGAGAACCCGATGCGCACCCGCGCACCCATGCCTCGCACAAGGGTAGCTACGGCGATGTCGCGGTGATCGGCGGAGCGTCCGGCATGGCGGGCGCCGCTTTGCTGGCCGGCTCGGCGGCACTGCATGGCGGCGCGGGACGCGTGTTCGTCGGATTGCTCGACCCGAGCGCGGCCCCCGTCGACACCGCCCAACCCGAACTGATGCTGCGGGACGCCCGAACGCTCGACCTGTCAGGCATGACGGCGGTGTGCGGCTGCGGCGGTGGGGAGGCGGTGCGAGAACTGCTGCCGCGCGTGCTCTCGACGGCGGCCGCTTTGGTGCTCGATGCCGACGCGCTCAACGCCATCGCAGCCGATGGCGCGCTGCAAGCACAGCTGACGTCCCGGGGGAAAAGCGGATCGCCCACCGTGATCACGCCACATCCGCTGGAGGCTGCACGCCTGCTGGGTTGCACCGTCGGCGATGTCCAAGCCGACAGGCTGACCGCCGCCCGTCAGCTCGCCGCGCGCTTCGGCGTCGTGGTCGTGCTCAAGGGTTCGGGCACCGTCGTTGCCGGCACCGCCGACACCCTGCCAGTCATCAACTTGACCGGCAACGCCAGCCTCGCGACCGCAGGCACCGGCGATGTGCTGGCCGGCATGATCGGCGCGGCGCTGGCCATGCGCCAGCCTGCTTTCGAAGCAGCGCGCGAAGCCGTCTGGCAACACGGCCACATCGCCGACACATGGCCGGCCGATGCAGCCCCGCTCACGGCCGGCACGCTGGCCCGCCGCGCGCCCGCCTGACGCGAGCTTTTTAGCCGCGCCCGACGAAGGGCATCTTCGTCGCCATGATGGTGTGGAACAGCACGTTGGCTTCCAGCGGCAGGTTCGCCATGTAGAGCACCGACTGGCCCACGATCTTGACGTCGATCAGCGGCTCGATCGCGAGTTCACCGCTGGCCTGCGGCACGCCCTTGGCCATGCGCGCGGCCAGTTCGGTCATGGCATTGCCCACGTCCACTTGCCCCACGGCGATGTCGTACTTGCGGCCGTCGAGCGACGCGGTCTTGGTCAGCCCTTCGACCGCGTGCTTGGTCGCCGTGTAGGCGGCCGAGTTCGGCCGTGGAGCGGTGGCCGAGATGGAGCCGTTGTTGATGATGCGGCCACCCATCGGCGTCTGCGCCTTCATCGTGCGGAACGCCTGCTGGATACAGAAGAACATGCCGGTCAGGTTGATGTCGACCACACCTTGCCATTGCTCGGGCGTCCAGTCCTCGAACGGGCCCGGCGGGTTGCCCACGCCGGCGTTGTTGAACAGCAGGTCGACGCGGCTGAAGCGCTCGACGGTGGCGGCGAACAGGGCCTGCACCGAGTCCGCGTTGGACACGTCGGTCGACACCGCGAAGGCGCGCGCACCGGCACCCGATTCTTGCGCCACCTGTTCCAGCGGCTCCAGGCGGCGCCCCGCCAGAACCACGCTCCAGCCGTCACCCAGCAGCGCCAGCGCGGCGGCGCGGCCGATGCCGGAACCCGCACCCGTGACGATGGCGATGCGGCCCTTGTTGTCTTCAGCGCTCATGCTGTCTGTCTCTTTCTCTTTTCGGTTTGTCGATGGTTCGTGCGGCGTGCGAGGCTTGCTTCAGCGGCGCGGCTTGCGCCCCTTCATCTTGTTGGCGGCCTTCTTGACCGCCGACTTGAAGGCCTGCATCGCCGACTGCGGCCCGGCCGTGGCCGAGGAGCCGCGCTCTGCGCGCGACTCGGCGTTGCCGGCCTCAGCCTTGTGACGCGTGCTGCGCTTGGCCGAGGCCTTGACCGGCACGCCAGATGATGCCGCACCCTTGTCCTTCATGGCACGGGCCGTGAGCTCTTCGCCTTCGCGCACGAGGCGGAAGTCGATCTTGCGGCCGTCCAGGTCGACGCGGCTCACCTGCACCCGCACCCGCGTGCCGATGGCATAGCGGATGCCGGTGCGCTCGCCGCGCAGCTCCTGGCGCATCTCGTCGAACTTGAAGTACTCGCCGCCGAGCTCGGTGATGTGCACCAGGCCCTCGACGTACATCGCATCAAGCGTGACGAAGATGCCGAAGGTCGTGGCCGCAGTGACCACGCCGCCGTATTCCTCGCCGAGATGCTCGCGCATGTACTTGCACTTGAGCCAGGCCTCGACGTCGCGGCTGGCCTCGTCGGCGCGGCGCTCGTTGGCGCTGCAATGCAGGCCTGCGGCTTCCCATGCCAGCACTTCCTTGGTGGGAGCGACAGTGGCCTTCTGCGGCTTGCTGGTTGGCGCTTTCACACGCGACGCGAGCCGCTTGGCCAACTTGGCATGCGCCTCGCCGGGCGTGGGCAGCATCGGCAGCTGGTAGCGCGTCTTCGACAGGATCGCCTTGATCACGCGATGCACCAGCAGGTCCGGATAGCGCCGGATCGGGCTCGTGAAGTGCGTGTAGGCCTCGTAGGCCAGGCCGAAGTGGCCGCTGTTGATCGGCGTGTAGATCGCCTGCTGCATCGAGCGCAGCAGCATGGTGTGGATCTGCTGCGCGTCGGGGCGCTCCTTGGTGGCATCGGCGATCGCCTGGAACTCGCCCGGCTTGGGATCGTCGGTGATGCTCAGGCCGACACCCATGGCCTTCAGATAGCCGCGCAGGATTTCCTTCTTCTCGGGCGTCGGGCCTTCGTGCACGCGGTACAGGCCCGGGTGCTTGCCTTCGGCGATGAAGTCGGCGCTGCAGACGTTGGCCGCGAGCATTGCCTCTTCGATCAGGCGGTGCGCCTCGTTGCGCGTGCGCGGCACGATCTTTTCGATGCGGCCGGCGTCGTCACAGATGATCTGCGTCTCGGTGGTTTCGAAGTCGACCGCGCCACGCTTGCCGCGCTGCTTGAGCAGTGCCTTGTAGACGTCGGCTAGGTTCAGCAGGTCCTTGACGCGGTCCTTGCGCTTGGCAGCTTCGGGGCCGCGCGTGTTGCCGAGGATGGCAGCCACCTCGGTGTACGTGAAGCGCGCATGGCTGAACATCACGGCCGGGTAGAACTGGTACGCGTAGATCTCGCCGTCGGCCGCGACCAGCATGTCGCACACCATGCACAGGCGCTCGACCTCGGGGTTGAGCGAGCACAGGCCGTTCGACAGCTTCTCGGGCAGCATCGGAATCACGCGGCGCGGAAAGTACACGCTGGTGGCGCGGTCGTAGGCGTCGATGTCGATGCCCGAGCCGGTCTGCACATAGGCGCTGACGTCGGCGATGGCAACCAGCAGGCGCCAGCCCTTGCCGCGACCCACCTTCGCGGGTTCGCAGTACACGGCATCGTCGAAGTCGCGCGCGTCTTCACCGTCGATGGTGACGAGCGGAATGTCGGTAAGGTCGACGCGTCCCTTCTTGTCGGCGGGACGGACCTTCTCGGGCAATGCCTTGGCTTCGGCCAGGCACTCCGCGGAAAACTCGTGCGGCACGCCGTACTTGCGCACGGCGATCTCGATCTCCATGCCGGGATCGTCGATCTCGCCCAGCACTTCTTTCACGCGGCCAACGGGCTGGCCGAACAGAGCCGGCGGCTCGGTGAGTTGCACGACAACCACCTGCCCCACCTTCGCGGGACCGGTTGCGCCCTTGGGGATCAGGACGTCCTGGCCGTAGCGCTTGTCTTCCGGTGCAACAAGCCAGATGCCGCCTTCGTGCAACAGGCGCCCGATGATGGGCTGCTCGGGACGCTCGACGATTTCCACCACGCGCCCTTCGGGGCGACCGCGGCGGTCCTGGCGCACGACGCGCGCCTTGACGCGGTCCTTGTGCAACACCGCGCGCATTTCGTTCGGCGGCAGGTAGATGTCTGCTTCACCGTCGTCGCGCTGCACGAAGCCGTGCCCATCGCGATGTCCTTGAACAGTTCCTTCGAATTCATCCAGCAAGCCGCTGGAAGTGACATTATTTTTGATATGATCTCCTTCTTTCCTGAAATTCAAAACATTGCTGCTTCGGCAGCTCTGTGGGCCCAGATGGCGGAATTGGTAGACGCACTAGTTTCAGGTACTAGCGAGTAACATCGTGGAGGTTCGAGTCCTCTTCTGGGCACCAAGTTTAAACAGACCTTTACCAGGTCATTCGATTCAAGCCACCGGCCTCCGGTGGCTTTTTTCATGACCGTTTGAATTCGCATCAAACGCTCGATGCAGCCTTCACAAGCGAGGCCAAGCAGACGCTGGAGCTTCTCCACACGCTTCGAGACGACGAAATTGCCGGGCCAAATTGTGTATACTCGTAGTCTTTGCTGAAAAGCAGAACAAGCCCAGATGGCGGAATTGGTAGACGCACTAGTTTCAGGTACTAGCGAGTAACATCGTGGAGGTTCGAGTCCTCTTCTGGGCACCAAATTCAAGCAGACCCTTACCAGGTCATTCGATTCAAGCCACCGGCCTCCGGTGGCTTTTTTCTTGTCCATTCGAATCCGCATCAAACGGGCAATGCGATCAGGTCGTGGCCCTCGGCACCCACGATGCGCGCGCGGGTGAACTCACCCACCTTCAGCGTCTTGCTGATCTTCTCGGGCGGCAGCAGGCGAACCGTGCCGTCGATTTCCGGCGCATCGGCATACGTGCGCCCCACCCCGCCCTTGCGGCCCATGCCCGGCGCCGAATCGACCAGCACCTGCATCGTCGAGCCGACGCGTCTTTGCAGCTTGGCGATTGACACGGCCTCGGCCACCTCCATGAAACGCGCGCGGCGCGCCTCGCGCTCGGCTTCGGGCAGCATGCCCGGAATGTCGTTGGCGGTGGCGCCTTGGACCGGGCTGTAGGCAAAGCAACCGGCGCGGTCGATCTCGGCTTCACGAATGAAGTCGAGCAGATGCTCGAATTCCTGTTCCGTTTCGCCGGGAAAGCCGGCGATGAAGGTGCTGCGAATCACGAGCTCCGGACACACCTCGCGCCAGCGCGCCAGCCGCTCCAGATTCTTCTCGCCACTGGCCGGGCGCTTCATGCGCTTCAGCACATCGGGATGGCTGTGCTGCAAGGGCACGTCGAGATACGGCAGCACCTGACCGCTCGCCATCAACGGAATGATCTCGTCAACGCTCGGGTACGGGTACACATAGTGCAGGCGAACCCAGGCGCCATATGGCTCGGCGATTTCGCCCAGCGTGCGCACCAGTTCGAGCATGCGGGTCTTGACCGGCTTGCCGTCCCAGAACCCGGTGCGGTATTTCACGTCGACGCCGTAGGCCGAGGTGTCCTGGCTGATCACCAGCAGCTCTTTCACGCCGCCTTCGAACAAGGCCTTGGCCTCGCTCAACACATCGCCGACCGGCCGCGACACGAGGTCGCCGCGCATCGAGGGAATGATGCAGAAGGTGCAGCGGTGGTTGCAGCCCTCGCTGATCTTCAGGTAGGCGTAGTGGCGCGGCGTCAGCTTGAGGCCGGCGATGCCGAAAGTATTCGGCACCAGGTCGATGAAGGGATCGTGCGGCTTCGGCAGGTTCGCATGCACCGCATCCATCACCTCCTGCGTGGCGTGCGGGCCGGTCACGGCCAGCACGCTCGGGTGCATCTGGCGCACCAGATTGCCGCCCTGGTCGCCGGTCTTGGCGCCCAGACAGCCGGTGACGATCACACGGCCATTTTCTGCCAGCGCTTCGCCAATGGTGTCCAGGCTCTCCTTCACGGCATCGTCGATGAAGCCGCAGGTGTTGACGATCACCAGATCGGCACCTTCGAAAGTCTTGGCGGTTTGATAACCCTCGGCACTCAGCTGGGTCAGGATCAGTTCGGAATCGGTCAGGGCCTTGGGGCAGCCCAGGCTCACGAAACCGACCTTGGGGGCGGTCGGCGTGGCCGTACGTTCGGGGGAGGCAACTTCGCTCATATGCCTCTATTGTCCCAGCTATCGGTGACGGCAGGACATTCAGGGCCGCTTAATGCCAAAGGCCCCCAGTACCTGCTCGGTGTTTTTCTGCATCTGCTCCTGCATTTGCAGGAAAACGTTCTTCGATTGCTCGACGTAATTGCCCATCAGCCCCTGCAGCATCGGCGACTGCATGGTCATGAAGCGCGACCACATCTCGGGCGTCAGGCCTTCGGCCTTTTCCGCCAGCTGCGCCTGCACCTCTGTCATGGCCTGGATGTTCTTCTCGAGGTACGGCCCCATGTAGCCCTGCATCGCCTGCCCGTAGAAACGGATGATGTTGGCCAGCACCTGTTCGGTGAACATCGGCGCACCGCCCGCCTCTTCTTCGAGAATGATCTGCAGCAGGATGCTGCGCGTGAGGTCGTCGCCGGTCTTGGCATCGCGCACCACGAACTGGGCACTCTGGATGACCAGTTGCTTCACCTCGGTCAGCGTGATGTACGTGGATGTCTCGGTGTCGTAGAGCCTTCGGTTGGGGTACTTCTTGATCACACGCTGTACCGGCTTGACCCCGGACTTCTTGCTCTGCACTGCGGACTCCTTCACATGGACGCCCATGTCATCGGATGATTCTAGGGAGCGGTTTTGCTGCGCCGCGACAAGGTTTACCCTGACCAGACGCGGCACTTTCCTCAATCCGGCGATGTCGCGTACTCCGCGCCGCATGCGTAGCAGGCCGCCGTCTCGGGTCGCTCCTCGTCGGCCTCCCGAAACCGCAGCGGGGTTTTCTGCCCGTAGACCACCCAGCAGCGCGGGCAGTGCTCTTGTCCCACGGTCGGCAGATATGCGCGAGCGCGTTGCTCAGCGCGCTCTTCGGTCAGAGGCATGCCCTGGCGTTGCGCACGCACCACCTCGCGTGCCGCCATGGTGTCGGTGCGCCCACCTGCATAGTCGTTGATGCCGTAGACAGCACGCGCAAACTCAAGAGGAGCCTGCCTCAACAGTGCGGCCAGGCGCTTGTCGGCATGAGCCCGATCAACAGGCGTTGATCGCGTATTCATCTGATCGCTTATCAAGAAAAGTGGAATGGAATTGCAGGGCAGCCAAGGTAGCACAACAACATGGCCAAGGTCTTTGCCTGCATCACCACAAGGGACGATATGTGCACCGGGGAACCCGGTGCATGCTCTGTCAGCTGATCCGGTGGTTGGCCGGGACTGAAGCAGAAATTGGTAGGCGCGATTGGACTCGAACCAACGACCCCCACCATGTCAAGGTGGTGCTCTAACCAGCTGAGCTACGCGCCTAAGGATGTGTCCGAGAAGCAGCTATTGTAGCAGGAGAAAACGTGCTTTTCAGCGACGACGTGCAGATCGCACACCAATCACTGCCGTGACCATGCCAAGAACCTGCGTGAGCCGCGCGGCATCCGCGATTTCAACGGTGAACGTCATCCACGCCGTGCCCTTGATCGACTGCGTCTGCACACCGATCACGTTCATCTTCTCGCGTGCGAACACATCGGAGATATCGCGCAGCAGGCCCTGACGGTCGGCCGCTTCCACAGCCACGTCCACCGCATACACGGGCGCGTCGGCGCCCTTCTTCGCGACGCCCCACTCCACGTCGATGACGCGCTCGCCATCCTTCGCGGCCATCGTGCGGAAGTTGCTGCAATCGCTGCGGTGCACGCTGACACCATGGCCTCGCGTGACGAAGCCGCGAATGGCATCGGGCGGTGCGGGCTTGCAGCACTTGGCAAGCTGGGTCATCAACGAAGACACGCCCACCACGAGCACGCCGCCCTTGCCCGACTTCTCGCTGCCGCGCGCCTTCTTGATGAGCACGCCGTCGTCCGGCCCCGGCGCGGGCTCCGGTGGGCGCAGCAGCGTCTCGATGTTGCGCAGCGAGAACTCGTCCTTGCCCACCACTTCGAACAGATGGTCCGCCGACTTGAAGCCCAGCTGCGACGCCAGGTCCTCGAGCCGCACGGCCGTCTTGCCTTCACGCTGCAGCAGCTTCTCGACCGCTTCGCGTCCGCGCGCCACGGTCTCGTGCGTGATCTGTGCGTTGAACCATGCACGCACCTTCGCACGTGCACGATGACTGGCCAGATAGCCCAGCTCGGCATTGAGCCAGTCGCGCGAGGGCCCGCCCTCCTTGGCCGCGATGATCTCGACCGTCTGCCCGTTCGATAGCGGCGTGTTCAACGGCACCATCGCGCCATCGACACGCGCCCCGCGGCAGCGATGGCCCAGCGTGGTGTGCACGGTGTAGGCAAAGTCGACTGGCGTCGCACCCTGCGGCAGCTCGACGATGGCAGCATCGGGCGTCAGCACATAGATGCGGTCATCGAACAGCCCCTGCCCCTGCAGGCCACCCGAAAGATCGCGCTCCCACGCCAGCAGTTGCCGCAGCACCGCGATCTTCGCGTCGTACTCGCCGCTGGCCCATACGCCCGCGTAGCCCTTGTGGCCCGCTTCCTTGTAGGCCCAGTGCGCCGCCACGCCATGCTCGGCGTGATCGTGCATCTCTTCGGTGCGAATCTGGATCTCGATCGGCTTGCCCGCCTTGCCATCCACCAGCTCGCGCACCACCGTGTGCAGCGACTGGTAGCCATTGGGCTTGGGCCGCGCGATGTAGTCGTCGAACTCTTCGTCGATCGGCTGGAAATGCGAGTGCACCCACGCCAGGGCCGCATAGCAGTCCTTGACGTCGGGCACCACCACGCGCAAAGCAAGGATGTCGAAGACCTGCTCGAAGTCGAGCGACTTGCCGCGCATCTTCTTGACGATGCTGTAGATGTTCTTCGGCCGCCCCTGCACCGCGGCCTTGACGCCTTCGGCCTGCAGCTCGCTCTCCAGCTGCGAGCGCAATTGCTCGACGTGCCCTTCGCGCTCGATGCGCTTTTCGTCGAGCAGGCGCGCGATCAGCTTGTAGGTTTCAGGTTCGAGGAAGCGGAACGAGAGATCTTCGATCTCCCACTTCACCTGCCAGATGCCCAGCCGGTTGGCCAGTGGCGCAAACACCTGCAGCGACTCGCGCGCAACGCCCTCGGGTGCGGGCCGCTTGCTCGCAGCCGCATGCCGCAGCGTCTGCAGGCGCGAGGCCAGCCGCAGCATCACCACGCGCAGGTCGCGCGAGAACGCCAGCAGCATCTTGCGCACGTTCTCGGTCTGCGCACCGGCGCCTTCGACGTGATGCCCCTGCGAAGCCGAGCGAGCCTGCTCCTGCACACGCACCAGCTTGGTCGTCTCGACCGCGAGCGCCGCGAAGTTGTCGCCGAACACCTTGGCGATCACTTCCTGCGGGCGGTTCAGGTGCTGGCACGAATAGACCAGGTAGCTCGCCGCCTGCATGGCCTCGGAGCCGCCCATCTTCGCGACGATGGTGGCCACCGCGTCGGCGTGTGCGAGTGTGTTCTCGCCCGTGTCGAGCTTTTCATCGGCGATCAGCGGCTCGGCGAACGCACGCGCGCGCGCCAGCATGTTCTCCATCACCGGCGTGCGGTCGGCCGTTGCGGCGGACAACGGGTAGTCGACCATGGCCGCGTCGGACATGGGTGCCGTCTGGAGGCTCGAAGAATCGCGCTTCACGCTTCGTTCACTCAATCACTCAGTCGAAAAGGAAGTCGGTGACGGCAGCGATCTGTGCGGGGTCGACAAAGGTCGGCGCATGGCCCACGCCGTCGAACTCGACCAGCTTGGCATGCGGGCCGCGCTGCGTCATGGCCAGGGCCGTTTCGCGCGAGAGCAGATCCGACACAGCGCCGCGAGTGATGAGCGTGCGCGCCTCGATCGCGTCGTACAGGCTCCACATGATCGCGCCACCCTGTGCCGCAGCCTCGGGGGTAATGGCGCGCAGCGCCACGCCGATGGCCGGATCGTAGTGAAGCAGCCAGGAGCCTTCATCATCACTGCCCGCTTCGACCTTGGCCGAACCGTCGGCCGTGCGCTGCGAGGCAGGCACCACCATGTGTTGCGACAGTGCCAGCCACTGGGCCGGAGTGTGCGGGCCAAAGGTGGTCGACAGCGCCCACATGGCATCAGCCGCCGCCTGCACGCTCTCGTAGCTGCCGTTCTTTCCTACATAGGCACCGATGCGCTGCACCGCGGCCGGCTCGATCGTCGGGCCGACATCGTTCGCAATGAAGCGGCGAATGGGCCGCGCCAGCGGCAGTTCCTTGTGGCCTGCAAGCACGAAGCCGATCAGCCCGCCCATGCTGGTGCCCAGGTAGTCGAGCGTGTCGATGGCCTGCTCGCGATGCAGTTGCGCAATCAGCGCGACCATGTCGGCCGCATACACCGGCACTTGATAAAAGGCCGGGTCACGCAACCAGTCGCTGCGCCCACGGCCCACCACGTCAGGGCAGACCACGCGCACATTGCCATTGGCGCGCGCCACGATGGCCTGCGCCAGCAGGTCGAAATCGCGACCCTGCCGGGTCAGCCCGTGCACGCAGATCACGACATGCGCACTGCGCGCGTCGCCCCATTGCCAATAGGCCATGCGATGGCCGCCCTGGGCGTCGTCGCACGCCACGTAATGAAGCGTCGGTTCGGTCATGAAAACGAAGTCGTCCTGGTGCGGATAATTGTCTCGTCGCATCCTAATTCATCCGGAGATTGATCTTCATGCTCAAAGGCAAAACCGCGCTTGTCACGGGGTCCACCAGCGGCATTGGCCTCGCCATCGCCAAGGCTCTCGCTCAACAAGGAGCAAACATCGTGCTCAACGGCTTCGGCGATGCCCAAGCCCCCAAGGCCGAGATCGAAGCGCTCGGCGTGCGCGCCGAGTATCACGGCGCCGACATGAGCAAGCCCGACCAGATCGAAGACATGATGAGCTTCGCCGCGTCGAAGTTCGGCCGCGTCGACGTCCTCGTGAACAACGCCGGCATCCAGCACGTGGCCAAGGTCGAAGACTTTCCCACCGAACGTTGGGACGCCATCATCGCAATCAACCTCACCAGCGCCTTTCATACGACGCGCCTGGCAATTCCCGCGATGCGCGAGGCCAACTGGGGCCGCGTCATCAACATCGCGTCGGCCCATGGCCTCGTGGCGTCGGCGCAGAAGTCGGCCTATGTGGCGGCCAAGCACGGCATCGTCGGCCTGACCAAGTCGGTCGCGCTCGAAACCGCGACCACCGGCGTCACCGCCAATGCAATTTGCCCGGGCTGGGTGCTGACCCAGCTGGTGCAGAAGCAGATCGACGACCGCGCAGCGCGAGAAGGCATCACGGCCGCGCAGGCACAAAACGACCTGCTGGGCGAAAAGCAGCCTTCGCTGCAGTTCACGACGGTCGAGCAACTGGGTGGCCTCGCCGTCTTCCTGTGCTCGCCGGCAGCCGACCAGGTCCGGGGCGTTGCCTGGGCCATGGACGGCGGATGGACTGCCCAGTAAAGGGTAGCCCGCCGGTACGGGTTTCTCTTATTTGAGCTGCACCGAGCCCGACACGCTCACCACCACGCTGGTCTTGCCGGCCTCGACCGGCACAGCCGAATCAGCCGAGAACGACTTGGCCTGCACCGCCATCATGCGCGGACGGATCGGGCCGTTGTCGCTCGCGTTCACCGACACCTCGCGCAGCGTGTAGCCACCGAAGCCGAAGCCCTTGGCCAGCTCGCCGGCCTTCTGCTTGAAGTTCTCGATGGCGATGTTCTGCGCCTCGGTCTCGGTCTTGGCGCGCTGTTCGCGGCTCAGGCCAAAGCCCACGTTGCCCACGCTGAGCGTGGTGATGCGCCCGGCCGTCTGGGTGATGCGCGGGAAGTCGCGGCCTTCGAGCACCAGTTCGGTCGAGCCCTGCCAGCCGTTGATCTTGCCGTCCTTCGTGTAGCGCGGCGACAGGCTGAAGTTGCCGGTGCGCACGTCCAGCTGGCCCGCCTGCGCGTTCTTCTTCGCTTCGGCCAGTGCGGCGTCGAGCGCAGCCTTCAGTTGCGTCTGCACGGTGGCTGCGTCGGTCGCGTCGCGGGTGGTCACGAGCGTCATGCTCAGCATGTCCTGCTGGACTTCGATCGTGCCGGAAGCCGTCAGCTGCAACACGTTCTGTGGCGCGGGTGTGACGACGTTCTGGGCCAGTGCGTTGCCGGCAGCGGCCAGGGCGGCGCAGGCCGCGAGCAGTTTGATTTTTTTCTTCAAGGCGAAGTACTCCCTTTGTTGGTGTGAAAAACAGGCCCGCGTTCGCAGGCAGGCCAGCCGGCGCGTCAGCGGCGCTGGCTGCGCGGCGCGGTAAGCGACTGGCGATCCGCGGCCGGAGGCACCGGCACGATCCGCTCGGCCGGCTGCGATTCTGCCGAATTGATCAAAGCACCCGCCGCGGGCGGGGTCCATTGGCCACGGACCTGCTGCCGCAGCTCGAACAGTTCGGCGGCGGTAAGACGCCGGCCGGCGATCGCCTGTTCGCGGCGGACCTCCTCGCGCTGCGCGGCCCGATGGGCCGCCACCGCGTCACGGACCTCGCTGCGACGCACCTCGCCCACCCTGAAAAAGTCGCCAGACACCGCCAGCGACGGGCCGCAGGCGAAAACGAGGATGAACGGGAGGGCTGAAAAAGGACGTCTCATTGAGTGGAAGTCATCAGGAAAAGCGACTTTGCCACCCCCGCGCTAACGTCAGATGACCAGACGGCGAGCGTCCGCAAGTTTTGTAACTTAGTGTCAAACCATAAGTAAATCCGGCTCAACGACCACTCAACGCCTTCAGAATCGGCCCTGTTACAAATTCATCGTTGTAGAAATGACTCAAGTTCCCGCTCGCACCGACAAGATCGTGATCGTCGACGACGACGCCCGCATCCGCGACCTCCTGCGCCGCTATCTGACCCAGGAAGGTTTTGAAGTGATCGTGGCCGAGGACGGCAAGGCGCTCAACCGCATCCTGTTGCGCGACACGGTCGACCTGATCGTGCTCGACCTGATGATGCCTGGCGAAGACGGCCTCTCGGTCTGCCGCCGCCTGCGCGCCGCCAACGACCGCACGCCGATCATCATGCTCACCGCCAAGGGCGAAGACGTGGACCGCATCGTCGGTCTCGAAGTCGGCGCAGACGACTACCTCGGCAAGCCTTTCAACCCGCGCGAACTGCTGGCCCGTGTGCACGCAGTGCTGCGCCGCCGTCCGCCGCTCGAAGCGCCGGGCGCCCCCTCCACGGAGAACGAGACCGTCACTTTCGGCCCGTTCGCCTTCGATCTCGGCTCGCGCACCTTGAAAAAGGATGGCGAAGAGCTCTCGCTGACCACCGGCGAGTTCGCGATGCTGAAGGCGCTGGTGCGCCATCCGCGTCAACCGCTGTCGCGCGAAAAGCTGGCCCAGCTGGCGCGCGGGCGCGAGTTCGAGCCCTTCGACCGCAGCCTGGACGTGCAGATTTCGCGCCTGCGCAAGCTGGTCGAGTCCGACGCCGCAGCGCCGCGCTACATCCAGACCGTCTGGGGCGTGGGCTACGTGTTCGTGCCGGACGGCACGGCCTGACGCCACGTTGAGAGGTGGCCATCGGCCAATCCACCAGACCAGGCCCCGCTCAGGAGGACGGCGCGCAGGTCACGATGCCGAGCCCGCTCGAAGCGAGCGCGCAACGTGACCGACGCCCCGGCCTCAAGCTGGGCTTCAGCCTTTTCTGGCGCACTTTCTTCCTGCTGGCGCTGCTGCTGATCGGCTGTACCGTCGCCTGGCTGCAGACCTTCCGCTCGCTCGAATACGAGCCGCGCGCCATTCAAACCGCCCACCAGATCGCCTCGCTCGTGAACCTCACCCGCGCGGCGCTGGTGTATTCGGACGCCATCACCCGGGTGTCGCTGATCAAGACGCTGGCCGACCAGGAGGGCGTGCGCATCCTGCCGCGCGAACCCAACGACCGGTTCCAGCCCTACACCAGCGGCGCGCTCGACCTGCGCGTGACCGAGGAGCTGATCGACCAGTTGGGCGAAGGCACCACGGTGGCCAGCCGCGTGAACGACGAAGCCGGCCTGTGGATCGGCTTCACCATCGAGAGCGACACCTACTGGCTGCTGCTCGACCCGACGCGCTTCAGCCGCGTAGGCGGGCGCACCTGGCTGGTGTGGCTCAGCACCGCCATGGCGCTGTCGCTGGCTGGCGCAGCGCTGATCACCCGGCTCATCAACCTGCCGCTCAAGCAGCTGTCGCGCGCGACCATGCAGGTGCGCGAGGGCGAGTACGAGGCGCACCGGCTCGACGAGCGCGCCCGTACCAACGAAATTCGCGCGGTCAATATCGGCTTCAACCGAATGGCGGACCAGCTCGCCAAGATCGAGCAGGACCGCGCCATCATGCTGGCCGGTATCTCGCACGACTTGCGCACGCCGCTGGCCCGGCTACGGCTGGAAACCGAGATGAGCGTGGCCGACGAAGACGCGCGCGACCACATGGCCGCCGACATCGCCCAGCTCGACGCGATCATTGACAAGTTCCTCGACTACGCGCGCCCCGACCATGTCGATCCGCTCCCCGTGCTGCTGCGCGATGTGGTCGACGCCTGTACCTACGCCGTACAGGACTACGAGGAAATGAACATCAAGGTCGAGGTGCCCCCCGACCTGCGGGTGCTGGGCGACGAGGTCGAGCTCACGCGCGTGATCTCCAACCTGGTCGAGAACGCGCGGCGCTACGGCAAGTCGCCCTCCACGGGCGTGGCCGACGTGACGATCCAGGCGCAGGCCAACAACGACGCGGTGCTCATCAAGGTGCGCGACCACGGCGCGGGTGTCGAGCCCGCCCTGCTCTCGCAGCTGACCAAGCCCTTCTTCCGTGGCGATGCCGCGCGCACGTCAGCCGCCGGTGCAGGCCTGGGCCTGTCGATCGTGGCGAAGAACATCGAGCGCATGGGCGGCACCTTTGCGCTGACCAGCACGCCGGGCCGCGGCCTGGCGGCACACATCCGGATGCCGCGCGCGATGCCACCCGGCAGCGCCAAGCCCGGCGAGCCGCAGGGCGGCGGCAAGAAGCCGGCCTGATCCGGCCGCGTCAGCGGTGAAGGAGAACGGCCGCGCGGGCCTCCATCGCGCGGCCCTCACCCACCGGACCGAGCTTCTCGGCCGTCTTCGCCTTCACGTTCACCTGCTCGATCGCAATACCCAGCATGTCGGCGATGCGCTGGCACATGAGCGGAATGTGCGGCGCGAGCTTGGGCGCCTGCGCGATCACGGTGCTGTCGACGTTGCCGATCTCCCAGCCCGCCGCGCGCACCCGGCGTGCCGCCTCGGCCAGCAGCACCGATGAATCGGCACCGCGAAACTGCGGGTCGGTGTCCGGAAAATGCCGGCCGATGTCGCCCAGCCCAGCGCCGCCCAGCAGCGCATCGGTAATGGCGTGCAGCAGCACGTCGGCATCCGAATGGCCCAGCAGGCCGGTGGTGTGCGGCACCTCGATGCCGCCCAGGATCAGCTTGCGCCCTGCCACCAGCTGGTGAACGTCCCAGCCCTCGCCCACGCGGATATTGAAAGCGCTCGTCATGCCAGGCCCTTCTTGCGGCCCAGCAGAACCGCCTCGGCCAGTGCGAAGTCTTCGGGAAAGGTCACCTTGAAGTTCTGCGCGCTGCCTGGCACCAACAGCGGCGACAAGCCGACCGCCTCGATGGCGCCGGCCTCGTCGGTCACGGTGTCGCCTGTGCGTTCCAGCGCATCGAGCAGCATGCCGATGCGGAACATCTGCGGCGTCTGCGCCAGCCACTTGTCGGCGCGCGGCAGGGTCTGGGCCACGCGGCTTTCGGTGGTCGACGACTTCAGCGTGTCCGCCAGCCGCTGCGCCAGAAGGCCGCCGACGGCGTCGTGCTCGCAGGCCGCGATCAGCGCCTCGATCTGGCTCGAAGTGATGAGGCAGCGCGCCGCGTCGTGCACCAGCACCCAGTCGTGTGCGCCAGCGCCCTTCTGCCGCAGCGCCACGAGGCCGTTGCGCACCGTGGCCGCGCGGGTCACGCCGCCCACGCGCAGCAGGTATTCGTTCTCGGCGGGAAAGCGCGGCAGCACCGCATCCACATCGCGGTCGTCCGGCGACACCACCAGCGCCAGCCCGGCGAAGCGCCCCGCCAGCGCGCGGAAGGCCTCCAGCGTGTGGGCCACCATCGGCAGGCCGGCCAAGCGCCGGTACTGCTTGGGCTGCGTGGACTGCGCATGCCCCGCGCGATAGCCGGAGCCGGCACACGGGATCAGCACGAAGAGTCGGGAAGAGGACATGAGGGAGGGCCCGGCGTCGGCGGTGGCCGACAAGCGAATAAGGGGCCGCCATTCTAGAATTGCCCGCTGTGCACACCCCTCGCCAGCCGGCGCGGGGTGTTGTGCATTTCCACCAAGCGTTCCATGGACCTCCCCCACCTCACGGCGGGCAAGCGTTTCACGCTGCCGCGCCCCCCGTTGTCGGCCGATGCCTTGCTGCTGGCGCAGCTGGCCATGCGCGAAAAAGCCGCGGGGCGCGCCACGGCGATGTTCACGGCCGATGCCAACGACGCCCAGCGCCTGATCGACGAGATCGCCTTCTTCGCGCCCGACCTGCGCTGCGCCCTGTTCCCCGACTGGGAGACGTTGCCCTACGACAGCTTCTCGCCCCACCAGGACCTGATCAGCGAGCGCCTTGCCACCCTCTGGCGCATCAGCCAGAAAGAGGCCGACGTGGTGCTGGTGCCCGCCACCACCGCGCTCTACCGGCTGGCGCCGCCGGCCTTCCTGGCCGGCTACACCTTCCAGTTCAAGGCCAAGCAGAAGCTGGAAGAGTCGAAGCTCAAGGCCCAGCTCACGCTGGCCGGCTACACCCATGTGACGCAGGTGGTGAGCCCAGGCGAATACGCGGTGCGCGGCGGCCTGATCGACCTGTTCCCCATGGGCTCGCCGGTGCCTTTCCGCGTCGACCTGTTCGACGACGAGATCGACTCCATCCGCACCTTCGACCCCGACACACAGCGCAGCCTCTACCCCGTGCCCGAAGTGCGGCTGCTGCCGGGCCGCGAGTTCCCGATGGACGACGACGCGCGCGGGCGCTTTCGCAGCCGCTGGCGCGAACTGCTCGAAGGCGACCCGACCAAGAGCCGCATCTACAAGGACATGGGCAACGGCGTGGCCACCGCCGGCATCGAGTACTACCTGCCGCTGTTCTTCGACGAGACGGCCACGGTGTTCGACTACCTCGGGCCGGATGCCACCGTGGTACTGCACGGCGATCTCGAACCGGCTTTCCAGCATTTCTGGCAGGACACGAACGAACGCTACCGGCTGGTGCGCGGCGACCCTGAGCGCCCAGCCCTGCCGCCCGAGGCGCTGTTCCTGAACGCCGAGCAGTTCTACCAGCGCGCCAAGCCCCATGCGCAGCTCGCAATTCGCGGCGATGTGCCTACGGACGCGCCCTACGCCGAGTTCGACAAACTGCCGCCCTTCGCCGTGGTGCGCGGCGCCGAAGACCCGCTGGTCGGCCTGAAGGCCCACATCCGCGCCACGCCGCATCGCGTGCTGCTGATCGCCGAGAGCGACGGCCGCCGCGAAAGCCTGCTCGACTTCCTGCGCGCCAGCGGCGTGAGCCCGCCGGCCTTCGACTCACTGGCCGAGTTCGAAGCCTCCGCCGACGAAAAAATCGGCATCGCCACCGCGGCGCTGGCCTCGGGTTTCGCCTGGCGCGAACAGGGCATCGACCTCGTCACCGAAACCGAGCTGTTCGCCACCGCGCCCACCACGCGCCGGCGCAACAAGAAGCAGGAACAGGTCAGCGACGTCGAAGCGCTCATCAAGGATCTGTCGGAGCTCAACGTGGGCGACCCGGTGGTCCACACCGCACACGGCATCGGCCGTTACCGCGGCCTGATCCACATGGACCTGGGCCAGGGCACCGACGCCGAAGGCAAGCCGCTGCTGCAGGAAATGCTGCACCTGGAATATGCCGACAAGGCCACGCTCTACGTGCCCGTGTCGCAGCTCCACCAGATCAGCCGCTACACCGGCGTCAGCGCCGACGAAGCCCCACTGCACAAGCTAGGCTCCGGCCAGTGGGAAAAGGCCAAGCGCAAGGCGGCCGAACAGGTGCGCGACTCGGCCGCCGAGCTGCTCAACATCTACGCCCGCCGCGCCGCGCGCGAGGGCCACGCCTTCCGTTACTCGCCGGCCGACTACGAAGTGTTTTCCAACGACTTCGGCTTCCAGGAAACGGCCGACCAGAAGGCCGCGATCCACGCCGTGGTGCAGGACATGATCTCGCCCCAGCCGATGGACCGCCTCGTGTGCGGTGACGTGGGCTTCGGCAAGACCGAAGTTGCGCTGCGCGCCGCCTTCATCGCTGTGACTGGTGGCAAGCAGGTGGCGTTTCTCGCGCCCACCACGCTGCTGGCCGAGCAGCACTACCAGACGCTGGTCGACCGCTTCGCCAAATGGCCGGTGAAGGTGGCCGAGATGAGCCGCTTCCGCTCGGCCAAGGAAATCACCGCCGCAGCCAAGGGGCTGGCCGAGGGCCAGGTCGACATCGTGGTCGGCACGCACAAGCTGCTCTCGCAGTCGGTCAAGTTCAAGAACCTGGGTCTGCTCATCATCGACGAGGAGCATCGCTTCGGCGTGCGCCACAAAGAGGCGATGAAGGCCATGCGCGCCGAGGTCGACGTGCTCACGCTGACGGCCACGCCGATCCCGCGCACGCTGGGCATGGCGCTCGAAGGCCTGCGCGACCTGAGCGTGATCGCCACCGCGCCGCAGCGCCGGCTGGCCATCAAGACATTCGTGCGCAACGAGGGCACCGGCGTGATCCGCGAAGCCGTGCTGCGCGAGCTCAAGCGCGGCGGGCAGGTCTACTTCCTGCACAACGAGGTCGAGACCATCGAGAACCGCCGTCAGAAGCTCGAAGAAATATTGCCCGAGGCCCGCATCGCCGTGGCCCACGGCCAGATGCCCGAGCGCGAGCTTGAGCGCGTCATGCGCGACTTCGTGGCGCAGCGCTACAACCTGCTGCTGTGCTCGACCATCATCGAGACCGGCATCGACGTGCCCACCGCCAACACCATCGTGATGAGCCGCGCCGACAAGTTCGGCCTGGCGCAGCTGCACCAGCTGCGCGGTCGCGTCGGCCGCTCGCACCACCAAGCCTATGCCTACCTCATGGTGCCCGACACCGAAGGCCTGACCAAGCATGCGGCGCAGCGGCTCGACGCCATCCAGCAGATGGAAGAGCTGGGCTCCGGCTTCTACCTGGCCATGCACGACCTGGAGATCCGCGGCACCGGCGAGGTGCTGGGCGAGAACCAGAGCGGCAACATGATGGAGATCGGCTTCCAGCTCTACAACGAGATGCTGAGCGAAGCCGTGCGCGCACTCAAGGCCGGCCAGGAGCCCGACCTGCTGTCGCCGCTGTCGGTGACGACAGAAATCAACCTGCACGCACCCGCCCTGCTGCCCGACGACTATTGCGGCGACGTGCACCTGCGGCTGTCGTTCTACAAGAAGCTGGCCACCGCGAAGACGCCCGACCAGATCGACACGCTGCTGGAAGAAATCGTCGACCGCTTCGGCAAGCTGCCGCCGCAGGCGCAGACGCTGATCGACACGCACCGCCTGCGCGTGCTGGCACGGCCCTACGGCGTGGTGAAGGTCGATGCCGCGCCGGGGATCATCAACATCACCTTCAAGAAGGACGCGCCGGTCGATGGCATGGCCATCATCCAGCTGATCCAGAAGAACAAGCACATCAAGCTCGCCGGCAACGAGAAGCTGCGCATCGAGCGCGAACTGAAAGAGCCCAAAGACCGGGCCCAGCTGGTGCGCGACGTGCTGCGCAGCCTGGGCCAACCCATCGTCAAGGAAACCGTCACCGCATGAGCGCTACAGAAATCTCCCCCGGCCTCGTCATCCAGCGCGTGAAGCCGCCGCTCAAGCTCGCCGACTTCAAGCTGATCGCGTTCGACATGGACTCGACGCTGATCAACATCGAGTGCATCGACGAGATCGCCGATGCGGTCGGCAAGAAGGCCGAGGTGGCCGCCATCACCGAAGCCACGATGCGCGGCGAGATCAAGGACTTCAAGGAGAGCCTGCGCCGCCGCGTGGCACTGCTGCAGGGCGTGCCGGTCGAGGCGTTGCAGCAGGTGTACGACGAGCGGCTGAAGCTCAACCCCGGCGCGAGCGAGCTGGTGGCGGCCTGCAAGGCGGCCGGGCTCAAGGTGCTGCTGGTGTCGGGCGGCTTCACCTTCTTCGCGAACCGCGTGAAGGACCGGCTGGACATCGACTTCGCGCGCTCCAACCTGCTCGACGAAGCCGACGGCAAGCTCACCGGCCAGGTGGTCACGCAGAGCTGGGGCGACATCTGCGACGGTGCCGAAAAGCGCCGCACGCTGCTCGAGGTAGCGTCGCTCATGGGCATCTCGCCGCAGGAAACCATCGCTGTGGGCGACGGCGCCAACGACCTGCCGATGATGGGCGAGGCCGGCCTCTCGGTTGCGTATCACGCCAAGCCGAAGGTGCGCGAGCAGGCCATGGTGGCGATTAACGAAGGCGGCCTCGACCGCGTGCTGGAGGTATTGAAATGACCGACACCACCCCGCTCTACAGCGCCGACGCGCTCAGGGACTACGCCAGCGCCCTGCTGCAGAAGGCCGGGCTCGCCGCGTCGATGGCCGACAGCGTGGCGCGCACGCTGGTCGAAGGCGACCTGCTGGGCCATGACACGCACGGCCTCGCACTGCTGGCCGGCTATGTGAAGGAAATCGAGTCGGGCGGCATGACGCGCGACGGCGCTCCCGAGGTGCTGTCGGACCGCCCCGCCGCCGTGCTGTGGGACGGCAAGCGCCTGCCCGGCCCCTGGCTCATGGACCAGGGCATGGACCTGCTGGTGCCGCGTGCGCGCGAGCTGGGCACGGCCTCGCTCGTGATCCGCCGCAGCCACCACATCGCCTGCCTTGCCGTCTACATGCTGCGCGCGCTGCAGGAAGACATGCTGATGCTGCTGGCCTGCTCCGACCCCAATGCCGCCAGCGTCGCGCCCTTCGGCGGCACGCAGGCGGTGTTCACGCCGAACCCGCTGGCCATGGGCTTTCCGCTGTCGCAGGGCGGCGTGATGGTCGACATTTCGGCCTCCATCACCACCAACGGCATGAGCAACCGCAAGCGCGCGGCCGGCGAGACCTTCGCCGAGGAATGGCTGATCGACGCCACCGGCAAGCCGTCGAACAATCCGCAGGTGCTGTTCGACCAGCCGCCAGGCACGCTGCTGCCGGTCGGTGGGCTGAGCCACGGGCACAAGGGCTACGGAATGGCGCTGCTGGTCGAGACCCTCACGGCCGGCCTCGCGGGCCATGGCCGTGCCGACCCGCCCGAGGGCTGGGGCGCGACGGTGCACATCACGCTGCACGACCTGAACGCCTTCGGCGGCAAGGACGCCTTCCTGCACCAGATGGACCATGTGGCGGCCAAGTGCCGCGACAACACGCCCATCGACCCGGCCAAGCCTGTGCGGCTGCCGGGCGAAGGCGGGTTGAAGCGTCGGGAAGCGCAGTCGAAGAACGGGGTGCGGCTGCACCCGTCGATTGCGCGCTCGCTGCACGATGCGGAGCAGCGCCACGGCCTGCGGCTGGCGCAGGCGCTGGTCTGAGCGAGGGTCAGTCTTCTGCGTCGGTGGGCGGTGCGGCTTCGCCCGCGGGGCGCGCCTTGCGCTGGCCGGGCTTGGCCAGGATCTCGACGTAGAACTGCTTGCCGGCCTCTTTCACCACGCCGTCGATGAGGCCGGTGATGGCCGACAGGTGAACGACTTCGGCGTTCTCGGCCTCGGTGCCGAACTTGCAGTCGAAGTCCCAGAAGTCCGCGCCTTCGGGCAATACGCGCCGCCGCTCGCGCTTGATGTACTTGCGGATCTCGTGCTTGATGGCTTCGAGGAGACGGTCGGGGTGCTTACCCTCGACCTGAAGCTGAAAGGTTTTTCTCATGGGTGATCGTAACCAATGTGAAAGCCACCGAATCCGGCACCGCCCGATGCCCTGGATGGGCATCGATCTTGCTCGCTACCATGGCTGCCAGGCAAATCTCGCGGCGACCACGCCGAATCACCCATGCTGACCTTTTTTCATCCGGAGCAGCTGCTGCACCATCCGCGCAGCTATCTGTCGCGTGGACAGATGCGCACCCCACAGGAAATTCCCGAGCGCGCGCTGCGGCTCGTCGCCGCCGTGCAATCGCTCGGCTTCGACCTCCAGACACCGGCCGATGCCGGCATGGCGCCATTGGCCGCCGTGCACAGCGACGACTACCTGCGCTTTCTCGAAGAAGCACATGGTGAATGGAAGCAGATGCCGCCCGACTGGGGCGACGAGGTGATGTCGAACGTCTACGTGCGCGAGCCCAATCGCCTGCGCGGCATCCTGGCGAAGGCGGCGCGCTACCTTGCGGACGGCAGTTGCCCGGTCGGAGCCGAAACCTGGCGCTCCGCGTACTGGTCGGCCCAGAGCGCGGTGGCCGGCGCGGCGGCCATCACCGACGGCGCCCGCGCGGCCTATGCGCTGTGCCGCCCTCCCGGCCACCATGCACGCGTCGATGCCGCCGGCGGCTTCTGCTACCTCAACAACGCCGCCATCGCCGCCCAGGCGCTGCGCGGGCGCTTCGGGCGTGTGGCGGTGCTCGACACCGACATGCACCACGGCCAGGGCGTGCAGGAAATCTTCTATGGCCGCAGCGACGTGATGTACGTGTCGATCCACGGTGACCCGACCAACTTCTACCCGGCAGTGGCCGGCTACGAAGACGAGCGGGGGACCGACGAGGGCGAAGGCTTCAACGTCAACTTCCCTATGCCGCACGGCGCGCCGGAAGCAGTCTTCTTCGAGCGGCTCGACGAGGCCACGGAGGCGCTGCGGCGCTTCGCGCCCGACGCGCTGGTGCTGGCCCTCGGCTTCGACATCTACAAGGACGATCCGCAGTCGCAGGTTGCGGTGACGACCGAGGGCTTCGGGCGCCTGGGCAAGGCTGTTGGCGCGCTGGGCTTGCCGACATTGATCGTCCAGGAAGGCGGCTATCACCTGGAGAGCCTGGAAGCCAATGCAAGCGCCTTCTTCGGGGGATTCGCGGATATCGCGTGATGGTCTTGGCGGCGACGGCCGCCGCGCTGTGTACAGTCGGCGCTTCGAATGGAAGCAGGTAAAGACATGGCGCGCGCAAACGACTGGGCAAGCAAGGTGATGGCATTGATCAATGGTGGCAACCCCACCGCCGCCATCGCGCAGATCAAGGTCGCGCCCTCGGTCAAGGACCTGAAGGCGCTGCAGACCATCATGACGCTCTCGAAAATGAAAGGCCGCTATCCGAACGTGGATGCGGCCATTGCGGACAACCTGGAGCTGCTTGCGGCGCCCCGGCTGCACCGCTCGCCGTGATCGGCAACGCTCTTTACAGCGCCTGACCGAGACGCTTCACGCCCTCTTCGATCTTCGCCACATCGGCCGTCGCGAAGCTCAGACGCAGCGTCGCCACATCGGGCTTCTCGGCAAAGAATGGCGCGCCGGGCACGAAGGCCACGAGCTTCTCGATCGCTCGCTTCGCCAGTTCGTTCGCATCCGCCAGCTTGCCGTTGGCGCCCGTGAGGCGCGCCCAGAAAAACAGGCCGCCGTTGGGCTGCGTGAAGCTCACCGCATCGCCCAGCTCGCGCTTCAGCGCCGCGCCCATGGCTTGCGCGCGCTGGCCGTACACCTCGCGCACATGCGCCAGCGTGGCGGGCATGCGGCCGCTCTTGAGGTACTGGGCGGCAGTGGCCTGCGAGAAGGTGCTCGTGTGCGCGTCGCTGAACTGCTTGCACATCGTTGCCTTGGCCAGCAGCTCGGGCGGAGCAATCATCCAGCCGATGCGCAGGCCGGGGCTCAGCACCTTGCTCAGGCTGCCGCAGTGGGCCAGCAGTTCGCGGCTGCCCGGCACTTCCTTGCTCAGCGCAAGGATCGACGGCGGCGGGGCTTCGCCGAAGTAGAGGTCGCCGTAGGGGTCGTCCTCGACGATCAGCGTCTGGTACTTCACGGCCAGTTCGAGCACCTTCTTGCGGCGCTCCAGCGTCAGCATCGCGCCGCTGGGGTTGCCGAAGGTAGGGATCAGATAGACGAACTTGGGCTTGTGCTCGGCGATGAGCTTCTCCAACTCGTCGGTCTTCACGCCGTTGGCGTCGATGGGCGCGCTGATGAGCTGCGCGCCATAAAGGCGGAAGCACTGGATGGTCGCCAGGAAGGTCGGGCCCTCGACGATCACCTTGTCGCCGGGCGAGATCATGGTCTTGCCCAGCAGGTCCAGCGCCTGCTGGCTGCCGGTGGTGACGATCAGGCCACTCGGGTCGACGTCGACGCCCTTGGTCTTCATGAAGGCGCTGAGCTGGGTGCGCAGCGGCTCGTAGCCTTCGGTGGCGCCGTATTGCAGCGCGCCGCCGGGCTCTTCGGTGAGCGCCTTCTGGCTCGCCTCCTTGAGCCCCTCGACGTCGAACATGGCGCTGTCGGGGAAGCCGCCCGCGAAGCTGATGATGCCGGGCTTGCCCAGCAGCTTGAAGAGTTCGCGGATGGCGGATGTCTCGACGTTGTCGAGGCGGGAGGCGAATTGCATGGTCAGTCTCACTTTCTGGGTGACATTGTCACCAAAGCTCGGGCAATAAAGCTGCGTAAGGCTATCGCCTTTCAACGATATATTGCGCGAGCCGCTCTCACGAAGCCCAATGAAAAAAGACAACATCCCCCTCTTCTTCGCCACCCTGCAGGCGGCCAACCCCACACCCGAGACCGAGCTCGAATACGACAGCCCCTTCGAGCTGCTGGCAGCCGTACTGCTGTCGGCGCAGGCCACCGACGTGGGCGTGAACAAGGCCACGCGCAAACTGTTTCCGGTGGCGAACACGCCGCAGGCCATCCTCGACCTGGGCGTCGAGGGGCTGGAGGAGTACATCAAGACCATCGGCCTGTACCGCAGCAAGGCCAAGCACCTGATCGAGGCCTGCCGCATGCTGGTGGAGCTGCACGGCGGCGAGGTGCCGCGCACCCGTGCCGAGCTGGAGGCGCTGCCCGGCGTCGGCCGCAAGACTGCGAACGTGGTGCTCAACGTGGCCTTCGGCGAGGCGACGATCGCGGTCGACACGCATATCTTTCGCGTGGGCAACCGCACCGGGCTCGCGCCCGGCAAGACGCCGCTCGAAGTGGAGCTCAAGCTCGAGAAGCGCGTTCCGCCGGAATACCGGCTGCATGCGCACCACTGGCTGATCCTGCATGGCCGCTACATCTGCGTGGCGCGCAAGCCGCGGTGCTGGGAATGTGCGGTGGCCACCTTCTGCGCCTATAAACCAAAGACGCCCTCCCCGAAAACGGCCTGAAGAATGACGACACGAAAGAACGACACCCGGACGCTGCTGGCTACCGCGCTGCTGGCAGCCCTCCTCCCGGCCGCGGCCTGGTCGCAGCAGCCGGCCGCGGGCCTGCCGCCCGACGCCATGACGCTCTACGGCGGCCGCTGGTCGACGAACTGCGCCGACGCCTCGGCGCCGACGCTGCAGGTGCTCCAGGACAAGCTGATCGCCGAGAGCGGCAAGCGCCGCGTGGTCACCCGCGAGCCGCAGACAGCCCACAGCTTCTTCGGCAACAGCCCGCCACCGGCAGGTTTCGACGTGGCGCTGATGAGCGACGCGGGCAAGGCCGGCTCGATGACATTCCTCGTCTACCGCACAGCGCGCGGCCAGTACATCACGCTGGACGCCGACAAGCCGGTCGCCGGCCAGCTGGGCCCCGAGTTGATGAAGCAACGCTACTGGCGCTGCGAAGGCGCCGCGCGGGCCGAGCCCCCGCCCACCGAGCCCAAGGCCAAGGTGCCTCCCCCGCCCACGGGCAGCCCGGCGGCGCTGGCGCAGGGCCCGGCGATGCAGAAGGCCTGGCGCGCCGCCCTGGGCGCGCGCGAGAACGACCGCTGGCTGGTGCGCCGCGAAGGCCCGGCACCCGAGCCGCAATGGGTGACGGTCGAGGGCACGCGCTACCTGCTGCACGCCTTCTGCAAGCCGCACGACTGCTTCGACAACAACGCGATCGCGCTCTACGACCAGGGCTCCGGCCGCATCTACGGCTTGGTGCAGCGCAACGGCAGCAACCGCCTCGTAGGCTCGCCGCCGGCGGCGCTCGCGCCTCAGCTCGAAAAGCTCTGGCGCGAACAGTGGCGGCAGAAGAACTGAGCTGACTGGCCGGGGAGCCTGTCAGATGACGGGTGAATTGTCGAAAGTCAGCCAGCTGCCGAACGCAATCTCGCCGGCAGGCCAATCGGCAGCAGCTGCAGGACAGCGCACACCCCGGTGCAGCAGCGTCATCGCGCGCAGCACGCCAGCGTGGGTGACCCACAGCGCGTCGCCCTTGCCCGCCAGCCATTCATCGTGCGCGGCCGCCACGCGCTGCATGAAGGCACGCACGCTTTCGCCATGACCGCCCGCAGGCGCGTCGGCGAAGTTGCCGGTCCAGGCTTCGAAGTCTTCGCGCGGAATGGCGGACCACGGCCGCCCTTCCCAGCCGCCGAAGTTCATTTCGGCGAGCCGGGCGTCGTGCTGTACCCGGAGATCGGGCCGCAATGCAGCGATGGCATCGGCCAGCCCGGCGCAGCGCCGCAGCGGCGAGCTGATCAACCTGATGTCCGCAGGCAGCAAGGGCGCGATGCGCTGCGCGGCTTCGAGCGTCGCGTCCGCATGGGCTTCGAGGTCCGTGGCACCGTAGCAAAGGCCGGGCTCGGCCACCACGGGCGCATGGCGCTGGAGCCAGAGCTTTCGGCGTGTGCTCATGCACGCCACGCCAGCGCGAGGTAGATCACCAGCTCGCAGACCTGCTGCGTCGCGCCCAGGCCATCGCCGGTGAAGCCTTGTAGCCGCCGAAGAAACAGCCTCGCCATCCAGCCCGCGGCCAGAACGGCCGCAAGCACGGCCGCCCCGACGTGCACGGCGTCGTTCGCACACAGCAGCAGCGCCACCGCCGGAACCGTCCACACCAGCGCAATCACCAGCGCTCCGCCGCTGATCGCATCCGCCAGCGGCTTGGCCTTGCTCGCCCCGCTGTCGCCCACATAAGGCAGCCAGCGGATCAGGAACAGCGGCATCAGTCGCGACAGCACGTGCGCGCCGACGATGGCAACGGCCACGGTCTGCAGGCCACGCCCGGCCAGCACGGCGAGCAGCGCGCACTTCAGGCCCAGCGCCAGCACCAGTGCAATCGCACCGAAGGCGCCGATGCGTGAGTCCTTCATGATTTCCAGCGCCCGGTCCCGGTCGGCCGAACCGCCCAAGCCATCGGCCACGTCGGCCAGTCCGTCTTCATGGAAGGCGCCAGTCAGCATCACGGTGGCGACGGTGCTCAGCAAAGCCGCTGCCAGCGCGCCCGCGACGCCGGGCAGCCCCATGCCGACACCCGTGAACACCAGCGCCGCCACCCCACCCACCAGCCATCCGATGCCGGGCAGATGGGCCGCGCTCGCTCGCAGCATCTGAGGGCTGAAGCCGACCCATGCGGCCAGCGGCCCCGTCACCGGCACGCGCGTGAAGAACTGCAGCGCGAGCAGGAAGTGGCGAACGCCGTTCATCCGCTTCAGGCGTCCTTGCGCGACACGCCAGCCGACTCGAAGCTCGCCATCTCGCGCAGGATGCGGCAGGCCGATTCGAGCAGCGGCCAGGCCAACGCACCGCCCGAGCCCTCGCCCAGGCGCAGTTCGAGGTTCAGCAGCGGGTCCAGCCCCAGCCGCTCCAGCAGCAGCAGATGCCCGGGCTCGGCCGAGCAGTGCGCGGCCACGCAGCGCTGCACCACGCAGGGCTGCAGCGCCTGTGCCACCAGCACCGCCGCGCTGGCAATGAAGCCGTCGACCACGATCACGCGCCGCTCCTCGGCCGCCTGAAGCACCGCGCCGACCAGCGTGGCGATCTCGAAACCGCCAAAGGCCGCCAGTGCGTCCAGCGGCGCCGTCGCACCCGCGTGCAACGCAAGCACCTGCCGCAGCACCTCGCGCTTGCGCGCCAGCCCAGCCGCGTCCAGGCCCGTGCCGACGCCGATGCAGACGTCGATGCCCAGCCCGCCCAGCCGCGACAGCAGCAGCGCGGCAGACGAGCTGTTGCCGATGCCCATCTCACCAAGCAGCAGCGCATTGCCCGGCAGCGCACGCACCACTTCGCGCCCGTTGACGATGGCCTGTGCACACTGGGCTGCCGTCATGGCCGGGCCCGTGGAGGCGTCGGCCGTGCCCTCGGCGATCCGGCGCGACACCAGTCCCGGGCGGGGCTGGAAGTCGCGCCGCACGCCGCAATCGACCACCGTCAGCGCCAACCCGTGCTGGCGCGCGAGCACGCTCACGGCGGCGCCGCCGGCAAGGAAGTTCTCGACCATCTGCCAGGTCACGTCGCCAGGAAACGCCGAGACGCCGCGCGCCGCCAGCCCGTGGTCGCCCGCGCAGACCAGCATCTGCGGGGCTTCGAGCACCGGGTTCTCAGTGCCCAGGATGCTGCCGATGCGCAAGGCCAGCGCTTCGAGCCGGCCCAACGCACCGAGCGGCTTGGTCTTGTTGTCGATTGCGCTGTGCAGGCGGGCGGCAAGCGGGGCGTCGGTGATGTCGGAAATGGTGGGGATGGTCTCGGTCATGCAATCAGTCCGGCGAGCACGCCGGCGTCGAAGTGGGTGTCGATGAAGTCGGCCAGGCCGTCGAAGGTGGCGTCCAGCGTGGGCACGGAGGCACCGAACAATGCATGCAGCGTGCCGGGGTCTTCGAACAGGCCGTGAAGGTAAATGCCGAGCACGTTGCCGCGCGCGTTCTGCCAGGCCAGCCCGTCAGGCATCACCGCGTGGCCATCCTGCGCCATCTGCGGGTGTGCGGCGGTCTGGCCGTGATGAATTTCGTAGCCGACAACGGGCACGCCCGACAGCGGGCCCCAAGTGCCGGTCAGCTCGCCGAAGGTCGCGGCGCGATGCCGCACCGTCTTCTCGCGCGCGAACACGGTCACCAGCGGCAGCAGGCCGAGGCCCGGCGCGTTGCCGTCGATGCCGTGCGGATCGACCAGCGCCTCGCCCAGCATCTGCAGCCCGCCGCAGATGCCCAGCACCGCGCCGCCGCGTTCGGCGTGGGCGGCCACGGCGCGGTCCAGCCCCTGCGCGCGCAGCCAGGCCAGGTCGCCGCTGGTGTGCTTGGAGCCGGGCAGCACGATCCAGTCGGCGCCAGCCACGTCGGCCGGCGTGCGGGCCCAGACCAGCCGCACGCCCGGTACGTTCTTCAGCGCCTGGAATTCGTCGAGGTTGCTGATGCGCGGGTACGCCACCACCGCCACGGTGCGGGTGACGGTGCCGCTGGCGCGGCTGCGGTCGTCGAACACGCCGTCTTCCTCGGGCAGGCCGTGCTGCCACCACATCGGCAGCGTGGCCACGGTGGGCACGCCAGTCAGTTCCTGCAGTTGCTGCGGCGCGGGCGCGAGCAGCGAGGCATCGCCGCGGAACTTGTTGAGCACGAAGCCGCGCAGCAGCGCCCGGTCGGCCTCGGGCAGCAGCGCCCAGGTGCCGTACAGGTGGGCGAAGGCGCCGCCGCGGTCGATGTCGGTCGCCAGCAGGCAGCGCGCGCCAGCATGCCGGGCGATGCGCATGTTGACGATGTCGCTGGCCATCAGGTTGATCTCGGCCGGCGAGCCAGCGCCTTCGATCACGACCACGTCGTTGTCGCCGCGCAGTTCGTCTAGCGCCTGCGCAATCTGCGGCCAGACGCGCTCGCTGCGGCCACGCCAGGGCAAGGCCGAGAGTTCTTCGCTCACCTGCCCCATCAGCACCACCTGGCTATGGGTATCGCGCTCGGGCTTGAGCAGCAGCGGGTTCATGCGCACGTCGGGCAGCGCATTTGCGGCCAGGGCCTGGAAATACTGGGCGCTGCCGATCTCGCCGCCATCGACCACGCGGGCGTTGTTGCTCATGTTCTGCGCCTTGAAGGGCGCCACTTTCAGGCCTTGCCGCGCATACCAGCGGCACAGCGCCGTGGCCAGCCAGCTCTTGCCGGCTCCGCTGGTGGTGCCCAGAACCATGACGCACCGCGCCGGCCCGCTTTTCGCCTTTGAACTCATCGGCGGATTGTCGTTGAGCACCGCGCCGGCCCGAAAAAGACCGAGCGAGACAGAACCAAGCCGACGAAATGAGACATTTTTCACACCCAAGGCGTTGCAAACGCATCCGGTGAATCCAACAGTCCCTTTCTTGCGTACACCCGGCATCACACACCGCACTGCACCCCAGGGACCCATGCCAGCCTTGAACGATTTGGCGCTCACCGTCGAGGAACGCGAACCGGGCCAGTTCTTCTGGACCCTGCTCGAAGCCCGCCATGGCGACGAAGCCTCCGAGACCCTCGACTACCGGGTCTACCGGACGGCGGCCAGGCCGCAGGCCAGCTATTCCAGCGCCCTGGCCATGGGCGCGGCGGAGCTGCAAAAAATAAGCGCCGCCGCGAACCTCGCCGGCAAAGCCGGCTAAGCCCACGACGGCGCAAAGACCGCCTTGCGGCGTTCAGGCTGTCAATTTCAATCCTGGGTCGTCTGGGTCGTCTGGGTCGTCTGGGTCGTCACTTTTCAGCGCGTGGCTATCTTGGTCTGTGCGCCGGCCGCAGCAACGGGCGCCGGAGCTTCCCATCCGCCGCCAATGGCGCGAATCAGCCCCACGGCCGCCTGGTACTGGGCCGACTTCACCTGCAGCGCCTGCCGCCGGTTGCGCAGTTCGCTGCGGCGTGCGTCCAGCAGGTCGAGCTGGCTGATGTAGCCATTGCGATAGCGCGTGTCCGACAGGCTGGTAGCGCGCTGGGCCGAGGTCACGGCCTGCGCCTGCACCACCGATTGCTCCTGCAGGATGCGTATGGCAGCCAGCTGGTCTTCGACCTCCTGGAACGCCACCAACACCTGCGTGCGATAGCTCGCGAGCGCGCCGTCGAGCTGGGCATTGGCGCCCTGCACGCCGGCCTCGCGGCGGCCGCCGTCGAAGATCGGCAGCGACAGCAGCGCGCCCACGCCCCACGAACGCGCCGACCACTTGAAGAGGTCGCCGACTTCGGGCGAGGCATAGCCGGCGGCGCCGGTCAGAGAAATGTCCGGGAACCACGCGGCCTGTGCCACGCCGACACGGGCCTGCGCGGCGAGCACCGCGTTCTGCGCCGCCGACACGTCGGGCCGGCGCGTGAGCACCGTGGCCGGCACGCCCGGTGGGATCGACGGCAAGGCGGTCGACCACTCGTCGGTGCGCAGGCCGAAGCTCGAAGCCGAGTCGCCCACCAGCACTGCCAGCGCATGCTCCACCTGGGCGCGCTGGCGGTCGAGTGCGAGCGCGTCCGACTCGGTCGACGACACCTCGGTCTGCACGCGCGCCACGTCGAGCTCGGCGATGTCGCCGGCTTGTTCACGTCGCTGCGACAGGCGCAGCGTGTCGCGGTAGGCCTCGACCTGTTCGCGCACCAGCGCGCGTTCGGCATCGAGCGCGCGCAGCTGCAGGTAGGTCTGCGCCACTTCGGCCTGTACCGCGAGCCGGGTGCTTTGCAGCAGCGCCTCGCGGCCGGTCGCGTCGAGCTTGGCCGCATTGCTGGCGCCCGAGAGGCGGCCGAACAGGTCGACTTCGTACGAGAACGTGGCACCGATGTTGGTCATCGTGGCCGGCGTGGTGCTGGCCGTGGCCTTGTCCAGGCCGGCGCCGCGGTTGGCGCCGGCGCTCAGGCCGATCTGCGGCAGGCGGTCGGCGTTGGCGCTGCGCGCCAGCGCGCGAGCCTCGGCCAGCCGCGCGGCTGCGGCCTGGATGTTGTTGTTGCTGACGTCGGCCTTCTCGACCAGCGCATTCAGCGTCGGGTCATTGAACGCCAGCCACCAGGCGCCGCGTGCCTGTGCCTCGGAAGGCACGGCGCGCGTGAAGCCGGCGGGAGGCGTCGGGCCTTGCTCCTTGAACTGCGCCGTGGTCGTGATCTCGGGCAGGCCCGAAGGCACGGTGGCACAGCCGGCCAGCACCAGGGCGGCCATCAGCGGCAGCAAGGCGGTACGAAGAGGCTTCACCAGCGGTTGAACTGAGAATTTCATGATGAGCTTTCTCTTTGTTATTGATCAGTCGTCATGCGAGGGACGCGGCGATGCAGGCACAGGGTGCAGCCCACCACCGCCCGAGCCACCGTGCGACGGCGCAGCCGGATGCTCGGCCGACACGAAGTCGTCGCCATGCGGCACTTCGCCATGCAGCTTGAGCGGCCGGTTGCCCGCGAGGCGGCGCAGCAGCACGTAGAACACCGGCGTCAGGAACAGGCCGAAGGCCGTCACGCCGATCATCCCGGCGAACACCGCCACGCCCATGGCCTTGCGCATCTCCGAGCCCGCGCCGGTCGACAGCACGAGGGGCAGCACGCCCATCACGAAGGCCAGCGAGGTCATCAGAATCGGGCGCAGGCGCAGGCGGCTGGCTTCGATGGCGGCTTGTATCGGTGTGCGGCCGGCGAATTCGAGCTCCCGTGCGAACTCCACGATAAGAATCGCGTTCTTCGCACTCAGCCCCACCAGCACGATCAGCCCGATCTGCGTGAAGACGTTGTTGTCACCCCCCGATATCCATACGCCCGCCATCGCGGCCATGATGCCCATGGGCACGATCAGGATGATCGCGATCGGCAGCGTCAGGCTTTCGTACTGAGCGGCCAGCACCAGGAACACCAGCAAGATGGCCAGCGGGAACACCAGGAAGGCGGAGTTGCCGGCCAGGATTTCCTGGTACGTCAGCTCGGTCCACTCGAAGCTCACGCCCTTGGGCAGCGTCTCGGCCGCAATCTTGGTGATCGCGTCCTGCGCCTGGCCCGACGAATAGCCCGGTGCCGGGCCGCCGTTGATGTCGGCGGCCAGGTAGCCGTTGTAGCGCATGGCGCGTTCAGGGCCGAAGGTCGAATTCACCTTCATCAGCGCAGCCAGCGGCACCATCTCGCCCGTGGTCGAGCGCACCTTCAGCAGGCCCACGTCTTCGGCACGGGCGCGATAAGGCGCATCGGCCTGCACTCGCACGCTGTACGTGCGGCCGAACTTGTTGAAGTCGTTCGCATACAGGCTGCCGAGGTAGATCTGCATGGTGTCGAAGATGTCCGTCACCGGCACGCCAAGCTGGCGCGCCTTGGTGCGGTCGATGTCGGCGTACAGCTGCGGCACGTTGACCTGCCAGCTCGTGAACATGCCGGCCAGTTCGGGCGCCTGCTGTGCCTTGGCCATGAAGGCCTTCACTGCCGCGTCCATCTGGTCGTAGCCCACCGAGGCACGGTCTTCCAGCTGCAGCTTGAAGCCGCCCGTGGTGCCCAGGCCCGCCACCGGCGGCGGCGGGAACATCACGATGAAGGCGTCCTGGATGCCCGCGAAGGCACCGTTGAGCTGGCCGGCCACCGCGCCGCCGCTCTGGTCGGGGCGCTTGCGTTGGTCGAAGGGCTTGAGCGTTGCGAACACGATGCCCGAGTTCGAGCTGTTGGTGAAGCCGTTGATCGACAGGCCCGGGAAGGCGATGGCGTCTTCCACGTTCGGGTTCTTCTTCATGATGTCGCCCATGCGGGTGATCACCTCTTCCGTGCGGTCGAGCGTGGCGCCATCGGGCAGTTGGGCAAAACCGATCAGGTACTGCTTGTCCTGCGCCGGCACGAAGCCGCCGGGCACCGCCTTGAAGAGGCCGAAGGTCACGGCGACGAGCGCGACGTAGATCGCCAGCATCAGCGCCTTGCGCGAGATCACGCGCTTCACGCCGCCGCTGTAGGCCTCGGAGCCGCGATGGAACAGCTTGTTGAAGCCGCGGAACAGCCAGCCGAAGGCCTTGTCCATGCCGCGCGTCAGCGCGTCCTTGGGAGCATCGTGGCCGCGCAGCAGCAAGGCGGCGAGCGCGGGCGACAGCGTGAGCGAGTTGATCGCCGAGATCACCGTCGAGATCGCAATCGTCACCGCGAACTGGCGGTAGAACTGGCCCGTGAGACCGCTGATGAAGGCCAGCGGCACGAACACGGCCACCAGCACCAGCGCGATCGCGATGATGGGGCCCGACACTTCGCGCATCGCACGGTAGGTTGCTTCACGCGGCGTGAGCCCCGCCTCGATGTTGCGCTCGACGTTCTCCACCACCACGATGGCGTCGTCCACCACGATGCCGATGGCCAGCACCAGCCCGAACAGGCTCAGCGCGTTGATCGAGAAACCGAGGACGTGCAGCACCGCGAAGGTACCGATCACCGACACCGGCACGGCCAGCAGCGGAATGATGGAAGCGCGCCACGTCTGCAGGAACAGGATCACGACCAGCACCACCAGCATGATGGCTTCGAGCAGCGTGTGGATCACCGATTCGATCGATGCGCGCACGAACTGCGTCGGGTCATAAGCGATGCGGTATTCCAGGCCCTCGGGCATGTTCTTGTTGAGCTCGGCCATCGTCTTGCGCACGTTCGACGAGATGTCGAGCGCGTTGGAGCCCGGTGCCTGGAACACACCCATGCCGACGGCCGGGTCGTTGTTCAGCAGCGAACGCAGCGAGTAGTCGGCGGCGCCCATTTCGAGGCGGCCGATGTCGCGCAGGCGGGTCACGGCGCCATCGGTGCCGCTCTTGACGATGATGTCGCCGAATTCTTCTTCGCTCTGCAGGCGCCCTTGCGCATTGATCGACAGCTGCATGTCCACGCCCGACAGGCCCGGCGAAGCGCCGACCACGCCGGCCGCGGCCTGCACGTTCTGGCCACGGATGGCAGCCACCACGTCGCTGGCCGAGAGGCCGCGCTGCGCGACCTTCTGCGGGTCGAGCCACACGCGCATCGAGTAGTCGCCGCCGCCGAAGATCTGGACCTGGCCCACGCCTTCGATGCGCGCCAGCGGATCCTTCACGTTCAGCACCGCGTAGTTGCGCAGGTAGTTGATGTCGTAGCGGTTGTTCGGCGAGACGAGGTGGACCACCATCGTCAGGTCAGGCGCGCTCTTGACGGTCGTGATGCCGAGCCGGCGCACTTCCTCGGGCAGGCGCGGCTCGGCTTGCGAGACGCGGTTCTGCACGAGCTGCTGTGCCTTGTCGGGATCGGTGCCGAGGCGGAACGTGACGGTGAGCGTCAGCACGCCGTCGGTGGTTGCCTGGCTGCCCATGTAGAGCATGCCCTCGACGCCGTTGATCTGCTCTTCGATCGGTGTGGCGACGGTTTCGGCGATCACCTTGGGGTTGGCGCCGGGGTACGTGGCGCGCACCACCACCGAGGGAGGCGCGACTTCCGGGTACTCCGAGATCGGCAACCCGCGCAGCGCGATCAGGCCGGCTATCAGCATCAATAGCGACAGCACGCCGGCAAAGATCGGCCGGTCGATGAAGAATTTTGAGAGATTCATGATGGTTCTCCGGTGGGCGCGGGTGCGCCCTCCTCCGAAATCAGGACTTGGCCGCTTCCGCGACGCGTTCCGGTTGTTGTTGCTTGGGGTCCGCCTTGGCGTCCATGGTCACTTGCTGCGGCGCCACCAGCGCACCCGGGCGGATGTGCTGCAGGCCGTTGACGATGACGCGATCGCCCGCCTTCAGGCCCTTGCTCACGACACGCAGGCCGTTGATGGAAGTGCCCAGGGTCACTTCGCGGTAGGTGGCCTTGCTGTCTTCACCCACGACCATCACGAACTTCTTGTTCTGGTCGGTACCGATGGCACGCTCGCTCACCAGCAGTGCGGTGTCGTTGCGAGCCTGGCCCATGCGGATGCGGGCGAACTGGCCGGGGATGAGCGCGCCGTCCTTGTTGTCGAACGAGGCACGCACACGCACCGTGCCACTGCGGGCGTCGACCTGGTTGTCGATCAGCTGCAGCTTGCCGGTGAAGGGCGTGCCGTCGAGGCCGGCGGTGCCCATCTGCACGGGAATCGACTCGATCTGGCCGCGGGCGCTGGAGCCGCTCGGCAGGTCTTTCAGCGCACGGGTGATGACCTGTTCGTCTGCATCGAAGCTCGCGTAGATCGGGCTCACCGAGACCAGCGTGGTCAGCACCGGAGCGCCCGGACCGGCCGCCACCAGGTTGCCCACCGTCACCTCGATCCGGCCGATGCGGCCCGACACCGGAGCCCGCACCTGGGTGTAGCCCAGGTTCAGGCGCGCCGACTGCAGCGAGGCTTGCGCCGCACGCAGGTTGGCGTCGGCTTCGCGGCCGGCGTTCACACGCTCGTCGTATTCACGCTGGGCAATGGCCTTGTCGTCCCACAGGCGCTTGGCACGCTCCTGCTCGCTGCGGCTGAACGACTGGCGGGCCTGTGCGGATGCCACCTGCGCTTCGGCGCGCTCGACCTCGGCCGCGTACGGTGCAGGGTCGATGGTGACCAGCAACTCACCCTGCTTCACCAGCGCGCCTTCGCGGAAATGCACCGATTGCACGGCGCCCGCGACGCGGGAGCGCACGTCGACGCGCTCGACGGCTTCGAGCCGGCCCGAGAACTCGTCCCAGGCATTGATCTCGCTCGACGCCACGGTGGCGACAGAAACCGGCGTGGCTTGCGGCGCGGCCGGGGCGTTGTTGGCTTCGGCCTTGAAGCTGTACATGCCAACCACCGCGGCGGCCACCGCCAGCAGTGCGGTAATGCCGGTCACGGCGGGCCACAGGCCCTTGCGGGCTACGGAAGACAGCTTTTTCTCGTTGTTCGACATGATGGTTCGTCCTTCTCGATGACTTTGGGGATGCAACAGGCCGCCCCGGCGCTTTTGGCACCAGGAGGCGGAATTCAGGAAAAAGAGGGCCCTCGCACGCTGCCGCGCTGGCAGCGTGTCGATCAGGCAGCCGTGGCTGGCCGGGAGCTAGCTGGGGTGGTTGGGCGCCGCACCCGTGGGCACGGTGGTCGGCGGTGTGGTCGCGCTGAAGAACTCGCGGAAGTGCTGCTGCACCGTGGCCTCACAGGCCACGCAACCCGTGTTCTCGGTGTCGTACAGCGCCTTGGGCCAGTTCGAGGCGCTGGGCAGCACGCTGCTCGTGACCTCGATGCCGGCGGCACGCAGGCGGCCCGCGAAGGTCAGCGCCTCGTCGCGCATGGCGTCGTCCGCACCCACCAGCACCAGCGCGGGCGCCAGTGACGACAGCCGCAGCGAACCGCTAGGCACCGCATAGGGGTGCGTGGCGTTCGAGGGGCAGCTCAGGTACTTCTCCCAGCCGCTGGCCCAGCGGCACTCGGGCTCGTCGCTGGTAGCGTTGCGCAGCGAGGCGGTACCGGCGCACGGATCGAGCATGGGCGACAGCAGGATCTGGCCTGCCACCGGCGGATGTGCCCGGTCGCGAGCGATGAGTGCCACCGCGGCCGCCAGGTTGCCACCGGCTTCTTCGCCGGCCAGGTACACCTGCGCACCCTTGCCGCCGAGCTTGGTGCGCTGCTTGTAGAGCCATTCGAGGGCGGCATAGCCCACCTCGATCGGCTCCGGGAACGGCGACTGGGGCGCCAGCGGGTAAGCCACCGACACCACCACCGCACCCGCTCCGGCCAGCAGCCGGGCCACATTGCGGCCGTTGTCGAGGTCGCCGCAGACGAAGGTGCCACCGTGGAAGTGGAGCACCAGCGGTGCGACGTCACCCTTGGCGCGCTGGCCGTACACACGGGCACCGACCGGTTCGCGGCCGGGCAGCTCGATCGACAGATCGGCTTCCACGCCTTGCGCCGCAGCGCGGGCGGCGGCTTCGGCAGAACGGGACGATGGAACGGGTGACATGGGCGACCTCAGGGAATTGGGCGATGGTTGAAATATAAGTCGCCCAGTGTGACGTTAAACAGGCAAGCCGCCCCTACTCTGTTTCCAAACCGACAACAATCGCGGCGCTTCGCAAGGGTTTGGCGCCTTGTGTGAGAATCCGCTCCCCCCGGTGTGGGCCGGGCACCAACAACAGGCATTCGATGGATCAAATCCAGGCCATGCGGATCTTTGTCCGCGTCGTGGAAGCCGGCACCTTCACCCGGGCGGCAGACTCGCTGGCCCTGCCCAAGGGCACGGTCACCAAGCAGATTCAGGCGCTCGAATCGCGCCTGCGCGTGAAGCTGCTCAACCGCACCACGCGCCGCGTCACCGTCACGCCCGACGGCGCGGCCTACTACGAGCGCGCCGCGCGCCTGCTCAACGACTTCGACGACATGGAAGCCAGCATGACGAATGCGCAGGCCAACCCCACGGGGCGGCTGCGCATCGACATAGGCACATCGGTGGCGAGGCAGATCATCCTGCCCGCGCTGGCCACCTTCTGCGACCGCTACCCCGACATCCAGGTCGACCTGGGCGTGAGCGACCGCACCGTCGACCTGATCAGCGACAACGTCGACTGCGTGATCCGCGCGGGCGACCTCAGCGACCAGTCGCTGGTGGCACGGCGCATCGGCACCCTGCACTTCGTCACCGTGGCGTCACCGGCGTACATCAAGCGCTACGGCGTGCCGCAGCACCCGAACGACATCGAGAAGCGCCACGTGGTGGTGAGCTATTTCTCGGGCACCACGCGCCGCGTGTACCCGCACGAGTTCAAGAAGGGCGACGAGCACATCGAGCTCAACGGGCACTACCGCGTGTCGGTGAACGAGAGCAACGCGCACATCACGGCGGTGCTCGGCGGCTTCGGCATTTCGCAGTGCATCACCTTCATGGCCGAGCCGCTGCTGGAAAGCGGCGAACTGGTCGAGGTGCTGCCGGACTGGAGTCGCGATCCGCTGCCCATTCACGTGGTGTACCCGCCCAACCGGCACCTGAGCGCGAAGGTGCGGGCGTTCGTTGACTGGGCGGCGGAGCTGTTTGCCAAGAACCCGCGGCTGCAGCGCCGCTGAATCGGCCCGCGCGGGCAGCCAAGGCAGGGAGCGCGTCAGTACACCGGCTCGCAGCGCACCTCGGTCTTCACCGAATTGGCAATGAAGCATTCTTCATGCGCCCGGTGGTGCATCTGCTCGATCTGCTCGCGCGTCGGCACGTTCTCGCCGGAAAAGGTCACTTCCGGCCGCAGCGTGACCACCGTCATCGCCATCTTTCCCTCGGCGTTCTTCTCCATCACGCCGGTGGCTGCATCGAAATACCGGTCGACGACGAACTTGCGCTTCACGGCCATGGTGAGGAACCACAGCATGTGGCAGTTCGACAGCGAGGCGACGAACATCTCTTCGGGATCGACCGCCGACGCATCGGACATCGGCAGCGGCACCACGTGCGGCGACGACGAGCCCGCCACTTCCGCGCCGCCGTCGAAGCGCAGCGAATGCCTTCTGCTGTAGGTGTTGCCGAGAAAGTCCTGCTCGCCGCGCAGCCAGAGGATTTCAGCGGTGTAGTGAGCCATGCGCAATTTTCCTTCAGAGATCGATGCGGTAGCGAAACTTGGTGAGGCTGCCCTGGCTCGGCAGGGTGATGAAGGTTTCGATCAGCACGCCGCCATTGGCCGCGATCACTTTCTGCGACGCGAAGTTGTCCGGGCTGGTCGTGATCTCGACGCGGTTCAGCCCCTCGCCCGCAGCAAGCGTCAGCATGGCGCCGAGCGCACGCGTCGCATAGCCCTTGCGCTGCTTCCAAGGCACGACGTTGTAGCCGATGTGGCCCAGGCAGTAGAGCGGCAAGGCGTCGGTGCCGGGCTGCCAGCGCAGGTCGATGCTGCCGCAGAACTCGCCGTCCCACATCCAGCACTTGTAGCCCGGCAGGCGCCGCACCTTGGAGCCGTCGGGCATGACGATGCGCCCGCCTTTGGCTTCGCGGTCCACCAGGCTGGCAAGGAAGCGGTCGGCATTGGCCTTGATGGCGGCCCGTTCCTCGGAGCCCGATTCGGGCCGCGTCTCGTCGCGCGCCCAGCCCCGGTTCAGGGCCGACACATAGCTTGGCAGGTAGGCCTTGGCTGGCCAGACCAGTTCCATCGGACGGGTCTCGGCCTTGGACATGGATGGTTTCATGCCCCCATCAGCCTGACGATCAGCGGCACCAGCAGCGCTGTCGCGATGCCGTTCAGCCCCATGGCCAGCGCGGAGAACGCGCCCGCCGTTTCATCCACCTGAATGGCCCGCGCCGTGCCGATGCCGTGCGCCGCCATGCCGACCGCAAAGCCGCGCACCGCGGGCTCCCTGATGCGCAGCAGGTTCAGCAGCCCGGTCGCCATGATCGCGCCCGAGATGCCGGCAACGGCCGCGGCCACCGCCGCCAGCGAAGGCAGCCCGCCGATCTTCTCGGCCACGCCCATCGCGATGGGCATGGTGGCCGACTTGGGCGCAAGCGACATCATCAACTCGTGCGAGCCGCCCAGCACCCACGCGATGCCGATGGCCGACACGATGGCCGCGACCGAGCCCACCAGCAGCGCCACACCGATGGGCAGCCACAGCCGCCGCAGCCGGCCGACCTGGCTGTACAGCGGCACGGCAAGGGCCACCGTGGCGGGGCCGATCAGGAAATGCACGAATTTCGCGCCTTCGAAATACGTGTCGTAGGGCGTGCGCGTGAGCAGCAGCACGCCGACGATGACGATCACCGAAATCAGCACCGGGTTGACCACCGGATTGCGCCCGCTGCGGGTGTGCAGCCACAGCGCGCCAAGATAGGCCAGCAGCGTGAGCGACAGCCACAGCAGCGGCGACTGCGCGAGGAAGACCCAGATTTCAGAAAGCTTGGCCGGCGCGGTCATTGCGCGTCCTTGCCGGTGAAGCGGATCATCCAGCGGAACGTGAGCGCCGTGACCGTCATGGTGAAGGCCGCGCCGACGATGCCTGCCGCAAGAAACGGCAGCCACTCGCGCCCCACCCGCTCGAAATGCAGCATGACGCCGGTCACGGCCGGAATGAACAGCAGCATCAGGTTGCGCAGCAGATGGCCCGATGTGTCGGTCAGCACCTGCGGCACGCCGCCGCGCACCAGCAGGCCGATGAACAGCAGCACCATGCCGATCAGCGGACCGGGAATGGGCAGGCCGAGCCACTGCACGAGCAGTTCGCCGGCCAGTTGGCAGAGAAAGAGCGTGGTGATGGCGTAGAGCATTTTTCTTGTGGGTGCGGGTGTATGTGTTCAGGACGCGTTTGTCCAGGCCTCTTTCAACGCCTGCTGGCTGGCGGGCGGCAGCACGCCGAGGCGCACGTGGCCCGGCAGGCCGAAGGAGGCGCAGTCGCGCAGCTTGATGCCTTCGGCGCGCAGGTGCTTCAGCAGACCGGCGAAGTCGTCCACCATGGGCTGGGCGACATGAAAGTTCGCGTCGCTGGGCCCGACGTGCCAACCGATCTCACTGCACATGGCCATCTGCGACGCCTTCCAGTCGCGCAAGGTCCCGAGGCTTTCACGAAGCCAGGCCTGCACGTCAGGCTGCGTCCAGGCCGAAAGCATTGCCACGCCGTGCGAGCCCACCGGCCACGAGGCGCTCAGGCGCAGCAAGGCGCGCACCGCATCCTGCGCGTTTGACGGAGCGATCACATAGGCCGCACGTACGCCTGTCATCCCCAGCGCCTTGTTAGGAGACCACATCTGCCAGAGGCGATCCAGGCGGCTCTGGCTCAGCGCAAGGCGGCCCTCCAGGCGCAAGGGCTCGTAGGCGCGGTCGAGCACGCAGGGCACGCCCTCGGGCAGGGCATCCACTGTCTCGAGAATGCCCTGCTGCGCCTGACCCAGCGGCGTGGAGGGATCGCAGCACCAGGCGAGCCGCAGTTGGCGCGCCGGATGCGGTGCGCGCACCACCTGCAACCCATGGGCTCGCGCGGCCGCCGCATAGTCGCCGTAAGACATGGGCGGCAGCGCGACCTCGCCATGGCCGCCGCGATCTTCCAGGGCCGCCCAGGTGGTGATGCGCCGGATGAACTCGCTGGCCCCGGCTGCAAGCACGATGCGCCAGGCTTCCACGCCGTGCATGACCGCAAGTTGCTCACGCAACGCCGTGTAGGCCGGATCGGGATACCGCGAGACGTCGGCAGCGCTGACCCGCTCCAGAGCCTCGGGGCATGGGCCACAGGCATTGGCATTGGTCGAGAAGTCGTGCGGCGCGGCGCCAGCCGCATCAGGACCGCCATGCACCACCGTGCTCATACCCACCTCCAGCCGGCTGTCGCCACGATGACCAGCGACGCGAACACACCCGCCGCCAACGCGGCCCGGCCACCCAGTTGCGCGGTGCGTTGCATGTCCAACGCGGAAGGCGCACGCCCCTCGGCATTCAGCGCATACACGCCCGGCTTCGCCAGCCGCACACCAAGGAGTAGCGCCATCGCCGCCATCGGCCAGCCGCTGTTGGGCGACGGCGTACGGCGCGCCTCTTCTGACAGCCCCGTGGGCCAGCGGCACGCCGCCAGCGCCAGCAGCCCCACGGTGATGCGCGCCGGCACCCACGAGAGCACGTCGTCCGCGCGCGCGGCCCATTTGCCGAGCCAGGTCCAATCACGGCCGTTGCGCTCGCCGCGGTAGCCCCACATCGCGTCGGCGGTGTTCGCGAAACGATAAAGCGCAGCACCCGGCAGGCCGAACAGCACGAACCAGAACACCGGGGCCACGAGCGAGTCGTTGAGGTTTTCCGCGAGCGATTCGATCGCGCTTTCGCGCACTTCGCGCTCGCTGAGCCGGGAGACGTCGCGACTCACCAAGCGCGCCAACTGCTTTCGGCCGGCATCGAGCGAAACGGCCAGCGCGGCCTCGACCGCAAGTACTTCATCGCGCAGCATGCGCCAGGCAAAGAGTGGCTTCAGCAGCAGGCCCAGCAGGAGTGCAACGGCCCATGCAGGCAGCGACAGCACCATGAGCGTCTGCAAGACCATGGCGACGCCCCAGACGCACGCGCCCCCCACGCACCACACCAACGCGCCAATGAAGAACATCGGCAGATCCACCGGCTTCGCGGGGTACGCAGGCGGCGCGATGCGCGAACCGAGCCCGAGGTAGCGTCCCATCCACACGACGGGATGCAACGCCGCAGGCGGCTCACCCAGCCAGCGGTCGATGGCCAGTGCGATCCACAGCGCGGCGGCTACAGCGATGGCGTATTCGAGATTCTGGAGGAGCATGGGAGCCGCCATTCTCGCGAATCAGGCAGTCGCCCTGCCCCGGCGCCACTGCATCAGTGCACCGAGTGCGACAAGCAGCGCGGTCCCCAACGCCACCCAGAGCCGAAGGACGATGGTCTCGGCCTTGGGCGATGGGGCGTCAGCGGGCGTGGGTTCGAGCTTGAGGCCGCTGACGGGCTGGGGGCTGTCCGGCGCTGGCTCGGCTGCCGGGGTAGGAGCTGGCACGGGCGCTGCCGCGACCACGGGCTCGACCGACGGGCGTGGCTGGTGTGAAGGCGCAGGCTGCGACAACTCCGCCTGCGCGAACCGCTGCACGCCCGCATTCCGCTCGCGCAGCCCGGCCGCGCGCACCGCCTCCGCATAGGCCCGTGCCAGCTCGCGTCGCGTGGCGCCATCCGGCTTCCAGTAGTTCAGTCGCACCGCGTCGAGCATGCGCTCCAGCGTCTGCGCGAAGGCCGCCCGGTTGTCACCTTCCAGCCACTCGCGCGTGCCCAGCTTGTATTTGTCGCGCACATACACGTCGTGCAGCGACTGCCACTGGTCCTGCCGCACTGCCTGCGGCGCCGTGACTTGCCAGCCCCAGAGAAACTGCGCAGTCTTGAGCACCTGCAGCGTGCCGCTGTAGCCCTCGGCCTTCTGCGCTTCGATCCATTGCGGGTGCAGGTAGCGCGTCTGCATCTCGCGTGCGATGGCGCCTGCGGCCGTGTCGGTGCGCACCGCACTGCCGTCGCGCAGGTTCTGCACGTACAGCGCCGGGTCCTTGCCAGTGAGCTGGCGCACGGCCTGCGCGATGCCGCCGAGGTACTGGAACGGATCGTCGTTGGTCAGCACGCCATACAGGTTGGAGCTGCGCGCCATCAGCGCCGCATCGACCTGCATGAGATTGCCCGCATAGGCGCCCGGCCGTGCGGCGCCGTCGAGGCCTTTGCCGTAGGCGTGGCCCATGCGATCCATGTAGAGCTGCGCCATCTGCGCATCGCCGCCGCCGCGCTGCTGCTTCTTCCATACGTCGCTCGCAAGCGCGGCCTCCTCGAGCCCGGCGCCATAGCTGCCTTGCTCGTTCGAGAAAACGCGCGCTGTGGACCAGCGCTGCGCCTCCTGCACCGACGCGCCCTCCGAACGCAGCCTGCGCGCCATCGCCTCGCTGTGCTGCGCGACGGCGTTGCCGGGCTCTCGCAAGGCAGCCACCTGCTGCACTGCCTCGTCGAGCCAACGCATCACGTTGGGAAACTGGTCGCGGTAGGAGCCGGTGACGCTGATCAGCACGTCCATGCGCGACCGCTTCAGCACCGACGCGGGAATCACCTCGATGCCCGTCATGCGCCCGCCCTCGTCCCAGCGCGGCTTCACGCCCATGGCGTAGAAGGCCTGGCTTTCCAGCACGCCCTGGTGGCGCGAGGCCTCGCCAGCCCACAGCGTGAAGGCGATCTTTTCCGGCGCCTTGCCGGCATGGGTCTTCGCGTGTCCGGCGATCCAGGCGTCCATCGCGGCAACGCCTGCGTCCCAGGCCGCGCGCGTAGGCACACGGCTCGGGTCGAAGCCGTAGAGATTGCGACCGGTCGGCAGGCTGTCGGGGTTGCGCACCGGATCGCCACCGTAGCTCGACTTCAGGTAGCGGCCGTCGAGCGCCGTGAGCAGTCCTTCGATTTCTTCGTTGTGGGCAAGCACGGCATCGAGCTTCTGCGCGCGTTCGGCCAGCGACAGCAGACTCCGCTGTTCGGCCGAGGTCTTGCCCATGGCACTCGCTGCCTGCGCATCGGTAAGCGCGAGTTCGACCCAGCGCGCGGGCCGCGAGCCGGCAACGCTCTTCGCATCGATCAGAAAAACCTCGTCGATGTCTTCACCCAGCGCCTCGACCAAAGGCTTGCCGAGGATCTGCAGGATCGTCATGCGCCGGCGCTGCGCATCGGGCGCCTGCCCGAAGGTCGCCAGGCCCAGCGGCTGCGCGGTCTGCGCGAGTTCGTCGAGGTACGGATGCAGCACCGCGATGAAGCCGGCAAAGTCCGCGCGAATCCGCGTGGGTGTCCAGTTCAGGTCGCGGTCGTAGTGCTGCTCCACGAACTCGGCCGTCAGCTGCTTTTCCATCGCCGTCTTCACCGGGCCGGGCGACAGCGTCTCCCAGTCGTGCATGCGCTCGTGCATGGCCTGCACGCCGGGCCGAAAACCGGCGGGCGCGAACATCGGCGTCGAATGGCTCACCATGGTCGCGCGACCGCGGCGCTTTGCTGTCGTGGCCTCGCCTAGGTTGTCCATGATGTACGGGTAGACATTCGGCAGATCGCCCAGCGCTAGCAGCGGATCGTCCTGCACCGACAGGCCGCGCTCCTTGCCCGCAGACCATTCGACTGTGCCGTGCGTGCCCACGTGCACCACCGCGCTCGCACCGAACTGCGTGCGCAGCCAGAGGTAGGTGGCGAGGTAGCTGTGGCTCAGCGGAATGCCCGAGCGGTGGTACACCTGCTCAGCCTTGCTCGCCACCTGCGTGCCAGGCTCGAAGCGCGGCGGCTGGCGCAGCACGACGACGTTGCCGAACTGCACGCGCGGGATCACGAAGGCCTGCTCGCCCGCGACGGGGCGCAGCATGGTCGACTTCTCAGGCGGGCCCCAGTAGCTCTCGATGCGGCGCTGCGTTTCCACCGGCAGCGACCGGAACCATGCGAGGTAGCGCGACAGCGGTATCACGTCGGCCAGGTTCTTGTCGAGCAGCGGCTGCAGCTCGTCGCCCTGCCCCGTTGGGTAGTAGGCCCTCATCGTCGCCTGCACTTGCGCGATGAGCGCGTCGGCGCCCGGCAGTTCGGTGCGGTAGCCGGCGGACTTCATTGCTGCAAGCATGTTGCTCACGCTGCGCGGCACATTGAGGAAGGACGCGCCGAAGTTGGCTTCGCCCGGTGGGTAGTTGTAGACCAGCATCGCCACGCGACGATCGGCGGCCGGCGTGCGTTGCAGGCGAAGCAATGCGGCTGCCTTGTCGGCCACTGAGTCGATCTGCGCGGGCAGCGGCTGCAGCGTGCCAGCCGCTGCGTCGCGGGCGCTCACGAGCATCGGGTCGGTCATGCCGGCCAGCTCGCTCGGGCTGTAGTAGGCAGCAATGTCGGTTTGCGACAGACCGTCTTTACTCTGTGCCCATTGCGTCGCGTCCATGGCCAGCGAGGGCAATGTCTGCAGCACCGGCACGCCGATGCGCTCAAGCTCGGCCTTGCGCTCGTTCGGGCTGAAGACCAGCGAGGCATTGACGATCGCATCGGCCACGCGCCGCTCGCCGGCGTGCGTCATGCGAAAGAACAGGTCTTTCTGCTGGCGCGGGCCGTAGAAGGCATAGGCGCGCAGGCCGCGCCATTCGAGCGAGGCGATCAGCGCATCGAGCCAGCCGGTGTCGTCGCCCGTCACGGTGGCGCTGTTGATGGCAATGGCAACCGTGCCGCTGCTGCCGGGCAGCCGTTCGACGACGGCGATGTCGGTTTCGATGCGCGGCCAGCCCGGGTGATAGAGGCCGGCCAGCGGCAGCGGCACGGGGTCGGGCAGGCCATCGAGCTTGCCGGGCTGCTCCAGGGCCTTCATCGCCGCGCCGAGATTGGCCGCGCCCGAGAAGCGCCAGTACTCGCGCAGGCGCTGCGCCCATACGGCATCGACACCGCGCTCGGTCACCAGCGGCGCGGCAGTGGAGGCTTGCCCCTTGGCCACCAGCGCGAATTCGCCGATCAGCACATACGGCGCAGTGCTTCGCGAGATCGTGTCGCCGAAGCGCGCTGCAGCAGCCTGCGCGACGCTGATGTGCGGTGCATCGATGACGAGCAGACGCGCCCCTTCGAGCGCAGCAGTCAGCGTCTCGGGCGAGTCCTGCGACGCCGAAACCACCTGCAACGGCAACCCGGCTTCACGCGCCGCAGCCTCCAATCGAACCACCCGCGCCGGCGAAACCAGCGAGGTGCTCAGCACAACGACACGCCCCCCCGCAGGCTGGGCCTGTGCCGGCGCAAGAAACCCCAGCACCGCCACCAGCAGCCAGAAGAAAAACCGCGTCACTTCCCGCCCTGCGCCGGAACCGCATCCGCCGGCACATAGACCATCGTGCCGTCCTTCAACCGCCAGGCAGTGCCGGCCTTCTCGCCATCACCCTGCCCCGTCGCGCCGCTGGCCTTGAAGCGCGTGATCTTGCGGCCCTCACGCGTGACGATCTCCATGTTCGGCTGGCCCTCGTTGCGGATGATCGTCACCTTGTCCTGCGCGAAGGGGTTCATCGGGTTGTTGATGACCGCGATCATCAGCATGCCGATCACGACCATGAACACGTCGATCAGGTTGATGGTCGAGAGCACCGGATCGTCGTCATCGCTGTCCAGGCTGCTCAGAATGGAAAACTGGCGTCGGCTCATGAAAGCCGGTCCCGAGCATCGAGCACCGACACCAGCTCGCGCATCAGCCAGCGGCGCCGCACGGTATAGACCACGAAGGTGATCGAGGCCGAGGCCAGCGCCACGATCACGCTCGCGAATGCGGGCGCCAGGCTCTGCGCCACGCCCTGCGATTCGCCCGAGGCCACGGCGACGAGCGCGGGGCCCATCGGGATCATGGTGGCGATCAGCCCCAGCATCGGCGCCACGCGACTGCACAGGCGCACGCCTTCGAGCTGCTTGAGCACAACCAGCTCCATCTGCTCCTGGCTGGCCTGCGCATGGCCCTGCAGCACCAGCGCGCGCGATGGGTCGCGGCGACGCTGCAAGTATTCGATGCCGAACGCGCCAAGGCAGTACACGGCATAGACGAAGGACAGCAGCACGCCCAGCGTCACCGGCCAGAGGAACAGGCGCGCAAGCTCGAAGAGAACGGTGTCGAAAGCCAGCATCAGGTGGGCTCCACGGGAGACGGATGGTCGAAAAGGTCCGAAGGCCGACCCCAGCCCTCGTCGAACACCAGCGACGCGAGCGGCTCGCGCTTCGCCCAGCGTTCGCGCTGCAGCATCGGCTCTTCGTAAAAGCTGTGCACGGGCCCCAGGCACAGCAAGGCAATGGGCTCCGCGCCTTCAGGCAGGCCGAGCAGCACCGACACCTCGGCCGGATCGAACAGCGACACCCACCCCATGCCCAGCCCTTCGGCACGCGCCGCGAGCCAGAGGTTCTGGATGGCACAGGAGGCCGAGGCCAGGTCCATCTGCGGCAACGTGCGGCGGCCGAACACGTGCTTCTCGCGGCCCTCGGCCAGCGTCACCACCAGCAGCTCCGCCGCATCGAGAAGGCCCTGCACCTTCAGGCGCATGAACTCGTCCTCGCGCTCGCCGAGTGCGCGGGCGGTCAGCACGCGCTCGTGCTCGACGACACGGTGCAGTTGCTGGCGCAGCGCCTCACCGCGAATGCGGATGAAGCGCCACGGCTGCATGAAACCGACGCTGGGCGCGTGGTGCGCCGCATCGAGCAGCCGGCGCAGCACCTCCGGCGCGACCTGCCCGCCCGCGAAGTGGCGCATATCGCGCCGCTCGTGGATGGCGCGGTAGACCGCCCTCACCTCGTCGACCGCGAACGCATGTGCCATCACGCTCAATCTTCGATGCCGCGTTGCGCAGGAATGCCGGCCTTGAAGGCGTGCTTGACGAGCGTCATCTCGGTCACGGTGTCGGCCAGTTCGATGATCTCGGGCGGGCAGCGCCGGCCGGTGAGCACCACGTGTACATGCTTCGGCCGCGCGCGCAGCGTTTCGAGCACGCCTTCCAGAGGCAGCCAACCGTAGATCAGCGGATAAGTGATCTCGTCGAGCACCACCAGGAAGAACTCGCCCGACAGGATCGCGGCCTTGGCCTTCTCCCAGCCGTCGCGCGCCAGTTGCCCGGAGCGTTCGAGGTCCTGGCTCTTCCAGCTGAAGCCGTCGCCGAGCCCTTCGATCGGGATGCCGATCTGCTCGAACATCCGGTGTTCGCCGAAGCGCGCAGTCGGCACTTTCATGAACTGGTAGATCTTCACGGCCTTGCCGCGGCCGTGAGCGCGCAGCGCGAGGCCGAAGGCGGCGGTGCTCTTGCCCTTGCCGTCGCCTGTGTTGACGATGACGAGGCCTCGGCGTTCGCCTTCTGGTTTCTCGTATGGCTTTTCGCTTGGGGGGGTCTCTATTTGCATGGGAGTTCCAATTCAGTTTTCGGGGGCTGTTCTGTTGTTCGGGGTGCGTGCGAATGACACCGGGTACTCCCCTCCGCGAATGTCCCCCGGCCTGCGGCCTCTTCCTTTATTTCGCTGCGGGGAGCACCCGATGCCATTCGCACATGGACGCTGCTGTTGTGCCGGCCGATCAACGACGGCGCTGCACGATCGCGCCCCGAACAACGCACCGAAAACACAGCGCATCTCATAACGGCAACGCAATCCATTGCTCAGCCACCCGATGCACCCGAATGCGATGGTCGAACACCTGCTCCAGCGCCGCGTGCGTGGCAGGGTCGCTGCAGCCGCCGTGGTGCACCACCCGGCCACGATCCATCACGACAAGTTCGTCGGCCGCCAGCGCCATCGGCAGCTCGTGCAGCACACTGACCACGGTCTTGCCCTCGGCAACCAGCGCACGAGCAGTCTGCATCCAGTCGGCTTGGTGCGGCGGATCGAGGTTGGCGAGCGGCTCGTCCATCAGCAGCAGTTCGGCCTCGACAGCGAGCGCGCGCGCCAGCAGCACCCGCTGACGTTCGCCGCCAGAGAGCTGACCCAGCGGGCGGTCGCGCCAGTCCCAAGCCTGCGTACTGCGCAGCGCACGCTCCACCGCCTCGCGGTCAGCCTCGCTGGGGGCGGCCAGCCAGCGCTGGTGCGGCAGGCGGCCAAGCATGGCGACGTCATAGACCATCAGGTCGTCGGCGCTGCCCTCGCCCGTGCCGCTCTGGCCGAGCCACGAGAGGCGCTGGGCGCGGATGCGCGCCGGTACCTTGTTCTGCGCGTCGCCGAAGAGCCGCACCTCGCCCCGGTGCGCCAGCAGTCCCGCGAGTGCCTTGAGCAGCGTCGACTTGCCCGCGCCGTTCGGACCGACGATGCTGGTCCAGCGGGCGGACGACAACGCCAGATCGATGTCGTGCAGCACCTCGGTTGCGCCGAGCGTGGCGCTCACGCGGCGCGCTTCGAGAGCCGGGGTGTTGTTGTGTCGGCTGCTCATGCCACGCCACTCCGCGCGCCGCGCCGGTGCATCAACCACAGCAGGTAGCTGCCGCCCAGCACGGCCGTGAGCACGCCAACCGGCAGTTCCTGCGGCGCGATCAGCCAGCGCGCCAGCAGGTCGGCCGCCATCAGCAGCAGCCCGCCCATCAGCGCCGACAGCAGGATCAGCCGCGCGTGCGTGGTCTTGATGGCCGAGCGCACGAGATGCGGCGCCGCGAGGCCGACGAAGGCGATCAACCCGGTCTGCGCCACGGCTGCGCCGGTGGCCAGTGCCAGCACCACGACCAGCGCCGCGCGCATCGCGCCCAGCGGCAGGCCGAGGCTGCGCGCGGTGGCCTCGCCGAGCGCGAGCCCGTCGAGCACCGGCGCCAGCGCCCAGGCCAGCAGCAGGCAGACCGCGCCGACCATCGCCATCACCGCGCAGGCACTCCAGCCGACGAGGCCGGTGCTGCCGAGAATGAAGCCCTGAATGGCTTGCAGGATGTCTGCCGAAGCGATGGTGATGAGGTCTTTCGCCGCGCCGAGCACCACGCCGACGATCACGCCGGCAAGCAGCAGCCGCAGCGTCTGCTGCACGCCCCGCGCCAGCATCAGCGTGAGCATTACCGCCAGCACCGCGCCGAGAAAGGCCGCACCCGTGAGCCCGAGCCGCATCACCCACTGCGCGCTGGCGGCGGAGCCGCCGAACATCAGCAGCGCCAGTGCCACCCCGAGCGAGGCGCCCGAGGCGCTGCCCAGCAGGTACGGATCGGCCAGTGGATTGCGGAACAGCCCCTGCGCCACCGCGCCCGCCAGCCCCAGCAGCGCGCCCGCCAGCCACGCGCCGAGCGTGCGCGGCAGGCGGATGTCCCACACGATCTGCAGTGCCACCGGGTCGTGCCGCGCCGCGAGCAGGCTTTCGAAACCGGTGCTGCCGATGCCCAGGCCCAGCACCATCAGCGCAGCGCCCGCCACCAGCAGGCCTGCGCCAAGCAGCAAGACGCGGCGCAGATGGACCGTGTGCCTTCGCGCTGCGTTCACCATTTGCCGCCTTTGTCACTCAGGCACTGCGCCATCAGGCGCGCGGCCTCGTCCATGCGCGGACCGGGGCGCACGAGCACGTCGGACTGTTCCGCGCTGAAGCGGCAGATGCGGCCCTCGCGCACTGCGCGGATGCCGGCCCAGCCGGGGCGCTGCTCCAGCCCTTGCGCGCTGCGCACGCTGACCATGATGAGGTCGGGGTTCGCGCGCACCACGTACTCGGGGTTGAGCTTGGGGAACGGGCCGAGCGAAGCCGGCACGATGTTCCTCACGCCGAGCCGTGTGAGCGTTTCGCCGATGAACGACGACTCGCCCGCCGCGTACGGCGCGCTGTTCACTTCGAAGTACACGCGCATGCCCCTGGCGCTCGCGGGCACCGACTGCGCGGCGGCCGACACGCTGGCATCGATCACGCGCCAGACCTTCGGCGCTTCGTGCGTGCCGAGCACCTGGTCGAGCTTGTCGAGCACGCGCTGCACGTCGGCATGGCTCTTGGGTTCGAGCACCAGCACCTTCAGGCCCAGCGCCTCGAGCCGCTGCGTGACGCGCGACGACTTGGCAAGCAGCACCGCGTCGGGCTTGAGCGCGACGATGGCCTCGACGTTCGGGTCGATCCCGCCACCGAGCTGCGGCAGCGCCTTCACCTGTTCGGGCGAGTTGGAATAGCGATCGACACCCACCAGCCGATTGCAGGCACCGAGCGCACAAATCGATTCGGTAAGCGACGGCAGCAGCGAGACGATGCGCTGCGGCGGCTGCGGCAGGCTCACGGACACGCCGCGCTCGTCGACCACGTCGAAGGCGTGCGCGGCCAGCGCGAACAGGGCCAGGCCGAGCGCGACCAACGGAGTGCGGATCGTCTTTTTCTTCTTCATGCAGCAGGCGCTTTCAGGCTCAACGGCAGGCCTGCGGCCATCAGGGTGACGCGGTCGCAGGCGGCGGCCACGTCCTGGTTCAGGCGGCCGAGCGCGTCGACGAAGGCGCGCGTCTCGCGGCCCAGCGGAATCACGCCCAGGCCGATCTCGTTGCCGACCAGCACCACCGGCCCGCGCGCCTCGCGCAGCGCGACCAGCAGCATGGCGATGTGCGTGGCCGGGGTGCGCGTCACGGGGCGGGCGTCTTCGGAGTGAATCGGCATCAGCAGGTTGGTGAGCCACAGCGTGAGGCAGTCGACCACCACCAGCGTCTCGGGCGTGCTCTGCGTGACGACGGCGCGCGCGAGTTCGATCGGCTCCTCGATGGTGCGCATGCCGGGCACCCGCTCGGCACGGTCGGCCTGGTGGCGCACGATGCGCTCCAGCATCTCGTCGTCGTAGGCCTGCGCGGTGGCGATCAGCACGGCGCGGTGCGTGCGGGAATCGGCCGCGAACCAGTCGATGGCACGCTGCTCGGCGCGGCGCGACTTGCCGCTCTTCTGGCCACCCAGGATGAACTCGTGCTCGATGGTCTTCGGCTTATTCGATTGCGGCATGGATCTCCAACTCGATGGGCATGGCGCCGAAAAGGCGGGCCGTGGCTTGCGGGCTGGAGGCAAACCACGCGTGGAAGTAACTGGCGCGCACCGGGCCCTGCACGTACAGCGCCTCGCCGCCGCGTGCGCCCACGGGCTGCGTCGCGCCGGGCCTGGCAGTGTGCGCGGCGGGCGCCAGTGGCGTTTCGCAGCGCGAATAGTGGAAGGTGTGTCCGCGCAGGGTGTGGCTGCCGAGGGTGAGCTGTTGCGGGCCAAGGCCGGCGAGCCGCTTCTGCATGGTCACGCGGCCCGGCAGCAGGCCCCAGAGGCGGTGGACCTGCGCGTCGTCTTGCGTGGCCAGTTCGTCGAACAGCGCCATCATGCCGCCGCACTCGGCCCAGACCGGCTTGCCCGCAGCGGCATGCGCGGCGAGCGATTCGCGCATCGGCGCGCAGGCGGCCAGCGCTTCGGCGTGCAGTTCGGGGTAGCCGCCGGGCAGCCAGACCGCGTCGCATGCCGGCAAGGCATCGCCTGCGAGCGGCGAGAAAAAGGACAGCCGCGCCCCCAGCGCCGTGAGCACGTCGAGGTTCGCGGGGTAGATGAATGAAAAGGCCGCATCGCGCGCAATGGCGATGGCGCGGCCAGCCAGCAGCGGCGGCACGGCTTCTGCCTCGCCGGAAGCGGGTGCCTCGAAACGCACCTGCGGCAGTTGACTGGTCTGCATCTGCCCGAGCGGCGTGGCGCCCAGCACATCGGCCGCCGCGTCGAGACGCGCCATCGCATCGCCGAGTTCGGTAGCGGCCACGAGGCCCAGGTGCCGCTCGGGCAGCGTGAACCCCGCGTCGCGCGGCAAGGCGCCAAGCCACTGCGAGGGTTCGCGCAGCGCGTCTTTCAACATGCCCGCGTGCCTCTCGCTGGCCACGCGGTTCGCCAGCACGCCGGCCCATGGCAACCCAGGCCGGAAGTTCTGCAGCCCGTAGGCCAGCGCGCCGAAGGTGCCCGCCATGGCGTGCGCATCGATCACCGCCAGCACCGGCAGGCCGAAGCGCTCAGCCAGGTCGGCCGCGCTGGGCGTGCCGTCGAACAGGCCCATCACGCCTTCGATAATCACAAGGTCGCACTCGGCCGCCGCGGCGCGCAGGCGCGAGCGGCAATCGGCCTCGCCGGTCATCCAGAGGTCGAGCGAATGCACCGGCGCGCCGGTGGCCAGCGCCAGCCAGTGCGGGTCGAGAAAGTCGGGCCCGCACTTGAAGGCGCGCACGCGCCGCCCCTGGCGCGCATGCAGCCGCGCGAGCGCCGCGGCGACGGTGGTCTTGCCCTGCCCCGAAGCCGGGGCAGCCACCAGCACCGCGGCGCACGAGACTGCCGCGGCACCGGCGGTGTCGCCTGGTTGGGTAGCTTGGCTTAGTGAGGCGTCCACTTGAGACCGACGTACGCGGTGCGGCCGGCATTGGCGTACAGCCGCGCGAACTGGTAGTCCTTGTTGCCCACATTGTCGACGCGGGCCACGAGGTTGAGGTCTCGCGTGATCTGCGTGCTGGCCGACAGGTTCAGCACGGTGTAGCCACCGAGCTTGATGGTGTTGGCCGCGTCGTCGTAGCGCTTGCTCGAGGACTGCACCTCGGCGCCCAGCGTCCAGCCGGCGACGCGCCAGTCGGCGCCCAGGGTGCCATGGCGCTTGGAGCGGCGTGCGAGCAGGTTGCCGGTGTCGGCGTCCTTCGGGTCCTGCACGTCGAGCGAGGCGCGCAGCGTGACGTCGCCCAGGCGCTGGCTGGCCGACAGCGTGGCGCCCTGCAGGGTGGCACGGTTCACGTTGGTGTAGCAGCCGAACGTCGAGGCACAGCCCGTGGCGGTGCCGACGAAGTTGATCAGGTTGCGCACGCGGTTGCGATACACCACGATGCCTGCGGTGGTGCCGTCCTTGGCGTAGTTCATGCCCAGCTCGACGTTCTGGCTGCTTTCGGGCCGCAGCGTGGACACGCCGTATTCGCTGAAGCGCTGGTACAGGGTGGGCACGCGGAAGGCGGTGCCGGCCGAGGCCGTGAAGCGCAGCGACGGGGTGATGGCATAGCCGTAGGCCGCGCTGCCGGTGGTCTTGCCGCCGAACTCGCTGTCCCTGTCGTGGCGCACATGCAGCTGCAGCGAATGCGGGCCCTGCACGAAGCCGTAGCCGAGCGAAATCGCATCCTGCGAGCGGTCGCGTGACAGCAGCTTCGACGAGGTGGTGGGCGCGTTTTCGAGCGCGTCTTCGCGGCGCTCGAAGGTGGCCGTCACCAGGTGCGGGCCGAAGCGGAATTCGTTCTGGAACAGGTAACCGCGCAGGTTGGTTTCGGTCCGGTAGAACGAAGGCTGCGTCTTGTAGACCGACTGCGAATCGGTCACCTGCACGCGGGTGCTGTAGATGTCGTTCCACTTGGCCGACCAGGTCAGGCCGGCGGTACGCAGCGTGTTGTTCGACACGTCGTCGCGGAACAGGATCGGCGGCTTGGTCCTGTAGGAGACGGTGGCGTCGTAGCCGGCCTTGATGTCGCTGGTGAGCAGCGTGGCCTCCAGGCGCTGGTCCGGCGTGATCTGCAAGCCCAGCTTCACGTTGCCCGAGGTGCTGTTGTAGCCGTCGCGGTCGGGGCTGGTGTAGCCGTCTTTCACCACGTTGCGCTTGCTTGCGGGCTGCACGTTGTAGCCCTTGCTTTCCTCGTGCGCCACGCCGAACGAATAGTCGAACAGGCCCGACTTGCCGCTCACGCCGCCTTCGATCTTGCGCAGGCCCTTGCTGCCGAAGCCGATGCCCGCGTAAGGCGACACGCCCTCTTCGCCGCGCTTGGTGAAGAGCTGGATCACGCCGCCCACGGCGTCGGAGCCGTACACCGCGGCGGCCGGGCCGCGCAGCACTTCGATGCGGTCGATCTGCGAGAGCGGAATGCCTTCCCAGCCGGCGCCGCCGGTCGATTGCGAGTCGATGCGCACGCCGTCGAGGTACACGGCCGTGAAGCGCGTTTCAGCGCCGCGGATGAACAGGCTGGTGGTGTTGCCCACGCCGCCGCTGCGCGAGATCTCGATGCCGGGCAGGCGCGCCAGCACGTCGGCCACGCCGGTCGCGCCGCTGCGCTCGATGGTCTTGCGGTCGATGATGGACACGTCGCCCACCAGGTCCGACAGCGCCTGCGGCGTGCGGTTGGCCGTGACCACCGTTTCGCCCAGCGTGGGGGCGTCTTGTGCATGGGCCAGGCCACCGAAGGCGGAAGCCAGCGCCAGCGGCAGGCAGGCATGGCGGAGACGGCGCGCAGGAGCGCGGCCGCGAGAAAAGCAAACGTGGGAAATCATGAATGAGCCGAACGAACGTCAATACCCCTCGCCGGCCTCCCCGCCGGCGCCTGGGCGCCATGGCCGCCCCATGCACAGATCACGCATGCGGCAGCCGCCTTGTTGGCCGGTATCCGGGCTGGCAGAACGGCCCCTCACCGCCTTCCCAGGCGCCTGTTTCAGGGCACCCAGTGGCTTCGATGGAAAGGGGTTGGCGCCTTGCGGCGCCGTCTGCTTGACCGTTGCGGGGGCAGCGCAGGCGGCTTCGGCCTTGTTCCGTCCTGATGAGGTCGGGGGCTTCCACTCCTGCTTCCCGTTGAACCGCGGCGCGTGAACCACGCCGCAGGCACCAACGGGCGGGATTTTATGCCAGTGACTTGGCTCGCCCCCAGGCTGCGCGCACTTCGTGTCGCTTCTCCTTCCCCCTACCGGGGGCAACACCTGAGGCCCGGTAAAGCCGGTTCCTCGGTGTTCCCGCCTGGGCGGCGCTCGCAGCTAACATCCCAGCCCATGATGCGGCCCGCCTCGGTAGTTCTCAATCTTCGTTCGGCGCTGCAGCGTGTCTTCGGTGTCTCGGGCTGGCAGTCGATGCTGCTGTGGGCCATCGTGGCCGGTTTGCTCGGCACGCTGGCGACCGAACTTTTTCGCGCGGCGCTTTATCACTTCGAGCATCTGGTGCTCGGTCCGGGCGAAGGGCTGGTGGCAATGGCGAAGCACCTGCCGTGGTGGGCGCGCATCGCCTGCCCCACGCTGGGTGGACTGGTGGCCGGCGGCCTGCTGGTGCTGGCGAAACGCGTCGCCTTGCGCAGCGCCGCCTCCGACTACATGGAAGCCATCGTGCTCGGTAATGGGCGCATTCCGGTGGCGCAGACGCTGGTGCGCAGCGCCTCGTCGCTGGTGAGCATCGGCACCGGTGGTTCCATCGGGCGCGAGGGCTCGATGGTGCAGCTGGCGGCGCTGGCGTCGTCTCTGCTGGGGCGGGTGTTCCGCTTTCCGGTCGAGCGGCTGCGGTTGCTGGTGGCCTGCGGCGCGGCGGCCGGCCTGACCGCCGCCTACAACGCACCCATTGCCGGCGCCTTCTTCGTCGCCGAGATCGTGCTGGGCTCTATCGCGATGGAAAGCGTGGGGCCGATCATCATTGCCTCGGTGGTCGCCAACGTCGCGATGCGCGCCCTGCCCGGCTACCAGCCTCCTTACAAGATGCCGGCGTTCCCGGAAATCCACGGCACCGAGGTCGTGCTGTTCTGCGTGCTCGGCGTGCTGCTGGGCTTTGCGGCGGTCGGCTTCCTGCGCGCGTTGCAGGGCAGCCGTGCGCTGTTCTCGCGCTTGCCGGTTGCGTTGCCGTGGCGGCTGGCGTTGGGCGGGCTCGTGATGGGTGCGGTGTCGGTGCCCATGCCCGAGGTCTGGGGCAACGGCTACAGCGTGGTCAATTCGGTGCTGCACACGCCCTGGCCGTGGACGCTGATCGCGATGGTGCTGGTCGCCAAGGCGGTCGCCACGATGGCCACGGCCGGCTCGGGCGCGGTGGGCGGCGTGTTCACGCCGGCGCTGTTCTTCGGCTGCATGGTCGGTGCGCTGTTCGGCCTTGGCGCGCAGGCGCTGTGGCCAGCGGCCACCTCGGCGCCGTTCGCCTATGCCATCGTCGGCATGGGCGCATTCCTGGCGGGCGCCACGCAGGCGCCGCTGATGGCCATCCTGATGATCTTCGAGATGACGCTCAGCTACCAGGTCATGCTGCCGCTGATGGCGGCGAGCGTCATCGCGTATTTCGTCGCACGCTCGGCCAATGCCGGCTCGATGTACGAGATCACCCTGCACCGCAACGAGCAGCGGGACACGCAGATGCGCCTGCGCGGGCTGCACATGCGCGACCTGGTGCAGCCAGCCGAGACGGTGGTCGGCCCGGAGGCAGACCGCGAAGCGATGAGCAGGCTCTTCCTGCAGCACCCGGTGAAGTACCTGTACGTGGTGGACGCGGGCAACCGTTACCTCGGCGTGGTGCCGCTTTCGTCGCTCGGCACGGCGCCAGCGGAAACGACCGCGGGCGCCCTGCTCTCGCAGGCCATCCAGCCGCTCACCGCCGACACCGGGCTGGGCGAGGCGCTGCAGCGTTTTCTCGATCACCTGGGCGAACGGCTGCCCGTGATCGAGAGCGCCGGCAACCCTGTGCTGCTCGGGATTGTTGCCAAGAGCGCGCTGCTCGCCACCTACGTGCGGCTGAGCGAGTAGCGCAGTACTGCTTTTTTACTTGGCGGGACGTACCGCCATCACCTCGATCTCGACCAGGTAGGCCGGGTTGGCGAGCGCCGCCACCTGCATTGCCGAACGCACCGGCAGTCGGGGCTGGGCGGTGGTGCCGAAGAACTGGGTGTAGCCCTCCATGAAGCCGGCGAAATCCATCTTGTTGTCCTTGGCCGGATCGCCGACGAGAAACACCTGCATCTTCACCACGTCGCCCATCGTCAGGCCCAGGCCTGTGAGGCTCTTCTCGATGGCTTTGAGCACGCCGACGGTCTGGCCCTTGGTGTCGCCGCCATAGGCCGCCGCGCTGTTCTTGGGCGCGGTCGCGTCCTGCAGCGGCGGCACCTGGCCCGAGAGGTAGACGTTGGTGAACGAGGATGGCACTTCCACCGCCGCCGAAATCGGGAAGCTGGAGTTCGGAATGCGGTGGCGAATGATTTCATCGGCCGCATGGGCGGCGCCGGTGCCGGCTGCGAGCAGTGCGGCGACGAGCGCCAGCTTCTTCGTGATGGAGGTCATGGTCATGCGTGTTGTCTCTCTGCTGGGGTGGATGAAGAAAGGATCTGCCAGGTATCGAAAGAAGAAGGCCGATCAAGGCCGCAGCTTCTTGACGCTCTCCGCCGCAATGGCGTCAGGATACTGGTTGCCGAAATGGGTACGCGCGTAGCCGACCACGGAAGCGATCTGCTCGTCGCTCAGCATCTTGCCAAAGGCGGGCATGCCTTTCTGCCCATTGATCACCACGTAGAGCGGGTACTCCGCGCTTGCGAGCCGCGGGTTCGAGGCGAGCGCCGGATAGGCGCCTGCGCCCTTCGCCCCTTGTCCCTGCGCCATGTGGCAGCCCTGGCAGGTCGCGCGGTAGATCGCCTCGCCCGAGCTCTCCTGGAATCGGGGGCCGACGGAAAAGACGGGCTCCGGCGACTGCGCGAAAGCAGCCTGGCCGGCCACCGAGGCCAGCGCGCCCAGCGAAAGGCCGAGCAGCGCGCGCTTGAAGGTCGTGATGTTGTTGTTCATGGTGGGTGTGTCCTTCACTCGGCTTTCACGCAACGGCGCGGGCATGCAGCCGCTGGATGGCGTCGAGCGACGAGAGCAGTGCGCCCTCCTGCCAGGCCGGAATGTAGGAAGCGTGCTCGCCAGCCAGCGCGATGCGGCCGTCGACCTGGCACAGGTTCTTGTAGTGCTTCTGGCGCGTCTCGTCGGTCCACATGCCGTAGCAGCCGTGCGTGCCGGGCACGCGGTGCCAGCCCACGGAAATGCCGTTGTCGAATTCGCTCGCGTACTGCGGATGCAGCTGCGTGCCGAACTCGACCGCGCGGCGCACGCGCTCCTCGGGCGCCATGGCGGTGAATTCGTAGGAGTTCGGGCCGTCGAACACGTAGGCGCCCAGCACCACCGACTTGCCCTTGGCGCCATAGCGCGTCGAGGGATACGAAATGCGCGAGATCGGCAGGTCTGTGTAGCTGATGCCGCCGTAGATGTGCTCGTCTTCTTCCCAGAAGCGGCGCTTGAACTGCAGGCCCACCTTCACCGAAGCGCCGTAAGGCACGGCGTTGATGGCCTCCTGCATTGCCGAGCCCACCTGGATGTCGATCTGGCTGAGCACCGACAGCGGAATGGTGCACAGGCACCAGTCGGCCTTGGCCTGCGTGACCGCGCCGCCCTTTGATGCATCGGTGTAGGTGACCGTCACGCCGCGGTCGTTCTGCTCGATCTTCGTGACCTTGGCGCCGTAGCGGATCAGGCTGCCCACTTCTTTCTGGAAGGCCTTGGCGATCATGTCCATGCCGCCCACGGGCTGGAAGATCGCGCTCTGGAATTCGTAGTCTTGCCCGCTGGCGATGTAACGCCAAAGATTCGATTGCAGCAGCTCGCTCATGTCGAGCGGCTTCGACGGTTTGGCCAACGGCATGAGGCCGCCGCCCGCATCGACTTCATAGCCGCGGCGGTCGCTGCTGACGGTGCCTTCGAGATAGCGGAACTGCGTGTCGAGCGCGCCCCAGCGGCGCAGGCCTTCGAGCAGTTTCTCCTTGTCTTCCTTCGTCAGCGCCGCGTCGAGGTTGCCCTGCGTCGTGGCCTTGCCGAGCAGCTCGGCGACGTAGCCCTGGTAGTCGGCCTGCACGTGGCGGTAGCGCTGCGGCTTGCCGCCGTAGGCCTTGCTCGAATGCACCAGCGCGTTGTAGTTGACCTGGACGAAGGGCTCCAGCGCCACGCCCAGCCGCTTGCAGTAGCCCAGCACTGCATGGTGGTGATAGGGAATGCGCCACGGCCCCGGATTGAAGTACTCGCCCTTGGCGAAGCCGCATTGCTGCACGGCGCCACCCAGCTCGGTGAAGGTGTCGCCGCCGCGCAGTGTCCAGCACCGGCCGCCCGCGCGATTGCTGAACTCGAGGACCTTGACCGAGTAGCCCGCGTTGCGCAGTTCGAGCGCGGCGGCCATGCCGGCCAGGCCTGCGCCAAGAACCAGCACCGACGCACCCTTCTTTGCACCATCGAGCTTCGGTGGTCCGCTGTAGTTGGATTCGGCGGCAAAGCCCAGCGAGGTCATCGCCTGGTACATCGCGCCGCCCCCTGCGGTCTTGCCGATGAGCGTAAGCAGGTCGCGCCGACTGAATAAAGTGTTGTTCTTCGTGGTCATTGACAGGCTATTGGAGTTTGAAAGGCAACTGGAAGGCAGCAGAATCCATGCCACGCCCAGGCACCGCCTGGGGGCCGCTTCCTTGGGAAACTACAATCGCCAACCATGCCCGCCTCCAGCCCTATCGATCAGATCGCCGAGCGTGTTGAACGACTGCTTGTGCGTCACGAAGAGGTGCAACGCACCAATGCGCTGCTGCAGGAGCAGGTCGATGCGCTCACGCGCGAACGCGACGCCCTGAAGTCGCGGCTCGTTGCGGCACGTACGCGCCTCGATGCCCTGCTCGAACGGTTGCCGGCTGAACCACCCTCCGAAGATTCCCCCGCATGAAGCAGATTGAAGTACAGATCATGGGCCAGAGCTATCTGCTCGGCTGCCCCGATGGCGGCGAGGCGCAGCTGCGCGAAGCCGTCGAACGCGTGGACGCAGCCATGTGCAAGATCCGCGATGCCGGAAAAGTCAAGGCCCGTGACCGCATCGCGGTGCTGGCTTCGCTGAACCTGGCGTTCGACCTCGCCGCGCAGCAGGCCGCTGTTGTCGCAGCGCCCGCGGCACCAGTTGCCACTTCGGCTGCAGACAGCGTCGAAACCGACGCGAAGGCCACGCAGCTCATCCAGAAACTCGATCAGGCCCTGGCTGGCGATGGACATTTACTCTGAATAAGGCTGGCACGAAGACGGACGAGGCGTAAAATCCAGTCCGTCTGCAGACTGTGTCGGGCTTAATATTTCCTTGTTCCAATGCTCTCCGGAGCCGGGCTTGGTACATCGCTCGACGGGCGTGATCATCTCGCGTCAGATGAACCCGAAGTCCTGCTGCCCTCGCCCACCTGAACCCTGGTTCAGGATGCGGGTCCGGCACATCACCTGCAGACACCTTTTCCTGCCACGGCCCCCTGCATCCACTGCTCGGGGCCGTTGCTTTTTCCAACCCCTCACTTCTCTTGCGTGACTTTCCCGTGAATATCGCTGCCCTGCTCGACCCCCTCCTGATCGCCGAACTCGCCGCTCTCGGCCTCGGCACCGGTTTTCTCGCGGGCCTGCTGGGCATCGGCGGCGGCATGCTGATGGTGCCGTTCATCACGATCATCATGGGCCATCGCGGCGTGCCGGCCGACCTCGCGGTGAAGATGGCCATCGCCACCTCGATGGCGACGATCATCTTCACCTCGGTGTCCAGCGTGCGCGCGCACCACCGGCGCGGCGCTGTGCGCTGGGACATCGTGCGGCGGCTCGCGCCCGGCATCGTCATCGGCAGCCTTGCTGGCAGCCTGGGCGTGTTCTCGCTGCTCAAGGGCACTGCGCTGGCCATCTTCTTCGCGCTGTTCGTGGGCTTCTCGGCCACGCAGATGTTCCTCGACAAGAAGCCCGCGCCCACACGGCAGATGCCGGGCACGGGCGGCCAGCTCGCGGCGGGCGGCGCGATCGGCTTCATCTCGGGCCTGGTGGGCGCGGGCGGTGGCTTCATCAGCGTGCCGTTCATGACGTGGTGCAACGTGTCCATTCACAACGCGGTGGCCACCAGCGCGGCGCTGGGCTTCCCGATCGCGGTGGCGAACGTGCTCGGCTATGCGGTCAGCGGCCAGTCGGTGCAAGGCCTGCCGGCTGGCTCCTTCGGCTACATCTGGCTGCCCGCGCTGGCCGTGATCGCGCTGTGCAGCGTGTTCACCGCACCGCTGGGCGCGAAGGCGGCGCACAGCCTGCCGGTGAAGAAGCTCAAGCGCGTGTTCGCGAGCATCCTTTACCTGCTCGCGGCCTACATGCTCTGGAAGGGCCTGCACGGCTGATCTGGCCGGGCAAAGCCCTTCGGGCCTGAGGTACGCCCCGTTGCGGTGCGCGAAGCCGCGCCGTATAAGGGTTTCATGAAAATCCTCATCGCCGTCGATGGCAGCGCCTACACCCGCAAGGCGCTCGACTACCTGCTTGCCAATCGCGCAATGTTCGTGGACGGGCACCAACTGGTGGTGGTGCACGTGTGCACCGGCATCTCGGGCCATGTCGCGCGCCACCTGAGCAAAGAATTGGTGACGGACTACTACGCCGAGGAAAACGCCAAGGTGCTCGACCCGGTGAAGGCGCTGTTCGCCGAGAGCGGCGTGAGCAACTACACGATCGACTCGCGCCACGGCCATGTGGCCGAGGAAATCCTCAAGTCGGCCGCGGCGGCACAAGCCGGGCTGATCGTGCTCGGCACCCATGGCCACGGCATCTTCGGCCGCGCGCTGATGGGCTCGGTCGCCACCAAGGTGGTCGCCGAAACCAACACGACGGTGATGCTGGTCCAGTAGCCCTTCTTACTGCATGCGCTGCTGCCGCCATTCGCGCGGCGAGCAGCCGAAGCGCTCGCGGAACGCGCGGCTGAAATGCGCCGCGTCGTTGAAGCCGCGGCCATAGGCAATCTCGGCCACCGGCCGGCCCGCGAGGCGCGGCTCCAGCAGGTCGCGGCTGCACGCCTCCAGCCTGCGCTCCCAGATGTACTGCGACGGCGTCAGCGGCTCGCTCCTGAACACGCGGTGGATGTGGCTCACCGACACGCCCAACCCCGCCGCCAGCGTGCCCACCGACAGCGAGGGATCGGCCAGCTGCTCGTCGATGAGCCGCTTCACGCGCGCCAGGTGATACGCCGTGAGGTTGCTGAGCGACGGCGCACTCGCCGCAGGCAGCGTCTGCAGCCCCGCCACCAGGATGTTCTGAACGCCGTTGGCCACCGCAAGCGCCGACGTGGGCTGCAGCGTATCGATGTCTTCGCGCAGCGTGTGGATCATGCCCAGCAGCAGGTGCCCCGCGCCCGCACGGCCTGACACCGTAGTAGCCGTCAGCGCCTCGGTGTCGCGCAGTTCGCTGCGCAGGCGTTCGCCGGGCAGCTTGAGCACGATCTGCTCGAAGGACTCGTCGAACAGCAGCTGATAAGGCCGCGTGCTGTCGTACAGCGCGAAGTCGCCGGCCGCGAGCACGGCGTCGCGGCCGTCCTGCCGCACCACGCCACGGCCGCGCGCCTGGATGCTCACGAGAAAGTAGTCGTCGCTGGAGTGCGAGATGTGCCCCGGCGTGCGCATCACCTTCTGCGGGCCCGAGGTGACGACCGACACGTCGAGCCCGGGCAGCGCGTGCTGGCGGATGCTGCCTTCGAAATCGCAGGTATCGCCTTCGCGCACCGGATCGCAGCCCAGTTGCACGTAGACGTTGCAGATCATGTCGGTCCAGTAGGCAAGCCGCTGGTCCCGCGGGACGGCGTCGGTGCTGAGCAACTGGGTCATCGGGGGTCCTCGGAAAGCCTTGGCAACAAGGGCATGCAACGCTGGAACAAGAACGCCGCCAATCCGGGTCAAGGCGTTCCGGCGGCGCGAATTTACGCTTCAAGCAACCCGCATGCCACAGCGCAAACCCGGTGCGCCGTAGGTGCGGAAGACGCCTCGTTACTTTCATTGCATCTGGAGAACCCCCATGCCGACCACCGTCCACCCCAAGCTGCGCGTTGCCGCCGTGCAGGCCGCCCCCGTGTTCCTCGATCTCGACGGCACCATCGACAAGACCATCGACCTGATGGCGCAGGCCGCGAAACAGGGCGTGCAGCTCGTCGCCTTTCCCGAAACCTGGGTGCCCGGCTATCCGTGGTGGATCTGGCTCGATTCGCCGGCCTGGGGCATGCAGTTCGTGCAGCGCTATCACGACAACTCGCTGGTCGTAGGCTCGGCCGAGTTCGACCGCATCAGGGAGGCAGCGCGCAAGCTCAAGATCTGGGTTTCGCTCGGCTACAGCGAGAAGGCGGCGGGCAGCCTCTACATTGCGCAGGCGCTCATCGACGACCAGGGCAACACGGCGCAGACGCGGCGCAAGCTCAAGCCCACGCACGTGGAACGCACTGTGTTCGGCGAAGGCGACGGCTCAGACCTCGCCGTGGTCGAGACGGCGCTGGGCAACATCGGCTCGCTCTCGTGCTGGGAGCACCTGCAGCCGCTGAGCAAGTACGCGATGTATTCGCAGAACGAGCAGATCCATTGCGGCGCATGGCCGAGCTTTTCGCTGTACCGCGGCGCGGCCTACGCGCTGGGCCCCGAGGTCAACAACGCCGCGAGCCAGGTGTATGCGGCCGAGGGCCAGTGCTTCGTGGTCGCGCCCTGCGCCACCGTGTCGAAGGCCATGAGCGAGCTGATGTGCACCGACGCGGGCAAGCAGCAGATGCTGCGCACTGGCGGCGGCTTTGCGCGCATCTACGCGCCCGACGGTTCGCCACTGGGCACGCCGCTGGCGGAAGACGAAGAGGGTCTGATCATCGCCGACATCGACCTCGGCATGATCTCGCTCGCCAAGGCGGCGGCCGATCCCAGCGGCCACTACTCGCGGCCTGACGTCACCCAACTGCTACTCAACAAGACACGCCGCGAACCCGTGGTAGTGCAGCACACGCCCGAGCCTGAAAGCAGCGTGCCCGAGCCAGTCGCGGCCTGAACCCAAGGAGGCACGCCATGGAATCCGCCATTGCCGAGCATCTGAAGTGCCCTCGCACGCGGCACCGTCGCGTGGAAGACGACTACACGCCGCCCTACCCCGTGTGGTCGGCCCGTGCGCCAACATCGGTGAAGCAGGTCGTGATGGGCTACTTCGGCGTGCAGTCGCGCGGCCCCGAAATGCAGGGCCGCGCCTGCGCCGCGCTGATGAAGATCGCCCGCGACTTCGCCCTGCCCGACGGCCCGGGCCACCATGACCTGACGCACTACGTCGATGCCGAGGGCTTCGACAACATGATCGCCATCGCCTACTGGAGCGACGCTGCGGCCTACGCACGCTGGTGCGCCACGCCCGCAATCGATGCCTGGTGGCGCTCCGACGATCGGCTCAACGAAGGCCTCGGCTACTTCCGCGAGATCGCGTCGCCGCGCGTCGAGCATTTCGAAACCATGTTCAACACACCCGACCGCTTCGAGGGCGTCGGCGTGGTCATGGGCGAGGTCAGCGGCGAACTGCAGGAGCACGGCTACTGGGGTTCGATGCGCGACCGCATCCCGCTCTCGCAGACCGATGCGATGACGCCTTCGGGCACGCGTGCAGTGATCGCCGGCACGCCGGCTCCGGACCAGCGCGTGCGCATCGCGGGCCACGAGAACATCGCGATGATCCGCTCCGGCCAGGAATGGACCGACACCACCGGGCAGGAGCGCACGCTCTACCTGGAAGACATGGAGCCGGTGCTGCGCGAGGGCATGGACTTCCTGCGCGACCAAGGCTTGGGCATCGGCTGCTACAGCAACCGCTACATGCACCACCTCGACGCGAAAGGCGCACCGCTGCAGAAGTCCTTCGGCCTGAGCTACTGGCGTTCGCTGGCCGACATGGAGCGCTGGGCCGAATCGCACCCCACGCACGTCGCGATCTTCGGCAGCTTCATGCGCTATGTGCAGGCGCTGAACTTCCAGCTGCAGCTGCGCGTGTACCACGAGGTGTCGGTGCTCAAGGCCGACGAGCAGAGCTACGAGTACATCAACTGCCACGCGCGCAGCGGGCTGATGAACGGGCTGGCGCCCGTTGCATGAGCCGATTCGATCAGGCTGCGAACAGCGCCTTGTGCTCCGCGCGCAGCAGCGCCTTCTGCACCTTGCCCATCGCGTTGCGCGGCAGCTCCGGCACGACGAAGCAGCGCTTCGGAATCTTGAAGTTCGCGAGCCTGGCCTTCAGGTCGGCCACGATGGCCTCGGCATCCAGCGAAGCACCTGCCTTCGCGATGACGATGGCCACGCCCACCTCGCCGAAGTCGGGGTGCGGCACGCCGACCACGGCACTCTCGGCCACGCCGGCCATCTCGTTGATGTAGCCCTCGATCTCGGCCGGGTACACGTTGTAGCCGCCGCTGATGATCAGGTCCTTGCTGCGCCCGACGATGACGATGTAGCCCAGGCCGTCGATCTTGCCCACATCACCCGTCTTGAAGAAGCCGTCGGAGGTGAACTCTTCCTTCGTCTTCTCGGGCATGCGCCAGTAGCCCGCGAACACGTTGGGGCCGCTGACCTCGATGTTGCCGATCTCGTCGGTGGTGCAGTCGCGGCCGCTGTCGTCGCGCACGCGCAGTTGCACGCCCGGCAGCGCAAAGCCGACAGTGCCGCCGCGGCGTTCGCCCTGTGCGGCGGTGTAGGGGTTCGACGTGAGCATGACCGTCTCGCTCATGCCGTAGCGTTCGAGAATGGTGTGGCCGGTGCGCTCGCGCCACTCGTCGAAAGTCTCAATCAAGAGCGGCGCCGAGCCCGCGACGAACAGGCGCATGTTGCGCACCGCCTCGCGCGTGAGGCCCGGCTCGGCCAACAGCCGCACATACAGGGTGGGCACGCCCATGAACACCGTGGCTTCGGACAGCTTCTGCACGACGCGCTTCGGGTCGAACTTCGAGAACCACAGCATCTTGCTGCCGTTGAGCAGCGCGCCGTGCAGCGCGACGAACAGGCCGTGTACGTGGAAGATGGGCAGCGCGTGGATCAGCACGTCGCCTTCAGTCCAGCCCCAGTAGTCCTTCAGCACCTGGGCGTTCGACAGCAGGTTGCCGTGCGTGAGCATCGCGCCCTTGCTGCGGCCGGTGGTGCCGCTGGTGTAGAGGATGGCGGCCATGTCGTCGGCCTTGCGCTGGGCCGGCGTGTGCTGGTCACTGCATTGCGCGGCAATTTCGAGCAGCGTGCCCGTGCGGTCGTCGTCCAGCGTGAAGACGTGCTGCGTGCCCGCCGCGTTGGCGATCGGCCCCACCCACGACGCATTGCGGCTGGTGCACACCACCACAGCCGGCTCGGCGTTGCCGATGAAGTATTCGATCTCGGCGCTCTGGTATGCGGTGTTGAGCGGCAGGAACACGTAGCCCGCGCGCAGCGTGGCGAGGTACAGCAGCATGGCCTCGACAGATTTCTCGACCTGCACCGCGATGCGCGCGCCCTTCTCCAGCTTCAGCGCATCGAGCAGGTTGGCGATCATGGCGCTGGCGCGCTCGATGTCGCGCCAGGAATAGAACAGGCCGTTGTCGGTTTCGACGGCGATGCTGTCGAGGTCGGCTGGGAAAGCCGCGCGCAGGGCGGCGAACAGGTTGGCGTTGGCGGTCTTCTTCATCTGACGGTTTCTTATCTTCAGAAATTCGGGGTGCGCTTGGCGAGAAAGGCGGCGATGCCCTCGCGGTGTTCGGCGGAGTCGGCGTAGTCGTAGGCGGTGGCCAGCAGGTCGTGGGCCGACGGGGCTCCGGCCCGCAGTGCGGCAAAGGTCTGCTTGTGCAGGCGCGCGGCCTGCGGCGCGAGCGCGGCGATGCGCGTGGCGTGCAACTGCACGGCGGCCGCCACTTCGTTGTCGGGCAGCACCTGCAGCAGGAAGCCCGCGTCGTACAGGCGCTGCGCACCGTGCACGCCAGCGGCGAGCAGCATGTCGCGCGCGAGCACGTCGCCAATGGCGCCATGCACCAGCGCGGCTTCACGCGGCGCCATCGGAAAACCGAGCTTTGCGATGGGCGCGCCGAACTTCGCGGACGCGCCGGCCAGGCGGATGTCGCAGCAGCTCGCGATCTCGATGCCCGCGCCCATGCAGGCACCCTCGATCTGCGCGACGAGTGGCAGCGCGCAGTCGAGCATGGCCTGCAGCGCGGCCCACACTTCGTTCTCGTGAAACTCGCGCAGGCTGGGCTCTTCGAAGCGGAACGACGGGTACTCGGAAATATCGCCGCCCGCGCAGAAGGCCCCGCCCTCGCCGCGCACGACCACGCAGCGCAGGCCAGCATCGTCATTGCGCAGGCTGTCAAACACGGCGCGCAGCTCACGCCACATGGCGCGCGTCATGGCATTGAGGCGCCCCGCGTTCGACAACGTGACGAACGCGATGGCACCTTCCTGGCGCAACGAGATGCCGCTGCCGCCTGTCATTCGATCTTTGCGCCCGAGGCCTTCACCACCGTGGCCCAGCGCTTGATCTCGGAACTCACGAAGCTGCCGTAGGCAGGGCCCGTGAGGGTCGGGATTTCCGAGCCGTTCTGGGCCCAGATGTTCTTGATGTCGTCAGCCGCCAGCACCTTCTGCATCTCGGCGACGATCTGCGGCTGCACATCGGCGGGCGTGCGCCGTGGTGCCCACAGTCCGTACCAGGTGGTCACGGTGTAGTCGGGCAAGCCCACCTCCGCGGCGCACGGCACGTCGGGGAACGCGGGGTTGCGCTTGGTGCCGGCCACCATCAGTGCCTTGATGCGGCCGCTCTTGATGTACTGGGCCGAGGAGCCGAGGCCATCGAACATCAGGTCGACATTGCCGGCGATCAGGTCCGCCAGTGCCGGCCCGGCACCACGGTAAGGAATGTGCGTGATGAAGGTGCCGGTCTGGATCTTGAACAACTCGCCGGCCAGGTGGTGCGAGGTGCCGGCGCCAGCCGAGCCGTAGTTCAGCTTGCCGGGGTTGGCCTTGGCAAGCGCGATGAATTCCTTGATGTTGTTGGCCGCCACGCGGCGCGGATTGACCACCACCACCTGCGGCACGTTGGCCAGCAGCATCAGCGGCACGAAGTCTTTCTCGATGTCGTAGTCGAGCCTGGGATAGACGGACGGCGCAATGGCATGGTGCACCGCGCCCATGAACAGCGAGTAGCCGTCGGCCGAAGCCTTCGAGGCCACGCTCGCACCCAGCGTGCCGCCAGCGCCGCCGCGGTTATCGATGATGAGCGACTGGTTCGTCAGCCGCGAGAACTGCCCCGACAGCGGCCGCGCGAACGCGTCGGTCCCGCCGCCGGCCGGGAACGGCACGATCATCGTCACGGGCTTCGTCGGCCAGCCCTGCTGGGCCCGCGCTGCGCCGCAGAGAACGGCCGCACCGGCGGCAGCCACGCGCAGGACGTCGCGGCGTTGAAAGCTTGGGTTCATGTGTCTCTTCTCCTGTCTGTCGTTGTGGATCTTGCCGCACCATGCGGCTGTTGCAGGCGCTTGTGGCGCCGGCGCTTGGGACTTTCCGATAAGGACCTCAGCCTTTTTTGAAGTACAGGCTTTCGACGTCTCCCGATACTGCCACCTTGCCATCCGCCAGCCAGGTGCGATGCTTGTCCAGGCGCTTGAGGTCGTAGAGGTAGTTGACCATGAGCCCGTAAGACTGCTTGTGCCCCTTGGGCGACGGATCGCCCGCCCAGTTCAGGCGCTCCACGCGGGCGCCGTTGCCCAGGTGAAAGCGAGCGACCGGGTCGGCCGGCGTGCCGTCGACCAGCGCGCGGCCGAGGTACTCGGCGGCGGCCTGCATCAGCCATTGGCGCAGCGGCGACTTCGCGTCGAAGGTGGCGGCCGCGTCGACCGCGGCGAGCAGGCGCTCGGCGGTCGGCGGCAATGAGCCGACGAGGCGGCCGAGCTCGGCTTCGCGCTTCTCGTCGAGGCGCGGCAGCAGGTCGGCGGCGTTCTTCGCGAGCCAGGTGCGAAAGCCCGGAATCGGCGAGAGCGTGGCGAAGGTCTTCAGGCGCGGCAGCTCGTCCTGCAGGGTCTCGACCACGCGCTTGATGAGCGAGTCGCCGAAGCTCACGCCGCGCAGACCGTTCTGCGTGTTGCTGATCGAATAGAAGATCGCGGTGGTGGCCCTTGCCGGCAGCACGGGCACGGCGGCTTCGTCGAGCAGCGGCGTGATGCCGTCGCTGATGCGATCGACCAGCGCCACTTCGACAAAGATCAGCGGCTCGTTCGGCAGGCGCGGATGGAAGAAGCCGTAGCAGCGGCGGTCGCTGTCGTCGAGCCGGTTCTTCACGTCAGACCAGCTCTTGATGTCGTGCACCGCTTCGTAGCGAATGAGTTTTTCGATCAGCGAGGCGGGCGAATCCCAGTCGATGCGGCGCAGTTCGAGGAAGGCCACGTCGAACCAGGTGGAGAAGAGGTGCTCCAGCTCGGCGTCGAGCGCGAGCAGGCGCTTGTCGGCCTTCAGGCACGGAAGCAGGTCAGCGCGCAGGTCGACCAGGAAGCGCATGCCTTCGGGCTCGACCGCAAAGCGCTGCAGCAAGCGCATGCGCGGCGACACCAGCGCGCGGCGCAGGCGCAGCTCGGCCTGGCCTTCGTCGGGCGTGCCGACTGCCGCCTGGTGCTGGTCGCGGGCAGTCTTGAGCTTTTGCGCATCGGCGGCGAAATGCTCGCTCATGAGCGCCCAGTAGTCGCGGCGCTCTTCGGCCGTGGCGGCGCGGTAGGCGTCCGCGATGGCGTGGGCGCGGCGGCCACCCTCGACCTCGCTCACGCGCGGGTCGATCACGGCCTGCAGGTCGGCCAGCACGCGGCGCAACGCGCGCGGCGACAGGGCTTCGTCGGCCTTGCGCAGAGTGACCTGCAGGCGCTCGGCGGTCGAGCGTGCGCTGGGCTTGGGCGCGTTCTTCGGCGCGCTCTTGGCAGCGGCTTCGGGCGCCACGGGCACCTTGGACTTTTCGCCAGAACGCAGCCGCGCCTGGAACCATTCGGTCGCACTCATCGGGGCACTCCAATTTTTGAGGGGATGGTCACGGCATCACCCTGGATTTCTGATGGCTCATGACTTCGCGCAGCGCCTCGCGCTGGCGGGTCATGTGCGTGCGCATGGCGGCGTCGGCGCCTTCGCTGTCGCGCGCCTTGAGCGCGGCGAACACGGCCAGATGCTCCGACAGGCTCTGGTCGAGCCGACCCGGCGCATGCAGCTGCTGCAGCCGCGCAAGCTTGAGGATCTTGCGCAGGTCGCCGATCACCTGCGCCAGCCACTTGTTGTCAGCGAGCTTGATGATCGCCTCGTGAATGATGTGATTGGTGGCGTAGTAGTCGTTGATGCGGCGCGCCTTGGCGTGGCGCACCAGCCGCTCGTGCAGCGCGTCGAGTTCGTGCAGCTCGGCGTCGCTGGCGTTGCGGGCGGCCTCGTAGGCGCAACGGCCTTCGAGCAGCGCGATGACGGGGAAGATCTCGTCGAGGTCACGCTCGGTCACCTCGTTGACGAAGCAGCCGCGCCGCGGCTCGTGCCGCAGCAGGCCTTCGGCGGTAAGCACCTTGAGCGCCTCGCGCAGCGGCGTGCGCGAGATGGAGAGCCGCTCGCACAGGGCTGCCTCGTCCAGGAAGCTGCCGGGAGTCAGCGTGCCGTCGAAGATCTGCTCGCGCAGCGTGGCGGCGACTTCATCGTGCAGGGAGTTGGGGACCAGGCGCATACGGATCGGGGCAGCAAGTGCGACGTAATTTCCTGTAATTACGCGTAATTCTGAGCCTGCGCCCGATCCGGCGCGGCTGGTACTTACCCTGCGAACTTCCGATTGAAGAGGCTCAAGCGCGCGCGGTGGCTGTCTTGGTGCCCGAGCGACCGAACCAGAACCACAGCGCAATGCCGGCAATCACCATCGGCACGCTGAGCCACTGCCCTTGGCTCAGGTTGAGTGCACGCAGGCCGAGGAAATCGTCAGGCTCGCGGAAGTACTCGGCCACGAAGCGCAGCACGCCGTAGCCGATCAGGAACACCGCGGCCACCTGCCCCTGCTTGCGTTCCTTGCGCGCATAGAGCCACATCACCACGAAAAGCAGCAGCCCTTCGAGCAGGAACTGGTAGACCTGCGAGGGATGGCGCGGCAGCATCGATCCGCTCTGCGGAAACACCATGCCCCAGGGCAAGTCGGGGCTGCTGAAGCGGCCCCACAGCTCGCCGTTGATGAAGTTGCCCACGCGACCGGCAGCCAGACCTGTCGGCACGCAGGGCGCAACGAAATCCATCACCTGCCAGAACGGCCGTGCGCGCGAACGCGAGAACCAGACCATCGCGCCGATCACGCCGAGCAGCCCGCCGTGGAAGCTCATGCCGCCCTGCCACACGTAGAGGATTTCGAGCGGATGCGTGAGATAGAACTCGGGCTTGTAGAACAGGCAATAGCCCAGCCGCCCGCCGACGATGACGCCCATCACGCCGAGGAAAAGAATGTCCTCGATGTCCCTGCGCTGCCATGCGCCTGCGCCCACCAGCGAGCGATACGGCTCATGCCGCAGCCGGCGCGTGCCGAGAAAATAGAAGAGCGCAAACGCGGCCAGGTAGGTCAGGCCGTACCAGTGAATGGCCACCGGCCCGAGTTGCAGGGCGATGGGGTTGATCTGCGGATACATGAGCATCCGCGGATTGTGCCCCGGCCGAATGTCGGGGCCGGGACGGGGATATTCAGGCCGCTACCGAAGAACTAGCGCCCGAACTTCCACCACAGCAGCCCCGCCACCACGGCGGGCACCGCGAAGATCAACAGGAAGATCGGCAGCTCCTCGGCCACCGAGTACCCCGCCTTGATCACGCCCACGGCCATGTTGATGCCCGCGCCGATGAACCACGCCGGAATGAACCATTTGGCCGCCACGGCCAGCGCCGCCGAAGAGCCGTCACCCATGAAGCGCGCGGCCAGCAGGAACACCACCAGCAGCACGAAGCCGCCGCCCATCACCATGATCGTGTGCATGTCGTTCGTCCTCCAGGCGGCATCTTGCCGGATCAGCGTGTGGTGTAGCCGCCGTTGGCAAAAATCGTCTGCCCGGTGATCCACCAGCCTTCGGTGACGAGGAAGCGCACGATGGGTGCAATGTCTTCGATGTCGGTGAGGCCCTTCTTCGAGAACTTGCTCAGCGCGGCGGCGCTGCTGTGGTATTCGACGGCCTCCTTGCTCTCCTGCCCGTAGAAGAACGGCGTGTCCATGGGGCCAGGGCCGATCGCGTTGACCGAGATGCCGCGCTCGCCGAACTCCTTCGACGCGGCGCGCGTGTAGTGCTCCACCGCCGCCTTCGAGCCCGGATAGATCGCATAGAACGGCGTGTAGGCCGCCAGCAGCGAGCTCACCAGCGTGACGATGCTGCCGCCGTCGGCCATCGTGCGGCCGGCCTGCTGGATGAAGAAGAAGGCAGCCTTGGCATTGGCGTCGAAGCTCTTGTCGTAGTCGGCCTCGGTGACGTCGAGGATCGGCTTCTTGATGACCACGCCGGCGGTGTTGATCGCGATGTCGACCTGCCCGAAGTGCTTCACGGCCTGGTCGAACAGCTTCACGCTGTTGTCGACCACCGAGAGATCGCCCTGTACCAGCAGCGCGTCGGAGCCCTTGGCCTTGAGCGCGGCGGCGGTTTTCTCGGCATCGGCGCGCGAGGCGTCGCTGTTGTAGTGAATGGCGACGCCGCGGGCGCCGCCGTCGACCATCTGATGCCCGATGAGGGCGCCGAGGTTCTTGCCACCGCCGGCGATGACGACGACCTTGTTCTTGAGAGTGCGTGCGGACATGAATGGACTCCTTTGTAGAGGGTGATGCGTGACGGGAGCATTCAGTCTATTGATCAGCACACTGCAGATAAATCACCCAGCGAAGGCTAGACTGTTCAATAAATCACGAACAATTCAGATTACCCATGGACCGCATCGACCTCCTCCAGGTTTTCGTGCGCGTGGCCGAGGCCGGCAGCTTCACGCGCGCAGCCGACCGCCTGGGCCTGCCGCGCGCGACCATCTCGACGGCCGTGCAGCAGCTCGAAACCCGCCTCGGCTCTCGCCTGCTGCACCGGACCACGCGCCGCGTGGGCCTCACGCCCGACGGCGAAGTGATGCTGGAGCGCGCCCGCGCGCTGGTGGCCGACATGGAAGACATGGAGCAGCAGTTCCTGCCCGCGCACGGCCAGGTGAGCGGCAGGCTCAAGGTCGACGTGCCGAGCCGCATCGCGCGGCGGCTGATCGCGCCAGCACTCCCGGGCTTCTTCGAGCGCCATCCGGCCATCGAGCTCGAACTGGGCTCCAGCGACCGCGCGGTGGATCTTGTGCTCGAAGGCGTCGACTGTGCGCTGCGCGTGGGTCCGCTGGCCAGCAGCAGCCTGGTGGCACGGCCGCTCGGGCATTTCACGTTGATCAACTGCGCGAGCCCGGCTTACCTGGCACGCCACGGCACGCCGCGCACGCCCGTCGATCTGCCGCAGCACATGGCCGTCAACTACGCCTCGCCGACCAGCGGGCGCGCCGCTCCCTGGGAATGGCAGCGCGACGGGGAAACCGCGAGCTTGCGCATGCGCAGCCAGGTGGCGGCGAACAATGCCGAGACCTACATCGCCTGCGCACTGGCCGGCCTGGGCCTGATCCAGATTCCGGCATACGACGTGCGCGAGCACCTCGCGGCCGGCGAACTGATCGAGGTGCTGACCGACGCACGTGCCGAGCCGCTGCCGGTGCAGCTCGTGTACCCGCACCGGCGCAACCTGTCGCGGCGCGTGCAGGCCTTCGCGGGCTGGCTCGAAACCCTGCTCTCCGATTCGCTCGACCCGCGAGCGGTGTCGAAGACGGGTGGCGCGCGGGCATCGCGCAGATAGAGGCAAAGGCAGGCGCCCTGCCCGCTATTTCGCCTGGGCCCGTGCCGTGCGCTCGCGCACGAACGCCACGAAACGCGCCAGCGCCGGATGCGCGGCCTGTGCGGGCCACACGAGGCTTGTCTCGCAGGCCGGCAAGGCCACGCGGCGCCGCCCAACGCCCTTGAACTCGTCGACCTGCCGGTAGACGACGCCCGCGCGCCGGAACTGCATCACGCTGTGCGGCACCCAGGCAACGCCGATGCCGCCCGACACCAGATTGACGATGGTCTGCATCTGGATTGCCTCCTGCGCCACCTGCGGCACGCGGCCGGCCGCGTGATAGAGGTCGAAGACCGCGTCGTGCAGCGAGGGCACGATGCGGCGCGGAAAGATCACCAACGGCTCGGCCAGCACCTCCGCCAGCGGCACGGGCCGCGCGCGGGCGAGCCGGTGCTGCGCCGGCAGGGCCAGCACCAGCGCCTCTTCCTCCACCGGCAACCGGGCCAGCCCTGGCGGCGCCGCACCGGGCGAATGCAGCATCAGCCCCGCATCGATCTCGCCACGTGCGAAGGCTTCGAGCTGCACGTCGCCGGTGGCCTCGACCAGTTCGAGCGCCACCTCTGGGCACAGCACGCGAAATTCACGTACCCAGGCCGGCAGTTGCTCGAAGCCGACGGTCGAGACGAAGGCGATGCGCACCCGGCCCACCTGCCCCGCCGCCGCCGCGCGGGCCCGGGCGGGCAGCGCCTGCGCGCGAGCCAGCAGCTCGCGCACATCTGGCAGCAAGGCCTCGCCGGCCGGCGTGAGCGCCACGCGCCGCCGGGTACGGTCGAACAGCACCACGCCCAGCGTCTTCTCGAGCTGGGCAATGGCTTGCGTGACCGGTGGCTGCGTCATGTGCAGCCGCAGCGCGGCGCGACCGAAGTGCAGCTCTTCGGCCACGGCGACGAACTGGCGCCAGGCCCGCAGGTCGATCAGGGCTTCATTCATACGCCAAGCATATCAATCTGTGCTTGAAATTGGATTGGAAGCAATCAATCAGAAGTCCGATACTTGGGCTCCCCCGATCTCCCCACGATAGAAGAGACACCATGGACACCAAGCCAATCCAGATCAACCGCCGCAGCGCCAACATCGTCGAAGGCAAGAGCCGCGCGCCCAACCGCTCGATGTTCTACGCCATGGGCTACGAAGAAGGCGACTTCAAGAAGCCGATGGTCGGCGTCGCCAACGGCCACAGCACCATCACGCCCTGCAACTCCGGCCTGCAGAAGCTGGCCGACGCGGCCATCGCGGGCATCGAGGAAGCCGGCGGCAACGCGCAGGTGTTCGGCACGCCCACCATCTCCGACGGCATGGCCATGGGCACCGAGGGCATGAAGTACTCGCTGGTCAGCCGCGAAGTCATTTCCGACTGCATCGAGACCTGCGTGGGCGGCCAGTGGATGGACGGCGTGCTGGTGGTCGGCGGCTGCGACAAGAACATGCCCGGCGGCCTCATGGGCATGCTGCGCGCCAACGTGCCGGCCATCTACGTGTACGGCGGCACCATCCTGCCGGGCCGCTACAAGGGGCAAGACCTGAACATCGTGAGCGTGTTCGAGGCCGTGGGCCAGAACGCCGCCGGCAACATGAGCGACGAAGACCTGCACGAGATCGAAAAGCGCGCCATCCCGGGCACCGGCTCTTGCGGCGGCATGTACACGGCCAACACCATGTCCAGCGCATTCGAGGCGCTGGGCATCTCGCTGCCCTACTCGTCGACCATGGCGAACCCGCACGACGAGAAGGCCAACTCGGCCAAGGAATCGGCCAAGGTGCTGATCGAGGCGATCAAGAAAGACCTGAAGCCGCGCGACATCGTGACCAAGAAGGCCATCGAGAACGCCGTGGCGGTCATCATGGCCACGGGCGGCTCGACCAACGCGGTGCTGCACTTCCTGGCCATTGCGCATGCGGCAGAGGTCGAATGGACCATCGACGACTTCGAGCGCATGCGCAAGAAGGTGCCGGTGATCTGCGACCTGAAGCCCTCGGGCAAGTACCTCGCGGTCGACCTGCACCAGGCCGGCGGCATTCCGCAAGTGATGAAGGTGCTGCTGAAGGCCGGCCTGCTGCATGGCGACTGCATCACCATCAGCGGCCAGACCATCGCCGAAGTGCTGAAGGACGTGCCGGACGTGCCGCGCGCCGACCAGGACGTGATCCGCCCCATCGACAAGCCCATGTACGCGGAAGGCCACCTCGCCATCCTGAAGGGCAACCTGTCGCCCGAAGGCGCGGTCGCCAAGATCACCGGGCTGAAGAACCCGGTCATCACCGGCCCGGCGCGCGTGTTCGACGACGAGCAGTCGGCGCTCAAGGCCATCCTCGACGGCAAGATCAAGGCCGGCGACGTGATGGTGCTGCGCTACCTCGGCCCCAAGGGCGGCCCGGGCATGCCCGAGATGCTGGCGCCGACCGGCGCGCTGATCGGCGCAGGTCTCGGCGAAAGCGTGGGACTGATCACCGACGGCCGCTTCTCGGGCGGTACCTGGGGCATGGTGGTGGGCCACGTGGCACCTGAAGCCGCAGCCGGCGGCACCATCGCCTTCGTGAACGAGGGTGACTCGATCACCATCGACGCGCACGAACTCAAGCTCGAACTGAACGTGCCAGAAGCCGAGATCGCCAAGCGCCGCGAAGGCTGGAAGGCACCGGCTCCGCGCTACACGCGCGGCGTGCAGGCGAAGTTCGCGTTCAACGCCTCGAGCGCGAGCTCGGGCGCGGTGCTCGACAAGTTCTGAAATCCACCACTCAGGCCATCATCCACGCGCCGTAGCCGAAGGCCAGAAACCCGAGGCCTACGATCGCGAGGATGCTGCGAGCCTGGAACTCCAGTGCCGGCGGCAGGCTTTGCACGAGAAAGTGCAGCATGGCGCCGGCGCCGATGGTCATGAAGCCCGCGCCAAACTGCTTCATCGGTTCCGGGTCGGGATAGAGAAACACCAGCGCGAAGCCGGCCAGGAAGACGATGTTGGCGAGCACGGTGCCGCGCGTGCGCCAGCGTTTCTGCACCGGCGTGGGCTCGCGCACAGGTGGTGGCCTGCTGCCGTAGCCGTATCTGCTGCGCCCCTCCTTCAGAGCCATGCCGATGAAGAACAGGCCGAACATGCTCGGAAACGCACCGAAGATGCCGAGCCCCCACACCCCGCCCCACATGTTCTGGAAATCGGCCACCAGCGCCTTCGAGGGATCGGCCACGCTGTAGCGCACCTCCACCGCGTCGCCCCACTCCTTGCCCGACAGGCCGCCGCCCAGCCCCTTGACGCGGCGCTTCTGCCCGTCGGACGCGGTGTATTCGACGATGGGCGCGCGCGAAACCGTGGTGCGGCCGTTGCTGTCCTTGCTTTGTTCGTCGACGAACTCGACCAGGCTGCCTTGCACGCTGGTGGTTCCGGCAATCGACTGGTAGCGATGCCAGCCGATGGTGGCCGCACCGTAGAGGCCGGCGAAGCCGATCACCAGCGCCCCGACACCCACGCCCCAGAAAAAGCTCTTGAGCCACCCCACGAGGCCGCCGAGGGCCGGGCCGAGCAGCAGGGACAGCCCGAAGACGATCAGCGCGTGGGTGGTGGCTTCTTCGTCCATGGCACTTCTGCTTGATGCATGCGGTGCCGGGACTTCGGCCGATGGCGCTGACTCAGCGGCGCGGGCGCTGCCCGTTGCTGGTCTTCATGCCCATGTTGGTCTTCTGGCGGTCGATGCGGTCCTGCTTGCGCCGCTCTTCCCGCTCGATGACCTTGCGCTTGGTATAGCCAGACGAATCGGCCCAGGCCCACCACGCGACGGCCATCGCGAACGGAGACAGCACGATCCACCAGCTCCAGCCGGCGACCATGCCTACTTCGAGATACTTGAGGGCCAGTCCAAGCAGGCCCAATGCCAGAAACCACATTGCGAATCCCTCCGGGTCGTACTGGCAACGCATCCGTACGCCGTGCACGGTGCTACCTACAATCGCGTTGAGTCGAATGTAACTCAGCCCTTACCAAATAGATCCCCCATGAAAAGAGTCTTGTTGTCGGCAGCTCTGGGCCTCGGCCTCGTAACGCTCGCCGCGCCCGCCTTCGCAGACCTGGCCCTGGCGACTTCGAAGAACTGCATGAGCTGCCACGCGGTCGAGCGCAAGGTGCTCGGCCCGTCGTTCAAGGACGTGGCCGCCAAGTACAAGGACGACAAGGGCGCCGTCGACACTCTTGCCAGCAAGATCATGAAGGGCGGCTCCGGCGTGTGGGGACCGGTGCCGATGCCGGCGAACAACCAGGTCAGCGAAGCCGACGCGAAGAAGCTCGCAGCCTGGGTGCTGTCGACGAAGTAGGCCCCAGGGGCATCACGCCTGCGGGTTGATGTCCGCCGGTACCGGCCGGCGCTCGATGCGGTCTTCGAGCTGGCCGATGTGCGCGGCCACGGTGTTGTCGGTCTGGTCCGAGCGCAGGCGGATCGCGGTTTCGAGCTGCTCCAGGCGCGCCAGCATCGCCGCCTGACGATCGGCGTTCTGCGCCATGTGCTTGTTCTCCTGCGCCTCCAGGAAATTGCGCAGTTCGGTGAAGCGCGAGGCTTCGGCCTTGTCCGCCAGGTCGCGCTGGACCTGCATTTCCTTGGTGTGGCGCTTGGTGTCGATCAGCACCGAGCTGTGCAGGTACAGCACGTAGACGAGGAAGAAAGCGGCCAGCACCACTGTCAGGCCCAGCATGATCAGGCCCAGCGGCGCCGAGACGGTCATGAAGCCCAGCCACACATCGGTGGATGCAGACAGCGTGCCCCAGTTCAGCGCGGCGAGCGCCGCGATGAGCAGCACGATGACAAAAAGAAAAGCGGATCTCACGCCCATGGGGGCCTCCTTCGGAAAGATCGAACATGTCGAAAACCCGTGCGCGTCGAGGCGCACGGTGGTTGCGACGGTTTTACCTCAGCGAAGAGCTCCGTTCGGCGCAGATGGCCGCATAGACGGCCATGTCCTACAGCACCGGTCAGTTGGTCTGTGACAACTGTTCGAGGATCGCGGGATTTTCGAGCGTCGAGGTGTCCTGCGTGATCGCCTCGCCCTTGGCAATGCTGCGCAGCAGCCGTCGCATGATCTTGCCGCTGCGGGTCTTGGGCAGGTTGTCGCCGAAGCGGATGTCCTTGGGCTTGGCGATCGGGCCGATTTCCTTCGCGACCCAGGCGCGCAGCTCGTTGGCGATCTGCTTGGCTTCTTCACCTGTCGGGCGCGCGCGCTTGAGCACGACGAAGGCGCACACTGCCTCGCCCGTCACGTCGTCGGGCCGCCCTACCACCGCGGCTTCGGCCACGAGGTCGGTCTTGGACACCAGCGCCGATTCGATTTCCATCGTGCCCAGGCGGTGGCCCGACACGTTCAGCACGTCGTCGATGCGACCGGTGATGCGGAAGTAGCCGCGGTCGGCACTGCGCACAGCGCCGTCGCCGGCGAGGTAGATCGTGCCGCCCATCTCCTCGGGGAAGTAGCTCTTCTTGAAGCGCTCGGGGTCGTTCCAGATCGTGCGGATCATCGAGGGCCACGGCCGCTTGATGACCAGCATGCCGCCCGCGCCGTTGGGCAGGTCCTTGCCGGTCTCGTCGACGATCGCGGCCATGATGCCCGGCAGCGGCAGCGTGCACGAGCCCGGCACCAGCGGCGTGGCGCCCGGCAGCGGCGTGATCACGTGGCCGCCGGTCTCGGTCTGCCAGAAGGTATCGACGATGGGGCAGCGCTCGCCGCCGATATTGCGGTGGTACCACATCCATGCTTCAGGATTGATCGGCTCGCCGACCGAGCCGAGGATGCGCAGGCTCGTGAGGTCCCAGTTCTTCGGGTGCACCTTTTCGTCGCCCTCGGCTGCCTTGATGAGCGAGCGGATGGCGGTGGGAGCGGTGTAGAACACGCTGACCTTGTGCTTCTCGATCATCTGCCAGAAGCGGCCCGCGTGCGGGAAGGTCGGGATGCCCTCGAACACCACCTGCGTGGCGCCGGCCGCGAGCGGGCCGTAGGCGACGTAGGTGTGGCCGGTGATCCAGCCGATGTCAGCCGTACACCAGAACACGTCTTCGGGGCGGATGTCGAAGGTCCAGTCCATCGTGAGCCTGGCCCACAGCAGGTAGCCGCCGGTGGCGTGCTGCACGCCCTTGGGCTTGCCGGTGGAGCCCGAGGTGTAGAGGATGAAGAGCGGGTGCTCGGCGTTGACTGGCACGGGGGCGCACTCGGTGCTCTGGCCCTTCAGCGCTTCGGCGAATGTCTTGTCGCGACCTTCCACGCGGTTCCACCCGCTAGGCGTGCGCTCGTACACGAACACCGTCTTGATCGACTCGCAGCCACCCAGCGCGATGCCGTCATCCACGATGGCCTTGAGCGGCAGCTCCTTGCCGCCGCGCAGTTGGTAATTGGCCGTGATGACCGCTACCGCGCCCGCGTCGATGATGCGCTCCTGAAGCGCCTTGGCCGAGAAGCCGCCGAACACCACGCTGTGGGTGGCGCCGATGCGCGCGCAGGCCTGCATGGCGATCACGCCCTCGACTGTCATCGGCATATAGATGACGACGCGGTCGCCCTTCTGGATGCCCTGCGCCTTCAGCGCGTTGGCGAACTGGCTCACGCGGGCGAGCAGTTCCTTGTAGGTGACGTTGGTGACGGTGCCGTCGTCGGCTTCGAAGACGATGGCCGTCTTGTTCTCGACCGGGGTGCCGATGTGCCTGTCGAGGCAGTTGGCGCTCGCGTTGAGCTCGCCGTCGCCGAACCACTCATAGAACGGCGCCTTCGACTCGTCGAGCGTCTTGGTGAAGGGCTTGGTCCAGTCCAAGTTGTCCTTGGCAAGGCGGGTCCAGAACCCTTCGAAATCCTGCTCGGCCTCCTTGCACAGGGCCTCATAGGCGGCCATGCCGGAAATGCGGGCGCCTTCGGTGGCGCGGGCGTCGGGCGGGAACACGCGGTTCTCGACCAGGACGGATTCAATGTTCTTCGATGCGCTGCTCATGCTCTATGTCTCCTGGATGGGTGCGGCCGTAATGTCGACGGGTCCACTTACGGGTCACTGACGGGCTTGCGAAGGTCAGATGTTAGTTCTCGGGGTTATCACGAGTGCGTCACGGGGGCACCTCTAGAATCCCCGGTCCCCAACCACCGCCTTGCCGATGTCCGCTCCCGAACCTTTCGACCCCCGGAACCCGCCCGTACCAGCCCGCGCTTCACCGCTGCGTCCCCTGCCCAAGCTGATCTTCGCGAGCCGCTGGCTGCAGCTGCCGCTGTACCTGGGGCTGATCGTGGCGCAGGCCGTGTACGTTGTGCACTTCCTGGTCGAGCTGCTGCACCTGGTCGAGGCCGCGTTCGGCAGCAAGGAAGCACTGCAGGCGCTCATTACCAGCATCGGCTACAAGACCACGGCGCCGGTCGGCACACTGAACGAGACGGTGATCATGCTGGTGGTGCTGGCGCTGATCGACGTGGTGATGATCTCGAATCTGCTCATCATGGTGATCGTGGGCGGCTACGAGACCTTCGTGAGCCGCATGGACCTCGAAGGCCACCGTGACCAGCCCGAATGGCTGAGCCACGTGAACGCCTCGGTGCTCAAGGTGAAGCTGGCCACCGCCATCATCGGTATCAGTTCCATCCACCTGCTGAAGACTTTCATCAACGCGGACAACTACACCGACCGCGTGCTGATCGCGCAGACCGTGATCCATATCGCCTTCCTGTTCTCGGCAATGGCCATTGCCTACACCGACCGGCTGATGGCCCCGGCGCCTCACGCCGGCGACGGCCACTGAGCCTTGCCCCCTAGCCTGCGTGCGGCGCGTCCCACGCAGGCACTTCGGTGAATCGCTCGGCCAGGAAGTCGAGCATCGTGCGCAAGGTGGCCGGCATGTGCTTGCGAGAGGCGTACACGGCGTACATGCCCACCACTTGCGGCTCGAAATCGCCGAAGAGCCGCACCAGTTCTCCCTTCTGCAGCAGCTCCGACGTGAGATAGGTCGGCAGCATCGCGATGCCGGCCCCTGCCCTTGCCAGGTACATCAGGCTCGCCGCGTCGTTGGCGGAGACATTGCCATCCACGGCCACGGACACCGGCTCCCCGTTGTCCTTGCGCGTGAAGTTCCAGAGGCTGCGTCCAAAGTAGGAATGCGTGAGGCAGTTGCGCTGGGCCAGTTCTTCCACGCGCAGGGGTTTCCCGTGCTCCTTCAGATAGGCGGGTGAAGCGCAAACCACCGATCGGCACGTGGTGAGCCGGCGCGCGATCAGATTGGGGTCGATCTCTGCCGCTGTACGAATCGCGAGGTCGATGCGCTCGTCCACGAGGTTGACGGTTCGATCCAACAGCACCAGGTCAACCATCACGGCCGGATAAAGCCGCACATAGTCGGCAATCGCGTCGGCCAGTTGTGCCTGCGCAAACGAGGTTCCTGTGGTGATGCGCAATTGCCCGCGCGGCGCCTCGGCCGGATGCCGCACCGCGGCCTGCATGTCGCCCGTGAGCTCCAGCACCTGGCGGCAACGCGGCAGCAGCTCTTCGCCAGCGGCCGTGAGGCTAAGGCGGCGCGTCGTGCGGTGCAGCAGGCGCGCGCCGGTCCATTGCTCCAGTTCGGCCACGTAGCGCGTGACTACCGGGCGGGACATGTCGAGCTTGTCGGCGGCGGCCGAAAGGCTGCCCGAATCGACCACGTTCACAAACACGCGCATGGCGTTCAATCGGTCCATTCGAACGATTTTAGGAATAAACAAGCGCGCAAATCGAGGTATTTCTTTCGAAACCAGAAACCTAAGATGTGGTTCATCCCATCCGATCTTTCGATCTTTCACAGGAGTCACTCATGAGCCACATCGCCATCATCGGCGCCACCGGACGCGCCGGCGGCCGCCTTCTGGAAGAAGCCCTGCGCCGCGGCCACACCGTCACGGCCATCGCCCGCAAGGCCACCGACAAGCTGGCAGGCCGCGCAAACGTGAAGGCCGTCGACCTCGACGTGCTCAATGGCGCAGCACTCGAAAAAGCGCTGGCCGGCCACGACGCCGTGTTCAGTGCCGCGCACTTCTCCACGGTGCCGCCCGCGGCCATCATCGAGCCGGTCAAGCGCTCGGGCGTGAAGCGCCTGCTGGTGGTCGGCGGCGCCGGCAGCCTGTTCGCGGCGCCCGGCCTGAAAGTGATCGACACGCCGAACTTCCCCGATGCCTACCGCGCCGAAGCTTCGGCCGGCGGCGTGTTCCTCGACACGCTGCGCAACGAGAAGGAACTCGACTGGACCTTCCTGTCGCCATCCGCCGAGTTCGTCGAAGGCGAGCGCACCGGCAAGTTCCGCCTGGGCAAGGACGACCTGCTGGTAAGCGCCGAAGGCCGCAGCTGGATCACCTTCGAGGACTACGCAATCGCGTTCATCGACGAGCTTGAAAAGCCGGCGCACTCCCGTCAGCGATACACGATCGGCTACTGAAACAAAAAAGGACCCGACGAGGGTCCTTTTTCAATGGGCTGACCGAATCAACGGCCAGTCATGTTCTCCGGCACCACCCACTGGTCGAACTGTTCGGCCGTGAGGTGCCCCGAGGCAATCGCCGCTTCGCGCAGGCTCGTGCCTTCCTTGTGCGCCTTCTTGGCGATGTAGGCCGACTTGTCGTAGCCGATGTGCGTGTTCAGCGCCGTCACCAGCATCAGCGAACGCTGCACCAGCTCCGTGATGCGTTCGCGATTCGGCTCGATGCCCACCGCGCAGTGGTCGTTGAAGCTCACCATGCCGTCGGCCAACAGGCGCACGCTCTGCAGGAAGTTGTGCGCCACCATCGGGCGGAACACGTTCAGCTCGAAGTTGCCCGAGGCGCCACCGATGTTGATGGCCACGTCGTTGCCGAACACCTGCGCGGCCAGCATCGTGACAGCCTCGCTCTGGGTCGGGTTGACCTTGCCCGGCATGATCGACGAGCCCGGTTCGTTCTCGGGAATGCTCAGTTCGCCGATGCCGCTGCGCGGACCACTCGCGAGCCAGCGCACGTCGTTGGCGATCTTGTTCATGCTGGCGGCGAGCGTCTTCAGCGCGCCGTGGGCGTGCACCAGCGCGTCGACGCTGGCCATCGCTTCGAACTTGTTCGGCGCGGTCACGAACGGCAGGCCCGTGAGCTTCGCCAGCTCGGCGGCCACCTGCTCTGCATAGCCCTTGGGCGCGTTCAGCCCGGTGCCGACTGCGGTGCCGCCCAGCGCCAGTTCGCTCAGGTGCGGCAGCGCGGCGCGCACGTGCGCCTCGCCGTGCGCGAGTTGCGCCACGTAGCCCGAGAACTCCTGGCCCAGCGTAAGCGGCGTGGCGTCCTGCAGGTGGGTGCGGCCGATCTTCACGATGTCGGCGAAGTCCTTGGACTTCTGCTCCAGCGTGCCGCGCAGCTTGGCGATGGCCGGCAGCAGCTTGTGCGTGATGGCCTCGACGGCGGCCACGTGCATGGCGGTCGGGAACACGTCGTTGCTCGACTGGCTGCGGTTCACATCGTCGTTGGGGTGCACGAGGCGGCCTTCGCCGCGCTCGCCGCCGAGGATTTCACTGGCGCGATTGGCCAGCACCTCGTTGACGTTCATGTTGGTCTGCGTGCCCGAGCCGGTCTGCCAGACCACCAGCGGGAACTCGCCCGGGTGCTTGCCGGCAATGACTTCGTCGGCGGCCGCCACGATGGCCTTGGTCTTCTTTTCGTCCTGCAGGCCCAGCGCGTGGTTGACCACGGCCGATGCGCGCTTGACCTGCGCCAGCGCCTTGATGATCTCGCGCGGCTGCTGCTCGCCGGAGATGTCGAAGTTCTGCAGCGAGCGCTGCGTTTGCGCGCCCCACAGCTTGTCGGCCGGCACGTCGATCGGTCCGAAGGTGTCGCGCTCGGCACGGGTCTTGGGGGAAGTCGTCATGAGAAAAAGCTCCGCAGGATCATGAAAGGTCGCGCCGCTCGGCGGGCGTGAGCCCGAGTATCGGCCAATAGGAATAGCTCGCATCTGACGGGGCCATTGGCTGGCCGCTGACATCACGATACGCCTCCCGCCTTGACCGCATCATGTCGAAAAGTTATGATCGAAGGCTTCTGACGACCAACAAGTCATGATGAGTTCGGGTTCCCCGCTCTCTTGAACTTGCAGGTCACCCCTTCACTACTCGCGGATCTCCGAATCCCGTCGCGGTGCAAGGTTCTCCCGCCGGGCCCAGCCCGGCAAACCGGCCGGATCTTTTCCGTCCCCATTGCCACGTCACGCTCATCCAGGCGGCGCCCCTCGACCAGGCCCGTTGCCCTGCGAATGAAGCATCCGGCGGGCACTGGCTTCGTCGCCATGTCGTCTTCAGTGCCTGTCGGCAGCCCATCCAATGGGCTGGGGGCGTGGTCGCGTCGCCCTTGCGGGGGTGGCGATCTGTCAACCCCTCACCAAAGGAGCCCCGACGTATGGCCAAAGGAATTCTCATCGACCATGTCTTCAAGGTGTTCGGCGACGAGCCCGAACAAGCCCTGGAGCTGGTCCGGCAAGGTTTTTCCAAGAAGGAAATCCTGGCGCGTACCGGCCAGTCGATCGGCGTGTTCGACGCCACCTTCGAAATCCAGGCCGGAGAAATCTTCGTCATCATGGGTCTCTCGGGTTCGGGCAAGTCGACGCTGGTGCGCCTCTTGAACCGGCTGATCGAACCGACCGCGGGCCGCATCGTGATCGACGGCGCGGACATCAACGAACACTCCGACACCAAGCTGCGCGCGCTGCGCCGCAAGGACATCAGCATGGTGTTCCAGTCGTTCGCGCTGATGCCGCACATGACGGTGCGCGAGAACACCGCCTTCGGCCTCGAACTCTCGGGCACGGGCAAGAAGGAGCGCCTGGCGCAAGCCGACCTCGCGCTCGCGCAGGTGGGGCTGGCGGGCTGGGGCGACAGCTATCCCGACGAGCTCTCGGGCGGCATGCAGCAGCGCGTGGGACTGGCACGGGCGCTGGCCTCGGACCCGTCGATCCTGCTGATGGACGAGGCCTTCTCGGCCCTCGACCCGATCATCCGCACCGAAATGCAGTCGGAGCTGCTGCGGCTGCAGCAGGAGCAGCGCCGCACCATCGTCTTCATCTCGCACGACCTCGACGAAGCCATGCGCATCGGCGACCGCATCGCGATCATGAAGGACGGCCAGGTGATCCAGGTCGGCACGCCCGACGAGATCTTGCGCAGCCCCGCCAACGACTACGTGCGCAGCTTCGTGCGCGGCGTGGACGCGGCAGCCGTGTTCAAGGCGGCGGACATCGCGCGCAAATCGCTCACCGTGGTGTGCGAGCACCCCGAGCGCGGTGCGCGCGCGGCGCTCAAGCTGCTGGAAGACCAGGACCGCGACTTCGCCTACGTGACGAGCCCCAACAAGCGCTTCCTCGGCGTGGTGTCGGCGGACACGCTGCGCGGCGCGCTCGATGGACATTCAGGCCCGCTGGGGCTGCAGCACGCGTTTCTCAACGAGCTGCCGCGCATCGACGCCGAAGCCCCCGTGGCAGGCCTGATCGGCCAGCTCGCGCAGGCGCCGTGCGCGTTGCCGGTGGTGGCGAGCGACGGCCGCTTCTGCGGTGCGATCAGCAAGACGACGCTGCTCAAGTTCCTCGACCGCGACACGCCGCCGATCGAGCCCGTCTTGCCCAACGCTGCCCCTGCTCTCGCCGCCGAGCCGCACTGAATTCACGAAGGACCTGAACGATGAACGACAACACACTTCCTTCCGACCTGAGCACGCCTGCGGCCCCCGCCTTCGTCGATCCGTGGGAGGCGCTCTCGGCCGCGCCCGACACCTCGGCCACCAGCGCCTGGCTCGACGCGCCAGTGAACGCCGCCCACCAACTTGCGGGACAAGCCGACGCCGCCACCAGCGGCTTCCAGCTGCACCGCCTGTGGGACGGCTCCCTGCCCGTCGAATCGTGGATCAACCAGGGCCTCGGCTGGGTGGTCGAGCACTTCCGCCCCTTCTTCCAGACCGTGCGCCTGCCCATCGACAGCACGCTGAACTGGGTGCAGGGCCTGCTCACCGGCCTGCCCACGCTGGCGATGATCGCCCTCATCGGCCTCTTCGCCTGGCAGTTCGCCGGCCGCGCGCTGGCCATCGGCACCACGGTAGCGCTGCTGCTCGTGGCCATGCTCGGCATCTGGCCCGAGGCGATGGTGACGCTGTCGCTGGTGCTGACCTCTCTGGTGTTCTGCATGGTTATCGGCCTGCCGCTGGGCGTGCTGCTGGCAAGCAGCGACCGGGCGCAGCGAATCATGCGGCCGGTGCTCGACGCGATGCAGACCACGCCGGCCTTCGTGTACCTCGTGCCGGTGGTGATGCTGTTCGGCATCGGCAACGTGCCGGGCGTGATCGTGACGATCATCTTCGCGCTGGCGCCGCTGGTGCGCCTGACCAACCTCGGCCTGCGCCAGGTGCGCCCCGACCTCATCGAGGCCGCACGCGCCTACGGCGCTTCGCCCTGGCAGATGCTGGTGAAGGTGCAACTGCCGCTGGCCATGCCGTCGATCATGGCTGGCATCAACCAGGCGCTGATGCTGTCGCTGTCGATGGTCGTCATCGCATCGATGATCGCCGTGGGCGGCCTGGGCCAGATGGTGCTGCGCGGCATCGGCCGGCTCGACATGGGCCTGGCGACCGTTGGCGGGCTGGGCATCGTGCTGTTGGCGATCTCGCTGGACCGGCTGACGCAAGCCATGGGCAAGTCGCGCCGCAGCGCTGGCCGCCGCTGGTGGCACACCGGGCCGGTGGGCTTCGCGCTGCGAGTGCTGCAGCGCCTCGTGGGTTCGCCTTCGCAACCGGGCAACCAGCCGGTTCCCGCCCTGTCCACGCAAGCGCAATAAGCCGCACGGAGGAACACAACGCATGAAGAAAACCAGTTTCATCGCACGCGGCCTGCTGGCCCTCGCCTTCGTGGCCTCGGGCATGGCCGCCCATGCTGCCAACGACCTGCCCGGCAAGGGCGTTACCGTGCAGCCGCTGAAAAGCTCGCTCGCGGAAGAAGCCTTCCAGACGCTGCTGGTGATGCGCGCGCTCGAAAAGCTCGGATACACCGTCGAGCCCATGAAAGACCTGGAGCCCGCCACCGAGCATCTGGCCATTGCCAACGGCGACGCCACTTTCATGGCCAACCACTGGAGCCTGCTGCACGCCGACTTCTACAAGAACAGCGGCGGCGACGCCAAGCTGTGGCGCAAGGGCGTGTACTCGGACGGCGCCGTGCAGGGCTACCTGATCGACCGCAAGACGGCAGAGCAGTACGGCATCACGAACATCGCACAGCTGAAGGACCCTGCCATCGCGAAGCTGTTCGACGCAGACGGCGACGGCAAGGCCGACCTGACTGGCTGCAACCCCGGCTGGGGCTGCGAGCTGGCCATCGAGAACCACCTGACGGCCTATCAGCTGCGCGACACCGTCACGCACAAGCAGGGCAGCTACGCCGCGCTGATGGCCGACACCATCGCCCGCTTCAAGCAGGACAAGCCGGTGCTGTACTACACGTGGACGCCGTACTGGGTGAGCGCCGTGCTGCGCCCGGGCGCTGACGTTGTGTGGCTGCAGGTGCCCTTCTCGTCCTCGCAAGGTTCCTCGCAGGGCGGCAACGTCGACACGCAGCTGCCCAACGGCAAGAACTACGGCTTCCAGGCCAACCAGGAGCAGATCGTCGCCAACCGGGCCTTCGCCGAGAAGAACCCGGCCGCGGCCAAGCTCTTCGAGGTGATGAAGCTGCCGATCGGCGACATCAATGCCCAGAACCTGCGCATGAGCCAGGGCGCCAACACGCAGCAGGACGTGGAGCGGCACACCGACGGGTGGATCCGGGTGCACCGTCCTCTGTTCGACGGCTGGATAGAGCAAGCCCGAGCCGCAGCGCAGTAGGCGCATCGGCTGAGATAATCGGGGGGCGTTTCACACTCCAAAAAAACTCCCCCCACCATGACGACCACGATCCAGCAGGCCGACCTGATCGAATCGATCAGCGCCGCGCTGCAGTACATCAGCTACTACCACCCCGCCGACTACATCGCCCATCTGGCCCGCGCCTACGAGCGCGAGCAGAGCCCCGCGGCCAAGGACGCCATCGCGCAGATCCTGACCAACAGCAAGATGAGCGCCACGGGCCAGCGCCCGATCTGCCAGGACACCGGCATCGTCAACGTGTTCCTCAAGGTGGGCATGGACGTGCGCTGGGGCGGCTTCACCGGCAGCCTCGACGACGCCATCAACGAAGGCGTGCGCCGCGGCTACAACCACCCCGACAACACACTGCGCGCCTCGGTCGTGGCCGACCCGCAGTTCGACCGCAAGAACACCAAGGACAACACGCCCGCGGTGATCTTCACCGAGATCGTTCCCGGCAACACCGTTGAAGTGACGGTCGCGGCCAAGGGCGGCGGCAGCGAGAACAAGAGCAAGCTGGTCATGCTGAACCCCGGCGACAGCGTGGTCGACTGGGTGCTCAAGACCGTGCCCACCATGGGCGCCGGCTGGTGCCCGCCGGGCATGCTGGGCATCGGCATCGGCGGCACGGCCGAGAAGGCTGCGCTGATGGCCAAGGAAAGCCTGATGGACGACCTCGACATGCACGAGCTGCAGGCTAAGAAGAAGTCGGGCGCCGAGCTGAGCAAGGTCGAGGCGCTGCGCATCGAGCTGTACGAGAAGGTCAATGCGCTGGGCATCGGCGCGCAGGGCCTGGGCGGCCTGGCCACCGTGCTCGACGTCAAGATCCAGATGTACCCGACGCATGCGGCGAGCAAGCCCGTTGCGATGATCCCCAACTGCGCGGCCACCCGCCACGCGCACTTCACGATGGACGGCAGCGGCCCTGTCTACCTCGACCCGCCGTCGCTCGACCTGTGGCCCGACGTGAACTGGGCGCCTGACGAGAAGAAGAGCAAGCGCGTCGACCTCGACAAGCTCACGCCCGCCGAAGTGGCAAGCTGGAAGCCGGGCGACACGCTGCTGCTCAACGGCAAGATGCTCACCGGCCGCGACGCCGCGCACAAGCGCATCCAGGACATGCTGGCCAAGGGCGAGAAGCTGCCGGTGGACTTCACCAACCGCGTCATCTATTACGTCGGCCCGGTCGATCCGGTCGGCGACGAAGCCGTGGGCCCCGCCGGTCCGACCACCGCCACGCGCATGGACGGCTTCACCGAAATGATGCTGGCGCAGACCGGCCTGATCGCGATGATCGGCAAGGCCGAGCGCGGCCCGGTTGCCATCGAGGCCATCAAGAAGCACAAGAGTGCCTACCTCATGGCCGTGGGCGGCGCCGCCTACCTCGTGAGCAAGGCCATCAAGACCGCCAAGGTCGTGGGCTTCGAGGACCTGGGCATGGAAGCGATCTATGAATTCGACGTGGTCGACATGCCCGTGACGGTGGCGGTCGATGCCGGCGGCACCAGCGCGCACATCACCGGCCCGGCCGAGTGGCAGAAGCGCATTGCCAGCGGCGAGTTCAAGACCATCATGATGGAAGAAGCTTGAGCGCTGTAGGCGTCTTCGACAGCGGAGTCGGCGGGCTCAGCGTGCTGGCCGCGCTGCGGGCCGAACTGCCGCACGAACGCTTCGTGTACTTCGCCGACACGGCCTATGCGCCGTACGGCGAGCGCGGAGACGCCTATGTGATCGAGCGCTCGCGCACCGTGGTCGAACACCTGCGGCGCGAGCACGGCATCAAGGCGCTCGTGGTGGCCTGCAACACGGCGACCACGGCCGCCATCCATCTGATGCGCGCCGAGAATCCCGACCTGCCGATCGTCGGGCTGGAACCTGGCCTCAAGCCCGCCGTGGCTGCGAGCCGCACGGGGCGCATCTCGGTGATGGCCACGCGCGGCACACTGGCCAGCGCCAAGTACGCCACGCTGCGCGCCTCGTTCGCCGGGTCGGCTGATGTCCGTCCCGTGCCCTGCGACGGGCTCGTGAAGGCCATCGAAGGCTTCGACTCGGCAGGCATCGCGGCACTGTGCGAACGCTACATGGCCGAAGCCGGCCCCTTCGGCGATGCGCCTGGCGAAGTCGACACGGTGGTGCTTGGCTGCACCCACTACCCGCTCGTGAAGGACGAGTTGCGCCGGCATGCGCCGGCCACGCTGCGGTTCATCGACACGGGCGTGCCGGTCGCGCAGCAAACGCGGCGCCTGTTGACAGCGGCGGGCCAGCTCGCGGACAGCGGCAGTGGCGGCCTGCTTCTGCAGAGCAGCGGCGACGTCGCCGTGCTCGAAGCCGCGGCCGCGCGATGGCTCGGACTCCCTTCTGCTGCGGCCACGACCTGACCTGGTCCGAGTCATGCGTCTCCTGCGCCACGCCGCCCTCCTCCTGTGCCTCTCGGCCGCCGGCCTGAGCCACGCGGCCTGCGAGAGTGGCCTTGCCGAACGCATGCACGCCAAGCTGCATCCCAATCGCCCGCTCGACGAGCGGCTCGCGGCCTGCAAGGTCTGGCCGGCCTTTCCCGGACGCAGCATCGTCGTGCTGCCGATGCCGCGCGAAACCACCGACCGGGGCGCCAAGGTCTTCGACCTGGAAATCCTGCTGATCCAGCGCCCCGACAACGGCAACACCGATCGCGACACCGTCATCGGCCGGCTCGTGCAGCCCGAGGCACTCGACGAAGACGCCACCACGTCGATCCAGGACATCCGCATCGACACCTCGCGCTACGTGCTGTCGCCCGAGGCCCGCGCCTTCGGCCTGCGCGTGCGCTACCGGGGCAGCAACGCGCCCGGCAGCCCTCTGGCCAGCGAAACCGTGCGGCTCTACGTGCACCATGGCAAGCAGTTGCGCCAGGTGCTGCAGGAGATCGAGCTCGATCACGACCACGGCGGGTGGGACTCCACTTGCACCGGCCACTTCGAGAAGCTGCGCACCATGCTGTCGGTCGGCAAGGGCAGCAGCAACGGCTTTGCCGATCTGCAGCTGTCGCGCACGCTGCTGCAGAGCCGTGCGCAGGAGCAGGAAGACCAGGGCTGCGTGGAAAAGGCACTGCCCGCGAAGTTCGACACGGTCACGCTGCGCTATGACGGCGAGCGCTTCAAGGCGCCGAAGTCGCTGCAACAACAGACGCCCTGACGGGCGCCTGACCCACGGCCGGTTTTTCACCGAGCCGTCACACTAAGGTAACAGGATGCGCGGTTTAGCCAAAAGAACTACCGCGCACAATGACTTCACCCTCCCAGACCCGCATCCCCTTCAAGCCCCTGTTGCTCGCCAGCGCACTCGCGTTGCTGCTGGGCGCCTGCGGCGGTGGTAACAATTCAGGCGGTTTCAGCGGATTCATTCCGCCCACCAGCACTGCGCCGCCACCGGCCCAGCCGCCCGCCGCGCAGCCGGAGCCCGACCAGCTCGTGTCGAAGGCACGGTTCACGCCCAATGCGGGCACCACCAAGGGATCGTCCGACGCATCGACCGCCATCGCGCTGCCCGACAACGTCATGATCGTGGCGGACGATGAGGCCAACGTGCTGCGCGTCTACCCGCGCGGCGGCGGTGCCGCGGTGAAGGAATGGAGCTACGAGCTCGAAGGCCCGAAGCTGGCCAAGGAGCTCGACCTGGAGGCCGGCACGCGCATCGGAGACACGCTGTACTTCACCGGCTCCAACAGCAACAAGAAGGACGGCGCCGACGCAGCCGCCGACCGCTCGCACCTCTTCGCAGTCAAGGTCAGCGGCACGGGCGCCGCCACCGCCTTCGACTATGTCGGCCAGTTCTCGCTGCTCGAAGCGCAGCTGATCGCCTGGGACACGGGCAACCTCCATGGGCTCGGCGCCAACCGCTTCGGTTTTGCCGTGTCCGCCGCGGCCGGCATCGTGCCCGAGCGCGTCGACGGCTTCTCCATCGAGGGCATGACCAGCGCACCGGGCGACACCGCCCTGTGGCTCGGCTTTCGCGCTCCGCAGACGGGCACTCAAGTACGCGCCAAGGCATTGATCGTGCCGCTGCAGAACTACGCCGCGCTGATGGCGGGCACCACCACGCAAGCCACCTTCGGCGCCCCCATCGAGCTGGAGCTGGGCGGCCGCGGCATCCGCTCCATCGACAAGGGCACCGACGGCAAGTACCTGATCGTCGCTGGCCCGGCTGGCGCCGCCGCGCCCGAGGTGGACCGCAACTTCGCCCTGTTCGCATGGGACGGCAACCCGAACAGCGCGCCGGTGGAACTGTCGAACGACCTCGATGCGCTGCGCAAGGAAACCGGCGGCAGCTTCGAATCCACCGTCGAGGTGCCTGGCCCCGTGACGGCCGGCACGCAGGTGCAACTGCTGCTCGACAACGGCGACACCAAGTGGGACGGCAAGACGGCCTCGAAAGACCTGCCCGCCGTCGACCAGAAATTCGACGGCTTCGTCGTGCGCCTCGGCAAGCCGTGGGTCGACACCGCCGCGCCGAAGCTGCAGAAGTCAATGCCGGCGGCCGGTCGCGTGGGCGTCAACCTCGACACGTCGATCACGCTGTCGTTCAACGAGGCCGTGCGCCTGGGCTCGGGCAGCATCGTGCTGCACAAGGCCGACGGCAGCGTGATCGAGACCTTCCACACCAACAGCCCCGCCGCGCGCCTGCAGGTGGCCTTCAACGTGCTGAAGCTGGTGCCGACGGCCCCGCTCGAGCTGAGCACCGGCTACTACATCACGGTGGATGCCAATGCCATCACCGACGCGGCTGGCAACGCCTTCGCGGGTATTTCCGATGCGACGAAGCTGAGCTTCACGACCACTGCCGGCGCCACACCGCTGGTGGCCGGCGACCTGCTCTTCATGGCAGCCAATGCCGAAGCGCCCGACGCTTATGCCTTCGTACTGCTGAAGGCCGTGAACGGTGGCACGCAAGTGCTGTTCACCGACCGCGACCGCAAGGCGGGCACGACCGAATTCGCCGGCATCACCAACGAAACAGCATTCTTCTGGACTGCGGACCAGAACCTGCCGGCCGGCACCATCGTGACCATCCAGACCGACGTCACCGGCAATCCGATTGCGGACAAGGGCTTCACGCTCGGATCGCCGGGCGGCATCGGCAAATCGGAAACCATCTACGCCATCGCGGGCGGCACCATCGCCGGACTGGGCAACGGCCAGGCGGGACAGATCACCGCTGTCGGCAACCACCTCGCGACCATCACGCTGGGCGGTGCTGCGGGCACCATCCCCGACGCGGTCACGACGGCCGGCACAGGCATCAGCTTCACGGTGCTGCCCGCCAACCAGACCAACGCGATCTACAACGGCTCGCTCGACCGCTCGGACCTGGCAGCCTTTGCTGCCCGCGTGAAGGACCCGGCGAACTGGATCAAGCGCTACGCACCGGAAGTCGGCTATCCGCTGACCAACGACAGCCTGTTCGGCGACAAGCTGCCTTGATTGTTGGCTAGGCACGCAGCGCGGCTTGCCGGCCGCGCTGCATGTCGATCGGCAGCAGCAGCAACAGCCCCGCCACAAACAGCACCGCGGTCGACAAGATCGCGATGCGCTGGTTGCCGCCGGTCATCCATGTGATGGCGCCGAAGCTCAGGGGGCCGACGATGCTCGCCAGCCGTGTCGCGAAAGTCCAGAGCCCGAAGAACTCTGCGAGTTGCTGCGGCGGCGCCAGATAGCCCGTCATGGCGCGACCGGCCGATTGACTCGATCCCATCGAGAGCCCTGCGATGGCGGCCGCCCACCAGAAGCCGCCCTTGGTCGTCACCAGCGCGGCGATCACGCAGACCGCGATCCACGCGACCAGCGTGCAGGCCAGCGAGACCTTGTGGCCGATGCGGTCCTGGATGTAGCCGAAACTGAAAGCGCCAAGCGCAGCCGCGATGTTGAGCACGAAGATCAGCACCATGGTTTCGCTCGCGACGAAGCCGATCACCTGCTCCGCGTAGATCGCCGCAAGCGTGATGGCCACCGCCACGCCGCCCTGGTAGCAGACCGTGCAGGCCAGCAGCCACATGAAGTCGCGATAGGCCCGGGCCTGCCGATATGTGGCGCGGAGTTGCTGCCATGCACCGCCCTGCTCCGCGCGGGCCGCCTGGGGCTTTGCGCGCTCGGGCAGCAACACGAAAGTGACGCAGGCGGCCCCACCGTAGATGACTGCCGTGATCAGCATAGTCACCGGCACGAAATGCGCTGCCGGCAAGCCCTTCGATTGCGACCACAGCACATAGGCCAGGCAGATGCCCAACGCCAGCATGCCGCCGACGTAGCCGAAGGCCCAGCCCCATCCGCTGACCTTGCCCATGCCCTCGGCCGTGGCGAGTTCGGGCAGGAAAGCACCCGTGAGGGACTCGCCGCAGGAATAGAAAGCGTTGGAGACGATCACCAGCGCCATCGCCAGCGCGACGCCGGACGTGCCCGAAAAACCCGGCGTGATGGCAAGCGCCGCTGTCGCGAAGACGCAGCCGATGGTCGCAAAAACGAGCACCCGCTTCTTGGCCGCGCGCAAGTCGGCCCAGGCACCGATGGCGGGCATCGTGAGCATCACGATTGCGTAGGAGGTACTGAGCGCCGCTGTCCACGCGAAGGCGGCCCACGGCGCGCCCTTGGCAATGCCACCCACGAAGTAGGCAGCGAACACGGCTGTTATGACGACCGTGGTGTAGCCCGAATTGGCGAAGTCGTACATCGCCCAGCCGAACACCTCGCGCTTGCGAACGCCCGGGCGCAGCGCGGAGGCGGGAAACAGGGCCATGCGGCCTTGGACCGGGGCGTGGGGTTGCTTAGTGCAGGTGACGCGGACGGCGACCGCCGCCATGGCCACCGCCGCTGCCGCCGCTGCCCGGTCCACCGGTGCCGCGCGGGCGCTTGCCGATTTCGAGCGAGTTCACCAGCGCGTCGAAACGATCGCTGAAGAGGCGGTCGATCTCGGAGACCACGCCACCCAGCTCGGCGCCGTCGAAGTGGCGTTCCATGAGGTTGACGACGTCTTCCACCAGCAGGTCGCGTTGCACCTGCATGATCGCGGCCGGGTTCGGGCCGACGAACAGCATCAGGAAGTCGTCGCGCGATTCTTCTTCGGGGTCGCCCTCTTCCTCGTCGAAGTCGGTGTCGTAGAAGGTGACCTCGATGGCCGCACCGCGTTCGGAGAGCTCGTTCAGGCCCATGCACATCTCGTCGAGCGCCTGGCGGAAATCTTCGTCGCCGGGCACGGTCCAGCACATCTGCAGCGTGTGGTCCTTCTGCTCGAAGCGGATGCCGGGTTCTTCTTCGTAGGTGCTCGTGGCACCGTCGGCCAGCGACTTGGCGCCGGCGTACTTCCAGAGCGGCTTGAGCGCTTCCTGGATCTGGTCGAAGGTGACGTCCGAACGCAGCGGCACGTCGCCGTGCACATGGATCTCAAATGGAGCGTTGTAGCGAGGCATCGAATGCTCCCTTGTAAGTTTGGTACCCGGAACGGGGGTCGAACCCGTATGCCCCGATTAAGGAAGCGGCGGATTTTAAGTCCGATGTGTCTACCAATTTCACCATCCGGGCGTCAGGTTGAACATCGACGATAACCCAAACAAAACAAGCCCCGGCAACGTGGGTTGGCGGGGCTTGGTAGTCGGGGTCGAATCTGGTTGAACCGAGAGAGTGGAGGCGCGACCCGGAGTCGAACCGGGCTAGACGGATTTGCAATCCGTTGCATAACCGCTTTGCTATCGCGCCACGCAGAAATACGAAATCGAACTAGCGAAAAAAAGGGAAGCTGTTGCTTCCCTTTTTCAAAACTGGAGCGGGAAAAGAGTCTCGAACTCTCGACCTCAACCTTGGCAAGGTTGCGCTCTACCAACTGAGCTATTCCCGCGTTTCGAGCCTCGAATTATATACCAGTTTTTCGAGGCTCCACAAGTTTTGCGATCAACCGGTCAGTGCTTGACCGAGCCTTCCGAAGCTGGCGCCCCTGCGCGCTGCTTGGCCAGTTCTGCCACTGCAGCCGCGGATGCAGCCACTTCTTCGTCGGACAGCGGTTCGGGCATTTTCTCGAGAGCGATCTCGAGCACCTTGTCGATCCACTTCACAGGCACGATCTCGAGGCCGTTCTTCACGTTCTCGGGAATCTCCTGCAGGTCCTTGGCGTTCTCTTCCGGAATCAGCACGGTCTTGATGCCGCCGCGCAGCGCGGCCAGCAGCTTTTCCTTCAGGCCGCCGATGGCCGTCACCTCGCCGCGCAGCGTGATCTCGCCGGTCATCGCGACGTCGCTGCGCACGGGAATGCCCGTGAGCGCCGACACGAAGGCCGTCGTCATCGCCGCGCCCGCGCTCGGGCCGTCCTTCGGCGTAGCGCCATCGGGCACGTGGATGTGGATGTCGCGCTTCTCGAACGCCTCGTCCTTGATGCCCAGGCGGCGCGAGCGGCTGCGCACCACCGTGCGCGCGGCCTCGACCGATTCCTTCATCACGTCGCCCAGCGAACCGGTGCGGCTGATCACGCCCTTGCCGGGCATGGTCACGGCTTCGATCGTCAGCAGGTCACCGCCGACTTCGGTCCATGCGAGGCCAACCACCTGGCCGACCTGATTCTGCTTCTCTGCGAGGCCGAAGCTGTACTTGCGCACGCCAAGGAACTCGTTGAGATTCGTGCCGTCGACCGTGACCTTGGGCGTGAACTGCTTGAGCAGCAGGCCCTTCACCACCTTGCGGCAGATCTTGGACAGTTCGCGCTCGAGCGAACGCACACCCGCTTCACGCGTGTAGTAGCGCACGATGTCGCGCACGGCCTCTTCGGTGACGAGGAGTTCTTCTTCCTTGACGCCGTTGTTCTTCAACTGCTTCGGCAGCAGGTACTTGATCGCGATGTGCGTCTTCTCGTCCTCGGTGTAGCCCGAGAGGCGGATGACTTCCATGCGGTCCAGCAGCGCCGGCGGAATGTTCATCGAATTCGAGGTGGCGACGAACATCACGTCGCTCAGGTCGAAGTCGACTTCCACGTAGTGGTCGCCGAAGGTGTGGTTCTGCTCGGGGTCGAGCACTTCGAGCAGCGCGCTCGACGGGTCGCCACGGAAGTCCGTGCCCAGCTTGTCGATTTCGTCGAGCAGGAACAGCGGATTGCGCGTGCCGATCTTGCTCAGGCCCTGCAGCACCTTGCCCGGCAGCGCGCCGATGTAGGTGCGACGGTGGCCGCGGATCTCGGCTTCGTCGCGCATGCCGCCCAGCGCCATGCGGGTGTACTTGCGGCCGGTCGCCTTGGCGATCGACTGCCCGAGCGAAGTCTTGCCCACGCCCGGAGGTCCCACGAGGCACAGGATCGGCGCCTTGACCTTGTCGACGCGTTGCTGCACCGCGAGATATTCGAGGATGCGGTCCTTGACCTTCTCGAGGCCGTAGTGGTCGGCATTGAGCACGGCCTCGGCATTGGCCAGATCGTGCTTGATCTTGGTCTTCTTGCTCCACGGCAGGCCGATGAGCACGTCGATGTAGTTGCGCACCACCGTGGCTTCGGCCGACATGGGCGACATCAGCTTGAGCTTCTTGAGTTCGCCTTCGGCCTTCTTCAGGCCTTCCTTGGACATCTTCGCGAGCTTGATCTTCTTCTCGATCTCCTCGATGTCCGCGCCCTCTTCGCCTTCGCCAAGCTCCTTCTGGATGGCCTTGACCTGCTCGTTGAGGTAGAAGTCACGCTGGTTCTTTTCCATCTGGCGCTTCACGCGGCCACGGATCTTCTTGTCGACGTTGAGGATGTCGACTTCGCGCTCGAGCTGTCCAAACAGGTTCTCCAGGCGCGCCTTGACGTCGTCGAGGTCGAGCACGGCCTGCTTGTTGTCGAGTTTGAGCGGCAGGTGCGCTGCGATGGTGTCCGCAAGGCGGCCCGGATCGTCGATGCTCGAGATCGAGGTCAGGATTTCGGGCGGAATCTTCTTGTTCAGCTTGACGTACTGGTCGAACTGCTGCATCACCGCGCGGCGCAGCGCCTCGACCTCGGTACCCTTCTCGCCGCCTTCGGGCGCCTCGACGGGCGTCACGTTGGCCGAGAAGTGCGTCTCGCCGTCGTCGATGCGGTTCACGCGTGCGCGCTGCTGGCCTTCGACCAGCACCTTCACCGTGCCGTCGGGCAACTTGAGCATCTGCAGGATGGTCGAGACGCAGCCGACCTCGAACATGTCCTCGACCGAGGGCTCATCCTTGGCAGCGGCCTTCTGGGCCACCAGCATGATGCGGCGCTCCGCCTCCATGGCCAGCTCGAGCGCCTTGATGCTCTTGGGGCGACCCACGAAGAGCGGGATCACCATGTGGGGAAACACCACGACGTCGCGCAGCGGCAGCAGCGGCAGGTCGAGGGCTTCGGGAGGCAGAGGGGTATGGCCAGACATGCAGATCCTTCGCGTCTTTGGCTTTAGGCCTTTTTCGCCGCTTCGCGGTACACGAGCAGCGGGGGCTTGTTTTCGTCGATGGTCGATTCCTCGACCACCACCTTGTCGACATTGGTCGCGTTCGGCAATTCGAACATGGTGTCGATCAGCGACTGTTCAAGGATCGAGCGCAAACCGCGTGCACCGGTCTTGCGGGCCAGGGCCTTGCGAGCGATCGCCTTGAGCGCCGCAGGGCGAATCTCGAGGTCCACGCCTTCCATCTGCAGCAGCTTGGTGAACTGCTTCACCACGGCATTCTTGGGCTCGGTCAGGATCTGGACCAGCGCATCCTCGCTGAGTTCCGCGAGCGATGCGACCACGGGCATGCGGCCCACGAGTTCGGGGATCAGGCCGAACTTGATCAGGTCTTCGGGTTCGACTTCGCGGAACACCTCGGTGATGCTACGTTGGGCCTTGCTCTTGACCGCGGCGCCGAAGCCAATGCCCGAGGCCTCGGTGCGGTTTTCGATGACCTTCTCGAGGCCCGCGAACGCACCGCCGCAGATGAACAGGATGTTCGTCGTGTCGATCTGCAGGAAGTCTTGATTCGGGTGCTTGCGCCCGCCTTGCGGCGGCACGCTGGCCATCGTGCCTTCGATGAGCTTCAGCAAGGCCTGCTGCACGCCCTCGCCCGACACGTCACGGGTGATCGAGGGGTTGTCGGACTTGCGCGAGATCTTGTCGATTTCGTCGATGTAGACGATGCCGCGCTGGGCGCGTTCGACCTCGTAGTTGCAGCTCTGCAGCAGCTTCTGGATGATGTTCTCGACGTCCTCGCCCACGTAGCCGGCTTCGGTCAGCGTGGTGGCGTCGGCCATCACGAAAGGCACGTCGAGCATGCGCGCGAGCGTTTGAGCCAGCAGCGTCTTGCCCGAGCCCGTGGGGCCGATCAGCAGGATGTTGCTCTTGCTGAGCTCGACATCGTCGCCCTTGGCCTTTTCCTTGTGGCGCAGGCGCTTGTAGTGGTTGTAGACCGCCACCGACAGCATGCGCTTGGCCGGCTCCTGGCCGATCACGTAGTTGTCGAGGTTGGTCTTGATCTCCAGCGGAGTCGGCAGATCGCTGCGTGCTTCACGCGCTTCTTCGCCCGCCGGGAGCTCGTCGCGGATGATCTCGTTGCAAAGGTCGATGCACTCGTCGCAGATGAAGACCGAAGGGCCCGCGATCAGCTTCTTGACCTCGTGCTGGCTCTTGCCGCAGAACGAGCAATAAAGCGTTTTTTCGCTGGAAGAGCCTTTTTTATCGGCCATGGACTTTTGCCTCGTGACAGGGTATGCACAATGATAACTAAACAAAAACGGCGTTTCCCGTGTGGAAAACGCCGTTTTTTGCCATTTGGCGCCACCGGCGCCCCGCAGCTTTAACCGCGCTTGGCGACGACCTGGTCCACCAGACCGTATTCCTTGGCCTCGTCAGCCGTGAGGAAATAGTCGCGCTCGGTGTCGGCTTTGACCTTTTCCAGCGGCTGGCCGGTGCGCTCGGCCAGGATGCGATTCATCTGGTCCTTGGTGCGTAGGATGTCGCGCGCATGGATCTCGATGTCGGTCGCCTGGCCGCGTGCGCCGCCCAGCACTTGGTGGATCATGATCTTCGAGTTGGGCAGCGAGAAACGCTTTCCCTTCTCGCCGGCCGCCAGCAGGAAGGCGCCCATGCTGGCCGCAAAACCGAGGCACATGGTCGACACGTCGGGCTTGATGAACTGCATGGTGTCGTAGATCGCCATGCCGGCGCTCACGCTGCCGCCCGGGGAGTTGATGTAGAACGAGATGTCCTTGTCCGGGTTTTCGCTCTCGAGGAACAGCAGCTGGGCCACCACGAGATTGGCCGTCTGGTCGTTGACCTCGCCCACCAGGAAAATGATGCGTTCCTTGAGGAGACGCGAATAGATGTCATAAGACCGCTCGCCGCGGCCCGACTGCTCGATGACCATCGGAACCATGCCGAGGCCTTGAATTTCGTTTGCGATCATGAATTTTCTCTCCGGAAGATGGGATCGTTCACTGCTGTTTGCACTGTACGCCAGAGTGAAATGGGGCTCGTGCCGCAAAGCACAAGCCCCATTGGCGTAGCGGGCGGCGGCGGAAATCAGCCTTGCTGTTGCGCCATCAGTTCGTCGAACGACACCGACTTTTCGTTGACCTTGGCCTTGCCCAGGACGAAATCGGTCACGTTGTTCTCGATGACAACGGCTTCGACTTCGGCCAGGCGGTTGTTGTCGCTGAAGTACCAGCGCACCACGTCGGCCGGCTTTTCGTAGCTGGCGGCCAGTTCGTCGATGTGGGCCTTGATCTGCTCGGGCTTGGCCTGCAGGTTGTTGGCACGCACCAGCTCGGCCACCACGAGGCCCAGGCGCACGCGGCGCTCGGCTTGCGGGCGGAACACTTCGTCGGGGATCGGGGCCTTGTCGGCGTCCTTGATGCCGCGCTGCTTGAGCTCGGCGCGGGCGCCTTCGACCATGCGGTTGACTTCCGACTGCACGCTGGCGTTCGGCAGGTCGAGCTCGGCATTGGCCACCAGGGCGTCCATCACGGCGTTCTTGTTGCGGGCCAGCAGGCGGAACTTCACTTCGCGCTCGAGGTTGCGCTTGATGTCGGCGCGCAGGCCTTCGACCGTGGCTTCGGCGATGCCGAGCGACTTGGCCAGCTGCTCGTTGACTTCGGGCAGGTGCGAGGCTTCGATCTTCTTCAGGGTGACCATGAAGTCGGCTTGCTTGCCGGCCACGTCCTTGCCGTGGTAGTCGGCCGGGAACGACAGCGGGAAGGTGCGGCTGTCGCCAGCCTTCATGCCGCGCACGGCGTCTTCGAATTCCTTGAGCATCTGGCCTTCGCCGACGACGAACTGGAAGTCTTCGGCCTTGCCGCCCTGGAAGGGCTCACCGTCGATCTTGCCTTCGAAGTCGACAGTCACGCGGTCGTCGTCCTGCGCCACGGCGTCTTGCGCGCGCTGGGCGAAGGTGCGGCGTTGCTTGCGCAGGATGTCGAGCGTCTTGTCGATCGCGTCGTCGCCCACTTCGGCCGAGAGCTTCTCGACTTCGGCGCCGGACAGGTCGTTGATCTTGACTTCGGGGAACACTTCGAAGACTGCGTCGAAGGCCAGTTCGCCTTCGGGTGCGTCTTCTTTTTCAGTGATGCGGGGCTGGCCGGCAACGCGCAGCTTGGCTTCGTTGGCGGCTTGCGAGAAGGCCTCGCCGACCTTGTCGTTCATGACTTCGTAGTGCACCGAGTAGCCATAGCGCTGGGCCACGACGTTCATCGGCACCTTGCCGGGACGGAAGCCGTCCATCTTGACGGTGCGCGCGAGCTTCTTGAGGCGCGAATCGACTTCGGACTGAATGGTGCCGACCGGCAGGGTCAGCGTGATCTTACGTTCGAGCTTCTCGAGAGTTTCAACGTTCACGGTCATGATGTCTTCCTTGTGAGGGGGCTGGTGCGCGGGGCCTGCATCTTTTTATCAATACAGATCAAGGACTTACACGCGCTAGCGGGATTTAAGCGGAGGCACACGCGTGCCGCGCGCAAAACTGGGCAACCCGCGATTCTAATCGGCTGGAGACACCCCTTTTGGCCGGGCCGGGGGTCTGCACGCGGAGATTTCGCCTCCATCGCCTTTACAGTGGCTGCGATTCGCCATTGCCCACAGGAATGCCCATGCCCCTACAGCGACTGTTCGCCGCCCTCGCCTTCACCCTGATCCTCGCATTCGGCATGCCTTCGCCCGCGCTGGCCAAGACAGCGGGCGCGCCGGCGACGAAAGAGCCGACCATCCAGCAGATCTACGAAGCGGCGAACGGCGGCAGGATGGCGGAAGCCGACGCGATGATCGCGAAGGTGCTGAAGAACCATCCCAACAGCGCGAAGGCCCACTACGTTCACGCCGAACTCCTCGCGATGAACGGCAAGCTCGACGACGCCAGGGACGAACTGTCCCAGGCCAAGGAGCTGTCACCGGGCCTCAAGTTCGCGAAGGCCGACTCGGTCGCCAAGCTCGAACGCAAGCTCGAGAAGCCGGCCGAGATCAAGGCCGAGCCACCGCCGCCCGTGCCCAGCCCGGTCGCCGCGCCAGCCGCTTCACCCGAGAAGGCAGATACGGCGTCGTCGTCCGGACCAATCCCCTGGACACCGATCGGCATCGTGGCCCTTTTCATCGTCGCCTACCTCGTCTTCCAGCGGCGCAGGCGCGCCACCACCTTTGATGCGCCTGCCGCCGCTGGCGCGCCACGGTTCTCCAGGCCCACCAGCGATTCGTCGATGGGCTATAGCAGGGCCGACGAAGACCGGGAGTACCCCGCCTCGGCTCCCGCAGCAGCCGGCCAGGGCCCGGGCATCGGTGGAGCGCTGGCGGCCGGGGCCGTGGCAGGTGTCGGCGCGGTGGTCGCGGGCGAAGTGCTGCGCCACCTGCTGAACGACCGCTCCGACGACCACAGGGGCAGCACCGTCAACATCTTCAACAACCACCGCGACAGTCACGGCAACGCCAGCATGGGCCGCAGCCTCTGGCCCTCGTCCGACCCGGAGCCCGAGCAGCAACCCGACCGCAGCTTCGTGGACAACGACTTCGGCATCAAGGACACAAGCTCGTGGGACGATTCGAGCAGCAGCAGTTCCAGTTCCGACAGCAGCAGTGACAGCGGAAGCAGCGACAGCAGTAGCAGCAGCGATTGGTAGAAGGCAGAAAAGAAAAAGCCCCGTTCCTTGCGAAACGGGGCTTTTTCACTGCTCGATAGACGGGCTACATAGCAGGGCTGGTGCGCGGGGCCGGACTCGAACCGGCACGTTCTTGCGAACGTCAGGACCTAAACCTGGTGCGTCTACCAATTTCGCCACCCGCGCAGTGCCAATCTTTCAGGTGAATGCAAAAGCGGACGGTCCCTTTGCACCATGGAAGCCCATGGGCCAAAGACCATCCGCTTGAAATCGGTCAACTTTCGATTTTAAACGCTAATCGGCGCCTCTTTCGGCTCCCGCTTCACACGAAATGCCGCTGCATACATTGCCGGCAAGGCCAGCAGCGTCAGCACCGTCGCGACGATCAGGCCGCCCATGATGGCCACCGCCATCGGCCCCCAGAACACGCTGCGCGACAGCGGGATCATCGCCAGCACCGCCGCCGCGGCCGTCAGCACGATCGGCCGCAGCCGCCGCACCGCCGACTCCACGATCGCGTCCCACGCCGGCACGCCCGCCGCGCGGTCGAGTTCGATCTGGTCGATCAGGATCACCGCATTGCGCTGGATCATGCCCATCAGCGCGATCACGCCCAGCAGCGCCACGAAGCCGAAGGGCCGGTTCAGCACCAGCAGCGCGCCAGCCACACCGGCAATGCCCATAGGCCCGGTGATGAACACCAGCAACGAACGGCTGAAACTGTGCAACTGCAGCATCAGCAGCGTGAACACCAGGAACAGCATGATCGGCACGCCGGCCACGATCGAGGCCGAGCCCTTGCTGCTTTCCTCCACCGCGCCCGCCACCTCGATGCGGTAGCCGCCCTGTCCGGCCGCCACCCAGCCGGCTTCGAGCTCGCGCAGCTTCGGCAGCAGCTGCGCCGTCACGGTCGCGCCCTGCAGGCCTTCGACCACGTCGCCCTGCACGGTGATGGCGTAGTCGCGGTTCTCGCGCCACATCACGCCCGGCTCCCAGGTGAATACCGGCTTGGCAATCTGCGTGAGCGGAATCGAACGGCCCGAGGTCGTCGGGATGTAGGCGTTGCCGATGTCCGAGATAGCCTGGCGCTCGTCGGGCGCCTGGCGCAGCACGATGTCGATCAGCAGGTCGTTCTCGCGGTACTGGCCCACGGTGGTGCCGCTGAACATGGTCTTGGAGGCCTGCGCGATGGCCTGGCTCGTCACGCCGAGCGCGCGCGCCTTGGCCTGGTCGATCTCGAGGCGGATCACCTTCACCGACTCGTTCCAGTTGTCGTTCACGCCGCGCATGTTGGCGTTGTCGCGCAGCACGGCCTTCACTTCGTCGGCATGGCCGCGCAGCAGCGCCGGGTCAGGGCCGATCACGCGGAACTGCACCGGGTACGGCACCGGCGGCCCGTTGGGCAGCAGCTTGACGCGGCCGCGCACCTCGGGAAACTCCTGTGCCAGCACCAGCGGCAGCTTGATGCGCAGCGTCTCGCGCACCTTCAGGTCCTTGGCGAGCACGATCAGCTGCGACACGTTTGTCTGCGGGAACACCTGGTCCAGCGGCAGGTAGAAGCGCGGCACGCCGGAGCCGATCCAGGTGCTGACCGTCTTCACGCCGGCCTCCTGCATCACGCGCTGCTCGACGCGCTTGGCCACTTCTTCGTTGGCGGCGAAGGAGGTGCCTTCAGGAAACCAGAGGTCGACCAGGATCTCGGGCCGGCTCGAATCGGGGAAGAACTGCTGCTGCACCTTGCCCATGCCGACAATGCCGAGTGCAAAGATCAGAATCGTGGCGCCGATGGTCATCCAGCGGTGCTGCACGCACCAGTTCACCGTGCGGCGGAAGACGTTGTAGAACGGTGTGTCGAACAGCTCGTGCGGCGGTGCATCGGGGTCGTGCGGCTTCACCTTCAGCAGCAGCGTGCCGAGGTACGGCACGAAGTACACCGAGACGATCCACGACAGCACCAGCGCGATCACCGTCACCGCGAAGATCGCGAAGGTGTACTCGCCCGTCACTGACTTGGCGATGCCGATCGGCAGGAAACCCGCCGCAGTGATAAGCGTGCCCGTGAGCATCGGCTTGGCCGTCACGTCGTAGGCGAAGGTGGCGGCGCGGACCTTGTCGTAGCCCTCTTCCATCTTCCGCACCATCATCTCGACCGCGATGATGGCGTCGTCCACCAGTAGCCCGAGCGCGATGATGAGCGACCCCAGCGATATCTTGTGCAGCCCGATGCCGAAGTAGTTCATCGCCAGGAAGGTCACGGCCAGCACCAGCGGAATGGTGATTGCCACCACCAGCCCCGGGCGCATGTCGATGTACCAGCCGAAGCGCCCGCCCTTGTGCAGGCCGAGCGAGATGATGCTCACGGCCAGCACGATGGCCACGGCCTCGATCAGCACGCCGACGAATTCGTTGACCGAGCTCGCCACCGACACCGGCTGGTCTTGCACCTGCGCCAGCTTGACGCCGGCCGGCAGGCGCTGGTCGATGGTGGCGGTGGTGGCCTTCAGCGCCTTGCCCAGCGCGATGATGTCGCCGCCCTTGGCCATCGACACGCCCAAGCCGATCACTTCCTTGCCCTGGTGGTGCATCTTGACCGACGGCGGATCGATGTAGCCGCGGTGGATGTCCGCAATGTCGCCGAGCTTGATCTGGTTGCCCGAGCTGCCGCGAATGGGCATCTCGCGCAGTTGGTCGACGCTGGTGAACTGGCCCGCGACGCGCACCTGCACCACGTCCTGCGGCGACTGGATCGTGCCCGCGCTCTCGATCGCGTTCTGCGAACCGAGCTGCGCCAGCACCGCGTTGAAGTCGAGCCCCAGCTGCGCCAGGCGCTTCTGCGAGATCTCGATGTAGACCTTCTCGTCCTGCACGCCGAACTGGTCGACCTTGGCCACGTCCTTCACGCGCAGCAGCTGCTGGCGCACGTCGTCGGCCAGCGTCTTGAGCTCGGCGTAGCTGAAGCCTTCGCTCTCCAGCGCGTAGATCACGCCGTAGACGTCGCCGAAGTCGTCATTGAAGAACGGGCCCTGCACGCCGGCGGGCAAGGTGGCGCGCATATCGCCGATCTTCTTGCGCACCGTGTACCAGACGTTGGCAACCTCGGTGGACTTCGACGAGTCCTTGATGTTGAAGATGATCTGCGACTCACCCGGCTTCGAATAGCTGCGGATCTTGTCGGCGTACGGCGCTTCCTGCAGCGTGCGCTCGAGCTTGTCGGTGACCTGCTCGGCCACCTGCTGCGCGGTGGCGCCGGGCCAGTAGGTGCGCACGACCATCGCACGGAAGGTGAAGGGCGGATCTTCGTCCTGGCCGAGCTGGAAGTACGCGAAGGCGCCCAGCACCATCAGCACCACCATCAGGTAGCGCGTGAGGGGCGCGTGGTCCAGCGCCCATTTGGAGAGGTTGAAGCCGGCGGGCTTTTCAGTGGGAGTCGCTGCGCCGCCGCTCATTTGCCGGCACCCGCTGCGATCTCCTTGTTCGTCGCAGCGACAGCCGCGACGGGCTGCGCCGATTCCTTCGCACCGGCATTGGCGGCAGCAGCAGCCGCCTCCTTGGACTGGTAGATGGTGACCTTCTGCCCCGGCGACAGCACGTGCACGCCAGCGGCCACGACCATCATGCCGGGCGCAATGCCGCCGGCGATCACGGCCTCATTGCCGTCGGCCGTGGCCACCTGCACGGTCTGCGAACGCACCGTCATGGTCGACTTGTCGAGCACCCATACAGCCGAGCCCTTGCCTTCCTGGCGCAACGCGCTGGTCGGCAGCTTCATCACCGTGGTGGTGCCGTGCGCGAGCGCCTGCGGACGCGCATAGACCGTGGCGCCGAGCGGCGGCGAGGTGGCTGCGTCGATGGCAACCTTGACCGAGTAGGTGCGCGTCACCGCGTCGGCGCTGGCTGCCACTTCGCGCACCTGGCCCTCCAGTTCGTTGCCGCCCGACCAGCCACGTACCGTGACGGGCGAGCCGGCCTTGATCAGCGTGGCGCGGTCTTCAGGCACCGCGAACACCACGTCGCGCGCGCCGTCCTGCGCAATGCGAACGACCGGCGTGCCGGCCTGCACCACCTGGCCCGGTTCTGCCTCGATGGCGGTGATGATGCCGGCCACGTCGGCCACCAGCGTCGTGTAGTTGGCCTGGTTGCCCTGCGAGGCGAGTTGCGCCTGAGCCTGCTCGAGCTGGGCCTGCGCGGCCTTCCAGGTGGTCTCGCGGCGCTCCAGTTCGGCGCCGCTGATGAAGTTCTGCGCCCGCAGTTCGGCGTAGCGCTTCAGATCGGCGGCCGCGAGGTCGCGATTGGTCAGCGCGGCGGCCTGCTGGGCACGTGCGGCTTCAGCGGCGAGGCGGTAGTCCTGCGGATCGAGCTGGGCCAGCACCTGGCCGGCCTGCACGTGCTGGCCGAGCTCGGCCTGGCGCTTGGTGATCTTGCCCGCCACGCGGAAGCCCAGGCGCGATTCGACACGCGCGCGCACCTCGGCAGAAAACTCGGGCTGGGCATCGAATTCGCTCGCGCCAACGGTCACGAACTTGACCGCGCGAACGGGGTCCTCGGCCGCAGGTTTCGGCGAACAGCCGGCCAGAAAAATGGCGGGAAGCAGCAACCATGCGGCACTGCGGACACGGGACGAGAGGACGGCGGAGGCGGTCATGAAACACCCTGGAAAGGACGAACCGGATCATTACTGACCCACTGGTTAGTAATTTAGGGTAAACGTGAACTACTGTCAATGACCCGCCGGTCACTAGGTGCGTTGACCCATCTCCACAAGCCGGTTGTCAGGCAGCTCGAAGTAATCTGAAGCCCGCCCCGCATTGCGCTGCAGCCAGCCGAACAACACACGCCGGACCGGGTTCATGCCCGGCAGGTTTTCCTCGCCGACCGAGGCGCGCGAGACGAAGTAGGACGTCTTCATCGAATCGATCGCCAACGTCTTCTGGTACGCCAGGATGCGGATGAACTCGGGCACGTCGGGCCGCTCCATGAAGCCGTGGCGCGCCGTGACCATCCAGATGCCTTCCATCAGTTGCTCGGCCTCGATGCGGATGCGTGCATCGACGCGCGGGGTGTCGCAGGGCAGCACGCGCAGCACGATCACCTGCTCGTGCAGCACCTGGTTGTGCTTGAGGTTGTGCAGCAGCGCATGCGGCACCGCAGTGGCGTCGGGGTTCAGGAACACGGCCGTGCCGCTCACACGGTGCGGCATGTGCAACGCCAGCGATTCGACGAACGGCCGCAGCGGCAGGCTCTCGGCCGCTGCGGCCTCCAGTCCCAGCCGGCGCCCCTTGGCCCAGGTGGTGAAGACCACCATCACCACGGCCGCCACCGCCAGCGTGAGCCAGCCGCCCTCGGCCACCTTCAGGCTGTTGGCGATCACGAAGGTCAGGTCGACCACCGCGAAGGCGGCCACGCCGACCACCACCGCCACCTTGTTCCAGCGCCACAGACCCCAGGCCACGATGCCGGCCAGCAGCGTGGTCGTCACCATCGTGATCGACACCGCGATGCCGTACGCAGCCGACAGCGCACCAGAGCTGCGGAAGCCCAGCACCAGCAGCAGCACGCCCACCATCAGCAGCCAGTTGACGGCCGGCACGTAGATCTGCCCGATGGCCGTGCCCGAAGTCTGTATCACCCGCATGCGCGGCAGGTAGCCCATGCGCATTGCATGCGCCGTGAGCGAGAAGGCGCCCGAGATCACCGCCTGCGAGGCGATCACCGTCGCCATCGCGGCCAGCACCACCATCGGCAGCACGCCCCACGCGGGAAAGAGCCGGAAGAACGGGTTGTCGATGGCCGCCGGGTTCGCCAGCACCAGCGCACCCTGCCCGAAGTAGTTCAGCACCAGCCCCGGCAGTGCGATGAACATCCACGCCAGGCGAATCGGCTTGGCGCCGAAGTGCCCCATGTCGGCATACAGCGCCTCGCCGCCCGTGAACGCCAGGAACACCGCGCCCAGCACCGCCAGCGACTGCGCCCGATGCTCGACGAGAAAGCCGAGGGCGCGACGTGGGTCCAGCGCCGCCAGCACCTGGGGCTGCTGCAGCACCTGCCACAACCCGGCTGCCGCCAGCACGACGAACCAAAGCAGCATGACCGGCCCGAAGATCTTGCCGACCACGCCCGTGCCCTTCTTCTGCACCATGAAGAGCGCAACCAGGATCACCACCGTGATCGGGATCACCGCGCGCTGCAGCACCGGCGCCTGCACCTCCAGCCCCTCGACCGCCGACAGCACCGAGATGGCCGGCGTGATCAGGCTGTCGCCGTAGAACATGGCCGCACCCACCAGGCCCAGCATGCCGATGACGCTCCACACCCACGGCTTGGTCTTGGGCCCCGCAACCGCGCTGCGCGCCAGCGCCTGCAGCGCCAGGATGCCGCCCTCGCCGTCGTGGTCGGCGCGCAGCACGAACACCACGTACTTCAGCGTGACCACGAACATCAGCCCCCAGAAGATCAGCGAGAGCAGGCCCAGCACCGAGTCGGGCGAGAACGGCACGCCGTGCTCGGGGTTCATCGTTTCCTTGAAGGCGTAGAGGGGCGAGGTGCCGATGTCGCCGAACACAACGCCCAGCGCCGCGATCATGAGCGTGGGCCCCTTCGGATGCGCCGCCTCGCCGTACGCTGAAACCTGGGGCCCGGAAGCCGAAGCGGATGCTTTCATGAAGCAGAAGTTCAAAGTGGCGACGCTGCGAGCATAGTGCCGGGGCTTTGCATCGTCGCTGACAATCGTGGTGTGTCCGCCACTCCCCACCTCGCTGCGCCGCCTGCGCACTACGAAAACTTCCCCGTCGCCTCGTGGCTGTGCCCGCCGCACCTGCGACCGCCGATCGCTGCGATCTATCACTTCGCGCGCACGGCCGACGACATTGCCGACGAAGGCACCGCCTCGCCCGGCGAGCGCCTGGCCGAGCTGCACGCCTACCGTGAAGAACTCGCCGCCGCCGCCCGGGGCGAAGTGCTCCCGTCGTCGCGCTGGCCGCACGTATTCGGCCCGCTGGCCCACAGCATTGCCCAATACAGCCTGCCCGAAGACCTGCTCGCCGACCTGCTGAGCGCCTTCATGCAGGACATCGAGAAGACCCGCGACCGCGGCACCTACACCGACCGCGCCGAGCTGCTCGACTACTGCCGCCGCTCCGCCAACCCCGTCGGCCGCCTGTTGCTGCATCTCTACGGCGTGCACGACTCCGAGGCACTGGCGCAGAGCGACGCCATCTGCAGCGCGCTGCAGCTCATCAACTTCTGGCAGGACCCGAGCGTCGACCTGCCGCGCGACCGCTTCTACTTTCCGCTGACCGACTGTGCCCGCCGCAAGATGACGCGCGAAAACTTCAAGGTCTTTGCGCCGCTCTCGAACGCCCCGCCGCCGCAGGAAGCTATCAATCTGATAGCAGTGGTGTCGCACTGGGCCCGCGAACTCATGCACGAAGGTGCTCCTCTCGTGCACCGCCTGCCCGGCCGCGCCGGCTGGGAGCTGCGCCTCGTCGTGCAGGGCGGCCTGCGCATCCTCGACAAGATCGAGGACCTGGGCTTCGACACCTTCTCGCAGCGCCCCAGCATCGGCAAGACCGACGCGCCCGTGCTGCTCTGGAAGGCCATGCGGATGCGGAGACAATGGCGGCCCATGAAAGCAGCGCCTCCCCGATGAATCCCGAGCAATACGTGCAAGACAAGGCCGCCGCCTCGGGCAGCAGTTTCTATTACGCCTTCCTGTTCCTTCCCAAGCCGCGCCGCGCCGCGATCACGGCCTTCTATGCCTTCTGCCGCGAGGTCGACGACGTGGTCGACGAGGTCACCGACCCCGGCGTGGCCGCCACCAAGCTCGCCTGGTGGCGCACCGAGGTAGCCCAATCGTTCGCGGGCACGCCGCGCCATCCGGTCATGCAGGCGCTGATGCCGCACACCGCGGCCTACGGCATCGAGGCGCGCCAGCTCCACGAAGTGATCGACGGCTGCCAGATGGACCTGGACCAGACCCGCTACCTCGACTTTCCCGGCCTAGCGCGCTACTGCCACCTGGTGGCCGGCGTGGTCGGCGAAGTCGCGGCCCGCATCTTCGGCCAGACCGATCCGAAAACCACCACCTACGCCCACAAGCTGGGCCTGGCGCTGCAGCTCACCAACATCCTGCGCGACGTCGGCGAAGACGCCCTGCGCGGGCGCATCTACCTGCCGGTGAACGAACTGCAGAAGTTCGACGTGAAGGCGCACGAGATCCTGAACCGCGTGCACTCCGAGCGCTTCGTCACGCTGATGAAGTTCCAGGCCGCGCGCGCCCACGTGGCGTATGACGAAGCGCTCGCCCTGCTCCCGCTCGCCGACCGCCGCGCGCAGAAGCCGGGCCTGATGATGGCCAGCATCTATCGCACGCTGCTGCGCGAGATCGAGCGCGACAACTTCCAGGTGCTGAACCAGCGGGTGAGCCTGACGCCGGTACGCAAGTTCTGGCTGGCGTGGAAGGTCCAGGCGCTCGGGCGCATCTAGTCTTGAAGAAGACAGCTGTCATCGGTGCCGGTTGGGCCGGCCTCGCCTGCGCGGTCGAGGCCACGCGGCTCGGCCATGCCGTCACGCTGTTCGAAGCCGCGCACATGCCCGGCGGCCGCGCGCGGCGCGTCGACGACATGCACGGGCTGGCGCTCGACAACGGGCAGCACATCCTGATCGGCGCCTACACCGCCACGCTGAAGCTGATGCGCGATGTCGGCGTGGATGTCGACAGCGTGCTGCTGCGCCTGCCGCTCTCGCTGCGCTTCGCCGATGGTGGCGGGCTCAAGCTACCACGCCTGCCCGCACCGCTTGACCTGCTGGCCGGCATCTTCGCGGCTCGCGGCTGGACGTGGCGCGACAAGTCTTCGCTGCTGCGCACAGCGATCGGTTGGCGGCTTGCGGGCTTTCGTTGCGCCGCAAGCACCACCGTCGCCGACCTGTGCACCAGCCTCACGCCGCGCGTGATGCAGGAGCTGATCGAGCCGCTGTGCGTCTCGGCCCTCAACACGCCCGTGGCGCAGTCGAGCGGTGAAGTGTTTCTGCGCGTGCTCAAAGACGCCCTCTTCAGCGGCAGCGGCGGCGCCGACCTTCTGCTGCCGCGTGCTGACCTGGGCGCACTGCTTCCCGACGCGGCGATCCGATGGCTGGCGCAGCACGGTGCCGTGACGCGCATCGGTGCCCGCGTGCGCGCCATCGCCCCCGGCGGCGCGCAATGGCGCGTCGACGATGAAGTCTTCGACCAGGTCGTGCTGGCCTGCGCGCCGTGGGACGCCGCCCGGCTCGTCCGTGCGTCCGGCCTGCAAGCGGATGCCTGGTGCGACACCACTGAAGCCCTGCGCTTCGAAGCCATCGCCACCATCTACGTGCGCGGCGCCTCACCACTTGCAGAACCGATGCTCGCGCTGCGCAGCAACCCGGCCACGGCACCAGCGCAATTCGCGTTCGACCGCGGCCAGCTCACCGGTCTGCAAGGCGTGCTCGCGATGGTCGTGAGCGCCAATGAAACACCGCGCGAGGTGCTGGAAGAACAGGTAGTCGCTCAGGCGGCCGCACAGTTGGGCCAGACAAACCTGCAGCTCGTGCAGACAGTGGTCGAGAGGCGCGCCACCTTCGCCTGCACGCCCGCACTTTCGAGACCCGCTTCGGCCATCGCCCCCGGCCTGCAGGCCTGCGGCGACTACATCGAAGGCCCCTACCCCGCCACGCTCGAAGGCGCGGTGCTCAGTGGGCTGGCGGCCGCAAAAGCATTGGCAGCCCCATGACGACCGAACTGCGCTATCTCGATTTCGACTACAGCGAAGACACCGAAGGCCACGGCACCTTCGATGCGATGGCATCCACCACGCCCGACAAGATGCCCGAGGTGCAGGCCGAAATCGCGCAGGTGCTCGCCTGGGCCGAAGCCACCTTCCCCGATGCGCGCGGCGCGCTCGAAGAAGGCGCGATGTGGGACTACGACCTGCAGCAGATGCAGGAAGAAGACGCGCGCTTCGTCACGCACACCCTCTCGCTCAGTGGCACAGCCGATTTCTGCGCGGCACTGCGCGAGCAGTTCGCGCTCGACTGAGCAAGAAGAAAAGAATCAGGCCGTCTTGTTGGGCAAGCGCAGCAGGCTCACCCCCAGCAACACGAACGCCCCACCCGACAGCTTGTTGAACAGCCGCGTGCGGCGCGGGTCCGACAGCTGCTTGCGCAGCAGACGCGCCAGCAGCACGTAGAACGCATGCGACAGCACCGAGGCGGCCGCAAAGGTGGTCGTCAGCACCGCGAACTGCATGGCAAGCGGCGCGTCCTGCGTAAGGAACTGGGGGAACAGCGCCGAGAAGAAAAGAATTCCCTTGGGATTGGTCAGCGCCACCGTCAGGCCGTGACCGAACAAGCGCCAGCTCGAACGCGGCGAGGCCCCTGCCGACGAGCCCTGCAGGTCGGCGAACACGCTGCCCTGGCTGCGCCATTGCTTGATGCCCAGGTAGATCAGGTAGGCCGCGCCGGCCAGCTTCAGCACCATGAAGGCATGAGCCGAGGTCGAGAGCACCACGCCCAGCCCGGCCATCGCAGCGGCCGACACCATGAACAGGCCCATTGCATTGCCAAGCGAACTGATCATTGCGCGTCGCGGGCCCACGCTCATCGAATTCGAGACCGCGAGCAGCACCGCCGGTCCAGGTGTGAAAGCGACGAGCAGCGTGACGCCGCAGAAGATGAGCCAGTTGGAGAAATGCACTTTGGGGTTCCTGCCCGGCGTGAGGCCGCAAGACGTTGAGACAGACGGGAAACTATAGTCAGCCCGGCGAATCGCTGCAGACGCCGCGCCAATACCCCTCATCAGCCCACCTCACGGAACAAGCATCCATGGTCACCTGCTACCTGCGCTACATCGTCGATCCCTACAAGCTCAAGGAATTCGAGCACTACGGCAAGCTCTGGATTCCGCTGGTCGAGAAGTTCGGCGGCCAGCATCACGGCTATTTCCTGCCGTCGGAAGGGGCCAACGACGTGGCACTGGCGATGTTCAGCTTCCCGAGTCTGGCTGCGTACGAAAAATACCGCGCCGATTCGATGCAGGACGCCGAATGCCAGGCGGCTTTCAAGTACGCGGAAGAGACCCGCTGCATCCTCAGCTACGAGCGCAGCTTCTTCCGCCCCGTCTTCAAATAGCGCCTCAGGCGCCCAGCGCCATGCACAGCGCGTGCAGGTTCGGCACGATCAGCTGTGGCCGTGCGCCATGCACCCACGGCCGCTCGTCGCGCACCAGCCAGGCCGCCTGCATGCCGGCGTTGAGCGCGCCGACCACGTCGAGCTCGGCGTCGTCGCCCACGTGCAGCACGTCCTTGGGCAGCAGGCCGACCGACGCGGCGGCCGCGCGGAAGATGGGCGCGTGCGGCTTGCCGCTGCCGAAGGCGCGTGCGTTGAAGGCGGTGCGGAACCAGCGGCCCACGCCGGTCTTGTGGATGTCGGCGTTGCCGTTGGAGACCGCCACCAGCGGATAGCGTTCGCTGAGCCACTTCAGCGCCGGCAGCGCGTCGTCGTACAGCGTCACGCGCTGGCGCTCGGCGAAGAAGGCATCGAAGGCCGGCTCGGCCAGCGCCGGGTCTTCTCCCGCTCGCGTGAGCGCGGTGCGGATCGACTCTCGGCGCAGTGCGCTCAGGTCGTGCGCGAGGTCTGAACGCTCCTTGGCGGTGGCTTCGCGCAGCTCGCGCAGGATGCCTGGAGTCATCAACAGCGAGGCCGTCTTCGGCGCTTCGCGCAACAGCCATTCATGCAGCACAGCTTCGGCGCGTTCGATGGTCGGCCAGATCGGCCACAGGGTGTCGTCGAGGTCGAGAGAGATCGCCGAGATGCGCTTGAGATCGAGGGGCGCGGCGCTTGCGGGGGCCGTGGAAGCGGAAGTCATGCCCGAGAATATCGCATGCCTCCAAGCCACGAGACCGCCTCTCCAAGTACCCCCCGTACCCCGCGCACCGCTGTGCTCTGGTGCAACCTGGGCTCGCCCGATGCCCCCACCGCCGCCGCCGTTCGCCCCTATCTCGCCGACTTCCTGGGCGACCCGCGCGTGGTCGAGATCCCGAAGGTGCTCTGGGCGCTGATCCTGCACGGCATCATCCTGCGCACGCGGCCAGCCAAGTCCGCAGCCAAGTACGCGAGCATCTGGATGCCCGAAGGCTCGCCGCTCAAGGTGTGGACACAGAAGCAGGCCACGCTGCTGGCCGGCTGGCTCGGCGAGCGCGGCCACCGCGTGACGGTGCGCGACGCGATGCGCTATGCCAGCCCATCCATCGCCTCCCGGCTCGACGCGCTGCAGGCCGAAGGCACCACGCGCGTGCTGGTGCTGCAGGCCTACCCGCAGTACTCGGGCACCACCACCGCGAGCGTGATCGACGCGGTGAACGCCTGGAGCAGCAGGCAGCGCCGAGTACCCGAATTCCGCTTCGTCAACGACTACCACGACGACCCCGCCTACATCGAGGCGCTGGCGCAGAGCATCGAGAAGCACTGGAAGACCGACGGCCGCGGCGAGGTGCTGCTGATGAGCTTCCACGGCATTCCCGCGCGCAACATCGCGCTGGGCGACCCGTACCAGGCGCAGTGCCTCGAAACCGCACGCCTGCTCGCGGCACGGCTGGGCCTTTCGAGCACCCAGTACCGCGTGACCTTCCAGTCGCGCTTCGGCAAGGCCAAGTGGCTGGAGCCCTACACCGAGCCCACGCTGCGCGAACTCGGCGCCTCCGGCGTGAAGCGCGTGGACGTGGTCTGCCCGGGCTTCCCGGCCGACTGCCTCGAGACGCTCGAAGAAATCTCCATGGAAGGCCGCGAAGCCTTCCTGCACTCAGGCGGTGAAGCCTTCAGCTACATCCCCTGCCTCAACGACAGCCCGGCATGGATCACCGCGCTCGCGGGCATCGCCGAACGCAATCTGGCGGGCTGGCCTACGCAAAGAACAAGCACCACTCCATGAAGCAGGACCTGCACGAAGCCAACCGGCTCTCGTGGAACGCAGCCACTGTCGCGCACAACAGCCACAAGGGCGACCAGGCCGCCTTCTTCCGCAAGGGCGGCTCCACCCTCTTTCCCGAGGAAGCCGGCCTGCTCGGCGACGTGACGGGCCTGTCGGTGCTGCACCTGCAGTGCAATGCCGGGCAGGACAGCCTGAGCATCGCGCGCCTGGGTGCCGAAGTGACGGGCGTGGACATCTCCGACGAGGCCATCGACTTCGCGACGCGGCTGTCGCAGCAATCGGGCATCGCGGCGCGCTTCGTGCGCTCGGATGTCTACGACTACTTTCGCGATGCACAGGCGCGCGGCGAGCGCTTCGACATCGTGTTCTGCTCGTACGGCACTCTGTGCTGGCTCTCCGACATCGGCGCCTGGGCGCGCGGCGTGGCGCAGCTGCTCAAGCCCGGTGGCCGCTTCGTCTTCATCGAGTTCCATCCTTTCGCACTCGTGTTCGACCCCGCCTGGAAGTTCCACTACGACTACTTCAACGAAGCTCCCGTGCCCGAGGAAGGCGTGGGCGACTACGTGGCCGAGTCCGGCGACGGCCTCGTGCGCGAGGGCTACGAGCGCGGCGTGGATAACTTCAGCAACCCGCATCCGAGCTTCGAGTTCACATGGGGCGTGGGCCAGGTGATGACCGCGCTGTCGCTGGCCGGTCTCGTCATCGAGCGGCTCGACGAGTACCCGTACGCCAACGGCTGGAAGCCCTTCGAAGGCATGCGCGACATCGGTGGGCGCCGCATGGCGCCGCCCGAGGGCATGCCGCGCATTCCGCTCATGTATTCGATCTCCGCACGCAAGCCATGAAACCCTTTCGCATCCTCGGTGGCCTTTTTCTGCTGGCGCCCTTCCTGGCCAGCGCGACTGGAACCGTCGAAGTGCCCAAGGGCGTGTGGGAAGGCACGCTCGGCACCAAGGCCATCGTGGCCTGCTTCAACGCCGAATATCCGAGCGGCAGCTACTTCTACAAGCAATACAGAAAGGCCATCGCGCTGGGCCGCTCCGAGAAGGACAGCTTCTGGCACGAAGGCGGCGAGACCGGCCTGTGGGCGCTCGGCCCGGGCAAAGGCACGACGCTCACCGGCACCTGGAAGAACGTGAAGGGCACGCCAGTGACGCTGCCCATCCAGTTGAACCTGTCCGATGCCACGGGCGGCGACAAGGCCTGCGCGAGCGACGGCTATGCAGGCCTGCTCGAAGCACCGCCGAAGATCGAGACCGGGAAGAAAGAGGAATTCGCGGCCGGCCGCAGCTTTCGCCGCCTGCGCTTCGCCGGGCAGGAAACCATCGAACTCTCCGGCCCCGAGCCTACGCTGGCGGCCATCAACCGCGAGCTGCGCCGCGACTTCGACACCAGCAAAGACACGATCAAGGAGTACTTCGACAAGCGCCGCGAGTTCCTCGGACGGGTCGGCGTGCCGGCGGAAGACGAGAACACCGCCGATCCGTCCTACTGGACCTCGCAGTGGCTGAGCATCCGCAACTACACCTGGACGGCCGGCACGGGCCGTGCCGGCATCTCGTGGTTCTATCGCACCTGGGACCTGCAGACGGGCAAGCAGGTCGACCTGTGGACATGGTTCGCCTCTCGCCAGCCGTCGCCGAACGCTCCCGGGCCGGGCCCCATCGCCACCAGCGGCGGCTCCATGACGCCGAAACTGCGCCGCTTCCTGTTCCGCCACGCCGGCATCGATCCGTCGAAGGCCGAAGAGAACTGCGAGTTCAACTACAGGCAAGACGCCTATTACGACCTGACTCTGGAAGCCAAGGGCATGCGCTTCGCGCAGCCCGACTTCGGCAACGGCTGCGCGATCGAGATCGAAGTGCCCTACGCCGACCTCGGCCCGGTGCTCACGCCCGCGGGCAAGGCGGCAGTACGACGCATCGTCGAATCGCCGAATTAGCCCCGTAGCCTTGGCTCAGGCTGCCGGCCTGCGCGCCAGCAGCACCTCGATCGCGGCCTCCATCTCGGCGTATTCCCCTTCGCCGAAATGCTGGCGCATCACCTGCCCCTTGCTGTCGGCTAGGTAGAACGCGGGCCAGTACTGGTTGTTGTAGGCCCGCCATGTGGCGAATCCGTTGTCCTGCGCCACCGGATAGCGGATGTTGAAACGCTCGATCGCGTCCTGCACATTGCGCGTCGACTTCTCATAGGCGAACTCGGGCGAATGCACGCCCACCACGGTGAAGCCCCGGTCCTTGTACGTCTCGTACCAGCGCACCACGTGCGGCAGCGTGCGAATGCAGTTGATGCAGGAGTAGGTCCAGAAGTCGACCAGCACCACCTTGCCGGCCAGCCCCTGCATCGTGAGCGGCTGCGAGTTGAGCCACTTGTCGATGCCTGCGAACTCGGGGGCCTTGCCGTAGTCCCGCAGGCCCGGGGACGCAGCCAGCGCACTGCGCACCGGCCATCCGCCGCCCGCGACCGCTACGAGCGCGGAAGCCCCTGCCGCAAGCCCCGAGAACGCCCTTCTGGACAACATCTTCATGATCGCAAACCTCGTTCGTGTGTCAGACCGACAGCGGTCTGGCGCGATTGTTTGCGGCGCACGCCGTGCGTGCGCATGTGTCACGGCAATTTGAAGTTTGTCCCGGCGGTGTGAAGGCCGCCGGCCTTCAATGCCTCAGAATTTGCCCAGATAGTCCATCTTGCCGATGGGCATGCCCTTGTGGCGCAGCACGTCGTAGGCGGTGGTCACGTGGAAGAAGAAGTTGGGCAGCGCGAACTGCAGCAGGTAGCGCTGCGCGGTGAAATGTGCTTCGCCTTCGCGCGCCTTGATGGTCACGGGGCGCTCTTCCTGGCCGTCGATCTGCGCGCGCTCGACGCTCTTCAGGAAGTCCTGCGTCTTCACGATGCGCGCCAGCAGGTCGTCCCAGGTCTTTTCTTCGTCGGGAAAGCTCGGCGCGGTGATGCCCGCGATGCGGGCCGTGCCCAGCTTGCAAGCATCGCTCGCGCGCTGGATCTGGCCGGCCAGCGTGAGCATGTCGGGCGCCAGGCGCGCCTCGACCAGCGTGGCCGGGTCGATGCCGTTGGCCTTGGCATGCGCAAGGCTCTTGTCGAGCAGGTGGGTGAGTTGGCCGAGTCCGCGGGTAAAGACGGGCACTGACAGGTCGTACAGAGAGAGCGTCATGGTGTTCGAGGCCTTGTTGTGGTTGGAATCGGCGGCGATTGTCACGCCGCCGCTCCTTCAACGACCGACCGCCCGAATAAACCCTTCGATCGGCTCCAGTTGTCCGGGCACGTTCAGCGCGGGCGCGTGACCGCAGGCAGGCACTTCGATGACCTGCAGCCTGCCGGCCGCGCCGGGGCCCCGGCGCTCCATCTCCTCGATCACGCCGGGCAGCACCAGGTCGGACTCGGCGCCGCGCAGGCACAGCACCGGGGCTTCGATAGCGTCGTAGTGCGGCCAGATCAGGTAGTCGTTGTCGTGCGCGCTGAACTGGCGAACCATGGCCGGGTCGTAGTGCGGCGTGACGCGGCCGTCGGGCAGGCGGCGCGTGGAGCTCTCGGTCAGGCGGCGCCACTGCGCGTCGCTGAGCCAACCGTAGGGCTTGTAGACGGTGCGGAAGAAAGCCTCCAGTTCGGCCACCGTGTCGAATGCGGGCGGCTGGCCCGCATAGGCGCGGATGCGCTCGATGGCGGGTTGGGCCAGTTCGGGCGCGTTGTCGTTCAGCACCAGGCTCGCGATGCGCGCCTTCATGCGCGGCTCGAACAGGCCCGACGCGCAGACTGTGCCGATGGCGCCGCCCATCGAAGTACCAACCCAATGCACGCGCCCCAGGCGCAGCTCGTCGCACAGCGCATTGGCGATGCGCGCGTAGAACGCGAGCTTGTATTCCTCGTCGGGCAGCGGGCTCCACTGGCTCAGGCCGCGGCCGATGGTGTCGGGGCAGATCACGCGGAAGCCGCGTGACGCGAAGTGCTGCGCCAGCTCGTCCATGTCGCGGCAGGTACGCGCCAGGCCATGCCAGGCAATGACCACCGGCGCCTCGGGCGCGCCCCATTCGAGCCAATGGACTTCGCGGCCCGCGAGCTGGGTGTAGCGGGAGAGCGGAATGTTGTTGTCGCTCATCGCGCCGCCCTCGCCCGCAGCTTGCCCACGATGCCGGTCGGAAAGTAGTAGACCGACAGCACGAACAGCACGCCCAGCCACAACAACCAGCGATCGGGCGACAGCAGCGCGGCCAGCCACGGCAGCCCGCTCGCGGCCTCGCTGCCCAGGCGCAGCAGGTCTTGCAGATAGCTCTGCGCCACCACGAACAGCACCGCGCCGATGGCCGCACCGTAGATGGTGCCCATGCCGCCGATCACCACGATCAGCAGCACGTCGATCATGATCTCGAAGCTCAGCGAGGTATCCGGCCCGTTGTAGCGCAGCCAGATCGCAAGCATCGCGCCGGCCAGCGTGGCGAACAGCGCCGACAGCACGGCGGCCGTGGTGCGGTACACCACCACGCGATAGCCGATGGCTTCAGCGCGAAACTCGTTCTCGCGAATGGCCTGCAGCACGCGGCCGAAGGGCGAGTTCACGATGCGCAGCAGCGCCAGCACCAGCACCACCGCGGCCACGAACAGCAGGTAGTAGCACAGCAGCCGGCCATCGAGCGAAACGCCGAGGAAAGGCTCTTCCGAGAACTCGAAACTCGGCGAGATCAGCTCGGGCAGCTTGAAGGTCAGGCCGTCTTCGCCGCCGGTGAAATCCGACAGCTGCGAGGCCAGCGTCTGAAAGGCCGAGGCCACGGCCAGCGTGATCATCGCGAAGAAAATCGCGCGCACCCGCAGCGAGAACAAGCCGATGGCGAACGAGAGCACCAGCGAAATCGCCAGCGATGCACCCAGCCCCACCAGCACCGCGCCCCAGCTGGGCCCGAGCCGCGTTGCCGAAATCGCGATGCCGTAGGCCCCGATGCCGAAGAACATGGTGTGCGCAAAGCTCACGATGCCGGTGTAGCCCAGCAGCAGGTCGAAGCTGGCCACCAGCACCACGAACACCAGGATCTTGGCCGCGACGCTCAGCGCCTTCACGCCCGGGAAGATGAACGGCGCGAACGCCAGTGCGATGAACAGCGCCAGCAGCAGCAAGGCCAGCAAGCGGCTCTTCGGCATGTCGTTGGAGAGAAGTCGTTTCAGGAACATGTCGTCTTCTTCCTCAACGATTCGCCACGGGGTACACACCTTGCGGTCGCCACAGCAGCACAGCCACCATCAGGAAGATGCTCGCGAACTGCGTGAGCGTGGGCAGCAGGAAGCCGATGTAGTTGGTCATCAGCCCCACCAGCAGCGCGCCAATGAGCGCCCCGCCCGTCGAGCCCAGCCCGCCGATGATGATGACGATGAAGATCAGCACGTTGACCTGCGCGCCCATCTGCGGCACGAGGTTCTGCTGGAACAGCCCCCACATCACGCCTCCCAGGCCAGCCAGTGCGCTGCCCACCACGAACACACCGACAAACAGCCGGCCGATGCGATAGCCGAGCGACTCGACCATCTCGCGGTCTTGCACGCCGGCGCGAATGAGCAGGCCGATCTTGGTGCGGCCCAGCGTCCATGCCAGCACACCGAACACGACCATGCCCACAGCCACCGCGAGCAGCCGGTACTTGCTGATGGCCGCATCGCCGATCAGCAGCGAGCCGCGCAGCGCCTCAGGCAAAGGCAGCGGAATCTGCGCCGGCCCCCAGATCACCTTGATGAGCTCTTCGCCAATGATCATGCCGCCCATCGTGATGAGGATCTGCTTCAGGTGTTGGCCGTACACGGGCCGCACGATGAAGCGCTCGAAGGCCAGGCCCACCGCCCCGGCGACTGCCATCGCGACCAGCATGGCCGGGAACACCGCCACGAGGTTGCGCCACAGCTCGCCCGAACCGGTCCAGTCGCCCATCAGCCCGAGCACGCTGCTCGCCACGAAGGCGCCAAGCGCGATGAACACGCCGTGGCCGAAGTTCAGCACGTCCATCAGCCCGAATACGAGCGTGAGGCCCGAGGCGATGATGAAGATGATCATGCCCATCGCCAGCCCCGCGACCGTGAGCGTGAGCCAGGTCGAGAACGAACCGGTGAGCGGCAGCGCGACGAGCGCAAGAATCGGGGCCAGCAGCAGCGGCCTCCAGTCGAAGTCGAGTTTCTTCATAAAGCCAGTCCGAGCAGCGATTGCTGCAATTGCGCGTCCGCCGAGAACGCCGCCATGGAGCCGCTGTGCACCACGCGGCCGTTGTCCATCACCGCAACGTTGTCGCCCAGGCGTTGGGCGAAGTTGATGTTCTGCTCCACCAGCAGGATGGTCACGCCGCTGCGCTTGAGCTCGGCGAAGGCGTCGATCATGTTGTTGATCATCACGGGCGCAAGGCCCTTGCTGGGCTCGTCGATGATGAGCAGCTCGCGCGGTTCCACGATGGCGCGCGACACGGCCAGCATCTGTTTCTGCCCACCCGAGAGCTTGCCCGCCGGGTGGTTCCAGAACTTCTCGACCGCGGGGAAGAGCTTGAAGATCCACTTCAGGCGCGTGTCGTCGATCTGCGCTGCGTTCTTCGCGCTGCGCGCGGCGAGCAGCATGTTCTCCTTCACCGTGAGGTCGGAGAAGATGCCCATGTTCTCGGGCACGTAGGCAATGCCCAGGCCGGCGATCTGCGGCGTGTGCTGCGCGGTGATTTCCTTGTCGCCGAAGCGCACCCTGCCCTGCGACGCATGCCACAGGCCCATGATGGTTCGCAGCGTGGTCGTCTTGCCCGCGCCGTTGCGGCCCAGCAGCATCGTGAGCTGGCCCTTGGGCACGGCGAGGTCTACGCCATGCAGGATGTGATACGCCCCGATGTGCGTGTGCACGCCTTCGAGCGTCAAAAGATTCTGTGTGCTCATGCGGCCTCCTTCGCGACGCCCAGGTAGGCCTCTTGCACCACCGGCGAGGCAATCACCTCCGCTGGTTCGCCGTCGGCCACCAGCGTGCCGTTGTGCAGCACGATGATGCGGTCCGCAAGTTCACGCACCACGTCCATCTTGTGCTCGACCAGCAGGATGGTCTTGCTCTTGTCCTGCTTGAGCTTGCGGATCAGGTCGAGGATGACGGGCGCCTCGGCCGCGTTCATACCAGCCGTGGGTTCGTCGAACATGAAGACCTTGGGCTCCAGCGCCATCAGCAACGCCACTTCCAGCTTGCGCTGGTCGCCGTGCGGCAGGCTCGCCACCGTCGCGTGCTCGCGCGATTTCAGCGCCACGTCGGCCAGGATCTGGTCGGCGCGCTCAGTCAGCGCCTTGTGGTCGCTCCAGATGCTCCACAGGTTGAGCCCGCGCCGGTGCGCGCCCTCGCGCGTGGCCTGCACTGCGAGGCGCACGTTCTCCAGCACCGTGAGGTTCGGGAACAGGTTGGTGAGCTGGAAGGCCCGCCCCAGCCCCGCGTGCGTGCGCGCGGACGGGGACAGGCCCGACAGCAACTTCCCGTCGAGCGACACCGTGCCCGCGCTCGCCTTGAGCTGGCCCGAGATCAGGTTGAAGTAAGTGGTCTTGCCCGCGCCGTTGGGGCCGACGATGGCCGTCAGCGTGCCCGGCGCAAAAGCGCAGCTCACACTGTTGACGGCCACGTGCCCACCGAAGCGGATGGTCAGATCTCGGGTCTCAAGCATCGTTGTTGGTCATTGCGAATCGAAAAGAGAAATGAAGAGCGGCCTGCCTCAACAGGTGCCGATCACGTAGTAGTTGGGGCCCGTCTGCTTCAGCGTGGTCGTGACGTAGATGTTCCACAGGCCCATCGACTGTCCCGAGCCGTAGGCATAGGTCAGGCCCCACAGTGCATAGGCACGCCCGGCGACGGTGTGCGAATAGTTGCTCGCGGTGTAGCACGTTCCGCCGCCGCCAGAGCCCGCGGTGGTCGCGCCCGTGGCTGCGGTCGACATGGCGCCCTCCACGTTGCTGGCGTCCAGCGCGGCCACGGTCCAGCTGTAGGTGGTGGACGCGGCCAGGCCAGTGTCGGTGTAGCTGGTGGCGGCGACGGGCGCGGCGTTGACCTTGCTGCCGCCGCGGTACACGTTGTAGCCGCTGGCACCCGTCACGCCGGCCCAGCCGATCACCATGCTGCTGCTGGTCGCGCCCGATGTGCCCACGCCGGTGGGCGCGGGCAGGCCGCCACCGCCCGCCGAACCGGTGACGCGGTCGATCATGGCCTTCATCGCCGCCATCTGCGGGCCCGACTTCTTCGCGTAGTTGGCACTGTCGTAGCCCCACCAGTCCCAGCAGCTGTTGGTGGCTGCCGTGCTGGTCTGCGGGTAGATCAGCACGATGTTGTTGGTGTCGGCCCAACGGTTGTAGCCGGTCTTGCGCACGTACTGGTCGCTCACGTCGGTGTAGTTCTGCTTGCAGCCGTGCAGCACCAGGTGCACACGACACGACGCGGTGGTACAGGCCTGCGGCACGTAGATCCAGCCGGTGGTGGCCATGCCGTGGCCGGTGACGAACTCCGACTGGTTGAACTCGGTGAAGGTGCCGCCCAGCGTGCCGTTGTTGCGCGGGTTCAGCGGCCCGTAGAGCTGCGTGAGGATCTCGCCCGCCAGGTCGAAGCCGCAGTTGTTGATGTAGGGCGCCGCAGTGGTGCTGCAGGCGCTGCCGTAGTCGTCGGTGACCATCGCGTGGCCCGCACCGATGTTGTTCTTGTAGACCGTGTTGGCCGCGGGCACGAAGCTCTGGTAGTAGGTCTTCAGGTCGTCCATTACCGCCTGCTTGACGGTGTTGTCGGACGTACCCGAGAACAGGTAGACCTTGGAGCCGCTCATGTTCGACACCGGGTCGACCGCCCCGCTGGCCGCCCAGCTGTTGGTGGTGCTCACGAGCGTCGACACCGGGATGCTGGTGCTGTGCGTCATGCAGCGCCCGGTGGCGTTGACCACCGAGCCCTCAGCGCAGTAATACGGCCCGCCCGCCACCACGCCGGCGCCGCGCTTGAATGTGGCCGAGTACGCCACGTGCAGTTGCACTGCCATGAAGCCGCCGGCCGACAGGCCCGACACGCTCACCTCCGCCGGGTTGGCGCCGAGCGCCGGCAGCGGCACCGCCGCCGTCGCGGCATGCGCCGCCACCGCCATTGCCGCAGCCGCGGCAAGTCCCTTCCAGTTCCATTTCATCGCTGGCATCGCTGTCTCCTTGTGTTGTGGGTATCGAACGCTTGCTTGCAGACTGACGAATCGGCCGTAGGTCGCGACAGGCTGCGCGGACGCAGGCTGGCGCTTCGCCCGGCGGCCATCCGGGGCGAAAGGGGAGCAGCGCTTCCTTGAGCGCCGCGCGGGTCAGGGGGTGATCGGCGCTGTCGTGTTCAGCGCTTGTTCTTGATCGGGATGTCCATTTCCTCAGGCTTGATCTCGTGCACCAGCTCCGGCACGCCCCAGGCGAACGCCGGGTCGACCTTGATCTTGAAGTGGTACATCGACTGCATCGCCTGGTGGTCTTCCTTGCGGAAGGTCATCTTGCCCTTGGGCGTGTCGAAGCTCATGCCTTCCATGGTGCTGATGAGCTTGTTGGTGTTGGTGTCGCCGTTGGTCTTCTTCAGCGCCGTCACCACCGCCATCGCGGCCGAGAAGCCGCCGGCCGTGAAGAAGTCCGGCGGCGTCTTGAACTGCTTGTAGTGCGCCGACACCATGGCCTCGTTCACCGGGTTCTTCGGAATGCCGAAGTAGTAGTACGCCGCGCCTTCCATGCCCGGCAGCGACTTGTAGGCCGCCATGGCCGGCAGGATGTTGCCGCCGGTGGCGATCTCGATGCCGTAGCGCTTCAGGTCGAGATCGACGATCTTGAACGGGTTGCCCGCGCCGGCCCACACGATCCAGATGATCTTGCGGCCCGGCTGGTCCTTCAGCTTGTCGATCAGGCGCTGCGCGCCGGCCGTGAAGTCGGTGGTGGTGGGCGGCAGGTACTCCTCATGGACCAGCTTGGCTTTCTTGAGCGCGGCGCCGAAGGCCTTCACGCCGTCGCGGCCGAAGGCGTTGTCCTGCGCCAGCGTGGCGACGGTAACGCCGGCCTTGTCGACGGCCACAGCGTTGGAGATCGCGTCCTGGCTCGAATTGCGGCCGGTGCGGAAGATGTACTTGTTCCACTTGTCGCCGGTGATCGAGTCGGCCACCGCGGGCTCGACCAGCAGGATCTTCTTGTATTCCTCGGCCACGGGCAGCATCGCCAGCGCCACGCCCGACGCAGTCGGGCCCACGGCCAGCGCGGCCTTGTCGTCGGAATAGGCCGCCGCCAGCAGCGACTTGCCGAGGTCGGGCTTGCCCTGGTCGTCCTTCTCGATGACCACGATCTTCTTGCCGTTGACCGTCATCGTGCCGCCGGTGGCGTAGTCCAGGCCCATCATGAAACCGGTCTGGGTCTGCTTGCCGTAGGCCTCCAGCGCACCCGTCTTGCTGTAGATGTGGGCAATGCGGATTTCGTTGGATTGGGCCCATGCGGGGGCGGCAGCGGCACACGTGGCGAGTGCAGCCAGCGCGACGAGGTGGCGACGATTCATATTCATGTCTCCTGATATTGGTGACTGAATATTGCACAGTTCGTGCCACGCGCCAACTCGTTGATAACAAAGGCTTCTTCACTCGGAAGATGTGCCTTTCGCCTGAATTCAAAACACTTGTATTGCCTGAATTTCAGACAAGTGTATTTTTTACAGTCAGGGTTTGCCAGAGGTTTGGCGCTGCGCGATCCACTGCTCGAACTGGCGCTGCGCCTGCAGCCTGAATTCGTTGCGCGTGTGGTTGCAGATGGCATGCGCGAGCCGCCGGTACTTCGGCTTTCGAACGCCGCCCAGGGTCGCGTCGAAAAGATGCTCGATGGTCGCCGAATCGGGCTTGTCGCGCGGCTCTTCGAAATTCATCGGCAGGCCGCACCAGTGACAGTTGGATCCGAAAGACGATCTGAGTGCTTGCACGCTCATGGGTGATACGAAATGGGGGTGATGCGATGCCCCCATTCTCGGACCACCCGGATCGCCTACACCGCGAGGCCGATGTCGGCACGCGCGGTGTAGCCAGCGCTGGCGCTGCCCGACATCGTGGGCGTCATCGCCGCAATCTGCGCGGCCGTGTTGTCGCCGAAGACGTTGTCGGTGGACAGCGACACCGCCGCCAGGTTGGCCACGCTCGCGCTGTAGCCGGTGACGTTCGGGTAGATCGCGTTGCAGACGTCGCTGGGCATGGCCAGCTGCGAGGTGAGCACGGAGTTCTTGCCGGTGGTAGCGGCCGACAGGCTGGTGAACACCTCGAAATGCATGTGCGGCCAACGGCCCGAGTAGCAGGCCGGGAAGATGGTCGTGAAGCTCACCTGCCCCGCGCTGTCGGTGACCTGCACGCCGCGCAGGTAGCTTTCGGCCGAGGCCGTGTACAACGAATAGTTGCCGCTGCGGTCGCAGTGCCACAGGTAGATCGCATAGCCCGCCAGCCCGGCGCAGCTGGCGTTGGTGTTCTGCAGCGTCAGCGTGATCGTCAGGGCCACGCCCTGCGCCACGGTGCTCGAACTGATGAAGCTGCTGCGGATGTCGCTTCGCACGATGCCACTGGCGGTGAGCACGTCGGAGGTCGAGCCGGAGGCGGTGTTGGTGCCGTCCGCGGGATAGGGGCCGGAGGTCTCAGCGGGCAACGCGGGGCAGGCACTGCTGCTGGTGCTCGTAGTGGTGCTGGTCGACGTGCTGGAGGTCGTACTCGTGCTGGCTGCCGTGGTACCCGACGTCGCCGCAGCGCTTACGGCGGCAGCGGTCAGCGCACTGGCGCCGCTCGAATCGCTGCCGCCACCTCCGCCGCAACTGGCCAGCAGCGCCGAGGAAGAAAGCCAAAGCAAAGCTCGGCGACGCTCCAGGAGTTGCGCCTCCATGCGCGGAAGGTCTTCTGCCAGGCTGTGGCCGTGGTGTTGCGATTCGGGGTGGGCGCCGAAGGTTTTCATGCGGGGTTTCTTGCAGGTTAAAACCCGCAGCTTCCGCAAGCCGCTTTGCGCACAAATTTCACCGTGTTGCAGCTTTGTTGCTGAACGCGGCCGGCCCGCGGGCCCGGGCGCTTCCTCTTCAGCGGAGCGGATTCGTCATGCGCTCGTACAGCGTCGCGCGCGAAATGCCGAGCAGCCGCGAGGTGGCGAGCTTGTTGCCGCCCGTGCTCGCGAGCGCGGCGGCAATGGCCTTGTGCTCCAGCTCCGCAATCTGTTGGGCCAGCGGCCGCAGCAGCGCTCCCTCTTCGTCGCCCGACAGCTGCATGGCGTCAGGCGGCGCAATCTGGTCGAGCCCCGCTTCGCGCAGGATGCGTTCGAGCTGCACGGCGTCGATGCGCTGCGAGTCACTGCGCATGGTCACCTGCTCCAGCACGTTGCGCAGCTCCCGGATGTTGCCGCGCCAGTGCTGGCCCGCGAGCAGAGCGAGCGCGTCGGGCGTGAGTTCGGGCGGTGCCTCGCCGCTGCGCAGCGCCATGTCTTCGCCCAGCGCTTCGACCAGCGCGGGAATATCCGCGCGCCGCTCGCGCAATGGCGGCACGCGCAGCGGCAGCACATTGAGGCGGTAGTAGAGGTCTTCGCGGAACTGCCCGCGCCGCACCAGCTCGGGCAGGTCGCGCGAGGTGGCGGCGATCACGCGCGCATCGAAGGGCACGAGCTTGTTGGAGCCCAGCGGCTCGATCTCGCCTTCCTGCAGCGCGCGCAGCAGCTTGGCCTGCAGGCCGAGCGGCATGTCGCCGATCTCGTCGAGGAAAAGGCTGCCGCCGTCGGCCAGCTTGAACTTGCCTTCGCGGCCTTTGCGGTCAGCGCCGGTGAAGGCGCCGGGCGCGAAGCCGAAGAACTCGGCTTCGAGCAGCGTGTCGGGCACGGCCGCGATGTTGACGCTGACAAACTGCCCCTTCGCGCGCGCGGACGAGGCATGAATCGCATGCGCCAGCAATTCCTTGCCAGTGCCGGTTTCGCCCAGCAGCAGCACCGGACTGGCCGACTGCGCCGCACGGCGCGCGTGCCGCTTCACTTCCACCGCCGCCGGGCTGCTGCCGATGAAGCTCGCAAAGGTGTACTTGGAACGGCGCTGGCCGTCGGGCGCGTGCTGGTACAGCGGGTTGTTGCGCTGGCTCGCAAGCTCGCGCCGCGCATCGTCGAGGTCGCGCTGCAGCAGCGCGAACTTGCTGATGAGCGGCTGCAGCGTGGTCTCGGGCTGGTCGAACAGCACGATGCCGATGGCACCGATCACCTCACCCATTCCCCCTTCGCCACCCTCGCGCTCTTCGCGCAGCGGAATGCGGCTGACCACGAAGGTGCCGGCCTTGTTGGTGAGCAGGTCGATCAATATCGGCTCGCCGGTCTCGAGCACGCGCCGCATCTGCGTGTTGGGAATCACGTCTTCCACCATGTGCCCCATGAACTGGTCGATGGAAGAAAAGCCCAGCGCCGGCAGGAAGCGCCGGTAGCCTTCATTCACCCACACGATGCGCCCGCTGCTGTCCACCAGGAACATGCCCTGGCTGATGCTTGAAAACAAATGAAACATCGAGCGCGCGGCCAGCGCGAGGATCCCTTCGGCATCGAGGGGCAATGTGGGCGGTGCGGTGGGAGCGGCGGGCATGGCGCGAATCGTAGCGCGCATCAAACCGCAACAAATCGGGCATCAAATGCCTTCAGGAATTGCTCAGGATCCGGCCCGCGGACAAAACCCTTCAGCAAGCCTTAAGTAAATCAATCGTTTGATTTCATGCGTGGTGTAATGCCGGGCATGAACGCGAGAGACCCGATTACCCAGGCCCCGCGCCGCGCACCGCGCAGCGATGGTGCCGAGGCACGCCACCGGCTGCTCCACACCGCGCTGCGGCTGTTCGCGCAAAAGGGGTTTTCCAAGACCTCCACGCGTGAGATTGCCCGCGAGGCCGAAGTCAACATCTCGGCCATCAGCTACTACTTCGGTGACAAGGAAGGGCTGTACACGGCCACCTTCTGCGAGCCGATGGGCGGCGACTCCAGCGACCTGATCGTCGCCTGCAACGCGCCCGGCCAGTCACTCGAAACCACGCTGCGCCTGTGCATGGTGTCCATGATCGACCCGCTCAAGCAGGGCGAGATCGTGCGGCAATGCATCCAGCTGCACATGCGCGAGATGCTGGAGCCCACCAGCCGCTGGGCCGAGGAGCTGGAGCGCGACATCAAGGGTCCGCACCGCGCCATTGCCGACCTGTTGTGCCGCCACCTGAAGGTGGAGCGGGCCGACGACGATATCCACCGCCTGACCTTCGCGATCACCGGGCTGTCGATGCAGCTCTACGTGAGCCAGGATTTCATCGAGGCCATCCGCCCTTCGCTGCTGCGCACGCCGCGCGCCATCGACACCTGGGCCGACCGCCTCACGGGCTACGCGCTGGCGCTGGTGGAGGCCGAAGCGGTCCGCCGTCGCGCCGAGAGAAAGCTGAAGAAATGATGAGAAGACTCCGACTGAAATTGATCGTCACTCTCTGCCTGGGCATCGGCCTGGCAGGTTGCTCGCTGACGCGTCCGCCGACGCAGGTGGAAGCGCCCGTCCCCGCGCAATGGCACGCTCCCCTGCCCCATGGCGGCTCGCTCGCGTCGCTGGCCGACTGGTGGCGCCAGCTCGACGATCCGCTGCTGGTCGAGCTGATCGCCGCCGCCGAGGCTGCGAGCCCCAACGTCGCCAGCGCCGCGGCGCGCGTGGCCGAAGCGCGCTCCACGCGCGTGCAGGCCGGCGCCGCGCTGCTGCCGAGCCTCGACGGCACGGCATCGGCCAGCCGCGGCACCTCGGGCTTTTCTTCCAGCAGCAGTTCGAGCAGCAGCCTCTCGGCCAGCACGCCAATCACCACGCTTCAGGCCGGTCTGCAGTCGAAGTGGGAAGTCGATCTGTTCGGCCGCCTGCGCGCCGACCGCGACTCCGCCGAAGCCAAGCAGAACAGCGCCAACGCCAAGTGGCACGACGCCCGCGTGGCGGTGGCAGCCGAAACGGCCAACGCCTATTTTTCAGAGCGCGCCTGCCAGCAGCAACTGCGCGTGTCCGAAGCGGACGCGCGTTCGCGCTCCGAAACCGCGCGGCTCAACGACCTCTCCGCGAAGGCTGGCTTCACCGCGCAGGCCGATGCCGCGCTGGCACGCGCCAGCGCCTCCGACGCCTCGGGCCGGCTCACGCAGCAGCGTGCCCAGTGCGCGGTGCAGCGCAAGGCGCTGGTGGCGCTCAGCGGCATCGACGAAACCACGCTCGAACAGAAGCTCGCCGCCTCGCCCGCGCAGCGCGCGCTGCCGGTCGTGGGCAGCATCGCCAGCGTGCCGGCCGAGGCGATCTCGCAGCGGCCCGATGTGTACTCGGCCGAACTCGGCGTGGCCTCGGCCAGCGCCGACGTGGGCTCGGCCGAGGCCGAGCGCTACCCCAAGCTCACAGTGTCGGGCTCCATCGGGCGCACGCAGTACCGCGTCGATGGCCTGCGCCAGTCGCTCGAAACCTGGACGGTGGGCCCGATCTCGCTGACCGTGCCGCTGCTCGACGGCGGCTCGCGCAAGGCGAACATCGATGCCGCCAAGGCGCGCTACGCCGAAGCCGTGTCGCTCTACCGCTCCAACGTGCGGCAGGCGGTGCGCGAAGTCGAGGAAGCGCTGGTCAACCTCGACGCCACCGACGCCCGCACCACCGATGCCGACGCCGCGGTAAAGAACTACCAGGCCTCCTTCGACGCCACGCAGGCCCGCTACAGCAGCGGCCTCGCGAGCCTGTTCGAGCTGGAAGACTCGCGCCGCACGCTGTTCACCGCGCAGACCGCGCGCGTCACGCTGCAGCGCGAGCGCACCGAGGCATGGGTTGCGCTGTACCGCTCGATGGGCGGCGGCTGGAACCGCCAGTCGGCCTCGGCCCCATCTTCCGAATCGTCCTCACTGACCTCCACCCCGGCCACCAAGGTCGCGACGTCGCCATGAAATCAATGAAGCGTTCCACCCTCGTCATCGCGCTGATTGCGCTGGTCGTCGTCATCGCGGCGATCTTCTTCATGACGCGCGGCAAGCCGTCGGACAAGTCGGCCGATCCTGCCGCAGCAGCCAAGACCAAGGACGGCGCCCACTCGCCCAAGCCCGCGCTGACCGTCACCGTCGCCAAGCCCGAAGCCACCGAGCTGATGCTCACGCTCGCGGCCAACGGCAACGTGGCCGCCTGGCAGGAGGCCGTGGTCGGCTCCGAGTCCAATGGCCTGAAGCTGGCCGAGGTGCGCGTGAACGTGGGCGACCTGGTCAAGAAGGGCCAGGTGCTCGCGGTGTTCTCGCCCGAGACGGTGCAGGCCGACATCGCGCAATCGCGCGCCTCCCTGGCCGAAGCCCGCGCCACTGCTGCCGACGCCGCAGGCAATGCCGCACGCGCCCGCACGCTGCAGGCCACCGGCGCACTGAGCCAGCAGCAGATCAACCAGTACCAGACCACCGAGCAGACCGCCAAGGCACGCGTCGAGGCGGCAGAGGCCGTGCTGGCCGCGCAGCAGGTGCGCGGTCGCAATACGCAGGTGCTGGCACCCGACGACGGCGTGATCTCGGCACGCACCGCCACGGTGGGCAGCGTGGTGTCGGCTGGCACCGAGCTGTTCCGGCTGATCCGCCAGGGCAGGCTCGAATGGCGCGCCGAAGTGACCTCGGCCGAACTCAGCCGCGTCGCGGTCGGCACCACCGCCTTCGTGGTGAGTGCCAGCGGCGCACAGGTGCGCGGCAAGGTTCGCAGCATCGCGCCCACGGTCGATCCGCAGACGCGCGCAGCGCTGGTGTACGTCGACCTGCCCAACGTGCAGCAGAACACCGGCATCAAGGCCGGCATGTTCGCGCGCGGCGACTTCGAGTTGGGTCGCAGCACGGCGCCGACGGTGCCACAGGCCTCCATCGTGCCGCGCGACGGCTTCAACAACGTCTTTCTGCTGAAGCCCGACAACAAGGTGACCCAGCTGAAGGTACAGATCGGCCGGCGCCTGAACGACCGCATCGAGATCACCAGCGCGCTTCCCGACGGCGCCCAGGTGATCGTGCAAGGCGCGGGCTTCCTCAACGACGGCGACCTGGTGCGTGTGGTGGATGCGCCCGCATCCGCATCCGCGGCGCAGCCGGCCAGGTCTGCGGCCTCCGCTGCCGCGGCCAAGTAAGCAATTCAAAGGAACACGCCCATGAACGTTTCCGCCTGGTCCATACGCAACCCGATTCCGGCGGTGATGCTGTTCGTGCTGCTCACCTTCGGTGGGTTGCTGTCGTTCAACGCGATGAAGGTGCAGAACTTTCCGGACATCGACCTGCCGACCGTGACGGTCTCGGCGTCGCTGCCCGGCGCGGCGCCTTCGCAGCTGGAGACCGACGTCGCGCGCAAGCTCGAGAACTCCATTGCCACCGTGCAGGGCCTGAAGCACATCACCACCAAGGTGCAGGACGGCGCCGCCACGCTGATCGTCGAATTCCGCCTCGAGAAGCCGGTGCAGGAAGCCGTGGACGACGTGCGCTCCGCGGTGCAGCGCGTGCGCGCCGACCTGCCGGCCGACGTGCGCGACCCGGTCGTCACCAAGCTCGACTTCGCGGCCCAGCCGGTGCTGGCCTTCACCATTGCCTCGTCGGCCATGGACAGCGAGGCACTGAGCTGGTTCGTCGACAACGACGTCACCAAGAAGCTGCTCGCGCTGCCCGGCGTGGGCGCGGTGAACCGCGTGGGCGGCGTCACGCGCCAAGTGCACATCGACCTCGACCCGAGCAAGCTGCAGGCGCTGGGCGCCTCGGCGGCCGACATCTCGCGCCAGCTGCGCCAGGTGCAGACCGAAAGCGCGGGCGGCCGTTTCGACCTTGGCGGCAGCGAACAGCCGGTGCGCACCATGGCCACCGTGAAGTCGGCCGACCAGCTCGCCGACATGCAGATCGTGTTGACCGACGGCCGGCGCATCCGCCTCGACCAGGTGGCGCGCGTGAGCGACACCATCGCCGAGCCGCGCGCGGCCGCGCTGCTCAACGGCAAGCCGGTGGTGGGCTTCGAAGTGGCGCGCAGCCGCGGCGCCAGCGAAGTGGAAGTGGGCCACGCGGTGCAGAAGGCGCTGGCCGACATGCGCGCGCAACGCCCCGACATCGAGCTGACCGAGGCCTTCAACTTCGTCGACCCGGTGGAAGAGGAATACAACGGCTCGCTGCACCTGCTGTACGAGGGCGCCATCCTCGCGGTGATCGTGGTGTGGCTGTTCCTGCGCGACTGGCGCGCGACCTTCGTCTCGGCGATTGCGCTGCCGATGTCGGTGATTCCGGCGTTCATCGGCATGCACCTGCTGGGCTTCTCGGTCAACGTGATCTCGCTGCTCGCGCTGTCGCTGGTGGTCGGCATATTGGTGGACGACGCCATCGTGGAGGTCGAGAACATCGTGCGCCACCTGCGCATGGGCAAGTCGCCCTACCAGGCGGCCATGGAGGCGGCGGATGAAATCGGCCTGGCCGTGATCGCCACCACCTTCACGCTGATCGCGGTGTTCCTGCCCACGGCCTTCATGAGCGGCGTGGCTGGCAAGTTTTTCAAGCAGTTCGGCTGGACGGCCTCGCTCGCGGTGTTCGCCTCGCTGGTGGTTGCGCGGGTGCTCACGCCCATGATGGCGGCCTACATCCTGAAGCCCGTCGTCGGCGCCGAGAAGGAACCCGGCTGGCTGCGCTGGTACATGCGCGCGGTGGAGTGGAGCACGCACAACCGCTTCAAGACGATGGTGCTGGCCACCCTCTTCTTCTTCGGCTCGCTAGCGATGATCCCGCTGCTCAAGACCGGCTTCATTCCGCCGGACGACAACTCGCAGACGCAGATCTACCTGTCGCTCGCACCCGGCTCCACGCTGGCGCAAACCACCGCGGCCGCCGAGGAAACCCGCAACCGCGTGATGCAGATCAACCACGTGAAGAGCGTCTACACCACGGTGGCCGGCGGCAGTGCGGGCGGCGACCCGTTCGCGAACTTCGGCACGCCCGAGACGCGCAAGGCCACGCTCACCATCAAGCTCGATGAGCGCGGCGACCGGCCGCGCAAGCAGGTGATCGAGAACCAGATTCGCGCCGCGCTCGAAACGCTGCCCGGCGTGCGCAGCACCGTGGGCCTCGGCGGCTCGGGCGAGAAGTACATCCTGGCGCTGACCGGCGAAGACCCGGTGGCGCTGGCCAGCGCAGCCAGCGCGGTCGAGAAGGACCTGCGCACCATTCCTGGCCTGGGCAACATCACCTCCACCGCGAGCCTGATCCGCCCCGAAATTGCCGTGCGCCCCGACTTCGCACGCGCCGCCGACCTGGGCGTGACCAGCTCCGCCATTGCCGAAACGTTGCGCGTGGCCACTCTGGGCGACTACGACCAGTCGCTGGCCAAGCTCAACCTCGCGCAGCGGCAGGTGCCGATCGTGGTGAAACTGGAAGACTCCGCGCGAAAAGACATCGACCTGCTCGGACGCTTGGCAGTGCCAGGCACGCGCGGGCCGGTCATGCTGAACCAGGTGGCTTCGCTCACGATGGAAGGCGGCCCGGCCGTCATCGACCGCTACGACCGCTCGCGCAACGTGAACTTCGAGATCGAGCTGTCGGGCGTGGGCCTGGGCGACGCCAAGGACGCGGTGACGAAGCTGCCGTCGATCGTGAACCTGCCACCGGGCGTGCGCATCGCCGAGATAGGCGACGCGGAAGTCATGACCGAGCTGTTCGCCAGCTTCGGCCTCGCGATGCTGACGGGCGTGCTGTGCATCTACATCGTGCTGGTGCTGCTGTTCAAGGACTTCCTGCACCCGGTCACCATCTTGTGCGCGCTGCCGCTGGCCCTGGGCGGTGCATTCGTGGGGCTGCTGATCGGGCAGAAGGCGCTGTCGATGCCCTCGCTGATCGGGCTCATCATGCTGATGGGCATTGCCACCAAGAACTCGATTCTTCTGGTGGAGTACGCCATCGTCGCGCGCCGCGACCACGGCATGAGCCGCTGGGACGCGCTGCGCGACGCCTGCCACAAGCGCGCGCGGCCCATCATCATGACCACGCTCGCCATGGGCGCGGGCATGCTGCCGATCGCGGTCGGCTTCGGCGCGGCAGATTCGAGCTTCCGCTCTCCGATGGCGATGGCGGTGATCGGGGGGCTGATCACCTCGACGGTGCTGAGCCTGCTGGTTGTGCCTGCCGTGTTCACCTACATCGACGATATCGAGCACTGGATTCGTCGCACCGTGCGCAAGCTGCGCGGGCAGCCGGTGGATCCGCATATCGACGACGACCTGATCGAGACGCCTGCGGCGGGGCGGTAAGGCGCCCCGGCGGAAATAAAAAAAGCTGCGGCATTGCCGCAGCTTTTTTTTCGTGCCCCAAGGAAGATCAGGCGTCCAGCTGTGCCAGCCGCTTCAGCTTGCGTTCGCTCATGCGCTTGGCCAGGCGCGGAAGCACCAGCACGGCCACCACGATGACGACCAGCGCGATCGACATCGGGCGCTGGAAGAACACCACCGCGCTGCCCTCGCCGATCGACATGGCATTGCGCAGTTGCGCTTCGGCGAGCGGGCCGAGGATCATGCCGACCACCACGGGTGCGGTCGGAAAGTCGAAGCGGCGCATCACCACGCCCAGCAGGCCGATGGCGTACAGCAGGAACAGGTCGAACCCGCTCTGGCGCATGCCGTAGGCACCCACCGTCGCGAAGATCAGGATGCCGGCGTAGAGCTGGGGCTTCGGAATCTTCAGCAGCTTGACCCAGAGGCCGACCATCGGCAGGTTCAGCACCAGCAGCATCACGTTGCCGATGTAGAGCGAGGCGATCAGCGCCCACACCAGCGCGGCCGAGGTGGTGAAGAGTTGCGGGCCCGGCTGGATGCCGTAGTTCTGGAACGCGCCCAGCAGGATCGCGGTGGTGTTCGAGGTCGGAATGCCGAGCGTGAGCAGCGGAATCAACGCGGCCGTCACCGTGGCGTTGTTGGCGGCCTCGGGGCCGGCCACGCCTTCGATGGCGCCGGTGGTGCCGAACTCGGCCTTGGCGTCCTTGTCCTTGGCGAGCTTCTTTTCCATCGCATAGCTCAGGAAAGTCGGAATCTCGGTGCCGCCGGCCGGAATGCAGCCGAAGGGCGTGCCGATGGCGGTGCCGCGCAGCCAGGCGGGAATGGATCGCCTCCAGTCGCGCTTGGTCATGTGCACGCGGCTGAGCTTGTTCTGGCCCTCGACCACCTTGCCTTCATACAGCACGGCGTACAGCACTTCGGCCACGGCGAACAGGCCCACGGCCACCAGCACGATCTCGATGCCATCGAGCAGCTCGGGCACGCCGCCGGTGTAGCGGCCCTGGCCCGAAATCTGGTCGAGCCCGACGCAGCCGGCCGCCAGGCCGACGAACAGCGCCGTCATGCCGCGCAGCGTGCTCTTGCCGAGCACCGCGCTCACGGTGGTGAAGGCCAGCAGCATGAGCAGGAAGTACTCGGGCGGGCCGAGCTTGACCGCAAACTCGGCCACAAAGGGCGCGAACAGCGTGACGATGACGGTGGCAATGGTGCCGGCCACGAAAGAGCCGATGGCGGCCGTTGCGAGCGCCGCGCCCGCCCTTCCGCTCTTGGCCATCTTGTTGCCCTCCATCGCCGTCACCATGCTCGCGGTTTCGCCGGGCGTGTTCAGCAGGATGGAGGTGGTCGAGCCGCCGTACATGGCGCCGTAGTAGATGCCCGAGAAGAAGATCATCGAGGCCGTGATGTCGACCTTGCCGGTGATGGGCAGCAGCATGGCCACCGCCACGGCCGGGCCGATGCCGGGCAGCACGCCCACGGCCGTGCCCAGGGCGCAGCCGACGAGGCACCAGAGCAGATTGATCGGGGTGATCGCCGTGGCGAAACCCGCCATGAGTGCGTTGAAGATTTCCATGTCAGAACCACCCGGTGGAAGTGAGGCCAGGCAGGTTGATGGCCAGGAATTGCGTGAACATCCAGAACACCGGGGCCGCGATCAGCGCCCCGGTGACGATGTCGATGAGCCAGGTGCGCGGTGAGTTGACGCCGCCCAGTCCGCTAGCGCGGCGCAGGCCCTGCACGGCCAGCAGGTAGCACAGCGTGCAGCTCACGATGAAGCCGAGCGTGGTGATGAGCGCCGCGTTGAGCAGCAGCCCCGCCGACACCCAGACAAAGCCGGGCCAGTAGGCATGCTCCGCGCCCGAGGGCGCATCGAGCTCGCGGAAGCCGCCGGTGCGTGCCTCCCACAGGATCCACCCGCCGCACAGCACGAGCACCACGGACACCAGCCAGGGCAGGAAGTTGGGGCCGACGCCGCCGTAGCCGGCTTCGGAAGAAATGCCGATGGCGCCGAAGGCCAGCGCCAGGCCGGTCAGCAGCACGCCGACGCCGACCAGGGTTTGCGGCCAAGTGGCCGCGGGTTGCGCAGGGGCCGAGGATTCTGGAGTTGTCATTTTTTTGTCCTGGAGTGGGAGTACGGGTGCCCCTTCCAGAAACACCGCGGAACCGGCTTTGCCGGGCCGCAGGTGTTGCCCCCGGTAGGGGGTTGGCGCGCGACACGAAGTGCGCGCAGCCTGGGGGCGAGCCGATTTCAGACCATGCCGGATTTCGTCATGATGGCGCGCAGGCTGGCGAAGTCGTCGTCGACGAACTTGGCAAAAGCTTCGCCCGACAGCACGGCCGGCGTCCAGTCGTTCTTCTTGAGCGATTCGGCCCACGACGCGCTCTTCATGGCGGCCAGCACCATGTCGGTCAGCGCCTTGCGCTGCTCGGCCGAGATGCCGGGGGCGCCGTACACGCCGCGCCAGTTGCCGATTTCGACGTCGATGCCCTGCTCCTTCAGCGTGGGCACGTTGATGCCCGGCAGGCGCTGCGCGGAGGTGACGGCAATGGCCTTCATCTTGCCGGCGGCGATGTATTCGGCGAATTCGCTGTAGCCGCTGCCGCCGACGGTAACGTTGCCGCCCAGGATGGCGGCGGTGGCTTCACCGCCTCCGCGGAATGCCACATAGTTGATCTTGGAAGGATCGGCGCCCACCTTCTGCGCAATCATGGCCGCGGCGATGTGCTCGGTGGACCCGCGCGAACCGCCGCCCCACTTCACGCTGCCCGGGTCTTTCTTGAGCTGGTCGACCACGTCCTTCATGGTCTTGAGCGGCGAATTGGCCGGCAGCACGAACACGTTGTATTCGGTGGTCAGGCGCGCAATGGGCGTGGCCTGCTCGAGCTTGACCGGCGGCTTGCCGGTGATGATGCCGCCCAGCATGACCGAGCCCATGACCATCAGGGCGTTTGCGTCGCCCTTGGAGCCGTTCACGAACTGGGCCAGGCCCAGTGCGCCGGCAGCGCCGCCCTTGTTGTCGTAGGTGACGGTGTCGGCCACCTTGGCGTCGCTCAGCGCCTTGCCCAGCGCACGGCCGGTGGTGTCCCAGCCGCCGCCCGGGTTGGCGGGGATCATCATCTTGACGTTGGCTGCAGCACGTGCCGAGAGCGGCAGCGCTCCGGCGGCGGCCAGTGCGGCCAAAGACTTCAGAAAGGTGTCGCGACGCATGCGTGTCTCCTGGAATTGGAAGGAACTTGAAAGGAAGCTGACTTTTAGCTGAGCGCTATCATGCGCCGCCCTGCTGTCAGTTGGCTGTCCGCCAGACTGGGGAAAACACCAAAGTAAACACGCCCGCCGCCACCGTATGAAGCTGCTGCTGGTCGAAGACGACCCCTCGATGCAAATCACCCTGCAGCGAACCCTCGGGCGCCGCCGGATCGACGTGCGCGTCTGCGGCGACGGGGCCGAAGCCGTCGCCCAGTGGCGCGCCATCGAGCCCGACGTGGTCGCCCTCGACCTGAGCCTGCCCAACCTCGACGGCCTGCAGGTGCTGGCCCAGGCACGCGCCGAGGGCCTGCGCACGCCGGTGCTGCTGCTGACGGCGCGCGGTACGGTCGGCGACCGCATCGTCGGCCTGAACGCCGGTGCCGACGACTACCTGCCCAAGCCCTTCGACCTCGACGAACTCGAAGCCCGCATTCGCGCGCTGCGCCGGCGCAGCCACGGCGTTGCCGGACCGGACGCGGGGCTCAACCCGCAGGAGATAGGCGGGCTGCGCTTCGAGCCCGACAACGGCGCCATCTACAACCGCGCCGAACTGCTCGAACTCACGCCGCGCGAGCTGGCGCTGCTGAAGGCGCTGATGATGAAGCCGGGCCACGCCGTGACCAAGGAGCGCCTGTTCGAGCTGGTGTTTCCGGGCGAGACCGAGGTGCAGTACGAGGCTATCGAGGTGGTGGTGTACCGCCTGCGCAAGAAGCTCGCGGGCACCGGCGCGGTGCTGATGACCATGCGCGGCCTCGGCTATTTATTGCGCCCCGAGGCATGACCCGCGTCTCCTCGCTTCGTGCGCGGCTGCTGCTCGGCATCCTCGCGCCGATTGCGGTGTTCATCGTGATCAACAGCGTGAGCCTGTACCGCCAGAGCCTCGCGGCCGCCACCACGGCCTACGACCGCACGCTGCTCGCATCGGCCAAGACCATCGGCGAACAGCTCGACGTGGAGGGCTACGACGACCTGGCGCAGCTGCGGGCCATCGTGCCCTATTCCGCGCTCGAGGCCTTCGAGGCCGACAACCGCAGCCGGCTGTTCTACCGGGTCTCGGCGCTCGACGGTGAAATGATCTCGGGCTTTGCCGAGCTGCCGTTCTGGCGCGGCCGCATTCCGGACCGCAGCGCGTACGCGGCGCTGGTCGACTTCTACGACGCGCAGTTCCGCAACCAGCCGGTGCGCGTCGCGGTGCTGCTGCAGCCTGTAGCAAGCGCAACCGGCCGCGGCATGGCCGTGGTGCAGGTGGCCGAGACGCTGGAGTTGCGCGAAACGCTGGTGCGCAAGCTGCTGATCGACACGCTGTGGCGCCAGTTGCTGCTGATGGGCGTGATCGCGCTGGTCACCGTGTTCGTGGTGCAGCGCGCCACGCGGTCGGTGCGCGAGCTTGGCGAAGCCATCGAGAAGCGCCAGGCCGACGACCTCTCGCCCATCGACGCGCCCGACGCGCCGCGCGAGCTGCGGCCGCTGATCGACGCCACCACGCAGGTCATGGGCCGGCTGCAGCAGCTGCTCGACCACCAGAAGCGCTTTGTGCGCGACAGCGCCCACCAGCTGCGCACGCCGCTGGCTGTGCTGAAGGCACAGGTGCAGTCGGCGCAGCGCGGCGACGTGGCGCCCGAGCAGGCGCTGGGCGAGATCAGCCACACGGTGGAGCGCGCGACCACGCTGGCCAACCAGATGCTGTCGCTCGCCAAGGTGGAGCAACTGCGCCAGCAGCCGGAGTCGGTAACGCTCGACTTCGGCGAGGTGGCCCGGCAGATCGCGCTCGACCTGTCGCCGCTGGTGGCCGACAAGGCGCTCGACTTCGAACTCGCCATCGACGAGCCCGTGCCGGTGCAGGCCCATCACTGGATGCTTCAGGAGCTCACGCGCAACCTGCTGCACAACGCGATCAAGCAGAGCCCCGCGGGCGCCGCGCTGTCGGTCTCGGTGCGCTCCGAAGGCGGGGACGCGGTGCTCACGGTGCGCGACAGCGGCCCCGGCATCTCGCCCGAGCTGCGGCAGCGCCTGTTTGCGCCCTTCTCCGCCGGCAGCACGTCGAGCGGCTCGGGGCTGGGGCTGGCGATCTGCCGCGAGATCGTGCTGGCGCTCGGCGGGCGCATCAGCCTCGACAACCGCAGTGCGCCGGCCGGGGAGGATGGCACCGAACGGGTGATCGGGCTCGACGCCGTCGTGCGCCTGCCGCTGTCGTCGGCGCCGCTCTCGCGGCACAATTCCTGAAATCCACTTCCGACACTCCATGGACCGTCTGCGCATCGACAAATGGCTCTGGGCCGCCCGCTTCTTCAAGACGCGCTCGCTGGCCGCGGAGGAAATCGGCAAGAACCGCGTGCAGGTGAACGGCGACGTCGCCAAGGCCTCGCGCGAGGTCAAGGCGGGCGACACCGTGGCCATGCGCATGGGCCCGCTGACGCGAACCGTGAAGGTGCTCGGCCTCAGCGGCCAGCGCGGACCGGCACCGGTCGCGCAGCAGCTCTACGAGGAAACAGCCGAAAGCGTGGCGGCGCAGGCCGCGTTCCGGGAGCTGCGCCGCATGGGCAGCGAACCGGCGCTGGCCATCGAGCAGGGCCGCCCCACCAAGCGCGACCGGCGCGATCTCGACGGCGCGGTACGCCAGCATGCCGATTGGGACAACCGCTGGAGCGCCTCGCTGCCCCCTGAAGACGACGACCGCTGACGACCATCCATCGGGTCGATCGCTTACGCTGTCGGCTTCGTTGTTCTTCACGGAGTCCTGCTTCATGGCCAGCTTCAAGAAATACCGCGTCGGCGGCAAGTTCAAGCTCTCGCACATCGACCCCGGCGACACGCCCTTCTGCGAGGGCGACGAAGCCTCCCAGCGCGCCGAAGTCGATGCGCTGGCCGTCGAGCTCGACGAGCTGCAGGACCTGCTGCACGCGGAGGGACGGCGCAAGCTGCTGCTGGTGCTGCAGGGCATGGACACCAGCGGCAAGGACGGCACCGTGCGCTGGGTGTTCTCGCGCACCTCGCCGCTGGGTGTGCGCGTATCGGCCTTCAAGGCGCCGACCGTGGACGAACGCGCGCGCGACTACCTCTGGCGCTGCCACGCCGTCGTGCCGCGCACCGGCGAGATCATGGTGTGGAACCGCAGCCACTACGAAGACGTGCTGGTGCCCGTGGTCGAGGGCTGGATCGACAAGGCCGAGGCAAAACGCCGCTACGCACAGATCAACGACTTCGAGCGGCTGCTCACCGAGACCGGCACGGTAGTGGTCAAGTGCATGCTGCACATCGACAAGGACGAGCAGCGTGAACGCCTGCAGGCCCGCATCGACACGCCCGGCAAGCAATGGAAGTTCAGCATGGACGACCTGGAGGTGCGCACCAAGTGGAGCGCCTACCAGCAGGCCTACCAGAACGCGCTGGGCGCCACCTCGACCGACCATGCGCCGTGGTACGTGGTGCCAGCCAACAGCAAGCGGCACCGCAACGTGATGATCGCGCAGCTGCTGGTGAAGACGATGCGTCAGATGAAGCTCAAGGCTCCGCCGCCGGACCCGGCGCTCAAGGGAATGATCGTCAAGTGAGCGACGGCTGAGCAGGCAGGGCCCTCGCGGGCCCATCGAAGCTCAGGAGCGGCGGATCAGCGCCTGCGCCAGCACGCGGCACTTGCCGAACTCGCAGCGCACCGCCCAGGTTCCGCCGTTGTCGCAAGGCACGTTGTAGGTTTCGTAGCCGGGGCCCTTGGCCGTGAGTTCGGCGCGCGGCTGAAGGTTGCAGCGGCCGGCCTTGGCGAGCGTTTCGACGTTGTAGGTATCGACGCCGGTGCGGCGCGGCTTCATGACGACGCCGGGGTCGAAGGTGTTGCCATAGAACGAGTCGCGCACGTTGGGGTCGAGGTTGCGATAGCCGCGCTTGGCCATGCAATGCACGATGGCGATCTGCTGGTGCTCGGCAATCAGCTCCGAGTCGGGACGGCCGTTCCAGTCGATGACGGCGGCGGTGATGCCGGTGTACGACGCCGCGGCGACGATGCCCTGCCCGTACACCGTGATCAGGCCGACGCCCAGCGCGCCCCACATGGCGTCGCCGGTTTCGCTGCGCGCCGTGATGCGGTTCGACGCCGTGCGGCATTCGGCCACGTCGTTGTCGTAGCGCACCTTGTCCACGCCCTCCATGGCGACCATGGGCACATAGGAAGTGCCCCTGCCCGTTCCGGGCTCGGTGGGTGTAGTCGGTGCGCTGGCGCAACCGGCCAGGGCCACGGCAGCGAACGCAATGCTCAGCAGCAGCTTCATGCAATCCCTCGTCTTCTTCGCGATAGTTGCGGGGATTTAACCATACATATAGTTACTCTTGAACCGCATTTGTCGTGAATGCACTACGGCTGACCTGGATCAGTGGGGCCATACCGAGAAGCCCCGTGCGAGCAACATCGCGCGCATGGTTACAGAATGAGAAAATAGGTTACATAAGCGCTGCCGCATCAGCTTTGGGCGCGGCACATCCGAACACCCCTTGAACTACCGTCCCGCACCCTTCTTCGCCAACGTGGTGCTCGTCCTGTCGATGGCACTGCTGGGCGCCATCGGTGCCTTCCTGGGCGGGACGGCCGGCTTGCAGCAATCCGACTCGCTGCTGCACCTGACGCGCGCCGACTGGCAGGTCGACGAAGCCTCGGGCTTCAGCACTCCGCCGTTGAAGCAGGACAGCGGCGCCCTGCCGGACACCTGGAAGCGGGTCGAACTGCCCCTGGCCCTTCCCATCGCGCTGCTGCGCCAGGCGGAGGCCTCCTCCACCAGGACGACGCGCACGACCTGGATCAGGCTGTCCACGCGCGGCCTGCCGCCCGATGCCGGGCCGCTGGCGTTGTACGGCATCCGGATCAAGACCGACGGCACCATCGCGGTCTATGCCGACGGACAACTGGTCCATCGCGCGCAGCAGTCGGGCCCGTTGTGGAACAGCACCCGCACTCCGCTGTGGGTCCAGCTGGACAACAGTGCCGACAGCAAGCCGCCCAGCGAGATCCTCCTGCGACTGGAGCACACCCGCAACGCCCAAGTGGCGCTGTCGTCGCTGTGGATCGGCCCCATCGACGCACTCAGGGGGCGCCACGGCATGCGCCAGTGGCTGCAGCAGGAGCTGCCCGCGATGCTCGGCGCAGCATTCATGGCCGTGGGCGTGTTCGCGCTGTTCGTGTGGTTCAGGCGCCGCGACGAGACGGGCTACCTGCTGTTCTTCAACCTCGCGGCCACTTCCTTCATGCGGGGACTGCACTTCTACGTGAGCCTGCCCGTCGCCAATGACTGGTTCGCGTGGCTGACCGTCAACTCGCTCTTCTGGCTGGTGATGGTGGTGCACTTCTTCCTGCGCCAGTTGCACGGCCTGCAGCTCAAGTGGCTGACCGTCGGCGTGGTCGTGGCGACCACCACCATCGGCCTCGTCACTCTGCCCGGCTTGAACATCGTGCAGAACACGCCGCAGGTAACGCCCCTGATCTACGCTGTCGCGGCGCTGATGGGCACGCTGGTCTGCCTGGTGGGTAGCGTCAGCGCATGGCGCCGCTCCACCGAAGGCCGGCTGGTCGCGGTCGGCATCGGCATCTGCGTGCTGCTGGGCATGACCGACTGGCTGCTGCAGAACAACTTCATCAGCCCCGAAGGCTGGTACCTGGGGGCGTACACCAACGCCGTCACCTTCAGCGTTTTCGGCGCGCTGATGTACCGCCGCTACATGCACGCCATCGGCGAAGTCGAGCAGCTCAATGCGAGCCTTGCGCAGCGCCTGCAGAAGCGCGAGGCCGAACTCGAGCTCAGCCACCGGCGGCTGCGCGAGGTCGAGCGCCTGCAGACCATCAGCGACGAACGCCAGCGCCTGATGCAGGACATGCACGACGGCCTCGGCTCTTCGCTGATCAGCGCCATCCGCTCGGTCGAAGGCGGCGGCATGAGCGACGACAAGGTCTCGCAGATTCTCAAGAGCTGCCTGGACGACCTGAAGCTCACGCTCGACTCGCTGGAGCCGATCGAAGCCGACCTGCTGCTGCTGCTGGCCACGCTGCGCTACCGGCTGGAACCGCGGCTCGAAGGCACCGGTGTCTCGCTGCGGTGGGAAGTGCAGGAGCTGCCGGCCCTCGACTGGCTCGACCCGTCGAGTGCGCTGCACATCCTGCGCATCGTGCAGGAAAGCATCTCGAACATCCTGCGGCACACGCGCGCGACGGAGATACGCGTGGGCACCTCGTTGGAGGGCGCGGGCGTGCAGGTGACGATCGAGGACAACGGCCAGGGCTTCGACGTCCAGAAGGTGATGGGCAATCAGTCCGCGGGGGGCCGAGGCCTGCAGAACCAGCGGCGGCGAGCGCAGGCGATCAAAGGCGTGGTGCAGTGGGAATCCAAACCGACGGGAACGCGGTTCGTGTTGTGGCTGCCGTTGCAGCGGGAGAAGCAGGCGGCTTGAGGCCAGCCTTCAGATGGATACCGACTGCGCCGCCTCAGACACATCAGCGCGAGAGACGATTCCGCGCAGATCCGCCCCAGTGGCCAGAGTCCCCATCACTCCGGCGTGCTGGCCGCCCAGGCGCGACTCGACGAAGCGCTGTGCCACCGCGCCATCGCTGTGCCTGAGCATCTCGCTCGCCTGAAGCGCAAGGGCCATGCGCGTCACGATGGCGCGCGAATTGCCCTCATCGACTGCACCCGCAGAAAGATCGTCGCGCAGACCGGCGATGAACTTCGCATACGCCGCGTTGGCAACTCCCGGCTGGGAGACTTCATCGAGAAAGACTTCGAGCGAGCCCTTCTCGCGGACGAGCGCGCGCACCACGTCCATGCACATCATGTTCGTCGTGCCTTCCCAGATCGAATTGAGCGGCGCCTCGCGGTACAGCCGCGCGATGGGGTTCTCCATGATGAAGCCGTTGCCGCCGTGAACCTGCAATGCCTCGTAGACGAAGTACGTCGCACGCTGGCAGTTCCAGTACTTGACCACGGGCGTTGCCACGCGGGCAAGAAGCCGCTCGCGTTCGTTCGATTCCATGCTGTCGGTTGCGCGTGCGACACGCATCGCCGACAACATGGCCGCTTCGCTTTCCAGCGCCAGATCCGCCAGCACATTCGTCTGCATGGGCAGGTCGGCCATCCGGCGACCGAAGCCGTCGCGTGTCGATGCGTGGTTGATCGCCAGCGTGAGCGCCTGGCGCATCAGGCCCGCAGAACCCACTGCGAAGTCGAGGCGGGTCAGGTGTGCATGCGAGAGGATCTCGCGGATGCCTCGCCCCTCTTCGCCGACCAGCATCGCCCAGGTCTTGTTGAACTCGACCTCGCTCGATGCGTTGGAGCGGTTTCCGCACTTGTCCTTCAGGCGCTGCACGGCAACGCGGTTGGCACTGCCGTCCGGCAGGAAGCGCGGAACGAAAAGGCAGCTCACGCCCGAATTGGTTTGAGCCAGCGTGTAGAAGCCGTCGGAAGTCGGAACCGAAAAGAACCACTTGTGGCCCGTCACGTTGTAGATGCGAGCACCGTTCTCGGTTCCGACGAAGGTGGCCGTGGTCTGCGTCTGGCGCAGGTCGGAGCCGCCCTGCTTCTCGGTCATGGCGTAGCCGATCACGGCGCCCGTTTTCTGCGGGAGCGGCAGGCGGCGCGGGTCGTAGCGACCGGAAAGTGTCTTCTCCCTCCAGAGTGCAAACTCCGGCCGCCCCGCAAAACCAGCACAGGCAGCGTATGCCATGCCAGTGGGGCATCCGGTGCCGTTCTCGACCTGGTTCCACAGGTAGCTCAGCACCGCACGCGCAAGGTGGCCCGAGGGCTCATTGGTTGTCCACGCAAGGCTCGGTACGCCATGCGCGAAACCCAGGGCCATGAGTTGATGCCATGCAGGATAGAACTCGACCCAGTCCAGGCGATTGCCGAACCGATCATGCGTGCGCAGTTGCGGACTGTGTTCGTTGGCCAATCGTGCAAGGTCCTGCACCTCTTCATTGCCCGCCAATGCGCCGACCGCCGTTGCGTCAGGAATGCTCCAGGCCGCATGACGCTCCACGAGCTCTCGTAGAGCCACATCGCCTGTGAATGCGTTGTGGCCGGTGCAAGCACTGGCCTGGTTGAATACCCTGTGCGTCTCGACGCCATCGGCCAGGGGAAACTGAAACGCCAGAGCCGTACTTTCGAGGGGCATGTTCATGAAGGTCTCCAGAAGTTCGCCGCGCTGCAGGCATAGTGAATCATTCTTCGCGATTCGTGAACCTGAATCCGTTCTTTCCCGGGCCGGGCACCCGACGCACCAGGACCGCAAAATGGCACAGTCTTTGCGTGCTCAAGGTACAGCGACCTGGCGCCGCCCCGCCCGCTCCCCAGATCGCGCCGTAGTCACTGGAATAGACAGCCTTGCTCACCATTCAGGTGCCATGCAACCGGTTGGACGCTGAAAGCGTTACAACCGCTGATCCAAACGGAGGCTTCGTTGGCCAAGCTGGACCCTCTGAATACATCGCGCTACTGGCATGTGCCCGGCATGCCGGGCATGGACATGCTGCATGCGGACTTCACGACGCATGAATACGCGCCCCACGTGCACCATTCCTTCGTGATCGCGGTCACCGAGGTTGGAGGCGCCGAATTCAAGAGCCGCGGCCGCACGGGCATTGCCAATCAGCAGGCGCTCCTCGTCTTCAACCCGGCCGAACCCCATTCGGGCCGCATGGGCGGCAGTGCCCGATGGCGGTACCGCGCCCTCTATCTGGCCGAGCCGGGCATCAGGCATCTGATGACGACACTGGGCATCGATCAGACCCGGTACTTCGGATCGAACATCTATTGCGACCAGGAGCTCATCGGCAGCTTTCTGGAGCTTCATCGCGCCTACGACGGAAACAGCGATCAATGGGACCCTCTACGGCAGCAGGAGTTGTTCGTACATAGCTTCGGAACGCTCTTCCAGAGCCACGCACAGCCGGGACAACGCGTGCTCCCGGTGCCGGCAGATGCCAACGTGCTCGCGCCAGTGCTGGAACTGCTGCGCGACTCTTTTGCAGAGCGATTGACCCTCGAGCAGATGGCGGCGGCCGCCGACCTGACGCCCTTTCAGCTGATCGGCGCATTCAACCGCACGATCGGATTGACGCCCCACACGTACCTCACGCAGCTGCGGCTCAGGGCCGCCATCAGTCACCTCACTGCCGGCCGGCCGCTGATCGAAGCCGCTGTTGCGAGCGGCTTTTACGACCAGAGCGCGCTCACCAGGCACTTCAAGCGCACCTTCGGCATGACGCCTCTCCAGTACGTCCGCGCCCGGACCTGCTGAGAAGCCGCTCCCCCCGCCCTCGAGCCATGCGCTGAGGGCCTTCTTTCCTCCGCTTCTTGTTTCCGCTCGGCTCGCGCGGAATTCGGATTCGTCTTTTTGGCGCGATTGCTTCCGGCCGCAATTTTTACCAATACGGGTTTCTCCGCGCTGACTATCGTGCAACTAAATGGTTTCGACCAGCGCAAAGTAATCAGTTCGTTTTCAATAGTGTTTAACCCACAGGTGACCCATGCAAAATGTTGATCGCGGCATTACTGGTTCCTCCCTCGCAGGCTCCGCAATCCTGCTGGAAATAGGTGCAGAGTACGGAATCATTGAATTTCTCCAGAAATCGCCGGTCGTGGACGCTGCAACGGCGTCCCGATCCTGCGGAATCAAGGAATCGGTGATTTCCGCCTACCTCGACTCCCTGAGCAAGGCCGGAATCATCGAGGTGTTGGATGAAAAAGCACCCGCCACCTACAAGGCCGGCAGCAATTTCGACGAATTGATCAATGAAGTCGGATATCTTTCCTGGGCGCTCCGCGCTTGCGCCCCCTTGATCAACAACGCGAAAGAATTTTCGGAAAACAACGAAGAAGCTCAACTCAAATACCCGCGCAGCGGAGGTCTGGTCGCCCGCACATCGAAATGGATGGGAGAAAAATCCTTCTATCCGCAGCCGGAAAACGCCATCGTCGCGATGGCACCAAAGAAAATCGTAGATCTTGGATCAGGCTCCGGAGGGTTCCTGATCCGCATGCTCAGGAAAATTCCGGGCTCAAAAGGCGTTGGAATTGATCTGAGCGCGTCGGCCACCGAACAGGCCGTTCGCGCAGCCAGTGAAGCGGGAATGAGCGACAGGCTCCAGTTCGTGACTGCCCCCATCCAGATCCTCACGGAAGATGCCTCTCTCATCAGGGACGCGGACATCATCCACGCAGGATTTGTCATGCACGATCTTCTTCCCGCCGAAGAAGAAACGCTCGACTCGTTGCTGCGTGCCTGCTGCGCCAATGCAATCAAGGGCACGCTGATCATCGTCGATGCGATTCCTGTTGCTCAATCCGGCTGGGAAAAGCCGTTCGCCGCGGCATTCAATCATCTGCACAATCATTTCATGTCCAGAAAGCTTCTCAGTGAAGATGAATGGACTGAAAAATTGTTCCGCGCGGGCTTTTCCAATGTGCGGGTCGAAATACTTGATCACCCTGGAGGGCGAATGTTGATGGCCAGTAAATAATTGAATTTTCACGGCATTTTTTAACCAACTGTAATTAGGAGCACGAAATGAGCGTTACCATTTCCGATCTGGTTGAGAGAGTTAAAAGTCATCGTTGCTATTCCCACCCGATTTTCAAGAATTGGGTAAAGATCGAACCGGAGCCTCCTGTTGTGGGAGCCCTTTTCCACCAGATCCAGAGCTTCTGCGCGTCCACGCGTCCCGGATGGAGCTTTCCGGATGCGCTCAAGGAGCACGGGCTGCACAGGCAGAGCGAGCTGCTGGAAGAAATCGTCGAGAGCGAATCTGGCCACGGTCCTGAACTGGCGACGATGGCGGGATACATCGTCAACCAGTCGGCCGAAAAGCCCGTGTTTGCAGACCTCTACAACCAGGAGAAGGTCGAAGCGAAGCTCAAGGACTTTTCCAACCAGTTGCTCGGCTCCCTGCCCGGCTACGACATGGACACCGGGTTGACCGCGCAAGTCCGCAAGGCCATCGGTGTCTTCGATCACCGCAAGATGACGGACATCGAAAACACCTACCGGAATCTCGGCACCACGCTGGCGCTGGAAATGATCTCCAACCAGCAATTGATTCCGGGCGAAAAGTATTGCCTGGTGGACAGCGGCATCTACAACGCCGACCTCGAAGTGCCTGAAATGCACTACCTGCTGGAGCACTGGGGCGAAGTCGGCGCCGAGCAGCACCACGAGCAAAACGCCCGCACCGCGGTCGAACTCGCCTTGAAAACCGAATACGCCCACTTGGTCATCGAAGGCGCGGACGATTTTCTCGATTCGCTGACCGGTCTCTGGGACGTTCTGGATGCGGCATTGCTGCAATCCGGTGTCGCCGCAGAGCAGAGAAAAGTGGCTTACGTATAACGGCGGCCCCAAGCCTGGTTGTCATATGGTCGCCTATCTGATTGGCCGGATGTCCATTGTGGACCCGGATCAATACAACCAATACAAGCAACTCACGCCCGGGATCATAGAAAAGTTCGGAGGCAGGTTTCTGACGCGGGGAGGCGAGCGCATGCATTTGGAAGGCGCTCTGGATGATCGGCGCGTGGTTCTTGTCGAATTCAAATCTGCCGATGCGGCGAGAAAATTCTACGAATCGCCGGAATACACTTTTGCAAAGGAATTGCGAAAGGGTGCTGCAGCCGATATGCAGCTCATGGTGATCGAGGGATTTGAATAGCGATAGCTCTTCGCCCTGCCCTTTTGATGCTTTAAAAAACAAACTGGCTGGCACGACCGATGGAGACCCGGTCGTGCCGGAACGAAATATGACAACTATTGCCCTACCTGTTGCTTCAAAAAGCAAAAACTTCTTTTCTTTCGTTGCGCTTCTGCTTGGCGCGGCGGCGTTGGCGCTGGGCGGCGTTTTTCTTCGCCACAGCGAATTGCCTCCGACCGCGAGCGCGGTCTATCGGGTTGCGCTGGCAATTCCGATTTTCTTTCTGCTCGACATGCTTGCGGCAAGAGCCGAGCCCGTGCGCACGACCGGCTCGCCCGCTGAAAAAATGCCGGCCATTCCGATCAAGCTAATTCTTGTCGGATTCATCTTTTCCGGAAATCTGGCGCTTTATCACTGGTCGATGACGCTGACCACGCTGGCCAATTCCAATCTTCTGGCCAACCTTGCCCCGATCTTCGTGGTGCTTGGGTCCAACCTGTTTCTGGGGAAGAAATTCAAGCCCGGCTTCCTGTTCGGAATGCTGTTTGCGCTGGCCGGCGCATTTATCCTGATCGGGCATCGGCTGGATTTTGGTTCGACCTACATGGCAGGAAATCTGTTAGGCCTTTTGACCGCAGTTTTTTATGGCTCGTATCTTCTGGCAGTCAGCCTCGTGCGCTCGAACTATCGAACGATGACTGTCATGGCGTGGAGCAGCGTCGGTACGTTGATCATTCTCCTGCCCATCACGATCCTGCGCGGCGAGTCGCTTGTTCCGCACACGATCAACGGAATGCTGATGCTGCTGGCCTTGGCTGTCGTGTCACATGTCGGAGGCCAGGGCCTCATTGCCTATGCGCTGGCCAAGCTCCCGGCCGCGCTTTCTTCAATCACCCTGCTGATACAGCCTGTCATTGCAACCGTGCTCGGCGCCTATCTGTTCCACGAATATCTGAGCGCCACCGAGTTTGCGGGGGCCGTGATCATTCTGATCGGCATCGTTACCGCACGACGATTTTCATAAGTGTTTCGCCAACCGAGGAATTCATGTCTCCTTATCTCTGCCATATCGAACCCGATTGCTTTCAATTCGAAGCCAATGTCATAGCGCGCCGCCCGAATGCGGTTCTTCTCGACCGGTCTTTCTTCTATCCGGGCGGTGGCGGGCAATTGGCGGATCGCGGCACGCTGCAATGGAATGGTGGCGAAATCAAGATCGGCCGGGTCGAAACGGAGGGTCGCAATGCGTGGCACATCTTCGACGAAGCTGAAACCGCCTCCATTCCCGGCGACAAGGTCGTCGCCAAAGTGGATCAGGATTTCCGCTTCATGATGAGCCAATTGCACACGGGCCTGCACATCCTCAATGCGCTCGTCTATCAGCGCTTCGAGGGCTCGCTGGTAACGGGCGTGCAAATGGCGGCCGACGGCACGGCCCGCATCGACTTCGACTTGCCCGCGGCCGACAACAACGAGTTGCGCAAGCTCGAGCCAGAGCTCAACACCCTCATCTCCGACGGGCTGCAGGTGAATGCGGTGTACCTCGACGCCGCCGGACTCTCGCGCGAACCTGGGGTGCTACGCAGCCGGTCCGTAGCACCGCCGAGCCAGGACGACGGCACCACGCGCATCATCGAAATCGTGGGACTCGACCGGCAAGCCTGCGGTGGAACGCATCTTTCGAAGACTTCGCAATCGGCACCGTTGCGCATCCTGAAGATCGAGAACAAGGGGCAGCACAACCGGAGGATCCGGATCGGCCTGGTCAAATAAGACGAGCGAGCCATGCCGCCCGTTGAACCGCCCCCCTCGCGCCCTCTGCCCGAGGGCTTTTTGCCTCCGAACTGCACGTTCTCCGAGCAAGACTGGCCGGTTCTGGCCAGGCAATGGTTTCCAGTCTCACGTGTCGACGAGGTGCCGGCAAAGCCGAGGCAGGTGATCTTGCTGAATCTGCGGTTGGCCATCTATCGCATGCCGGATGGCATTCGCATCGGCCGGGACATGTGCCCGCACCGCGGACTGCCATTGAGCACGGGGCGCATCGAAGACGACGAACTGGTCTGCGCTTACCACGGCCTCCGCTACGGGTCCGATGGGCAATGCCGCAAGGCTCCGGAGAAGCTTGCACTCAAGACGGTGGAATGCTTCAGGATCACGATGTTTCCTGCTGTTGAACGCCATGGCCTTGTCTGGACTTGCCTGATCCCCCAAGGCGAGCCGGGAATACCGGATATTCATTCGACGATCGAAGCCTCCGATCCGGAGCGTCCGGCATCGCCAATCAAACTTCAATATGAAGATTGGATGAGCTCGGCCAAATTCGAATTTTCCGGCGGTGAAATAACAATCGACTCCGAGCATCACCGGTCGCTGCAGGATCTCGCGCTGAACGAGTACCAAAGGCTGTTCAGCGAGATGGGATTGATCACGACAGCGCCCGCATTGCAGCCGTCCCGCGCCTGATCTTGCGGCGCCAAATTTTCACCAATATCACCGCGTCTCCCGATGTCATGCTGTGCCCAACAGCGAGGCCATCACATGACGCAATCATTCCGCCAAGCAAGCCCTGAAGTTCTGTCGCTCACCGATGCGGTGCTCGACGTTCCTCCAGTAGAGCTATCGCTATATCTACACCGCTTGCTGCTGTTTCTAGCCTGCACTCCCGGGCATTGATGCGGCAGCGGCCCTGGAGCAGGCCGCGTCCGCATTCGTTCACATCGAAACTCAAAAAACAGATAAGTAAATGACCGTCTTCTCTACCGAGTCTTTTGCGGACCATGAACAGGTGGTCTTCGTATCCGACGATCGGGTCGGGCTTCGGGCCATCATCGCCATTCACAGCACCCGGCTCGGGCCGGCCCTGGGCGGATGCCGCATGTATCCCTACGCTGACGAAGCTTCCGCCCTGCGCGACGTGCTTCGCCTGTCGCGTGGAATGACTTTCAAGGCCGCGGCCGCGGGACTCGGCCTGGGCGGTGGAAAGTCGGTGATCCTCGGCGACCCGCGCAAGAGCAAGACGCCCGAACTGCTGCGGGCGTTGGGCGTGGCGGTCAACCGCCTGGGCGGCCGCTACATCACCGCCGAGGACGTGGGCACCACTGTCGCCGACTTCGCCTGGGTGCGACAGAACACCCGGCACGTGGTCGGGTTGCCGGAAGAACTGGGAGGCACCGGAGATCCTTCGCCGACCACGGCACTGGGCGTCTATCACGGCATCGTGGCCAGCGTCGCGCATCGGCTGGACCGCGACCTGCGTGGGCTGACGGTGGCGGTGCAAGGCCTGGGCAACGTCGGCTGGAACCTGTGCCGGTTGCTCGCCGGCGCGGGGGCACGCCTCACGGTATCCGACGTCGATGCGGCGCTCGCGCGCAAGGCCTGCGCCGAGTTCGATGCGCAGGCGGTCGAGCCCGACGAGATCTATGCCGTTCAGGCCGACGTGTTCTCTCCTTGCGCGATGGGCGCCGTCGTGAACGATCGAACCCTGCCGCAGATGAAGTTCCGGGTGATCGCCGGCGGCGCCAACAACCAGCTGGCCGGCGACGAACATGGCAGGCAGTTGCGCGACAAGGAAATCCTGTACGCGCCGGACTTCGTGATCAACGCGGGCGGCCTGATCCGCGTGGCGTCGGAGCACGAGGGTTTCAATTCCACAAAAGTGGATTCGCAGGTGAAAGCCATCGGCGCCACCCTGCAGAGGATCTTCGAACTCGCCGGGCGCACCGGCACACCGACCCAATCCGCGGCCATGCAACTCGTGCAGGAGCGGCTCGGCGGCGGCAACTCCGGCAGAAGCTCGAGCAACGGCAACAACAGCGCCAGCAATGCCCTGGCCGAGCGTGTCGCATGACCACCATCGAGATCCTCAGAACCCTGGTGGCATTCGATACGACCTCGCATCGCTCGAACCTCGACCTGATCCACTGGATCGCCGACTACCTCGCGGGACACCGGGTGAAAGTGCACCTGGTGCACAGCGAGGACAAGCGGAAGGCGAACCTGCTCGCCAGCATCGGCCCCGACATGGCGGGCGGCATGGTGCTCTCCGGGCACAGCGACGTGGTGCCCGTGACCGACCAGAACTGGAGCGCCAATCCCTTCACGCTGGTCGAACGCGACGGCCGCTTCCACGGCCGCGGCGCGGCGGACATGAAGGGCTTCATCGCCGCCTGCCTGTCGGCCGTGCCTGCCTGGCAGCGGCGCCCCTTGGGCCGTCCGATCCACCTTGCTTTCTCCTATGACGAAGAGATCGGGTGCCTCGGCGTTCCGGAGCTCGTGAACCGCTTGAAGACGCAAGTGGAAGCCCCCGCGCTGGCCATCATCGGCGAGCCGACCGAGATGCGGATCGGCGTCAGGCACCGGGGTTTCTTCGGGCACAGGGCGCTCTTCAGCGGGCTTCCCGCGCATTCGAGCGACCCGTCGCTCGGCGCCAGCGCGATCGAGCCCGCCGCCTACCTGGTCACCTGCCTGGCCGGGCTGCGACGCAGCTTTGCCAGCCGGGGTGGCGAGGCCACCATCAACATCGGCCGGATCGACGGGGGCACCGCCATCAACATCGTGCCGGGGTGCTGCGAGGTCTTGTGGGAGTTTCGTCCGCAAGATGAAGCGGCGGCGGAACTCGTGCGCGATACGGTCCGGGATGCGCTGATGGACCTTCCCCTTGGCGTCACGGTCGAGGCGGTGCAGGTAGCGGGCGTGCCGGCGCTGTCGGCACACGACAACGACGCTGCGGTCTCGGTCGCGCGCGAACTCGGCGCACTCTGGCCGGAGGCAGACCTGCCGTTCGGCACCGAAGCGGGCTTCTTCCAGCAGGTCGGCATTTCAACGGTGGTATGCGGCCCCGGCTCCATCGCGCAGGCCCATCAGCCGGACGAATGGATCTCCGCAGCCCAGCTGCAGGCGGCCGATCGCTTCATGCAATCGGCCGGCGCATGGGCGCTCGCCGAAGCCGATGTCTCACCCGCCCCCTCTCTCAAGACAGCATGAAAAACCTCGACGCAGCCACGGTGGCTGATGCCACCAGCGCCTTCGGCACCCTCACCTCCAACGAGCCCCACGATGCAACGCGCCGGATGATTCCCGCGGCGGTCATCGGCAACACGCTCGAGTGGTTCGACTTTGCCGTCTACGGTTTCTTCGCGATCACTATTTCCAAACTGTTCTTCCCCACGGGCGACGAAACCTCTTCGCTGTTGCTGACCGTGGCGACCTTCGGCGTGGGCTTCGTGATGCGGCCGATCGGTGCTGTGATTCTTGGCGCGCTCGGCGACACACATGGGCGCAAAGCCGCGTTGTCGACAACGATCCTGCTGATGGCGCTTGGAACGGCAATGATCGGCCTGGCGCCGACGTACGCCGATGCGGGCCTCTGGGCGCCCGCGTGGATCGTGCTGGCGAGGCTGATCCAGGGCTTCTCCGCCGGCGGCGAGGTCGGAGGGGCGACGGCGTTTCTCGTCGAGCACGCGCCGAAAGATCGCAAGGGCTACTTCGCAAGCTGGCAGCAGGCGAGCCAGGCCGGTGCACTCCTGCTCGGTTCGCTCTTTGGCGCGACGCTGACGGGGGTTCTGAGCCCCCAGCAACTGGAAGCGTGGGGCTGGCGGATTCCGTTTCTGTTCGGCCTGGTCATCGGCCCGGTGGGCTGGTACATCCGCGCCAAGACGCGAGAACCCGCAACCTTCGAGCGGGCCAAGGCAGCCAACCAACAGGCGTCTCCGCTGAGGCAGGTGATGGGCTCCTACCGCAAGGAAATCGTCGCCGGGTTCGGCGTCACCATCGTGTGGACGGTGTGCACGTATTTCTTTCTGGTCTACATGCCGACGTACGCCGTGCGCACGCTGAAGCTGCCGCAGAGCGCATCGCTGTGGGCAAATGGCGCCGGGCTCCTGGTGCTGGTTGTGCTGGCGCCGGTTTTCGGCGGGCTGTCGGACCGGATCGGACGCCGGCCGCTGCTGGTCGGGTTTGCTGCCGCGATCCTCGTGCTGGCCTATCCGGCGCTCTGGCTGCTCACGGCCTTTCCGAGTGCCGCGACCTTGACGGCTGTGCTGATCGTCTTTGCCGTGCTGATCGCCGGGTTCACCGGCCCCGCTCCCGCCGCCATGGCCGAGCTCTATCCACCGCAGGTGAGGTCCACGGGGCTTTCGATTGCGTACAACTTTGCTGTCACGATCTTCGGCGGCTTCGCGCCGTTCATTGCCACGGCGCTGATCGCCCGGACCGGGAGCCCGCTCGCCCCTGCGTGGTACGTGATGTTCGCCGCGGCCGCCAGCCTGGTGGCGCTCCTGGTCGGAGGTTCGGCTCTGCGCAGCAAGGCTTAGTGCCAAAGTTCTTTTCTGCCATGGGCTCGGACAGAAAAAAGCCCCTGTAGTCTCACAACTACAGGGGCTTTTGTCTTGGCGGAACCGGAGGGATTCGAACCCTCGATGAGGCTCTACACCCCATACTCCCTTAGCAGGGGAGCACCTTCGGCCACTCGGTCACAGTTCCTGAAAGAAGCCGAGATTATGCCATCACTTAAGCGCTCGGTTGGTCGAGATCGAACGCTTTATGCAACGCTCGCACGGCCAGTTCCATATATTTTTCGTCGATCACGACCGAGGTCTTGATTTCGCTGGTCGAGATCATCTGGATGTTGATGCCCTCTTCGCTCAGCACGCGGAACATCTTGCTCGCCACGCCCACGTGGCTGCGCATGCCGATGCCGACGATGCTGACCTTGCAGATCTTCGTGTCGCCGACGATTTCGGTCGCGCCCAGCGAGGGCATGACCTTCGACTGCAGCAGGTCGATCGTCTTCGCGTACTCGTTGCGATGCACGGTGAAGCTGAAATCGGTCTTGCCGTCCTTGCTGAGGTTCTGGATGATCACGTCGACTTCGATGTTGGCGTCTGCCACAGCACCGAGGATGTGATACGCGATGCCGGGCTTGTCGGGCACGCCGAGCACCGAGATCTTGGCTTCGTCGCGGTTGAATGCGATGCCGGATACGACGGCTTGTTCCATGTTTTCGTCTTCCTCGAAAGTGATCAGCGTGCCGGACTTGGCCTCTTCATTGATGTCGATGTCCCACGGCGTGAAGCTCGAAAGCACACGCAGCGGCACCTTGTACTTGCCGGCGAATTCCACCGAGCGGATTTGCAGCACCTTGGAGCCCAGGCTCGCCATTTCGAGCATCTCTTCGAAGCTCACGGTCGTCAGGCGACGCGCATCGGGCTCGACGCGCGGGTCGGTCGTGTAGACGCCGTCGACGTCGGTGTAGATCAGGCATTCGTGCGCCTTCATGGCCGCGGCGATGGCCACGGCCGAGGTGTCACTGCCGCCACGGCCCAGCGTGGTGATGTTGCCGTCGTCGTCCACGCCCTGGAAGCCGGTAATGACCACCACCTTGCCGGCGTTCAGGTCGGCCATCACGCGCTCGTCGTCGATGCTTTCGATGCGGGCCTTGGTGTACGAGTTGTCGGTGCGAACCGACACCTGCCAGCCCGCATAGCTCACGGACTCGACGCCCTCGGCCTGCAGCGCAATAGCCAGCAGCGCCGACGACGCCTGCTCGCCGGTCGAGGCCAGCATGTCGAGCTCGCGGTTGTGGGCCACGCCGGGTTTGCTGGGCGCCAGTTCCTTGGCCAGGCCGAGCAGGCGGTTGGTCTCGCCGCTCATGGCACTCGGAACCACGATCATCTGGTGGCCTGCGCGCGCCCACTTGGCGACGCGCTTGGCGACATTCTTGATGCGCTCGGTCGAGCCCATCGACGTACCGCCGTATTTGTGAACGATCAATGCCATGGGTGAAATCAGAGAAAAGGAAAGGGCCGCTTGAAAGGCGGCGCCCTGCGCGCTGTCAGAGCAAAGTCTTTGGCGAGGGCGGGGCATTGTACCAATGCAGGAAATCGCCCTGCCGCTGGACAAAACCGGCGGCCACCTTGAGGTGGATGCGGTGGCCCCGCGTGGTGCAGGCACGGACCTGGTCCAGCAGCTGGTCGAGCTGCGCAGCGCTGGGGGCGCAGCCATGCGATTGCATCAGCCAGTGGCGCAGCACGTTGGCCTGGCGGCCACGCGACAGCGTCTGCAGCGTCGCAATGCGCGGCGGGTCGCCCACGGCGTCCAGGTCTTGCGCCGCCAGCTCGCTCAACAACTGCTGCGCCTGCGCGGCGTGGCCGGCGCTTCGCGCAAAGGTGGCGCGGAACTGCGGAAATGCTTGCTCCAGCGCGGGCAGCAGCACGGAGCGGATTTTGTTGCGGGTGTAGCGCGCGTCGTCGTTGGTCGGGTCTTCGATCCACGGCAGATCGCGGCCGGCCAGCCATTCACGGATATCGGCGCCGGCAACCGCGAGCAGCGGCCGGTAGATGTCGAGCCCGTGGCGTTGCGCATGCACTGGCATGGCCGCCAGCCCCGGCAGCCCCGCGCCGCGAGACAGCGCCAGCAGCAGGGTTTCGACCTGGTCGTCGGCATGGTGCCCCAGCGCTATGGATTTGATAGCCGCCCTCGCCCCATTAGCGCGCGCCATCTCGGCAAACGCCCCATAGCGAGCACGGCGGGCCGCGTCTTCAGGGCTGTCGCCGGGCCCATGCCGGGCATCGACGCGATGAACGACCAGCGGCACGGCCATGCGCTCGCACACCACACGGCAATGCTGCTCGAAGCCGTCGGCCGCAGCCTGCAGCCCGTGATGCACATGAAAGGCAAGCACCTGCCCCGGCCAGCGCGCCGCGCAGGTGGCCAGCAAGGCGGTTGAATCGGCACCGCCGCTGAACCCCACCGCCAGCGGCCAATGCGCCGGCTCGAACGCGGCAATGGCGCGTTCGAAAGCGGAGTTCATGACAGCGCCTGCGCGTTATCTGCCGGTGTCGGCCTTGGTGTCGTTGAAGCGGCCGTAGCTCTGCAGGCGCTCGTAGCGGCGCTCCAGCAACTCCTTCGGCTTCAGGTCGCTGACCTGGCGGAAGGCATCATTGAGCGCGCGCTTGAGAAACGCAGCCATCTGGCGATGGTCGCGATGCGCGCCGCCTACGGGCTCGTTCACGATCTTGTCGACCAAACCCAGCGCCTTCAGGCGGTGCGCGGTAATGCCCAGCGCATCGGCCGCTTCCTGCGCCTTTTCGCTGGTCTTCCACAGGATGGAAGCGCAGCCTTCGGGGCTGATCACGGAATAGATCGAGTACTGCAGCATCAGCAGCTGGTCGCCGACCGAGATGGCCAGCGCGCCGCCGGAGCCACCTTCGCCGATGATGGTGACGATGATCGGCACTTCGAGCTGCGCCATCTCGAAGATGTTGCGGCCGATGGCTTCCGACTGGCCGCGCTCTTCGGCGTCGATGCCGGGGTACGCGCCGGGGGTGTCCACGAAGGTGAACACCGGCAGCTTGAATTTCTCGGCCGTCTTCATCAGGCGCAAGGCCTTGCGGTAGCCCTCGGGCTTGCTCATGCCGAAGTTGCGCGCGGTACGCTCCTTCGTGTCGCGGCCCTTCTGGTGGCCGAGCACCATGCAGGGCACGCCGTTGAAGCGCGCGAGGCCGCCCACGATCGACAGGTCGTCCGAGAAATGCCGGTCGCCGTGCAGTTCGACGAAATCGGTGAAGATTTCGTTGACGTAGTCGAGCGTGTAGGGGCGCTCCGGATGCCGTGCGATCTTGGTGATCTGCCAGGGCGTCAGGTCGCTGTAGATGTCCTTGGTGAGCTGCTGGCTTTTCTTGCCGAGCTGATCGATTTCTTCAGAGATGTCGACCGCGGATTCGGTCTGCACATAGCGCAATTCTTCGATCTTTGTTTCGAGTTCAGCAATGGGCTGCTCGAAGTCGAGGAAGGTTCGTTTCGCCAACGTCTTCTCCTGTTGTTCAGTACGCGACTGGAACCGGGTCCAGCGATCGCCAAATATACCAAGTCGCCACGCTGCAATATGGTGCCCAGGCCACGGCGACGTCGCGGGCATCGCTTCGGCTGACCGGATCGCCCGAAAAATAATTGACGCTGATGCCGTTGAGCAGCCCCAGGTCGTCTACAGGCAGCACGTTCGGGCGCATCAGGTGAAAGATGAGGAACATCTCGGCCGTCCAGCGGCCGATGCCGCGAATGGCCACGAGTTCTTCGATGATGAGCTCGTCCGACATGTCCTTCCACGCATCGACGTGGACCATGCCCGAATCGAAATGCAGGGCTAGGTCGACCAGGTACTCGATCTTGCGCGCCGACAGCCCCGCCCCGCGCATGTCGTCGACCTTGAGCTTGAGCACGTTGGCCGGCGTCAGCTTGCGCGGCAGCGCGGCAAACTTGTCCCAGACCGACTGCGCGGCCTTCACCGAGATCTGCTGGCCCACGACGCTGCGAGCGAGCGTGGTGAACGCATCACCGCGCGATTCGAGACACGCGTCGCCGAACTTCGGAATCAGCCGCTTCATGACGCGGTCTTTCCGCGAGAGGTGCTTGCATGCCTCTTCCCAATAGTCCGGCGTGTAGATCTGAACGCTGGTCTTCTTGCTGGCGGGCATGGGGTTCGTCGTTCCGTTCACTGCGCAGCCGCCCAGGTCGTGCCCGTGGGCGAATCCTTGAGCACGATGCCCTGCTCGAGGAGTTCCTGGCGAATGCGATCGGCTTCGGCGAAGTTCTTCGCGGCCTTGGCGGCGGCGCGCTCCGCGATACGGGCCTGGATGGCCGCGTCGTCCAGCGTGCTGCCGGCCTGCAGGAAGGCCCGCGGGTCGCCCTGCAGCAGACCCAGCGAGCCGGCCAGCGCCTTCAGCAAGCCGGCGATCTCGGCGGACTTTGTGCGGTTGACCTCGCCAGCCAGCTCGAACAGCACGGCGATGGCTTCGGGCGTGCCGAAGTCCTCGTCCATGGCGGCCTTGAAGCGCGCCGCATGGGGATCGGCCCAGTCGACGGCCACGTCGGCCGGGGCAACAAGGTCGAGCGCGGTGTACAGGCGCTTGAGCGAATTGCGCGCGTCGTCGAGGTGCGCATCGCTGTAGTTGAGCGCGCTGCGGTAATGCGTGCGCACCAGGAAGAAGCGCAGGCTCTCGGCGTCGTACTTCTGCAGCACTTCGCGGATGGTGAAGAAGTTGCCCAGGCTCTTGGACATCTTCTCGTTGTCCACGCGCACGAAGCCGTTGTGCACCCAGAAGCGCGACAGCGGCTTGCCGTTGGCGCCTTCGCTCTGGGCGATTTCGTTCTCGTGGTGCGGGAACTGGAGGTCCGCCCCGCCGCCGTGGATGTCGAAGGTCTCGCCCAGGGTGGCGCAGCTCATGGCCGAGCACTCGATGTGCCACCCCGGCCGGCCTGTGCCGTAGGCACTTTCCCACTTGGCGTCGGCGGGCTCGGTCGGCTTGGCGGCCTTCCAGAGCACGAAGTCGAGTGGATCCTGCTTGCCGTCGAGCACGGCAACGCGCTCGCCCGCATGCAGCTCGTCGAGCGACTTGCCCGACAGCTTGCCGTAGCCCGGGAACTTGCGCACCGCGTAGTTGACGTCGCCGTTGTCCGAGCGGTAGGCCAGACCTTTTTGCTCCAGCTTCTCGATGATGCCGAGCATCTGCGGCACGTATTCGGTGGCGCGCGGCTCGATGGTGGGTGGCTCGATGCCGAGCGCGCCGATGTCCTCGTGCATGGCCGCGATCACCTCGTCGGTCAGCTGGCGGATGGTGATGCCGCGCTGCACGGAGCGGGCAATGATCTTGTCGTCGATGTCGGTGATGTTGCGCACGTAGGTCACGGCGTAGTCGCTGGCGCGCAGCCAGCGCTGCACCACATCGAACGCCATCATCATGCGGGCATGGCCGATGTGGCAGAAATCGTAGACCGTCATGCCGCAAACGTACATGCACACCTGTCCCGGTTGCAATGGGGAGAATTCCTCCAATTCACGCGACAGCGTGTTGTAGATGCGCAGACTCATGAGATTCGGAAAGCGTCGCTTCGCGCACGTACGGCACGGGCGAACGACGGTGTTTTTCAGGGGTGACGGGGACTGTGGTCGCGAGGGGTTGGACATGGCCCCTCGGCTACAATGAAACCAAGTATAAACGGCTGCCACCGCGCAGCGTTCGGGTGTTCCCCAAGCCCGCAAGCCTGCATCTCCCCCCATTTCCGCCGAGGCTTCATGAAGCACGCCGCATTCTCCAGACTCTCCATTGCCTTCGCACTGCTGTTCAGCCTGTGGGGCTCCGCCGTGCACGCCAACGAATACGACGACGTGAACGCGCTGCTGCGCCAGGGCAAGTCGAACGAAGCGCTCGCCAAGGCCGACACCTACATCGCCGGCAAGCCGCGCGACCCACAGATGCGCTTCCTGCGCGGCGTGATCCTCACCGAGCAGAACAAGCAGGCCGAGGCCATCACCGCCTTCACGCAGCTCACGCAAGATTTCCCCGAGCTCTCCGAGCCCTACAACAACCTGGCCGCGCTGTACGCTTCGCAAAGCAAGTTCGACCAGGCGCGCAACGCCCTCGAGCAAGCCCTCAAGCTCAATCCGAACTACGCCACGGCACACGAGAACCTCGGCGACGTGTACGCCCGCCTCGCGGCGCAGGAATACGTGCGCGCGCAGCAGTTCGCCAGCACCAACGCCAGCGTCGCGCCCAAGCTCGCGCTGATCCGCCAGATCTTCAGCTCGAAGGCCGAAGCCGAAGCGGCCGCCCTGCCCGCGCCGCCGGTGGTCATCCGCAAGCCGGTCGGCCGCACCAGCAAGTAATCGCCGCCGGCATGGGCGCCCGCAGGGTGCCAGCCGCGCAGCCCCGTCCCTTCATCCGCACATGGAGCCCCGTTTGACGATCCACACCCTGTCCCGTTTCAGCCGCCGTAGCGCCCTCGTCCTGGCCGCCGCACTCACGTTCGCCGCCACGGGCTATGCACAAACGGCCGCGGCACCGCGCGTCAAGCTCGCCACCTCGGCCGGCGACATCGTGGTCGAGCTCGATGCAGCCAAGGCGCCCAAGTCGGTCGAGAACTTCCTGCAGTACGTCAAGGACAAGCACTACGACGGCACGGTGTTCCACCGCGTGATCGACGGCTTCATGATCCAGGGCGGCGGCTTCACGGCCGACCTGCAGCAAAAGCCCACGCGCGCGCCCATTCCGCTGGAAGCGAGCAACGGCCTGAAGAACGACAAGTACACGATCGCCATGGCCCGCACCGGCAATCCGAATTCCGCGACCTCGCAGTTCTTCATCAACGTGAAGAACAACGACTCGCTCAACGCGCCCAACCCCGACGGCTACGGCTACACCGTGTTCGGCAAGGTCGTTGCCGGCACCGACGTGGTCGACAAGATCCGCGCGGTGGCCACCGGCAACAAGGGCGGCATGCAGAACGTGCCGCTCGAAGCCGTCACCATCAAGTCCGCCACGCTGCTGGCGAAGTAATCCCTTTCCCCCTTTCTCAAGCAGGAGCCCTCATGAGCAACCCCCAAGTCGAACTGCATATCAAGAACTACGGCGTGATCACGCTCGAACTCGACGCCGCCAAGGCGCCGAAGTCGGTCGAGAACTTCGTCTCGTACGTGAAGAAGGGGCACTACGACAACACGGTGTTCCACCGCGTGATCCCCGGCTTCATGGTGCAAGGCGGCGGTTTCGAGCCCGGCATGAAACAAAAGCCCACCGACGCCGAGATCCAGAACGAAGCCAACAACGGCCTGAAGAACGACAACTACACCGTGGCAATGGCCCGCACCAGCGCGCCCCACTCGGCCACCGCGCAGTTCTTCATCAACGTGTCCGACAACGGCTTCCTGAACCACACCGCACCTTCGGCCCAGGGCTGGGGCTATGCCGTGTTCGGCAAGGTCATCAACGGCACCGACGTGGTCGACAAGATCAAGGCCGTGAAGACGGGCCGCAAGGGTTTCCATGACGACGTGCCGCTCGAAGACGTGGTGATCGAAAAGGCCGTTGTCACCGCTGAATGACGAACAGGCGCGACGCGGCATGACGACTGTGGCGAACCCGGCTTTTACCGAGCTGGTGGCGCCGCCCGCGTGGCGCACCGTCGACCTGATTTCCGACCTGCACCTGCAGGCCGGCGAGCCCGCCACCTTCGAGGCCTGGCAGGGCTATCTGCAGACCACGCCTGCCGACGCACTGATCATCCTCGGCGATCTGTTCGAAGTGTGGGTCGGCGACGATTCGGCCACCCTCCCCGGCTTCGAGGCGCAGTGTGCCGACTTGCTGCGCCGCACCGCTCAGCGGCTGCCGGTGTTCTTCATGCACGGCAACCGTGACTTCCTCGTCGGCCCGGCGTTCGCGGCGCAATGCGGTCTCACGCTGCTCGACGACCCGACAGTGCTCGTGCTGCACGGCCAGCGCTGGCTGCTGAGCCACGGCGACATCCTCTGCCTGGAAGACACCGAGTACCTCAAGTTCCGCGCGCAGGTTCGCACGCCCGAGTGGCAGGCCGCGTTCCTCGCAAGGCCGCTGGAAGAGCGCCGCGCGCTCGCGCGCTCCATGCGCGTGCAGAGCGAAGACCGCAAGCGCAATCCGTCGACCGTCTGGGCCGATGTCGACACGGCCGCCGCACGCGAGTGGCTGCAACAGGCAAACGCCAGCACGCTGGTGCACGGCCACACGCATCGCCCCGCCGATCACGACATGGGCAACGGCCTGCGCCGCGTCGTGCTGAGCGACTGGGATGCTGCTGCCCATCCGCCGCGCGCGCAGCTGCTGTGCCTCTCCACCGCCGGCGCGCAGCGCGTCGATCTGCGCTAGCCGCGCCGCCGCCAGCAATGTTCAAGTGGCTGCGCCGCCTGCGCGCCCTGCCCCCGATTCCTGAAGCCGCCTGGCAGGCCGCGCTCAGGCGCTACGCCTTCCTGGGCGCACTGCCGGACGCCGACCGGCAACGCCTTCGCACGCTGACGGCCGAGTTCCTGCGCGACAAGGAATTCCACGGCGCCAAGGGCTTCACCATCACCAATGAAGTGGCCCTGGCCATCGCGGCCCAGGCTGTGCTGCCGGTGCTGCACCTCAAGGGCGGACTGAACTGGTACGACGATTTCGTCGGCATCGTCGTGCACCGCTCCGAGGTGGTAGCGCGACGCAAGGTGGTCGACGAGGCCCAGGTGGTGCACGAGTACGGCGAAGTCGTGGCTGGCGAAGCGATGGAGCGTGGCCCCGTCATGCTGAGCTGGGACGACGTGCTGGCGAGCAGCGTCACCAGCGAGCGCGGCTACAACGTCGTGATCCACGAGTTCGCCCACAAGATCGACATGCGCAGCGGCGACGCCAACGGCTGCCCGCCGCTGCCGCCCGGCTTTGCGGGCCAGCGCAACGCGCGCGCGGCCCGCAAAGCCTGGCTCGCCGTGCTGCAGTCCGCCTACGACGACTTCCGCGAGCAGACCATCAAGGCTGAGCGCTTCGGCACCGAGCCGCCGTGGCTCGACGCCTATGGCGCCACGTCGATCAGCGAATTCTTCGCGGTAGCCTGTGAGGCCTACTTCGTGAGCCGTCCCAACTTCGCTCGCGACTTCCCCGGCGTGCTCGCGCTCTTCGATGAATTCTTTCTGCCCAGAAGGCCCTGACACCTGAACAGGGGGCAGTCGATTTGCAGCAGCTGCCCCAAAGAAAAAGGCGCCCCGCGGGGCGCCTTTTTCATGGCCATCGATATCTGGCCGGAGGCCTTGGAGGTTGCCCCTTACTTGCGCAGCAATGCCTTCAGCGCATTCTGCAGACGGCGCGCACTGGAAGCATCGTGCGCCGCGGCCAGCACCTTGCCGGCATCCTGGCCCCAGGTCTGGGCCGGGGCCGGATCGCCACGCTTCGTCAGCAGCTTGAGTTGCAGTGCACGGCGCGCGTCGAGTTGCTCGGCAGGCGTCGGCACTTCGGCGGCCATTTCGAGACGCAGCAGCGCTTCGGCGGCATCGTTCGCGGCGGCCGTCGGCGCAGAGCCGATGGCCTGCGACCATCCAGTGCGCACCGCGGGCGTGACCGCGCGGCCCAGTTCCTGGATGCTCGGCAAGCGGCTGGCGTCGCGCTGTTCCCATGCGCCCAGCACCTGCGTCAGGGCTTCGCCATGCGCTTGTGCTGCGAGCTTGCGCAGCGCCATGTCGGCGCGTTCGAGCGCTTCGCGCTGCGCACGGAAGGCTGCGTCGCCGAGGCGCGGACCGCGATCTTCGAAGCGCGGCGGACGATCGCCGAAGCGGCCGGCTGGTGCACCGCGATCGCCACGCGCGTCGCCACGGGGCGCCCCACGGTCGCCGCGATCACCAGGGCGACCCGGGCCACCGGCACCAGGACGTCCGCCATCGCGACGGTCACCGAAACGGCCACCGGCACCGCGGGCTGCAGGCGCTGCTTCGGCTTTCTTGCTGCTCGGGCGGTCGTCGCCACGCATGGCCACGACTGGCTTCGGTGCGGGCTTCGGCGCCGCGGCTGGCGCTTCCGCAGCGGCGGCTTCGCCGGCGTCATGCGCCTCGCCATCGGTGCGTGCCGAAGCATCGGCGCCGTCGGCGGGAGCCACGAGATCGGCCGAAGCGGCGGGCGCTGCATCGGCGGTCGTGCCGGGCGAGGCTTCCGCATCGCTCGGGCTCGGTGCCTGCTCGGCGCTTTCGCCGAATTCGGCAGCCGCCTGCCCCGGGGCCACGACCTCGGTCGCGCCGACCGATGGGCCGTCGGTCGCGACAGCGGCTTGCTCGGCCTTCGGCGCGGGCGGCGGTGCCTCGCCGCGCAGCGCGCCTTCCAGGCGGGCAATGGCGGCACGGATCTTCTGCACGTCACCGCCGGCATTGGCTGCGTCGAGCGCCTTGGACGCCTCGAGCACATAGCGGTCGTGCTCGCTCATCGCGGCCGACGCCTTTTCGCGCTCTGCCGTCTTGCGGTTGAAAGCTTCGTCGATGGGCGCGCGGAACGCGTCCCACAGCTTCTGTTCGTGGCGGCGGTCGAGCGGCACGCTCTGCGCCTCGGCCTGCCAGCGCTGCTGCAGCGCCTTCACGGCGTCGATGCGCAGCATCGGCTGGGCGCCGAGTTCAGCCGCCTCGGCGATCATGGCCTGGCGGCGTTCGACGCTGGCCTTCTGCGCCGTCTCGAACGGAGCGCGGGCCGCGCCGAAGGCTTCGTTCCACAGCGGCTGCAGCTCTGCGAACACCTTTTCGCCCACGTGGCCGGCATCGCGCCAGCGGTCGGCAAACTGGTGCAGCGCGCGGTTGTGCGCCTTCAGGTCGGTGGCGCCGGCATGCTCGGCGGCCCAGGCCTTGACTTCCTCGATCAGCGCGACGCGGAGCGCGCGATGCTCGGCCGCATCGGCGCGAACCTTTTCGAGCCAGGCCTCGACCACCTTGTGGGCTTCGTTGCAGGCTTCGTCGAAGCGCTTCCAGAGCGCGTGGTTCGGCACGCCGCCCTGGTCGGCCTGCTTCCACTGGTCGCGCAGGGCGCGCAGCGTTTCCTGCATCTTGCGACCACCAAGGGCCTGGCCTTCGGGGCGCTTGAGCAGGCCTTCGGCCTTGGCGACGAGGTCTTCGCGCACCTTGTCGGCGCTCCAGCGCTGCCAGCCTTCGAGTTCGCCGGCTGCCACCAGCGCGGCATGCACGCGGGCTTCGAGCGGCGCTTCGACCAGCTTGCCGTGCTCCTTGAGCACGGCGCGCAGCGCGGCAGCCGCGCCGGCGCTGGCCTTGCCATGGCCTTCGGCGGTTTCCTGTTCGAGCTTGGCGAGCGCAGCCTGCACGGCGTCTTGCGCGGCGGCGCGCACGGCCGGATCGACCTTGGGTGCGGCGGGGCGAGCAGGCGCGGCGGGCTTAGGTGCCACGACCTCACCGCGCGCGGCGCGCAGTTCGTCGGCCCACACGGGCACTGGCGGCAACGGCGCAGCAGCATCGGCGGCAGCAGCAAGGGCCTGGGCCAATGCGCTGTGGAACGCATCGGACACCACCAGCAGTTGCGACTTGGACGATTCGAGCTGCGGCGCGAACTTGGCGTCGAGGCTGGTCCAGTTGGCGTCGGTCGTGATTTCGGCCGCCTGCTGCTGCCAGTGGGTCACGTCGGCGCGCAGCGATTCTTCGGCGGCCTGGGCGTCCTGCCAGCCCTTGGTGGACAGCACTTCGAAGCGCTGCGCCAGCAGCACGGCGGCTTCACGGTGCACCTGGGCGCGGTGCTGCAGGTCTTCGATGCCCTTGACGCGTTCGGCCAGCTTGAGCTTCAGGCCGGCCAGCGGCTCGCGCGACAGCGGCGCGCCGGCCTTGGCGGCGTCGCGCTGCCAGGCCAGCGCATCGGCGATGTTGAGCTTGGACTGGCCCAGCAGGGCTTCGGCCTTTTGTGCCCATTCGGCGGCAATGGCTTCCTGCCCCTTGGCGCGCTTGAGTTCGTCGAGCTTTTCGCGCAGCAGGCGCGCGGCGCCCTTGTCACGACCGCTCAGCTCCTTGAAGACCTCCTGCATCTGCTCGGCAGTGGGAGTGCCCGCGAGCCAGTCGCGGATGCGCGCGGCGCGCTCGCCGGAAGTCGGCGCGGTGAAGGCGCCGCCGGTGAGCGTGTCGAGGGCCTGAAGGTCGTGTGGCTTGGAAGAAGTAGAGGTCACTGCGCGAAATCGTTGTCTTGGTAGAGAAAGCGAAGGCGCCGGCAAAGGCCGGCGCACATCGACATTTTCACCCACTTGCGGCTGGCCATTGAATTCCGTCCAGAAACGGTGGCGTACGCGGGGTTGTGGGCGTGGAGGTTAACGGACTACATATATAGCAAGCTGGAGAAAAAAACCAAGTCCGCGGACCGGATCCTGATCGGGTCGTCGCGCCTCACTTCATGGTCAGGCTGAGCTCGGCGCCCGGCTTCCAGTCGCTGCCGCTGGCACTTGTGCGCACGGCTCCCAGGAAGAGGCGCTCGCTCGGCAGCTTCTTCGCGAGCAGGTAGTCGCGCACGGCCGCGCCGCGCTCGACCGCCAGCTGGCGCATCGACTCCTCGTCGACCGGCACGCTGGCGAACAGCAGTTTTTCCATGTCCGGCACGGGCAGGTCTTTGGCCAGGCCGACGAGGTTGCGCGGCTTGGTGATGTCCGCGCGCTTGTACACGGCGGTCAGCAGTTCGGGGTATTCGGCGTCGGTGACGGGTGGCACGTCGGTGCCGGTCTGGCCGCCGCGCACCGCAACGCGGCGCTTCTCGGCGTAGGCGAGCTGGCGCACGCGCTGGCGCTGGTAGGCGTCGCGCTCCTTCTCGAGGCTGGAAGTGCCGATCACCGTCATCTGCAGCGTGGTCCGGTCGGTCAGCGCCTTCGCGACCTTGTCCAGGCCTTCTTTCGCGGCGGCGCTCAGCTCGGAACTGCCGGGCTCGAAGGTGATGGCACTCGATTCACCGCTGCCGCCGCCCAAACCACCGGTAAGCAGGCTGAACGGTGCCGTCACGGCCTTGACGATCAGGTTGACCACGGCCTTCCAGATCAGCGGGCCGACGCTGAACTGTGGATCGTTGAGCGAGCCGCTGAGCGGCAGGTCGACGTCGATCACGCCGTTGCGGTCGGCCAGCAGGGCCACGGCCAGCTTCACCGGGAGGCTGGCAGGCGCGCCCGCCACCTCGTCGCCGAACTGCAGCTGGTTGAGCACCAGCTTGTTGGTGGCCGTCAGCTGGCCATCGGGCGCGACCTTGTAGTTGACGTCCATGCTCATCTTGCCGCGCTCGATGCCGTGGCCAGCGTAGCGCACCGAGTACGGCGACAGCGGGGCCAGGTCGAGATCGCGCATCTTGGCGGTGATGTCGAGTTCGAGCGGTTTGGCCAGCGGGTTGAGCTTGCCGGTGATTTCCAGCGCGGCTGTCTGCTGCGCCTTGCCGCGCAATTCGAGGTCGGCCAGCGCGGGCCGGCCGCTCTCACCCTTCGGCGGGTTCGACGAGAACGAGCTGAGCTTGCCGGTCAGCTCGCTGAGGTCGGCCGAGTAGTTGGGCTTGACGAACAGGTCAGTGAAGTCGATCTTGCCGTTGACCAGGCTCATCGGGCCGAAGTTGATGACGGGCGCGGGGCCGCTGTCCGCCTGCGCGGTGGCGACTGGCGCGGCGGCTGCCACCGGCTTGGCCGGCTCGGGCGCTCCCCCGACCATGTTTTCGGCCGACACCGGTGCGCCGCCCGAAGGCCTCGCCGGCACGGCTCGTGTCGTGGTGGTCGTGCCGCCCGGGCCCTTGCGGGTGGAGGCTTCGCCCGCTGCCGCAGTGGCGGCGTTGGCTTGTGCCTCGCCCTTCTTGGTCAGGTTCAGCAGGTTGAGCCGGCCGGTGGGGTCGATGATCACGCGGGCGAAGAAGTCGGTCAGCGTGGTCTCGCGCACGTCCACGTTCGGCGGCGCGTTGGGCGCCATGCTGACCTGCAGGCCGCGCAGGCTCAGCGTCTTCCAGCTCAGCAGCTGGTTGGTGTTGCGGTCGAAGCCGGGCGACTGGGTGAGCGAGACACTGTTGGCGCGGAAGTCGTCGAGTGCGGTGTCGCCCGACAGCTTGATGCTCATGCCCGCCGGCAACGTCGCATAGCGCACCGTGCCGCGATAGCTCGCGAAGGCGCGGCGGATGTCGACGTTGAGCGCATCCGCGTAGTAGGCCTTGAAGGTATGGGCGGGGAACGACACCACCTCCAGCCGGCCCTCGGCCGCGAGCGGCTTGAGCACGACATTGCCCTTGTAGTCGAAGCGCCCCGGGTCGGAGCGCCCTGAACCGATGCGGCCGGAAACTTCGAGCGGCGAGGTCGTATTGGTGTCGGGCGCGATCTTCTGGGCGTGGAGCTTGAAGGCAGTGACTTCCACGGTCACCGGGTTCGCGCCGGCCTTGTCCGCATAGGAGAGCGCGCCGTTGTCGACCGCCAGCGTGCCGATGGTCAGCGCCCAGGGCTTGGTGTTGGCGCCGGGCTGCGGCGTTTCGGCAGCCGCAGGCTTGGGGGCAGCGACCTTCGCTTCGGCTTCCTTGGTGCCGCCGCCGGCCGGCGTCTTGAGCCAGCGCTCGAACATCCAGCGTTTCTCGCTGTCGCGCTCCACGCGCACCTTGGGGTTGGTCGCGGTGAACGAGGCCACATTCAATGTGTGCTTCGTCATATCGACCTCGGCGTCGACCAGTTCGAAGCGGCCGACGCTGGCCAGTGCGGTCTTGGCCTGCGTCAGCGCAAGCCCGTCAGCGGCCAGGCGGCGCGCCTTGAACTTGAGATCGGGCTGGGCCCAGGCGATGTCGATCTGCCCGCTGAGCTTGCCATCCAGCGTGGGCTCCAGGCTCTGCGCCAGGTAAGGCGCGGCCAGCGACAGCGGCAGCGCGTCGACCTCGGTCTGCACGTCGGCCACCTTGTCTGTAGCGCTGCCCTTGAACTTGAGCGAGGCGCCGGCAATGGCCGTGCTGCCATTGAACTCTGCCGGCTTTTCCATCGGCCAGGTGACGCCGGTGACGTCGATGCCGAGGTCGGTCACGTCGACGGCGGCAGCGGGATTGACGGTTTCGTCGCGCCAGCCGATGCGCCCGCCGTTCAGGGCCACCTTGTCGACCTGCACCTTCAGAACGGGCTTTGGTGCCGGCTTGCCGGCCGGTGCGCTCGCTGCCGCGGCGGGCGGTGACGCGACCTTCTCGGTCGCGCCGGTGGCCGGGTCGGTGGCCAGCAGATTGAGCTTTCCGGCCGCGTCGCGCGCCACCGCCAGTTGCGGCTTGACCAGCGCGACTTCGCTCAGATGAAACACCGACTCCAACGGGCGCACGTCGGCCAATGCCAGCTTGAGCGAATCGAAGGCCAGCAGGTCGCGGCCACGCGCATCGGCCACCTTGGTGGCATGCGCCTCGACCGTGCCGGTGATCTTCAGCCCGGTGGTCGCGGCTTGCTCGAAGCCGATCTTCAGGTCGGCATCGAGGCTGCCTGCCTGGAGTTTCACCGGCAGGCCGCCCGGGATGTAGCCAAGGTACGGCACGAGGTCCAGCCCCTTGAACTGCACGTGGGCGTCGGTCTTGCGGTTGTCGGAGAAGGGTGTGGTGAAAGCCGCCGAGTCGAATTTGCTGCCGTTGAGCGCGAAGGCGAGCTTGGGCTCGGTGTTGATGTCGCGCTTGGAATCGAGGTTGCTCAGGAAGGGCACCTTGAGCACGAAGTCGCGCAGCTCGTGCTTGCGCTTGACGGTCTGGTCGTCGAAGTCGACCGAGCCGCCATTGATTGCGATGTTGTAGATGGCAAAGCGCGCCGGCTTGGCGTTCGGGTCGGGCGGCGGGCCAGCCGAGAGCTTGGCAAGGATGTCGTCGATGTCGTATTTGCCGTCGGCCTGGTGCGTGAGCAGGATTGCAGGCCCGTCGACCGTGACCGCGTCGATCACTGGTGCGAGCCGGAAGATCGACTGCAGTTCGGCGTCGGCGTAGATGCGGTTGATGGCCACCTGCGACTTGCTGCCATCCGCGGTGGCAATGCGCAGGTCGTTCAGCGTGAGTTCGAGCGTCCAGGGCTTGAAATCGATCTTGCCGACTGTTACCTGCCGCCCCAGCTTCTCGCTTGCGATCTTCTGAAGCTGGCTCTTGGCAATCGGCGGCACCGCCAGCCAGGCAATGACCCAGAAGGCCAACAGAACCAGCACCGCGACGATCCCACGTCGCACCCATTTGTTTTGTTTGATCGAAGCTACGTCCATCGCCAGAGTGTGCCGCAAACAAGCGGCAACGCGAGGTACGCAAAAAGGACGCAAGCCCACCTCCGGAAGAAATGCCAGAAACACCGAGGAACCGGCTTTGCCGGGCCTCAAGTGTTGCCCCCGGCAGGGGGTAGGAGAAGCGACACGAAGTGCGCGCGGCCTGGGGGCAAGCCAAAAGAAAGCCCGGTGATTCGACGGAGTGTCTAGTCACCGGGCTTGATGGCGGGCACAAAACCCATGCCATCGATTCGCGCGACCGGAAGTCAATGGTTCCTGCCGTGCTGGCAGCAAGAGATTGCCACCGTGGATCCTCGGACGCTGAACCCTTGACTTGCACCTCGGGCTGCCGGACCTCGGAAAAACACCTGAAAAGCTCAGGCCCGTCCAGATTAGGCGTCGCACCCTCGGATTGCAAACGCGTTTTACAAAGGGATTTCCCCTAAGCCGAAACGCCTCGAAACGGCAACTTTTTTAAACAACTATTAGCATAACGAAGCAAGTCCTTATGCTTGACCGGGTATTTAGCCACGCTAGAATCCGCCCTGCTCTGATCGCCCGACGCGGCAGAGCCACCCTGAATCCGCTGCCGAACTCCCCCGGCTTGATCAGGTCGCCGCGCCCCTAACCCCCTTCACTCCATGCGCGGAGCCTGATTCGTACCAATCCAAGCGCCGCTGCCTTCATCCATCGCCTTCCGTGGCGTTGCGACTCGGGTGCCGCACAGAAAGGAAGAGCGATGAACAAGGCGTTTGATGTCACGGCCCGCGGGCTAAGGACCTTCGTGTCCGATGTGGCAGACGGCTTTTTTGAAATCACCCACAACGGGTTTGCACTGGTCGGCCTGGCCATTGTGTTCGCGGCCCTCGCCCTCGTGGCGCGGCCCGACCTGCGCAAGACCGGCGAGGAACAACTGATGGGCTGGCTGCAGTCGCGCAAGCCTGCGCCTGAAGTCACCGATCTCGAGCCCACCGCCATCGAGCGCACCACGGCCGCGAGCCCCGCCGACCTGCCCAAGCAGCAGGCCGCCGTGGCTTACTGGCTGAGCAAGAAGTACCGCGTGGCCGCCGAGCCGCTGAGCGTGCTCGTGGCCGAGGCCTATGGCATCGGCAAGCGCACGAAGATCGACCCGACCCTGATCCTCGCGATCATGGCCGTCGAATCCAGCTTCAACCCGTTCGCCCAGAGCCAGGTCGGCGCGCAAGGCCTCATGCAGGTCATGACCCGCGTGCACGGCGACAAGTACGAAAGCGCGGGCGGCACGCTCACCGCCTTCGACCCGGTGACCAACATGCGCGTCGGCGTCAAGGTGCTGCAGGAATGCATCTCGCGCGCCGGCTCCCTCGAAGGCGGCCTGCGCTACTACGTGGGCGCGGCCAACCTCGAGGACGACGGCGGCTACGCCGCCAAGGTGATGGCCGAGCACGAACGCCTGCTGCAGGTGGCCAACGGCCGCGCGCCGTCGACGGTCACGCCGCCAACCGTGCGTCCGCAGCCGATCCCTGTGGCAACACCGCCCAAGCCTGCCGAAGAACGCACTGAGCCGGCCAAGGTGGCCCTGCTCTCCTCCGTTTCCTGAAGAGGTTTCGGGCCGGGTGTAAGCTACACTCGGCGGGTACGCGACTGGCGATAGGCGCAGCACCCGAACACGGTGCCACGCGCTGACGTGGAATACCACTGGGAAGCGTACCGCCTGACCACAACAGGCGTTCAGCCGTTCGCCTGGGCAGCCCTTGTTTGGTTGAAGAACAAGGACCTCGTCTTCAAAGGACTGCCATGTACCAACGCAACATCCTGGTCGAACAGACCGATCCCGAAATCTGGGCCGCGATTCAAGCCGAAAACGCGCGCCAGGAACATCACATCGAGCTGATCGCCAGCGAGAACTACGCCTCGCCGGCCGTCATGGCTGCCCAGGGCTCGCAGCTCACTAATAAGTACGCCGAAGGCTATCCGGGCAAGCGCTACTACGGCGGCTGCGAGCACGTCGACGTGGCCGAGCAGCTGGCCATCGACCGCGTCAAGCAGATCTTCGGCGCCGACGCCGCCAACGTGCAGCCGCATTGCGGCGCCTCGGCCAACGAAGCCGTGATGCTCGCCTTCCTGAAGCCCGGCGACACCATCATGGGCATGAGCCTGGCCGAAGGCGGCCACCTGACCCACGGCATGCCTCTCAATATGAGCGGCAAGTGGTTCAACGTCGTGAGCTACGGCCTGGACGCCAACGAAGCCATCGACTACGACGCGATGGAACGCAAGGCGCACGAGCACATGCCCAAGCTCATCATCGCGGGCGCCTCGGCGTATTCGCTGCGCATCGATTTCGAGCGCTTCGCCAAGGTGGCCAAGGACGTCGGCGCGATCTTCATGGTCGACATCGCCCACTACGCAGGCCTCGTGGCCGCGGGCGTGTACCCCAACCCGGTGCCGCATGCCGACGTGGTCACCTCCACCACCCACAAGAGCCTGCGCGGCCCGCGCGGCGGCATCATCCTGATGAAGTCGCAGCACGAGAAAGCAATCAACAGCGCCATCTTCCCCGGCCTGCAAGGCGGCCCGCTGATGCACGTGATCGCCGCCAAGGCCGTCGCGTTCAAGGAAGCCATGGCGCCCGAGTTCAAGGCTTACCAGCAACAGGTGGTCAAGAACGCCCAGATCGTGGCCGACACCCTCACCCAGCGCGGCCTGCGCATCGTGAGCGGACGCACCGAAAGCCACGTGATGCTGGTCGACCTGCGCGCCAAGGGCATCACCGGCAAGGAAGCCGAAGCCGTGCTGGGCAGCGCCCACATGACGATCAACAAGAACGCGATCCCCAACGACCCGGAAAAGCCGATGGTCACCAGCGGCGTGCGCATCGGCACCCCCGCCATGACCACCCGCGGCTTCAAGGACGAAGAGGCCCGAATCACCGCAAACCTGATCGCCGACGTGCTCGAGAACCCGCGCGACGCGGCGAACATCGACGCCGTGCGCGCCAAGGTTCACGCGCTGACGAGCCGCTTCCCTGTCTACCGCTGATTCCGAGCAAGAAGACCTGACCGCATGAAATGCCCTTTTTGCGGTCATCTTGAAACGCAGGTCGTCGAGACCCGCGTTTCGGAAGACGCCGACTTTGTCCGCAGGCGCCGCCAGTGCAGCGCCTGCGACAAGCGCTTCACCACCTACGAGCGGCCCGACGTCAACTTTCCCGTGGTCGTGAAGAAGGACGGCAGCCGCGCCGACTTCGACTCGACCAAGGTTCGCGCCTCCATGATGCTGGCGCTGCGCAAGCGCCCGGTGAGCATCGAGCAGATCGACAACGCCCTGCTGCGCATCGAGCAGAAGCTGCTGGCCAGCGGCCTGCGCGAAATCGACTCGACCAAGGTCGGCGAACTCGTCATGCGCGAACTCAAGAAGCTCGACAAGGTCGCCTACGTGCGCTTTGCCTCGGTGTACCGCAGCTTCGAGGACGTGGACGAGTTCAGGCAGTTGCTGCGCGACATCTGAGCCGCGTCGGCAACGGCCGTACTCTCACAGGCACCTCAACGGTTCCAGCAAAGCTGCACCAGCGCACTCGAAGCGTCGGTGCTGCTGCCCGCCAGCTTGACGCCCAGCTGGTTGACCGTGAGGGTTCCGCACTCGTCATTGCGCGAAGCCCCCGCTGGAACGGCTTGCAAGGTGTAGCTGGTCTCGTTTCTTGCGACATAGCTGATGGAATAGTTCGCCGTGCCGGACGACGGCGACTGCCCCAGTCCGGCCGGCAGCGCGACGGTCGTCGGCGGATAGCGTCCGTTGGCGGTCATGTAGCGCTCGGTCCACTGCGCCGCCTGCAACAACTGTTGTTTGGCATCGGCGCGCTTGGCCCGCAGCACGTAGCGCGTGTAGTTCGGGTAGGCGATGGCGGCGAGGATGCCGATCACCGTCGTCACGATCATGAGTTCGATCAGCGTGAAGCCGCGCGAGCGGCCCCGTCTACCAGTCTGTGTCCTGGATTGCTTTTTCATGGTTCTCCTCCCTTCAGTCGGTCGACATCAGGCTGCGCCAGCCGAAGCGGCGCACGACGTCGGGCCGTGTCAACGTCTTGCACTCTCCGGCGGCATTGCAGATCACGTCTTTGCCCTTTTCCTTGTTCTTCGGCTGAAGAACCATGTCGTCCTTGCCGGAGCGATTCCGGAAGCCGGCATAGGCCCCCACCGCGCCGGAAGTGGAATACGCAATGCCCTCGGGCGCCGAGCCGCTGAAGAAGTCGATTACCAGCGACCAGCCGTCGTCGCCCGTTCCGGCGGTGCAGGTGACCGAATTGCTGACTGAGCCGGGAATGGTGCTCGAGAACAGCCCGATGCCGCTGGTCAGCACATCACCCGGATAGACGACACGCTCTCCCGACGCAGGCAGCTTCAGGTGCCAGCCGCGCTTGGCCTCCGAGCCGGTGTAGCTCACGGCGTTGTGGGAGACGGTGCGCAACTCGGCATCGCCCTCCTCGACCGGTGTGGCGCCGATGGTCTGCACCACGAGGTCGTTCCTCGTCGCGGTGCTCGAGCTTCCGTTGACCGGGTCCCAGATGCCGTACAGGTACTGGTCGGCGGTCGAGCGCTCGTCGCCGGAGGCGAACAGCCGACCGGTGCCGAACACCACCATGTAGCCACCGCGCGGATGCCCCACAACCACCGGCGCCGTCGTGATCGGCTGGCTGGCGCCGGCCGCGAACAGCGGCTTGTTGTCGAGGCCGGACGGGGTCGCGGCCCCGGTTGCGGCCGGACGATTCGAGCTGAGAGGCCCCATCGTGGCTTTCCACTGACGGCTGTCGGTGCCGCCGAGGTCGAACTTCCAGAGATTGCCGAGCAGGTCTCCGGCGTAGACAAGGTCGACCTTGCCATCGCCATTGAGGTCCACCGGACGTGGCGCGGACAGGCCGTTGCCCGTGTCCTTCTCCTGCGTGACCGGCGCCGGAATCTTGAGCACCGCCTTGTCGCCATCGAGATACTGGATCCACAGCACCGCCTTCTCGCTCTTGCTGTTGTAGCCGTTGCCCAGGATCAGGGCCTTTCGGTCGTTGCTCAACTGGGCGACCTGCAGCGCCCGCCCCGAGAAGGAATCGAGCGCAGGCTGCTGGAACTGATGGCCCAGGTCGTCGTCCGCAAGCGCGGTCGTGTCGATCAGCGCGACGCTGGCGGCCTTGCCCTCGTCGACGCTCTCGGGCCTGGTGGCGTCGAGCACGAAGTAGCCTTTGCCACCCGCGCCCAGCGTGCCCACGAGCAAAGACTTCCAGTTCGCCGCCTTCTGCTCGTCGGTCGTCTTGGCCGAGGATGTCGGCCCCATGTAGATGTCGGCGACGAAGGCACTGCCGTCGACGTAGTACCGGTGGGTGTAGCCGCCTTCGCTGAGCCGCTTGAGATTCGGCGCCGCCGCCGTGCCGTAGAGGCCTTCGGGCACGTAGGCGAACGCCTCCTTGCCGGAGCTCGCGTTGAAAGCATGCAACATGCCGTCGTTGGCGCCGACATAGACCATCGGCGCGCGGGGGATGGCCGCGAACGCCGCATAGGCGTTGCCAGTGAAGCCACTCTTCGGCTGTCCCGCGTACCAGACGCTGGAGCCCACGATGTCGCCGAGCACATGGCCGCGCTTGCGGAACTGGCGGCCGGCGCCCTCGTTGCTGCGGTCGCCGCGCAGGAAGTCGAGCACGGCCCGGCCGAGGGCGGTGCTCTCGGCGTCGGTGTCGGTGCTGGCCTTGAGCGCGGCCCTCTGCGCGTCGCCCAAGTGGGCCCACCTGAACGGCACGCCCGCGCCGGTGGTCGCTGCGCGGCCCGCCGACGCAGCCGTGGTGCCGGAGAAGCTGAGTACAACGCGGTCCCGGTCGTGTGCGCCAGTGCTTGCCATGCGGGTATCGAGCAGGTCGCGCGCCGACCAGTCGGCTTTGGCAGCAAGCCTGCCGTCGGTGCCGAACTTCGTGGCGCTGAGTCTGCCGGACCAGTCGGCCGTGTCGTAGCCGGCCTGATAGACGGAGGTGCCTGTCGAGACTCGGGAAGCGCTGGCGGAAATGGAGGTCAGCGGGGTGCCGGTGTTGACCAGGACCTGTCCAAGGATGGATTTGAAGGCGCTGCTCAGGGCTTTGGCATTGGAAGCCGGCGTGAACGTGCCACGGCTGTTCAGGGCGGCATGCCAGAGGTCCATGCGTGCATTGCCACTGAACGGATCCAGCCATTGGATCGAGCCGTCGACCACGCCGGCATAGTCTCCGCTGTAGGTGGGGTGCAATGCAGTCGTCGAGATTTTCGGTCGCGACCACCAGTCACCCGCAGCACCGAACCCGATGAAGTGGGTCGTCAGGTGCTGCCAGGTGGCCGGATCATTCTTGGGATTCCAGTACTCGGGAACCTTGGCACGCCCCACTGTCACATCGCCCGGTTCGGCAATGATCTTCTTCAGGTTGTTCGGCACGCCTGGTTGCAGATCGCGGGCCCAGTACTCGAAGGTCAAGTCAGCGAGCGTCGGGCGCTTCATCCTCCCGAAGTTGTCGGCATAGGGTGCGTGCGGCGCGTAGAGGGTGCCGTCCGGGAGCCGCCGGTGCGTGCCGTCTTCGTTGGCGACGATGGGCATGAAGCTCTCCAACCCCGAGGGAGGCCAGTAGTCGCCATCTGTCATGAAGATGTGGAACGACCTGCGGCAACCCGACTGCGGGGCTCCGGCCACACCCGGATCATCCGAGAAGGGGCTGTGCTGGCCGGTGATCTGCATGTACTCGCCGGCACGGGTCATCATTTCGTGAAGAGGCGTGCCCCCCGTCGCCTGAACGGCATTGACCCAGGCCATGAAATTGGCGCGGTGAGTCCGGTCCAGCGAACGCATCAGGTTCGCGTTGACACGTCCGCCGATCCTGCAAGGAAGCGCGGCGCTTCTGAATGCAGCGCAGTTGCGATCACTGCGATCGTCGTTCAGCGCCTGCCAAGCGAGGCGGATGCGGTGATCGGGAATGTTAGCCTCGGAGAAGTTCTCCCTGAGAGCAGCCTGCAGGGCAGCCATACCGCTGCCGTACATGCTTCCGGAGTTGTCGACGGAAACGATCACGTTCGGCGCCGGCTCCGCGACCGCGGCATTTCGCGGCACCTGCGCCAGCGGATACTGCGCGGCGTGCACGACGGTCTGTGCCAGCACCAGGCCGGACACGACGGCGCGTCCCGGCAGCTTCCTGATCCTCATCTCTTTCTCTCCCTATATTCAGTTCACCCCGGAGACCGGGTCCGGATCGAAGGACACCTGCAGCTCGACCTTCGTCGCATCCCCTTTGCCGGTGCCGCTGCGCGCTCCCGTGGCAGTCGCCGTGATGCGATACAGCGGGTATTTGCTGTTCCTTCGATCGATCACCTCGATCCAGTACCTGGCGCCGCGCAGCGCCGGACTGCCGGCACTGGGCGCTCCGGTGAACTCGCCGTACCTGGCGTACTCGGCCTTGTAGGCATCGCCGCGCCAGAAGCGGTAGGCCTCGCTGCCGGCGGCGGCGGCGACCGAATCGGGTTCGGAGAAATAGCAGATGCCCCGCTCGCAGCTGTTGGGGCCGTCGTTCATGTAGGCGGTGACCCAGCCCGTATCCCGGTCGGGAAAGACGCGGCCGTCTTCTGCCTTGCGGCAGCGCGCCGCGGCAAGTGCCGAACACGCCACGTAGGTCTTGCTCGCGGAATCGAAGACCAGTTGCCGGATGTCGCGCTCCGCATCCAGCAGCGCTGCCTCGGCAGCCTCGAAGGCGCGCTGGTATTCGCGCTGGTTGCCCGCCATCGACTCGAGAAGCACCGCGGTGCGCGCGCCACCGATCAGCAGCAGGGCCGAAAGCAGCAGCATGATCATCACGATGAACAGCGTGAAGCCATGCTGCGCCGGCAGTTCGCCGGCCAGCCTGCGGGCGGGACCTGTCGCCTTCGCCGTGCTCACAACGCCCCCAGGTCGTTTCGCAGCGAGAACACTGCCGTGTAGACGCGCCGCAGCCTGCCGTCGCCGCTCGTCTTCGAGACCCCGTCGCAGTCGACATGGCTGCCTGCAGGGTTGCTCCTGGAGGTGCCTGCGAGTTGCATGCAGATGCGAACCGTGCGGACGTCGCGGAAGCCCTCATCGACGTCGTCGGCCGTCACGTAGCGCACCACCTGCCGGCTTCCGGATGTGGCGCTGACCCCATACATGACGTCGAAACGCTCCACACCGTCGATGACCGGCTGCGGGGTCGTATTGCCGCTGCCCCGGCACCTGAGCACGCCGTCCGACACGGAGAACTCGCTGGTGATGAGCCGCGCGTTGCCCTGCGCTTCGGGGGCGGCCCTGTCGTATTCGCCGCCCGAAGACCGCCCTGGCTCCTGACCCAGGCAGTCCTTGAAATAGTCGGGGTTCGGTGCATAGCCCAGCTTCAGCTTGTCATTGGCGGAGCCTCCCGCAGACTCCACGCCCTTGATCGCGAAGAAAGCCCGCTCGTCGTTCAGGTTGGTGCCCCGGTCGGCACTGACGTTGAAGTAGTAGAGCGGCTCAGTGGGATCGATGGGGATGTAGCCGGCCTGCCGTATCTGCTGGCCCAGCATCCTGAAGGCCAGCGCCGAGGACTGGTTGAGCGTGTTGACGTCGTCGCCGGTCATGGCGGCGCTGCGCGTGCCGAGCATGGCCGCGATCGCGGCCAGCACGATCAGCATGCCGACGACCAGCGCGACGAGGAACTCGACCAGCGTGAAGCCGGATGGCGTTCGGCGCTTCATGGCTGCGGCACCGCGACGGCGACTTCGAGGCAGGCCTTTCCCGTGGGGCACTGCCAGTTCGGGTCGGGTGCGATGGGGTTGAGCACCGCCGGCTCGTCCCAGGCAACGTGCATGAACAGCATGCCGCCCGCCGTCGCGCTGGCCCTCACGTCGGCCACCCCGCCGGGCAAGGCGGCAGCTATCGCGCGCTTCCAGCTCCACAGATCGTGCGCCGCGAGTTCGGCGGCGTTGCAGGCCGCCCTGCCCCCCTCGCAAGAAGGGCTGGGCCGGTCGGCTGCTGCAGCCGACCAGTCTGACACGTACCGGCTGGGCTTCGCCGCCGCTGCTGCGGGATTGGCACGGATGCGATCGGCCATGTCGCCGGCCAGCTGCATTGCGAAGTTCTGGTTGCTTGCGCCGACGCTGTCGACCAGCACGCGAACCTGGAAACCGGCCAGCGCCAGCAGGCCCAGCGAGAGCACGAGCAGCGCGACCAGCGCTTCGATCATCGAGAAGCCCGACTGCACCCGATGCCGCCGGCGAACGCAAAGACGCTGCATCAGCACGAGCCGTCTCCCTTCCCCAGCCGTACGCGCCCGCCGAGCGCGAGGCATACCGCAACGATGTTGGATGAATCGGCGCTGTCGGCCGGACGAAGGCGAAAACGGCCCGCGCCGGTCGAGTAGCCCATGGGGTCGAACGACATGGCGCCAGCCGCGCCCTTCTCGATGGAGACACGGCCGTCGGGGTCCTGGCGCTTGAGGATTTCGGCGGCGTCGCCGCTTCCGACCAGCGTCTCCCAGCCGCAGCTCCAGTCCCGGCCCTGGCACCCCGTGCGCTGCTGCATGGTCACCTTCACCCCTCGGCGAGCCGCCTCGGCGCGGGCATCGGCGATGCTCGCCATCAGCGCCTTGGCCATGGCTTCGACCCGATACCGTTCGACGAGGCCGTTGAAACTCGGCAGCGCCATTCCCAGCATCACGGCCATCAGTACGATCACGACCATCATCTCGATGAGCGTGAAGCCTCGTTCGGACGCGCAGAATCCGTTGTTGTCCATGTCGTGCCGCCCGCCGCCTTGCACCTGTGTGCCGGACGGGCGCTCCTCCCTGATTTCGATGGGTGCGAATTCTATTTTTCCGATTTCCCGTTGGCCGGCCAATAACGCCAATTGCGCGACAGACGGTCAAAACAAATGGATTGGCGGCGAATTGTTTTCAATGGATTTCAAAATTGACATTTGCAAGGCAATTGATTTAACAAAAGAATGACAAAAGAAAATCCGAATTTCATGATTCAGGCCCTGGATCTCGCGCGCCAGGCCGGCCCGGAGACCGATCCGAACCCCCGCGTCGGCTGCGTGCTGGTGGCGCCCGACGGCACGGTGATCGGGAGGGGCCACACCCAGCAGGTCGGCGGTCCGCATGCGGAGGTGATGGCGCTGCGCGATGCGGCGGCGCGCGGCAATTCGGTCGCCGGCGCGACGGCCTGGGTCACGCTGGAGCCCTGTTCGCATCACGGCCGTACAGGCCCGTGCTGCGATGCCCTGGTCGCGGCCGGCATCGGCCGGGTCGTGGCGGCGATGGCCGATCCCAACCCGCTGGTTTCGGGCCAGGGCTTCGAGCGGCTGCGTGCCGCGGGCGTGGCGGTCGAGGTCGGGCCTGGAGCCGATGAGGCTCGGGAGCTCAACCTCGGCTTCTTCAGCCGGATGGTCCGCAAGACGCCGTGGGTGCGGCTCAAGGCGGCGGCCTCGCTCGACGGCAAGACCGGCCTGCGCAACGGCGTGAGCCAGTGGATCACCTCCGAGCCGGCACGCGCCGATGGCCATGCCTGGCGGGCTCGCGCCAGCGCAGTGCTGACCGGCGTGGGCACGGTGCTGGAAGACGACCCGCGCCTCGACGTGCGGCTGGTGCAGACCACGCGCCAGCCGCGCGTCGTGGTGATCGACAGCCAGCTGCAGACGCCCCCGGCTGCGACGCTCTTCATGCCCGGCCGCGCGGTCTGGATCTACGCCGCCAGGCAGGACGAACAGAAGGCCGCCGCGCTGGAGGCGCGCGGTGCAACCGTCACCTACTTGCCGAATGCGCAGGGCAAGGTCGACCTCGCTGCGATGCTGAAGGATCTCGCCCGCCGCGAAGTCAACGAATTGCATGTCGAGGCCGGGCACAAGCTCAATGGCTCGCTGCTGCGCGAAGGGCTGGTCGACGAGCTGTTGATTTACCTGGCGCCCAAGCTGATCGGCGACGGGCTGGATATCGCCTCGGGCATCCACGTCGGCGGCGCATTGACCGAATTGACGGGCGCTCTTCCCCTCGAATTCCGCGGCTTCGAGCAGATCGGGCCCGACCTGCGCATCGTGGCCCGAGTCGCCGGAAGGGACACCTTCTGACGTTTAGCCCGAAGCCCCTCTCGTTCTCTGCGAAAATGCCGAGATGTTCACCGGAATCATCACCGGCGTGGGGCGCATCGCCGCCATCCACGACCTCGGCACCTCCTCCTCCTTTGGCAAAAGACTCAGCATTGCGGTGCCCGACGGGTATCTCGATGACGTGGGCCTTGGCGACAGCATCGCGCTCAACGGCGCCTGCATGACCGTCACCACGCTCGCTCCCGAGCGACAGCAGTTCACCATCGACATTTCCGCCGAGTCCCTCGACAAGACCGCGGGCCTGACCGACGAGGGCAGCCGCATCAACCTCGAAAAGGCCCTGCGCGCCAGCGACCGTCTCGGCGGCCACATCGTGTCGGGCCATGTGGACGGCATCGGCACCGTGAGCTTCTTCGAGCCCATCGGCGAAAGCTGGGAACTGCGGGTGGTGGCACCGCCCGCGCTGGCCCGCTTCCTCGCCTACAAGGGCTCGATCACCGTCAACGGCGTGAGCCTCACCGTCAACAAGGTGAACGACATCGAAGGCGGCGCCGAGATCAGCATCAACCTGATCCCGCACACCGTCGAAAACACTTCCCTCGGCGGCCTGAAGGCCGGCTCGAAGGTCAACCTCGAAATCGATACCGTGGCGCGCTACGTGGAGCGCATGCTTCAGGCGGGCGTGCTGGTGCCCCCCTCTTCCACGTATTCCAAGGACACAGCCGAATGAACGCCTCCGTCACGCCGATCGGCGCTCCCCGCGCCGCGCGCGCCCCAGCCCCGATCTCGTCGGTCGAGGAAATCGTGGCCGAGCTTGCCGCCGGCCGCATGGTGATCCTGGTCGACGAGGAAGACCGAGAGAACGAAGGCGACATCGTCGTCGCGGCCGACCACATCACGCCCGAGGCCATCAACTTCATGGCGCGCCATGCCCGCGGCCTGATCTGCCTGACGCTGTCGCGCGAGATGTGCGAGCGGCTGCAGCTGCCGCCGATGGTGCAGCGCAACGGCGCCAAGCATTCGACCGCGTTCACCGTTTCCATCGAAGCGGCCGAAGGCGTGACCACCGGCATCTCCGCCGCTGACCGCGCCCGCACCGTGCAGGCCGCCGTGGCACCCAACGCCGTAGCTGCCGACCTGGTGCAGCCCGGCCACATCTTCCCGCTGCAGGCAGTGGACGGCGGCGTGCTGATGCGCGCCGGCCATACCGAAGCCGGCTGCGACCTCGCCGCTATGGCCGGCTGCTCGCCCGCCTCGGTGATCTGCGAGGTGATGAACGAAGACGGCACCATGGCCCGCTTGCCCGACCTGCAGATCTTCGCGGCCGAGCACGGCCTCAAGATCGGCACCATCGCCGCGCTCATCGAGCACCGCAGCCGCGTCGAGTCGCTGGTCGAAAAAGTCGGCTGCCGCGAGATCCAGACCAACTGGGGCGCCTTCACCGCCCACGCTTTCCGCGACAAGCCCAGCCACGGCGTGCACCTTGCGCTGGTACGCGGCAAGTGGGCCCCCGAAGACACGGTGTCGGTGCGCGTGCACGAGCCGCTGTCGGTGCTCGACGCGCTCGAAATCAACCGCTCCTTGCACTCGTGGAGCCTCGACGCCAGCCTTTCGCACATCGCGAACGAGGGCAAGGGCGTGGCCGTGCTGCTGAACTGCGGCGAAACCGCCGGTGAGCTGCTCGCGCAGTTCGACGGCACCGCGCGACCCGCGCAAGCGCCCGAGCGCGGCCGCATGGACCTGCGCAGCTACGGCATCGGCGCGCAGATCCTGCGCGAATGCGGCGTGCACAAGATGAATCTGCTGGGCACGCCGCGTCGCATGCCAAGCATGGCGGCGGGCTACGGGCTCGAAATCGCCGGCTACCTCACGAAAGACTGAACGACCATGCAAGGTTCAAACAAGGGCGAGACAACGCTCAACGGCAAAGGCCTGCGCATCGGCATCGTGCAGGCGCGCTTCAACGCCGACATCACCGATGCGCTGGCTTCGGCCTGCCTCTCGGAGCTCGAGGCGCTGGGCGTGGCTGCCAGCGACATCCATCACCTGCAGGTTCCCGGTGCGCTCGAAGTGCCCGTGGCGCTGCAGGCGCTCGCCGAACGCGGCGGCTACCACGCGCTGGTGGCGCTGGGCTGCATCATCCGCGGCGAAACCTATCACTTCGAACTCGTGGCCAACGAATCGGGCGCGAGCGTGAGCCGCATTGCGCTCGACTACCGCCTGCCCATCGCCAACGCGATCCTCACCACCGAAAACCTCGAGCAGGCCATCGCCCGCCAGACCGACAAGGGCCGCGACGCGGCCCGCGTGGCGGTCGAGATGGCGCAACTGCTGGCCACCCTTTCATGACCGAAGACACCTCCAAGCCCCTCAAGCCCGCTGGCGCCAAGCCGCGCCAGTCGCGCGTCGGCCTCACCAGCACGGGCGCGCGCAAGGCTTCGGCCAAGTCGAACCGCAGCCGCGCGCGCGAGTTCGCGCTGCAGGCGCTCTACCAGCACCTGGTGGGCCGCAACGACCCGACCGACATCGACCATTTCACGCGCGACCTCGCAGGCTTCCACAAGGCCGATGCGCTGCACTACGACGCGCTGCTGCACGGTTCGATCGAAGGCGCCGAGCAGCTCGACGCACTGATCCGCCCCCTGCTCGATCGCAAGTTCGAAGAGATCTCGCCCATCGAGCACGCCGTGATGTGGATCGGCGTGTACGAGTTCCAGAACTGCCCCGACGTGCCGTGGCGCGTGGTGCTCAACGAGTGCATCGAACTCGCCAAGGAGTTCGGCGGCACCGACGGACACAAGTACGTGAACGCCGTGCTCAACGGCCTGGCGCCGCAGTTGCGTCCACTTGAAGTGGAAGCAGACCGCGCTTCGGGGAAAGCAAAGGCATGAGGATTTCGACGCGCGCGCAGCGCATCGAGCCCTTCTATGTGATGGAAGTGGCGAAGGCCGCCAGTGCATTGGCGCGCCAGGTGGCCCACACCGACCGGCCGATGATCTTCCTGAACATCGGCGAGCCCGACTTCACCGCTCCGCCTCTGGTGCAGGAAGCCGCAGCCCGCGCCGTGCGCGCCGGCGCCACGCAGTACACGCAGGCCACCGGCCTCGACCACCTGCGCGAACGCATCAGTGCCTGGTACCGCCAGCGCTTCAACGTCGACGTGCCGGCCCGCCGCATCGTCGTCACTGCCGGAGCCTCGGCCGCCCTGCAGCTTGCCTGCCTCGCGCTGATCGAATCCGGCGACGAGATCCTGATGCCCGACCCGAGCTACCCGTGCAACCGCCACTTCGTGAGCGCGGCGGACGGCAAGGCCGTGCTGGTGCCGACCACCGCCGAAGAGCGCTTCCAGCTCACGGCCGCCAAGGTCGAGGCCGCCTGGACCGACAAGACGCGCGGCGTGCTGCTCGCCTCGCCGTCGAATCCGACCGGCACTTCGATCGCGCCCGACGAGCTGCGCCGCATCCACGAGGTGGTGTCGCAGCGCGGCGGCATCACGCTGATCGACGAGATCTACCTCGGCCTCTCGTACGACGATGCCTTCGGACAGACGGCGCTGGCCATCGACGACAACGTCATCAGCATCAACAGCTTCAGCAAGTACTTCAACATGACCGGCTGGCGCCTTGGCTGGCTGGTGGTGCCCGAAGTGCTGGTGCCGGTGGTCGAGCGCCTCGCGCAAAACCTCTTCATCTGCGCGAGCACGGTGTCGCAGTACGCGGCGCTGGCCTGCTTCGAGGACGAGAGCATTGCCGAGTACGAACGCCGCCGCGCCGAATTCAAGGCGCGCCGCGACTGGTTCATTCCGCAGCTCAACGCGTTGGGCCTGAACGTGCCCGTGGTGCCCGACGGCGCCTTCTACGCCTGGGCCGACTGCACGAGCTTCGCCGAAAAGCTCGGCATCTCGGGCAGCTGGGACTTCGCCTTCGAGACCATGAAGCGCGCCCACGTCGCCGTCACGCCCGGTCGCGATTTCGGCACAGCCGAGACGGCCAAGTTCGTGCGCTTCTCCACTGCCAGTTCGATGGCGCACCTGCAGGAATCCATCGAACGCCTGCGGGCCATGGCAGAGAACCAGGCGCAATGAGCTACGCGTTTCCGATCCGCGTCTACTGGGAAGACACCGACGCCGGCGGCATCGTGTTCTACGCCAACTACCTGAAGTTCATGGAGCGCGGTCGCACCGAATGGCTGCGCTCCCTGGGCGTCGAACAGCGCAAGCTGCGCGAGGAAACGGGCGGCCAGTTCGTGGTGAGCGAAACGCAGCTCAAATACCATCGGCCCTCGCGGCTGGACGACGAACTGCTCGTTACAGCCGATCTTCAACAATTGGGCACTGCGTCGTTGATAATCGGTCAGCGAGTGCTATCAAAAACAGAGCAAGAGCGAACGGGAGCCTCGGCACCCGTCTTGCTGTGCGAAGGCACGATCCGCATCGGCTGGGTGGACGCCGCCACATTGCGTCCCGCACGCATTCCGAAGCAAGTGACGGGAACCCTCGAGCGCTACAGCGGCTCCATGACACAACCTTTCAAGCCATGAACCAAGACCTCTCCATCATCAATCTCCTGCTCCATGCGAGCTTCGTGGTTCAACTGGTCGTGCTGCTGCTGGTGATCGTCTCGATCGCCAGCTGGGCCGCGATCATCCGCAAGTACTTCGCGCTGCGGCGCATGCGTGCCCTCAACGACGACTTCGAACGCGAGTTCTGGTCGGGCACCAGCCTCAATGAACTGTTCGCCTCGGCCGCGCAGAACGCCAAGTTCGCCGGCCCCATGGAGCGCATCTTCGCTTCGGGCATGCGCGAATATCAAAAGCTGCGCGAACGCCACGTGACCGATGCTCCCACGCTGCTCGACGGCGCCCGCCGCGCGATGCGCGCCAGCTTCCAGCGCGAGCTGGACGCGGCCGAGCAGAACCTCTCGTTCCTGGCCACCGTGGGCTCGGTCTCGCCTTACGTCGGCCTGTTCGGCACGGTCTGGGGCATCATGCACGCCTTCACCGGCCTGGCTGCGCTGGCGCAGGTGACGCTGGCCACTGTAGCGCCTGGCATCGCCGAGGCGCTGGTGGCCACGGCCATCGGCCTGTTCGCTGCCATTCCTGCCGTTGTCGGCTACAACCGCTTCGCCCGCGAGATCGACAAGATCGCCATTGCCCTCGAAACCTACATCGAGGAGTTCTCCAACATCCTGCAGCGCAACCTGTCGGCCAATCCGACGGCTGGCGGCGCCGCATCGTCGGTGGCTCCGGCCAACCGCTGAACGGAGGCGCAGCGCATGCCCGCCGTTTCATCCCGGGGCCGCGGCCGCCGGACGATCAACGAGATCAACATGGTCCCGTTCATCGACGTGATGCTGGTGCTGCTGATCATCTTCATGGTCACGGCACCGCTCATCACGCCGAGCGTGATCAACCTGCCTTCGGTCGACCGCGCCAACAAGCAGCCCGACAAGCCCATCGAGATCGTCATCAAGAGCGAAGACGAAGTGCAGATCAAGAAAGACCCGTCCACCGGCTCGGGCGGCACCTCGATCCCCATGACCCAGATCGGCTCCGCGGCCAAGCAGGCCCAGGGCGGCGACGACCAGCGCCCGGTGGTCATCAGCGCCGACAAGTCGGTGAAGTACGAAACCGTCGTGAAGGCGATGAACCAGCTCAAGCGCAGCGGCATCGAGCGCGTGGGCCTGTCGGTCACGACCACGGGCGGCAAATAAGGCATGTCGCTCGCACTGGATCGCCCCGAGTTCGCGCCGCCGCCGCAGCGCGGCACGCCGCGTGCCGTCGTGCTGGCCCTCATTGCGCATGCGCTGCTGATTGCCGCGCTGACATGGGGCGTGCGCTGGCGCAGCGACCCCGACGAAGGCGCGGTCGACGCGGAGCTGTGGTCGTCCACGGTGCAGCAGGCGGCACCCCGTCTTCAAGCACCGCAAGCCCCCACACCTGCCCCCGCGCCGCCGCCGCCCGCACCCGCACCGCCGCCCCCACCGGTGGCGAAGGCGCCCGAGCCCGCACCCGCGCCGAAGGCGCCCGACATTGCCCTGGAGCGCGAGAAGAAGCTCAAGGAGCAGAAGGAACAGAAAGAGCGCGAACTCGAGCAGCAACAGCAGCAGAAGAAGAAAGAGCTCGAAGCCAAGCAGCGCGCCGAAGACGAGGCCCAGCGCAAGAAAGAGCAGCAGCAGAAGCTCGCCGACCAGAAAAAGCAGCAGGAAGCCGAGGCCAAGCAGGCTGAAGCCAAGAAGGCCGACGCCGCTGCGAAGCAGGCAGCCGCCGATCGTGCCGCCGCGCTCAAGCGCATGCAGGGTCTTGCGGGCGCCAGCGGTGCCGACGATTCGAAGGGCACAGCCCAGCGTTCGTCGGGCCCCTCGAGCGGCTACGCCGGCCGCATCGCCGCGGCCGTGCGCCCGAACATCACCTTCCCCGATGCCGACATGGTGAACGGCAACCCGGCCGCGGAGTTCGAAGTCAACCTGGCGCCCGACGGCACCATCGTCGGCGTCAAGCTCAGCAAGTCGAGCGGCCTGCAGGGCTGGGACGAGGCCGCCGAACGCGGCCTGCGCAAGACCGAGAAGCTGCCGCGCGACACCGACGGGCGCATCTTCCCCTCGCTGATCGTGTCGCTGCGGCCCAAACGCTGACGGCACAACGTCGATTCGTGCATCGATTCCGGGCGGCAATGAACAACCGCCCGGAACTCGTTCGATGCCGCGCTGTCTACACGCGGACAACAACAGCCGGGCGCCACGCCCGCACAAGATGAATCCCAACGGCCGCATCCGCTACGGCAGCAGTCCGCTGCTCGCCAGCCCCACCCCCGTGTGGCGCAGCAAATTCATCGTGGCCAGCATCGCCTTCGGCTTCGTGCTGCTGGCAGGTCGGGCCGCCTATGTCCAGATCTTCAACAACGACTTCTTTCAACATCAGGGCGAGGTGCGCTACCAGCGCACACTGGAGCTGCCGGCCAACCGGGGCCGCATCCTCGACCGCAACGGGCTGATCCTGGCCTCCGACATTCCGGCGCCCAGCATCTGGGCCATTCCCGAGGACATCGAGCGCGACGACCCCGAGGTACAGGCCAAGCTCAAGCAGGCCGCCAAGCTGCTCGGCATGCCGCAGAAGGACTTCGACAAGAAGCTGGAGGACGAGGACAAGACCTTCGTATGGCTCAAGCGCCAGGTCGACCAGCCGGTTGCCAAGGAGGTTGCGGCGCTCAACATCAAGGGCATCTACCTGCGCCGCGACTACCGTCGCCAGTATCCCGAGGGCGAGGCGGCGGCGCACCTGGCCGGCTTCACCAACGTGGAAGACATCGGGCAGGAAGGCGTGGAGCTGGCCTTCAACCAGGAGCTGGCTGGCAAGTCCGGCTCGCGCCACGTCCTCAAGGACCGGCTGGGCCACATCGTCGAGGACACCGAGGACCAGGTGCCGCCGACCGAGGGCCACGATATCCAGCTGAGCATCGACGATCGCGTGCAGTTCGTGGCCTACGAGAAGATCCGCGACGCCGTCGTCGCCAACAAGGCGCGTGCCGGCAGCGTGGTGGTGGTCGATGCGCAGACGGGCGAGCTGCTGGCCATGGCCAACTACCCGAGCTACGACCCCAACGACCGCCGCAACCTCACCGGCGAGCAGCTGCGCAACCGCGCGATGACCGACGTGTTCGAGCCGGGATCGACGATGAAGCCGATCACCATCGCCACCGCGCTGCAGCTGGGCCGAGTCACCCCCAAGACCATCATCGACACCAACCCCGGGCGCATCACCGTGTCGGGCGCGACCATCCACGACGACGAGAATTTCGGCGTGCTGACGGTCGAGGGCGTGATCCAGAAGTCGAGCAACGTGGGCGCCACCAAGATCTCGCAGCGCATGACGGCGCAGGAGATGTGGAACTCGCTCACGGCCGTGGGCCTCGGGCAGAAGCCGCAGACGCCCTTCCCCGGCGCGGTAACAGGCCGGCTGCGGCCGTGGAAGTCGTGGCGCCCCATCGAGCAGGCCACCATGTCGTACGGCTACGGCCTCTCGGCCTCGCTGTTCCAGATCGCGCATGCGTACACCGCCTTCGCGCACAACGGCGAGGTGATCCCGGTGAGCCTGCTGAAGAACATGGGCGAGGAGCCGGCCGGCGTGCAGGTGTTTTCGCCGCTGGTCGCAAGCGAGGTGCGCCAGATGATGCACATGGCTGCCGCGCCCGGCGGCACCGCGCCGCTGGCACAGACCGTGGGCTATTCGGTGGGTGGCAAGACCGGCACCGCGCACAAGCAGGTCGGCAAGGGCTACGCCAGCAACAAGTACCGCGCCTGGTACACCGGCATGTCGCCCATCGACAAGCCGCGCATCATCGTCGCGGTGATGGTCGACGAACCCAGCGCGGGCAAGTACTTCGGCGGGCTGGTGGCGGCACCTGTGTTCAGCCAGGTTGTGCAGCAGACGCTGCGCATCATGAATGTGGTGCCCGACCTCGCCGTGGCGCCAATGGCGCACTGAGCCCGCGAACCCGGTTCAGCGCACTACGCTGAGCCGCTTCACGTCGAGCTCGGCCTTGTTGCCGACCAGGTCCTTGTCGAACTCCCCGGATATCTCGACGCGCACCTTGTCGTCGATCTTCACGCCGGCCGGGAAATGCTTGGCGTCGATCTCCACTTTCATGCGGCCGGTGTCGTCGGCAAAGGTGTAGTGCTCGCCGCCGTCATGCGACACGATGAAGCCGCGCAGCGTGGCGTGCTGATCATCCTTTCCGGTGTCGAGCAGTTGCTTGACGCTCATCGTCGGCACGGTGCTGGGGCCGGCGTACTGGGCGGATGCGGCAAAGGGCAACGCCAGGGCCAATGCGAGGACGAGGGATGATTTCTTCATGGCGAGTTCCTCCTTGAACTGCTGATTGGAAAAAGCAGAAAGGATCGTAGCGGGCCCGTCAAAGGGCCCACGCCACCCAAGCACTTGTCGCGCTCTTGCAGCGCGCGATCAGATCAGTCGTAGACGATCAGCGCCTTGCCCGCTTCCGCCTGCGCGGTCCAGCTGGCCAGCGCAGCATCGGTCGGGAAGAACTTGGCGCGCTCGCCCAGTTGCAGCTCGACCTGCGCGCCGCCGCGCGCCATCGACAGACGCACCGGCAAGCCCTGGATCAGGTCGCCGACCTCGGTCTGCTCGGTGCGCGGCGGAAAGTCTTTCAGCAGGCGTGCGATGTCGGGCGCCTTGCCGTTCACCGCCACGCGCAGGAACTTGCCGAAGCGGCAGCGCGCCGTGGCAAGGTCCCACACCTGCTGCACCTGGAAGCGCGCCTCGAAGCCGCCGCGCGCGGGCTGTAGCCGGCCGCTGACGATGACCAGTTCGTCGTCTTTCAGCGTGTTGCGGTTGGCGTTGATGGTCGCCTCGTCGGCGGTGGCGTCGATCGAGTCCGACTTGTCGTCGAGCTTGAAGATCGCCAGCCGGCCGCGCTGGCCGTTGATCACGCGGAAGTCGCTCACGATGCCGGCAATGACCTGCTGGTCGCGGCTGTCGAGCAGGTCGCCGATCTCGCGCTTGCAGAAGCGCCGCACCTCGTGCGAAACCTCGTCGAACAGGTGGCCCGAGAGGTAGAAGCCGACGGCTGTTTTCTCGAGCGTCAGCCGCTCCTTCACGCCCCAGGGCGTGGCGTCGACGAGGTCGGGCTCGGCGGTGGCCGAGCCGTGCTCGGCGTCGCCGAAGATGTCGACCTGCGATGCATTGGCCGCGGTGGCATTCGCAAATTCGAAGGCGCGGTCGAGCGAGGCGATCAGCGACGCGCGGTTCTGCTGAATGGCGTCAAAGGCGCCGGCCTTGATCAGCGCTTCGACCGTGCGCTTGTTGATGCGCTGGCGGTCGATGCGTACGCAGAAGTCGAACAGGCTCTTGAACGGCCCGCCCTCTTCGCGCGCCCGCACCACGGCCTCGACCGCGAGCTGGCCCGTGCCCTTCACTGCCCCCAGGCCGTAGCGAATGATCTTGTTGGTGACCGGCTCGAAACGGTAGTTGCCGCGGTTCACGTCCGGCGGCTCGAAGGTGATGCCGAAGTTTTTCTGGGCGTCTTCGAACAGCAGCTTGAGCTTGTCCGTGTCGTCCATTTCCACGGTCATATTGGCGCAGAAGAACTCGGCCGTGTAGTGGACCTTGAGCCAGCCCGTGTGGTACGCCAGCAGCGAGTAGGCGGCAGCGTGCGACTTGTTGAAGCCGTAGCCCGCGAACTTCTCCATCAAGTCGAAGATTTCGTCGGCCTTGTCCTGGACGATGCCGTGCGTTGCAAGGGCGCCCGCGCGGAATTTCTCGCGGTGCTCGGCCATCTCCTCGAGCTTCTTCTTGCCCATTGCACGGCGCAGCAGGTCGGCGCCGCCGAGCGAGTAGCCGCCCAGGATCTGCGCGGTCTGCATCACCTGCTCCTGGTAGACCATGATCCCGTAGGTCTCGGAGAGCATCTCGGCCACGGCCGGGTGTGGGTACTCCACCGTCTCGCGGCCGTGCTTGCGCGCCACGAAGCTGGGAATCAGGTCCATCGGGCCCGGGCGATACAGCGCGTTCAGCGCAATCAGGTCTTCCAGGCGCGTCGGGCGCGCATCTTTCAGCATGCCCTGCATGCCGCGAGATTCAAACTGGAACACGGCTTCCGTCTTGCCGTCGGAGAACAGCCGGTAGGTGGCCGCGTCGTTCAGCGGGATGTTCTCGAACGCGAAGTTCTCCTGGCCCTTGTGGCGCTTCATGATGAACTCGCGCGCAATCTCCAGGATGGTGAGCGTGGCGAGGCCCAAGAAGTCGAACTTCACGAGGCCGATGGCTTCGACGTCGTCCTTGTCGTACTGGCTCACGGCCGATTCGCTGCCGGGCTGCTGGTAGAGCGGGCAGAAGTCGGTGAGCTTGCCCGGCGCGATGAGCACACCACCGGCGTGCATGCCGATGTTTCGGGTCATGCCCTCGAGCTTCTGCGCGAGCTCGACCAGCATGCGAACTTCTTCTTCCTTCTCGATGCGCTCCGCCAGCTGCGGCTCCATCTCGATGGCGTAGTTGTTCTTGTCGCCCTCGATCTTCTTCTCGGGCGGGTACTGCAGCGTGACCGACATGCCGGGCTTGTTCGGAATCAGCTTGCTGATGCCGTCGCAGAACATGTAGCTCATGTCCAGCACGCGGCCCACGTCGCGGATGGCCGCGCGCGCGGCCATGGTTCCGAAGGTGGCGATCTGGCTCACGGCGTTGCGGCCGTACTTGTCCTTCACGTAGTCGATCACGCGGTCGCGGTTGCCCTGGCAGAAGTCGATGTCGAAGTCGGGCATCGAGACACGCTCGGGGTTCAGGAAACGTTCGAACAGCAGCTTGTATTCGAGCGGGTCCAGGTCGGTGATCTTCAGCGCATAGGCCACCAGCGAGCCCGCGCCCGAGCCCCGGCCCGGGCCCACCGGGCAGCCGTTGGCTTTGGCCCACTGGATGAAGTCACCCACGATCAGGAAGTAGCCGGGGAACCCCATGTTCAGGATCGTGTTGATCTCGAACTCCAGCCGCTCCACGTAGCGCGGGCGCTCGGCCTCGCGCTTGGCCTCGTCGGGGTAGAGGTGCTTCAGGCGCACCTCCAGGCCTTCGAACGACTCCTGGCGGAAGAAGTCATCGATCGGCATGCGCACGCCTTCGCTGACGAAGGGCGTCGGAAAGTCGGGCAGCTGCGGCTTGCCCAGCACCAGCGTCAGGTTGCAACGCTTGGCGATCTCGACCGTGTTGGCCAGCGCGCTCGGCACGTCGGCGAACAGCGCCTGCATTTCGGCGGTCGACTTGAAATACTGCTCTTCGGTGAACCGGCGCACCCGGCGCGGGTTGCCGAGAATTTCGCCTTCGGAAATGCACACGCGCGCCTCGTGCGCTTCGTAGTCTTCGCGGGCGGCGAACTGCACGGGATGCGTGGCGACCACCGGCAGGTGCAGCCGGGCCGCCAGCTGCACAGCGGCGATGACGTGCGGCTCATCCTCGGGCCGGCCTGCGCGCTGCAGCTCGATGTAGAAGCGGTGCGGAAAAATCCCCGCCAGCCGCAATGCCAGCTCGGCCGCGCGCTCGCCCTGCCCCTGCAGCAGCGGCTGCCCCAGCGGCCCGGCCTGCGCGCCCGAGAGCGCAATCAGCCCGCCCGCGAGCTCTTCGAGCCATTCCAGCTTGCAGGCCGCCTGCGACTGGCCCCGGCCCACGTTCTGCGTCCACGCCCGCGCCAGCAGTTCGGATAGGTGCAGATAGCCTTCAATGTTCTGCACCAGCAGCACGATGCGGGTGAGCACGCCGGGCTCCTTGCCCAGCCCTTCCACGAAGACTTCCGCACCGATGATGGGCTTGACGCCCTTGCCGCGGCCCTGCTTGTAGAACTTGACCGCCCCGAACAGGTTGTTCAGGTCGGTGATGGCCAGCGCGGGCTGCTTGTCGGCAGCGGCGGCCTTGATGACTTCGTCGATCCGGTTGGTGCCGTCGACGACGGAAAATTCGGTGTGCAGGCGCAGGTGAACAAACATCCGGCCATTGTAGAAACTGCCACTCCACGATGTGGGTTGGCAATCCCTACAATCGCGCCCCGTGCAAGAGATTCTGAATATCGCGGCCTACAAGTTCGTGGCCATAGACGACAGCCCCGTGCTGCGCGAAGACCTGCGCGCCCGCACGCAGGCCCTGGGCCTCATGGGCACCATCCTGCTGGCGCCCGAGGGCATCAACCTGTTCCTGGCCGGTAGCGCCGACGGGGTGCGGGCCTTTCTTGCCCATTTGCGTGCCGACGCCCGCTTTGCCGACCTCGAGGCCAAGGAAAGCTGGTCCGCCGCTCAGCCCTTTCGCCGCATGCTGGTGAAGCTCAAGCGCGAGATCATCCGCATGGACCATCCGGCCATCCAGCCCGCCGCGGGCCGGGCACCCGGCGTGGACGCCCCCACGCTCAAGCGCTGGCTCGACCAGGGCCACGACGACGAGGGCCGCGAAATCGCCCTGCTCGACACACGCAATGCCTTCGAGGTCGATCACGGCAGTTTCGAAGGCGCCATCGACTGGCGCATCGGCAAGTTCACCGAATTCCCACCCGCCCTGAAAGCGCACCGCGACGAGTTCAAGGGCAAGACGGTCGTGAGCTTCTGCACCGGCGGCATCCGCTGCGAGAAGGCCGCGATCCTGATGCGCGAAGAAGGCGTGGAGCACGTGCTCCAGCTCGAAGGCGGCATCCTCAAGTATTTCGAGCAGGTCGGCGGCGCGCACTACAAGGGCGACTGCTTCGTGTTCGATGGCCGCGAGGCCCTGGCACCCGACCTGAGCGCGCGCTCGGCACGCGCTAGCGCCCGCGCCTCGGAAGACCCCGACCTCGCTATCAAGCAGTAACGGCAACAAGCCCCACGCACGACAGGCCTCCCATGCGCATCCTCCTGGTGGAAGACGAACTGGACATGGCCTCGTGGCTGATCCGCGCGCTCACGCAAAGCGGCTTCGTTGCCGACCACGCGCCCGACGCGCGCACCGCCGAAGCCTTCATGGCCGGCACCGAATACGACGCCATCGTGCTCGACCTGCGCCTGCCCGACAAGCACGGCCTGAGCGTGCTGGCCGACATGCGCAATGCCGACGACCGCACGCCGGTGCTGATCCTCACGGCGCAAGGCGCCCTGCAAGACCGCGTACGCGGCCTGAACCTCGGCGCCGACGATTTCCTCACCAAGCCTTTCGAACTGGTCGAACTCGAAGCCCGCCTGTCGGCCCTGGTGCGCCGCAGCCGCGGCAAGCAGCACCCGCGCCTGCAGTGCGCCTCGCTCTCGTACGACAGCCAGAGCCACGCCTTCACGCTGCGCGGCACGCTGCTGTCGCTCACGCCGCGCGAGCAGGCCGCGCTCACCGCCTTGCTGATGCGCAGCGGCGCGCCGGTCGGCAAGTCGCAGCTTTTCGCCAAGGTGTTCACCAACGACAGCACGGCCGGCCCCGACGCCATCGAGGTGGTGCTGCACCGGCTGCGGCGCAAGCTCGCGGACAGCGACGTGCGCATCGTCACCGTGCGCGGCCTGGGCTACATGCTGGAGAGCATTGCCGATGGATCCTCAGCCCCAGCCCAACCCGAACTCCCCGGCGAAGACGACTGAGCCGCAGCCCCAGCGCTTCGGCATCCGCGCGCGGCTGCTCGCGCTGCTGCTGCCTGGCATCGTCGCGCTGCTGGCGCTCGACAGCTGGAACGACTACAAGGCCCTGACCGATTCGCTCGTGGTCGCCTACGACCAGAGCCTGCTCGAACCCGTGCAGGCGCTGGCCAACGGCATCGTGGTGGCGAGCGACGGCAGCGTGCGCGTGCAGGAGCCGTTCTCGATTCAGGCGATGTTCGAGTCCACGCACCTGCGCTACAAGTACCTGCACGTCGGCGTGCAGCGCATTCCCAAGGGCGAAACACTCGACGTGAATTCGCCCGAGACCACGCTCATGGGCGTGCCCGGCCTGCCCCGCCCGGCACAGCAACCGCCCGACGGCACGCCGGTGTTCTACGACGCGGTGCACGAGCAGCACCCGGTGCGCGTGGCCGCGCTGCGGCAGACGGTGTACGACAACGTCCACCCCGGCGCGGCCTACAGCGTGCTGATCCAGGCGGCCGAGGGCACCGGCCCGCGCACCGAGGCCCAGGCCGAGTCGCTGCGCCAGGAGCTGCTGCGCGACACGCGCATGGTGCTGGTGATGGCGCTGCTGGTGTGGCTCGGCGTGGCGTGGACGCTGCGCCCGCTGGAGCGCCTGCGCAGCTCGCTGCGCGAGCGATCGCGCGACGACCTGACGCCGCTCGACGCCAGCGGCGTGCCGCAGGAGGTCGCGCCGCTGGTGGACGCGGTGAACCACCACATCGCGGGCCATCGGCGCATGGTGGCCGAGCAATCGCAGTTCCTGGCCGATGCCTCGCATCAGCTGCGCACGCCGCTGAGCATCCTGTCGATACAGGCCGGCTACGCGGTGCGCGAGACCGATCCGGCGCGCATGCGCGAGTCGCTGCATGCCATCGTCGGGCAGCTCGCGCGAACGCGCCGCCTCAGCGAACAACTGCTGGCGCTGGCCCATGCCACCACCGAAGACGAAGTCGCCCCTGCCGAGCCCACGGTGGTCGACCTCAACGCCATCGCGCGCGAGGTGGTGCTGCAATACCTGCCGCTGGCGCGCGAGAACGACCAGGACCTGGGCTGGGTCGATGCGCGCGGCGACGGCGCCGCCGAACGCATCGCCACCGCGGGCGACGACGGAGAAGACACGGACGGCACCGACGAAGCCGGCGATGAAGACGACTCACCCGTGCTGCCCGTGGCAGCCAACGCCGCCGAGCTGCACGAGGTGCTTGCCAACCTTGTGCACAACGCCATCAAGTACACGCCGCGCGGCGGCAATATCACCGTGACCGTGCGGCGCGAGGCCTCATATGCGCTGGCCGAGGTGTGCGACAGCGGACCGGGCATCGCACCCGAAAGGCGCGACAGCGTGTTCGAGCGCTTCCATCGCGACCCATCCGTGGCTGCCGTTGCAACACAGGGCGCGGGCCTCGGCCTCACCATTGCGCGCAGCTATGCGCGGCGCAACGGCGGCGAGATCGAACTGGGCAACGCCGACATGCCCGAGAGCCCCAACGGCGGCGGACTGCGCGCGATCCTCAGGCTGCCGCTGCGCGCCTTCTGAGGCCCTTTTTTGCAAGGGTTTCACCCGATACACCGGTACGTGATTACACGTATTTTGCGGGTCGCCGGGCCGTTTGCGCCTGCTCCGAAAGGCGATTGAAAGCCTCGATTCCTAGACTGCGCTCCTTCCAATCGAAGGAGACTCAATGCAGCACCAGCTCGGTGAAGATCCGGCCTCGCACGCGCTTCGGCCCGCTTCAAAATTCAAAAAAGATTACTACGGCGGCGCCCTGCTGATCGTCATCGGACTGGCCGCCGTCTATGCCGGCATCGGCTACCGCGTCGGCGAGCTTGCGCACATGGGGCCGGGCTTCTTCCCGGTCGCGCTCGGCGCGCTGCTGGCGCTCACGGGGCTGCTGATCGCTGTCTCCGCGCGCGGTGACAAGCAAGCTGAAGGCGCAAGCGAAGAAGCCGCGTCGCACGGCCATCCGGGCGGCATGCCCGACATTCGCGGCGGCATCTGCATCATCCTGGGCATCCTCGCGTTCCTGCTGTTCGGCGAGTACGGCGGCCTGCTGCCGGCCACCTTCGCCATCGTGTTCATCTCGGCGCTCGGCGACCGAGACAACACGCTGACCGAGGCGCTGCTGCTGTCGCTGGCGATGTGCTTCATCGCGGTGGTGATCTTCTGGTGGGCGCTCAAGCTGCAGCTGCCCCTGTTCCAGTGGGGAGGCTGACACCATGATCGGTCAATCGCTCCACGACCTCTGGTTCGGCTTCGGCGTGGCCTTCCAGGGCTCGAACCTGATGTGGTCCTTCTTCGGCGTGCTGGTGGGCAACCTGATCGGCGTGCTGCCGGGCATGGGCGCGCTGCAGGCCATCTCGATCCTGCTGCCGCTCACCTACGTGATGCATCCGGTGCCCGCCATCCTGATGCTGGCCGGCATCTTCTACGGCTCGCAGTACGGCGGCGCCATCGGCGCCATCCTGATGAACATGCCGTCGCACCCGCCGCATGCGGTGACCTGTCTGGACGGGTACCCGATGACCAAGCAGGGCAAAGGGGGCGTCGCGCTAGGGGTGACGATGATCGCCTCGTTCTTCGCGGCGTCGGTCGGCATCATCGTGATGATCTTCGCCTCGCCCCTGCTGGTGCAGATCGCGTTCAAGTTCGGCCCGACCGAGATCTTCTCGATCATGCTGCTGGGCCTGCTCGCCGGCTCCACCATGTCGCGCGGCTCGCCGCTCAAGGGCGTGGCCATGACGCTGTTCGGCCTGCTGTGCGGCGTGGTCGGCACCGACGTGAACAGCGGCAGCTTCCGCTTCGCGTTCGGCCTGCCCGAGCTGAGCGACGGCCTCGAACTGGTGGCGATCTCGATGGGCCTGTTCGGCGTGGCCGACTTCCTGCTCAACGTGAACCGCATGAAGACCATCGGCGACACCGGCACGCTCAAGCTCAGCGACATGCGCCCGAGCAAGGAAGAGCTCAAGCGCGCCTTCCCCGCGATGATCCGCGGCACCATCGTCGGCACGGTGTTCGGCGCAATGCCCGGCACGGGCCCGACCATCACCACCTTCATCGCCTACGCGCTGGAGCGCAAGGTGTCGAAGACGCCGAACAAGTTCGGCACCGGCATGATCGAAGGCGTGGCCGGCCCCGAGGCCTCGGCCCACTCGAAGACGCAGGTCGACTTCATCCCGACGATGAGCCTGGGCATTCCGGGCGACGCGGTGATGGCGCTGATCCTGGGTGCGCTGCTGATCCAGGGCATCCAGCCCGGCCCGCAGCTCATTACCGAGCATCCGGACATCTTCTGGGGCCTGATCGCTTCGTTCTGGATCGGCAACGTGATCCTCGTGATCCTGAACGTGCCGCTCATCGGCGTGTGGGTGAAGCTGCTGAAGGTGCCCTACAAGTACCTGTTCCCGGCCGCGATGTTCTTCATTGCGACGGGTGTGTACAGCACGCAGAACAGCCTGTTCCAGATCTGGGAAGTGCTGGTGTTCGGCATCGTCGGCGCCCTGCTGATGTCGCTGGAATTCTCGGTCGCGCCGATCTTGCTGGGCTTCGTGCTCGGGCCGATGGTGGAAGAGAACTTCCGCCGCGCGCTGCTGCTCTCGCGCGGCGACATGTCGGTGTTCGTGACACGGCCGATCAGCGGCACCTTCATCGGGCTGTGCGTGCTGCTGCTGCTGGGCGTGGGCTACTCGGCCTGGCGCGGCCGTGGCGGTCGCAAAGGCATGGTCGAGTTGCCGAAGCTGCCAGAGGGGACGCCGCCTGCTGAGGCTGCCTCGATGGGGGGCGGAGGTAAGTGAGACCACCTGACTCAATGGAAATCCAATAGGAGGAAATCCAGACCGCAATGCCCCGCACGAGCGGGGCATTTTTCATTGGGGCGGACGTTGCCTTAAGCGGTGTAGTCGCACTGCGTCCCACGCGGGGTCGACTCCCGATTCATGGACGTCGTGTGATGGGGGGCAAGAGTGCACAAAACGCGGCCTCGATATCCGCGGCCTCCGGCAGGGAGCGGTCCGCCTCAAACGTCACCGTTTCGATTTTTCTTTTACCGGTTGTCAAGCTCATCATCCGGGCATTTCCTCGATTTGCATAAATGATGACTCCATCCAGTCCGAGTGAATTCATCATCCCATCATCTTTATAATTTTTCAATGCCAAATTCAGACTCCTCATTTGACTCGAACTCTTCTTTAGAAAAACATCATCAATCAAATCATCAGTGATGAGCCTGGGCCGCTTCTCCATATATAACAGAGGCCCTCTCAGCCATTGCCCATCACAATCGGTTGATTTTTTATTGGCGAAATTTTTTATTATTTTGTCAATTCTTTTTCCGCCGGAAGATTTATCAAGATTCACCCACACAACATAAGGACCATTTGCCGCCCCAGCCGTAGCCGCAGAGGGTATAAAAAGCAGAAGGAACACGCCGGCAAGCAATCGACACCAGTCCACCGATTTTTCGACAAGATTTCGATATTTTTTCATGCTACGTGGTCCTTGGAGAGTTATTTTTGTCAATCTCCACTCCTTCGATTCCCATTTCCTTGTTTATCTCGGCCGCATCAGCTTGTTCGATTCCCGGACTGGAAAGATCTTTTTTTGCTTGCTCGTAATAAGCGACTGGAACAAAAAAATTCAAACGATTAGGCCGGCCTTTTATTTTGACGATCTTCCCATCCTTTCTTTTTTCTTCGTGCGGTTCAACTGGATCGATCCTAAAAGGAGAGAAATTTATCTGATCTCCTTGATTGCCGCCCAGCAATATCAAATTTTTGGATCCGCTTTTAGCATAGACAAAGCCCACATGGCTTCCATGTCCGGTCTTGCTATTCTTGACCATGGCAATAGCTCCATATATTGGCTCTTCCAGCTCGACAAATAAAGGGTTTCTGATTTTCAATCTCTCATTCATTTCATAAAACCCGTGCGCGCGCCCCATTGTGGCCTTGCGGTCCGCATAGCCCGCATTTTCAATAGGGTAGTTCGCCTTTGACAAGCACCAGTTCACAAAAGCCGCGCACCAAGCCCGATCGGACATGGATATTGAACCGTCCTTGATTTCTGCGTGATAGTTGATCTCTTTTTCTATCAGTTGCTCCACTTTTCCACGCCTGAGTTTGGCTTCCGCAATGGCAATTGGCATCCAAGGGGCTCGCCCCGGCATCGGATTTATAAGAGCCAAAACTTTACCTGCTCCCTCTTTGGATCGCACTGAGTCCGACGGCTCTGTGCTGGAAGGAATCGGGGGTATCAAAGGAGGAGCGGGACGTGGGGCCTGAGTTGCTCCTGTCAGGCTGGATTTCGACGGCCGCGCGCCGCCGGTTGACCTTTCCTCCCCGCCCCCGTGAATCAGCAGTACTTCACCGGGAAAAATCTTGTCGCCAAGTCGATTGTTTTCAGCCTTGATTTTGGCAATGGTGGTTCGATAAAATTTTGAAATTTTCCCCAGATTGTCTCCAGGCTGAACTACATAGCGCATTGGTCTTTTGATTTCTGTTTTGGAATTATTTATCTTTTCAGAGCCCGCCACGCCTTTCCATTTTCTGGTTCTCGACAAGAGATTGAAGTCCCTTCCTGTTTCGCCCTGAATCTCTCCAATTTTCACCACTTCATTGGTCTTTGGGTTGACCACTTTGACATGCACTGCTGATTTGTCCGCAGGATGAATCACTGGAGGAAAGCGCCCCGTCACATCGGATTTTATTCTTTCCTCCTTGCCACCCATCTCTATTATTATTTCCGTATCCTTCAGAGGCTGGATGCCATTGGTTGCATTGATCCGGCTTACTTCAACCCAGGTTTCCTTTCGAGTTTCCGGTTTGGCGTGATAGCCCTCTATTTCTGCGATGCCATTCATTATTTTGATCAACTCGGCATCACTGCAGTCACGAATCTTCTTATCTCCCGGAATACTGCTGATTTTCAGCAGATCATCTATATATTTTTGAGTATTGTTTTCTTTCTTGGGTGCGTAAGCAGGAATTGCCTCCGAAATTGTCCGGTCTCCGTGCATTCTCTTCAAATTCGCCTTCAACTCCATGCGTCCGGTCTCCTCATCTGGAAAGATAAGAAATGTTCTCCCGGATCTAGTTGTAGCGAAGCCCACATAGCCTTTGGCTTTTTTCGGAGAAGGTATTCCATCCACCATCCGAGCAGTCAGATCTCCCGGATTATTGATTCGCCAGGGCAACGTTCCGCCGTGCCTGAGCAAATGCCGGCCGTCTTCACAAATAAATTCGGCGACCTCGATGTTCGGATGGTAAGTCGCTGAAATCAGTTTTGCCATACTCACTTCTTCCGTTTAAAAATCCAATTCAAATAATCCGGCCCTCATATTCCAAGAGGAAATGATCGATGCCAAAATTTTTTCAGATCACACGTACTTTGAGCGCGCGCATATGAATGCCGCCGAAGTTGTTCGGCAGGGTCAGCGAGGAGCTGGAGCTGAGCGAGTGATCGTTTCGTCAGTCTGGGGCGTGCGGGCCCAGCACCATTGCAAACAATGGTTGCCCGCCGTCAGGCGGCAGACAAAGCCGACGAGAGTGCGAAGTAGTTTGCAGCCGCCGCAATGAGAAATGCCCACCGGGCAAACGCCCGGCAGGCATATATCTCGGGCGTCATCCGTACTGCTCGCGCAACTAGCGTCACGCCGACGCAGTGCAGCTCGCTTTAAACCGGCGTGGTGCCCGTATCGGGTTCGCGCACGCCAAAGGGCTTGCCGGGCAGCGGAATGAATTCGGTCTCGCCGGGCACGTGGCCCATGCGCTGGGCGGCCCAATCGGAGCCGGCCTCGAGGATGCGCTCGCGCCGGCTCGATACGAAGTTCCAGGTGATGTAGCGCGGGCCGTCGAGCGGCTCGCCGCCGATCACCATCAGGCGTGCGGCGGCGCTCGCCGTGAGCACCGCGCCTTGCCCGTCGGGCAGCACGGCCATGGTGTGCGCTTCGACCGGCTCGCCATTCACGCTGACATCGGCATCGACTGCGTAGATGGCCAGCTCGGATGCGAGCGCAGGCAATTCGAAGCGCCCGCCTGCAGGCAAGGCGATGTCGAGGTACACGGTCTGCGAAAGCGTCTTGACCGGCGAGCGGGCGCCGAAGGCTTCGCCCACCAGCACGCGCACCGCCACGCCCTGCTCCACTAGCTCAGGAATCGCATCGGCCGGCGTGTGCTCGAAGCTGGGTTCGGTTTCTTCATGCGCCTGCGGCAGCGCGGCCCACAGCTGCAGGCCGTGGTTCACGTAGGTGTCGGCCTTGAGGCGATCGGGCTTGCGCTCGGAGTGCACGATGCCCTTGCCGGCGGTCATCCAGTTGATGGCGCCGGGAAGAATCTCCTGCACGCTGCCCAGGCTGTCGCGATGCATCATCGCGCCCTTGAAGAGGTACGTGACCGTCGAGAGGCCGATGTGCGGATGCGGCCGCACGTCGTGCTCGCTGCCCGGCTGCTCGGTGGCCGGGCCGAAATGGTCGAAGAACACGAAGGGGCCGACCGAGCGGCGCTGCGCCGCGGGCAGCAGGCGCCGCACCTTGAAGCCACCGCCGAGGTCCTTGTCGTGCGGCTTGAGCAGTTGGGTCTCGGGGGCGGTGTCGGTCATCGTGTTCTCCGTGGGGTGGCGGGTTGCCGGTTATTCGCGCAATCTTGCCACTGTGGCAATGCGTTCGCCGAATGCCCGGGCGGTGTCGAAGTCGCCTTTCAGCATTTCGGCCGGGCTCGCATCGGACGGCGATTGCGTCAGCAGGCCGCCGTAGCCGCCCACGTAGTTCATCGAGTCGCGCGTGGCGGCCTTGCTGTTGCTCGGCAGGATGCCCATGCTGACCCAGATGCCGCTGTGCTGCATCGCGAGCGTCCACAGGTAGGTCATGGTCGTGACCTTGTCGCCGTTCATGGTGGCGCTGTTGGTGAAGCCGGCGAAGAGCTTGTCCTTCCAGCCCTGCGTGTACCAGACCTTCGACGACGCATCGGCGAACTTCTTGAACTGCCAGCTCACGCCGCCCATGTAGGTCGGCGAGCCGAAGACGATGGCGTCGGCCTCGGCCAGCAGCTCCCAGCCGCCTTCGGGCAGGTTGCCGTCCGCGTCGATGGCGAGCAGCTGGGCGCCCGCGCCGTCCGCCACGGTTTGCGCCACGCGCTGGGTGTGGCCGTAGCCGGAATGGAAGACGACGACGATGTTTGCCATGTTTGGGTGCTCCTGAGTGGGTGAGGTGTTGCGATCAGCGCTTGTCGATGCTGAAGCGGCCGGCACCGAAGCCTGCGAGGGCAAGCAGGCCGCCTGCAATGGCGATGTTCTTGTTGAAGTTGATCTGCTGCATCATTTTCATGGCGTCGGGTGCGGACCAGTACTTGTGGAAGAACAGCGCGGTCGCCACGGTGAAGATTGCCATCACGATCGCGGTCCAGCGCGTCTTGAAACCCAGCAGCAGCGCGATGCCGAGACCCAGCTCGACGATGATCGCAATGGCCGCACCCACTTCGGGCAGCGGCAGGCCGACGGACGTGATGTAGCCAACGGTGCCGCCGAAGCCCATGAGCTTGCCGATGCCGGCGGGAATGAACAGGTAGGCGATCAGGATGCGGCCGATCAGGGCCAGCGTGTCTTGTGCCGAATTGGGTGCAGTGGTTGTAGTTGCCATGATTGAAAAACTCCTCGGTTGTTGAAATTGAAAAGGGAAAAGGAAAAAGAGAAGCCGGGCGGCAAGCGCCCGGCAAGGGGGATCAGGCGGCCAGGTCGAACACCAGCACTTCGGCGTCCTTGCCGGCGCCCAGCGTCAGTTGCGATTCGCCTTCCAGCATCGCGGCGTCACCGCCCACGAGCTTCTGGCCGTTCACTTCGAGCTCACCGCGCACCAGGTGCACGTAGCTCTTGCGCTTCGGGTCGAGAGCCAGGCTGGCTTTTTCTTCGCCATCGAGCAGGCCGGCAAACAGGCGCGCATCGGCATGCACCGTCACCGAGCCACCGGTGCCGTCGGGCGAGGCCACGAGGCGCAGCTTGCCGCGCTTCTCGGCGTCGCTGAACTTCTTCTGCTCGTAGCCGGGCTCGATGCCGCGCACGTTCGGCTGGATCCAGATCTGCAGGAAGTGCGTGGTCTCGTCGGCCTTGTGGTTGAACTCGCTGTGCATCACGCCGCGGCCCGCGCTCATGCGCTGCACGTCGCCGGGTGGAATGCTTTCCACGTTGCCCATGCTGTCCTTGTGCGCCAGCTCGCCCGAAAGCACGTAGCTGATGATCTCCATGTCCTTGTGGCCGTGGGTGCCGAAACCGGCGCCCGCCGCCACGCGGTCTTCGTTGATCACCCGCAGGTTGCCGAAGCCCATGTGCTCCGGGTCGTAATAGTTGGCGAAAGAAAAGCTGTGGAACGAGCGCAGCCAGCCATGGTCGGCATAACCGCGTTCCTGTGATTTACGGACTTGCAACATCGTCGAACTCCTTCGGCCCTGCCCTGTGGGGGTGTGCGGGCCTTTTTCGTATGCCGCGCCGGATGCGCAGCGGATGTAAAGAACTTTAGGTCCACACCCCATTCGGAAAGACGCCGCAGTTTGATGGCACCATTCAAATAATTTGATCAATGGAGCCGCCATGCCCAGCCCCCGTGACGTGCTGACCCCCGACGCCCTCTCCATGCTCCAGACCGTGGCCAGCACCGGCAGCTTTGCCGCCGCCGCCCGCGCCCTCGACCTCGTGCCCAGCGCGCTGAGCTACCGGGTGCGCCAGATCGAGGACGCGCTCGACGTGCTGCTGTTCGACCGCAGCGCCCGCCAGGCCAAGGTGACCGAGGCCGGCGCCGAGCTGCTGCGCGAGGCCGACCGGCTGCTCAACGAGATCGACGCAGTGGCCAACCGCGTAAAGCGTGTGGCCACCGGCTGGGAGCCGATGCTGACCATCGCGGTCGACAGCGTGATCGCGCGCGACCCGCTGCTCGACCTGGCCACAGCCTTCTTCGCGCTGGAGCCGCCCACGCGGCTCAAGCTGCGCGACGAGACGCTGCTGGGCACCATCGAGGCGCTGACCAGCGGCGAGGCCGACCTGGCCATCGGCGCGGTGCTCGATGCCGCGAGCCTGGCACTCACCGCCACGGGCATCCGTACCCGGCCGATCGGCGAGCTGCGCTTCGTCTATGCGGTGGCGCCCCACCATCCGCTGGCGCGCCTGGCCCAGCCGCTGAGCGACGCGGTGATGCGGCAGCACCGCGCGGTGGCCGCGGCCGATTCGGCGCGGCACGGACCAAGCATGACGGTGAACCTCATGGGCGGGCAGGACGTGCTCACCGTGCCGAGCATGCAGGCCAAGATCGCGGCGCAATTGCACGGACTGGGTGGCGGCTTTCTGCCTGAGCCGATGGCGCGGCCCTACATCGAGGCCGGGCATCTGGTCGAGCTGAAGACCGAGCGCATGCCGCCAATGGGAACGATGCATTGCGCATGGCGCGTGCGCAGCGCGGGCAAGCCGGGGCGGGCGCTCGAATGGTGGCTGGCGCAGTTCGAGCATGAAGGCACGCGGCGTGCGCTGCTCGAGCGGCATCGGGGTCGATGAGGGGTTGACGAGTATTGCCGAGGATTCGCGCAGCGCCGCTAAGGGTGTGTCCTCAGGCGAAGCGGCTCTCGGACCGATGTAGAGTGCAGACACATCCAACCGCATTCCATCCAGAAGAAAAGAGTTCGTCATGAGCACTCGCGCAACTGCAAAGAAGCCGGCCAAGGCCGCCGACCGTCACCGAACCCCGGCCACCCCGCGCGCGCCGCGCAATTTCGCCGTCATCGGCGCCGGCATCGCCGGGGTGGCTTGTGCACGAACGCTGGTGCAGGCCGGCCACAAGGTCACGCTGTTCGAACGCGAGGCCACAGCCGGCGGGCGCATGGCGAGCATCGACACCGCCTTCGGCCGCTTCGACAGCGGCGCGCAATACTTCACCGTGCGCGACCCGCGCTTTGCGCTGGCGCTCGAAAGCACGCCCGGCCTGTGCAAGCGCTGGAGCGCCAACCTCGTGCGCGTGCTCGACGCCCACGGCCGCGTGGCCGAGGCGGCCCTGCCCTCGCTCGAGCCCCACTGGGTGGCGCAGCCCGGCATGGACGCGCTGGCCGCCCACTGGGCCAAGCCGCTGGGCGACAGCCTCATTACCGGCACGCAGGTCACGCAGATCGAGCCCGATGCGCTCGATGCGAAGCGCTGGCAACTGCGCACCGCGGGCGCCGACGATTCGCAACACGTGTATTCCGGCTTCGACGCCGTGCTGCTCGCCGTGCCGCCCGCACGCACCCGCGCGCTGCTGGGCGACGGCAAGCTCTCGGCCACGCTCAGCCGCAAGATCGAGCCCGTGCGCATCGCGCCCTGCTGGACGCTGATGGTCGCCTACCCCCAGGCCAACCAGCCCACCATGTCGCACCTTGGCCCGCAATGGAATGCAGCCCGCAGCACCCACCACCGCGTGGCGTGGCTGGCGCGCGAATCGTCCAAGCCCGGCCGCGAGCCCATCGAGCGCTGGACGCTGCAGGCCAGCGCCACGTGGTCGCAAGAGCACCTGCGCGACACGCCCGCGCGCGTCGAAGCCAAGCTGCTGCGCGCCTTCGCCGAGATCACCGGCATCCATGCCACGCCCGCGCACGCCCAGGCCCTGTGCTGGAACGAAGCGCAGACGCAGGTGCCCGTGGGCACGACGCACCTCTGGGACAGCAAGGCCCGCATCGGCGTGGCCGGCGACTGGTGCACCGGCCACCGCGTCGAAGACGCTTTCCTCTCGGGCCTGTCGCTCGCGCTCGACGTCATCTGATCGGGAGATGAGGGAGACCGGCCGCTTCGCGCCCTCGCCCACCGGCCCGCTGCATGCGGGCTCGCTGGTGGCCGCGCTCGCGAGCTGGCTCGACGTGCGCGCCCGCGGTCCGCAGGCGCGCTGGCTGATCCGTATCGAAGACGCCGACACCGAGCGCTGCCTGCCCTACATGGGCGAACACATCCTCCAGCAACTGGCCGACTGCGGCCTGCTGCCCGACGAAACCCCGGTGTGGCAGACGCAGCGCACCGCGCGCTACGAAGCCGCGCTGGCCCGGCTGCAGGCGCGCGGCCTCGCCTACCCCTGCGGCTGCTCGCGCAAGGACATCAACGAAGCCCTCGCGCGACTCGGCCAACGGCACGAGCGCCACGGCGAGCGCGTCTACCCCGGCACCTGCCGCGATGGGCTGCACGGCAAGCCCGCGCGGGCCTGGCGCTTCGCCACCGAAAAGTTCGAGGCCGACCGGCCGCCCACGCCGGGCGTGCCCTGGGATGAAGCGGCCGATTCCGGCACGGGCAGCGAACTCTGCTGGACCGACCGCCGCCTCGGCCGCCAGTACCAGAACGTGAGCCGTGAGGTCGGCGATTTCGTGCTGCGCCGCGCCGACGGCCCCTGGGCCTATCAGCTCGCCGTGGTGGTCGACGATGCCGAACAGGGCGTGACCGACGTGGTCCGCGGCGAAGACCTCACCGACAACACCGCCCGCCAGATCCTGCTGCAGCGCGCGCTGGGCTTTTCCACGCCCAGCTACCTGCATACGCCGCTGGTGCGCGGCGCCGACGGCGACAAGCTGTCGAAGCAGAACGGCGCAACATCCATCGACACAGGCTCCCCCGCCGCCGCGCTGGCCGCGCTCGACAGCGCCGCGCGCGTGCTCGGATTGCGGCGCACCACGGGCGCCAACTGCGCGGACGCCCTGGCCGGTTGGGTGCCCGAATGGCGCGCTCTCTACAATTCGCGGCCTCCATGAACTTTCCCGACACCGTGCCCAACGACATCCCGCGCAGCGAAGATGCGCCCACTCCAGACGCCAGCGACGAAGAAGAAGCGGCCAAGCCGCACCCGCTGCACCGCCGCCTCAAGAGCTTCGTCAAGCGCGCCGGCCGCACCACCGAAGGCCAGGCACGCGCCTTCTCCGAACTGGGCCCGCTGTTTCTCGTGCCCTACAAGCCCGAACCGCTCGACCTGACTGCGGCCTTCGGCGGCCGCGCCGGCCCGACCGTGCTGGAAATCGGCTTCGGCATGGGCGAGGCCACGGCGCACATCGCGACCGTGCTGCCCGAAACCAATTTCTTCTGCTGCGAAGTGCACGAACCCGGCGTGGGCGCGCTGCTCAAGCGCATCGGCGAGCAGTCGCTGTCGAACATCCGCATCTGCGCGCACGACGCGGTCGACGTGCTCGACCACATGCTGCAGCCCGGCACACTTGCCGGCGTGCATGTGTTCTTTCCCGACCCGTGGCACAAGAAGCGCCACAACAAGCGCCGCCTGATCCAGCCCGAGTTCGTGACCAAGCTGGCGCAGCACTTGCGCCCCGGCGGTTACATCCATTGCGCCACCGACTGGCAGCCCTACGCCGAGCAGATGCTCGAAGTGCTTGCGGCCGAGCCGCTGCTGCGCAACACCGCCGAGGGCTACGCGCCCAAGCCCGAATACCGCCCGCTCACCAAGTTCGAGAACCGCGGCATCAAGCTGGGGCATGGGGTGTGGGACCTGGTGTTCGAACGCGCCGCCTGAACGGCCTCGGCCCTTCCCGGGCCCTCTCATCAGGGAATTCCGCCCCGGCACCCGACTTCCCCCCCGGCCCCGTTATTGCTACACTTTTTTACTAATGTGAAAGAAGGTGTCCAATGAACCCATCTCGCAGGGAATGGTTGAGCAAGGCGGCGTGGGGCGCACTGGCGCTGGGAAGCGGCATCGTCCGACCGGTCATGGCCCAGTCCACGCGCGCGGCGGGCGGCACACCGCGTGTCGTGCTGCTCGGGCAATCGGTGCCTCTCACCGGCAGTGCCTACGAAATAGGCACCGCCTTCGCCGCCGGCAGCCGCCTCGCGGTGAGCGACTTCAACGACAAGAACGCCGCCACCGGCCTGCAGCTGAAGCTGCTTCAGCTCGACGACGGCTACGACGCGGCCCGCGCCGCCGCCAACGCGCGCACCCTGCTCACCACCAACAAGGCCGACATGCTCTTCGGCTTCGTCGGCACGGCCAGCAGCGAGGCCGGCGCGAACGTCGCCACGCAGCAGGGCAGCCTGCTGTTCGCGCCCTTCGCGGCCTCCGACACGCTGCGCGGCGCCGAACACCCCAACGTGTTCCATGTGCGGCCCGGCATGATCGACGAGGCCCTGAAGATCGTGAAGCAGTGCGCCACCGTGGGGCAGACCCGCATCGCGCTGGTGGGCGACGACGACGCCATGGGCCGCGCCGGCCTGGCGGCCGTCGAGCAGGCCATCACCGAGCTCAGGCTCACACCGCTGGTCGCGAGCGCGCTGGTGCCGCCCACCGGCAACAAGCTCGATGCAGCACTGAAGACCGTGCAGCAGCAATCGCCCCAGGCCATCGTGCTGGTGTCGCTCTCGGGCACCACGGCCAACGCCATCCGCGCGCTGCGCAAGAGCGGTTACTCGGGCAGCTTCATGGCTTTTTCCATCGTCGGCATCGACCCGCTCTACGCCACGCTGGGCAAGGACATCGGCGGCATCGTGATCTCGCAGGTGGTGCCGTCGCCGCGGCCCTCGGCCATTCCCATCGTCAAGGAATACCTCGCGGCCGTGGACAACTCCGACCAGACCGCGTCATACGAGGGCCTCGAGGGTTTCATCGCGGCCAAGGCGGCCGGCGAAGCGGTGCGCCGCGCCGGCCGCGGCTTCAACACCGCGAGCCTGCAGCGCGTGATGTCGGGCATGACCGACTACGACGTGGGCGGCTTCCGCATCAACCTGCGCCCGGGCCTGCGCGACAGCGTGCGCAACATCGACCTGATCAGCATCTCCGCCGACGGCCGGGTCTTGCGCTGACGGCAGCAGGCGACCCTAGCCCGTGCTTACCAGCTTCTGCAGCGCATCGAGCGACAGCAGCTCGATGCGCCCGTAGCCCAGCGCGACCACGCCCTCGCCCGCCAACGCATTGAGCTCCTTCGACAGCGTCTGCCGCGTCACGCCCAGCATCATCGCCAGCGCTTCCTGCGGCAGTTGCAGCTCGTGCCGCAGGTGCACCGACTGCGTGGCATCGCCGCGCGCCAGCACCAGCAGCCGATGCGCCACGCGGGCGCGCAGGCTGCGCAGCGTGGCATCTTCGGTCAACCCGTAGAGCATGCGCACGCGCGCCGCCAGCATCGCGGCGATGGCGTTGGAAAAGACCACATCGCGCATCAGCTGCCCGAAGGCCTCGGGTGGCACCATCAGCAGGTCGAGCGCCTCGAGCGCGGTGGCGTCGTGCGTGCGCGGCGAGCCGTCGATCAGCGTGATCTCGCCGAACCAGTTGCCGGGCTCCAGCACCGCGAGGATGGCCTCGCGCCCGTCCTGGCGCAGCGATGAAATCTTGATGGTGCCCGCCACCAACCCGTAGAAGCCGCCGCCCGCCGCGTGAATGGGATCGCCCTGGCGAAACACCATTGCGCCGCGCCGCACGTGGTGGAGTTCGGCCGCGCCCAGCAGCGCCTCGCGCTGGGCGCGCGGCATGCTCATGAACCACGGATTGCCCTCCAGCGCGGCGCGGTGCGCAGCGGAAAGACGCGGTCTAGAGGAGGCAGCCATGGGCATGAACCGCTGCGAGGCGGGGGTTTACCAGAACCCCACATTGTCAAATTCTTGACAGTTCAAGGTCAAGCGCAGGCATACAGTGGCCGGCACCCCACAAGAACGGAGACCCCAGCGATGAACGCACGCGCAAGTTTCAAGAGCATGCAGGAAAGCACGCGCGAAGACTGGCAACTGATCGGCGGCGAATTCATGCAGTTCACGACCGGCCTGCCGGCGCGCGTGATCAAGCACCTGCAGATTCTCGAAGGCGACTACGGCGGCTTTCCGGTCGACCGCTACACCCACTCGCTGCAGACCGCCACCCGCGCCCTGCGCGACGGCCGCGACGAGGAGTACGTGGTGTGCGCGCTGCTGCACGACATCGGCGACACGCTGGGCAGCTTCAACCACCCCGACATCGCCGCCGCCATCCTCAAGCCCTTCGTGAGCGAAGCCAACCACTGGATGGTGCAGAACCACGGCATCTTCCAGGGCCACTACTTCTTTCACCACATCGGCCTGGACCGCGACATGCGCGACAACTTCAAGGACCACCCGCACTACGAGCGCACGGCCGAGTTCTGCGCGCTCTACGACAACCCCGCCTTCGACCCCAAGGCCGAGACGCTGCCCATCAGCGAGTTCGAGCCCATGCTGCGCCGCGTGATGGCGCAGCCGAAGCAGAGCATCTACAAGGCCGCGCTGACCGAACCCGCGGCCGCCTGACATCGACAAGAGGAAACCATGAACGCCTTCTCCCAACCCGAAATCCAGAAGCTCGTCTCCGCCGAGGAGTGGCAGCTTCGCGTCGACCTCGCCGCCTGCTACCGCCTGGTAGCGCTCTACGGCTGGAGCGACCTCGTGTTCACGCACATCAGCGCGCGCATTCCCGGCCCCGAGCACCACTTCCTGATCAACCCCTACGGCCTGATGTTCGACGAGATCACCGCGTCGAGCCTGGTCAAGGTCGACCAGCAGTGCAACAAGATCATCGACTCGCCCTACCCCGTGAACCCGGCGGGCTTCGTCATTCACAGCGCGGTGCATGCCGCGCGCGAAGACATCCAGTGCGTGCTGCACACCCACACCAAGGCCGGCATCGCCGTCAGCGCGCAGAAGAACGGCGTGCTGCCCATCAGCCAGCAATCGACCTTCGTGCTGGCCTCGCTGGCCTATCACGACTACGAAGGCGTGGCCTTCCGCGACGACGAAAAGCCGCGCCTGCAGGCCGACATGGGCAGCGCCAACTTCCTCATGCTGCGCAACCACGGCCTGCTGACCTGCGGCAAGACCATTGCCGACGCCTTTCTTTCGATGTACACCTTCGAGAACACCTGCCAGATCCAGATTGCGGCGCAATCGGGCGGCAGCGAACTCACGCAAGTCAACCCGAAGATCGTCGAGGGCGTAGGCCAGGCGATGAAGGTGCAGACCGGTGGCCTGGGCGGCCAGTTCGTCTGGCCCTCGCTGATCCGCAAGCTCGACCGCATCGACGACAGCTACAAACAATAAGACAGCGTCGACCCCGGTTTCCACGGCTGCCAGCGCCTGCACGACAGGTGCTGGCGGCTATTTTTTTACGCATCAAAACTACAAGAACCACCGAGGAGACAAACCCAATGGACGCCACCGTCATCGTTACCCGCTTCCTGTTCGGCGCGCTCGCGCTTGTGATGTTCGGGCTCGGGCTTTCGCTTTCGCTCGCCGACTTCAGGCGCCTCTTCAAGCACCCGAAGGCCGTGACCATCGCGCTCGTGCTGCAGGTCATCGGCCTGCCGCTGGCTTGCTACGCGATCATCGTGGGCTTCGGCCTGTCGCCCGTGTTCGCGGTCGGGCTGATGCTGCTCGCGGCCTCGCCCGGCGGCATCTCGGCCAACCTGTTCTCGCACCTGTTCGGCGGCAACGTGGCGATGAACATCTCGCTCACGGCCGTGAACACGCTGCTGTCCATCGTCACGCTGCCGCTCATCGCGAACTGGGCCATCGGGCACTTCGCTCAAGGCGGCCAGGTGGTGCCGCTGCAGACGCGCAAGCTGGTGGAGGTGATCGCCATCGTGCTGGTGCCGGTGGCCATCGGCATGTTCGTGGCCTCGCGCAGCCCCGGCTTCGCGGCGCGCATGGAAAAGCCGACCAAGATCTTCAGCGGCGTCGTGCTCGCGGTGGTGACGGTGCTCGCCATCGCCAACGAGTGGAAGACCATGGCCGCCACCTTCGCCGAGATCGGTGTGCCGGTGCTGCTGTTCAATCTCGTGAGCCTGCTCGCGGGCTACTACCTGAGCCGCGCCGCGGGCCTCGACAAGCCGCTGGCCACCGCCATCAGCTACGAGATCGGCATCCACAACTCCACGCTCGCGATCTTCATCGCGGTGAGCGTGCTCGGCAGCTTCCAGCTCGCGCTGCCGGCGGCCATCTACTCGGTGGTGATGTACATCACCGCGCCGCTGTTCGGCTGGCTGCTGTTGCGCCGGCCCGCACCGGCCGCCGTGCCTGCGCGATGATCGGGCGATGGAACTCCGGCAACTGCGCTACTTCGTCAAGGTCTGCGAGCTTCGCAGCATGGGCCGCGCGGCGGTCGAGCTGGGCGTCGTCACCTCGGCGCTGAGCCAGCAGATCAGCCGGCTCGAAAGCGAGTTGTCCACCCGGCTGCTGCAGCGCAGCTCGACCGGCGTTGCGCCCACCGATGCGGGCGTGGCCTTTCTCCACCAGGCCCAGCTCACGCTGCGCCATGCCGACGACGCGGTGCGCGCCGCGCAGCAGGCGCGGCTCTCGGGCCACGTGAGCGTGGGCCTGGCACCCACCACCGCCACGGTGCTCGGCGTGCCGCTGATGCGCGCCATGCGCGAGCGCTACCCCGAGGTGCGGCTGCACATGGTCGAAGCGCTGTCCGGTCACCTCACGACCATGTTGCAGGCGCGGCAGCTCGACCTGGCCGTGCTGTTCCAGACCGACACGCCGCGGCGCTGGAGCGTGACCCCGCTGCTGGCCGAGAAGCTCTTCGTCATTGCATCCCCCACGCTGCCGCAGCGCCCCACCGGTGCCCGCGTGCGCCTGTCGCAACTGGCCGAACTGCCGCTGATACTGCCCAGCGGCAGCCATGGCCTGCGCGCCACGCTGATGGCGGCCTTCGCCCGGGCGCGCATCGCGCCGCGCATCGTGGCCGAGGTCGACGGCCTCGCGCTGCTGATGGATGCGGTGCGCGCGGGACACGGCGCCACCATCCAACCCGGCGCCGCTACCGCACGGCACGACCGCGACGACCTGCAGCTCACGCAGATCGCCGACGCGCACGTGGGCCGCCGCAACCTGCTCGTGAGCCTGTCGGACGACGAGCTCTCTCCCGCCGCGCTGGCCACCCGCGTGGTGATGGCCGACACGGCGCGCGCCCTGGTGCGCGATGGCAGTTGGACAGGAGCAAGTCTTCTCGAAAACTGAACACCCGTTGCCCGGATCGGCCTTTCGCCTGAAGGCCGGCGTGCCTAGAGTCTCCCGTATTCCAAGGAGACCCACGAGTGATAGATGTTCTGGTTGTCGGTGGCGGCAATGCCGCGCTGTGCGCCGCCCTGATGGCACGCGAGGCCGGCGCCTCGGTGCTGCTGCTCGAAGCCTCGCCCAAGGCATGGCGCGGCGGCAACTCGCAGCACACGCGCAACCTGCGCTGCATGCACGACGCCCCGCAGGACGTGCTGATCGAGGCCTACTCTGAAGAGGAATACTGGCAAGACCTGCTGAAGGTGACCGGCGGCCTCACCGACGAGCATCTGGCGCGCCTGGTGATTCGCGCCTCGTCGAATTGCCGCGACTGGATGCGCAGCCACGGCGTGCACTTTCAGCCGCCGCTGTCGGGCGCGCTGCACGTGGCGCGCACCAACGCCTTCTTCATGGGTGGCGGCAAGGCGCTGGTGAACGCCTATTTCCGCAGCGCCGAACGGCTGGGCGTGCAGATTCGCTACGACACGCCCGTGGCCTCGGTCGAACTCGATGGCGACCGCTTCATGGCCGTGCGCACCGAAGCCGGCGAGCGCATCGCCGCAAGAAGCTGCGTGCTGGCCGCCGGCGGCTTCGAGTCGAACCGCGAGTGGCTGCGCGAGGCCTGGGGCCGGAACGAGCGCGGCGAGTGGCCGGCCGACAACTTCCTGATCCGCGGCACGCGCTTCAACCAGGGCGTGCTGCTGAAGCACATGATCGCCGCGGGCGCAGACAGCATCGGCGATCCGTCGCAGGGCCACATGGTGGCCATCGACGCGCGCGCACCGCTGTACGACGGCGGCATCTGCACGCGCATCGACTGCGTGTCGCTCGGCGTGGTCGTCAACCGCGAGGCGAAGCGCTTCTACGACGAGGGCGAAGATTTCTGGCCCAAGCGCTACGCCATCTGGGGCCGGCTCGTCGCGCAGCAGCCGGGGCAGATTGCCTGGTCGGTCATCGACCAGAAAGCGGTCGGGCGCTTCATGCCGCCGGTGTTCCCCGGCACGCAGGCCAACACGCTCGGCGAACTGGCACGCAAGATCGGCCTCGACGAAGCCACCTTCGTGCGCACGGTGGAGGACTACAACACCGCCTGCCATGTGGGCCGCTTCGACCACACCGCGCTCGACGACTGCCACACCGAAGGCCTCGCGCCAGCCAAGACGCACTGGGCGCGCCCCATCGACACAGCGCCCTTCTACGCCTACCCCGTGCGCCCCGGCATCACCTTCACCTACCTCGGCCTGAAGGTGGACGAAACAGCAGCCGTGCGCTTCGGCGGCCGGGCCAGCCCCAACCTGTTCGTGGCCGGCGAAATGATGGCCGGCAACGTGCTCGGCAAAGGCTACACGGCGGGCGTCGGCATGAGCATCGGCACGGCCTTCGGGCGCATTGCCGGCACGCAGGCCGCGAACGCGGCAAAGAACCTTTCGAAGAAATCCCCGGAGACCGCCCTTGCAGCAGCTCACTGATCTCGTCGCACGCGCCCGTGCGGATGCCGACGGCATCGGTGGCGGTGCCACGTCGCGCGTGATCCCGATACAGCCCGCCCTTCCGTTGACAGCGAGCGAAGGCGAAGTCGCCCGCATCCTGCAGATCTGCAACGCCTGCCGCTACTGCGAAGGCTTCTGCGCCGTGTTCCCGGCCATGACGCGCCGGCTCGAATTCGGCAAGGCCGACACGCACTACCTCGCCAACCTGTGCCACAACTGCGGCGCCTGCCTGCACGCCTGCCAATACGCGCCGCCGCACGAGTTCGCGGTGAACGTGCCGCAGGCGATGGCGCAGGTGCGCATGCAGACGTATCACGACTACGCCTGGCCGCCTGCAATGGGTGCGCTCTACCAGCGCGCGGGCCTCACGGTTGCGCTCGCTCTGGCCGGTGGGCTCGCGCTCTTCCTGGTGCTGGCAGTGGCGATGTCGGGCTCGCTGCTGCACGAGCCGCTCGCGGGCAATTTCTACGCGATCTTTCCGCACAACTTTCTCGCGCTGGTGTTCGGCGCGGTGTTTCTCTTCGTGATGTTCGCGCTGGCCATGGGCGTGCGGCGCTTCTGGCGCGAGGTATCGCCGTCGCGCGACAACGTGCCTGCCGAAGTGACCGGCGTACGCAACGCAGCCAGCGCCGAGGCCGCGCAAGACGCGCTGCGCCTGAAGTACCTGGGCGGCGGCCACGGCGAAGGCTGCAACAACGAAGACGACCGCTTCACCCTGTGGCGCCGGCGTTTCCACCACTTCACCTTCTACGGCTTCATGCTGTGCTTCGCGTCGACCTGCGTGGCCACGCTGTACCACTACCTGTTCAGCCTGCATGCGCCCTATGCGCTCACCAGCCTGCCCGTGCTGCTGGGCACCGCGGGCGGCATCGGCCTGGTGGTGGGCCCGGTCGGACTGCTGTGGCTGAACCTGCGGCGCGACCCGGCGCACGGCGACGCGGCGCAGCGCCCCATGGACCGCGGTTTCATCGCCCTGCTGCTGCTCACCAGCATCACCGGCCTTGCGCTGCTGGCGTGGCGCGACACGCCCTTCATGGCATTGCTGCTGGCGGTGCACCTGGGCGTGGTGATGGCGCTGTTTCTCACCCTGCCCTACGGCAAGTTCGCGCACGGCATCTTCCGCTCGGCCGCCTTGCTGAAGTTCGCCATCGAGAAGCGCCTGCCCAACCGCCTGCAGCTTGGCGCCGACTGAATGAACCCCATGCATCCGAACGAAACCCCATGACACAACCCGGCGTACTCCAGATTCCCTCCATGAAGGGCCGATGCTCCGATGCCGAATGGCAGGCCCGCATCGACCTCGCGGCCTGCTACCGGCTGGTGGACCTCTATGGCATGTCCGACATGATGGCCAACCACATCTCCTCGCACGTGCCGGGCGAGAAAGGCGCCTTCCTCATCAACCCCTACGGAATGATGTACGAGGAGATCACCGCCTCCAGCCTCATCAAGGTCGACCAGGACGGCAACATCCTCTCGAAGCCCGACTTCGGCGAGCTGGACTACGGCATCAACAAGGCCGGCTACGTGATCCACAGCGCCGTGCACGCGGCACGGCCCGACGTGGCCTGCGTGATCCACACGCACAGCTGGGCGTCGATGGCGGTGTCGTCGCTCGAATGCGGCCTGCTGCCGCTCACGCAAACCGCCATGCGATTCCTGAAGATCGGCTACCACGACTACCAGGGCGTGGTGCTGAACACCGAGGAGCAGGCCTCGCTGCTGGCCGACCTGGGCGACCGCGAGGCCGTGATCTTCCGCAACCACGGCGCGCTGGTGGTGGGCCGCAGCGTGGGCGAAGCCTTCAACTGGATGCACCGGCTCGAGCTGGCCTGCCGCGCGCAGATCGGTGCGATGTCTTGCAACACGCTGCTAAGGGCCGTGCCGCAGCAAGTGCTGGAGGAAACCTGGAACAACTACCAGCCCGGCACGCGCCGACCCTACGGCCTCATGGAATGGCCTGCGCTGCTGCGCAAGCTCGACCGGATGGACCCGGGCTTTCGCGACTGAACACCAGACCGACTACCCACGAGAACACAACAATGACACGAGACAAGCCTTCTTCCCGCTTCTTGCAAAAGCTCTTCTGCGCCACGGCACTGCTGGCCGCCGGCCTCAACGCCACCGCACAGACGGCCTACCCGAGCAAGCCCGTGCGCGTGGTCGTCGCCTTCACAGCCGGCGGCACCACCGACATCCTCGCGCGCGCCGTCACGCAGCACATGTCGGAAAAACTCAAGCAGTCCTTCATCATCGACAACAAGCCCGGTGGCGGCGGCAACATCGGCACCGAATTCGTGGTGCGTGCACCGGCCGACGGCTACACGCTGATCGTCAATTCGGTCGGCCCGATGGCCGTCAACCAGACGCTCTACAAGAACCTGCCCTACGACCCACTCACCGACCTTGTGCCGGTGGTGCAGATCGCCGACGTGCCCAACGTGCTGGTGGTGAACCCCGAGGTGCCCGCGAAGACGCTGGAGGAATTCATCGCCTACGCCAAGGCCAACCCCAACAAGCTGAACTACGGCTCCACCGGCGTCGGCACCTCGTCGCACCTGTCGAGCTACATGCTCAGCAAGCGCATCGGGGCCGAGACGCTGCACGTGCCCTACAAGGGCGCTAACGCGCTCAACGACCTGCTCGCGGGCCGCGTGCAATTCATGTTCGCCACCATTCCATCGGTCATCGCGCACATCAAGGCGGGCAAGCTCCGGGCCATTGCGGTGAGCAGCCAGAAGCGCTCGCGCTCGCTGCCCGACGTACCGACCGTGGCCGAGAAGGGCTTCCCCGATTTCTCCGCCGGCTCGTGGTTCGGCTTCTTCGCGCCCAAGGGCACGCCAGCCCCGGTGATCGCGCTGCTCAACAAGTCGGTGAACGAGGCGCTGCCCTCGCTCGAGGCGCAGATGATCCGCGAGGGCGCCGACCCGGTGGGCGGCACACCCGAGCAGTTCGGCAAGTTCACGCGCCAGGAGTACGAGAAGTGGAAGGCGATCGTGCGCGAATCGGGTGCGACGGCCGAATGAGCTCGCCGCTGCGCATCCTGATGACGCCGCAAGCCGCGGCGCAGACGGCGCCCGGCCTGCCCGCGGCGCTCGGCGACCGCACCCACGTGGTGGTGAACCCGGGCGACGACGCCGACGTAGCTTTTGTCTCGCGCGACGTCACCGGCCTGTCGACCAAGCACGAGGTGCTGCCGCACACGCAGGCCTTTCACGACGCAATGCGCCACGCGCCCTCGCTGCGCTGGGTGCACGCGCATTCCGCGGGCGCCGACCGGCCGGTGTACGGCGAGCTGCGGGCGCGCGGCGTGGAGGTTACGACCTCGTCGGGCGCCAACGCCGGCGTGGTCGTGCAGACCGCGCTGGCAGGCGTGCTGATGCTGGCGCGGCAGTTTCCACAGCTGCTGGCCGCGCAACGCGCACGCACTTGGTCGCCGCTCATGGGCAGTGGCCTGCCGCGTGATCTTGCGGGGCAGACGGCAGTGGTCGTCGGCTGGGGGCCGATCGGGCAAGGCCTCGGTGCGCTGCTCGCGGCGCTCGGGCTTCGTGTCGTGTCCGTGCGCGGGAGCGAGGCCTCGGCCGCCGCGCCAGCCCACCAGAGTGTGAGCTACGAACAGCTGCACACAGTGCTGCCGAAGGCGGACTGGCTGCTGCTGGCCTGCCCGCTGAGCGATCGCACGCGCGGCCTCATCGATTCGGCGGTGCTGGCGCGCATGCCCGCCGGTGCGCGGCTCGTGAACGTCTCTCGCGGCGAAGTGATCGACGAGCCGGCGCTCATCGATGCATTGCGCAGCGGCGCGCTGGCCGGTGCGTATCTCGACGTGTTCGCGCACGAGCCCCTGCCGGCCGACTCGCCGCTATGGAGCCTGCCGAACGTGATCGTCACGCCCCACAGCGCCGGCCATTCGGACGGCAATGAGGCCCGCGTGGCAGCGATCTTTCTCGACAACCTGCGGCGCTGGGTACGCAACCAGCCGCTGCTGAACCGCGTGGCGTGAAGCGCGCGCTCTTTTCAATAGCCAATAACAACGACGCCACGACATCCAGACCATGAAATCCTCCCTCCCGCACCCCTCGACTTTTCTGCGCACCTGCATGGCCGCCCTGCTGCTGGCCACCGCCGCGGCGTCTTCCAGCGCGGCCGATTGGCCCGCCAAGCCCATCACCCTCGTCGTGCCCTTCGTGGCGGGCGGCACTACCGACATCGTCGCGCGCACCGTGGGCCAGAAGCTGTCGGAAGCGCTCAAGCAGCCGGTCATCATCGACAACCGCGGCGGTGCGGGCGGCACTGTAGGCGCGGCCATCGCGTCGAAGGCGCCGGCCGATGGCTACACGCTGTTCATGGCCACCATCGCACATTCGATCGCGCCGGGCCTCTACAAGCGCCTGCCCTACGACTTCCAGCGCGACTTCGATCCGGTGGCGCTGGTGGCATCCACGCCCAACGTGCTGATCGTGAACGAGAAGGTGCCCGTGAAATCGGTGGCCGAACTCGTCGCCTACATCAAGGCCAACCCGGGCAAGGTCAACTACGGCTCGGCGGGCAACGGCAGCACGGAGCACATCTCGGGCGAGCTGTTTCGTTCAATGACGAAGACCGACATCGTGCACGTGCCCTACAAGGGCGGCGCGCCGATGATGGCCGACCTGATGGGCGGGCAGATCCAGATGGCCATCGAAACCAGCCCCTCGGCCGCACCGCACATCCGCGCCGGCAAGGTGCAGGCGCTGGCCGTGACCACGAAGACACGTTCGCCCGCCTACCCCGGCGTACCCACGCTCGACGAGGCCGGCCTCAAGGGCTACGACATGACCACCTGGTTCGCGCTCATGGCACCGCACGGCACGCCGCCCGAACTGGTGCAGCGCCTGAACACCGAGGTGTCGCGCGTGCTGCAGCAGTCTGACGTGGTGAAACGCTTCGAGGAACAGGGCGTGACGGGCGGCAGCATGAAGCCGGCCGAGCTCGCAACCTTCATCGGCAGCGAGACGACGAAATGGGTGAAGGTAGCGAAGGATTCGGGCGCCACCGCAGAGTAAGCACGGCCCCGGCTATCGGAGAAGACCTACGGCCAGCGCGGAAACCCGCCGAGAGGGCATGGCGGCGTTATCTGCAGAATAGGAGGCCATGCGCATCAGAACCCCGGCTTCCTTTCTCGCTCCCGCCTCCGCCCTTCTCTCCCTCGCGCTCCTGCTTCCCCCTGCATCCGCTGCCCCTGCCGCGGCAGATGCAGCGCTGACGCCCGAGGCCCGCATCGAGGCTCTCATCGCCCGTATGACAGTGCAGGAGAAGGCCGGCCAGCTCACCCTGTACGGCCCCGCCGACATCGACACTCCCAACAACCCCCAGGCCGGCTGGCGCAATGCACAGCAGGAGACTGCCGACGTGCGCGCCGGCCGGCTCACAGGCCTGTTCAACAACGCCGGCCTCGAAGGCAAGCGGCGGCTGCAGCAGATTGCGGTGAACGAGTCGCGCCTGGGCATTCCGCTGATCTTCGGCGCGGACGTGATACACGGCTTTCGCACCATGTTCCCGATGCCGCTGGCCGAGGCCTCCAGCTGGGAGCCGGACCTGGCCGAGCGCACCGCGCGCGCCGCGGCGGTCGAGGCCACGGCCGACGGCTTCCGCTGGACCTTCGCGCCCATGGTCGACATCGCGCGCGACGCACGCTGGGGCCGCGGCCTCGAAGGCGCGGGCGAAGACGTATACCTCTCGCGGCAGTTCGCCGCCGCGCGCGTGCGCGGCTTCCAGGGGTCGGACCTTTCGCGGCCCGACTCGATGCTGGCCACGCCCAAGCACTTCGCGGCCTACGGCGCGGGCGAAGGCGGGCTCGACTACAACGTGAGCGACATCTCGCAGCAGACGCTGCGCGAGGTGTACCTGCCGCCGTTCCGCGCGGCGCTGGATGCCGGCGCGCTCTCGGTGATGAGCGCCTTCAACGAAATCGGCGGCGTGCCCTCCACCGCCAACCACTCGCTGCTCACAGGCGTGCTGCGCGACGAATGGAAGTTCCAGGGCTTCGTGGTCTCCGACTACACGGCCGACGAAGAGCTGGTGGAGCACGGCTACGCCGCCAACCCGCGCGAGGCCGCCAAGCAGGCCTTCATGGCCGGCACCGACGTGAGCATGCAGAGCGGCCTGTACATGCGCTACCTGCCCGACCTCGTGGCCTCGGGCGAAGTGCCGATGGAGCGGCTCGACGAGGCCGTGCGCCGCGTGTTGCGCGTCAAGCAGAAGCTGGGCCTGTTCGACGACCCGATGCACGGGCTCGACGGCCCACCCGCCTCGCAGCGCCCCGAGAACCCCGAATTCATCTCACTGGCCCGCGAGAGCGCGCGCCGCTCCATCGTGATGCTGAAGAACGAGCGCATGCTACTGCCGCTGCCCAAGGCCGGCACGAAGATCGCGCTGATCGGGCCCTTCGCCGAGGGCACCGTCGACCTGATGGGCGCGTGGAGCCTGTTCCCCGGACAGTCGGCACCAGTGGGCATCGACCAGGGCCTGCGCGGGGCGCTGGGGCCCAACTCGTCGGTGAACGTGGTGCGCGGCTCGGGCATCGAGTCGACGCTGCCCGGCGGCATCGACGCCGCGGTGGCGGCCGCGCGCGATGCCGACGTGGTGGTGCTCGCCATCGGCGAGAGCGAGAAGATGTCGGGCGAGGCGCGCTCGCGCAGCGACATCGGGCTGCCGCAAGCACAGCAAGACCTGGCCGAGGCCGTGGCCGCCACTGGCAAGCCCGTGATAGTGCTGTTGAGCAACGGCCGAGCGATGGCGCTCAAGGGCGCGGTGCGCAATGCGCGCGCCATCCTCGTCACGTGGTTCCTCGGCGTGCAGACCGGCAACGCGATCGCCGACGTCGTGTTCGGCGACTTCAACCCCTCGGGCCGCCTGCCCGTGAGCTTTCCGCAAACGGCCGGCCAGGTGCCCTACTACTACGCCCACAAGCGCACCGGCAGGCCGTCGCCCGAGAACGCGCCAGGCACGTCATTCAAGACGCGCTACCTGGACGCGACGAACGAAGCGCTCTACCCCTTCGGCTTCGGCATCGGCTATTCACCGGTGCGCTACGACAACGTCGAGCTGAGTACAGAGCGGCTGCCGATGTCGGAAACGCTGCGCGTGCGCGCCACCGTCACCAACACCGGCCAGCGCGACGCGGAAGAAGTAGTGCAGCTCTACATCGGCCAGCGCGCGGCAAGCGTGACGCGGCCGGTGCGCGAGCTGAAGAGCTTTCGCAAGATCGGCATCGCGCCGGGAGCTTCAGCGGTCGTCGAGTTCACGCTCACGGCCGACGACCTTGCGTTCATCGGCCGCGACATGAAGCCGACCGTCGAACCCGGCGAGTTCGACCTGTGGGTGGCGCCTTCGGCCGCAAACGGCATCCGCAGGCGCTTCGTGCTCACGCGCGATTGACGCCGGGCGTGCAAGGCGCCGCGGCGGCTCAGTAGGTGGTCGCGCCAGTTGTGTTGGTGGCGTGTGTCATCGCCGCATCCGGCTGGTTCGCAGAAGCCACCGGCGGCTGCACCTGCGATTCCAGAACTTCCGTCGGATGGATGCCGGTGTTCGCGCGAATCGCCTCGGCCTGCACCTGCGCACGGTCGGCGCCCGACACAGGCGCCTGCACCTGCGATTCCAGAACCTCTGTTGCGTGAATGCCGTTGTTGGCGCGCATGGCGTCCTCGGCCACCGCATCGCGCGACTGGGTCGAATGCGAGATCTGCGGATAGTCGGGATCGGCCAGCCCGCCTGCGTGCGCGAGCGATGTCAGCACCAGCGCCGGAACGGCGGCAATGCAGAGGGTTGCGATACGAAATCTCATGGTTGTCTCCTTGAGTGATGACGATGAATTCACTCTAGGACGCGGTACTTACCAGGCCGTGAGAGGCCGCTTACGCAGCAGTGAGAGTTTGCTTAGATGAGCGTGAGAAGGCGCGCAACCGGCAAGGGCGCATACTGGCCCACCTTTGCTGCACCGGGGCCTCGCACGCGAGACCCTGCCCCTTTCGATGCCGGGCTATCTACTCAAGCTGGAGCGCATCGCCATCGCGGGTGCCGACGACCTCGTCATTCAATCGCTGCTCGATCGGCAACAGTTCTCGGACCCTTTGGGCACGGCTGCCGCGCAGGGAATCTCTTCTGCCTCGTGGCCAATGTTCGGGCTGCTGTGGCCCTCGGGCGCGCAACTGGCCGCGCGCATGGCATTGCACCCCGTGGTGCTGGGCGCGCGCGTGCTCGAGATCGGCTGCGGCCTCGCGCTAGCAAGCCTGGTCGGCCATCGGCGCGGCAACGACATGACAGCGAGCGACTGCCACCCGCTCGCTGGCGGCTTCCTGCTGGAGAACCTTCGGCTGAACGCCTTGCCGCCCATGAAATACAGGCGCGGCCATTGGGGCATGCAGGAGACCGGCGCCGACGGCGACGTGCACGGCCTGTTCGACCTCGTGATCGGCAGCGACCTGCTGTACGAGCGCGATGCGGAAGGCCTGCTCGCCGCCTTCATCGCCCGCCACACCAGCCCCGCCGCCGAGGTGTGGATCGTCGACCCGGACCGGGGCAACCGGTCGGCATTCAACAGGCAAATGGCGGACGAAGGCTTCGGCATGTGCGAGGAGCGGCTGGACCAGATCGCAACCGTGAGCCGGGCGGCGTATCGGGGGCGGTTGCTGACGTACCGGCGTGCGACTGTTTGAGGCTCTATATTCGGCCGCTTCTGAATCGGAAGGCTGCCTTGTGGAGACAACGAACATCCGACGCGCCAGACCGGACGATGCCAAGGGCATCGAGGCGCTGTACTGCGAGCTGATCGGCGACACGCGCGTGTGCGTCCTGCCGGAGCACATCGCCGAACTGGCGAACGACTCTCGAACGGCGCTGCTTGTTCTGGAGCATGAGGGCGTGCTGCGCGCGACGGCCTTGCTGAACTTCTGCACCGATGTGATGTACAGGGCCCAGCCCTTCGCCGTGGTCGAGAACATCGTTGTCGGCGAGGCGTTTCGCGGCCAAGGCTCGGGAGCGGCACTCCTGCGGCACATCGAAGACGAATGCATCGCGCACGACTGCTCCAAGATCATGCTGCTCAGTTCAGTCGAGCGCGGCGAAGCACACCGGTTCTTCGAGCACTGCGGCTTTGCAGGCTCGAAGAAGAAAGGCTTCGTCAAGTACCGCAGAGACTTCCAGCGCGACGATGCGGGCATCCGAACACCATGACGATCACGCCCAACCACGCCCTCCCCATCGACCACTTCCTCGACCTCGTGTCCGACACGCTGGTCAACAGCTACTGCTTTCGATCGACGGGCCGAGTGACCGCGACGATCGGCAAGAAGAACGGCCCTTTGGCCGGGCCGCTGTTCAACTACCGCCTGATATCCGACGACAGCATCGAGATCATCCATTCGGACGGGCGCATCGAACGCTGGATCGGCATCCGCGTCGAAGGCGGCCTGCTGCACGTCGAGCGCGACGGCCAACTCCAAACCTTCACGATCAGAAAACCTACCCCATGAAAGTCAAACGACTGGTCGCCAACTTCGCAACGCCCGAGCCCGCGCGTGCGGCTGTCTTCTACAAGGACATCCTCGGCCTCGATCTGCTCATGGACCACGGCTGGATCCAGACCTACGGCTCGCAGGCCGAGATGACGTTGCAGGTCAGCTTCGCGTCGGAAGGCGGCTCGGGTACGCCAGTGCCCGATCTGTCCATCGAGGTCGACGACATCGACACGGCCTTCGAACGCATGAAGGCCGCGGGCTTCGCCATCGAATACGGCCCGGCGGACGAACCCTGGGGCGTGCGCCGCTTCTACGTGCGCGATCCGTTCGGCAAGCTGGTCAACATCCTCGCGCACGCCTGACGGCCACGCGCTCTCGCGAGCCTCAATCGAGCCCGTGAAACACGCTGTCGTCCGGCCCGATATGCGAGGGCGGCGTCCAGGCAGCATCGCGCATCGAGCGGCTGACGAGTTTTTCCACGCCCAGCAGCGTGGCAAAGATCGCCATGCGCACCGGGATGCCGTTGTCGGTCTGGCGGAAGATGGCCAGGCGCGGGTCGTTGTTCAGGTCGACGCTCAGGTCGTGCGAGCCGGGGCGGCCATCGCGCGGCAGCGGATGCATCACGACCACCTCGGGCTTGCAGGCCGATTCGATGAGCGCGCGGTTGATCTCGAACGCGTTGTCGAAGCCCTCCAGCACTTCGTCGTTCGCGAAGCGCTCTTTCTGGATGCGCGTGGCGTAGATGATGTCCGCGCCAGCAAGCGCCTGCGCGGGCGTGGCGGCGGTCTCGACGACGTGGCCGTTGCGGCTCACGGCCTCCACGATTTCCGCGGGCATTGCGAGCGACGGCGGCGAGACCAGCGTGAACTTCAGGCCGCGGTACAGCGCGAGCAGCTTGATGAGCGAGTGCACGGTGCGCCCATACTTCAGGTCGCCGACCATCGCGATGTGCGCGCCGTCGACCAGCTTGCCCAGGCGCGAGAACTCGCGCTGGATGGTGTACAGGTCGAGCAGCGCCTGGCTGGGGTGCTCGCCCGGGCCATCGCCGCCGTTGATGACCGGCACGTTGGTGGCGCGCGCGAATTCGGCGACCGAGCCCTGCTCCGGATGCCGCACCACGATCGCATCGGCATAGCCGCTGATGACGCGGCTGGTGTCGTAGATCGATTCGCCCTTGGCCATCGACGAAAAAGTGAAGCCCGTGGTGTCGCACACCGAGCCGCCCAGCCGGCAGAACGCCGCGCCGAAGCTCACGCGGGTGCGCGTGCTGGCTTCGAAGAACAGATTGGCCAGCACGGCCCCTTCGAGCACGCGGCTGACCTTGCGTCGGCGCGCGATGGGCTGCATCACGTCGGCCAACTGGAACAGTTCGTCGATGGCGTCGCGGTTGAACTGGCTGACCGACAGCAGGTGGTGCGAGCCTTCAGTGGCCAGCGCCTGGCGCAAGGCACCTTCATGTGCGCTTTGCGTATATTCACTGCGCCGCCCGTCTGAAGCCAGGATTTCGCTCACGAAGCGCCGTGCGACTTCGGGCATGGCCCTGAATTCATTGGATTCGTCGGGCAGGAGCCAGGCGTCGAGCGCCCTTCTGCGGCTGCCGATGCGCTCTGCGAAAGCATCACGCGTCATGTTGAGTTGACGCATCGCGTCGCGAAGGAGCACCTGTTGCGGCATGTTCATGGGCCGCAAATATATACTCAATGCGTATATTTTGGCAACAACCACAAAGTGATCGGCCATGAAAAAACGGGCCCGAGGGCCCGTTCTTTCTTTTGCAACACCCGAAGGTGTCGTGGTCGGTGCTTACAGGCCAGCTTGGCGCGTGAACGACACGCTGGGCTTCTTGTACGCAGCCGGCACTTCGTCGCGGTAGAACGCGCGGCGGTCGAGGCTGGCGAACGGGTCGTGTGCCTTGGCAACGGCTTCGGCTTGCACGGTCGCGCGATTGGCGGTCGAGGTAAAGGCTTGTGCGCCAGCGCCCGAGGCATCGCTGTATTCGTTGCCAGCACGAGCGGCGGCAACGGCTTGCGGTGCGACTTCAGCGCGGGTCACAGAAGAGTTCACGACGTGCACGCCGTCGTAGGTTTCTGCGTGGGCTCCGGCAGCAGCCAGGAGCGAGAGGGCAGCAGCGGCGAGGATCTTCGAGGCATTCATTTCAATCTCCTTCAAGTGATGGGTTGGTGAGGAGAAGTTTGATCCTGAAGAGCCCTGAAAAACGCCGTCGAAATGAACCACGGCGTTCACAGGATTGAAACAATCAGGGCCTTGAAAAGAAGCCGGTCAATAGGGGTTGCCCCATGAAACGGCAGCCTCAGTGGCTGATCATCCACGGCCGCCTCGAAGGCGCGGACTTGGCCCCGTTGGGCGCCGTCACCGTCGCACCCCGCTTGCCCGAACTGCAGCAGCCGCAGCCCGCCGGATGCTTGAAGCGCGCGTAGTCGCGCGAACTGCCGGGCTCATGCCGTGCGCGCTCGTTGGTCTCCATGGCGCGGCGCGTGCCCGAGGCCATCAGCGCGAGCCGCGGTGCGGCTGAAAGTACGCGCGGCGAGGCGCATCCGCAATCGGGGCATGCGGCGGGCTCGTCGCGCAGGCCCGAAGGCCGCAGCGCCTCGAAGCCGCCACATTGCCCGCAGGCGTAGTCGTAAGTGGGCATGGCCTGGCTGTCTTTCAACGCAGGTCGTGCGACAGCGGCATGCTGATGCTGCCGTCGATCATCTTCACCGGGCCCGAGGCGTTCGGATTGATGTCGAAGTCGAAGATGCCCGTGGGCAGCCACAGCGTGGCGCACGAGTTGGGTACGTCGACCACGCCGCTGATGTGGCCCTGCACCGGCGCCGTGCCAAGAATCGAATAGGCCTGCGCACCCGAGTAGCCGAACTTCTTCAGGTACTCGATGGCGTTCAGGCAGGCCTGGCGGTAGGCGACGTTCACGTCGAGGTAGTGCTGCTTGCCGCTCTCGTCGACGGAGATGCCTTCGAAGATCAGGTAGTCGTTGTACTGCGGCGTGATCGGGCTGGGCTTGAAGATCGGGTTCTTGATGCCGTACTTGGCCATGCCGCCCTTGATGAGCGTGACCTTCATGTGCACCCAGCCGGCCATTTCGATAGCGCCGCAGAAGGTGATTTCGCCGTCGCCCTGGCTGAAGTGCAGGTCGCCCACGCTGAGGCCTGCGCCGTCGACGTACACGGGGAAGAACACTTTGGAGCCGCGCGACAGATCCTTGATGTCGCAGTTGCCGCCATGTTCGCGCGGCGGCACGGTGCGCGCACCCTCGGCGGCGGCCTTCGCCCTCGCCTCGCCGGTCATCTTGCCCATGTGGGCGGTGCCGGCGAACGGCGGATTGGCAAGGCCGGGCACGCGATCGGGGTCGGTGGCAATGAGCGCCTTCTCGCGCTCGTTCCACATGTCGAGCATGGGCTTGTCGGGCAGGCAACCGATCAGGCCGGGGTGGATGAGGCCCGCGAAGTTCACGCCCGGAATGTGGCGCGAGCTGGTGAACATGCCCTTGAAGTCCCAGATCGATTTCTGCGCTTCGGGAAAGTGGTCGGTGAGAAAGCCGCCGCCGTTCTTCTTCGAGAAGAAGCCGTTGAAGCCCCAGAGGCTGTCCTGCTTGGCGCCGATGTCGAGCAGGTCGACTACCAGCAGGTCGCCGGGCTCTGCACCCTTCACGCCCACAGGGCCCGAGAGGTAGTGCACCGTGCTCAGGTCGATGTCGCGCACGTCGTCGGCGCTGTCGTTGTTCTTGATGAAGCCGCCGGTCCAGTCGAAAGTCTCGAGGATGAAGTCGTCGCCCGGGTTGACCCAGCAGGCCATCGGAATGTCCGGGTGCCAGCGGTTGTGAATCAACTCGTTCTCGGTGGGCGACTTGGTCAGATCGACCTTGATCAGCGTGTCCGTCATTTGCAGTGGCTCCTGGTTGGGTTGTGGTTGAACGGAAATCAAACGGAGAGGTAGGCCTTGATGTGGTCCACGTCGGTCTTGTCGCGCGCGGTCTCATGCACGAGGCGGCCGCCTTCGATGACGAAGAGCCGATCGGCCACGTCCATCGCAAAGCTGAGCACCTGCTCGGACACGACGATGGTGATGCCGCGCAGCTTGCGGATCTCGTTGAGTGCCTTGGCGATGTCCTTGATGATCGAAGGCTGGATACCTTCGGTGGGCTCGTCGAGCAGCAGCACCTTGGGGTCGGTGACGAGGGCGCGTGCAATCGCAAGCTGCTGTTGCTGGCCGCCCGAGAGGTTGCCGCCCTTGCGGCTCTTCATGTCCCACAGCACGGGGAACAGCGCGTAGATTTCTTCGGGAATGCGGCGGGTCTTCGAGTTCTCGAGCCCGGTCTGGATGTTCTCTTCCACCGTCAGTGTCGGAAAGATCATCCGGCCCTGCGGCACGTAGGCAATGCCTTTTGCCACGCGGCGGAAGCTCTCGTCGCGCGACACGTCCTGGCCCGCCACTTCGATGCGCCCGCTCTTCAACGGCAGCACGCCCATGAGGCTCTTGAACAGCGTGGTCTTGCCCATGCCGTTGCGGCCCATGATGGCGATGGTTTCGTTGGCATGGCCCTCGAAGGAGATGCCGTGCAGGGCCTCGCTCTGGCCGTAGGCTACGTGCAGGTCTTCTACCTTCAGCATGAGGTTGCTCATATCTTTGGACTCTCTCGGGTTGTGTTCGGGGTGCTTGCACAGGCCGCTGGTGCACGACTGATCAACGACTGCTCTGTCCAACGATCACGTCGATGGGGTGCCTTGCGCAGCGAAATAAAGGAGGAGCCCGAAGGGCGGGGGACATTCGCGGAGCAAGGTACCCCGTCGGCGTGATCGCACCCTGAACGACGGCCCTTCATCTAGTGCCCCAGATAAACATCGATGACCTTGGGATCAGCCTGCACCTTCTCCATAGGCCCCTCGGCAAGGATCTTTCCCTGGTGCATCACGGTGACCTTGTGCGCGATCTGCTTCACGAAGGCCATGTCGTGCTCGATGACGATCACCGCGCGGTTCTGGCAGATGCGCTTGAGCAGGTCGGCCGTGAGCTCTCGTTCGCGCGCGCTCATGCCGGCGATGGGCTCGTCGAGCATCAGCAGCTCGGGCTCCTGCATCAGCAGCATGCCGATCTCAAGCCACTGCTTCTGGCCATGGCTCAGCAGGCCGGCCTCTGTGTCGAGACGGTCGGCCAGGCCGATCTCTTCCGCAATCGCCTGCACCTTGGCCTTGACCTCATCGTCGCACTTGAAAGCCAGCGCGCCGAACACCGAGCGGCCCTTCGGGAACGACACCTCCAGGTTCTGGAACACGCTCAGGTTCTCGTAGATGGATGGTGTCTGGAACTTGCGGCCGATGCCCAGCCGCACGCGCTTGTGCTCGGCCATCTTCGTGAGCTCGGTGTTCTTGAACTTGATGCTGCCCGCGCTTGCGCGCGTCTTGCCGCAGATCAGGTCGAGCAGCGTGGTCTTGCCTGCCCCGTTGGGGCCGATGATCACGCGCAGCTCGTTGCGGTCGATGTACAGCGTGAGGTCGTCGATGGCCTTGAAGCCGTCGAAGGAGACGGTGAGGTCTTCCACGGCGAGCGCGAAGTCGGTGTTGCTCATGAGGGTGTGGCTCCGGGTTCAGTCGTCAGGCGCGCTGGCTGCCGACGCCTTCGGGCAGCGTGGGTTCGGGTTGTGATGCTGTCGGCGGCGCCACTGGTGCGGCTGCAACCGGCGGCTTGACGGCTGCATCGCGCAGCGCCTGGCGACGCGACTTCCACCACGGCCGGATCTTTTCTTCCCACACTCCGGCAAGCCCCATCGGGAACGCCATGGTCACGCCGATGAAGAGCCCGGCCATCAGGAACAGCCACAGGTCCGGAAAGCTCTCGGAGAACAGCGTCTTGCCCGCATTCACCAGCAGCGCGCCGTACACCGCGCCCACCAGGCTCATGCGCCCGCCTACCGCGCAGAAGATCACCATCTCGATCGAGGGCACGATGCCCACGAAGCTCGGCGACATGAAGCCCACCTGCAGCGCGAACATCGCACCACCGATGCCCGAGAGCCCGGCCGCCAGGCAGAAGATGAAGACCTTGAAGTTCGACACGTCGTAGCCCGAGAAGCGCACGCGGTCTTCCTTGTCCCGCATGGCAAGCAGCAGCGTGCCCAGCTTGCTGGTCTGCACCCAGCGGCACAGCAGGATGCTCGCTACCAGCAAGCCGACGCAGACGTAATACAGCACGTACTTGGCGCTGTCGGTGCGCGTGTCCCAGCCCAGCATCGTCTTCAGGTCGGTCATGCCGTTCACGCCGCCCGTGTAGCCCTGCTGGCCGATGATGAGCACGGTGCAAATGAGCGCAACCGCCTGCGTGATGATCGCGAAGTACACCCCTCCCACGCGCCGCTTGAACATCGCAAAGCTCACGAGCCAGGCCAGTGCCATCGGCGCCAGCACCACCAGCGCAAGGCTCAGCGGCAGGCTCTTGAAGGGCAGCCACAGCGTGGGTAGCTCGGTGATCTGGTTCCAGTCCATGAAGTCCGGAATGCCAGGCGTCGACTGGATCTTGGTCGTGATGGGATCGGAGGCTTCGAGCTTGAGGAACATCGCCATCGCATACCCGCCGATGCCGAAGAACACGCCCTGCCCCAGGCTCAGCACGCCGCCGTAGCCCCACACCATGACGAGCCCCACGGCCACGAAGGCGTAGGTGAGGTACTTGCCCACGAGGTTGAGGCGGAAGATGTCGAGCGACAGCGGCAGCACCACCGCGAGCAGCAGCACCAGGAGCAGCAGGCTGCCGAGCTGGTAGCGCTGGATCGAGGCCTTGATGAAATTCATCGATGACTCCAAAGCAAAAAAGAGGAGTTGAATGCGCGCAGGAACCGTAGCGAGCGGCCCGAGGTCGCATTGAGGACCGGAGCCGCACTCTCGTGCGGCGAGGACCGCAGATGCGAGATCGGGTCGCGCAGTAGGTTCATGCGTGCCTTCAACGGCGGACCTTGACGGCGAACAGGCCTTGGGGGCGCATCATCAGAATCAGCACGATCAGCGACAGCGTCAGCACCTTGGCCATCGAGCCGGTCATGAAGAACTCGGAGATCGACTGCGTCTGCGCAATGCCAAAGGCCGAAACCACCGTGCCGAAGAGGCTGGCCGCGCCGCCGAAGGTGACGACCAGGAAGGCGTCGACGATGTAGAGCGAACCCGAGGTCGGCCCGGTCGAGCCGATGGTGGTGAAGGCCGCGCCCGCCATGCCGGCAATGCCGCAGCCGATGGCAAAGGTCAGGCGGTCGGTCTTCTTCGTGTCGATGCCGGTGGCGTTGGCCATCGTGCGGTTGGCCACTGTGGCGCGCACCCGCAGACCCCAGCGGCTCTTGTGCAGAGCGATGAGCACGCCGCCCGTGACCAGCGCTGTGAGCGCCAATACGAACAGGCCGTTGATCGGGATGTCCAGGCCTTCATGCGGCGTCCACGAGCCCATGAGCCATTCGGGCAGCGTGGGACTCACTTCCTTCGGGCCGATGAAGGTGCGAAAGATCTGCTGCAGACCCAAGCTCACGCCCCAGGTGGCGAGCAGCGTGTCGAGCGGTCGCTTGTACAGGTGGCGAATCAGCACCCACTCCACGATCCATCCGGTGACGAAGGCGAAGACGAAGGCCAGCCCGATGGCGATCGGGAAGTAGTACGGCATGAACGCCGGCGCCAGGCTTTCGGTGATGCGTGCAGCCAGGTAGATCGAATAGGCGCCGATGGTCATGAACTCGCCATGCGCCATGTTGATCACGCCCATCTGGCCGAAGATGATCGCCAGGCCCAGCCCCATCAGCAGCAGCACCGCGAAGAGGCTCAGCCCCGCGAAGCCCTGCATGAGGCCGATGTTCATCATGTCCGACAGAGTCATGGCGGGAAGTCCGGAATGTTGGAGTTGCCCCCTCTCCCGCCAGCGGGAGAGGGTTGGGGTGAGGGCCGACGGCCTGCTTGCTGGCTTACTGGTAGCCCTTCGGGAACGGATCCGGCTTGATCAGCTCAGCCGACTCCGCCACCACCTTGAACGTGCCATCGAGCTGCCCCTGCCCGATACGCGCCTTGCTCCACAAGTGGTGGTTCGCATCCAGCTTCACGTAGCCTTCTGGCGCCGTCTTCAGCTCGATGCCCGGCGAACCCGCGACTACCTTGTCCACGTCGAAGCTGCCGGCCTTCTCCACCGCCGCCTTCCACAGCCACGGACCGAGGTAGCCCGCTTGCGTCACGTCGCCGATCACCGCGTCCTTGCCGTACTTCGCCTTGAAGGCTTCCACGAACTTCTTGTTGTTCGCGTTGTCCAGCGTCTGGAAGTACTTCATCGACGAGTAGAAGCCCGCGAAGTTCTCGCCGCCCACGCCGGTCATTTCGTCTTCCGTCACGGCCAGCGTCAGCAGGAATTGCTTGTCGCCCGTGATGCCCGCAGCCTTGAGCTGCTTGTAGAAGGCCACGTTCGAGCCGCCCACCACGGCCGCAAAGATGCAGTCGGGCTTGGCCACCTTGATCTTGTTGATCAGCGAGTTGAAGTTGGTGTGGCCCAGCGGGTAGTACTCCTCGCCCTTGACCGAACCCTTCTGGAAGTTCTCGATGTGCTTGCGCGCGATCTTCATCGAGGTGCGCGGCCAGATGTAGTCGGAGCCCACCAGGAAGAAGGTCTTGGCCTTTTTTTCCTTCGCGCCCCAGTCCAGGCCCCAGATGATCTGCTGCGTGGCTTCCTGGCCGGTGTAGATCACGTTCTTGCTCTGCTCCAGGCCTTCGTAGAAGGTCGGGTAGTACAAGAGGCCGTTCTCTTTCTCGAACACAGGCAGCACGGCCTTGCGCGAGGCGCTGGTCCAGCAACCGAACACGGCCGCGCAGTGATCGTTGACCAGCAGCTTCTTCGACTTCTCGGCGAAGGTCGGCCAGTCGGAGGCGCCGTCTTCCTTGATGACCTTGATCTTGCGGCTCAGCACGCCGCCCATGGCGTTGATCTGGTCGATGGCGAGCTGTTCGGCCTGGATGGAGCCGGTCTCCGAAATCGCCATGGTGCCGGTGGACGAATGCAGCTGGCCCACCGTTACCTCGGTGTCGGTCACGGCGAGCTTGGTGGTGTTGACCTTGGCCGTGGGGAATTGCCCCTGGCCGAAGCTCAGGCCGCTCAGGCCCATCACGGGCAGCGCGGCGGCGCCCTGCAGCAGACGGCGGCGGCGCAATGCCAGGGCATCGAGAGAAAGATCTGAATCACGCGACATCAGGAAACTCCAGGCAGGTTGTTGGAAAGTAGAGCCGCGCACCATCGCAGTGCATCGGACGGTGCCTCGAGCACCATGGCTGGTACTTTAGAAATCACCCGGGTTTGCGCGAATACGTCATTCAACGTAGCGGCGGGAGCCGGCCCTGCCCGCAGACTCGCGAGCCAGACATCGGTGGAAAACATCGAGGGTAAAGAAGCACAGGGAGCGCTTCTTGCTGTACCTGCCCCATGCCACCGCCGCCGCGAGAACCAGCCATGCAATCCGTCTCCGGACAGAAGATCTTTCGCATCCGCCGCGACTACAACGCCTGGGTCGCGAACGAAACGCTGGAGGACTACGCGCTGCGCTACACGCCGCGCAGCTTTCGCAAGTGGTCGGAGTTCCGCGTGGCCAACGCGGCCTTCGGCGCCACCTCGTTCCTGGCACTGGAGGCCATCGGCGGCGCCATCGCGCTGAGCTACGGCTTCTCGAATGCGCTGTGGGCCATCCTGGTGGTGGGGCTCATCACCTTCCTCACGGGCCTGCCCATCTCGTACTACGCGGCCCGGCACGGCGTGGACATGGACCTGCTCACGCGCGGCGCGGGCTTCGGCTACCTTGGCTCCACGCTCACATCGCTGATCTACGCGAGCTTCACCTTCATCTTCTTCGCTCTGGAGGCGGCCATCCTCGCGCTGGCGCTGCAGATGTACCTCGACTGGCCGCTATGGCTGCTGTACATGGTGTCGTCGATCGTCATCATTCCGCTGGTGGCGCGGGGGATCACGCTCATATCGGGGCTGCAACTGTGGACGCAGCCGATCTGGATCGTGCTGTTCGTCTGCCCGTTCATCGCGGTACTGGTGAAGAAGCCCGAGCTGTACGCCGACTTCACCAGCCTGGTCGGACGCACCTCAGACAGCAGCGGCTTCGATCCGCTGATGTTCGGCGCCGCCGCCACGGTGGCCTTCTCGCTGGTGGTGCAGATCGGCGAGCAGGTCGACTACCTACGCTTCCTGCCAGAGAAGACCGCCGCCAACAGTGGCCGCTGGTGGACCGCGGTGCTCATCGCCGGGCCGGGCTGGATCGTGCCGGGCATGCTGAAGATGATGGGTGGCGCGTTCCTCGCCTTCCTGGCCCTGCAGCACGAGATACCGGCCAACCACGCGATCGAGCCCACGCAGATGTACCTCACGGGCTTCTCGTACGTGCTGCGCGACCCGGCCTGGGTGCTGGGCATCACGGTGCTGTTCGTGGTGATCTCGCAGATGAAGATCAACCTGACGAACGCCTACGCAGGTTCGCTCGCGTGGTCTAACTTCTTCGCGCGGCTCACGCACAGCCACCCGGGGCGCGTGGTGTGGCTGGTGTTCAACGTGGTCATCGCGATATTGCTGATGGCGCTGGGCGTATTCGCGGCGCTGGAACACGTGCTGGGCTTCTACAGCAACATCGCCATCGCATGGGTCGGCGCGCTGGTGGCCGACCTGGTCATCAACAAGCCGCTGGGCTGGAGCCCGAAGACCATCGAGTTCAAGCGCGCGCACCTGTACGACATCAACCCGGTGGGGCTGATGGCGATGCTGGTGGCGGCTGCGCTGGCCATGCTGGCCTACTCCGGCGTGCTGGGGCATTGGGCCCGCGCCTTCTCGCCCTTCATCGCGCTGGTGACGGCCATGGCCGTGTCGCCTCTGCTGGCCTGGCGTACGCGCGGGCGCTACTACCTCGCGCGCACAGACATCGACCGCTGGAAGCCGGGCCAGAGCGTGAAGTGCTCGGTGTGCGACAACAGCTTCGAGTCTGAAGACATGGCGCACTGCCCTGCCTACAGCGCGCCGATCTGCTCGCTGTGCTGCACGCTCGAATCGCGCTGCCACGACCGCTGCAAGACAAACTCGCGCGCGGCCGAGCAGATGAGCGGCTGGCTGCAGGCGCTGCTGCCGCCGGCGCTGTCGGCGCGGCTGAACTTCCGCGTGGCGCACTACCTGCTGATAGCCGCCTCGCTCATCGCGTTGCTGGCCACCGTGGTCGGCGTGGTCTACGCGCAGGAGGCGCTGGCGGGCACCAGCGATTCGGTCATGGCCACTGCCTTTCTCAAAGTGTTCGCATTGCTCTCCGTCGTGGCCGCTGTGGCCGCGTGGTGGGTGGTGCTGGGCAGCGAAAGCCGGCAGATGGCGCAGGAAGAATCGAACCGCCACAACAACCTGCTGGCCCTCGAAATCGAGGCGCACCGCCGCACCGATGCTGCGCTGCAGACCGCCAAGGAAGCCGCCGAGGCCGCGAACCAGGCCAAGACGCGCTATGTGGCCGGCATGACGCACGAGTTGCGCACGCCGCTCAACAGCATCCTGGGCTACTCGCAGATCCTGCTGAAGGGCGACGCCGTGACGCCGCCGCGCGAGGCGGTGCAGACCATTCACCGCAGCGGCGAGCACATGCTGGGCCTGATCGACGGCCTGCTCGACCTGGCGCGCATCGAGGCCGGCAGGCTGCAGCTGGAGCCCGCGCCGCTCGCGCTGCCGGCCTTTCTCGACCAGCTCGTGCACATGGTGCGGCCGCAGGCGGAGAACAAGGGCCTGGCCTTCGTCTTCACGCACGCCGGGCAGTTGCCGCCATGGGTGCATGCCGATGCGAAGTGGCTGCGGCAGATTCTCATCAACCTGCTGACGAACGCGGTGCGCTTCACCGACAGCGGCACCGTCACGCTGCATGTGGATGCGCGGCGCGAGGTGCTGCGCTTCGACGTGGTCGACACCGGCATCGGCGTGGCGGCGCAGGACCACCAGCGCATCTTCCTGCCCTTCGAGCGCGGTGCGGCGGGCCGCCGTCGCGGCGAGCCCGGCACGGGGCTGGGCTTGACGATCACCGGGCTGCTCACTTCGCTGATGGGCGGCGAGCTCAAGCTGGCCTCGACCTCTTCGCAAGGCAGCACCTTCAGCGTACGCGTGTACCTGCGCGAAGTGGCCGACCCCGGCCCGCAGGCCAGCAAGGCCGGCGCGCTGCGGCAACCCGTGTCGGGCTATATCGGCGCGCGCCGCACGCTGCTGGTGGTGGACGACCAGCCCGTGCAGCGCCAGATGCTCGCCGGCATGCTCGCGCCGCTGGGCTTCGAGGTGCGCGAGGCTGCGAGCGGCACCGAATGCCTCGACAGCCTGCGCGAGGAGCTGCCCTCGGCCATCCTGCTCGACCTGACGATGGACGACATGGACGGCTGGCAGACCGCCGCGTCGGTGCGCGCCTCGGGCTTTCGCGACATCCCGATCATCATCGTCTCGGCCAACATGTTCGAGAACCAGAGCGAGCGGCTGCGCGCGGCGGACTGCCAGGCCTTTGTGGGCAAGCCGGTGATCGAGTCGGCGCTGATCGCCACGCTGGAGCGGCACCTCGGCCTCGAATGGCTGTCGGGCAGCGATGCGTTGCCGCCCGCCGCTGCAGAAGACGTGCCGCAGCGCCCGCGCCAGCTTGCCCTTTCGGAAGACGACCGCGCCGAGCTCATGCGCCTCGTGCAGATGGGCCATGTGCGCGGCCTGCACACGGCGCTCGACCGGCTGGCGGCCGCCTCGCCCGCAGCGGCATCGACCTGCACCTGGCTGCGCGGCATGGTCACGCGCTTCGAACTCGACAACCTCCGCAACGCACTGGCCGAAGATGCAGACACCCTCGCCCCCTGAATCGCCATCATCATCCGAACGCCCCGTGGTGCTGGTGGTGGACGACGCACCCAGCAGCCTCGGCATGCTGTGCGACACGCTGGAGGCCAGCGGCTACACCGTGCTGGTGGCGGCCGACGGCGAGGCCGCGCTGCAGCGGCTCGAACTGGTGGTGCCCGACGCAATCTTGCTCGACGGCCTGATGCCCGGCCTCTCGGGCTTCGAGACCTGCAGGCGCATCAAGGCCAACCCGGCATGGGCGCACATTCCGGTGCTGTTCATGACGGGGCTTTCTGAAACCTCGCACGTGGTCGAGGGCTTCGAATGCGGCGGCGTCGACTACGTGGTGAAGCCGATCCGCGCGCAGGAGGTGCTGGCGCGGCTGCACACGCATGCGCGCAACGCGCGCATCACGCGCATGGCGCGAGACGCTGTCGACGTGGCCGGCATGGGTGTGGTGTTCATCGACACGCGCGGGCGCATCGCGTGGCGCTCGCCGCAGGCCGCGCTGTGGCTGCATGCGCTGGAAGACCCGGTGGCGCCGGGCCTGCTGCCCGCTTCGCTGGAACCGGCTCTCGCACCGGGCGCGGCCATTGCCATAGGCACCGCCACGGGCATGCGGCTGTCGGTGCGCAACCTCGGCGCGGCGGCACTCGGCGAGACGATGCTGCTCTTCGCCATCCAGCGCGAAGGGCCGGCCGCCCGCCTGGCCGACGCCGCACTCACGCCGCGCGAGACCGAGGTGCTGTCTTGGCTCGCCAAAGGCAAGACCAACCGCGACATCGGCGAGATCCTGGGCACCAGCCCACGCACGGTGAACAAGCACCTGGAGCACATCTTCGAGAAGCTGGGGGTGGAAACGCGGGCGGCTGCGGCGGCGCTGGCGAGCGGTATGTAACCCCCATGGGGTAACCGCCCCAACGGCACTGGGCTATAGCCCTCGAATGCTCTGGTTGCACCCAGAATGGGCATGCCACCGGAGAAATAGATGCTTTCAAGCCTTCTGCAGTTTCCTCCCCGCGAAAGTGCGTACAGGCGCAAGTTCCTGAACAACACGGACGAGAACCTGTTCATGGGTTCGTTCGAGAGCTTCGCGGCGGCCGAGGCTGGCGCACCGCCCTCCAAGGCCGTTGGCTACGCCAATGCCGACGCGGGCGAGCTTTACAGCCCGCAGATCTATTTCTACGACTATCCCGGTCTCTTCTGGCTGGGCCGCTCCATCGACGCGGGCCTGACGCGCGTGTTCGACCTGGGCGGACACGTCGGCATCAAGTACTACGCCTTCCGCCGCGTGCTGAGCTACCCCGACACCCTGCGCTGGACGGTGTGCGACGTGCCTGGCGTGGTCGAGAGCGGCCGAGCGATGGCCGTCAAGCGCGAAGCGACCGAGCAACTCGGCTTCACCACCGACTACCGCGATGCGAGCGGCTGCGACGTGCTGTATGTGTCGGGCAGCCTGCAGTACCTGCCGACCCGCATGGACGCGATTCTTTCCGCACTGGCCGTGAAGCCCAGGCGCATCGTCATGAACACCACGGCCGTGCACCCCGAGCGCACGATCTACACGCTCAACAGCATCGGCGTGGCCGTGTGCCCGTACCGCATCCAGCACCACGACGAACTCCTGGCCGACCTCGCGCGCTCCGGCTACAGGAAGCGCGATGTGTGGCGCAACGAGGGCAAGCCTATCGAGGTGCCCTTCGTCGACGGCGGGGACAAGCCGTACTACGCGGGCTGCTGCTTCGACCTCATCACCTGATCGCCCGCCGATGCATCGGCCCGGTCAGGGAATGACGGCCGGCAGGTTCTGGTCGGCCGTGTGGCGCTGTTCGGGCGTCATTGCGTCGTAGAGCTTCGACAACGCATCGCTTACTGCCTGCGTGCGCCGGGCACGGTCTTGTGCCTGCATGGCGCGCTGCTGCGCGAACTGCACGGCGGTCAGGTCGTCTGGTGGCGCCGCGGCAGTCATGCCGGCGCGGCTGGCCATGTCCCACACCGCATCGGAGAAGCGGTCCCACAGCTGTGACTGCTCGGGCGTGATCATGAGTTGCACGCGCAAGTCGTAGAGCTTGTCGCGGATCTTGCCCGCAGCGGTTGCCGGCGTGGACAGGCCGTCGCCTGTGCGCGGGCTCGTCGTGCTGTCGGGCCGCGTACCGCGCCGGCCTCCGCCCATGCCACCGCCACCGCCACCGCCGAATTGCGCAAAGCAATGGCCGCTCACGGCGACAAGGGCAGCGGCAAGCGCGAAGCGCTGCAGGGGTCGATTCATCATCATTGCGGGTTCTTTCGATGCCTGGCCCTCGAAGGACCACCGCGCATTTCAGGCGCGGCAGCTGTCCCGGGCGTTGCGAGCCCGTAAACCCGGGGTAAAGCAGGCCGTCTTTACTTCTGGATCGAGGCAGCGCTTCATCGGCATCGAAAACATCTTGACGGCCTTCAAAAAGATATTAAAGTGATATCACTTTTAACGGAGGCTACATGCAAGAGAAGACCCCCACAACACCGCGCAAGGTCCGCAAGGAGCGCCCCTACCGGTCGATCAACGGCTACGGCGTGTCGGCCGTGGTGCTGCTGCTGATCGCTGTCGGCATATGGGCGCTGGTGCAGCGCCTGATGCCGCTGCCCATGAGCATTCTGCTGATCGTGATCGGCCTCGTGCTGATCCCTGGCCTCTACATGCTGCAGCCCAACGAGGGCATCATCCTCACGCTGTTCGGCGAGTATCAGGGCACCGACCGCACCGAGGGCCTGCGCTGGACCAACCCGCTGCAAAGCGGCCAGAAGATCTCGCTGCGCGCACGCAACCTCAACACACCGCCGCTGAAGGTGAACGACAAGCGCGGCAACCCGGTGGAGATCGGCGCGGCGGTGGTATGGAGGGTCTACGACACGGCGCAGACCGTGTTCGAGATCGACGACTACAACAAGTTCGTCGCCATCCAGGCCGAAGCAGCCATCCGCCACCTTGCCACTCTCTATGCCTACGACAGCGGCGACGACCTGCAGAGCGAAGAAACCACGCTGCGCGCCGGGCTCGACACGGTGGCCGATGCACTCAAGGACGAGCTGAACCAACGCTTTGCCAGCGCGGGCGTCGAAGTGCTCGACGCCAAGCTCACCCACCTCGCCTACGCCCCCGAGATCGCGCAGGTGATGCTGCGCCGCCAGCAGGCGGTGGCCATCGTCAGTGCGCGGCACCAGATCGTGGCGGGCGCGGTCGGCATGGTCGAGGCAGCGCTCAAGGGCCTGTCGGAGCGCAATCTCGTGGTGCTGGACGACGAGCGCAAGGCCTCGATGGTGTCGAACCTGCTGGTGGTGCTGTGCTCCGACCGGGAGACGCAGCCCGTGGTCAACACCGGTACGCTGTACACCTGAAGCCCGTCTCTCTACCCGCACCCGATGGCCAGTCCCGGAAAAAAATCCTACCCCCTGCGCATCGATCCGGCCCTGTGGGCCGAGATCGAACGCCTGGCGGCGCAGGAGCTGCGAAGCGCGAACGCGCAGGTCGAGTTCCTGCTGCGCGAAGGGCTGGCCAGGCGAGGAAGGCTGCCCGCCGCGGACGCAGGCAAGCCCGACGAGCCTGCGTCGTCCCCTCAGTGATAACCCCGAATCCGCTGAAGGCCGAATGACAGCCCCGGCTTCTACGATGGCAGTAGCAGGCAGCGCTCACGCCGCCGCTTCCTTCCTCCTGGAGACATCGTGACGAAGCCCATTCTTTCTTCTTCCTTTCGCACCCTCACCCGCCGCGCAGCCCTTCCGCTGATTGCAGCCCTCGCGCTCGCCGGCTGCGGCGGCCTCGGCGGCGGCAGCAAGCCCGCCACCGGCGACATCCACGTCATGACCTCGGGCGGCTTCACCGCCGCCTACAACGACCTGCGCCCCGAGTTCGAGCGCAGCAGCGGCCGCACCGTGAAAACGGCATACGGCGCCTCGATGGGCAATGCCGACGACTCGATCCCCAGCCGCCTCGCGCGCAACGAGCCGGCCGACGTTGTGATCCTCGCTCGCCCCGCGCTCGATGCACTCGTCGCACAGGGCAAGGTCGTGCCCGGCAGCCAGGTCGACCTGGTGCGCTCGGCCATCGGCTTCGCAGTGCGCAAGGGCGCACCCAAGCCAGACATCAGTTCCGTCGATGCACTGAAGCGCACGCTGCTCGCGGCCCCGTCCATCGCCTACTCGGCCAGCGCAAGCGGCACCTACTACGAGACCGAGCTGCTCAAGAAGCTCGGCATCGAAGACCAGGTCAAGCCCAAGAGCAAGCGCATCCTGAGCGAGCGCGTCGGCACGGTGGTAGCGCGCGGCGACGCAGCGCTCGGCCTGCAGCAGGTGAGCGAGCTGTTGCCCATCGCCGGCATCGACTACATCGGCCCGCTGCCGGCAGAAGTGCAGCAGGTGACGGTGTTCTCTGCCGGCGTGGCCACCGCATCGAAACAACCCGATGCGGCACGGCAGCTGATCCGCTATCTCAACTCGCCCGCTGCCGCGCCCACCATTGCCAAGACGGGGCTGGAGCCACTGACCGCGCCGTAAACTGACGCGCATCCCCCAGCTCTCATCGACGACACACGCCATGACGATCTCCCCCGCCCTCGTTTCCGCTTTCGCGCCCGGCGGCACGCTGCGCGCCTCGATCAACCTCGGCAACCCCATCCTGGCCAACAAGGACGCGGCCAGCGGCGAGCCGGTAGGCGTCTCGATCGATCTGGCGCGAGAGTTCGCACGGCGGCTCGGTGTGGGCGTCGAGCTGGTGGTGTTCGAGAAGGCGGCGGCTTCGGTCGAGGCTGTAAAAAACGAAAAGGCCGACATCGGCTTCTTCGCCATCGACCCGGCACGCAGCGAAGGGCTGCTGTTCACCGCGCCCTATGTGCTGATCGAGGGTAGCTACCTCGTGCCCGAAGCTTCGGTGCTCGCCGACAACGCGCAGGTCGATGCGAAGGGCCACCGCATCTCGGTCGGCTCAGGCAGCGCCTACGACCTGTTCCTCACGCGCGAGATCAAGGCAGCCGAGATCGTGCGGCTGCAGGGCGCGGGCCCGGCGCTTGCAGCACTGCGTTCAGGCGAAGTCGAAGTGGCGGCCGGCATCCGCCAGATGCTCGAAGGCGAAGCGCAGCGCGCACCCGGCGTGCGCGTGCTCCCGGGCCGCTTCATGGTGATCCAGCAGGCCATGGGCACGCCGGCCAGCCGCGGCGCCGCGGCACAAGCGCTGCTCGCCGCCTTCGTCGAAGAGATGAAGGCCAGCGGCTTCGTGGCCGATGCGCTGAAGCGCCATCGCATCGAGGGCGCGAGCGTGGCACCCGCGGCCTGACCTACCGGCGCTTCAGCCGTCAGAGCTTGTACGCCTCCACCGGCCCCCGCGAGTAGAAGAGAAAGTAGCCCGTCGAAGTCTGGAAGCCGTTCTTCTTCCAGCCCGCCGGCACTTTGAAGATGCCTAGCTGCTCGCTCGCCATGCCAACGAAGGCGGTGCCCTCCTTGTCGGTGGTGATGCGAGCCCATTGCTCGCGCGTGACCGGCTTCATCTGCATCTTCGGTTCGCTCCACTCGGGCGTGCGCACCTTGTCGCGCATCACGTAGCGGTCGCCCTGCTTCTCTATCTTGATCAGTTCCTTGAGCGCGCCGTTCTGCTTGACGGCGTAGGTGCCGACCAGTTCGGCCTCGGGTCCGCTGCTGCTGCTTGCGCCGCATGCGGCAAGCAGCAATGCCGACGCCCCGGCGGCCAGCCATTTCAATGCTGTGTTCATGTTGATCCTCGTGCGATGAGGCGCGCACCGACCGATATGCCGGGCGGCGCGCGCCGGTTCAAACAATGCTCAGCGCTTGTCGTTCTCGCGCAGCTTCAGGCTGCCCTGGAAGCGCAGCGCATGCGGGTACTCTTCCTTCTCGACCCCGGCATCGACCGCCGCCATCTTCTGCTGGCTCACCTGCGTCTTGGCCAGCAAGGTCGCCGGCAGGTTGACCACACCCTTGATCTGGTCGTACTGCGCCTGCGTGATGCGCCCCACGCTCAGCAGCCGGAACGCATCGCGCTCGATATTCAGCAGCAGCGGCTTGTTGCTTGCAAAACTCTGCGCCTTGGCCAGCAGTGCGCTCCAAGACTGCGCGCTGTAGTTGCTCACGTAGTAGTCCTGCCCGGTCGGCCCGGCCAGTACGGCCGTGCAGCCTGGTAGCTCGATCTGCGTGCTGTTGTTCGACATCACGAAGGTCTGGCGCTTTTCCATCGCGTCGCCGTATGCCAGCGTGACGGGAACGGTCCAGGTCGAGGCCGGGTACACGTTCTGGTTGGGGAACGACTCCTGCGTGATGTTCACGTAGGTGCTGTTGCCCGCGCACTGCGCGTCGACCGTGAGCAGCGGAATGCCGGTCTGGCGGATGAGGCTGTCGCCGATGTCGCTCACCTTCTTGTCGGTGGCCTTCTCCAGCGAACTCCACAGCCGCGAAGGCGTGACGTTGCCGTACGCGTAGTCCTTCAGGTAGATCTGCAGGCCCTTCTGCATCGCCTCTTCGCCGATGTAGTTCTGGATGGTCTCCAGCACGTGGCTGCCCTTGTTGTAGACGAAGATCGACGGGCTGATGAAGCCGAACGAACCCGCGTCGTTGAGGTTGCGCTGCACCGGCACCGCCGTGTTCTTCAGGTCGGCCACGATCACGTTGTGCTTGTCCAGCACGTAGTCGGAGAAGCTGTAGTACTCGGGGTGGAACTTGATCGTGGTGCGCCTTTCGAACCAGCGCGCGAACGACTCGTTGAGCCACACGTTGTCCCACCAGTCGAGCGTGACCAGGTCGCCGAACCACTGGTGCGCCACCTCGTGCGTGACCACCGTCACCGAGTACAGCGTGGGCGTGTCGCCCGGCTTGGTGAGCACCGAATCGGCAAACTCGAAGATCGAGCCCCAGTTCTCCATTCCACCGAAGCCGGTGTTGGGCTTGTTGTTGTAGCTGTCGTTGGCCGCGACGGTGTCGAACTTCTTGAAGGGCAGCGGGATACCGGTGTACTTGTAGTAGTAGTCCATCGACACCTTGGTCCACTCCATCGCGAACTTGGCCCAGTCGGCGCGGCCCGGCGGCGTGAACCAGCGCAGCGGCATGTCGCTGCCGTCGAGCGGGTTCTTGAAGTTGTCGGCCAATATGTCGAACTTGCCGCCGCCGAAGAAGGTCAGGTACATCGGCATCGAGGGAGTCTTCTCGAATGCCACGCGCTGGTAGCCGTCGGGCAGCTTCGTTGCCTCGGTCTGTGCGCCGTTCGACACCGTCTTCCAGTCGCCCGGCACCTCGGCCGAGATCTCGAAGGTGTGGCGGAAGGCCGGCTCGTCCCAGCCCGGGAACCACTGCCGCGCGTAGTTGGTTTCGCCCTGCGTCACGATGGCATCGCTGCTCACGCCCTCGGGCGTTGAGAGCCCCACCTTGAAGATGCCTGTGGCGGCCGAACAGAACGGGTTGCGCGCCACCTCCGCGGGCGGGCAGTACTCGGCGTCGGAGAACTGGATCTTGCCGTCCCACTCCATGTGCAGCAGGTACTTGCCCTTTGCGATCTGGCCGTCGTTCAGGCGCAGCTGCACGAAGTCGCCCAGCGTCTGCGGCGTGGGAATCAGCGGAATCGCCTCGGCGGGGCTCGACACCTTGCGCAGCGTGGTGCGGCCCTTTGCAAAGTTCAGGTTGTGCGCGGCAACGACGATGGCGTCGACCGGCTTGAGCACTTCGATCTCCACATCGCCACGGCCCACGAAAGTCTTGAGCGCCGCATCGGGACGGAACCACAGCTTGTAGTTGCTGGGCCAGACGGTGTCGGGCAGCTCCATCGGCTTGGCCGAACGATCGACCGCTGCGACGGCGGCATTCGCCGAATTGGGCACGCCGTCGTCGGGCGTCTTCGAGGTGGGGTCGGACACGGGTGCCGAAACAACGGAGTCCGAGGGTGCGCTGAGGCCGGTGCCGGCACCGCCGAGCGAAGCGCCGCCACTGTCTCCGCCGCCGCCGCATGCCGTCAGAACGGCAAGGGTCACTGCGGTGATGGCAAGATAATTGACCACCGGGGTACTGAATTTTTTCATGATCGCCTCTGAGTACTCTTGGTAAGAAGAAACATGCGCCGTCCCGCATGCGCCCGGCGGATAGCCGGCGATGCGCGTAACGCGCGCGGTGATGAGATGAACAACGGGGTTATCTGGGAAGAAAAACGGGCAACACACTGCCCTCCCGGCGAACGCTTTCGTTCGTCAGGACCGCACAGTCATGCAAGGTCACACCGCGTGCGAGGCGGTGGTCCCAGGATGCGAGGCGTAAGAGGTTCCATTCCCGTCAGACGCGGGGTGATGGGATGCAAGCGCGGGGCTGTAGTGCGAAGGCTCGCGCTCAGTGCCGGCGCATCTGCGCGGTGCGTTTCCGCGAAGCGGAAGCAGCACGAACCATGTCGGTTATGGCAAGACTTTCTGCGGCTCTTGTCGTTGATTTCACGCGCATTCCCTCGTCCATTGATGTGCGCCAGTTTTAGCTGAACGAACAAGTCAGCTCAACGAATCGCGGAACTTTTCTCTCTCAAAATGTTCGCGCGCCATAGGCCGAATGGCGTCATGACATGCAGCGCACGCCGTGCGCTATGTAGATGGTTCTAGCGTCGAAACACCTGCTCACGCAGATGACAGAAATCGGCCCCATGCACTGTGACTGCGTGGCCACAGTACGAAGGTACAAGCCTTAGAAAAGCTCAGGAAAGCTGTGAACCTGAGACTGCTGCAGCGCCGTGCATGCGGTCGCGCAGCCACAACAAGAGGCCGCATGCGAACACCACGACCTGCGTGCCGATCAGCAGCGCGAAGCCCGCGAAGAAACCGGAGGCCGATGCCGCCGATGCAGCGGCCGTGCTCGCGGTGCCCGAGACATGCGACACCGCGCCGATCACGCCGCCCATCAGCGCCGGCATGAAGCCCGCCACAAGGCTGCCCGCGCCATTGGTCACGCCGAACGCACTGGCCGTGTGCTCGGGCCGCGAGCAGTACTGCACCGTGCTCGGAATGGCCGGACTCTGGAGGCCCCAGAAGAAGTTGGCCGCCACTAGGCAGCTTGCCGCCGCGTATGGATCGCGTGCGTTGATGGCCATCAGCACCGACAGCGCCACACCCAAGCTCGCACCCATGAAGATGAAGGGCACACGCTCGCGCCCGACCTTGTCGATGAGCACGCCGCCCATGAACACCGCGAGCACCGTGGCGTATTGCGGCAGCGAGGCCAGCCAGCCCATCTCGCGCATCGAAAAGCCTCGCGCTTCGCGCAGATACGTCGGCAGCCAGTTGCTGCTGCCCCAGAGGTAGGCCAGCGCGGCCGAGGTCAGCAGCGTGATGAGGAACAGGTGCCGCGTGTGCAGCGCGCCCTTCACGATGCCGCCCACGCGCGCCATCGCCTCGCCGAACGACGAAGGCTTCACGCCATCGGCATGCACCGGCGGCATGCGCACGAAGGCCAGCACCAGCGGAATGCCGAGCACGATGTTCAACACGCCGAGCACGTGGAACGATGTGTCCCACGCGAACTGCGTGAGCAGATAGCCAACCAGCGGATAGCCAATGGCCAGCCCCAGCCCCGTGCCCATGTTCACGAAGGCATTGGGCTTGCCGTTCTCGTCGCTGCGGAAATGCGCCTTGATGTACGCAGAGGCCAGCGAGAACAGCGGCCCCTCCGACACGCCCAGCAGGATGCGCGAGGCCAGCAGCATGCCGTAGCTGTGGAACATCGGCGAGGCCCACGTCACCACGCCCCAGAGGATCAGGCCGTACACCAGGCTGCGCCGCACACCGAACAGCGCCGAGCAGAACGGCGTGAGCACGAAAGCCGACACGCCGTAGCCCAGCATGAAGGCCGTCGCGAGGAAGCCCTGGCTCACGCGGTCGGTGGCCGCGATGCCCACATGGTTCAGGAACGCGGCATCGGTGATCAGCACCGCGATGTTGATGCGGTCCACGTAGGAGATCGCGACGATCACGAACAGCGTGATGACACCGTACCAACGAAAGTTCTTGCTACTGCCGATGCTGTTGCTCTGCATGACCTGTCCTGCCGATGTGGGAGTGGTGACGCGCCTGTGCGCCTAGAACATGTGGCGCATGCCGAACTCTGTGCCGCTGGAGGCGCGGTTCGGCGCGGTGATAGCGCCCGAAAGAGCTTGCGACGCACCATTGCTGTTGCTGATGCGCGCGATGGTGGCGTACAGCGCGGTGCGCTTCGACAGGTTGTGCACGTAGCCGATCGCCAGCTTCGACGAGGTTGGCTTCAGCGCTGCACCGACAGGCTCCAGCCGGTAGCGCGCATACGAGGCCTTGATCTCGCCGGGCCCGATGGGCAGCTGCAAGCCGACGAGCGCGCCCTTGGCATCGGTCGAGCCCTTCGACTCCTTGTACAGCTCGCTCGTGAGCTTGAGGTTCATGAGCGACGCATCGAAGGTATAGGACGCGCCGAGGTTCGTCACGCGCAGGTCGCCGCTCGCATAGCGCGTGCGGCCGGTGGCCAGCGCGATGTTGAGCCCGCCGCTCTGGTAGCCGAAGCGCGCGCCCGTGTGGTCGCCGTCATGCTCGTTCGACACCCGCGTGCCAGGCAGCACCGAGTTGGAATCGTTCTCGCCCATCGCGTACATCACCTGCCCGTAGAAGCCGCCGAGGCTGGCCGGCAGCAGGTAACCGATGCTGTTCGAGGCACGCGTGCCCGTGGGCGCGACGAGGCCACCGAGGCCCGAGAAGTAGATCTGGTTCGCGCCGATGCCGCCGCCCGTGCCGAAGGGGTCGAAGATGGCAGTGTTCCAGAACGCCGGCACATAGTCGCGCCCCAGCCGCAGCTCGCCGAACGGCCCTGCAAGGCTCACGGTGGAGCGGCGGTTGAAGCTCAGCACGCCCGCGGTGCCGTTGCCGCTGGCCTGGTTGTTGGAGTTCGACGGAAAGCCCGTGCCGCTGTCGTTCTGCAGACCCATCTCCAGCCAGAAGTTGGCCGAGTAGCCGCCGCCCAGGTCTTCCGTGCCGCGAAAACCGAGGCGGCTGAACATGTTGCCGCTGTTGGTCAGCTGCGTCTTGTGGGCCGAACCGTTGCCGCTGCCCTTGGTGTAGGTGACGGCTGCGTCGACCACGCCGAAGAGCGTGAGGGAAGATTGGGCCAGCGCTCCGCCAGCCGTGCTGGCCGCAGCCAGCGCGATCAAGTAGTTTTTCATTGGATTTTCGGGAGTGGTTTTTCTCTGGCCGCGGGCCTCAGATGTCGAGCACCAGCCTCTCGCCCTTGCAGCGGGAGACGCAGATCATCATGGTCTTGTTGGACGCACGTTCGATCTTGGTGAGGATGCCGTCGTGATGGTCGACCTCGCCTTCGAGCACAGCCGTTTCGCAGGCGCCGCAGACGCCTTCCTTGCAGCTGTGGTCGGGGTTGAGGCCGGCGTCGATCAGGCTGTCGAGAATCGACTTGCCCGCCGGCACCTCGACGCTCTTGCCGCTCTTCGCACACTGCACCACGTAGCTCTGCGTGGCGCTGGGCGCCTCCACATGCACGGCGGCGAAGCGTTCGATGTGCGCGTTGGTGTAGCCCAGTTGCTCGCAGCCCTTCTCGAAGGCATCGAGCATCGGCGTGGGGCCACAGCAGTAGTAGTGGCTGGCGCTGCCCTTGCCCGACAACAGCTCGGCAAGGTTGGGCGGCGCGCCCTTCTCGTCGTCGAAGTGCCAGGTCAGCTGCACCGACTTTTCTTTCGCCAGCGCTTCGATGCCGTCGCAGAAGGCTGCCTCCTTGCGGGTGCGTGCGCAGTACAGGATCTCGACCGGCTTGCCGATGGCCACCAGCCGCTGCAACATGCACCAGATGGGCGTCACGCCGATGCCGCCGGCCACGAGCACCGAGCGTTCCGCGCCCTCCTCCAGCTTGAAGTTGTTGCGGGGCGCCGAGATGGGCAGCGTCATGCCCACGCGCAGCTGCTGGTGCACGTAGCGCGAGCCGCCGCGGCTCTTGCGGTCGTTGAGCACGCCCACCACGTAGCGCTGGCGGTCGCTCGATGGGTTGCACAGCGAGTAGCTGCGCACAAGCCCGTTGGGCAGGTGTAGGTCGATGTGGGAGCCGGCCTCGAAGGCAGGAAAGTCCACGGCAGGCGTGGCCGGCCGGAACTCGACGCTCACGATGCCGTCGGCCTCGTAGCGCATGGTGTGCACGAGGGCGTTGAGCGTGGGAGAAGACATGGCGATGCTCGCTTCCCGCTCAGGCTGTTGCGGCTTCCGCCAGCTGGGCCTGCGCCAGGTTGCGCATGTGGCGACGCAGGCGAACGATGCCCAGATCGTGCTGGTACAGGTTCTCGTGCTGGTTGGCGTCGGGCTCCATCTCTTCGAGCATCACGCGGTCCTGCTCCAGCACGTGCCAGTGGCGCGCTTCCAGCCGGTTCTTGTAGAGAAAGCGCCAGGTGTCGCGCTGCCAGCCCGGCTCCAGCTTGCGCACGCGCCAGAAGAAGGTGGCCGTCATGCCCTTCACGATCGGCGAGAAGGCTCCAATGATGATGAAGTTGCCGCCAGGGCCGCCGGTCTTGGGGTACGGAATTTCCAGGCGCATCCAGTGGATGCCGGTGTCAGCCCACTCGGTCCAGTCGAAGTTGACGTTGCGCTGGCCTTCCTTCTCGAACACGAAGCCGATGTCGGTCGGACGAATGCCGAACTTCGCACTCGAGTCGCCCTCGGCCATCGAATGCGACTGCTTGTGCAGGTACGTGCCGTGCATCGGGTCCATCACGTTGTCGAGCACGTAGCGGTAGTCGCCCTTCCACTCGGTGTAGCAAAGGAAGCTCGAATACTCGGCGTCGTCGGTCAGTTGCTCGGGCAGCACCAGCGGCGGCGCAATGTCGACCGGTTCCTTCGAGTTGTAGAGAAACACCGCACCCGCGCGCTCCTGCACATGGAAGTGCCGAGTCGCCTTCGAGCCTTCGAGCTTGCAGCCGGGGCTGCCGGGCACGCGCGTGACGACACCGTCATGCCGCACCTCGACGCCGTGATACGGGCACGAGAGGCGGTCGCCCAGTACCACGCCCTGCGACAGCGGCGCACCGCGATGCGGGCAGCGGTCTTCCAGCGCATGCAGCACGCCTTCGCCGTCGCGCCACAGCGCGATCTTGCGGCCGAGGCGGCGCAGGGAGATGGGGTTCTCCTTGATGAAGTGCGAGGGGCAGATCGGATACCAGAGGTCCTTCAGGCCGATCTCCAGAAGATGATCGACAGGATCGGCGGGAACGGGTTGGATGGCGATGGTCATGGTGGGTACTCCTCAGGCGGCCAGCGCGGCCATTTCCTTGCGGTACAGCGCCTCGGTCCAGGGCTGGCCGCCTGGCGTGGCAAGGCCGCTGTCGTTGAGCCGCTGCACGAGCCCTGGCAGGTCGTGGATGCCATCGCCGAAGGCGCGCTCGATCACGTCGCCCAGCAGGTCTTCGTAAGTGGTCGCGGGGCGCTGGCGCGCCTGGTGCGGTTGCAGGTAGCGGTCTTGGGGTTGCATCGTGAGCCTCCGTGGGGCGAGCGAGGTGAAGTGAATCAGGCGGCGGCCATGGCCGGGGTTGCGAGCGGCGCGGTCCAGGCGTCGTAGCCATAGACCCAGTCGGCATTGCCACCTTCGCGCAGCCAGTTGTTGCCGCGCGAGCCGAGCTGCACCTGGCTGGCGCGTTCGATGCGCGCCTTCTCGAAGCCCTGCAGTGCGGCCGGAACGTCGGCCATGGCCACGCCTTCGAGGTGGCGCGAGAGCACCACCGCGTCTTCGATGGCCATGCCCGCGCCCTGCGCCATGAAGGGCAGCATCGGGTGCGCGGCGTCGCCCAGCAGCGCCATGCGGCCCTGCGCCCAGGCGGGCATCGGATCGCGCTCGTACAGCGCGGTCTTCAGCACCGTGTCGCAGGCGTCGAGCAGGGCACGCGCCTCGGGGTGGTAGGCCACGTACTGCTCGCGCAGCTCGTCGACACTGCCCGGCGCGGTCCACGACTCGAGGTGCCAGGTGTCCTGCGGCGTGGTGGCGAAGATGAAGATGTCCTTGCCGCGGTTGAGCGGGAACGTGACGATCTGGCTCTGCGGATTGGGGCCCCACCACTTGGTGAAGGCTCCCAGGTTGGGCACGCCGGCCACGCGCTCTGCGGGCACCACGGCGCGGTACGCGACGATGCCGGTGAAGCGCGGGCTCTCTGCGCCGAACATCGCGGTGCGCACGCAGGAGTGGATGCCATCGGCACCGATCAGCGCGCCGACGCGGGCACTGGTGCCGTCGGTGAAGGCGATGGTCACGCCGGCTTCATCGGCGGCGATGGTCTCGGCGCGCTTGCCGAGCGCGACCTGCTCCGCCGGGAACATGTCGGCCAGCGCGGCCAGCAGGTCGGCGCGGTGGATGGTGAGCTGCGGCGCGCCATAGCGCTGCTCAGCTGAGTCGGCCATCTCCAGGCGCGAGGTTTCTTCGCCGGTGTCGTAGGTGCGGCTGATGCGGTGCGACGGGCGTGCTGCCGTCACGCGGGCCGCCTCGCCCACGCCGAGGCCGTCGAGCGCGCGCACGGCATTGGGCGTGAGGTTGATGTCCGCGCCGACGCGGGCGAACTGCTTGGCCTGCTCGAACACGATCACGTCGTGGCCCGCGCGCCGCAGCGCAATGGCAGCCACGAGGCCGCCGATGCCGGCGCCGACGATGCCGATGGTTGATTCGCTTGTCTTCATGAGAGCTTCTTTCGCGTGCGGCCGGCTTATTCGGCAACGATGTTGCGGGCCTTGATGATCCTGGCCCATGTGGCCGTCTCATCGCGGATGTAGGCGGCGAACTCGGCGGGCTTCATGGCCGCGTCGGTCATGCCCTGCAGCTTCAGGCGCTCGCGCACCTCGGGCTGCGACAGCATCTCGGCGGCGTCCTTCGCGAGCTGTTCGACCACGGCGGGCGGCGTGCCCTTGGGCGCCATCAGGCCGTACCACGAGGTCACGGTCACGCCCTGGATGCCCTGCTCCGCCAGCGTGGGAATGTCGGGTGCGGCGGGGCTGCGCTTGGCCTCCGTGATGCCGATGGCGACCAGCTTGCCCTGCTTCAGGAAAGGCAGCGTCGCGGGCAGGTTGCTGAACATCAGCGGCACCGAGCCGCCGAGCACGTCGTTGAGCGCGGGCGGCGTGCCCTTGTAGGGCACATGTAGCATGTCGATGCCGGCCTGCTGCTTGAACAGCTCGCCCGCCAGATGCAGGCCGCTGCCCACGCCGGGCGAGGCATACGACAGCGTGCCGGGCTTGGCCTTGGCCTGCGCCACCAGCTCCTTCGCATTCTTGATGCCCGATGCGGGCGACGCCACCAGCACGTTGGGCGCCTTGGCCAGCATGGTGATCGGCACGAAGTCCTTCGCCATGTCGAACGGGAAGTTGGGCATCAGCGTCGGGTTGATGGTGACGTTGCCCGCCGGAATCACCAGCAGCGTGTGGCCGTCGCCCTTGGCGCGCTTGACCTTCTCCATGCCGATGTTGCCGGCCGCGCCGACCTGGTTGTCGACCACAGCCGCCTGACCGTAGCGCTTGGCAAGGCCATCGGAAAGCACGCGGGCCAGCGTGTCGACCGGGCCGCCGGGCGGGAACGGCGAGATGATGGTGAAGCGCTCGCTGGCGAGCTGCTTCTGGGCCTCGCTCTGCTGCGCGTGCACGGGTGCGGCGAGCGTGAAGGCCGCCAGTGCGGCGAACAGAACGGAGAAGGAGAAACGTCGTTGCATGAGAGTCGAGGGATTCGAGGGGTTCATTTCTTTTCGGTGAGGAAAGCGCCCTTCGGGCCTTCCGCGTTCTTCTGGCGGCGCGTGTTGCCGTCGAGGCCGCCGTCCACCGCCCATTCGGCGAACACCGTCGGGCCCGGCTCGAACTCGCGCGGCTGCCATTCGGCGGTGAGCTGGTCTTCGTCGGCGTAGTACTCGATGAGGCCGCCCGCCGGGTTCTTGAAGTACCAGAAGTACGCCGACGACACCGGGTGGCGGCCCGGGCCCAGTTGCGTCTCCCAGCCACGGCGCGAGAAGTGCAGGCCACCGCCGAACACTTCGTGGATGTCGCGCACGGTGAAGGCCACGTGGTTCAGTCCGCGCTTGCCCGAGGGAATCTGCAGCAGGAACAGGTCGTGGTGGCCGCCCTCTGCCGCGCAGCGCATGAAGGCGCCGCGGTTCGGATAGCTGTCTGACGCCACGAAGCCGAAGCGCTGCGCGTAGAACACGCTGGTGGCCTTCACGTCGCTCACGAAAAACACGACGTGGCCGACTTCGATGGGTGTCGCGCGCTCGTAGATCGGCGCGGCCTGGTTGATGCGCAGCTTGGCATTCCAGGTGTTCATGGCGGCGCAATCGACTTCCACCGCGCGCTTGCGGCTGACCTGCAGGCGCACGGCCAGACCGTTGGGGTCGATGCAGCCGATACGGCGTGCGCCTTCGACCGTGCTGTCGAAGAAGACTGGGTCTTGCGCGATGGCAGCGGCATAACGGTCGAGATCCGCATCGCTCTCGACGCCCCACACCACTTCGCGCAGCGTCGGGCCCTCTTCCATCGCGGGCGGCAGGCCTGGCTTGTCCAACGCCGCGACGACTACCTTGCAGCCGTTGAGGCATTCGAAGACGAGTTCGTCGGCGGCTTCCGACTTCAGCGTGAGGCCCCAGTCCTCGAAGAACTGGCGGCATGCGGGCAGGTCGTCCGCGCCGTAGGTGATCTGGTCGATGCCAAGTACGCTCATGGTGCGGTCCTCTTCAGTTCGCCCATGGGAGCGGTTGTTCGTTCGTGCCCCAGTACATGCTCTTCTGCTCCATGTACTGGAAGATGCCTTCGCGGCCCTTCTCGCGGCCCAGGCCGCTGTCGCGCCAGCCGCCGAACGGCGTGGACACGGAGAACTGCTTGTAGGTATTGACCCAGACCGTGCCGGCCTGCACCGCGCGGCCGAGCTTCCAGGCGCGCTTGAAGTCGCGGCTCCACACGCCTGCAGCCAGCGCGTAGACGCTGTCGTTGGCCTGCGCGATCAGCTCTTCCTCGTTGTCGAAAGGCATCGCGACGAGCACCGGGCCGAAGATTTCTTCCTGGCTGATGCGAGCGCTGTTGCCCAGGCCTTCGATGATGGTCGGCTTGTAGAAATAGCCCCGGTCATAGTCATCGCCATGCGGGCGTACGCCGCCCGTGCGAATCCTGCCGCCTTCGGACACGCCGAGGTCCACATAGCGCTCGATGCCTTCGCGGTGCTTCGCCGTGATGAGCGGCCCCATCTGCGTGCGCTCCGAAGCCGGGTCGCCCACGCGCAGCGCATTGGCGCCTTCCGCGAGGCGCGTCAGGAACTCGTCGTAGATGCCGCGCGCCACGAAGAGGCGCGAGCCCGCGATGCACGACTCGCCCGACGAACTGAAGATGCCGTACAGCACGCCGTTCACCGCGTGATCGAGGTCCGCGTCGTCGAGCACCATGGTCGGCGACTTGCCGCCGAGCTCCAGCGACACCAGCATCATCTTGTCGGCCGCAATGTGCGCGATGTGCTTGCCCGTGGTGGTGCCGCCAGTGAACGACACGCGCTTGACCAGCGGATGCTTGGTGATCGCATCGCCAATCACCGAGCCCTTGCCCGGCAGCACGCTGACGATGCCCTTCGGCACGCCGGCCTGCTCGCAGATGCGGGCCAGTTCCAGAGCCATCAGCGGCGTCACCTCGGCGGGCTTCACGACCACCGCGTTGCCGGCAGCCAGCGCAGGCGCCAGCTTCTGCGCCTCGCTGGCAATGGGCGAGTTCCACGGCGTGATGGCCGCGACCACGCCCATGGGCTCGTGCACGCTCATCGTGACAAACGCGCCGCGCGACGGCGTGATGGTTTCTTCCAGCGTCTCCAGCGCGGCGGCGAAGAACTGGAAGGTGCCCGCGGCGCTGGCCACGAGGTTGCGTGTTTCGGTGATCGGCTTGCCGTTGTCCAGGCGCTGCTTCTGCGCGAGCGATTCGCTCTCTTCTCGGATCAGTTGCGCCACACGGTGCAGCACGGCGGCGCGCTCGTGCGGCAGGCGCTGGGCCCAGCCGCTGGTGCGGAAGGCCTGGTCGGCGCGAGTGATGGCCTCCTCGACATCGGCGAGGCTCGCGGCCTTCAGGCGCGCGATGGGCTCGCCGGTAGCGGGGTACAGGCTTTCGTAGACGTCGCCGCCGCCCAGGCGCCATTCGCCGGCAATGCAGATCGGAAGGAGTTCGGAAGAAATCATGGAGTGACTCAGATGGCGAGCGCGGCGACGCGGTTGCGTAGCGCGCGCACGGCGCTGTACACGGTGAGCGCGGATGTCTTGGGGTTGGCCGCGAGCGGCTTGTTGCGCATGGTCAGCTCGAAGCTGCCGAAGGCGCCTTCGGCTTCGACGGTGTGCACGTTCTCGGTGGTGGCGGGGTCGGCAATCAGGCGCACCTGTGTCCTGTCGAGCCCGAGCCCCGCGAGCGAGACGGTGGCGGCGACGTTGGCGTTCTTCGGATAGAGCAAGGCCGCTTCGCGCGCGCTGCCTTCGAAGATCACGGTGGGCTGCACCAGCGCATCGAGGTCGCGGCCCTGTTCGGCCGGCGTGCCCTTCCATGCCTGCGGCGGTTTGCGGCCGGTGTAGCGCACGCTGTCGAGGCCGCCGATGCGGGCCGCGGCGAGTGCATCGATTGCACCGATGGCGCCGGGAATCAGCTGCACCTGCGTCTTGCCTGCGATGGCGGCGGCTTCGAGCTTTTCGGCGAAGCCGGCGGCCGACAGCGCGCCGACCGAAGCGACCACGCAGGGCGTGCCGCGTGCCAGCGCGGGCAGCACATGCTCTTCGATGGCCGCATGGCCAGCCGTCTCGACCACGAGGTCGATGCCATCGGCAGGCACGCTACTGCCAACCTGCACGCCGGGCGCAACCTTCTGCGCCGCGGCCACGCCCTCGGCGGGCACGACGATGGCAACCACCTCCAGGGCAGCATCGCCCTTGAGCAGTTCGAGCACCGAGGTGCCGATGGCACCGCAGCCTACAAGGGCAATACGCAATGCGGGCAATGCGCTCACGTCCGTCACTCCACCGAAGCGGCGGCAGCCTTGCCGAGCGCCGGAATCTGGGTGACGGTGTTGGTCGGCGGGCCTGCGAAGGCGCTCTTGAAATCGCCGATGGAGAGCATGTCGATCTCCAGCAGGAACGGGCCCTTCTTCGCCAGCGCCTCGCCCAGCTTCGCCTTCAACTCGTCCATGCGCTGCACGCGGGCATGCGGCAGTGACAGCGACTTGCACAGCAGCGCGTACTCGGGCGTGTGCAGGTCGGCATAGCAGCGGCGGCCGCCGTACTGCGCGTCCTGGATGTTCTTGATGACGCCGTAGCCCTTGTCGTTCATGAGCACGATGACCATGTCGGCCTGTTCCTGCACGGCGGTTGCGAGTTCGCCGAGGTTCAGGATGAAGCCGCCGTCGCCGGCCAGGCAGAAGGTCTTGCGGCCCGAGGCCGTTTCGGCCGCGCCGATGGCAGCGCCAATGGCCATGGGCATGCCCTGCCCGATGCCGCCGCCCGTGGCGTGCACGCCTGCGCTGGGTTCGAAGATGCGCAGCTCGCGGTTGCCCCAGGTGCTGTTCGACACGGTCACGTCGCGCACCCAGTTGAAGTTGCGGCCGGCGGCGGACTGCAGCGCCCTCACGAGCTCGGCATACGGGCCGAGGCCGTCGGTGAGCGAGGCCACGGCCTGCTCGTGCGCGGCGCGCAGGTCGGCGAGCAGTTCGGGGTCGGCCTTGTACTTCGCGGCTTCGAGGCGATCGGCCAGGCCTTCGAGGGCCAGAGCGGAGTCGCCGCAGACGAACAGGTCGGTGGCGTAGCCACGGCCTTCGGCGGCAGCATCGGCATCGATGCGCAGCAGCGGGCGCGGCAGCTTCAGTTCGTACTTGAGCGTTTCGTTGCCGCGCAGGCGCGAGCCGACAACCAGCATCGCGTCGCAGCGCTGGTACAGCGCCTCGACCGGCTTGTGGATGTTGTACGAGCCGAGCGAACCGGCATCGTCTTCGGGCACCGTGCCACGGCCCTGCGTGGTGGTGACCACGCCGAAGCCGAGCTTCTGCAGGCGCTGGATGGCGGCTCGGGCGTGGCGCGCGCCGCCACCGACCCACAGCATCGGGCGCTTGGCTGCAGCAAGGCGCGCAGCCAGTGCGTCGAGCGAGGCCGCCGAAGGCACAGGCCGCTCGATGGGCAACGGCGACAGGTCGGCCGGCATGGTCGTCAGGGCGGACTGGATGTCGATCGGAATCTCCACGCTCACCGGGCCGGTCGGCGCCGTCATCGCAAGCTGCACCGCGCGCTTGAGCGTGCCGAGCACCGTCTCGACGCTGCGCACGCGCAGGGCCGCCTTCGACACGGCCTTGAGCATGGTGAGCTGGTCGGGCGCCTCGTGGATGTACGACATGCCCTTGTCGAGGTACGGCGTCTCGATCTGCCCCGTGATGTGCAACAGCGGCGCGCCGGCGGTCAGTGCCTCGACCATGCTGCCCGCGATGTTGCCGGCGGCCGGGCCGGTGCTGGTGAGGCACACGCCGAGGCTGGCCGTGGAGCGCGCATACGCATCGGCCATGTTGCCGGCTCCGGCCTCGCCGCGCGCCGGCACGAAGCGGATCGCACCGCGCTGCGCGAAGGCGTCGAGGATCGGCATGTTGTGGATCGAGATCACGCCGAAGGCCGCCTTGACGCCGCACTGTTCGAGAAAAGCGGCGACGACTGCGCCGACGGTGACCGTATTGTTGTTCGTGGGGTTATGCATGGCGCGAGAGGCCTCCGGAAATGTCGATATGGCTGCCCGTCGTGTACGACGCGAGCGGGGAAGCAAGAAAAAGAATCGCGCGCGCGGCTTCGGTCGGAAGCCCCAGGCGACCCAGCGGGATGTGTTTGTTCTTCGCGAGCTGCCCGCTCCATGCGGCCCAGTCTTGCGACTTGTCTTCGCGCGCCTCGAAGCGGCGGCGCCATTGGCCCGACTCGACCAGGCCGATCAGGATGCCGTTGACGCGCACGCCCTGCGGAGCGAATTCGGTGGCCATGGAGCGCACGAGGTTCAGCAGGCCGGCGCGCGCGGCCGAGGTGGCAACCATGTGCGGCTCGGGCTGGCGCGCCAGCAGCGAGTTGGCGCAGACGATGGAAGCATCGCCCAGCACCACGCGCTGCGCCGCGAGTTGCGGCAGGAAGGCGCGCGTGGGGTTGATGACGGAGAAGAACTTCAGGTTGAGCTCTTCGGTCCAGGCTGCATCGTCGGTGTCGGCGAAGGTGGAGACGCGGCCCTGCCCTGCGTTGTTGACCAGCATCGATGCCGGGCCGAGCGCGGCTTCGCTGGCGGCGGCGAAGGAGCGGACCGAGGCACCGTCGAGCACGTCGCATGGCTGGGCGAAGAGCTTGGCGTTCGGGTACCGCGCGTGCAGATCGGTCACGGCGTCGTCGAGCCGCTCTGCATTGCGGCCGCATAGCGCGACAGATGCGCCGCAGCCGAGCAGCAGTTCGACGGTGGCCAGGCCGATGCCCGACGAACCGCCCGTGACCACGGCCACGCGGCCGGCCAGCGCCTTGGCTGCAAAGAAGGAGGAAGTCTGCTGTGCCATGACCGTCATGCGCTGCGAAGCGGCACCACCTTGGCGGCGCGCGCTGGGGAGTAATTCAGCAAGCCCGAGATCTCGTCGGCCGTGCCGCGCACGCGCAGCACCATCTCGTCCATGCGGCTTTCTTCGATGTGGTCCGAGGTGATGGTGGCGCCCAGCGCCGCCACGATGTGGCCGCTGTGGTCACGCACCGGCGCGGCGATGCTGGAGATGTTCGACTCGAAGAAGCCCTCGCCCAGCACATAGCCGCGCTGGCGGTCGGCCTGCACCATGTCGAAGAGTTCGTTCACGGTCTTGGGCGTGCTCGGCGAGAAGGTTTCGAGCTTGTCCTCGGGGTAGAGCGCGCGCAGCTGCGGCAGCGTGAGGTCTTCGAGCAGGATGCGGCCGAGCACGGTGGCATGGGCCGGCAGACGCGTGCCGACGGTGACCGAGCTGGCAAAGGGCGTGGGCGGTGCGACCTTGGCAACGTAGACGATGGAGCGGCCATCGCGCACCACCAGGTTGCAGGGCGTGCGCAGTTCGTCGCACAGGCGGTTGAGCAGTGGTGTGCCGAGCTGCGTGAGTTCCAGCGAGGCGAGGTATTCGAAGCCCAGGCGCAGCACGGCCAGGCCCAGGCGGTAGTCGCGCCCACCCTCGGCGCGCTCGAGGAAACCCATGTTCTCAAGCGTGGTGAGCAGGCGGAAAACGGTGGAGCGCGGCAGGTCGAAGCGGCGGGCCAGTTCGGGGGCGGAGAGCGTGCGGCTTTCGCGGCTGAACTCGCACAACACGCGCAGGCCGCGCTCCAGCGCGGGCACGTTGTAGCGGTCGGCGCCCTCTTCCATCGTCTCGTTGTCGTTGTTGGCCATGCCTCTTTTTCCTTCCTTGGATGTCTTGTGTTTGTGTTGCGGTCAGCCGGCGAGCGATTCGCGCAGCAGTGCGGCGACGGCCTGCGGTTGTTCCACATAGCCGGCGTGGCCCGCATCGTCCACCAATTCAAGCGGCACGCCGCACTGGCGCGCGACTTCTTCGCAGGCGGCCGGAGGCGTGATCACGTCGAGCGCGCCGCAGGCCACGCGTACGGGCATGGGCGGCGGCAGGTCGGCCAGCAGGTCGGCGTTGCACAGCAGCTCGACGGCCTGGCGATAGCCGCGGTCGTTCAGCCGGGCCATGTTCCAGCGCACCCATTGGCGGGCGTGGCCGCTGGCCTTGTCGGAGACGAGCCGGCCCGCGCGCTTCGCGGCCATGCCGGCGATGCCGAGTTCGTCGAGCGTGGCGAGGCGTTCGGTGCGCACCTTGGCACGAGCCTCCGCGCGGGACGGAGCGCCGTAGCCGATCGCCGGGCTGACGAGCACGAGGCGGCGGATGCGCGAATCGGTGCGTGCGGCCGACGCAGCGGTGATCGCGCCGAGCGAATGGCCGACCAGCACGCACGACTCGATGCCGAGTGCATCGAGCAAGGCGCTGAGACATGCCGCGTAGTCGGCTGCGGTCGGCGCGGCGGCTTCGAGCGGCGTCGATTCGCCATAACCCGGTGCGTCCCACGCAACCACGCGGGCCTGCGACGCGAGCAGCGCGGCGGTGTCGATCCACGACGCCGCGCCCGAGCCGATGCCGTGCAGGCACACGACGACCGGGCCCTGGCCGCATTCGCGCACCGACACCACGGCCCCACCGGCGACCGCGACATTGCGGGCCGGAAAGCGTGCGTCGAGCCGCGCCAGCTCGGAGGCCGGCAGCGTCAGCGCGTCGGTGGCGATGGCGTCGTTCATGGCTTGTTCGCTCAGCGCTTGATCTTTGCGAGGGGGTGATCGGCCGGGTACGTCGGCGTCACGGGCTTCTTCGCGCCGAGCATCACGCACATCAGCGCGTCTTCGTCGCCGATGTTGATCTCTTCGCGGTACACGCCGGGCGGCACCGAAATCAGGTCGCGGTCGGTCATGATGGTTTCGAAGCGCTCGCCGTCTTTCTCGATCACCACCTTGAGCTTGCCGCGAATCAGGAAGAACACTTCTTCCACGTCGGTGTGCAGGTGCGGCGGGCCTTCGTGGCCGGCCGGGATGACCATGGTCGAGAAGGTGAAGTGCTCGGCGGGCACGGTGTTGACGTCTTTCGCCACACCGGTGCCGCCCGTGCCCACGTAGCGCATCTGCGCGCGGCGGAACTTGGGGTCGAAGTCGGACTGGAACTTCAGCGCGTCCCAGTCGTACTTGCGGGTTTCGTAGCGCGCGATGCGGGTGTTCATCCACTCCGCGAGGCTGCTGCCTTCGGGCTGCGCCAGGCTATTGGTGCCGGCTTCGTTGATCTTCTGCTGTTCGGACAGATCGCTCATCGGGTGTACTCCTTGGTCGGAAAAATTCAGTGCATCGCGAAGCCGCCGTTGACGGCCAGCAACTGGCCCGTCACGAAGCGTGCGAGGCCGGAAAGCAGGAACAGGGTCGCGCCGCACACGTCGGCGGCTTGCTGCTCGCGGGGAATGGCGCGGCCTTCGAGGTACTTCTGGTGGCGCGCCATCGGCACGTATTCGGTGGCCTCGACCAGCGTGAGGCCGGGCGCGACGGCGTTGACGGTGATGTTGTCGCCGCCCCACTCGCGCGCCAGCGAGCGCGTCATGGAGATGACGGCTCCCTTGCTCGATGCGTAGGCCAGCAGGTTGGGCGCGCCCCACAGCGCCGTGTCGGACGCGAGGTTGACGATGGCGCCGCGGCCGCTTTCGGCCAGCGCGCTGCGGCAGGCGCGGCCCATGAGCCAGCTGCCGCGCACGTTGACGTTCATCACGCGGTCCCACATGTCGATTTCGAGCTGGTGCGCGTCGCGGCCGCCCGAATTGGTAATTGCGGCGTTGTTGACGAGGCCGTCGAGTCCGCCGAGCAGGCGGATGGCTTCGTCGGCGCAGGCCACGATGGAGCCGGGGTTCGACAGGTCGACCGGCAATGCGTGGGCTGTGTGGCCCGCTTCGCGCAGCGCCTTCGCCTCGGTCTCGGCCAGTTCGCCCAGGATGTCTGCCAGCACCACGCTCGCACCTGCCGCGGCAATGCACTGCGCGAAGGCAAGGCCCAGGCCGCGCGCGCCGCCGGTCACGAGGACGCGGCGGCCGGCCAGCAGGTTGGCCGGCAGTTCGGCCAGCAGTGCCTGCAGGCTCGATGGATCGGGAATGGCTTTGAGTTCGGTCATGGGATGCGGGCTTCAGTCGGTTCAGTCGGCCTGGATGCCGAGCTCCTTGATGACCTTGCCGAAGCGCGTGTAGTCGGCGGCGTTGGTCTTGCCGAGCACGTCGGCGTCGCCGCCCACGGGCGTGGTGCCGAGCACCGCCATGCGCGCAACGATCTCGGGCATCTTCAGGATTTCGTTGAAGTGGCCGTTGAGCGTCTTCACGATTTCGGGCGGCAGGTTGCGCGGGCCCCAGAGGCCGTTCCAGGCCGTCACTTCGACGTCCTTGTAGCCCTGCTCCGCCAGCGTCGGCACGTTGGGCGCGAGCGGCGAGCGCTGGGCCGAGGCCACGGCCAGCGGGCGCAGCTTGCCGTTGGCGAAGTACGGCGACACCGGGCCGAGCGTGATGAAGGTGACGGGCACGTGGCCGCCGAGCACGTCGTTGACGGCGGGCGCCACGCCCTTGTACGGCACGTGCGCGAGGCTAGTGCCCGAGGCGCGGGCGAACATCTCGCCGAGGATGTGCATCGGCGAGCCGCTGCCCGGGCTCGCATAGCTCAGCGACTTGCCGCCCTTTGCTGCGGTCACGGCGTCCTTCAGCCCGGCGAAGCCGCTGCCGCCGCTGGCCACGAGGAACAGCGGCTGGCTGCCCGTCTGCACGATGGGCGTGAAGCCGTTCAACACGTCGTAGCCCGACGAGCCATTCGTCTTCAGCACCAGCTGCGCGATGGAGAAGGTGCTGGGCGCGAGCAGCAGCGTGTAGCCGTCGGGCGCTGCCTTCGACACGTAGGCGCTGCCGATGATGCCGCTGGCGCCGGGGCGGTTGTCGACCACCACGGGCTGGCCGACGCGCGTCGAGAGCTTTTCGGCGAAGAGCCGCGCCAGTGCGTCGGTGTCGCCACCGGCCGGATAGGCAACGACCAACGTGATCGGCTTGCTCGGGTAGCTGTCTGCCCAGGCGAGTCCGGTGGCGCAAGCGGCGGCCAGGGAAATGGCAGCGGCGATGGCGTGGCGGCGTGTCTGTTTCATCGGGTCCGTGTGATCGTGGTTTTGTTTCACTAAAGAAACAACGATTTATTAATGGAACGCCGTGAGAATACCGAGGAAGACAACTTCGTGACTAAGTAGAAACCCTTATTTTTGTGACTCAACGAAAACAGGGCGGCCTGTTCGGGCCGCCCTGCGGGGGGGTGGGAGCGTCGGGCTCTTCAGCCGCCGTAGCGCGCCACGGTGAGGCCTTCCATGTCGATCTCGGGCGCCTTGCCCGCAATCAGGTCGGCCATCACACGGCCGGTGCCTGCCGCCATGGTCCAGCCGAGGGTGCCGTGGCCGGTGCTGAGCATCAGGTTGGGAATGCGGGTGGCGCCGATCACGGGCGTGCCGTCGGGCGTCATCGGGCGCAGGCCGGTCCAGAAGGAGGCGTCGCGCACGTTGCCGCCCTTGGGGAACAGGTCGGTCACGACGTGTTCGAGTGTGTCGCGACGGCGCTCGTTGAGCTGCAGGTCGAAGCCCGAGAGCTGGGCGGTGCCACCCACTCGGATGCGATCGCCGAGACGCGTGACCGCCACCTTGAAGGTCTCGTCCATCACGGTCGATTCGGGTGCGCCGCCAGCGTCGGTGATGGGCACGGTGATCGAGAAGCCCTTGACCGGATACACCGGCAGCCGAATGCCCAGCGGCTTGACCAGCGCGGGCGAATAGCTGCCGAGCGCGACCACGTAGCGCTCTGCGGTGAAGCTGCCGGCATCGGTGCGCACTGCCGTCACGCCCTTGGCTGCATCGTGTTCGATGGCCTGGATGTTGATGCCGAACCTGAACTTGACGCCCTCGGCTTCCGCCAGCTTGGCCAGCGCCTGCGTGAACTTGAAGCAGTCGCCAGTCTCGTCACCGGGCAGGCGCAGGCCACCGACGAATTTGTCTTTCACGGCCGCGAGGGCGGGCTCGTACTGCACGCAGCCTTCGCGGTCGAGCACCTGGTACGGCACGCCGGAAGCCTTGAGCACTTCGACATCCTTCGAGGTGCCGTCGAGCTGCTGCTGCGTGCGAAAGAGTTGCAGCGTGCCCTGCATGCGCTCGTCGTAGGCGATGCCGGTGTCGGCGCGCAGTGCCTTCAGGCAGTCGCGGCTGTATTCGGCGAGCCGCACCATGCGGCCCTTGTTGATCTCGTAGCGCGCCTGCGTGCAGTTGCGCAGCATCGACAGGCCCCAGCGCCACATGGCCGGATCGAGCATGGGCTTGATGACCAGCGGGCTGTGCTGCATGAGCATCCACTTGATGGCCTTGACCGGCACGCCGGGCCCGGCCCACGGCGCTGAGTAGCCGGGCGAAACCTCGCCCGCGTTGCCGAAGCTGGTTTCGAGCGCGGGCGCCGGCTGGCGCTCCAGCACCGTCACCTCGTGCCCGGCGCGCGCCAGGTAATACGCCACCGAGGTGCCGATGACACCGCTGCCGAGAATCAAGACCTGCATGAGAACAACCCTTTGAAAGCTGCTGCAACGCAGCCGAGGGTACAGGCTAAGCGCTACAGGCCGAGAGCATCCTGCAATTGCCGTGCCGTCCAGCGCTTGGGCTGTTGCGGCCAGGCATCGAGCAGCGCGACCATGCGCGCGTTGCGCGGTGCGCTCAGGCCGTGCTCCTGCGCGAGGCGCACGACCTCGCCGCTGAGCGAATCGATCTCGGTGCGGCGGCCGAGCGCGAGGTCGTCGGCCATGCTGGAGCGCGCCTTGGCATCGATGCGCAGCATGCGTCCCGCGATGATGCGGAACAGCCAGTCGGGCAGGCGCAGCAGGCTGACCAGCCGATGCGCCGGAACGGCAGCCACCTGCGCCGGCGCAATGCCCGCAACATTGAGGATGCCCAGCGCTTCCTCGATCAGCGACGCGAAGCAGCGGCGGTAGCCGCGCAGCATCAGCTCTTCGCGCAGGGGCAGGCCCGAGAGCGCGTTGACGGGGTTGTTGAGGTTGAGCATCAGCTTGCCCCACTGCACGGGCAGCAGGTCGGCATGCAGGTCGAGCGGCACGCCGGCGCGCTCGAACACGGGCAGCCACGGGCGCAGCGCGGCGTCGTCTTCCGCGGCCAGCCGGCCGGGAGTGCCGCGATGGAAGGCGCCAGGGCCGATCTCGGCCACGTTGTAGGGCACCATGCCGGCGCGCACATTGAGCGAAGGGCCGGTCTGCGATGCGGCCGCGCAATTGGAAATACCGTTCTGCAGCGAGACCACCGTGGTGCCCGCGGGCAGCGCGAAAGCCAGCTCGCCCGCCGCCGCAGCCGTGGCGCCGCTCTTCACGCACAGGAGCACCAGCGAAGGCCGTGCACCGACGGGGACCTGCTCGCTCAATCGCAGCTTTTCAGCGGACAGCTTGCGCGTTGCGCCGTCCATGTCGGTGAGCGTCAGGCCGTGCTTGGCGAGCTTTTCGAGCACGCGCGGACGGCCGACGAAAGTAACGGGCACACCGGCCGCCGCGAGGCTGCCGCCTATGAAGCACCCGATGGTGCCCGCCCCCATCACAAGCACTTCATCGGGGGTAGCGACGGGCATGAAGTGCTTGTTCCTGATGCGTGTCTGTCAGGCGCGTTCCGCGACCCAGGCCTGCACCGATTGCAGCGCGGCCGGAAGGCCCGCCGCATTGGTGCCGCCGGCCATGGCCATGTCGGCCTTGCCGCCGCCCTTGCCGCCGACCTGCTGGGCCACGAAGTTGACCAGCTCGCCGGCCTTGACCTTGCCCACGCTGTCGGCCGTGACGCCGGCTGCGATCTGCACCTTGTCGCCGTCGACTGCGGCCAGCACGATGGCGGCGGTCTTGAGCTTGTCCTTCAGTTTGTCCATGGTGTCGCGCAGCGTCTTGGCGTCGGCGCCGTCGAGCTTGGCGGCCAGCACCTTGATGCCCTTGACGTCCACGGCCTGCGACACGAGTTCGTCGCCCTTGGACGATGCGAGCTTGCCCTTGAGCGCACCCACTTCGCGCTCGAGCGCCCTCACCTGTTCCAGCACCTGCGTGAGCCGGCCCTGCAGCTCGGCGGCCGGCGACTTGAGCGTGGCGGCCACGCTGTGCACGGTCGATTCGAGGTCCTGCAGGTACGACAGCGCATTGGCGCCCGTGACGGCTTCGATACGGCGCACACCAGCGGCCACGCCGCCTTCGCTGACGATCTTGAAGAGGCCGATGTCGCCCGTGCGGCCCACGTGGGTGCCGCCGCACAGTTCGCGGCTGGTGCCGATGTCGAGCACGCGCACAGTCTCGCCGTACTTCTCGCCGAACAGCATCATCGCGCCGGTCTTCTGGGCCGACTCCATGTCCATCACGCGGGCGTGCGTCTCGGAGTTGGCGAGGATCTCGGCGTTGACGCGCTTCTCGATCTCGAGGATCTGCGCGTGCGTGACGGGTGCGTTGTGCGCGAAGTCGAAGCGCGTCTTGTCGGCATCGACCAGCGAGCCCTTCTGCTGCACGTGATCGCCCAGCACTTCGCGCAGGGCCTTGTGCATCAGGTGGGTGACCGAGTGGTTGCGCATGGTGGCGGCGCGGCGGGCGGTGTCGACCGCGGCCTTGACCGCGTCGCCGACCTTCAGCGTGCCCTGGGTCTGCGTGCCGTGGTGGCCGAACACGTCGGCCTTGATCTTCTGTGTGTCTTCCACGCCGAACTGCACGCCTTCGGCAACGAGCACGCCCTGGTCGCCGACCTGGCCGCCGCTCTCCGAATAGAAAGGCGTGGTGTCGAGCACGACGATGCCGCTCTGGCCTTCCTTCAGCTCTTGAACAGCCGCGCCTTCGAAGTACAGCGCGACGACCTTGGCGCTTTCCTCCAGGTGGTCGTAGCCGGTGAAGGTGTTGCCCGCGCCGGCGTATTCGACGTTGCGGTCCATCTTGAACTTGCCGGCTGCGCGGCCCGCGGCCTTCTGCTTTTCCATGGCGGCGTTGAAGCCCGCCTCGTCGACGCTCACGCCGCGCTCGCGGCACACGTCGGCCGACAGGTCGAGCGGAAAGCCGTAGGTGTCGTGCAGCTTGAAGGCCACTTCGCCCGGCAGTACCTTGGCGTCGCCGGCCAGTGCCGCATCGAGGATTTCCATGCCGTTGGCCAGCGTTTCGAAGAAGCGTTCTTCCTCGGCCTTCAGCGTGTCGGTGATGCGCTTTTCGTCGGCCACGAGCCTCGGATATGCGTCGCCCATGAGCTTCACGAGGTCGGGCACGAGCTTGTGGAAGAAGGGCTTCTTCTGGCCCAGCTTGTAGCCATGGCGAATGGCGCGGCGGATGATGCGGCGCTGCACGTAGCCGCGGCCTTCGTTCGACGGGATCACGCCATCGGCCACCAGGAACGAGGTGGCGCGGATGTGGTCGGCGATCACCTTGAGCGAGTTGTTGCTCAGGTCTTGCGTGCCGGTTTCGCGGCCGGCGGCCTTGATGAGCGCGTCGAAGATGTCGATTTCGTAGTTGCTGTGCACGTGCTGCAGGATCGCGGCCAGGCGCTCCAGGCCCATGCCGGTGTCGACGCAGGGTGCGGGCAGTTTCTTGACCGAGCCATCGGGCTGCATGTCGAACTGCATGAACACGTTGTTCCAGATCTCGATGTAGCGGTCGCCGTCTTCGTCGGGGCTGCCGGGCGGGCCGCCGGGAATCTCGGGGCCGTGGTCATAGAAGATTTCGGAGCACGGGCCGCAGGGGCCCGTGTCGGCCATCATCCAGAAGTTGTCGGACATGTAGCGTCCGCCCTTGTTGTCGCCGATGCGCACGACGCGTTCTGGCGGCAGGCCGATTTCCTTGGTCCAGATGTCGTAGGCCTCGTCGTCCTCGATGTAGACCGTGGCCCAGAGCTTCTCGGCCGGCAGCTTGTAGACCTTGGTCAGCAGCTCGAAGGCCCAGGTGAGCGATTCGCGCTTGAAGTAGTCGCCGAAGCTCCAGTTGCCCAGCATCTCGAAGAAGGTGTGGTGGCGCGCGGTGTAGCCCACGTTCTCGAGGTCGTTGTGCTTGCCGCCAGCGCGCAGGCAGGCCTGGACCGAGGCTGCACGCACGTAGTTGCGCTTGTCTTCGCCGAGGAACACGTCCTTGAACTGGACCATGCCCGAGTTGGTGAACATGAGCGTCGGGTCGTTGCCCGGCACCAGCGAGCTCGAGGCCACGACAGTGTGGCCCTTGGAGGCGAAGAAATCGAGAAAGGTCTTGCGGATGTCCGCGACCGTGAATGTGGGCTGGCTCATCTTTGGATTCGTCTTCTGTCGAGGGCGGCGCGGCGATGGCGACCCTCTTGTCGAACCCACTGCGGCGAACCGGCCTAACTGCTTGATTTGCTTGAACAAACGATTATAGGTTTGGCCATGGCGCCCGCGCCCGGATCGGGCCGCACCGGGAAAACTGCACGATCCGGACTCCGCGGCTAATATGTGACTTGGCGCAAAAAACGAGAACCAAATACGGTCTGCGCCATCCGTACTTGTACGGACAAAAGATCAAGGAGTTCGCATGGCAAGCCAAGAGGCGGAACAACACTGGCAGATCGAAGACCTGGATTTCTCGCGCATCGCGCTCGACAAGGTACGCCCGGACGAGAACCTCTTCTACCTGGTGACGTCCGCCTCCTTCATAGAGAGCGGCTCCGACCTCTACACGCAGAACCTGGTCGACTTCTTCCGGGGCGACGACGAAGTCACCGACTGGCTGTCGAACCACTGGGAGCAGGAAGAATTGCAGCACGGCAAGGCCCTGCGCGCCTACGTTCGCCACGTGTGGCCTGAGTTCGAATGGGACACCGCCTACCAGGGCTTCCTTGAGGAATACGCGACCTACTGCAAGGTAGAGCTGCTGGCGCCGACCCGCGCCCTCGAAATGACCGCCCGCTGCGTGGTCGAGACCGGCACCGCCACCTACTACCGCGCCATGGCCCGCAGCACCAACGAGCCCGTGCTGCAAGACCTGGCCACCCGCATCGCGACCGACGAGGTCAACCACTACAAGCACTTCTACCGCTTCTTCCGCCGCTATCGCGAGCAGGAAAAGCTGAGCCGCTTCCGCGTGATGGGCACCATCGGCCGCCGCACGCTCGAACTCAAGAGCGAGGACGCCGACTGCGCGATCCGCCATGTGGTGAAGGCGCGCTCGCCCGGCCGCGCCAGCGACACGGCCTACGTGGAGCGGCTGAGCGCGGACATGAACAGCACCATCCGCACGAACCTGAGCCCCGGCAACACGCTCAAGATGCTGATGCGGCCGCTGGAGCTGCCGGCGAAGGTGCAGGCGGTGATCCAGTACCCGATCAGGCAGTTCATGCAGCACGTGTTCCTGCGCTGAGGGATGGCTGGATAGATAGATGTGCGGGTTGCCGGCGCCGCACAAAAAAAACCCAGCACAGGGCTGGGTTGAACCTCTTGAGTGCTGTCACGCACAGAGAACTCGCACTTCGAAGCGAGTCCGCAAAATCTAGGGCCTCATGCCCCGGCGCCTTGTCGGACAGGACCGACACTTCAGATCGATGGGTCTGATCAGGTGAGCGCCAGCGGTCTGCCAACCGCACAAAACTGCCAAATAGTTCACGTTTTAATAAGTGTCCTACGGCGACTGCCTGTTTCCGGCTGACACCGGCGTCCGGGGCGACCACAGACCATACCGATGCTGTCACGCAACAGGGCCGCATAAAAGAAGAGCTCTCTGTCAGTGCTTAGAGCCGGCCCACCAGGGTCACTCGGACCCGCTTCGGCGGGTATTTTTTTGGCGCGACGCCGCACGGACCGAGCCCACGCCCCGGCCCCCTCGCTGCTTTCAGTTCGCCGAGGTCAGCCCCGGCTTGCGGGTTCCGTCCAGCGAATACAGCTGCGGCCGGTCTTCCGCGGTGCCTTCCGCCACCAGCCCATGCGCCACCGCCTGCGGCTGGCGATAGAGCTCGTTCTCGAGGCGCCTGACGCGTTCGGCATACATCCGGGCCAGGGCGCTGTGATGCTCTGCCGCCGCCTGATGCTCGATGCGCGCCATTTGCGCCTCTTCAAGAAGTGCCGCCGCGCGCCGGAGGTACGCGGTGTGATTCGGGCGAAACAAGAAGTCGAACGTCATTTCACGCTCCTTTCCGCAAGGGTGCGGTGGAGTCATGTTCCTCCGCGCCCGCCTTCAAGTCTGTCGGAACGCGCCTACCCTCGGGCTACCCATTTTCTCTTGACTTGCCCATACCACACGGCCGTGACACGTTGTTCCTTCTTGACGGGGACAACGTTGTGGAAAACTGTGTGCGCATCGCTCGAAAGCCTTGCCTGGCGTGGCCTGCAACGCGATGCCTGCGAAAGAGGCAGTGCGCGAAAAAAATTTATGAGTGCCGCCGACCGCTGCCGGACTACCCCATATCCGACCGCTTGCAATTGAAGACCGTGCCCGAATCGACCGCCCGCAGCATCGGCACCTTGCCCACGAACGTCACCCCGGCACTTATCAGACGCCACTCCCCCGCCTTGAACAGCTTGAAAAGGTTCGTGACTTCATCGCCCGCGGCAGGAATGGCATTGAAGACGTAGACCGGCTCGCCGCCCTGGGTCTCGTCCATGCTCAGCAACTCGGCCCGCATCTTGCCCATGGTGTCTGTGTCTTTGGTCCTCTGGCGCACGATGTCCATGTTGACGGTACGAGAGTGCTCGTCGATCGAGATCCTGCGGATCCAGGGCGCCGGCCCTGCGCTGTTGTGGGCTGGCACGCATGCGATCGTTCCGGCTGTGGCCAAGCCTGCTGTCGCGGCGAAGAACAGGTGAAGGGCTAAGTGAGTGGGCTTGAGTTTCATGCTCGGTTGAGGCTCCTGGGTCGAAGGACATGCATCTATACTCCCGCCTGTCGTCGCTCGCAGGCATGCAGTCGGCGACTTGCCAGATGCGGGTGTAGTTCAATGGTAGAACGGCAGCTTCCCAAGCTTCATACGAGGGTTCGATTCCCTTCACCCGCTCCAACAGCTCCCGCGAATTCCTGCGTGTCTTCCTTCAGGCACCTGCCGTATTGCTCCCGGCACCAGCAAGACCGTGTCGAAACGGTCGGGGCGCTGTGGCAAAGGTGCCTCCATACGGCCTTTGCGATCACGTAGCATCCGGCCCATGAGCTACACCGTGAAACTGGTCGATTTCCCCGACGCCCCGGCCGACGTCATCGCCACTGCGGAGTCGCGCTTCCGCCGCGAACTCGACAAGCTGCTGGGCGAGAGCGTCGAAGCCGCGCTGAAGGCATTCGAGAACGCCAGCGAGTCCAGCGCCGACGAACTCAGCAAGGACGAACTTGCGCTGGCCGCCACCTGGGCCAAGGCCTACGAAACCGCCAAGACTGCCGGCTTTCGCGCACTCGGCGAAGCCGACGAGGCCTACTTCGAGATCCGCCTCGACTGACCTGCCCGTTCTTTCCCCTCGACTCCAGGACCAGTCCATGAAACTGCTGTTCGCCCTGCTTCTCTGCGCCCTGCTCTGCGCCTGCGCGAGCGCACCGAACACGGCACCGGCCGCAGGAACAACGGCAGCAACGCCGCCCGCCGCCGAGTCGGCACCGGCCCCGCCCACGGGCGTGCAGTGGCGCTACATCAACTCCAAGTCTTACGAGGCACTGAATGCGGGCCTCGGCAACAGCCACCGCTTCGAGAGCAGCGTCGGCTGGATCGATGTCTACGTGTACGACATGAAGCGCGCCTGGCAGCCGGGCGTGGACGACCCTCAATTCGACGAGCACTTCAAGAGCACCATCGCCGAGGTGCAGCGCGCCACCGCCCAGGGCATGTACGCAAGCGCCAGGATCGGCCCCACCCGCGACGTGCGCATCGAAGGGCTGACCTTCCGCACGGTCTCGTTCCGCCTCGTGCATGCAAAGGACGCCAAGGCCTACGACTCGTTCACCTACCTCGCGGTGCGCAACGGCAAGCTGCTGAAGTACCGCATGTCCTTCAACGCGCCAGCGCCGGCCAACGTGGAAGTCATTGCGCGCGAGTTCATCGAACGCAATGTGCGCACCGGCCCCGACACGCCAGTCGGCACGCGCCAGCTACGCAGCACCTGACGGGCGCAGCGGCAAGACGCCTTCTGCCTTGTAGCCGCGCAAGCCGCCAAGATCGAGCACCGTCAGCCCGCGCTTTTCGAGGCGGATGAGTCCCAACGCCTGAAAGCGCTGCAGCGCAACATTCACGCGCTGCCTCGATACGTTCGCGAGCAATCCGATCTCTGTCTGCCCCACTTCCAGAAAGCGCGGCGCATCGGGATACAGATCAGGGTTGAACAGGCTCGCCAGGCAGTTCGCGACCCGCGCGTCGGTGTCGAGCAGGCGCTCATGCTCCAGCGCGCCGATGAAGAGACTGAGCCGCGCGTTGAGCAGTTCCTGCAGATAGTGGTTGAACGGCACGCTGGTGCCGCGCAGCCATTCGAAGGTGCGCCGAGGCATCAGCGCCACGCGCGTGGGTCGCAGCGCGAACACGTCGTAGCGGCGCGCCTCGTGCTTGAACAACGAGCCTTCGCCGAACCACACGCCGGCCGACACGCCCGTGAGTGTCGAGACCCGTCCGTCTTCGGATGCGACCGACATCTTTGCGAAGCCATCGATCAGCGCCATCCAGTGCTCGACCGGCTCGCCGGCGCGCGCAATGCAGCCGCCGCGCGCGAACTGCCGTTCCTGCATGCTGCCGAGCACGTGTTCGAGGTCAGCCGGCGACAGGGCCGACGCCCATTTGGAACGCCGCACCGTCTCTTCCAGCACCTGCGCAGCGGAGGAAGAAGAAAAAGGCTCGCTGGGTGAATCAGGGATTACCTGTAGCAATTCGCGCGTCATGTGTCGTCGCAACGACCGCGCCCCGGAACGTCCATTCGTATTCTTTCAAGACATACAACACAGGAGACGTCCATGTTCGCTACACCCCGTCGCCCGCACAAGCGGGTTTTTCCGTGGCCGCGCCGGCCCCGCGCCCTTGCCGCGGGTCTCGCCATGGCAGGAGCTCTGCTCGTCGCGGGATGCGGCGGAGGCTCCGACGGCGGATCGGGGTTTTCGTTCATTCCCGGCGCCAGCCCACCGCCCGCGACGCAGACGCCGGCCGCGTTCCAGGTGAAGACGCTCTCGTCGTCGCCCGACATGGTCAGCGGCGGCGACTCGCTGATCGAAATCACCGCGCCCGTTGGCGTGGCGCTCGACAAGGTTCGCGTAAGCCTGAACGGCAAGGACGTGAGTTCGCAGGTGCCGGTGGCCGACAGCACGGCCCGCGTGCTGCGCGGCCTCGTCACCGGGCTCACGACGGATGCTTCCAGCACCACGGGCAGCACCAATACGCTGGTGGTCAGCAACGCCGACAACACTGCGCAGCGCACTGAGACGAAGCTGGTCAACTACCCCATCACCGGGCCCATCCTGTCGGGCCCGCACATCTCGCCCTATGAATGCCGCACGGTGCAGAACGGCCTGGGTTCGCCGCTCGACGCCGACTGCTCGGCCGCGACGCAGGTGGTCTGGTACTACCGCAGCACCTCCAATACTTTCAAACCGCTTTCAGACCCCACGGGCACGCGCCCCGCTGACCTCGCGACCACCACCACCAACGACGGCAACACCGTGCCCTACATCGTGCGTGTGGAGTCGGGCACCATCAACCGCGGCGTGTACCGACTCGCGGTGCTCGACAACCCGACCAAGGACGCACCCGCCACCTGGAAGCCCGGCGCGGGCTGGAACAAGAAGCTCGTCGTGTACTTCGACTGCTGCGGTTCCGCCCAGTACAACCAGGGCGTGCATCCCATCGAGACGATCCTCGGCGATGTGGGCCACATCCAGCTGTCGCGCGGCTTCGCCTTCATGAACTCGACCGAGCTCTGGAACAACCAGCACGCCAACCCGCACCTGCAGGGCGAGACGCTGATGATGCTGAAGGAGCACGTCATCGAAGAATTCGGCGCCGTGCCCAAGTGGACGGTCGGCTTCGGCGGCTCGGGCGGCGCGATCCAGCAGTACCTGATCGCGCAGCTCTACCCGGGCCTGCTCGACGGCATCCAGCCCATCGTGTCCTTCCCCGAGACGCTGATGCCCGAGGTGATGGAGTGCCGGCTGCTCAACAACGTCTACAAGCTCGACACCACCACCTGGACCACGGCCAAGCAAAACGCGGTGAACGGCTTCAACACCAACACCTGCACGAGCTGGGACCTGTCCTTCGCGAGCATCATCAAGTCCGACAACGCGGTGGGCTGCGGCTTTCTCGAACCGGCCAACGTGTCGAACGTGTTCAACCGCACGACCAACCCCAACGGCATCCGCTGCGACCTGTTCCAGACCAACGTGAACCTGCTCGGCAAGCGCGCCGGCACGCAGGAGGCGCGTCGCCCCATCGACAACGTCGGCGTGCAGTACGGCCTGGCCGCGCTGAACAGCGGCGCGATCTCGGTGACGGAGTTTCTCGACCTGAACGAGAAGGTCGGCGGCTACGACGGCGACGGCAACACGCAGGCTGCGCGCTCCGTGGCAGACCCCGATGCGCTGAAGCTCACCTACGCGGGCGGCTTCAAGAACAGCTTCAAAGGACCGGGCCTTGCGAACATTCCGATCATCACGCAGCGCGGCAATGCCGATGCCGTGGGCGACATCCACGACACGATGCAGGACCTGATCATCCGGGCCCGCCTGCAGCGCGCCAACGGCCGCAGCGACAACCAGATCATCTGGACGCTGGGATCGAAGTCGCCCGTCGACTACATGTCGGCCTCGCTCGACCTCATCAACAAGTGGCTGGACAACATGGCCGCCGACACGGCTGCACCGTCCATCGACAAGGTGGTGCGCAACAAGCCCGCTGGCGCGAACGATGCCTGCTGGGACGCGAGCGGCACGCGCATCGACGAAGCCGCGTCGACCAATCCGGCGGCCAGCTGCAACGTGGTGTACCCGCGCTTCAGCACGCCGCGCCTCGTTGCTGGCACGCCGCTGGTCAACGACGTGCTCAAGTGCCAGCTGAAGCCGGTGAATGCGGCTGACTACTCGGTGACCATTGCGGGCGCCGATCTGGCGCGCCTGCAGACCATCTTCCCGAGCGGCGTGTGCGACTGGAGCAAGCCGGGCGCGGGCCAGGAGGCGCTGCGCGGCACCTTCTTGCGGCTGCCGCTGAACTAGCGAGACGAGGTTGGGCGGGAGGCGCCCGGCAGCTTCGCCACCCGCTCGGCCAGGAAGTCCACCAGCACGCGCACGCGCAGCGGCTGGCGGCGGCGCGGGGCATACAGCAGGTGCACCTCCTGCGCCGGGCCGGTGTGGCGGCCGAGCACGCGCACCAGCCGGCCATCTGCGAGCAGGTCGGCCACCATCCAGGTGGGCTGCAACGAGATGCCGGCGCCGCCGAGCACGCTGTCGAGCAGAGCCACCGCGTTGTTCACCCGATAGCGGCTGCGCACCGGCACGGTGACGGGGCCATCGGGGCCTTGCAGCAGCACGCCGTCGTCGCCCGCCGCGTAGCGCAGGTAGTCGTGCGCCAGCAGGTCCTGAGGCTTGCGCGGCTTGCCGCGTGCCGCGATGTAGTCCGGTGACGCGACCAGCACGCGCGGCCACGTGCCCAGGTGGCGAGCGACCAAGTCGGGCGGCAAGGCGCCGCCGACGCGCAGCGAAACGTCGATGCGCTCCTCCAGCGGATCGACGAAGCGGTCGTCGAGCGCCAGCTCCAGTTCGATGTCCGGGTACAGGCCCAGGAACTCCACCGCCATCGCGTTGAGATGCCGCTGGCCCATGGTCACCGGCGCGCTCATGCGCAGCAGGCCGCGCGGCTGCTGGATGCCTTCGCGCACGTCGGACACCGCGTCGCCGTAGTCCTCCAGCATGCGCCGTGCGCGCTCGTGAAAGCGCTGGCCTTCCTCGGTCAGGCTCAGGCCTGCTGCGGTGCGCCGCAGCAGGCGCACGCCGAGCGAACGCTCCAGCCCCGCGACCAGCTTGCTGACGGTGGGCTGCGTGGTGTCGAGCGCGCGGGCCGCGCCCGACAGGCTGCCCAGCTCCACGCTGTGCACGAAGGCTTCGAGGGCGCGCAGGGTGTCCATGGTGTATTCGCATTTGGAATGGTCTGGATGCCATTCTGCCGTCTACCCATCCGGATACGCATGAAAGAAAGTCGAGGCCTTGCTTCAGCTTTCATCCAAGGACCTCTTCTCATGACCACATCGACACTCGCATCGATCCTGCGCCACGGCGCCCTCGCGCTCACCCTGGCCGCCACAGCCGCAACTTCAACAGCAGAACCGGCGGCCTACTGGAGCCCCAGCTGGATGGCCAGCACGCAACCCATCTGGAACGGCGACTTCGTGCTGCCCACCGGCCTGCCCTTCCAGTTCAACCGGCAGACCGTGCGCCAGGTGGCGCGGCTGAGCATCGGCGGGTCGCGGCTGCGCGTGGTGATCAGCAACGAAGGCGGGGTGGCGCCGCTGTACATCGGCGCAGCGCGCGTGGCCCGGCATGCCGAAGGCTCCGCGGTGGTCGAGGGCAGCGACCGGCCGCTGCGCTTCGGCGGGCAGGCCGACGTCACCATCCCGCCCGGCGCGCGGCTGGTCAGCGACCCGGTGGACATCGCCATGCCCGCTCTCGGCAAGGTTGCGGTGTCGCTTTATCTGCCGCGGCCGAGCCAGCCCGCGGGCTTTCACTTCGATGCGCGGCAGATCGCCTACGTGGCCGATGGCGACCTGACCGGCGCCGCGCACCTGCCGGCAGCGGCAACGCAATGGAGCACCCGTGTCTACGTCAGCGGCCTGATCGTCGAGACACCCCAGCCACCAACCACCGTCGTCACCCTCGGCGATTCGCTGACCGATGGCAACGGCTCCACGCCCAGCGCCAACACCCGCTGGCCCGACGCGCTGGCCGAGCGGCTGGTGGGGCGCAATGTCGCGGTGCTCAACGCCGGCATCTCCGGCGGCCGCCTGCTGAAGGACGGCATGGGCCGCGCCGGCCTGGAACGCGCAGGCCGCGATGTGTTCGCCCAGCCGGGCGTGCGCGCCATGATCGTGCTGCTGGGCACCAACGACATCGGCTGGCCCGGCGGCCCGTTCGCACCAAACGAACCCGCCGTGCGCGCGGAAGCCGTCATCCAGGGCCTGCGGCAGCTGGCGGAGCTGGCCCATGCCCACAACGTGCGCATCATGGCCGGCACCATCGCGCCGACCGAACGCGCGCTGGAGGGCACACCGCTCGAAGGCCACTACTCGCCCGACAAGGACAAGGTGCGCCAGGCCGTGAACCGCTGGATCCGCGAAGGCGGCGCGTTCGACGCCGTGGTCGACTTCGACGCGGTGTTGCGCGACCCGGCCCGGCCCTCGCGGCTGAAGGCGGCGATGGACTCGGGCGACCACTTGCATCCGGGCGATGCGGGTTACAGGGCGATGGCAGCGGCGGTCGACCTGGATGCTCTGCTGGGCACGCCTGCTCGACCCTGAAAATACTGTACATAAATACAGTATTTCTCTAAAATTCGTCGTCTCCAAGAACAACTTCAAGGCGACGCCGATGACCACCGCCAATCCGCCTGCGCTCACTGCGCAGGTTCTTTTTTTCTCCAGGTTGCACCAGTTGCAGCCTCCCTCCCGTACGGGTCGGATCTCGACCTGGCCTTTCAAAGTGACCCGCGACAAGGGGGACATTCGCGTGCAGGCAGCGCGCGTCATCCGCACGACGGCCGAGAGCTGGTGGCCGTCTGAATCCTGAAGAAGCGCCCGATGGCCGAGTCCAATAAGCTTCTCGTCGGACTCTTTCCCGCCAGGGAAGTGCAAGCTGAAATAGAGGCGCACCGCAAGAACTGGTGGTGGCCCAGAGGCTGCTCCTTTCCGCCCGTAGACCGCCTGCACCTGACGCTCCAGTACCTCCCCGATCAGCAGGGCAACGCCGAGCAACGTCTGCGCGCCGCGCTCTCCGAAGTGTCGATGCAGCCACTGCAACTCACGCTCGACCGCTCCTGCACATGGTCGAACGACGCCTCGGTAGTGCAACCGTCGGAGCATGAAGATTTGCGGCGCCTTCAGTACGACATCAGCCGTGCGCTGGTGCGAGCCGGCTTTTCCCTCGATGTCCATGTCCGTGGATGGACGCCGCACGTCACGATCGCACGGGACGCCGAACGCGCAGCAAGGCCCACTTCCCTGGAGCCCATCCGCTGGACGGCAACAGAGTTCCGACTGGTCCGTTCGCACTTAACGCATCCGTTTAACCACGAACCTCTCGGCTCCTACCCCCTGCATTGAGGTGCGGCATTCCTCCGGCGCTACAGTGGCTGCATGCTGACGCCCCCCGACCTGTCGCGCGAAACCGTCGCGCAATACCTCGCCGATGCCTATGGCCTGCACGACGCCCGCATCGAATTCCTGCCCCTCGGCGCGGATGTGAACTCCGCCGTCTTTCGCATCAATGCGAGTGACGGCGCCGCGTACTTCCTCAAGCTGCGCAGAGGCGATTTCGACCAGCCGGTCGTCGCGGTCCCAGCCTTCCTTCACCACGAGCAAGGCATCGAAGCAGTGATGGCACCGTTGCCCACAACGAGCCGGCAACTCAGCGCGCAAGGCCACGGTTTCGACTGGGCGCTCTATCCCTTCTTCGACGGCAAGAACGGTTTCGAACGCACATTGACGAACCGCCAATGGACCGCGCTCGGCACCGCATTGGGCGCGATCCATCGCACCGAACTACCCGAAGCGCTGTCGGCCGGTCTTCCCAAAGAGCACTACGCCCACCACTGGCGTGAAGGCGTCCGCCGCTACCAGCGCCGGTTCATCAACGGCGTGAAGGGCGACGACATCGTCAAGCGCTTCCTCGCCTTCTGGGAGGAGCATGCGGAAGAGATCGACACCGTCGTCTATCGCAGCGAACAGCTCGCCTCCATCCTGCTCGAACGCCCGCCGCAGCTGGTGCTGTGCCACTCCGATCTCCACGCGGGCAATGTTCTCGTCGGCGACAACGACCGCATTTCCATCGTCGACTGGGACACGCTCATCCTCGCCCCGAAAGAGCGCGACCTGATGTTCATCGGCGGTGGCGTCGGCCACGTGTGGAACCAGCCGCAGGAAGAAGCGCTGTTCTACGAAGGCTACGGACTTAAAGACATCGACCTCGTCGCCCTCGCCTACTACCGCTACGAACGCATCGCAAAAGACGTGCTCGAGTTCTGCGACCAGATGTTCGATGCCACGGCCAGTGCTGAAGACCGCGAAGAAGGCCTGCGCCAGATGCAGAGCCAGTTCCTGCCCGGCGACGTCGTCGCCATCGCGCACCGGAGCTACGACGACATCACCTGACCCGGCCCGAGGTCGTCAGATCAGCATGTCCTGCACGTCGTCCTCGAATCCGGCAATCGGCTGCGCCTTGGCCAGCGCAAGCCACACCGCGAACGGAATGCGATCGAACGCGCGATGCACGGCCGCTCGCGCGACCACAAGGCGTTCGCCCTCCAGCACCATCACGCCGCATTCGACCGGCACTTCTTCTGGTTTGGCGATGCAGCGGCCCTTCGCGTCGTTGCCCAGCACGTACCAGCACTCGCCACCCAGGTCGAGGTACGCCGCGCGCTTGTCGGGCTTGCGCAGGTCGCCCAGCAGGTCGGCGCGGCTCACCTTTACCTCGTGCACGATGGGGTGCGCGTAAGCCTCCACGCTGGTATTGCGGATGGAGAACACATCGGGCCGCGCAACGCACCAGCGCGGCTTGTCGCCCTCTTCCAGCGGCGGCAGTCGGGCGCGCAAGCCCAGGCCGCGCCATGCGATGCGGCCGCCGCGCGTCATCTCGCGCGCCACGCGCTCCACCAGCGCTTCGTGCGGCGACAGCGCGGCGCGGTTGATGGTGAGCGTGGTGGCGATGCGCGCAATGCCGGTGTCGGTCACGCGCAGCGTCTCGTGGCCGTGCACCGTACGCACGCGCTCCAGATAGCCGCTGGCGAGCAGTTCGACCTCGATGGTGTCGCAGCACGGCCAGCCGGCCGAACGGTAGATCTCGCGCAGGCGCCGCGCATGCGGCTTGCCGAACGGCACCGCCGTCTGCATCGGTGGCGGAGGCTCCACCACCGGTGGCGGAAAGCCGGGGTCGGTCACAGGCGGCACGACTGGTGGCGGGTCGCCCTCCGGCGGTGGCATGGGCGGCGGCGGTGGTGGCACGGGCACATCGGGCGCTGGTGGCGGCGGCCCGATAGGCGTGGCGACGATGGGGTCGAAAGCGGCGAGTGCGGACATGGCGGAAACAGGTTAGCGAAAAGCGGAGGAAGGCGCGAGGCATGGAACGATCGGTTGCATTCGGTCGTTCCCTTCCCGCGTCAATGAAAGTCGCGGCTCGTGTTGCTCTGCGCGAGCCGGCCCATGAGCGGCGTCAGGTCCCTGAAGCCCGTGGCGATCAGGTGCTGCACCTTGCCGCCGCTGTCGTCGTCGCGCTGCCATGTGCCCTGCACTGCGAGCAGGTGCGACTTGAGCAGCGGCTCGCGCCAGGCCTCGATGACATGGCTCCAGACGATGACGTTGACGTTGCCCGTCTCGTCCTCCAGCGTGACGAAGATGGTGCCGTTGGCGGTCTGTGGGCGCTGCCGTCCCTTGACGATGCCGCAGGCGCGCGCGGTCTGCCCGCTGGGCAGCGAACGCAGTTCGGCCGCGCTCATGAGCTTCATGCGCGCAAGGCGCGGGCGCAGCAGCGCGAGCGGATGGCGGCGCAGCGTGAGACCGAGCGCCGCGTAGTCGCCGACGATCTCCTCCCCCTCGGGCGCGGCCGGCAGCAGCAGCGCCTGCTCGTTGATCGGCACGCCCCGCAGCAGAGCCGGCGACCGGTGCTGCGCGGTGGCGTCCCACACCTGCTGGCGCCGATGGCCCGAGAGCGACATCAGCGCATCGGCGGCGGCCAGCGCGGCCATGTCCTTGCCGTCGAGTTCGGCGCGCAGGGCAAGGTCTTCGGTGCTCGTGAAGGGCGATTGGTCGCGTGCTTTGAGCAGGCGCTCGGCGCCACCCTTGCTGAGGCTCGATATGCGGTTCAGGCCCAGCCGCACCGCAGGCTGGTTCTCGTTGCCGAGGCGGTCGATGTAGCGTGGATCGATGCCTGGAGAACGCAGCGCATCGGGATCACGGGCTTCGAGCGTGGTGTCGAGTTCGCTGCGCGTGACGTCGACCGGGCGCACCTCGACGCCATGGCGACGTGCGTCCTGAACGAGCTGCGACGGGCTGTAGAAGCCCATCGGTTGCGAATCGAGCAACGCGGCGAGGAAGCAGGCCGGCTCGTAGTTCTTGAGCCAGCTGCTCACCGTTACCAGCAGCGCAAAGCTGGCGGCGTGGCTTTCGGGGAAGCCGTAGTCGCCGAAGCCCATGACCTGCTTGAAGATGGCCTCGGCGAATGCCCTGGGGTATCCGTTTTTGACCATGCCATTCACGAGCTTTTCGTGGAATTTGTCGAGGCCGCCCTTGCGCTTCCATGCCGCCATGGCACGCCGCAGTTGATCGGCCTCGTCGGCCGTGAACTTGGCCGCGATCATGGCGATCTGCATCACCTGCTCCTGGAAGATCGGAATGCCCAGCGTTCGCTCCAACGCAGGGCGCAGCTCTTCCTTCTCATAGTGGATAGGCAGGTTGTTGCGCTTCCGCTCCCGCTGCTTGAGATACGGATGCACCATGCCGCCTTGTATGGGCCCGGGCCGCACGATGGCAACCTCGATCACCAGGTCTTCGTACGTTCGCGGCTTCAGGCGCGGCAGCATCGACATCTGCGCCCGGCTCTCGATCTGGAACACGCCGATGGTGTCGGCGTCGCAGATCATGTCGAACACCTTCTGGTCGTCGCTCGGTATCTGGTGCATCTCCAGCATCGAGCCCCGCCAGCGATTCATGTGAGCGAGCCCCCGGCGGATCGCGCTGAGCATGCCGAGCGCGAGCACATCGACCTTGAGCATGCCCATCGCTTCGAGATCGTCCTTCTCCCACTGGATGACGGAGCGGTCTTTCATCGACGCCTTCTCGACCGGTACCAGCCGCGTGAGCTTCGTGTGCGTGAGCACGAAGCCGCCCACGTGCTGGCTCAGGTGGCGCGGAAAGCCCTTGAGCCGCTGCGTCATCTCGATCCAGTGCATCAGCTTGAGTTCGTCCTCCTCGACACCGACGCGCGCCGAAGCCTGGCGCAATTGCTCGCCGAGCACTGTCTCGTCGAACCAGTAGTGGTCTTTCGCGAACTCGTCAATCAACCGCTCGTCGATGCCGATGGCCTTGCCCACGTCGCGCAACGCGCTGCGTGCGCGATAGCAGATGACGACGGCGGCGATGGCGGCACGGTCGCGGCCATATTTTTCGTAGATGTACTGGATGACTTCCTCGCGCCGCTGGTGCTCGAAGTCGACGTCGATGTCGGGCGGCTCGCGGCGATGGCGGCTCAGGAAGCGCTCGAACAGGAGCGTGCCCTTATCTGGGTCGATAGCTGTGATGCCAAGGCAGTAGCACACCGCCGAGTTCGCGGATGACCCACGCCCTTGGCAAAGGATCTTCTGCGATTTTGCGAAGCCGACAATGTTTTCCACCGTGAGAAAGAACATCTCGTATTCGAGGTCGATGATGAGATCGAGCTCCTTGCGGACCTGCCGGCAAACGCTCTCCGGAATACCCGAGGCATACCTTTCAAGCGGATACCTTTCGAGTGCCCCTTCCCACGTCTTGCGCACCAGCGTCTGCGCCGGCGTCTCGTGGTTTCCCACGCTCTCAAGCGGGTACTTGTAGTTCTCGCGGATCACTTCAGGGTCGAACCTGCACCGCCCGGCCACCAAAAGCGTGTTCGTCAGCATCTCCTGAAAATAAAGTTCCGCCAGCCGCATGCGCGGCCGCAGATGCCGCTCGGCATTCGACTGCAGCGCAAAGCCGCATTCGGCCACCGTCTTGCCTTCGCGCACCGCCGTCAGCACGTCGTGCAACGGCTTCTGCGAGCGCACGTCCATGCGCACGTCACCGGCGGCCACGAGCGGCACGCCTGTTTCCTCGCCCGCCTGCATCAGCGTGACGAACCAGAGGTCGTCGTCGAGTTCGTTGAACAGCTCCACGGCCAGCCAGAGGTTTTCGCCGTACAGCGCCTTGGCGGCCATCAGGTCTTCGTGCAGCGTCGCAACATCCATCGCACCGCCGGGGTTGCGATGCGGTACGAAAAGAACCTGGCAGTGCTGCAGCGAAGCCACGTCGCTGTCTTCCCAGCTCACGCGGTACTCGCCCTTGGGCAGTTCGGTGTTGCGCGCGGCGGTGATGAACTCGCACAGGTTGCCCCAGCCCTCGGTGTCGTTTGCGATCACCACAAGCTTGAAGCGCTCGAACTGGAACTCGCTGCCGAACAGCAGGCGGAAAGCGGAGTTACGCGGGATCTCCGGCTCGTCGGGATGCTCGCGCTCGTGCTCGGCCAGCTTCGCCGGAAGGTCGCGCAGGGCCACATGGGCCCGCACGATGCCCGCCACCGAGCATTCGTCGGTAATGGCAAGCGCGATATAGCCGAGCTGGTAGGCCCGCTCCACCATCTGCTCCGGCGTCGAAGCGCCCCGCTGGAAGCTGAAGTTGGTCAGGCAATGCAGCTCGGCATAGTCCGGCAGCGTCGGCGCGGCTTTTTTGCGCAGCGGCAACGGCAGCGCATGCACCTTGGCCGAGTTGCGCCCGCGCAGTTGCTTGCCGCTCAGGTCAGGCATAGAAGCCCTGCAGATACCAGCGCACCTCGCCGGAAGAAAAGCGCGCGGCGGGCCGCTCGCGAAAGATCCACACCAGCCCGGCTTCGGGGCTTTCCGCGACGTAGTAGTCGCGCATCGCGGGCTGGCCGCCGTCTTCCTTGTCGCCCCACCAGCCCGTCTCGACACGCTGCGGCCCGATCAGCCTGCTCAACGGGCCGCGATAGCACGGGCGCTCGCCGTCCATTTCGAGCAGCAGCGGCTCGGGCAGCAGCCACGGCGGGTAGATGGCATCGGGCTGCGACGCCGCGGCCCTTGCGGCCTTTGCTTCCTTGCGGGCCTTGTCGCCGGGCGCCTTTTCCTTTTCTTTCTGCAGCGCGGGCTGCCATGCCTGCTTGCGCTCGGGCCGGTGGTCGGCCTGCGCCGACGGCACCACCACCTGCTGCGCTCCGAGCCGCACGCTGAGCCGCTCGACCATCTCGTGCAGCCTGTCGCCCTTGCGGTTGTCTTCCGGCAGAAAGCTGGTGCTGGCGCCAGCCCACGGATCGGTTTCGAGCGTGCGCAGCCTGAGCCAGCTCGCGGGCGCGGCCAGCGTGGTGAGGGCCAGTTTTTCGGACAGCAGGCGGCGCAGGTGCGCCATGTCCTGCGTGGGCTCGGCCGTGCGCACGGTGACTTGCTGGTGCGGCGGCAGGTTCACGCCATTGAAGCGCTTGAGATCGAGCGTCCACTCCAGTTCGAGCGCGCGCGCACCACGCTGGCGGGCACGCAGCCAGATCTGCAGGGCCGACAGCAGCCGGTTGGCCGACCACATGAGTTCGGGGGCGGTCTCGGCCAGCGCGGGCAGCTCCAGCTTCTGCTCGAACACGTCGGGCAGCGTGAGCCAGGCATGGCTTTCGGGGCGCAGGCCCCATGCGGCGTCGAGCGCCTCGCGCAGCCCTGCGCCGAAGCGCCGCGTGAGGCCGCCGCGCGGAAGCGCCGCCACCTCGCCCCAAGTGCGGCAACCCAGGCGCGCAAGCAGGTCGAGGTGTTCGCGCGCGGCGCTCAGAGTGTCGAGAGGCAGTCCGGCCGGCACCTCCTGCGGCCGCTTTTCCTGTCGCACGAACAGGCGCAGCCGGGCCAGCGCGATCAGGCTCGTGGCGCCCTGCGCACCCTGCATGCGAACGTCGGGCGCGGGGTTGTCGGCAAGCAACTGGCGCATCAGCTGCAACCGCCCGCCCCACAGGCGCTCGCAGGCGGAGACTTCGAGCATCAGTGCCTCGTCTTGCCAAGCCACGTGGGGCGTGTACTGCAGCGCCCACCAGCCCAGCGCTTCGGGCGTGGGCAAGACAGGAGCATCGGGCGTGTCGGCGTCAAGCGACCACCGCAAGGCGATCCAGTGCATCCGGGCCTCCTTTCCACGCGTCGATGCGCACCACGGTCGCCGAGGTTGCCGACTCGCCGGCCGGCACCGTACCCAGTTGCTGCAGACGCAGCTTGCGGCGCAGCCGGGCGGCGGCCAGCAATGCGGTCATGCGTTCGTTGCGCGCCGGCAGCATCACCGGCGTGGCCAGCGGCGGGCCGCGACGCTTGAGGATGTGCAGCTCGATCTGCGATGCGTCAGCCTCGCAGCGCCCGGCACGAATGCGCAGCCGCGCCGGCGAGGCCGACAGCGCGACCGATTCGGGCCGGCACACGAACAGCAGCACCTCGTGCTGCGCAGCCGCCAGCTGCAGCCGCCGCAGCTCACCCACCCGCGCCTGCGGCAGCCAGGCCACGACGGCGGCGATGTCCGCGCAGCGCAGTGCCTGCTCGCAGGCCCACAGCCGCGCGGCCGGAGCCTCGCTCCTGATCCACATGAGGGCCTCCACCGGCAGTCCCTGCGCCGCGAGCGACGGCCCGCAAGGCTCATAAGGTGCACCGACCAGCACCACCGGCCCGCCCCGCGCCTGCACCGCCTGCGCCAGCGCGGGCAGCAGCAGCCGCCAGACATGAGCCTCGGGCACGGCCTGCAGCAGCTCCGTCATCGCGCCGACCGGCCAGCCGCCACCCGGCAACTGCGCGTCGAGCGCAGTGTGGCCGGTGGCGACGACCTGCGCGTCGGCCAGGCCGAGTTCGTCGGCATGCCAGACGCCACGGCCTGCGGCAGCGGAAAAGGAGTCGAGGAAAGGAAGGCCCATGGTGAAGACTGTTAACTGTATTTTTATACAGTATTCCATGGCCCACGACAAGAAAGCTGCTTTTCTCTTTTTTGCCCCATCGTCGGATACTGGCCGCCGATGCCGCCCTCGAAGGATTTCCCTCTCACCCGCGCCGAACTGCTGCGCCTGGGCGCCGCGCTGTGCGCAAGCGCCGCGCTCCCCGCCTCCGCACAACCGCAGAGCAAGTCCGCCATGAACACCCGCCCCATCCCCTCCACCCAGGAAGCCCTGCCCGTGATCGGCTGCGGCACCTGGATCGGCTTCGACCAGCGCCCCGGCAGCGAGGAATACAAGCGCCTTCCCGGCGTGCTCGACGCCCTGTTCGCGGCCGGCGGCACGATGATCGACAGCTCGCCGATGTACGGCCGCTCCGAGGAAACCACCGGCGAGCTGCTGGCCGCAGCGAAGCCGCGCGACAAAGCCTTTCTTGCCACCAAGGTCTGGACCTCGGGCCGCGAGGCCGGCATTGCGCAGATGGAGCAATCGTTCGCGCGGCTGCGCACGCAGCGCATGGACCTGATGCAGGTGCACAACCTCGTCGACTGGCGCACGCACCTCGCCACGCTGCGCGGCTGGAAGGAGAAAGGCCGCGTGCGCTACATCGGCATCACGCACTACACGGCCTCGGCCTACGACGAGGTCGAGGCCGTGCTGCGCGCCGAGAAGCTCGACTTTCTGCAGATCAACTATTCGCTCGACGCGCGCGAGGCCGAGCAGCGCCTGCTGCCGCTGGCGGCCGAGCGCGGCGTGGCGGTGATCGTCAACATGCCCTTCGGCGGCGGTGGCCTGCTGCGCCGGCTTCGCGACAAGCCGCTGCCCGCGTGGGCCGGCGAGATCGGCTGCACGAGCTGGGCGCAGGTGCTGCTGAAGTTCGTGCTGAGCCACCCGACGGTGACCTGCACGATTCCCGGCACCAGCCGCGGCGAGCACATGGCGGACAACGCTGCGGCCGGCGCAGGCACATTCCCCGATGCCGCCTTCTGGCGCCGCGAGGCCGCCGCTATTCGAACTTGACGTTGTGCTCCCGCACGGTGGCGCCGAAGGCGTCGTACTGCGTGCGGAAGAACTCGGCGAACTTCGCGGGGCTCATGCCGTAGCCCTCGAAGCCCTGCTGCACCAGTTGGGCATGCACGTCTGGCCGCTTGAGCGTGTTCTGCAGCTCCAGCGAGAGCTTGTCGGTAATCGCCTGCGGCAGCCCCGGCGGCCCGAAGAAGCCGGCCCATGGCGTGATGGTGAGCTTGCCCAGCCCCAGTTCGCCGCCGGTCGGCACGTCGGGCAGCAGGCCGCTGCGCTGCGGCAGCAGCGTTACCAGCGCGCGGATGCGCCCTTCCTTCACGAAGCCCGGCGCCAGCGTGCCGGTGGTGAACATCATCTGGATCTGGCCGCCCAGCAGGTCGGTCATGGCCTGCATGTCGCCCTTGTAGCGCGCGTTGACCACCTTGCGGTCACCCAGCAGCTGCAGCATCGCAAGCTCCGAAGCGCTGTTGCTCGATGCCGAGTTGTAGGCGCCCGGCTTGGCCGAGACCATTGCCAGCAGTTCGTTCACGCTCTTCACCGGCAGGCTCGTCGGCACCACGAGGAACATCGAGAACTGCCCGGCCGAGCTGATCGGCGTGAAGGCCTTGAACGGGTCGTAGGGCGGCGTCGGCCGCAGCGTGGGCGCCGCCACCATCGCGGTGTTGGTGCCCATCAGCAGCGTGTAGCCATCAGGCCTGGCCGACGAGGTGGCCTGCGCCGCAAGCACGCCGTCGGCGCCGGGCCGGTTCTCCACGATCACCTGCTGGCCGAGCTGCTTCGACAGCCCCTCCGCGATGATTCGCGTGAGCACGTCGGCGCCGCCGCCGGGCGCGAAGCCCACGATCAGCCGCAGCGGCTTGTTCGGATACGCATCGGCGCTCCAGGCCGCCGCGCCGGGCAGCATCGCGGCCGCAAGAGCCGGGAGCGCCGCCATGGTCAGGGTTCTGCGTCGCATGAAAGGCTCCTTGGTTCAGAAGAGATGCCGCACACCGAATTCCCACCCCGACGAGCGCTGCCCTGCGCCCGGTGCAACGCCGCCGCTGACCACATAGCGGGCCTGCCCGCTGTTCATCAACCGCGCATAGGTGCCGTAGAGCGCGGTGCGCTTGGAGAGGTTGTGCACGTAGCCGATGCCGAACTGCCGCGCGTCGTCGCGGTTGCGCGGCATGCCGTTGGCGTTGCGCAGGCTCTCGTCGCTGCGGTCGTCGAGGTAGGCATAGCTGATGCGGATGCGGCCGACCTCGAAAGCCGGAATGTGCGCGCCGATCTCGGTGGTGTTCTTGCGCACCGTGCCGCCCGCGAGCTTCACCGTCACCTTGTTGTAGAGCGCGAAGAACTTCGCGAAGCCCGCATCCCACGAGCCGCCGATGTTGGCGTGCGTGTAGTTGCCGATGGTGGTGGTGGCGTCGAAGTGCGAGCGCGTGACGGCCGCCGCGATGTCGAATGCGCCCGAGGCGAAGCCGAAGCGCGCGCCGGCGAAGTTGCCGTCGTCGCGGTTCGCAACGGTGGAGTCGTTCTCGCCGGTGCCGACCATCGCCATGCCGTAGAAGCCGCCGATGTTGGGCGGCAGCCAGTAGCTCACCGTGTTGCTGCCGGTGATGGCCGTGGGCAGCGGCCCGGTGCCCGCGCCCGCGAAGGTGAGGTTGCCCGCGCGCGCCACGCCGTTGGCGTTGAAGGGGTCGAAGTAGATGCTGTTGTAGTGCGTGGGAATGAAGTCGTGGCCCAGCCGCACTTCGCCCAGCGTGTCCGACGAGAGGCTCACGAAGGACATGCGGTCGAAGGTTATGGGCCCTGCCGCGCCCGCGCCGCTCGTCTGGTTGTTGCTGTTGCTCGGCCGGCCGGTGCCGTTGTCGGGGTTCAGGCTGCCTTCGAGCCAGAAGCCCGCGCGCAGTCCGCCGCCCAGGTCTTCGGTGCCGCGAAATCCGAGCCGGCTGGTCGAGAGCCCGCCGTTCGACAGCGCCTTGACCGAGCCGCTGCCGGCGCCGCTCGTGTACTGGATGCCGAGGTCCACCACGCCGAACACGGTGACGCTGGATTGCGCATGCGCCGCGCCGCTGCTTGCCAGCCCCAGCGCCGACCACATCAAAAATCTCTTCATGGTTTTTTGTCTCCTGCTTCTTCTCTTCGGTTGAAAAACTCTGGAATCGCGCGCAGGGCTGCGCCACCGGGTGCGAACGGGGGTTCGCACCGGTTGGCGAAGGCCGGGGATGAAAAAGGTCTAGCTCGAGGGCTCGGGGCGTTCGGTGCGCACGAGCACTGCGCCCTTGGAGAGCGGACTCACGTTGCGCCGGTACTGCTGCAGCCAGCCGGTGTCGAAGGCCGGCGGCGGCGCCTGCCAGTCGGCGCGACGGGCCTGGAGTTCGGCGTCGGTCAGCGCGATGTCGAGGCGGCGCGCGTCGAGGTCGATGGTGATCACGTCGCCGTCGCGCACCAGCCCGAGCGGGCCGCCCAGCGCGGCTTCGGGCGACACCTCGGCCACCACGAGCCCCTTGCAGACGAGGCCCGAGAGATGCCCGTCGGTGAGCAGTGCGACCTGGTCGCCGAGGCCCGCGCCATCGACAGCGAAGACCACGCGCGATGCCCCGCCACCCATGGCCGGACCGCCGCAGGCGCCGGCGCCGCGCATCACGACCACCTGGCCGGGCACGATCTCGCCCTTCTTCAGCGCGGCGATGGCTGCGTCAGATGTCCAGAAGCACACGGCCGGCCCGGTGAAGCGCCGCACCTTGCGCTCTGCGATGCCGGTCTTGATGAGGCCCGATTCGGGCGCGAGGTTGCCGCGCAGCAGCACGATGGCCGGCAGCGGTGCGACCGGGCGGTCGATGGGGCGGATCACTTCGGCGTCGGCCACTTCGGCGTTGCGCAGGTTCTCTGCCACCGTGCCACCGGTGACCGTCAGCGCACTGGTGTCGAGCAAGGGTTCGAGCTGCTTCATCAGCGCGCGGCAACCGCCCGCTGCCTCGAAGGCTTCGATGGAATGCTCGCCGATGGGCCGCACGCCGGCCAGCACCGGTGTCGTGGGGCCGAGGCTTTCGAAGAGGCCGTACACGTCGACGCCGCACTCCCCCTCGGTCGCTATCGCCTGCAGGTGCTTGGCGGTGTTGAGCGAGCCGCCGACGGAAAGCACCGCGCGCACCGCGTTGACGAAAGCGCCGGGCGAGAGGATGTCGCGCGGCTTCAGGTCGTTCCACACCATCTGCACGATGCGCGTGCCCGCGGCGCGCACGTCGGCCATCATCTTCTCGCTCAGCGCGGCCACCGGCGCGCTGCCGGGCAAGGCCATGCCGAGCGCTTCGCAGACGATGTGCATCGAGTTCGCGGTGCCCAGGCCCGAGCACACGCCCGGCCCGCGGATTGCTTCGCGGCTCATGCCCACGAGTTCTTCCACCGGCAGGTTGCCGGTGACAGCGTGCATCGCGCCGATGAACACTTCCTCGATGTCCATGTGCCTGCCGCGGTACTCGCCGCTGGGCTGGTAGCCGCAGGGCACCAGCAGCGTCGGAATGTTGAGCCGAGCGGCAGCCATGAGCTGGCCCGGCACCGTCTTGTCGCAGGAGGTGAGGCACACCATGCCGTCGAGCTGTGCGCCTTCGACTGCCACCTCGATGTCGTTGGTGACCAGATCGCGTGCGCCAAGCATGTAGGCGCCGCGCGCGCCGGCGCCGGTGATGAAGTCGCTGGGCGCTGCCGTGCGGATCTCGAAAGGAATGCCGCCCGCGGCGCGGATCGCGGCCTTTATCTCCCCCGCCACGCGGTCGAGATGGCTGAAGCAGGCGGCCAGCTCCGACGAACTGTTGACGACGGCGATCTTGGGCTTCTCGCAATCCTCTTCCGGAATGCCGAGCGCGCGCCAGTGCGCATTGCGCACCGACCACAGGTAGGAGCCGCGCGGGAAGTTGCTGCGCAGGGGGCGGGTCATGAGCGATCTCCGGATGCGTTGTTCTTCTTGGTGATCTCGATCACGCCGCGGTCGGCGTCCACGCGCACCCAATCGCCGGTTGCGATGCACTCGAGCGGGTCGCGCTCGAAGTCGGTCATCGAGGGCGAGTGCGTGACCACGGCGCCCAGCGCCATCTTGGTCGTCATCTCGTTGAAGAGGAATGCTGCCGGCGCCGAGTTCATGAGCCGCGTCATGTGGAACATCGCCGACCAGCCCGACGAGCCCTTGGCTCCCGGAAACACCAGCACCTTGCCCGCGAAGCTCTGGCCGCGCAGTTCGTGCCGCGTCTCGATGACGGTGCCGGTGCGCGGATCGATGCCGCCCCAGCCCGAGATGCGGTCGCGCGTGACCAGGGCCTCGCCCTCGGCTACGCCGCCCACCACCTTGCGGCCACGGATGACGATGGTTTTCTCCGTGATGACTGCGTCGCTCATGCGTAGCCTCCGTTCCAGCGGCCGGTGCAGGCGGCATCGATGCATTCGGCCGTGCTGCCGAACCAGGCCTGCACGCCGAGGATGGCGGGCAGGTAGTGGGCCTGCTTGGCCGAATCGAGCGCCACCGTCTTCGTGCCCTTGGGCACGGCGCGGCTCATGGCGGAGCAGCTGTCGCTCATGATGATTCCGCCCGCGTCCTCGATGATCTTCGTGTATCCGTTGCGATCGGCCAGTGACTTGATGGCGCGCGGCGTGAAGATCCACAGCTCGCAGCTCGGATGCACCTTGCGGCCCTCGATGAGCTGCGCGGCCTCCCAGATCTGCTCGATGGTGTAGTGCGGGCAGCCCAGCATCACGTACTGGATTTCCGAGTCCTTGCCCGTGACGTTGATCTTCTCGTAGGTGGCGCGGCGCTCGGCCTCGCCGTAGCGCAGCACCTCGACCGGCGCACGGCCGCCGAGCGCCTGCTCGAGCGTGAGCGCCTCGGGCGTGATGCCGGCAATGTGATACATCTCCACGCCACCCGATGAAGATGCCGCGGCGCCGAAGTGCTTGAGCCGCGGCAGGTTGGGTACGCGGCCAATGCCGCGCCTGCTGTGCACCACCGGCACGCGCTCCTGCACGTGCTCGCCGATGTAGTAGCCGAGCAGGCCCCAGTCCTGCACAGACTCGACCTCGATGTCTAGCTCGACCACGTGCGTGGCGCGGCGATTCTCGTCGAGGTGATAGCCCCAATACGGAATACGTCCGGTGAGCATGGCGGCACCCGTGCTCTCGCGGCCTTCGGTGTTGGTGCGCGCGCCCAGCACCGAATTGCAATACACGACCGCCGACGACTCCATCCACGCGCAGTGCTCGCCGCGCGTCGGGATGTTGCCGACCTGGTAAGGCGTGCAGGTGTTCATGATCTGCGCGCCCAAGCCGGCTGCATGCCGCTCGCTCTTGTTGTAGAACTGGACGATCTCCTCGCTCACGCCCATGCGCTCGGGCTGGCCGGGGTCGAAGCCCAGCTGCAGGTGGCTGGTGAAGACCTTGAACTTCGGGATCTCGACGGTTTCCTGGCTGTCGAGGCTGAATTCGGAGAACACCGCATCCATGCCGCCGCCCTTGGCGAGCGCGAAGTCGCGCTGGAAGGGCGTGGTCGATGTGATGGTGGCGCAGACGTTGCGCGTCTCGACCAGCCGCTCGGCGCCCAATGCCTCGCCGTAGCGCATCAGCAGGTCCATCGCCTTCTGCACGGCCGGGCCGTCGCGCCCGTCGTACATGGCTTTTTCTTCATCGCTCAGGTGCATGGCCTGTGTCTCCGTTCTTCTGTGTCGTGGGGGGTGAACCCCGGCCGGGCCTGCTAGCCCGGCGAGGGTGTGGGCACGTGGCCGCCGATGTCGCGCGCAATGCTCAGCGCGATGTCGTGCAGGCGCGGTGCGAGTTCGTTGCGCAGGCGCTCCTCGGTGAAGACGAAGGCAGCGCCGCCGCCGTTGAGCGACATCACTTCGCCGTCAGGCCCGATGAGGGGCACCGACACGGAGTTGATCTCGCGGTGGAATTCGCCGAGCGACAGGCAATAGCCCAGCCGCTTCGATTCGCCGATGGCGCGATTCATGTTCGGCGCGATGCTGTCCCACTCGGGGCCACGCAGCAGGCGCATCGAATCGATCAGCTGGTTGCGCTGCACCTCGGGCAATGCCGAGAGGTACGAGCGGCCGAGCGCCGAGTTGGCCAGCGGCGCGCGCGAGCCCACGTCGAGCCGCGCCGAGAGCATCGACGAGCGCGGGCGGCAGGCTTCGATGAGCACCATCTCCATGCCGTCGCGGATCGCGAGGTAGACCGAGGCACCCACCTCCTCCGCCATCGCCTGCATGCTGGGCCGAGCTGCGGCGCGCACGTCGAGGCTGCCGAGGAACACGCGCGACAGCGACACCACGCCCGGCCCGAGCATGAAGCGGTCGGCCGCCTGCGCGGGCTTGAGCATGCCCAGCGAGAGCAGCGTGGCGACCAGCCGGTTGACGGTGGGGCGCGGAATACCGGTGATGCGCGCAATGTCGGCATGGCCCAGCACCGGGCGTTCTTCGCTGAAGCAGCGCAGCACCGAGATGCCGCGCTCCAGCGCGCTCACGGTGTCGGAGCGCTCGCCGCGCACTTCCACCGGTTCGGCCGCGGAAAAGGAGGTGTCGTTTTTTTCAGTGGACATGGAGGGACCCTTTGCAAGACTCTTCTCAGGACTCTCCAATGTAGAGGCTCGCGAAGAGAGGGCGTCCGGGGTCATGGCCGATGGCTCAGGCGCCGGCTTCGGCCGTTGCAGGCGACGCCACGCCCTGCCCAATTCCGGGTGCCCCGGCTCGCAGGTACACGCCCTGGGCCAGCAGCTCGGACTGCAGCGCCCCCACGTCGATGAAGCGCGGCGCGATGCCGCCGCGCGATGCCAGCGCCGCCGCCACGCCCGCGGCCTGGCCGGTTATCCAGCACTGGGGAATCTCGCGCATGAAGCCGTGCGAGTTGCGGTCGCACGAGATGTGGCGCCCGCAGGCCAGCAGGCCGTCGAGCTTCTGCGGCACCAGCGCGCCGTAGGGAATGGAGATGTTCGGAAACTTCGGCGACACCGCGGGCGACACGCCGATCTCGTCGGCCAGCGGCACACCGTCGGGCCACTGGCTGCGCAGCACCGAGCCCACGCCGCTCAGGCGACGCGCATGGCGCACGCCGATCTGCGGCGCGCTCAGCATCAGGTAGGCGTTCTCGAAGCCCGGTGCATGGGCGCGGAAGTAGTCCAGGTGCGCGGCCATGGCGCGGTGCGAGCGCACTTCCACGGCAGTGAGGTCGTCCACGTCGAGCGCCGAGTAGCCCGACTGGCGCGGCCCCATGAAGAGGGCAACGTCGTTGCGCCACGAGACGAAAGGCCGCTCGAACAGGCCGCATTGCTCGCGGCCGCCCGCCATGAAGGCGGTGAAGGCCTCGGGCTGGCCGGCCTTGAACTCGATCCAGCGGTTCATGTCCACGCCGCCGAAGAGCCACGAGGTGTTCATGCAGTGGTGCACGTCGGCCTCTTCGATGTCGTTCACGTAGTCGGCGCCGGCGCGGGCGAACAGGTCGCCGTCGCCGGTGGCGTCGACCACCACGTCGGCCATGATGGCCATGCGGCCTTCCTTGCTCTCGAACACCACGCCCTTGACGGCACCGTCCTGCACGATGGGAATGGCGGCCCATGAGTGGTAGATGAGCTTGACCTTGCGCTCCAGCACGATCTCTTGCGAGAGCAGCTTCAGCCGCTCGGGGTCGATGGTGGGCGACCAGGTGACGACGCCGTGATAGGCGGCAGTGCGCTGCGACCAGTGTGCGGCCTTGGCCGTGTCCTGCGAGCCCCAGTCTGCAGGCGAGGGGCCGGCGATGGCGTCGGCCGGCAGTCGGTCGAACAGCTCTTCGGCGAAGCCGCGGATCACCAGCTTGCCTTCCCAGTCGGTCATGCGGTCGATCCAGATGACGAGGCCGCCGGTCGACAGGCCTCCCAGGTGGTTGTAGCGCTCCAGCAGCGCCACATCGGCGCCCGCGCGGGCCGCTGCTGCTGCGGCCGCCGTGCCCGACGGGCCGCCTCCGACCACCAGCACGCCGCAGCGGTGATAGACCGGAATGCTCTTGCCGGGCTCGGCCCAGCTGCCGTGGTCAGGCCGCTTGACGCGGCTGTCGCGGTCGAAGATGTCGGAAGACAGGATGCGCTCGTCGGTACGGACGACAGTTTTCATGAATGCGTTCTCGGCTTGGCTTGTTTCGTCGTATTTTGATTTCACTTTCCATTTTGTCAAACTCAAAAGCCATATCTCTGGGGTATTCCCTAGTAAATATGGATTTTTATGGTTTTCAAGATCAATATAGAAAAAGAAATCCAACGGAGACATCGATGAAGAAACTTCACGGCACCCGCCGTGCCTTCGGCTCGGCCCTCGGCGCCGCAGCCTTCCTGGGCCTTGCATCACTGGCCGTGGCGCAGGACTTTCCGGCGCGCGGCAAGCCCATCCGCATCGTCGTGGGCTTCACCGCCGGCGGCGGCACTGATGCGCAGGCGCGCATCGTGGCGCAGAAGCTCGGCGAGGTGCTGGGCACCAGCGTGATCGTCGACAACAAGCCCGGCGCCAGCACCATGCTGGCGGCCAACGAGGTGTCGCGCGCCCTGCCCGACGGCTATACGCTGCTGTACGCGCCCTCGTCCACCATGGCGCAGAACCCGCACACATTCGCCCAGGTGCCCTACGACCCGTTCAAGGACTTCACCGCCATCTCGATGGGCGGGCGCGGGCCGCTGGTGCTGTCGCTGAGCACCAGCGTGCCGGTGAACAACGTGAAGGAACTGGTGGCCTACGTGAAGGCGCACCCCGGCAAGGTGAGCTATGCCTCGTTCGGCGCGGGAACCTCGTCGCACATCTACGGCGAGGCCTTCGTGAAGAAGACCGGCATCGACGCGGTGCACATCCCGTACAAGGGCGGCTCCGACGCGGCGAAAGACCTGATCGGCGGACGCGTGCAGTACATGTTCGACTCGGCCTCGTCGGCCATCATCACCTCGGCCACGGGCAAGGTGAAGATCCTCGCGGTGGCCGCCAACGCGCGCATTGCCGCGCTGCCCGACGTACCCACATTCGCCGAGCAAGGCTACGCGGGCCTCGACCTGCCGAGCTGGCTGGGCTTCTACGGGCCGGCGCGCATGCCGGCGCCGGTGGTCGAAAAGCTCAACACGGCGCTCGCGAAGGTGCTGGCGATGCCGCAGGTGCGCGATTTCTATCGCAGCGGCGGCTACGAGGCCGGGGGCACCACGCCGGAGGAGTTTGCCGGCATCACGCGCTCGACCTACGACAGCTGGGGCGCGATGGTGCAGCAGGTCGGGTTGGCCAAGCAATGAGCGGCATGCGCTCCCTTCTTGATCGCCGCCGCTTTACCGCCTGGCTTGCGCTCGGTGCGGCCATGCCACTGCTGGCAGCCCATGCCGCCGCACCTTTTCCGGACAAGGGCCGCACCATTCGCATCGTGCTGGGGCTGGCGGCCGGTGGCGCGTCGGACTCGCAGGCACGCTTCGTCGCCAACAAGCTCGCCGAGGTGCTGCAGACGCCGGTGATCGTCGAGAACCGGCCGGGCGCGAGCTTCATCCTTGCGACTGAAGAGGTGATCCGCGCCGTGCCCGACGGCTACACCTTCATGTACGCGCCCTCCTCCGTGGTGGCGCAGAACCCGCAGACGCTGGCGCAGGTGCGCTACGACCCGTTCAAGGACCTGACGCCGATCTCGCTAGGCGCGCGCGGGCCGCTGGTGCTGACCGTGCATGCGAGCGTGCCGGCGCGCACGGTGCAGGAGCTGGTGGCGTACATCAAGGCCAACCCGGGGAAGATGAGCTACGCCTCCTTCGGCACCGGCACCTCGTCGCACATCTACGGCGAGGCCTTCGCGCGGCAGGCGGGGTTGGACGTGGTGCACGTGCCCTACAAGGGCGGCGCCGACGCCGCAAAAGACTTTCTCGCAGGCCGCGTGCAGTACTACTTCGATGCCGCGCCCAACGCCATACAGAACACGGCCACCGGCAAGGTGCGCATGCTGGCCGTAGCGGCGCCCAAGCGCAGCCCGATGCTGCCCGACGTGCCCACCATGGGCGAACAGGGCGTGAGCGGCGTGGACATGCCGAGCTGGCTGGGTTTCTATGGGCCGGCGCGCATGCCGGCTCCGGTGGTCGAGAAACTGCATGCCGCGCTGGCGCAGGTGCTGGCGATGCCGGCCACGCGCGACTTCTTCCGCCAGGGCGCGTACGAAGCCGAGTCGTCGAGCCCCGCGGAGCTGGCCGCGCTGACGCGCGCGACCTACGAGCAGTGGGGCGACATCATCCGCAAGCTGGGGCTGGTGAAGCAGCAGCAATAGGGTTCAGCGAAAGAACTCCAGCAGCCGCGCATTGACTTCGTCGGCGCGCTCGTACTGCGCCCAGTGCCCGGCGCCGTCGATCACCACGCCTTCGCGCCCCGGGCCTTCGGCCACCAGCCGCGCCACCAGCGGGCGCGGGTCGGCGGTGACGTCGTACTCGCCCCACAGCAGCAGCGTAGGCACGCCCAGCGTACCGAGCGCCTGCTGCAGCCCGCCCGACTGCGACACCTCCTTGCTGCGAAAGCGCGTGCCATGGCACGAGATGTCATGGATCTCGAAGGCCAGCGCGTCGATGGCTGCCGGGTCGTGCAGCATCAGCGCGGCCAGGTTGTTCAGCAATGCGGCGCGTTCCGCCTCTCGGTCTGGGGCGGCGCGCCAGTTGATCATCTGAGCCGTCATGCGCCGCAGCGTGCCGTGGCCGCCGCTGCCCACGAGCGCGAAGCGGCGGATGGCTCCGCGTCGCACTGCGAACCGTGCAGCCGTCAAGCCGCCGAAGGAGAAGCCGCCGAGGTCGATGGGCGTGCCAGCGCCGATGAGCTGGTCGAGCGTGCCGCCGAGCGCATCAAGCAGCGGTGGCAGCGAGTCTTCGCCCGGCGCCACGCGCGGCGGCGCATCGGATTCGTTGAAACCTGGCATGTCGGGCAGCCACAGCGTGCGGTCGGCCGATAGCGCCTCGGCGTTGCGCAGCCAGTGCATCCAGCTGCCATGGCCGCCGTGCAGCAGCACCAGCGGGGGCCGGGCGGTGTCGGTGCCGAAGCGGCGCCAGCGCACGCGCACGCCCTCGTGCACCGGGTCGTAGTGGGTCGACAGCGCGTCGATGCGGGCGATGGCCTCGCGGGCCTCGGTTTCTTCTTGTGTGGTCATGGCAGCATCCGCTGGAGTTCGGCCTCGCCGTCGAAGAATTGGTGCTTGAGCGCGCCCAGCACGTGCAGCGCGAAGAGCACGTAAAGCACATAGCCCGCCCAGACATGCACGCCGCCCAGCACGGTGTGCCAGGTTTCCTTCATGGTGGGCTCGATGGCCATGATCCAGCCGATGCGCGGCCATTCGAACAGGCCGAAAAGCTGCATCGGGTGGGTGGCGGCGTCTTTCCAGGCCGAGTCGTGCATCCAGCCCGACAGCGGCAGCAGGATCATCAGCAGATACAAGGCGCCGTGGGCCGCATGCGCCGCGAACCGTTCGAGCGCACCGTACGAGCCCGGCATGGCCGGCGGCTTGTGCGTGGCGCGCCACAGGAGCCGCAAAATCACCAGGCCCAGCACCGTGATGCCGATCGACTTGTGGGTGTCGACGGCCGGGCGCACCCAGTCGTCGGGGTAGTGGTCGACCAGCAGGATCAGGGCGATGTTGACGGCCATGAGCACGGCTATCAGCCAGTGCAGCGCGATCGCGGTTCGGGTGTAGCGGGTTTGTGCGAGCATGCGGGGAATTTTCGGGCGTGGGGCGACTCAGTCGATGACGCGTGCGATTGTCCCGGCTTTGCCTTGGGACTTTCGAAACCGCAGGCCGAGTTTTTGCGTATCGACAACGAACCACCGACCGACAGCCGCCCGGGCACCTTCTCTTGAACGATCCTTTCCAAAGCGCCTTCGTGGCCGCATCGCCGCGCCTGTCTCCACCCAGCACGCCACTGCGAAGCTGGCTCATTCATGGAAGCGTGCTCGTGCTGTGGGCACTGCTCTTCGCCATGGCCTTCAAGGTCGGCAACGTCGGAGCCTGGTCGGTGGGGGTGGCCTACGTGCTGTACGACACCGTGCTGCTGCTGTTCGTCGCCTGGATGACGCTACCGATATTGCGGCCCCGGCCCTCTCCTTCCCCTGCGGCCGCGGTGAGGCGCAACACGCTGGGCGTGATCGTCGCCTCGCACAACGAGGCCGCCGTGCTGCCCGTGACGCTATCTGCCCTGCTCGGCCAGACCGACGCACCCGACCGCATCGTGATCGCGGACGACGGTTCGACCGATGGCACGGCAGAGCTGCTGACCACGCACTACGGGCTCGTCGCGCCCGAACTTGGTTCGCTGAGCGCTGCCAGTGCAACACACCCCTCTCTTTACTGGCTGCGCCTGCCGCACGGCGGCAAGGCAGTGGCACTGAACGCGGCCGTCCTGTGCATCGACACCGACACCGTGCTCACGGTCGATGGCGACACGCTGCTCGACAGCCATGCCATCGGCGCCGTCCGCCGAGCCTTCTCCGAAGAGCCGAACCTCGTCGCCGCTACCGGCGTCATCACCCCGGTGTGCAGCCGCTCGCTGGCCGGCCGCTGCTTCCAGTGGTTCCAGACCTATGAGTACATCCGCAACTTCCTCTCGCGCTATGCATGGATGCGCGTCAACGGCCTGCTGCTGATCTCCGGCGCCTTCGCCGGCTTCAGGACCGACGCGGTGCGCGCCGTGGGCGGCTTCGACACCGACTGCCTGGTGGAAGACTACGAACTCATCCATCGCCTGCACCGCCATGCGCAGGCGAACGGCCTGCCATGGACAGTGCGCGTGCTGGGCGACGCACAGGCACACACCGATGCCCCGAGCAGCACCGGCGCCTTCCTGCGCCAGCGCCGCCGCTGGTTCGGTGGCTTCCTGCAGACGCAGTTCTGGTATCGAGCGATGGTTGGTGACCGGCGCTACGGCTGGCTCGGCGTCGCGATGCTGCCGGTGAAGGCCATCGACACGCTGCAGCCGCTCTACGGGCTGGCCGCCTTCGGGCTGCTGCTGATGTATCTGGTGCGCGGTAACTTCGGCGTGCTGGCGCCGGTGGCCGGCGTGATCGGCGCGAAGATCGTGCTCGACCTCGCCTTTCACCTGTGGTCGGTGTACCTGTACCGGCGCTGGATCGGCCACAGCAGCGAAGCGAACATGGCGCAGGCCTTCATGGCTGCGCTGGTCGAGCCGTTCACCTTTCAGATCCTGCGCCACACGGGTGCGGCCTGGGGTTGGTGGACTTTCCTGACGGGGCGCGGTACGTGGGGGCGGCAGACGCGCGTGGGGTTGGTCGATGCCGATGGTGCGCGGCGGGGCCCGCACTAGTGCGTCAGGCGTAGACACACGCATCCACCGTTGGCGTTCGTGAAGTCAGCCGCGCGAACACTCGCGCGCTGAAGACAAAGTGTTGCTCAATCTTTTGACCAGATTGACAGCAAGACTTGGGAATCACCGGAGGTTTCGCATCAAGCGAGATCCCGGTGGTTCTTTGTCACTTCACTCACGTTGGACGCCAGATGCTGTCACTCGCCCAATCTCGAGAACCCGAACTCCTCGACGAGAGGCCCGCCCGTCAATCCCGTTCGGCCACACCAGCAGACCCGACGCTGTGGGAACTCTATGAGTCACACCGAGGCAAGGTCTCGGACAAGTGGATGCTCTACCTTTCGGAGTACGAGCGACTGCTGGCGCCGCGGCGCCCATCGGTCATGCGCATGCTGGAGATCGGCGTCCAGAATGGTGGATCGCTGGAAATCTGGGCGCGCTACTTCCCCGAGCTTCGCCGATTGGTCGGATGCGATATCAATGCCGACTGCGCAAGACTCTCCTTCGAGGACGCCCGCGTCTCAGTGGTGCTCGGCGATGCCAACACCGATGCCGTCGCCAAACGGATCACCGCGCATTGCGAACGCTTCGACCTGGTCATCGACGATGGCTCGCACCTGTCGGGCGACATCGTCCGGTCGTTCTGCCGCTACTTCGATCATGTGACGGACGGGGGCCTCTACATCGTCGAAGACCTTCATTGCAGCTACTGGCACAGCCATGAGGGCGGGCTTTTCCATCCGACTTCGCCCATGGCTTTCTTCAAGCGCCTTGCGGATGTGCCGAACCACGAGCACTGGGGCGTGAGTCGCACGCGCAGGGATAGCCTGCATCTCTTCCTCCAGGCCCATGGCGCAGACATCGACGAGGCAGTGTTGAGCCGCGTGCACTCGGTGGAGTTCATCAACTCCATGTGCGTGATCCGCAAGGACGCACCGTCCGCCAATGTCCTCGGCCAGCGCTTCATCGCCGGTCGCGAGGAGCCCGTGGTCACAGGGCTTGTGCCCCTGCACCTGAAGGAGCCCATTCGTACCGATGAGCAGTTCAACCCGTGGGCCCGCACGAAAGTGGAGCGGGAGAAAACGCTGGCAAGCGCCCTGGAGGCTTGCGAGCAGCGATGCGCGACCCTTTGCGAGCAGCTTGCGCAACGCGAGTGCGAACTCGCACAGGTATCGGCCACTTCCGATAGAGCGCTCAAAACCCTCGACATCACGCGCGCGCAACTGGCCGAGGCCGACACCCAACGCCACGCCCTGCTGCAATCGACCAGTTGGAGGGTGACGGTGCCGCTGCGATGGCTGGGACGACAGGCGCGTCGGGCCAGGCGCGTGCCGCGACTGCTGTCCGCCGTTGCGGCGCAACGCCGTGGTGCGGTCCAGACGGTCCGTTCCGCAGCACGGATCTATCGAGAGTCTGGTTTCGGCGGGGTCGCTCGTGCGGCTGCAGCCTTGGAAGCTCGTGCCGCGCAGGCCACAACAAACGACGCGCCGCCCTATGCGCGCTGGGTCGAGCGCTATGACAGCATCGATGAAAGAAAACGCGCCGACTTGCGCCGGCACCTGGCACAGCTGCCTCGGCAGCCGCTGATCTCCGTGGTGATGCCGACCTACAACGCCAACCCCGCTTGGCTGCGCGCGGCCATCGAGTCGGTAAGGGGCCAGATCTATCCGAACTGGGAGCTCTGCGTCGCGGACGACGCATCCACTGACCACAGGGTCCGGAAGGTGCTCGACTCTTATGCGCACGACGTGCGGATCAAGGTGATCTACCGCCCGGAGAACGGGCATATCTCGGCCGCCTCCAACAGCGCTCTCACTCTCGCCGAGGGTGAATGGATAGCGCTCCTGGACCACGACGACCTGCTGAAGGAGGACGCACTCCTGTGGATGGCCGACGCGATTGTTCGTGCGCCCGAAGCGCGACTTTTCTATTCCGACGAGGACAAGCTCGACGCGAGCGGTGAGCGTTTCGATCCCTACTTCAAGCCCGACTGGAATCCGGACCTCTTCTATTCGCAGAACATGTTTTCGCACCTGGGCCTGTACCACGCTGAGTTGGTGCGGCAAGTGGGCGGCTTCCAGGTCGGCATGGAAGGCGCGCAGGACTATGACCTCGTGCTGCGCTGCATCGAGCACGTCGCGCCAGAGCAGATCCGGCACGTTCCGCGGGTCCTGTATCACTGGCGCGCTCACGCGGAAAGCGCAGCGGGCAATGTCGACGCCAAACCCTACGCGCAGCTTGCCGGCGAACGCGCGCTCAATGAGCATTTCCAGCGCCGTGGTATCCAGGGTTTCATCGCACATTCGGACAACGGCTACCGGGCGCACTACGCGTTGCCCGAAGTCCGCCCACTGGTGACGCTGATCATCCCCACACGCAATGGCCTGTCGCTGCTGCGCCGCTGCATCGGCAGCATCCGGACGCGGACGGACTACCTGAACTTCGAGATCCTGGTGATCGACAACGGCTCCGACGAACCTGAGGTCCTGGACTATCTCGACGAGCTTTCGAGCCAACGCGATGCCAGGGTGCTCCGGATCGACGGCCCTTTCAACTACTCCGCGCTGAACAACCGCGCCGTGGCCCACGCAAAAGGCGAACTCGTCGCACTGCTGAACAACGACACCGAGGTCATCTCACCGGATTGGCTGTCTGAGATGGTCTCCATCGCATTGCAGCCCGGGGTGGGCGCCGTCGGTGCGAGGCTCTGGTACGCCGACGATACGCTGCAGCACGGCGGTGTCGTACTCGGCATCGGCGGCGTGGCAGGCCACAGTCACAAACGGCTGCACAGGCAGGGCCTCGGCTACTTCGGGCGTGGCAGCCTCATCCAGACATTCTCGGCTGTGACCGCGGCGTGCCTGGTGGTTCGCCGCTCCACCTACCAGGCGGTGGGTGGCCTCGACGAAATCAACCTGAAGGTGGCATTCAACGATGTCGACTTCTGCCTGAGGCTGCGCGCGGCCGGGCTGCGCAATGTCTGGACGCCTTATGCCGAGCTCTACCACCATGAATCCGCCACTCGCGGTTCCGACGAGGCACCGGAAAAGCAGCAGCGTTTTGCAGCGGAGGTGCACTACATGCTGGACCGATGGGGTGACGAACTGCACTGCGATCCTGCCTACAACCCCAACCTGACGCTGACGACAGAAGACTTTGCGCTGGCGAGCCCGCCGCGCCTGTCGACTCCCGCCTGACGCTGCGGCGTGCCAGGCCGCAGTCAGCTCAAGCGCCGAAGCGGAAGCTCGACACCACCAGACCGCCCATGAAGGCGTCTTCGTGGTACACGCGCTCGCCAGCCTCTGCCTCGGCCGCTCCGACGGCCACCATCAAAGGAATCAGATGCTCTTCACGCGGATGCGCCATGCGCGCCGCCGGGGCTGAATCCCAGTCGAGCAATTGCGCGCTGCGCTCGCCAGCGGAGCTCTTCACCACCGCCTCATCGAGCCAGTCGTCGAAAGCCTTCGACACCCCATGCGCCTGCGGGCCGAAGTTGCGCAGGTTGTGATAGCTCAGCCCGCTGCCGACGATCAGCACGTTTTCGTCGCGCAGCGGTGCGAGTGCGCGGCCCAGCGCTAGGTGCTCGGCCGGGTCGAGCCCGCGCCGCAGCGACAGCTGCACCACCGGCACGTCGGCCTTCGGGTACATCGCGGCCATCGGCGCGAACATGCCGTGGTCGTAGCCGCGCTCGGGATCGATCTGCACCGGCAAGCCGGCAGCAGCGATCAGCGACTGCACGCGCTGCGCGAGTTCGGGCGAGCCGGGCGAGTCGTAGTGCACCTCATAGGTGTGGGCCGGGAAGCCGCCGTAGTCGTAGATCATTGGCGGCTTGGCGTTGCCCTGCACCGTGAAGGCAGGTGCCTCCCAATGCGCCGACACCATGAGGATGGCGCTGGGCGTGCGGCCGATCTGGCGTGGCATGTCGGCCAGCGAGGCGGCGAGCTGGTCGTAGGTCGGGCCCATTTCCTTCTTCATCCAGGGCCAGGGGCCGCCGCCGTGCGAGATGAAGTACGTGGGCAGGCGCGAAGCGTTGTTCGCGGTGGTGTTGTCGTGGGTCAAGCCGATGCTCCTTGAAAGCGTTGCATCGACTGTAGACATTTCCTGCAGGGAAATCGACAGGCTACGATGCATCGAATCAGTTCCTCACAGGAAAGCTTGAAGGATGCTCACATGGACCGGATGACCAGCCTGCGGGTGTTCCGCGAAGTCGTGGAGGCGGGCAGTTTCGTGGCTGCGGCCGAGCGGCTGAACATGTCGCCGCCAATGGCCAGCAAGCACGTGGCGCAGCTTGAGAAATCGCTCGGTGCGCGGCTGCTGCACCGCTCCAGCCGCCACCTGAGCCTGACCGAGGCTGGCACCGCCTGGTACGAGCAGAGCCGCCGCGCACTCGACCTGCTCGACGCGGCCGAAGCCGCCATCGGCCAGACGCACGACACGCCACGCGGCCAGCTCAAGGTGAGCGCGCCCGTGTGGTGCGCCACGCCGCGTTTCGCGCGGGTGCTGGCCGACTATCGCGAGAAGTACCCGGAGGTGCTGGTCGACATGCACCTGGAAAACCGCAAGGTCGATCTTGCGGCCGACGGCTACGACCTGGCCTTGCGCGCCACGCAGGAGCCCTCGCCCGCCTTGATCGCCAGGCCGCTGTGCCGCGTGCCCTTCTTCCTGGCGGGTACACCGGCCTACCTGAAGCGCATGGGCGGCGTGCCAGCCGTGCCCGCCGACCTCGCGAAGCTGGGCGCCATCGTGCCGAGCTACGTGAACCTGGACAACCTCGCGCTCAAGGGCCCGGGCGGGCGGATGTTTCCGCTGCGGCTGGCGCCCGCCATGCGCTCCGACGACACCACGCTCACGCTGCATGCGGTGCACGCGGACATGGGCATCGCCTTCATGCCGCTGTGGCTGATCGACGACGACATCGCGCAGGGCCGGCTGGTGCGGCTGCTGCCGGAGTTCGAAGCCACGCCCGTCACGCTCTTCGCGGTGTACACCAGCAGGCAGTACATGTCGCCCAAGCTGCGTACTTTCATCGACTTCCTGGGCGAGCGGCCGGGCCTGGATGCGCCACCGAACGCACCTTTTCGGGGCAAGGTCATGCAGGCGCGGCTACAGTCCTGAGCTCTCCGGGAGACTCAGTCCTTGTTCCGCTTCTTCGAAAAACTCCTCCATCCGTACCCCGCCGCCGAACCCGCATTGCCGCCGCAGGGCTTCCTTGCTTTTCTCTGGGCCTGCACGCACGGCGTGCGCGGCAAGATCGCGGCAATGGCGGCGCTCACCGCCGTCATGTCGATCTTCGAGGCGGCGCTGTTCGCGATCCTCGGGCGCATCGTCGACTGGCTCGGCCCACAGGTGCCTGCGCGCCTGTGGGCAGACCGCGGCACCACGCTCATGTGGCTGGCCACGTTCCTGGTGATCAGCATCGGCGTGGTCGCGCTGCAGACCATCGTGAAGCACCAGACGCTCGCGGTGAACCTGCCGATGCGCCTGCGCTGGAACTTTCACCGGCTGATGCTGGGCCAGAGCATGGCCTTCTACCAGGACGAGTTCGCCGGCCGCATCACGGCCAAGGTGATGCAGACCGCGCTCGCGGTGCGGGACACCGTGTTCGTGCTGGCCGACGTGCTGGTGGCCATGGGCGTGTACGTGGCCACCATGATCATCCTGGTGGGCGTGCTCGACGCGCAGCTGGTGTGGCCCTTCATCATCTGGCTGGCGCTGTACATCGGCTCGCTGGTGTACTTCGTGCCGCGCCTGGGCAAGGTCGGCAAGGCGCAGGCCGACGCCCGCGCGATGATGACCGGCCGCGTGACCGACGCCTACACCAACATCGCGACCGTCAAGCTGTTCTCGCACACGCAGCGCGAGGCCGGCTTCGCGCGCGACGCGATGCGCGAGTTCATGAAGACCGGCTACGGCCAGATGCGCCTGGTGAGCGCCTTCGAAATCGTCAACCACACGCTGAGCATGGGCCTCACGGCCGGCATGGCGGGTGTGGCACTGTGGCTGTGGTCGCACGGCACGGTCGGCGTGGGTGCGGTGGCCGCGGCCACGGCAATGGCGCTGCGGCTGCAGGGCATGTCGCACTGGATCATGTGGGAGATGACCAGCCTGTTCGAGAACATCGGCACCGTGCAGGACGGCATGAAGACGCTGTCGCGCCCGCGCACCGTGCTCGACGCGGCCGATGCCTCGGTGCTCGACGTGCCGCGCGGCGAGGTGCGTTTCGAGCATGCGAGCTTCCGCTATGCCGACGCAGGCCGCCGCGTGATCGACGACCTGAACCTGACAGTGAAGCCGGGCGAGAAGATCGGCCTGGTCGGCCGTTCGGGCGCGGGCAAGTCGACGCTGGTGAACTTGCTGCTGCGCTTCCACGACCTGGAAAGCGGCCGCATCCTGATAGACGGGCAAGATATCGCGCACGTCACGCAGGACTCGCTGCGCAGCCACATCGGCATGGTCACGCAAGACACCTCGCTGATGCACCGCTCGGTGGCCGACAACATCGCCTACGGCCGGCCCGACGCCACGCATGAGCAGATCGAGGCGGCCGCCGGGCGTGCGGAAGCGCACGACTTCATCCAGACGCTGGGCGACGCGAGCGGGCGCCGCGGCTACGAGGCACATGTGGGCGAACGCGGCGTAAAGCTCTCGGGCGGCCAGCGCCAGCGCGTGGCCATTGCGCGCGTGATGCTGAAGGACGCACCGATCCTGCTGCTCGACGAAGCCACCAGCGCGCTCGACTCGGAAGTCGAAGCCGCCATCCAGCAGAGCCTCTACACGCTGATGGAAGGCAAGACGGTGATCGCGATCGCGCACCGGCTGTCGACCATCGCGGCGATGGACCGGCTCATCGTGCTCGACGAAGGCCGTGTGGTTGAAGAAGGCGACCACCGCACGCTGATGGCGCAAGGCGGCCTGTATGCGCGGCTTTGGGCGCACCAGAGCGGCGGCTTCCTCGGCGACAGCCTCGAGGAAGACGAAGCACTGCGCGCCTGATCGTTGTCAGGTCGGCAACGCGCCGGCCTCGTATTGCGCAGCGAACTCCCCGCTCGGCGGGATCGGCTTGATGATGTCGATCAACACACCGTTCGGGTCGCGCGTGATGAAGTGGCGCTGGCCGAAGGCCTCGTCGCGCAGCGGCAGCAGGATCGGCAGGCCGGCGGCCTTCAGCCGGTCGTGCACCGCGTCGGGGTCGTCCACCTCGAAATTCAACAGCGTGCCGCCAGCCACCTGCCCGCGCGCGGCCGCCGGAATGGTTTCGTGCCGGCCGTCGAGCACGGCGAGATTCACCGAGGGCTCGTCCGCCAGTTGCAGGTGCACATACCAGTCGCTCGTGAACAGCGGCGTGAAGCCGAAGTGCGCCTGGTAGAAGTTCGCCGTTCTCGCCACGTCGTTGGTCATGAGAACGGGGTAGTAGCTCGTCACTTTCACGATGGGTCCTTTCATTTAACATACAGGCTGCATGTAAATTTGAATATAACTTACAGACAGACTGTATGTAAATGGCCGATTCACCCACCCCAGTCCGAACCAATCGTGAACGTACGGAAACCACCCGCCTTGCGCTGATCGAGGCGGCGCGTGCGCTCTTCGTCGGCAAGGGCTACGGCGATACCTCGACGCCGGATATTGCGACGGCCGCCGGCATCACCCGCGGCGCGCTGTACCACCACTTCGCGGACAAGCGCGACCTGTTCCGTCAGGTGCTGCTGCGCGAAGGCGAAGCCGTGGCCGCCGACATCGAGGCGGCCACGCCCGAGCAACTATCGCCGCGCGAGGCGCTGCTCGAAGGCAGCAAGGCCTATCTGAACGCGATGACGGCGCCGGGCCGCACGCGGCTGCTGCTGATCGACGGCCCCGCGGTGCTGGGCATGGCCGAAGTCATGGCCATGGACGATGCGACCTCGGCAAAGTCGCTGCGACAGGGGCTGGAGCGCGCCGGCCTGGGCAAGGACAAGGGCGAGGCGTCGCTCGACGCCCTGACCCCGCTGCTCGCGGCGGCCTTCGACCGGGCCGCGCTGGCCATCGACGCAGGCGCGGACGTAGAGGAAACCCGTACGGCGATGCTGTGGCTGCTCGAGCGGGCGCTCGGCCCGGTCAGGAAGCGCTGATGCGGGACATGTCGTGGGCCGATGCTTCGCACGCGCCTACATCGCACGCCGCCCCCTGCCGACAGTGATGCCGCGAACGCGGCGCAATGCTGGACTCATCTTCAACCCAGAGGAGTCTTCGCGTGAATTCCATCATCTACATCGTCGGTCTGGTCGTGGTTGTCGTAGCCGTGCTTTCGTTCTTCGGCCTTCGCTGAGACCGGGCACGCGCCACCGACTCCCGCACCATGCACAACGGGGCCGCTTGCGGCCCCGTTTCTTGTCGTGGCCGCCCGAAGCTCGCCGGGCATAATTTGCGCGCCCCGGCGCCGTGCGGGGCCTCATTGACCGATTGGCTGCGAAGGGACCCTGTTGACCAACACCGCGCTGCGCGAATCTGCTTTTCCGGATGCGGTGATCACCGAGGCGATCCGATGGACCGAACAGAGCGGCCCGCTCGACGACGCGCAAGCCCTTCGCATCGCCGCCTCGCGCACAGCCGATGCCCACGGGCAGATCACCGAACGCGCGCTACAGCTCGGCGAGCGCATCGGCCTGCAGCCTGAACTCGCACGTGCCCGGCAGTGGGCGCCGTGGGTGCTGCTCGCGCTGGTGGCGCTGATCGTCATGGCCGGTCTCGGGCTGGCGGGCAGCGTGGTCGGCGGCGGCGAGCGCCACATCAACGTGATCGTCGCGCTCGTGAGCCTGCTGGGCCTGCACGCGCTCACGCTGCTGCTGTGGCTCGCGGGCCTGTGGATGCCGCTCGGCTCGTTCAATACCGCATCGCTCGGCTGGATCTGGCTGTCGCTCACGGCGCGGGTGGCGGGCGGCAAGCGTGGACAGGCGCCGGTGCTGGTGCGCGCGGCCACGGGGCTGCTGTCCCGCGCAAAGCTGTTGCCATGGGCCTTCGGGCTGGTGAGCCACGGCATCTGGTCGCTGTCGTTTGCCGTGGTGCTGGCCGCGATGCTATTCGCGCTCGCGTTTCGCAGCTACACGTTGAGCTGGGAGACGACGATTCTTGACCCGGACTTCTTCGTGCGCGTAGTGCAGGTGCTGGGCTGGGCGCCAGCGAAGCTCGGCTTTCCGGTGCCCGATGCCGCCACCGTGCTGGCCGCAACTCCCGGCGCTGCAGGCCAGCGCACCTGGGCGCTGTGGCTGACCGGCTGCATCGTCGTCTACGGGCTGCTGCCGCGCGTCGTGCTCGTGCTGCTGAGCGCCTTCGTCTGGAAGCGCCGCCGCAAGGCGCTGCAGCCCGACTGGCGCGAGCCCTACTACCGCAAGCTGCTGGCCCGCTTCGCCGCGTTGGCGCCGGCGGCCATCGTCGATGCCGATCCAGGTCGCACGCACAGCGCCCTGCCCGCGGGCCTGCCTGCCTCGGAACTGCATGACGCCCTCTTCGTCGTCGGCTTCGAACTGCCGCCCGACATGCCGTGGCCTCCAGCCGCCCTGCCCGCCGGCGTCGAGACGCAGGCGCAGCGCATCGACGGCAGTGCGCCCGCGCGCCGCGCCCTGCTCGACCAATTGGCCCATACCCATCCGCGCACGGTACTGCTGGTGTGCCACGCCGCATCGAGCCCCGACCGCGGCACCGAACGCTTCCTGCGCGAAGTGCTGGCGCATTGCGGCGAGTGCCGCCTGTGGCTGGCCGACGCACCCGGTGCGAGCGCCACGCAGCGATGGCTCGACTGGCTGCGCGACACTGGCCTGGAGCGCATCACCGCCAGCGATCGCCTGGACATCGCCTTGCCGGAAAGCGCGATCGCCCCATGACGCAACAGCCCATCCGCATCGCCGTCGTCGGCCACACCAACGCCGGCAAGACTTCGCTGCTGCGCACGCTCACGCGGCGCATCGGCTTCGGCGAGGTGTCGCAGCGCCCCGGCACCACGCGCCATGTCGAATCGGTCGACCTCGACGTGAACGGCGAAGCCGCCGTGCGCTTCTTCGACACGCCGGGCCTCGAAGACGCCGTCGCGCTGCGCGAGCACCTCGCCGGCTTCGATGCGCAAGCGACGCCCCCCGACCGCATCCGCCAGTTCTTGCAGGGCCCCGAAGCCCATGGCGTGTTCGAGCAGGAGGCCAAGGTGCTGCGCACCATGCTCGACATTGACGCGGCCTTTCTCGTCATCGATGTGCGCGAACCGGTGCTGCCCAAGTTCCGCGACGAGATCGAGCTGCTCAACTCCTGCGCGCGCCCCGTGCTGCCGGTGCTGAATTTCGTGCGCGATGCCGCCAGCCGCGAGCCCGCGTGGAAAGAGCTGCTCTCGGCCTACGGCCTGCACGTGCAGGTGCGCTTCGACGCGGCCGCCCCGTTCGTCGGCGCCGAGCAGGACTTGTACAACGACCTCGCCACGCTGCTGCGCGAGCGCCGCGACCTGCTGCACGGCGTTGTCGATGCACTGGCCGACGAAGCGGTGCAGCGCCGCCAGTCCGCCTGCACGCGCATCGCCGCCCTGCTGGTCGATGCCGCTGCGGTGCGCCGCACGGTGTCCTCCACCGAATTTGCCGACGCCGCGCGACGGCAGGCCCTAGTCGCCGCGTTGCAGAAGGCAGTGTTCGACAAGGCCCAGCGCTGCACCGACGACCTGCTCGCGCTCTACGGCTTTCGCCAGGGCGACGCCGATGAGGCCCCGCTGCCGATGATCGAAGGCCGCTGGACGCTCGACTTCTTCAGCCCCGAAGCCATGAAGGACGCGGGCCTGCGCCTCGGCAAAGGCGCGGTCATCGGTGCGGCGGTGGGCGTGGTCGCCGACCTAGCCGTGGCCGGCATCTCGCTCGGCGCGGGTGCGGCGCTGGGCGGAGCCATCGGCGGTGCGGTGTCGCAGGGCTGGGGGCCGCTCGGCCGCAAGCTGGCCAACAAGCTGCGCGACGTGCACGAACTCACCGTGGAAGACGGCGTGCTGTTCACGCTGGTCGCGTGGCAGCTGAAGCTCACGCAGGCGCTGGAGCAGCGCGGCCATGCGGCCACGCAGCGCATCGCCGCCGAATCGCCCCAGGACGGCGATTCCCCCACGCGAGCCGCCGCGGCCGCGGTGCGCGGCGCGCAGCCGGCACGCAACCATCCCGAGTGGGAATCGACAGGCATTGCAACGCGCAGTTTCTGGCGCCCCTCGCCCCAGCGCGAAGCGCTCGTGGCCGAGCTGTCACAGACGTTGCTTCGCGCTTTCGAAGCGCCTTAATTCGCCCCTGCCAGCGCCTGCAGCTTTGCGTAGTCGCCCGGCCGCGCCCCTACCTGCTCGGGCGTCGAGCGCTTGACGATCCGCTCCAGGAACAGCTGCCGGTTGACCGGCGCCACGGTCATGCCCTTGTCGCGCAGGAACTTCTCGTCCTCAAGCTCGCCGGCGATCACGCCGACGTTGGTCCACTTCGCGGTTTCCACCAGTACCTTCTCGACCATCGCCTGCTGCGCCGGCGCGAGCCTGGCCCATGCGGCCTTGCCGATGACGATGCCCAGCGTGTCGTAGACATGCGCCGTCAGCAGCACGTACTTCTGCACCTCATAGAGCTTCTTCGACTTGACGATGTCCAGCGGGTTTTCCTGCGCCTCCACCTCGTTCTTCTTGAGCGAGCTGTAGAGGCTCATGAAAGGCAGCGTCACCGGCTTGGCGTCGAGCGCGGTAGCAAACAGCTGGTAGGCCGCGGCGGCAGGCACGTAAAGACGCAGGTCGCGGAAGTCTTCGGGCTTCGACAGCGGCTTGGCCGACGTGACCTGGCGCGCGCCGTAATACACGGCGGCCACCATGCGGTTGCCGCTCCGCTCGTTGTAGCCCTTCATCAGGTCGGCCAGCAGCGGGCTCGCCAGGTACTTGCGCATATGGTCGAGGTCCTTGAAGGCGAAGGGATAGCTCCCCAGGCTCAGCGGCGGATAGCCCTCGGCCAGCGTGGCCTGCCCGACGTAGGCGATCTGCACGGAGTCGTTCGCCAGCATCAGCGGAAAATCGGCCTCCTGCCCCAGCTTGGAAGACGGCACCACCTCGATCTTGATCTTGCCGTCGGACTGTTCGGCGATCTTGCGCGCCGCAAGCTCTGCCTGCTGGTGGAAGATGCTCGTGGGCTCGTAGACATGGCCCCACTTGAACTGCAGCACCTGCGCATGGGCGGCTACCGCCCCTGCGAGCGCCATGCAAAGAACACCGGCGCGGCGCCATGGCAACAAGCTTTTCATCGACTCTCCCTCGGGTTGAGAACAGTCCGGCCGTATGCAAGATCGACGCCATGGCAGCGGACGGACGCCGGGCAAATGCGCCCGACCCGGGAATCGTAAATATTTGCAACAAACATCGAAAGCGGGTTTGCCCGACTCCGGCCCGCGCGCCTACGATGCCAGCCCCGAGCCACCGCACCATGACGACCACCCTTCGCGCCATCCGCGCCGACATCACCACGCTGCAGGTCGACGCCATCGTCAACGCCGCCAACTCCTCGCTGCTCGGCGGCGGTGGCGTGGACGGCGCGATCCATCGCGCCGCAGGGCCGGAGCTGGTGCACGAATGCCGGCTGCTGGGCGGCTGCAAGACGGGCGATGCCAAGCTCACGAAGGGCTACCGCCTGCCTGCCCGCTTCATCATTCACACGGTCGGCCCTGTGTGGCGTGGTGGCGAGGCGGGCGAGCCCGAACTGCTCGCGTCGTGCTACCGGCGCTCGATGGCGCTCGCCGCCGGGCAAGGGGTGGGCAGCATCGCGTTTCCGAGCATCAGCACGGGCATCTATGGCTATCCCGTCGAACTGGCGGCAAAGGTCGCGGTGAGCACCGTGCGCGAAGTGCTGGCGGTCGTCACGTCAGTGGAGGAAGTCGTCTTCTGCTGCTTCTCGCCGGACGACCTTGCTGTCTACGAGGCTGCACTGGCCGAAGGCGCGCGCTGAAAGAAAAGCCAGAAAAGCTGTCAGCGAGTCAAATACCAGTTCCGACGAACAACAAAACCACGTCCCATGTCCGAATCTCCCTTCGAGCCCGACGACAACACCGACAACAGCAACGCGGGCATGCGCAAGGGCCTGACCAGCTATGGCGACCGCGGCTTCTCGCTCTTCCTGCGCAAGGCCTTCATCAAGGGCGCGGGCTACACCGATGCGGCGCTCGATCGCCCCGTGGTCGGCATCGCCAACACCGGCAGCGCCTACAACCCCTGCCATGGCAATGCGCCTCAACTCATTGAGGCCGTCAAGCGCGGCGTGATGCTCGCGGGCGGCCTGCCGATGGACTTTCCGACCATCTCGGTGCACGAGAGCTTCGCCGCGCCGACCAGCATGTACCTGCGCAACCTGATGTCGATGGACACCGAGGAGATGGTGCGCGCGCAGCCCATGGACGCCGTAGTGCTCATCGGCGGCTGCGACAAGACCGTACCGGCGCAGCTCATGGGCGCGGCCTCCGCCGGCCTGCCGTCGATCCAGCTCATCACCGGCTCGATGCTCACGGGCAGCCACCGCGGCGAACGCGTGGGCGCCTGCACCGACTGCCGGCGCTACTGGGGCAGGTATCGCGCGGGCGAGATCGACGCCGAGGAAACCGCCGACGTCAACAACCAGCTGGTCGCGAGCGTGGGCACCTGCTCGGTGATGGGCACGGCCAGCACCATGGCCTGCATTGCCGAGGCGCTGGGCATGACGATGCCGGGCGGCGCCTCGCCGCCAGCCGTAACGGCCGACCGCATCCGCATTGCCGAGCAGACCGGCGCGCAGGCCGTGCAGATCGCGCGCGACCGCCTCACCATCGACAAGGTGCTGACCCCCGCCGCCTTCGAGAACGCGATGCGCGTGCTGCTGGCCATCGGCGGTTCGACCAACGGCATCGTGCACCTCGCGGCCATTGCCGGCCGCATGGGCCTGGACATCGACCTGCTCGCGCTCGACCGCATGGGCCGCGAAACGCCGGTGCTGCTCGACCTGAAGCCCTCGGGCCAGCACTACATGGAAGACTTCCACGCCGCCGGCGGCATGGCCACACTGCTGCGCGAACTCAAGCCGCTGCTGCACCTCGATGCACTCACGGTCACGGGCCGCACACTGGGCGAGGAAATCGAGCGCGCAGGGCCAGGCTTCAGGCAGGACGTGGTGCGGCCCGCCAGCCAGCCGATCTATCCGCAGGGCGGCATCGCGGTGCTGTGGGGCAACCTGGCGCCAGGCGGCGCGATCATCAAGCAATCGGCCGCCGACCCGGCGCTGATGGAGCACGAGGGCCGCGCCGTGGTCTTCGAGAACGCCGAAGACCTGGTGCAGCGCATCGACAGCGACGCGCTCGACGTCACGCCGCAAGACGTGCTGGTGCTCAAAAACATCGGCCCCAAGGGGGCGCCTGGCATGCCCGAGGCGGGCTACATCCCCATTCCACGCAAGCTCGCGCGCGCCGGCGTGAAAGACATCGTGCGCATCTCCGACGGTCGCATGAGCGGCACCGCCTTCGGCACCATCGTGCTGCACGTGACGCCCGAGTCGGCCATCGGCGGGCCGCTGGCGTATGTGCGCAGCGGCGACCGCATCAGGCTCAGCGTGGCCAAGCGCGAGATCTCACTGCTGGTGACGGACGAAGAACTGGCGCGCCGAGCGGAAGAGACGACGGTGGTCGAACCCACCGCCGAGCGCGGCTACAAGAAGCTGTTCCTGCAGACCGTGATGCAGGCCGACAAGGGCGTGGACTTCGACTTTCTTCGCGCGCCGAACACCGTGGGCAAGGTGCCACGATAAAGCGCATGACCGACGATTTCTACGACGAGCTCGCACCGCTCTATCACCTGATCTATCCGGACTGGAACGAGAGCATCCGCCTGCAGGGCGACAAGCTCTCGCAACTCATCGAGGCCGAATGGCCCGGTGGTGGCGCGCATCGCAAAGTGCTCGACGTGTCGTGCGGCATTGGCACGCAAGCGCTCGGGCTCGCGGCACTCGGCCACGTGGTGACGGCCTCCGACCTGTCGGCCAACGAGATCGAACGCTCGCGGCATGAAGCGAAACTGCGCGGCCTCGACATCGCTTTCTCGGTGTGCGACATGCGCGAAGCGCACACGCATCACGGCAGCGGCTTCGACATCGTGATGTCGTGCGACAACTCGATGCCGCATCTGCAGACCGACGCCGACCTGCGGACCGCCCTGCGCCAGATGACCGCCTGCCTGCGCCCCGGCGGCGGCTGCGTCGTCAGCGTGCGCGACTACGCGAAGGAAGAGCGCGGCAGCAACATCGTGAAGCACTACGGCGCGCGCGTGGAGAACGGCCAACGCCATGTGCTGTTCCAGGTCTGGGATTTCGATGACGGAGGCACGGGCGAGCACTACGACCTTGGCTTCTTCTTCGTCACGGAAGACCTCGCCACGCACGCAGTGAGCACGCGCGTGATGCGATCGCGCTACTACGCCATATCGACGACGCGGCTGAGCGAGCTCATGCAAGAAGCGGGGCTGCAGAACGTTCGGCGCATCGACGGCGCGTTCTTCCAGCCGGTGCTGGTGGGTACGCGGCCCTGAGCGCCTCGACTCACCTCTTCATGCGCAGCATCGACCGCATTCCCGTCAGGAATTGCTCGTCGGTGCTGTTCCACCGTGCATTGGCCAAATGGGCACTGTCCGGTCCGGCCGGGAAGCGCAGCGCTTCCGACTCTTCCGTAGCAGCAGCGAAGACGGCCGCCGCGACCTGATCCGGAGTCGTCACCGCGCCGGCAGTCCCGAACTGCGCCATGAGCTGCCCTGCATACGCCTGGTACGGCGGCGAGATCAAGCCGTTCATGCGGTCCATGCCGTTTGCCGTGAAGGCCGTCCCGGGACCATAGCCGGGCTCCACGAGCCTGACGTGCACACCAATGGATTCGAGTTCGAAGAACAGGGCCTCGGTGAACCCTTCGATGGCGAACTTGCTCGCCGCGTAGGGCGCAACCATCGGCATGCCGGCGAAGCAGACGCTGGAGGTCACGTTGACGATGGCCCCTTCCCCGCGCTCGCGCATGAGCGGAATCATGGCCTGGGTCATTGCCATGACGCCGAAGGTGTTGGTCTCGAACACCTCGCGCACGGTTTCCATTGGCGTCACCTCGAAGGCCGAGAACAAGCCGATTCCCGCGTTGTTCACCAGCACATCGATCTTGCCGAAGGCGGCGATGCCTTGGCCAATGGCTTGCACGATGCTGTCGTTGTTCGTCACGTCGAGCTGGACCACGCGCAAGCGCTGCGAAGGCTCACCCAGAAACGCCGGATCCGGTTTGCGCATCGTCGCGACGACGTTCCAGCCTTGCTTGAGGAAATGCTCTGCCGTGGCTTTGCCGTAACCCGAAGAGCAGCCAGTGATAAGTACAGTTTTCATGTTCGATGTCCTTTGAAGATCGGTCCGATGCTAGGGTTCTTGACCAAGACGATCCATCCCGCCTAATCTCGATTTCATGCGCGATCGTCTAAACGCTGACCCACTGGCTTCCATCGTGGCTTTGCTCCGTCCACGAACCGTTCTGTCGAAGTTCGTCAGCGGCGCGGGTAGCTGGGCAGTGCAATACCCGAACTACGGACAGCCCAGCTTCTGCCTGATGCTGAAAGGCTCGTGCTGGCTGAGCCTGGACTCGGCTGAGCCCTTCCTGATGGAACCCGGGGACTACGTCTTGCTGCCGGCAACGCCCGGCTTCCGGATGGGCAGCGACCTCGAGGCCATGGATCGCCCCACGATGCGCATCGCAGATGCCAGCCCGGCGGGAGAGATCCGCCATGGCACCCAGGGTGACGAGGCGGCAGTCAGGATGCTCGGCGGCTACTTCCTGTTCGACCCGACGAGTGCCCCGCTGCTGGTGGGGCTCCTGCCGACAGTGGTCCACATCAAGGCCGCTGACAGCGGAGCGGCGCGCTTGACGTGGATTGCGCGCGCCATCGATGAAGAGAACACGACGCCAAGACCCGGTGGCGACGCCATCCTGACGCGCCTTGTCGAGATCATGCTGATCGAGGCCCTGCGCTGGCGGCCGACACAAGACGACGCGCCGATTTCCGGGCTCCTGGCGGGCCTGGCAAATGCGCGAATGGCGGATGCGCTGCGGCTTATTCACGAGGACGTGGCACGGCGCTGGACCATCGAGGATCTCGCAAAGAAAGTCGGAATGTCGCGCGCCGCATTTGCCGCCCGCTTCACACAGATTCTTGGTGTGCCCCCGATGGAGTACGTGCTGCGATGGCGGATGGCTCTGGCCAAGGACATGCTGTGGCATAACGGTCTTTCGCTTGGAGAGGTCGCGCATGCAATCGGCTATCAGTCGGCAAGCGCGTTCAGCACTGCCTTCAGCCGCTCGGTGGGGCTGTCTCCAAGCACGTTCGCACGCACTGGTCGCACCAACGCGCCTGCGTGATTTCAGGGCTCGTCAGCGGGCACTCGCTGGTCACTGTCCCGTCACGGGGCAAACCTAGCATCCGGCGGCTTTCGTTTCTCTTTCAACAAATATTCGAAAACTTCACATGAAAAAGAACGTTCCCGCGCCCGCGCCCCGCCCGGTTCGCGCCGCCATCGCAACCATCGGTGGCTGCCTCGTGATAGCCGCCTGTGGTGGCGGCAACGACGGAGGTGTCTCGTTCCCGGTCCTCCCGCCGGCACCGGCGCCCGCACCCGCCCCGGCTCCCCCTGCCCCCGCACCGCTGGGCACGCTCGACGGCTCCGTGCCCCTGGTCATCGGCCATCGCGGCCTGCCGGGGCTGTACCCCGAAGAAACCAAGGTCGCCTACGAAGCCGCGGCCGATGCCGGCGCCGATTCGCTCGAGACCGACCTGCACCTCACCAAGGACTGCGTGCTCGTCGCACGTCACAACCCCTGGCTCAGCGACAACACCAACATCGCCGACGTCGCCGCGACCAACACCACCGTTGCGGGCCGCAAGCGCACCGTGCCCGGCGTGCTGGTCGACGTGAAGTACCCGGCCATCGAGGCCAACGGCCCGGCCCAGTACCTGAGCGACCTGACCGACCCGAGCGATCCGAAGTCGGTGCTCAAGTCGCTCATCGTCGACGGCGAGGACCACACCAACGACTGGTCCATCACCGACTTCACGATGGACGAGCTGCGCCAGTGGATCCGCGGCACCACCTACGACGCCAAGGACCAGCGCCCCACCGACCTCAACGGCAAGCTGCCGATCCTGAGCTTCCAGGAAGTGATCGACATCGCCAAGGCCAAGAGCGCCTCCACCGGCCGCACGCTCACCGTGTACCCGGAAACCAAGAACCCGATCTGGAACAACGCGCAGGCCATTGCCAACGGCTGCGGCCCTGCTGGCAGCCATCCGCTCGAAGACGCGCTGCTGAAGATCATGAACTTCAACGATCTGAACCGGAAAGACGCGCCGATCTTCGTGCAGAGCTTCGAGCCCGAGAGCCTGAAGTACCTGCGCTCGGCCGGCATGAAGGCCCGCGCCGTGCAACTGGTGGACGGCAACGACGTCAACTACCAGACTGGCGAGATGATCTACGTCACCAAGGACGTCTACACCTTCGTCGACGGCCGCCCCTACAGCTGGACGCTGGCCGGCAACCCCAAGTGGTTCGGCGAGATGCTCACGCCCGCGGGCCTGGCCGACGTGAAGACCTATGCCGACGGCATCGGCCCGTGGAAGCCGCAGGTCATGGCCCACACCATCGTGCCCTTCGTCACGCCCAACAAGGGCCTGGCCGACGTGAACACCATCAAGCCCACCAGCCTGATCGCCGACGCGCACAAGGCCGGCCTGTTCGTGCACAGCTACACCTTCCGCAACGAGGCGAAGTACCTGGCCGGCATCTACAAGGGCGACCCGACAGCCGAGTACCTGGCGTACTTCCGCGCCGGCATCGACGGCGTGTTCTCGGACTTCGCGAACACGGCGTTCGCGGCGCGCAAGACGTACCTGAAGGAAACGGGCCGCTGAGGCAGAACGGCGAAAGGCAGCCAGCACGATGTACCCCGGAGAACGACTCAACGGATACAGCCACCTGCTGGGCCTGCTGCTCGCGCTGCCTGCAACGGCGTTGCTGCTCGCCAAGACCTTGCCCACCGGCGACCCCGCGCGCATCGCGGGAGCGCTGGTGTTCTCACTCTCGGCCGTGGCCCTGTATGCGGCCTCCACCCTCTTCCACAGCACGCGCGGGCGGCTCAAGCGCATGTGGGAGCGTGCCGACCACTGCGCCATCTACCTGCTGATCGCCGGCACCTACACACCCTTTGCGCTGGTCACGCTGCAAGGCCCATGGGGCTGGCTGCTGCTGGCGACGATCTGGGGCGCGGCGCTCTTCGGCATCTGGCGCGAGCTGATGCCGGCCAAGGGCGGCGGGGCGAAGAAGCCCTCGCTGGCGCTGTACATCGGAATGGGATGGCTCGGCGTGCTGGCCGCCGTGCCGCTGGCCGCGCGGCTCGACGGCGCGGGGCTCGCATGGCTGCTGATCGGCGGCGTGCTCTACACGGCGGGTACCGTGTTCTATCGCAACAGGCAAGGCTTCCGGCACGCGCACGGTGCGTGGCACCTGTTCGTGCTGGCAGGCACTGCGAGCCACTACGTGGCGGTGGGCTGGTTCGTGCTGTAGGGGCCCGCGGCCCGGTCGTGCGGGGATAATCGCCGACCGATGATCGTCCGACCCCGCCCTCATTGGCTGCGCATGCTCTTCGTGTGGCGCGGCTCGGTCCTGCTGGACATAGCGCCGCAGCTCCTGTGGACCACCGCCTTCGCGGTGCTGGTGACGGTGCTTCACGGCCGGCTGTTCCAGTGGAAGGTGCCGCTCAATTTCGTGCCCTTCTCGCTCATCGGCCTGACGCTGGCCATCTTCCTTGGCTTTCGCAACGGCACGAGCTATTCGCGCTACTGGGAGGCGCGCACCCTGTGGGGCACGCTGCTCAATGAAACCCGCTCGCTGGTGCGGCAGGTGCTGACGCTGGCCGATGCGCCCGCCGAGGCAGGCAAGCCGACGCTTCGCCTCATCGCCTTCGTGCATGCTCTGCGCCACCAGTTGCGCGGCACCGATCCCTCGGCCGACCTCGCGCGGCTGCTGTCGCCCGAAGACTGCGCCCGCCTGCAGGCCGCGCGCTTCAAGCCGGCCGTTCTCCTGCTGATGGTCGGCGAATGGCTGCGGGACAAACGGAGGGGCGGCCATCTCGACCCGACGCTCGCGCAGGCCATGGAAATTCCGCTGGGCCGCCTGACCGAAGCGCTGGGCGGATGCGAGCGCATCGCGGGCACGCCGATTCCGTTCACCTACTCGGTCATCATCCACCGCACGATCTACCTGTACTGCGTGCTGCTGCCCTTCGGCCTGGTGGACGCCATCGGCCCCATGACGCCGGTGGTGGTCGCGTTCATCGCCTACACCTTCTTCGCGCTCGAAGCACTCGGCGCCGAGATCGAAGACCCCTTCGGCACCTCGCCGAACGACCTTGCGCTGGACGCAATGTCCCGCACGATCGAATCGACCTTGCGCGAGATGATCGGCGAGCCGCAGCCGATGCCGACAGAGTCAAGATCCGACAAGTACATGCAAACCTGAGAGGGAATACTCGCGCCATGGAACAAAAGATCGTTTCCCCCGCTAAGTCGGACCTTCGGGCCATTGCCACCCAGCTCATGCACGCGTCGGAGCTGGTGTCCGAAGCCAGCGGTCACGAGTTGACCGGTACAAGGACAGACCTCGCCGCACTGCAGAAAGTCATCGACTCGAAGCTCGTCGAGCCTGAAGCCACCTACTCCCTTCAGGCGCTGGGCCTCGCATTCGGCAAAGTGTTCATCAGCACTCGTACCGATTTCGACTGGTGGATGGTCGAGGACGAGTACGGACGGGACCCCGCGCTCCGGTACAAGCAGACCTCGCTCCTGCTGTTTCCCAAGACCATGATCTCCAAGCGGATCGAGGACGGCAAGGCAGTCAACGTCACGGAGATGTTCGAGGGGCTGCAGGAAACCGTTCGCGAGGTGTTGGCCGAGCACTACCCGGATGCCTGATCTGGCTCGAAGCACCGCATGAAAACCATCGCGCCAATCGCCGCCATGCTTGTGGCCGCCTGCACGACCATCGCGCCCAGCGCCTACGGACAGGCCCCGGCTTACGCAGGCCCGCTGTTCGACACGCACCTGCACTACAACCAGGAAGCCTGGGACGGCAACACCGGCCCTTACCCGCCCGCCGAGGCGCTCGCGCGCATACAGCGCAACAACGTCAAGGCGATCATTGCCAATTCGCGCCCCAACGCTGGCACGCAGACCCTGGCCGCAGCGCGCGAGACACGCGCCGCGGGCGTGACGGTCGTGCCCTTCGTGCGCCTGTACCGCAACCGCGACGACTACACCAACTGGTTCCGCGACGAGACCATCTACGAGATGGTGCAGACCGAGCTTGCGCGCGGCACCGCGAGCGGACCCTATCGCGGACTCGGGGAATTCCACCTGTACGACAGCGCCGATGCCAACGGCCCCGTGGCGAAGAAGCTGATAGCGCTGGCTGAGCAGCGCAAGCTCGCGGTGCTTGCGCACGTCGACGACGTGGCAATCGACCTGCTGATGGCAAACGCGCCATCGAAGGGCCAGGCCCTGCGCCTGATCTGGGCCCACACCGGCATCGGCGGCCCACCGGTCGAACGGGTACAGGCGCTGCTGGAGCGCTATCCGCTGCTGATGGGTGAGCTCTCGTACCGCCCGGGGCTGACCTGCGAAGGCGGCAGGCTGTGCCCCGAATGGCGTGCGCTGATCCTCAAGTACCCGGGTCGCTTCATGGTCGGCTCCGACACCTGGGTCAACCAGCGCTGGAGCGCCTACGACGAGACGATGCGCGGCTACCGCACCTGGCTCGGCGATCTGCCGGCCGACGTAGCGCAACGCATCGCCTGGGGCAACGCCGCCGCGCTGTTCGACCTTCGCTGATCAGCCTGCCAGCGCGGCCACCGCAATGCGCGTCGCCGACGCAATGACATCGTTGCGCCCCTTCGCGTCCTTCTGCGGAAAGGTCAGGTAGACCGACAGCACGATCGGTGCACCGGCCGGCGGCCACAGCACGCCGACATCGTTCGTGGAGCCATACGAGCCCGATCCGGTCTTGTCCCCCACCTTCCAGCCGGCCGGCACGCCCGCCAGAAAGCGCTCTGTGCTCGTGGTGTTGCCCAGCAGCCAGGTCTGCAGCTGGTCGCGCTGCACAGTGCCCAGCGCATCGCCCAACGCCAGCCGCTGCACGCTGTCGGCCATGGCCGCGGGCGTGGTGGTGTCGCGCGGGTCGCCGGGGATGCTGGTGTTGAGCTCGGGCTCGGTACGGTCGAGCCTGAAGGCCTGGTCGCCGATGCCGCGCGCAAAGGCGGTAACGGCGGGCGGGCCACCCAGCACCTTCAGCAGCAGGTTGGCGGCCGCGTTGTCGCTGTACTGGACGGTGGCGGCGCACATCGCGGCCACGGTCATGCCGGTGGCAATGTGCTTCTCGGTGATCGGCGAATAGGCGACCAGATCCGCCTTGCTGTAGCTGATGTTCCTCGACAGCAGGCCGCTGTCCTTGGTGCTGCGTTCGAGCACGGCCGCGGCCAGCATCAGCTTGAAGGTGCTGCACAGCGGAAAGCGTTCGTGCGGCCGGTGCTGGATGCGCGCGCCGCTGCCGGTGTGGAAGCCGACCACGCCCAGGCGGCCGCCCGAGGCACTTTCGAGCGCGGCGAGCTGCGCTTCAGCCGAAGACTGCGATGCCGTACCAGACCACGCAGTGCATGCGCTGGCGAGCGGCAAGACGGAGGCGGCAAGCAGCAGGCTTCGGCGCTGGACTAGAGGGTTCATTTCGTTTTCTCTTTCTTTGGTCGAGTGGATGGTACGAAGCGAATCCTAGGAGCGGCACCCTCGTCGTTCCAGCCTCCGGACGGCGTTGTGCGTCCCGGGTGTATCCGCTGTAACGGCAAGGTTTATTCAACCATATAGTTGAATACTGATCTGGAAATGCCTATATTCAACCTCATGGTTGAACTAGAACTCGCAGACGAACGGCTCGACGCCGTATTCCACGCCCTGGCCGACAGCACGCGCCGCACCATGCTGCAGTTGCTGTCCCACGGCGAATGCAGCGTGGGCGAACTCGGTGCGCCGTTTCGCATGTCCTTCGCGGGGGCGTCCAAGCACGTGAAGACGCTGGAGCGCGCGGGCCTGGTATCACGCACCGTGCAGGGCCGCGCGCACGTCTGCCGGCTGGAGCCCGCAGCACTGGCCACGGCAGATGCCTGGCTGCGCTACTACGAAGGCTTCTGGAACAACCGTCTCGACGCGCTGGAGCAGGAACTGCGGCGCGAAGAGAAATCGCGCAAGTGATCTCCCCTTCTTCATTCACAAGGAGCACATACCCATGACGATCAAGCACAGCCTCGGCCAGAAGGTCGACCCCGGCACCCTGCGCATGGAGCGCACCCTGCCCGCCCCCATCGAGCGCGTGTGGGCCTACCTGACCGACCCCGACAAGCGCGCCACCTGGCTTGCCGGCGGCACCATGGCGCAGAAACCGGGCGAGATGTTCGACCTGCGCTTCAACCATACCGAACTCACCGGCGAGGTGGCCCCTGATCGCTACGCCGAATGCCGCCAGCCCATCGTGCAGAAGTCGCGGCTGGTGCGCATGGAAGCGCCGACGCTGCTCACGATCAGCTGGGACGAAGGCCCGGCGCCGTCGGAAGTCACCTTCGAGCTCAAGCCGCAGGGCAACACCACGCAGCTCGTGCTCACGCATCGCCGGCTGGCAAGCCGCAAGGACATGGTCAGCGTGGCGGGCGGGTGGCATGCGCACGTCGATGTGCTCATCGAGGTGCTGGCGGGGCGCAAGCCACAGGGCTTCTGGACGAACCACGCAGCGCTCGAGAAAGACTACGAAGCGCAGATTCGCTGACTGAAGCAGCACGTTCCTCCTTTCATTTCTCTCACGCGGGGCCTTCGGGCCCCGTTTCTTTTGGGCGTTGGCGTTCGCGGGGATTGTCAAACCGTTGTCACCTGAGAACCTCAGCATCTGAGGCATTAAGAGTATTTGTGTGTTTTGTTGTAAATAACTTAATTTGCACAAGAACAGAAAGACACCCACGTTCCTTCGGCGCAGCCGCGGGATATGCGTCTCAGAACTTCGAGGGAAACATGATCAGAGGAATGAACACGCGCCGCGCATGGGCAGGAACAAGCATGTGCGCCCTGCTGCTTCTTACCGCTTGCGGTGGAGGTAGCGGCAACGGCTTCCCACCCATCGGCACACCGTCGCCTGGTAGCGGAAGCAACCCGGCGCCGACAGTCAACCAGGGCAAGAGCGGGCCCAAGGCACTCGTCGTCGAGATCGACGGCCTCACGCATGCGGCGCTTCGCGACGCCATGGCACAGAACAAGGTGCCGGCATTGCAGTCGCTGCGCGTTGCACCGGCATGGACCGGCGGCGCCAACGGCACGCTGAGCGAACAGCGCACCACCGACGGCCCGGGCTGGGCCACGCTGCTGACCGGCACATGGGCGCAGCGCCACGGCGTGCGCTGGGACACGAACGACCAGCGCATCGACGTCAAGCTCGCGCCCTCGGTCTTCGCGCTCGCCAGGCAGAACAAGACGACCGCCTACAAGACAGCTTCCGTCACCGCAAGCGCGCTCTATCCGCTGCTGCTGTCGAACGAAACCGGCACGCTCGACAGCGCAATCGACTGCGCCGGCGCCGACACCTGCGTCACCGACCGCACCGCGCAACTCATCGACACGGGCTACGACCTGCTGGTCGCGCAGTACGGCGCACCGGGCGCGGCGGCAAGCAGCGGCCTGAAGAGCGACGCGTACCAGCGCGCGATCGCCGACACCGCCGCCGGCGTGGGCCAGTTGCTGGCGCGCATCGCGCAGCGCACTGCCAACGATCCGAAGGAAGACTGGCTCGTGATCCTCACGACCAGCCACGGCCTCGACACCTTCGGCGGTGCAACCGGCCTGCAGGACAACGACAACAAGACCATCTTCATCGCGAGCAACAAAACGCTCGCGGCGCAAGCCGGCGTCGGCACGACCGCTCCTGCTGACGCAAGCCTGCTCGCACTTTCGGCCGCCACCGACATCGCGCCGACCGTGTTGCGTCACCTCGGCGCGCTGCCCGCGGCCGCCGACTACCGCTTCAACGGCCAGGCCCTGCAGGCGGCCACGTCGCTGCGCGGCCTCTCGGCGAAGACGGGTGCGGACAAGCGCAGCATCGAGCTGTCGTGGACGCTCGCCGGCACCACGACCGCGCCAGTGCAGGTGCTGCGCGACGGCAAGCTGGTGGCTACGCTGCCCGCCGGCTCGACTGCCTACGTCGGCCCCATCGTCGCCGAGAGCGACGGGCTGTACACCTTCCAGTACGCGGTCGTCGCCAACGAGGTCACCGTGGCGCTCACCGCGCAGATCGCCTACGTCAAGCCGGTACCGCCGGAACCGCCGGTGACGCTCGCTCCCACGCTGGTGAACGGGCTGGTCAACTACTACCCGCTCAACGCCCTGCCTGCAGTCGATGCGAAGAGTGCCTCCACGCTCGCCCCTTGGGCTGCCGACGCCAACGGCGGCACGCTGGTCGACGACAGCTTCCCGGCACCCAACAAGGCCAAGGCGCTGCGCGTCGACAGCACCGTGAAGAACGCCAGTGGCATGGCCGGCTATCGCCTGGTGCAGAACAGCGACGTAACCACCAACCCGGCGGTCACGGCCTTCACCATCGGCTTCTGGATGCGCACCGACAACACCTGCAGCCAGGGCGTGAGCAACGGCGGCACGGTGATCGGCAACAAGAACTACACCACCGGCGGCAACGCGGGTCTGGCCATCGGGCTGTTCGGCAGCTGCGAGATCCGCTTCAACGTAGGCACGGGCAGCGCACGCGCCGACAGCAACGGCTACAGCCTGAGCGCTGGCCAGTGGGCCTACGTGGCGGTGGTGATCGACAAGGCCGCACTCACGATGAAGGGCTACGTGATGGACCCCGTCAGGGGCATCCAGACCAACAGCACCGCCATCACCAGCGCGCTGGTCGACAAGCTCGGCGGCCTGGGCAACGGCCTGGGCCTGAACGAGGACGGCACCGGCCTCTACTACCAGCGCGAAACCTCTTCGCCGCGCGGCGCCATGGACTTCGACGACTTCGCGATCTGGAACCGCTCGCTCACGAACGACGAGCTGACCAGCATCTTCAAGTCGGGCACGCCGCTGTCGACGCTGCCCTGACCCCAATCACCCCCGAGCCCCAAGACAACAACGATTCCAGAGGATCAAACCATGCAAGTTCAAACCCTTCTTTGCGCGCGCCTCGTGCCCGCGCTCGTTCTGGCCTGCGCCCTTTCCGCCTGCGGCGGCAGCGGAGGTGGCGGCGGCTTCGTCGGCGGCACACCGACGCCCCCCACCACGCCCACGCAACCCGACACCGGCGTTGCCCCCGTGAAGAGCTGCGCACCCTGAGCCCCGCCGAACCATGTCCAACCAAAACAACAAGCCCATGACGAACTCACGTCGCAAATTCCTCACCGGCACGGCCACGACCGGCGCCGCCGCCCTTGCGCTCTCGGCCTTTCCGCCGAGCATCCGCCGCGCGCTCGCCATTCCGGCCAACAACAAGACCGGCACCATCCAGGACGTCGAGCACATCGTGATCCTGATGCAGGAGAACCGTTCGTTCGACCAATACTTCGGCACGCTGATGGGTGTGCGGGGCTTCGGCGACCGCTTCACCATTCCGCTGCCAAAGGGCTTGAACGTGTGGCAGCAAAGCGATGCCAGCGGCAAACCTATCCTGCCCTACCACCTCGACAGCCGCAAAGGCAACGCACAACGCGTGAGCGGTACCCCCCACTCCTGGAGCGACGGCCAGAACGCCTGGGACGGCGGGCGCGCCTACCAATGGCCGCGCTACAAGACCAATGCGTCGATGGGCTACTTCAAGGAGGCCGAAGTAACGTTCCAGTTCGCGCTGGCCAATGCCTTCACGCTGTGTGACGACTACCACTGCAGCATGCATACGGGCACCAACTCGAACCGCATGTTCCACTGGACCGGCACCAACGGCCCCACGGGCGCCAACGTGGCCACCGTCAACAACGAATGGGACGACATCGGCCCGTCCACCACCGGCTACGAGTGGAAGACCTACCCCGAGCGGCTGCAGGAAGCCAAGGTCAGCTGGATCATCTACCAGAGCCTGCCGGACAACTTCACCGACAACCCGTTGGCCGGCTTCAAGCAGTACCGCAAGGCCAACGAGGATTCGGGCAAGCCGGTGAGCAACGACGGCCCGTCGCCCGCCTACGACCCGGCCAGCGACGACGCCGGCAACCCGCTCTACAAGGGCATTGCCAACACCATGCCCGACGGCGGCTTCCTCGAGCAGTTCCGCCAGGACATCAAGAACGGCAAGCTGCCGAAGGTGTCGTGGATCGTTGCGCCCGCGGCCTACTCCGAGCACCCCGGCCCCTCGAGCCCGGTGCAGGGCGGCTGGTACATCCAGGAAACGCTGGACGCGCTCACCGCCGTGCCGGACGTGTGGAGCAAGACCGTGCTGCTCATCAACTTCGACGAGAACGACGGCTACTTCGACCACTACCCCTCGCCGGCCGCGCCCTCGCTCAACCCCGACGGCTCGATGGCCGGCAAGACCACGCTGCCCGAGGCCGACCTCGCCGTGGAGCGCTTCACGCACCCGAAGCCGCCGGGCACCAGCGGCCAGCCCGCACCTGATGGCCGTGTGTACGGCCCCGGCGTACGCGTGCCGATGTATATCGTCTCGCCATGGAGCCGCGGCGGCTGGGTCAATTCGCAGGCCTTCGACCACACCTCGGTGATCCGCTTCATCGAGGCACGCTTCGGCGTGAAGGAGCCCAACATCTCGCCGTTCCGCCGCGCAGTGTGCGGCGACCTCACCAGCGCATTCAACTTCGCCACGCCCAACACGGAAGCACTTCCCACGCTGACGGGACGCACGACCAAGGCTGACGCCGACAAGCTGCGTGCCGACCAGCAGGCCCTGGCGCAAGTGGCGTTGCCGCTCGACCCGCAACTGCCGCGCCAGGCCACCGGCACACGCCCCTCGCGCGCCCTGCCATACGAGCTGCACACGAGCGCGCGCGCCGATGTCATCAAGGGCCAGATGCGGCTGATCTTCAAGAACAGCGGCAAGGCTGCGGCCGTGTTCCATGTGTACGACAAGCTCAACCTCGACCGCCTGCCGCGCCGTTACATGGTCGAGCCCGGCAAGACGCTCGACGACACGTGGAACCCCACGACCGACAACAGCGGCTTCTACGACCTCTGGGTGCTCGGGCCAAGCGGCTATCACCGCCACTTCAAGGGCGACCTCAACCGGCTTCGCGCCGGTGGCGCACCCAGCCCCGAAGTGCAGGTGTGCTACGACATTGCAAACGGCAACGTGTACCTGGAAATGCTCAACGGCGGTGGTGGCGCCTGCAAGTTCACAGTGCGCGCCAAGGCCTACCGCGACGACGGCCCGTGGAACGCCACGGTGAACGGCGGCGGCAAGGCCGAGCAACTGTGGGTGCTGGCCAGCAGCGGCCAGTGGTACGACTTCGCCGTTACCTGCGATGCCGATCCGGCCTTCTATCGCCGCTTTGCCGGCCGCGTCGAAACCGGCAAGCACTCGGTGAGCGATCCGGCCATGGGCCTCGCCGATCTCTGACAACGGACGGGGCCAACGCACCTGCATCGGGATATTGGCCGGCACAATTGCACGGCCCCTGTGCCTGTTCACGTGCAACCGGGGCGGCTGTCACACTGACGCCGCCCCTTTTTCTTTTTTACGCCGGCATTCCATGCTCCAAGAAGAACGATTCCTGCGCATCCGCAGCCTGCTCGCCACCTTCTCGCGACTCAGCGTCGAGCGCGTCATGCAGGACCTCACGGTGTCGCGCGAAACGGTGCGCCGCGACCTGCTCGAACTCGAAGGCCTGGGCGAACTGCGCCGCGTGCATGGCGGTGCCGTTGCCATCAAGGCGGAGCCCGAGCCGCCGCTCGCGGTGCGGCTGGTGGCGCGCCAGCGCGAAAAGCGCGCCATTGCCAAGGCCGCCGTCGCACTACTGCGGCCGGGGCAGACCATCTTCATGGACGCGGGCAGCACCATGTCGATCTGCGCGGAAGAGATCGGCACGCTGAGCGGCATGACGGTCATCACCAACTCGCTGAACATCGCGCTCAAGTTCGCGGGCGCGGGCGAAGGCCGGCTCACCGGCAACCAGACCATCCTGCTGGGCGGCCAGATCGACGTGAAGGCGCAGGCCACCTGCGGCGACACCACGGTCGAGGCCATACGCCGCTACCGCGCCGACGTGGCGCTGCTGTCGCCGGTGGGGCTGCACGCCAAGCATGGCGCGATGAGCTTCGAGCACCACGAGGCCACCGTGGCGCGCGCCATGGCCGAGCAGGCGCAGCAACTGGTGCTGTTGGCCGACCACGCCAAGATCGGCCAGGCCAGCCGCGTGACCTATGCGCGGACGACGGACATCGACGTGGTGGTCACCGATGCCAAGGCGCGCGAACTGCCGGGGCTGTCGGCACTGCGCAAGGCGTGCGAGCGGGTGATAGTGGCCTGAGGCGCATCGCATGCTGCGACCGGACGCGCCCCCTGCCTCACGATGGGCGATGGCGGCCCTGGGTGCCGCAGCCTTCTTGCTCGCATCCGCGCCGGGCCTGGCTTCCGCTGCATCAGGCTGCCTCGAAACGGCCACGCAGGCCCCTTCACCGTCGCGCGCACTCGCGATGGCGACCTTCGCACTGCAGGAGCACGAGGCCTTCGGCGGCCAGTCCATGGATGCCGAAGGCCGCATGACCGAAGCCGGCGACTCCGAAGCCGAGGACACGCGCCGCACGGTGCCGGGCCTCGCGCCATGGCAGCGGGTGCTGGGCTACTGGCAGGCCGTCGATCCGCAGCTCCCGTCGCTCGTTCGCTTCGGCGCACTGCGGGGCGCCGACCGGCACCTGCTGATGCAGGCGTTGAACGAAGCGACGGCCGGGCGCCTGCAGGGCATGGGCGTCGGCCCCGACGAGGGGCTTGATTCAGTGGAGCTGCGCGCCGTTCAGGCCGCACTGAGCCGGGTCGCGGTGATCGACACGCCCTGGTCCGCGGCCTTCATCAGCTGGCTGGCGCGGCAGGCGGGGCTGGCGGACGACGAGTTCGTGTTCTCCGAGGCACACGTCGACTATGCGGGTGCTGCGTGGCAAGCCGGCGTCGAGGAGGCTGCGGGCCGCCCCACGCGCTACGCCCTGCGCGCCTGCGATCTGACACGCACGCCGCCGCGCGTCGGCGACCTGGTCTGCCAGGCACGCGGCGCGGGCGCCGGATTCGACACCTTCGACAAGATCGGTGAAGTGCTGGCCGCGCGGGACACCGGCGGCGAACCGCTGCCCATGCATTGCGACGTGGTGGTGGCTGTGGATGCCACGGGCTTCGACACCGTGGGCGGCAACGTGCTGCAGTCGGTCACGCGGCGCCGGCTCGACTTTGCGCCGGGCACGCGCTGGCTGGACCCGAGCTACCTGCCCGAGGGATGCACGCCGGGCGCTCCGGGGTGCATCGATCGCCACATGAGCCGCCAGCCCTGGTCGCTGCTGCTGCAGTGGCGCTGAGCGCGCTTACGCTTCCTTGTAGTACGCCTCGACTGTGCCCTTGAGCTTGAGCAGCAGCGGCTTGCCCTTGCGGTCGAGGGTCTTGCCGGCGGGCACCTTGATCCAGCCTTCGCTGATGCAGTATTCCTCGACGTCGAGGCGGTCCTTGCCGTTGAAACGGATGCCGATGTCGTGCTCGAACGCGGCGGCCACGTGGTGCGGGCTGCGCGGATCGATGGAGAGGTGGTCGGGAAGGGGTGGGCGGGGAGTGGCTTCTGTCATGGCGCGTGATGATAGGGGCTCCCGGGCCCGACCCTATCGCCGCTTCTTCGCGGGCCTTGCAGGCGGCTTGGGCGCGAAGCCCAAGGCGGCGCGTGCCAGTGCGTCGGCCTCGCCGTTGCGGTGGCGCGGAATCCACTGCACGCGCACGTCGTCGAAGCTGCCGAGCAAGGCGCGGGCATCGTCGAACAGGCCGGCCAGGCGCTCGATCGGTTTCGCCCCGGCCGGGCCGAGCTGCTCGACCAGGATGCTGTTGTCGCTATAGGCCCGCACCGCCGTCGCGCCCCGCTCGCGCAGGTCTTGCAGCGCGAGCGTCAGCGCCCGCAGTTCGGCCTCGTTGTTGCAGCCTGTGGCATGCGTGGCTTGCGACAGCGTGTGGCGCTTGCCGTCAGGCGCGGTGATGACGGCGCCGATGCCCATGCGCCCCGGGTTGGGCGTGGCGCTGCCGTCGCAGTAGACGGTCCACGGAAGGCTGTCGGGCCTGGCTTCTCCTGCACTCATTCAGCAGTTGCCGCGCTTGATGCCTGCGAGGTTCTGGCAGGGCCGCTGGCCGGGCGGCGGCCCAGGGTCGTGCGCATGCGGTGGCGGCCGGCGAATGGGGCGCACGCCGTCGTAGTACGGGTCGGGGCTCAGGATGACGACGGCCGGGGGATCGGCCGCCGCGGGCTGCGTGTCGGCGGGATAGCGCGGGATGATGGCCGGGCCCGAGGGCGGATTGCTCGCCACCTGGTTGGGCGGTGCAATCGGTGCTGTCGGGGTCGGCGCCGGCGTGTAGTCCGGCCGGCGCGCCTCGGCGGGCGGCGACTCAAGGATCGGCACCTGCCGCGACTGCTTGCTACCCGCCGGGCAAGCCACGTTGGTGTAGGAGATGGCCCCGCTGGCGTCCGTGCAGCGCACCACCTCCGCCGCATGTGCGCCCAGCGCCGCAGCGAAGATCATGAGGGAGGCAGCCAAGGTGCGCATCAGTCGATTTTTCGGCAGGGTTGCAGTCAGGTCAAACACCCGGGGACCGCCCCGGGTCATCCACTGTAGCCGTTGCGAGCGCGTTGTGCACCTGCGGCATGATCGCGGGCATGGACAACCACCGCCCGCACCCGCTCGTCATCGTCAAGCTTGGAGACACCTTCGAGGCCCTGCGCGCGCAGCGCGGCGACTTCGAGCACTGGATCGCCGACGGGCTCGACACGCACGCGCTGCCCCTGCTGGTGGTCGATCCGCGCCGCGGCGACGCCCTGCCCGACCCGGCCGAAGTGTCAGGCGCGGTCGTCACGGGTTCGCACGCGATGGTGTCGCACCGCGAACCCTGGAGCGAGACCACGGCCGCCTGGCTCGCGCAGCTCGTGGCGCGCGACACGCCGGTGCTCGGCATCTGCTACGGCCACCAGTTGCTCGCGCATGCGCTCGGCGGCGAGGCCGGCGACCACCCGCAGGGCGCGGAGGTCGGCACCGTGACCGTCACGCTCGACAATGCCGCCGCTACCGACCAGTTGCTGCACGGCCTGCCCGCGCAGTTCCCGGCCCACGCGGTGCACTGGCAGAGCGCTCTGCGCCTGCCCGAAGGCGCAGTGCGGCTGGCCGGCAACGACCACGAGCCGGTGCACGCGTTCCGCGCGGGCGCGCATGCCTGGGGCGTGCAGTTCCACCCCGAGTTCGACGCCGACGTCATGCGCGGCTACATCGACCAGCTGGCCGGCGACCTGGCTCGCGCCGGCACCGACCCGGCCGCACTGCGCGAGCACGTGGTCCCGACCGATGCAGCGGCCGGCCTGCTCGGGCGCTTCGCACGGATCGTCGAAGCGCATCACGGCGTCTGACGCCATGCGCTGACAAAAAGCGCGTTTCGCTTCGGTTAAGGTGCGGTCCATTCGCCGTTTGCCCAACCCATCTTTCATGACCACTCCCTCCCCCGCGCCGACCCGCAAGCATTTTTCGATGCTCCGGGAATTCCACCTGGCCGACGCCTTCACGCTCGGCAATGCAGCCTGCGGGGTGGGCGCGGTGTTCCTCGCAATGGCCTTCATGGCGAGCCAGTCGCTCGCGCAGTTCCTGTGGTCGGCCGCGCTCGCACCGGCCGCTTTCATCTTCGACGTGCTCGATGGCCGGATCGCGCGCTGGCGCCAGACGCAATCTGCCCTCGGTCGCGAGCTCGACTCGCTGGCCGACATCATCTCCTTCGGCATGGCGCCCGCCGCGCTCGGCTTCGCAGCCGGACTGAACAGCGGCTGGGACTGCGTGATCCTGATCTATTTCGTGGGCTGCGGCGTGAGCCGGCTTGCGCGCTTCAACGTGACGGCCGAGGCACTGTCGGCCGGCTCCGACAAGGTGAAGTACTTCGAGGGCACCCCCATCCCGACCAGCGTGGTGCTGGTGGGCGTGCTGGCATACGCGGCCTGGCAGGGCCACATCGGCAGCGCCTTGTGGGGCGGCGCCTGGGTCATCGGGCCGTGGCAGTTGCATCCGCTCACGCTGCTGTTCGCCCTGTCGGGCACGCTCATGATCAGCAAGACGCTGCGAATCCCGAAGTTCTGACCGCTCACTCGAGACGAAGGAGACACGCCGATGACCATGAAGCTGTATTTCGACCCGCACAGCCGCTCGCACATCGCCAAGTGGATGCTCGACGAAGCCGGCGCCGACTACGAGATCGTGACCACCCTGCTCAAGGACAAGGCGCACAAGAAGCCTGAGTTCCTGAAGATCAACCCTGCGGGCAAGCTGCCGGCGCTGGTCGACGGCCAGGCGCGCGTCTTCGAGAACGCCGCCATCTGCATGTACGTGGCCGAGAAGTTTCCCGGCAAGCGGCTCGCTCCCCCCGTCGGCACACCGGACCGGGGCCGCTACCTGTCGCTGATGGTCTATTCGACCGCGCAGCTGGAGCCCGCGATGGGCGACGCCATCCTGAAGATCCGCAGCAACAACAGCGCGCGCGGCTGGACCAATTTCGAAGCGGCCAAGGACGCGGTCGAGCGCGAACTGCGCTACGGCCCCTACCTGTTCGGCGCGCAATTCACCGCGGCCGACGTGATGATCGGCTCGATGCTCATCTGGCACCGCGCCTTCGGCGGCGTCCTGAACCGGCCTACGCTCGACGCCTACATCGACCGGCTGCAGGCCCGGCCCAAGGGCATGAAGTTCGGCTGAACTCTGCGCGGCATGCCGCGCTGGTGACAACGCGCGGCAAAGGTACGTCCTTTAATCGGCTTCCTTGTTCCTTTCCAATAAGAGAGACGCCCGCATGACATCGAAGAACGCCACGCCTTCCCGGTTTTCGCTCACGGCCCTTTCCGTGGGCCTGGTCGCCTTGCTCGCCGCCTGCGCGAGCACGCCGCCGCCCGGCGGGCGCAGCGTGACCATCGAGCGCACCACCTTCGGCATCCCGCACATCACCGCGCCGGACTACGAGGGCCTGGCGTACGGCAGCGCCTATGCGCATGCGCAGGACAACGTCTGCCAGACGGCCGAGCACCTGCTCACACTGCGCGGCGAGCGCTCGCAGTTCCTGGGCGCGCAGAACACCGGCGACCTGGGCCTGGGCCGCGCGCCGAATGCGCAGATCGACCTGTTCATCCGCTATCACATGGACGACGCCGCGCTGGCGCGTGCAGGCGCTACCACGAGCCCCGACGTGCAGGCCGCGCTGCGCGGCTACGTGGCCGGCTACAACCGCTACCTGCAAGACGCCGGCCCCAACGGGTTGCCCGAAGCCTGCCGCGGCAAGCCCTGGGTGCGGCCGATGACGACTGGCGACCTGTCGCGCGCCACCGAGATGTCGATGATCCAGGGCGGCCTGGGCGCGCTGGCGGGCGCAGTGCTGGCCGCGGTGCCGCCCGCCCCCGGCGCCAAGACCAGCGCCGCGCCGGTGGACCTGAAGGAAGCCGTGGCCGAAATCGGCCGCCACAGCTTCAACGCCAACCCCGAGGGCGGCGAGCTCGGCTCCAACGGCTGGGCCTTCGGGCGCAATGCCACGCCGGACGGCAAGGGCCTGCTGCTGGGCAACCCGCACTTTCCGTGGACCGGCACCAACCGCTTCTGGGAAATGCACCTCACCATCCCCGGCAAGCTCGACGTGATGGGCGCCACCGGCGGCCTAAGCCCGGTGGTGGCCATCGGCTTCAACAAGGACGTGGCCTGGACGCACACCGTGTCGACCGGCAAGCGCTTCACGCTGTACGAGCTGAAGCTCGACCCCAATGACCCGACGGTGTACCTGGTCGACGGCCAGCCGAAGAAGATGGTTGCGCGCACCGTGGCACTGCCCGCCGCGGCAACGGGCGGCACCGCGCCGCCGGTGCAGCACACCTTCTATTCGACCGACTGGGGCCCCGTGATCTCGCTGTCGCGCGCCGGCCTGGGCTGGACCGCGCAGAAGGCCTACGCCATCCGCGACGCCAACACGCTCAACGTGCGCTCGGCCGAGAGCTGGATGAAGATGGCACTGGCCCGCAACGTGACCGAGCTACGCGCCGCCATGGGCAACCAGGGCATGCCGTGGATCAACACCATTGCGGCCGACCGCGACGGCAACGCGATGTACGCCGACCTGTCGGTGGTGCCCGACGTATCGGCCGACATGCTCAAGAGCTGCGCGCCTTCGCCTGCCGCCGCCGCGCTGCTCAACGCGGCCGGGCTGCCGGTACTCGACGGCTCGCGCAGCGCCTGCGCATGGAACCGCGACAGCGCGGCCGCCGCGCCCGGCATCATCGCGCCGGCGCGCATGCCGGTGCTCATCACGCCGGACTACGTGCAGAACAGCAACGACAGCTTCTGGCTCAGCAACCCCGAAACCGCGCCGATGGCTGGCGTGTCGCCGTTGGTGGGCCCGATCGGCGTGCCGCAACGGCTGCGCACGCGCAGCGCGATCATGGAAATCCGCGGCCGGCTCTCGGGCGGCGACGGCCTGCCCGGCAACCGCATGGGCGCGGCCGAGCTGCGCAGCGTGATCTTCCGCGACAGGAATCTCGCAGGCATGCTGGTGATGGCCGACCTGCAGGCCGCCTGCAGCGCCGCCGGCAACACGCTCACCACCGATCAGGCGCTCGGCTGCCGCGTGCTCACCGCCTGGGACCGCACCAGCAATGCCGACTCGAAGGGCGCACCGCTGTTCCGCGAGTTCTGGCGCAAGACGAAGGACGTGCCCAAGGTCTGGCGCGTGCCGTTCGACCCCGCGCAGCCGGTGGCGACGCCCGCCGGGCTCGACATGGCCACGCCGGCCACGCGCGAAGCCGTGTTCAAGGCGCTGGGCGACGCGGTCGGCATCCTGCGCACCGCCGGCTTCGCGGCCGACGTGCCGCTGGGCGTGCCGCAGTCGCGCCTGGTGCGCGGCCAGAAGATCGCGCTGCACGGCGGCGACGAGTTCGAGGGCGTGCTCAACAAGCTGGAGTCGCAGGGCCAGTCGCTGATAGACCCGAAGGGCTACAACGTCAACTACGGCAGCAGCTACATGCAAGTCGTGACCTTCGACGCCAACGGCCCGGTTGCTCAAGGCCTGCTGACCTACGGCCAGAGCAGCGACCCGGCTTCGCCGCGCGCCTACGACCAGTTGCCGCTGTTCGCGGCCAAGCAGTGGCACCCGCTGCCATTCCACCCCGCCGACGTGCGGGCGCAGCGCGAAGGCACTCCGCTGCAGCTCGCGTACTGACACCGCCCATCCATGTCACAGCAAACCGCCCCTTCCCACACCGCCCCGAGCGGGCTCGGCGAACTGATCCGCATCGCCGAGGCGCAGCCGCTGTCGCCAGCCTGCGATCACTTCTACTTCCTGCGCCACGGGCAGACCGGCCGCAATGCGCTGCGCATCTTCCAGGCGGTGGACGAGCCCCTGAGCGAGCTTGGTCTGCAGCAGGCCGCGCGCGCCGCGGGGCTGCTGGCCGGCGAGCCGATCAGCACCGTCGTGTGCAGCGACGCGCGGCGCGCGCACGACACGGCGTACACCGTGGCCACGACGCTGAAGCTCGTGCCGGCCGCACAGGCCGCGCTGCGCGAGCGCAACTTCGGCGCGCTGATCGGCACCTCGTCCGCCAACATCGACTGGGCATGTGAGCCAGAGGGCGGCGAAACGCTCACGCAGTTCGTCACACGCACGCGCGACGCGCTCGACACGGCCCTGCGGCTGCCCGCCCCGGTGCTGGTGGTGGCACATGGCGGCACGCTCTACGCGCTGGCCGCCCTGCTGGGCGTGCCGGTCGACGTCGGCCTGCTCGGCAATGCACAGCCCTTGCGTTTCGAGCGCCGCGGCCCCACATGGGCCGTGACGCCGCTGCTGCGGCAAGCCGACGGCGACGCAGCCCTGGCCTAGCCTCCCCCCACTCCTCGGGCCTTGTTGCCGTCCACCCAACGAACCGCCACACACCATGGAATTCAAGGACTACTACAGCGCACTGGGCATCGACCGCACCGCGTCCGACGACGAAGTGCGCAAGGCCTACCGCAAGCTCGCCCGCAAGTACCACCCCGACGTCAGCACCGAGCCTGACGCCGAGAAGCGCATGCGCGACATCAACGAGGCCAAGGACGTGCTTGGCGACAAGGAAAAGCGCGCTGCCTACGACGCGCTGGCCGATCGTGTCGCGCGCGGAGGCCATCCTGAGGGCGACTTCCAGCCACCGCCGGGCTGGGACGAAGGCTTCGAGTTTCACCGCGGCCCGCGCCAGGGCCCGGCCGACCACGCTGACTTCAGCGAATTCTTCTCGTCGCTGTTCGGCGAGGCCGAACGCCGCGGCGCCGCGCGGCAGAACTTCCGCGCGCGCGGCGAAGACCATCACGCGGCCATCGAGATCACGCTCGAAGACGCGCTCAACGGCGCCGAGCGCGAGATCACGCTGCGCGCGCAGACCGTCGACGCACAGGGCCACCCGCAGTGGGAGAACCGCACGCTCAGCGTGAAGATCCCGCCGGGCGTGCACCCGGGCCAGTTCATCCGCCTCGCGGGGCAAGGCATGCCCGGCCACGGCGGCGAGCCGCCCGGGGACCTGTACCTCGAAGTGCGCATCGCGCCGCACAAGCTGTACCGCGTGGAAGAGCGCGACCTGTACATGACGCTGCCCATCACGCCCACCGAAGCCGCGCTGGGTGCGCAGGTGCAGGTGCCAACGCCCACCGGCGGCGTGGTCGAAGTGACCGTGCCGCGCAACGCGCGCAACGGCCTGAAGCTGCGGCTCAAGGGCCGTGGCTTCGCAGGCAAGACGCCCGGCGACCTGTACCTGCTGCTCGACATTGCGCTGCCGCCCGCCGACAGCGACGATGCGCGCAAAGCCTACGAACAGCTGGCGCAAGCCACGGCATCGTTCCACCCACGCCAGCATCTGGGAGTCTGAGCATGGTGAATTTCACTGTCACAACCGCCACCGCCGTCAGCACCTCGCAACCGCTCGCGGCGAGTGAACTGGCGCACGCCGTTGGCGCCGACACCGCCTGGGTCGTGCAACTGGTCGAGGTCGGCATCCTGCGGATCGAAACGACCGAGACCCAGCCCGAGCGCTGGCAGTTCTCCAGCGCCGACCTGCAACATGCGCTCGAAGCGCGCCGGCTGGAGCGCGACTTCGGCGTGGGGCTCGACGCTGCCGCGCTGATCCTCGACCTGCAGCACGAGGTGCGCCGGCTCAAGGCGGTGCTGCAGGCGCGCGGCCTGCGCTGAGCTACTGCATCTGCTGCAGGTTGCCGATGCGCACCAGCATCTCGGTGAACATCTGCAGGTCGGCGTCGAGGTCGGGCACTTCCTTGTATTCCTTGGCGTTGTGCCCGGTGTACTTCTTGCCGGGCATGCCGGGGCCGAAGCTGATCGCGTTGGGCATCTGCTTGGCCGTGGTGGCGCCGGCCGCGGATACGGGCTTGGCCTCTAGGCCGGTGGTGTCGCCGTAGATGTTGAGCAGCGTCGTCAGCCACTGGCCAGAAGGGTCGCGCGCCATCCAGTTGCCCTGGTCGTACTTGATCTCGACTGTGGCCTTGTTCGCCGCAGCCCAGTCATTGATCTTCGCGGTGACTTGGGCCTTGAGTTCTTCGGGCGTGCGGCCGCGCGGCATGCGCGTGTTGACCGCCACGACCACCCGGCCGTCGGCACCGGTGCGGATCAGGTTGGGAGAGAAAGTCAGTGGCCCCATGAAGTCGTCCCTGTAGCCCAGGCCGATCTTCTCGCCGAGGTAGCCGGTGCCGTAGAGCGCATCGACGTACTTCACCGCCTTGAGGAACTGGTTGTCGGCCAGCGTCACACCGGACTCCAGCAGGAACAGGCCCAGCCGCGGCAGCGGATTCACGCCGTTCTGGGGCTCCGAGCCATGGGCCGAGGTGCCGGTGACCTTGATGGCGATGCTGTCCCCGTCACGCGTGATGGCAATCGCAAACTTGCCGCCCTGCGGTTCGTACTTCTGCAGGAAGGCCGGCTTCGCGGCTTCGAGCTTTGCGAGCACCGCAGCGAGGTCGCCGCCCTTGAGCGTGGCGGTGGCGGTCTGCGAAATCGCGTTGACCGCGGCGGCTGCGCCCATGTCCGTGATCGCGGTGACTGCACCATCGGTTTTCTCCGCAGGGAAGAACACACTCAGCGAGCCCGCGCCCTTCTCGGCCACGACCGCGGGGTAGCCGCTGTCGAGCACGATGTTGTAGGCCGGCAGCGGCACCTTGCCGCGGTAGTACTCCATGGCGTCGCCACCGGTTTCCTCGGTGGTCTCGATCATCAGGCGCATGGTGCGCTGGATCGGCAGGCCGCTTTCCTTCACCGTCTTCATTGCATAGAGCACGGCAGCGATGGAGCCCTTGTCGTCGATGGTGCCGCGGCCGTAGAGGCGGTCGCCCACGCGCACCATGGTGAACGGGTCGAGCCGCGTGCCGTCGTCGAGCACCCATTCTGAAAGCACCGCGGGCACCACGTCGGAATGCGTGAGGATGCCGAACTCTTCAGTGCCCTTGCCCTTGAGGCTGACTTCGAAGATGCGGTTGTCGACGTTGCGATACGCAAGCCCGAAGTCTCGCGCCATCTTCTCGACCAGCTTGCCGAAGTCGATGATCGTCGGGTTCTCGTGCGGCGGGATCTGCACGTTGCGCGCAGTCGGCAGCGCCACCATGGCACCGAGGCTCGCGATCACGGCCTTCTGGTTGTGCAGGCGGTTGTACAGGCCGAGCAGACGCGCGATGTTGGTGAGGTCGTCACCAGCCAGCGGTGCCTTCTTGCGATAGGCGGCCACGGCGGGCTTCAGCTCGGGGTTGGCCTTCTCGGCCTGGGCCAGGAAAGCGTTGAAGCTGGAGGCGGGCTTGCCGCCTTGCCAGGCCGCGGCCAACTGGTCGAGCGCGGGTTTCTTGAGCGTCTCCGAGAAGGCCGGTGCGGTGAGGCCAACTGCCATCAAGCCCATGGTGAGGGCTGGCAACGAGAAGCGAAATTGCAGCATGTGCGTGACTCCCTTTTCACAAAAATGGAAGCCTTCGACGATACCCGAGCCACGCGCTGCGACAGGTCTCTGCGCACTACGAAGAAACGTTGCGCACGAGGGAGAAAGCGCAGCGTTAAGTTCGCCAACCGCGCGCGTTACTGCATCTGCTGCAGGTTGCCGATGCGCACCAGCATCTCGGTGAACATCTGCATGTCGGCGTCGAGGTCGGGCACTTCCTTGTACTCCTTGGCGTTGTGCGCCGTGTACTTCTTGCCGGGCATCGCGGGGCCGAAGTTGATGGCGTTGGGCATCAGCTTCGCGGTGGTGCTGCCAGCCGTGGGCACCGGCTTGGCCTCGAGGCCGGTGGTGTCGCCGTAGATGTTCAGGAGGGTCGAGAGCCACGCGCCCTTGGGGTCGCGCGCCATCCAGTTGCCCTGGTCGTAGGCAACCTCGAGCTTCACGTTGTTCGCGCTCGCCCACGCATCGATCTTCGACGTGACCTGCGCCTTCAGCTCGTCGGGTGTGCGCCCGCGCGGCATGCGCGCGTTGACCGTGACTTCGAGCCTGCCGTCATTGCCCATGCGCACGAGGTTGGGCGAGAAGGTCAGCGGGCCCATGAAGTCGTCGGCGTAGCCCAGGCCCATCTTCTCGCCGAGGTAGCCGGTACCGTAGAGCGCGTCGATGTACTTCACGGCCTTCAGGTAGTGGTTGGCGGCCAGTGGCACGCCGGACTCCTGCAGGAACAGCGCGAGGCGCGGCAGCGGATTCACGCCTTCCTCCGGCCGCGAACCATGGGCCGAAACGCCTGTCACTTTCAGCTCGATGCTGTCGGCGCCGCGCGCAATGTCGATGGCGAACTTGCCGCCCTGCCCTTCGTATTTCTGCAGGAAGGCCGGCTTTGCTGCTTCGAGCTTTGCGAGCGCGGCCGCAAGATCGCCGCCCTTGAGCGTGGCCATCGCCGTCTGCGAAATCGCGTTGGCCGATGCGGCGCCGCTCATGGCCGTGATGGCTGTCGATGCGCCATCCGCCTGCTCCGCCGGGAACAACACCTTCAGCGCGCCCGAGCCCTTCTCTGCAACCACGGCCGGGTACTTGCTGTCGAGCACGATGTTGTAGGCCGGCAGCTGCGTCTTCGTGCGGTAGTACTGCATCGCGTCGCCACCGGTTTCCTCGGTGGTCTCGATCATCAGGCGGATGCTGCGCTCGATGGGCAGGCCGCTTTCCTTCACGGCCTTCATTGCATAGAGCACGGCCGCGATGGAGCCTTTGTCGTCGATGGTGCCGCGGCCGTAGAGGTAGTCGCCCACTCGGGTCATCTTGAAGGGGTCGAGCCGCGTGCCATCGTCGAGCACCCATTCGGACAGCACCGCAGGCACCACGTCGGAATGCGTGAGGATGCCGAACTCCTCGCCGCCTTTGCCCTTGAGGCTGACTTCGAAGATGCGGTTGTCGACGTTGCGGTAGGCAAGCCCGAAGTCGGTCGCCATCTTCTGCACCAGCTGGCCGAACTCGATGATCGACGCGCTTTCATGGGGCGGCACCTGCACGTTGCGCACCGTCGGAATCGCCACCATGGTGCCGATGCTCGCAATCACGGCCTGCTGGTTCTTCAGGCGGTTGTAGAGGCCGAGCAGGCGCGCGATGTTGACGAGGTCGTCGCCGGCCAGCGAGGCCTTCTTGCTGCGGCACGCATTCACGCTGCTCTGCAACGCGGGCTGGCTCTTTGCAGCCTGCGCAAGGAAGGCGTTGAAGTCGGCGGCCGGCTTGCCGGCCTGCCACGCGGCGGCGAGCTGATCGAGTTGGGGCTTCTTGATGGTTTCGGCGTGCGCCTGCGCACCAAGGGCGAGCGCGACGCCCAAGGAAAGCGCCGACAATGAAAATCGAAAATGCTGCATCAGGGTCTCCCCCTCATTCTGAAAACACTCCCCGACGATAGCCGAGCAAAGAATCGAACGAACAATGAACAACAGCACCGACAAGATCCGCTGCGCCTGGGCCCAGACCGACCCGCTGCTGGCCGCCTATCACGACGCCGAATGGGGCGTGCCCGAGCACGACAGCCGCGCGCTGTGGGAAAAGCTCATGCTCGACGGCTTCCAGGCCGGCCTCTCGTGGCTCACCATCCTGCGCAAGCGCGACGCGTTCCGCAAGGCTTTCAAGGGCTTCGTGCCGGAGAAGATCGTCAAATTCACCGAGGCCGATGTCGAGCGGCTGATGCAGGACGCCGGCATCGTGCGCTCGCGCTCGAAGATCGAGGCCACCATCGGCAATGCACGCGCCTACCTCGCGATGCAGGCGGCGGGCGAAGATTTCTCCGAATTCATCTGGGGCATGGCGGGCGGCAAGCCCATCGTCAACCGCACCGGCAGCGTTCCGGTGAAGACGCCGCTGTCGGAGGATATTTCCGCGGCGCTCAAGAAGCGCGGCTTCAAGTTCGTGGGCCCCGTCATCGTCTACGCGTGGATGCAGGCCACAGGCATCGTGGACGACCACGCGCACGACTGCCACCGGCACGGCGCCAAACACAACCCCAAGCCCCAATGAAAAAACCGGACGCTGCTTTCGCAGGTCCGGTTTTTTATTGACGTGTGACTGAGGCGGCTTGCGCCGCCTTCAATTACAGGCCGGCTTGACGCGTGAAGGTCAGGCCCTTCGCTTGCGAGGGGATCACGCTGCCAGCGAAGGTTTCGGGACGCAGGTTCTGACCAGGTGCGTGTGCAGCGGCAACAGCCTCGCTGCGAACAGTGGCGCGGTCGACCGAAGCGGCCAGTGCGGGCGTTGCGGTCGACGCAGCGCCTTCGTTGTCGCCATAAGCGTTGCCGGCACGGGCAGCTGCCACGGCTTGGGGCGCCACTTCGGCGCGGCTGTAGCCGGAGGTCAGGGGCTGAACGCCTTCGTAGGTTTCTGCATGGGCGCCAGCGGCGGCGAGCAGGGACAGAGCGGCGGCGGCGAGGATGTTCGAGGTCTTCATTTCAATTCCTTCTTCATTGGGCTTTTGGGTGCCCCAAGTGTGCACCGCGATTCCTAGGGTAAACCCCCGCTTAATCGAATCGCAGTGTTCATGAAATTGAAACAATAACGAGGAACTTTCGGTCGAGGCTAACTCAACTGCCCTTTCGGTCGCCGGAAATGCGGTTAGTTTGTGTACTTTTCTTCTAGCCCGTCAAGCGACGGCCATCGCGCAAGCAAATCCAAGCACGTTGCATGCCAGCTACTTCGCCTGCAAGCTCTCTGTCTCCCCAATGGGCCCGGTCCGCGACCTTTGCACAATTCGCAATTCAAGAAAGATCGTGCCCATAATGAAGGCTTGATTGGGCAAATGGTTGCGAATGAGCCTCGCCGTATTTGCGAATCTTGCGAATAACCGGATCAAGCGATGAAGAAGACTTTCATGGGCGTGCGGCTGCGCAGCCTGCGCGAAGAGCGCGGCCTGAGCCAGCTCGCGCTCGCGCAGCAGTTGGGCCTGTCGCCCAGCTACCTGAACCAGATCGAGCAGAACCAGCGGCCGCTCACGGTGCCGGTGCTTCTGCGCCTGCATGCCACGCTGGGCGTCGACATCCAGGCCTTCTCCGAAGACGAAGAAGCGCGCCTCATCGCCAGCCTGCGCGAGGCACTGGCCGACAACCCCGGCGGCGATGCCGTCGCGCTGGCCGAGCTGCGCGAAGTCGCCACCCAGATGCCCGCCGTGGGCCGCGCATTGGTCGCGCTGCACCAGCGCCACCGCGATGCGATGGAGCGGCTCGAAGCACTGGCAGGCGAACTCGGCGACGGACGCGGCGATCTCGCACGAATGCCGCAGGCGCGGCCCATGCCCTTCGAGGAAGTGCGCGACTTCTTCTTCGCGCACCAGAACCACATCGCGCCGCTCGATGAAGCGGCCGAAGCCCTCGCCGCGCAATGGCGCCTGCGAGAAGGCAGCCCCGGCGACCGCCTCGCGCGCCAGTTGCTCGATGCGCATGGCGTGCGGGTTGTGCCCGCCGAAGACGGCGAGGCCGGCGCGCAGCGGCGCTACGACCCGGGCTCGCGCGTGCTGCGGCTCTCGCCCTACCTGGAGCCCGGGCAGCATGCATTCCAGCTCGCCACGCAGCTCGCCTTCTTCGAAGTGGGCGACATGCTCGACGAGCTGGTGGCCGCCGCGCCGCTGTCGAGCGACACGGCCCGCTCGCTCGCGCGCATCGGCCTGGCCAACTACTTCGCCGCCGCGCTGCTGCTGCCCTACGGCGAGTTCCTCGAAACTGCCGAGCAGCTGCGCTACGACATCGACCAGCTGGCGCGCCGCTTCGGCGTGGGCTTCGAGACCATCTGCCACCGCCTGAGTTCGCTGCAGCGGCCCGAGGCACGAGGCGTGCCTTTCTTCCTGATCCGCGTCGATCGCGCGGGCAACATCTCGAAGCGGCAATCGGCCACGCACTTCCACTTCTCGAAGACCGGCGGCACCTGCCCGTTGTGGAACGTGTACGAGGCCTTCGCGCAGCCCGGCCGCGTGCTCACGCAGCTCGCTCGCATGCCAGACGGACGCGCCTATCTCTGGATTGCACGCACCGTGTCGCACGGCTATCGCGGCTACGGTTCGCCCAACAAGACCTTCTCGATCGGGCTGGGCTGCGACATCAGCCACGCCACGCGGCTGGTCTATTCAAAGGGCATGGACTTGCGCGATCCCGATGTGCCCACACCCATCGGCGCGGGCTGCAAGGTGTGCGAGCGCGAGGCCTGCCCGCAGCGCGCGTTTCCGTTCGTGGGCCGGCCGCTCGACGTGGACGAGAACCAGAGCCGGTTCATGCCTTACGCGGCAGCACCGTCCGGCAACAACGCGATCGTCAGGAGCGCGGCCAAGCGCGCACCAGGGTCCGCAGCGCGACCCCGCCGCTCCCCTTGACCTCGGCGCGATAAGTGCCCACCAGGGCCTCGCGCTCGGCTGCGGCCTGCGGGTCGTTGCGCCAGGCCAGCAAGGCGGCCACATCGGCATCGGGCAGCGCAGCGAGCAGTGCCTGCGTTACCTGCTTTTCGAACTCGCGCGCCACCAGCATCAGGTTGCGCGGGCGCGTCGACGTCACACCACGCGACCACAGCGTGTCGAGAGCCATGTCGAGCGTGCGGTCCGGCAGCGAGCTGAGTTGTCCGCCGTTGCCGCGCGCCAGTTGCTTGACCACCGCGCTCATCAGCAGCTGGCTTGAAAAGTCGATCTCGCGAACATCGGCCACGGCCATGCGTTCGAGCAGTTCGGTGCGCACGGGATCGGCCGGCTTGGCGCGCTCGCGGTTGAAGAACTCGGCCCTGCTGGCCTCGCTCATCGCGGTGTAGTCGGTGCGCAGCTTCACGAAGCGGGCCACAGCGGCCTGCACTTGCGGGCTGAGTGCGGCACCGCCGTTGCCTGCCGATGCCACTTCCTGCTGGATAGCGGACACCGAGGCAGCGGTGTTGAATGCGCGCGTGGCGGCCGTGTCCAGCGCCTTGAGCGCCTTGTCGGCGATGGCCTGGTCATCGGGGTCAAGCAGTTCCTTCGCACCGCGCGCGACAGCGCCGGGTGCATAAGAAGCCTGGTAGCGCGCCTGCACGCCTTCGAACTGCAGGAGTGCTTCCGCGCGGTTCTGCGCCCAGCCCATCAACGGGGCCAGAAACAGCAAAAGCAACAGGGAGAAACGGAACGGCGAAAGACGGATCGGAGAGAGCATGGTGCCATTATTGGCACACCTGCCCGCTCCCCACGTCGCGCCATCTTGTGAAGTAACTCAAAAGTTCAGGCTCGTCGCCATGGAATCGAAACGTGCCGGCTTGCAGCCAAGCAACTGGATGTGACCGGCCGCGAGGCATATGATTCAACCGAGATATTTCGCAAATTCGATTGAATAATTTTCATGCTCCAGTCGATCCTCGAAATACGTCATCTGCGCACGCTCATCGCGCTTCGCGACACCGGCAGCCTGGTGCGCGCGGCGCAATTGCTCAACCTCACGCAATCGGCGCTGTCGCACCAAATCAAGCTGCTCGAAGACCGCTACGACGCACAGCTGTTCGAGCGCAAGTCGGTGCCGCCGCAGTTCAGCACCACCGGCCTGCGTCTGCTGCAGTTGGCCGACACGGCGCTGCCGCTCATCGAAGAAGCCGAGCGCGACGTGGCGCGGCTCGCGCTGGGGCGCAGCGGCCAGCTGCGCATCGTGGTCGAGTGCCACGCCTGCTTCGACTGGCTCATGCCGGCAATGGATGCGTTCCGCCAACGCTGGCCCGAGATCGAGCTCGACATCGTCTCGGGCTTTCACTCCGACCCGATCGCGCTGGTGACGCAGAACCGCGCCGAAGTGGCGGTCGTGTCCAGGGAAGGCTCCGACGAAGCGGTGGACTATCACGCGCTGTTCCGCTTCGAAATCATGGCCCTGCTGGCCAACGACCATCCGCTGACGGCCAAGGCCTATCTCACCGCGCGCCACTTCACTGACCAGACGCTCATCACCTACCCCGTGCCCGATGAAGTGATCGACGTCGTGCGGCAGGTGCTGGCGCCTGCGGGCGCGGAGCCTGCGCACCGGCGCACGACCGAGCTCACGGTGGCGATGCTGCAGCTGGTGGCGAGCGGGCGCGGCGTGGCAACACTGCCGCTGTGGGCGGTGCAGAACTACCTGGACCGCGGCTACGTCACAGCCCGGCGCGTGGGCAGCAAGGGGTTGACGGGGCGGCTCTACATGGCATGCACGCCGGGCACGTCGGAGCAGCCGTGGCTGGCGGACTTCGTGCGCATCACGCGAGAGAACTGCTTCAGGAGCCTGCCGGGAATCGAACTGCTCTGAGCGTTTTTTCTCTTCAGAACCGCGTGCCCACCGACAGCCGCACCATGTCCTGCGCGGTGAAGTTCACCTTCGGGTCGTAGGCCGCGCGAACGAACCAGCGCGGCCAGTCGTAGGTGACTGTCAGGCCCGCGCGGCGAATGAACCGGCCATCGACAGTGCCCTGCTTGGCCAGCAGGTCGACAGTCAGGCGTTGCCGCTCGGGCAACGGCACGCGGTAGATCAGATGCACGTCCTGCTGGTCGGGGTTCAGCCGGTTGTCGCGGATCAGCGAGAGCGACAGCGCCGTGCCGTCCGTCCACTTGTAGCCGCCATACACCGTGTACGAATCGTTTGGGTCGAAGTTCAGGTTCGCGTAGTTGCGAAGGTTGGTGCGGCCCAGCCCCGCGCCGACGAACCAGCTGTCGCCGGTTTCCACCGCCAGGCTGCCGCCCACGAACCCACCCGAGGCGGCCTGCAACGACGGCAGCACCCGCACCGGCCCCAGCGTGAAGGTGTGGTCCCACCCCACGCGCGGCTGCGCGAAGTCGAGTACCGGCGAGCGGAACCAGCCGATCCAGACATTGCCGTCGCCGTAGGTGTAGCGCAGGTTCATGTCCAGCCCTGGCCCTGCGGGAAGACCGCCGCCTAAAACCCGGTAGGCGCCCACGGTGAGCTTGAATGGCAGTTCGGCCGGTTCATCGTCGGCCCATGCGGCCGGCGCGAGGCACAGCAGGGCCGTGGCGGCGACGAATCTTCGATGGCGTGCCGGCGTGCTCAAAACATGCTCGCGCCGATGTTGATGAGCAACGCGAGCACAGTCGTGTTGAAGAGGTAGGCCAGGATGCAATGCACCGAGCCGATGCGCCGCAGAGGCTTGGACACGAAGGACACATCCGCCGTCTGCCCCGAGGTGCCGATCACCGCGGAGAAGTAGAAGAAGTCGCCGTAGGTCGGCGGGTCGTCATCCGGAAACTGGAGGCCGGGTTTTCGCCCCTGGCCCGCCCCAGCGTAGTAGTCATGCGCGTAGTGCAGCGTGAACATGATCTGCGTGAAGGCCCACGACGACATCACCGTGAGCCCGGCCAGCGTGATGTGCGCGATCTTCTCCAGGCCGTGCATGTCCTTCACCACCGCGAGTTCGCCGCCGATGGCCGCCAGGCTCGCAATGGCGGACACCACCACCAGCACGAGGATGACGATCTGCCCATCGTCCTGCATCTGCGCGCGATAGCGCATGTGCTGCTGCGACGACCGGGTCATCATGACCGCGGCCAGCAGCACGTACAGGCAGGCTCCCGTGTTCCACGCGATCAGCAGGCGCGTGACCAGGTGGGCTTCGACAGCCGAGGGTATGAGCACGCCGGTCGCAATGGCGATGGCCGTGGCAATGAAGAGTCGCGGCCGGGCGGCCATCTGGCGGAGGAATCTGTGTCGCTGGAGTTTCATCAAGGCTTGGGCACGGCACGCCGCCGGGGTGGCGGCGCTACGGCCTGACCTGCGACTGTCGACGATGCTCTCTTGCGGCTACCTGACGAAGCGCCTTTCTGGCGCACCGCGCCGAGCAGCCAGTCACGAAAAGCCGCGACTTTCGGCCGGTCGCGGCTGCCCTCGGGGCACACAAGGTAGTACGCGAAGTCTTCGAGCCACGTCACTTTCGAGAGCTGCACGAGCCGGCCCTGCGCGATCTCGGGAGCCATCATGGCCGCGGGCAGCAGCGCGGCGCCCTGCCCTGCGAGCACCGCCTGCAGCAACAGGCCAGCGTCGTCGAAAGAAGGCCCGCGCGCCGGGCCGGCATCTTCGATGCCCTGCGCCTCGAACCACAGGCGCCAGCCCTTGCGATCGGCATCGTTCACGCGCGGCCACTGCAGCAGGTCGGCCGGTTTCTTCGGCTTGCCGTATTCGACGACCAGCGCGGGAGCGGCGACGGGAACCATCTCGACCGTGAGCACGCGCTGGCTGGCAAGCCCGGGGTACTGGCCCATGCCGTGACGGATGGCGACGTCTACGCCGTCGCGCGAGAAATCGGCCAGCGCATTGCTGGTCAGCACCTGCAGGTCGATGTCGGGATGCGCGTCCTGGAAGGACTTCAGGCGCGGCACGAGCCACGCCGAAGCAAAGAACGGCGTGGCGCTCACGGTGAGCAGGCCGGTCTCCGCAGGCACGGCCACCTTCTGCGTGGCATCGCTGATCTGCCTGAAGGCATTGCGCACGGGCGGCAGATAGGCCTGGCCCGCGTCGGTCAGGAAGACGCCGCGATTGACGCGGCGGAACAGCTGCACGCCGAGATGCAGCTCCAGCGTCTTGACGAGCTGGCTCACGGCGCCGGGGGTCACGCACAGCTCGTCCGCCGCGTTCTTCACCGAGAGATGGCGCGCCGTGGCTTCGAAGGCGCGGAGTGCGTTGAGGGGCGGGAGCTGGTGTTCCATTATTTAGAAATTCTGATTCAGTAACAGCAGAAATTCTGGTTTGCGGCTCAGATTGATAAGCGGGAATATTCGCACACCCGAAATCAATCAATTCAGATATTCTGATCTTTAAAGGTCTATGCCCTTGAGCCACACGCCAACCTCATCGCAAGCCGGCGGCCTCTTCCGCGGCTGGCTGGTGGTCGCAGGCGCCTTTGCCGTGACCTTTGTCGGCTTCGGCAGCGCCTACACCTTCAGCGCCTTTCTCGAATCGCTGCAGAAAGACTTCGGTGCCTCGCGCGGCTCGGTCTCGCTGGTGTTCTCGCTGGCAGGCTTTCTCTACTTCGGCCTCGGCGTGCTCAGCGGCCCGCTGGCCGACCGCTGGGGTTCGCGGCGGCTGGCCGTCGCCGGCATGGTGCTGGTCGGGCTGGGGCTGGCGCTTGCGGGGCAGGCGCGAAGCCTGACGCAGATCTATCTCGCTTATGGGCTGGGCGTCGGCCTCGGGGTCGGCGCGTCGTATGTGCCGGTGCTGGGCGCGGTGCAGCGCTGGTTCGTCAGGCGGCGCGGCTTTGCCTCGGGGCTGGCCGTGAGCGGCATCGGCGTGGGCACGCTGGTGATGCCGCCGCTGGCATCGCTCTTCATCGAGACGCTCGGCTGGCGGAACGCCTACCTGGCGCTAGGCGCGCTGGCGATGGTGGTGGGCGTGGGCATGGCGCTGCTGATCGAGAACGACCCGCGCGACCGCGGGCTCGGCCCCGACGGCGATCCGCCGCAGCCTCTGGCCACGTCCGCCCAAGCCGAGGGCTTCACGGTGCGCGATGCCGTGCGCTCGCGGCGCTTCGCCGGCCTGTACGTGGCCTGCCTCATCAGTTCCTTCGGCCTGTTCGTGCCCTTCGTGCATCTGGTGCCCTACGCGCTGGACCATGGCGTGCCCAATGCGCATGCGGTGCTGCTGCTGGGCGCCATCGGCGTCGGCAGCACGGCCGGGCGCTTCTTTCTGGGCGGGCTGGCCGACCGTATGGGACGCGCGCAGACCATGCTGCTGATGTCGGCCGGCATGGCGCTGTCGCTGCTCGTGTGGGCAGCGTCCAGCGGCTTCTGGGGGCTGGCGGTGTTCGCGTTTTTCTACGGCGCGTTCTACGGTGGCTTTGTCGCGCTGCTGCCGGCGCTGGTGATGGACTACTTCGGCGGACGCAACATCGGCGCGATCATCGGCGTGCTCTACACCAGCGTGGCCTTCGGCACGCTGGTCGGCCCGGCCGCTGCGGGCTTTGCCTTCGACGTGAGCCGCAGCTACCTGCTGCCGATTCTTTTCAGCGTGGGGGCCAACCTCGTGGCGGCCGGCATCATGTGGGCGATGTCGCGGATGGACGCTTCTGCAAAGCTGGCCAGCACGGCCTCGCCGCGGGGTACAGTCGGGCATGACCCAAGCACCGCCCGCCGCTCCTAGTCCGCCTCCCGCATCGGCTGCACCTGCCGAAATCACGGAAAACCAGGCGATCATGCGCGCCTGGGTGCTTTTCACCGTGTTGTTCGTGGTGGTGATCGGCCTGCTTTGGGCCCTGCACTCCCACTACGGCTGACCACCGCCAGCGTCCGGCTCAGGACGCCTTCTGCACCAGCTTCAGCACGCTCGAAAAATCGAGCGCGCCATGGCCCGCGAGGCTGTGTGCCGCATACAGGCTGCGCGCCAACCCACCCAGCGGCGTTGCCGCGCGCACGGCGGTCGCGTTTTCCTGCGCGAGCCCCAGGTCCTTGAGCATCAGGTCGGTACCGAAGCCGCCGGCATAGTTCTTCGAGGCGGGCGAGGTTTCCATCACGCCCGGCATCGGGTTGTACTTTTCGAGCGCCCAGTTGCCGCCCGAGCTGCGGCGCATGATCTCCGACAGCACCTTCGGATCGAGCCCGTTGGCCACGCCCAGCGCCAGCGCCTCCGAAGTGCCGATCATCAAAATGCCGAGCAGCATGTTGTTGCAGATCTTCGCTGTCTGCCCCGCACCGGCAGCGCCGGCGTGGAAGATGTTGGCTCCCATCTTTTCGAGCACCGGACGCGCGCGCTCCAGGTCTTGCACTTCGCCGCCGACCATGAAGGTCAGCGTGCCGGCAATCGCGCCGCCAGTGCCGCCCGACACGGGCGCATCGATCATCGCGATGCCCTTGACGGCGGCCGCTTCAGCCACCTTGCGCGACGTGGCCGCGGCGATGGTGCTGCTGTCGATCACCAGCGTGCCGGCGCGAATGCTGTCGAGCAGGCCGGGCTTGCCAGCGCCACCGAGGAACAGGCCCTCGACATGCGCGCTGGCCGGCAGCATGCTGATGACGACCTCGGCGTCGACCACCGCTTCTGCAGCCGAAGCGGCAATGGGCAGGCCCTCGCCGCCGAACTTCTTGCAGGCCTCGGCCGAGAGGTCGAAGGCGCTGAGCGTGTGGCCGGCCTTGAGCAGGTTCATGGCCATCGGGCCGCCCATGTTGCCGAGGCCGATGAATGCGATCTTCATTTGTCTTGTCTCCGTTGTTCTGTGCGGGAAATGATGAAACTCAGACCAGCGACGCCAGCTCGGCAGGCATTTCGCCGCGCGGGCGCAGGTGGTCTTCGATGAAGGCGGGCGTGATCTCGTCGAGCGTGGCCGGGCTCCAGCGCGGGTTGCGGTCCTTGTCGACCAGCACGGCGCGGATGCCTTCGGCAAAGTCCTTGTGCGCGCAGAAGCCCAGCGAAGCCCAATACTCAAGGCGGAACACTTCGGCCAGCGACATGCGCAGCACACGCTGCCACAGCTCGAAGCTCAGCGCAGCCGAACTCGGCGCGCCCTTGGCGAAGGTCTTGGCCGCCGTCTGCAGCCACGCGTCGTCGCTTTGCAGGTCATGCAGGCGCTTCGCGATGTCGAGCAGGTCGTCGCCGGCCATCAGGGCGTTGATGATGTCGTAGTGCTCTCGCACCTTCGAGGCCGGCATCTCCGCCCCCTCGCCTGCCTTGGCGAGGATGCGCGACAGCGTGGCGCGGTCGGCCTTCTGCTCGCCTGCCCACCGCGTGGCGCCGATAGCTTCGAGCACTTCGCCCTTGCGCTCCTGCGGTACCAGCACATCGGCCAGTCCGCAGAAGATGGTGTCTGCGGCATTCACGTTGGCAGCCGTGAGCGCGAGAAACAGCCCCGTGCGGCCCGGCGTGCGGCGCAGGAACCAGCTGCCGCCCACGTCGGGGTACAGGCCGATGTTGATCTCGGGCATCGCGATGCGGCTTTGCAGCGTCATCACGCGGTGCGATGCGCCGGCCAGCAGGCCCACGCCGCCGCCCATCACGATGCCGTGGCCCCAGCACAGGAAGGGCTTGGGGAAGGTGTGGATCAGGTAGTCGAGCTCGTACTCTTCGCGGAAGAAGTCTTCGGCGTAGGTGTTGCGCGCGGGACCGCAGTCGAGCAGCGTCTGGTAGAGCTGGCGCAGGTCGCCGCCGGCGCAGAAGGCCTTCTCGCCTGCCGCCTGCAGCAGCACGCCGACGATGCCGGCGTCTTGCGCCCACTCGCGCAGCTTTGGCGTGAGCAGGCGCACCATGTCCACGGACAGCGCGTTGAGCGAAGCCGGTGCGTTGAGCGTGGCTACGGCAAAGCGCTGGCCACCGGCGGTCTTGATTTCGTCGAAGAGAACTACGGAGTCGGTCATTGTCTTGAGGGGTTCTGGATGCGGGGCTTCAGCGGATATCGCTGTCCCCTTCCAGCAATTTTCGCGCAACGATCACGCGCATGATCTCGTTGGTGCCTTCGAGGATCTGGTGAACCCGCGCATCGCGAACCAGCCGCTCCAGCGGAAACTCGCTGAGGTAGCCGTAGCCCCCGTGCAGCTGCAGCGCGTCGTTGCAGACGTTGAAGCCCGCATCGGTCGCAAAGCGCTTGGCCATCGCGCAATAGGTGCTCGCATCGGCATGGCCAGCATCGAGCTTCGATGCCGCGAGCCGCACCATCTGCCGCGCAGCAACCAGTTCGGTCGCCATGTCGGCCAGCTTGAACTGCAGCGCCTGGAAGCTCGCCAGCGGCTTGCCGAACTGCTGGCGCTCGTGCAGGTAGCGGCGCGCTGCATCCAGCGCGCCCTGCGCAGCACCCACCGAGCAGGTCGCGATGTTGATGCGCCCGCCGTCCAGCCCTTTCATGGCGATGCGAAAGCCCTCGCCTTCCTTGCCCAGCAGGTTCTGCGCGGGGATGCGCACGTTGTCGAAATTGATGGTGCGCGTGGGCTGGCTGTTCCAGCCCATCTTGTGCTCCTTCTTGCCGTAGCTGATGCCCGGCGCGTCAGCCGGCACCGCAAAGGCCGAGATGCCGCTCGCGCCCGCACCACCCGTGCGTGCCATCAGCACCAGCACGTCGGTCGAGCCCGCGCCCGAGATGAAGGCCTTGCCGCCGTTGATGACGTACTCGGCGCCCTGCAGCTCGGCGCGCGTCTTGAGCGAGCCAGCATCCGAACCGGCGCCGGGCTCGGTCAGGCAGTACGAGGCGAGCTTGCGCCCGCTCGTCAGTTCTTCGCCCCACTGCTGCGCCACTGCATCGGTCGCCCAGGTGCCGAGCATCCACGTCGCCATGTTGTGGATCGTGATGAAGGCCGTGGTCGAGGGGTCGACCGCGGCCATCTCCTCGAACACCAGCGCTGCGTCGAGTCGCGGCAGGCCGAGGCCGCCGACGCGCTCGGGCGCATAGAGGCCGCAGAAGCCCAGTTCGCCGGCCTTTGCGATGGCCTCCTTCGGGAAGATGGCCTCGGCGTCCCACTGCGCCGCATGCGGCGCGAACTCGGCCTGTGCAAAGTCGCGCGCACTCTGTGCGAAGGCGCGCTGCTCTTCGGAAAGTTCGAAGTCCATCCGGCGGACTTCTTACTTGAGGCTGATCGTCGTGTTCACGCCGTGCGAGACGGTGCTGTCGTCGAACCAGCGTGCCGTCACCGTCTTGGTCTGCGTGTAGAACATGATGACCTGCTTGCCGTACGGGCCCAGGTCGCCCAGCTTCGACGCACGCGAGCCGGTGAACGAGAACATCGGAACCGGCACCGGAATCGGCACGTTGATGCCGACCTGGCCCACGTCGATGTCTTCCTGGAAGCGGCGCGCCGCAGCGCCCGACTGCGTGAAGATCGCCGTGCCGTTGCCGTTCGGGTTGCTGTTGATCAGCTCGATGGCTTCGTCGATGTTCTCTGCATCGGCAATGCAAAGCACCGGGCCGAAGATTTCCTGGTCATAGATCGTCATGCCGGGCTTCACGCCGGTGAAGATCGTCGGGCCGACGAAATTGCCCTTCTCGTAGCCGGGTACGGTGGGCTTGCGGCCGTCGAGCACCAGTTGAGCACCGTCAGCTTCGCCACGTTCGATGAGGCTGTTGACGCGGTCGTACGCCGCGCACGAAACCAGCGGGCCCACGTCCACGCCCTTTTCAGTGCCGGCGCCGATCTTCAGCGTCTTCGCCTTCTCGATGAGCTCGGGCACCCAGTTGCGCGCCTCGCCCACCAGCACCGCGACCGACACGGCCATGCAGCGTTGACCGGCGGCACCGAAGCTCGCGCCGGCCAGCGCATTGAGCGTCTGCTCCTTGTTCGCGTCGGGCATCACGATGGCGTGGTTCTTCGCGCCCATCATGCATTGCGCGCGCTTGCCGTTCAGCGTGGCGCGGTTGTAGACGTGTGTGCCGACCTTGGTCGAACCCACGAAGCTGATCGCCTTGATGTCCTTGTGATCGCAGATGCCGTTGACGATGGCTTCGCCGCCATGCACCACGTTCAGCACGCCGGGCGGAATGCCGGCTTCCAGCGCCAGTTCGCACAGGCGCATGGTGACCATCGGGTCCTGCTCGGAGGGCTTCAGCACGAAGGTGTTGCCGGTGACGATGGCCATCGGGAACATCCACAGCGGAATCATGGCCGGGAAGTTGAACGGCGTGATGCCGGCGCACACGCCCAGCGGCTGCAGCAGCGTGTAGGTATCGACGCCATTGGCCACGTTGTTGGCCAGCTCGCCGAGCTGCAGGTTTCCGATGTTCGATGCGTGCTCGACCACTTCGAGGCCGCGGAACACATCGCCTTCCGCGTCGGGCAGCGTCTTGCCCTGCTCGGCCGTGAGGATCGCGGCGAGCTCGCCCATGTGTTCGCGAATGAGTTGCTGCAGCTTCAGGAAGATGCGGGCGCGCGCACCGATGGGCGTCTTGCGCCAGGTCTTGAAGGCTTCCTTGGCAGAGGCCACGGCGGCATCCAGCTCGGCCGGAGTCGCGAAGGGCACGCGGGCCAGCACCTGCTGCGTGGCCGGATTGACGACGTCGCGCCATTCGGTGGTCTTCGATTCGACCAGCTTGCCGCCGATCAGCAATTTGACGGTGGCGACCTGGGTCGAGGGCGTGGTGGTGGCGTCCATGGGGTTTGTCTCCTGTGAATCCGGTGAAATTCGGGTGCCGGTCTGGCCGGTTCGGTCACGCATCCTAGCTTTGCAGATTTGCCATGACAATAGACAAATATGCGCGGCCGCTTTGCAAAAATGCAGAGCCTCAAACCAAAAACACGAGGGCACATGGACTGGGACAACCTTCGCTACTTCCTCGAACTCGCCCGCTCGGGCACCCTGATGAGCGCGGCCCGCCGGCTCGAGGTCGACCACACCACCGTCGCGCGCCGCATCCAGGCACTGGAAAAGGAAGTCGGCGCCCCGCTCTTCTCGCGCGAATCGGGCGGCCACCGGCTCACCGAGGCGGGCCGGCGGCTGCAACCGCAGGTCGAGGCAATGGAGAGCGCCTTCCGCACCGTTGAAAGCGCAGCGCCGGCCTCGCAGGAAGGCTTGTCGGGGCTGGTGCGCATCGGCGCGACCGAGGGCTTCGGTACGGTGGTGCTGGCGCCGCAGCTGGCGCTGTTCGCGGTGCAGCATCCGAAGCTCACCATCGACCTGCTCGCGATGCCGCGCCTCGTGCATCTGTCGCGGCGCGAGGCCGACATCGTGATCTCGCTCGAGCGCCCGGCGCGCGGGCCGGTGGTGGTCACCAAGCTCACCGACTACACGCTGCGGCTCTACGTCTCGAAAAAGTACCTGGCCGCACACAAGCCCATCAAGACGCGCGAAGACCTGCGCGGCCACACCTTCATCAGCTACGTCGACGACCTGCTTTTCAGCAAGGAACTGCAGTACCTCGACGAACTGCACCGCCCCGACGCCTTCGCGCTGCGCAGCACCAGCGTGCTCGCACAGCACAGTGCAGTGGTCGCGGGCGCAGGCATCGCGGTACTGCCAGCCTTCATCGCGGAGAACGACAACGCGCTGCGCCCCGTGCTGCCCGGGCAAGCGAACTTCACGCGCACGTTCTGGATGTCGATGCCGGCGGAGACCAAGCATCTCGGGCGCATGCAGACGGTGTGGAACTTCCTGCGCGAGACGGTACAGGCGCGGCAGGCGCTGTTGCTTCTGGCCCCGCCCGGCGATGAGAATGGCGCGTCACAGCAGCAGCAGCAACGCCCGGCCCGCCCGCGCAGGCCAGCCCCGTAGCCAGCCCCCAAACACGGAGACCCGCCCCATGCCACGCCACCGCCCCGCACGTCTTGAACACATCGCAGGCATCGGCGTCGACCGCATGGGTGCCATTGCCGACGATGCCGATGGCCCGCCGTTTCTTCGGCTCGAGAACCTCGACGTCGACATCCCGCCCGACCCCGAAGCCATTGCGCGCACCGTGCGTGGGGCCTCGGAAGATTCGGACAACAGCTACTTGCCCTTCGTCGGCCAGTCGCGATTGCGCGATGTGGCGGCGCGGCATGTGTCGGCGCTGTCGGGCGTGGCGTACAGCGGCGCGCGCAACTGCGTGATCTCGGCAGGCGGGCTCTCGGGCATCCTCAACGCGCTGCTCGCGACCGTCGAGGTGGGCGACGAAGTGCTGGTGACCGATCCGACCTACGCGGGGCTGCTCAACCGCATCCGCCTCGCCGGCGGTACGCCGAAGTACGTGCCGTTCCAGTTCAACCCCAGTGGCGAATGGAAGCTCGATCGCGCCGCGCTGCAAGCCGCCGTCGGTCCCCGCGTGCGCGTGATGCTGCTGATGTCGCCCTCGATGCCCACGGGCGGCTGCTTCGATGAAGACGACTGGCGCGCCATCGCCGCACTGTGCGTGCAGCACGACCTGACGCTGATCCTCGACAGCGCCATGGAACGCCTGCTGTTCGACGGCCGGCAAGTGATCCACCCGGCAGGATTGCCCGGCATGGCCGAGCGAACGATCACCGTAGGCTCGTCGGCCAAGGAGCTGCGCATGATCGGCTGGCGCGTCGGCTGGACCGTGGCGCCGGAAAGCTACATGCCTGATCTCGTGGCCGTGTCGCTGGCCAATGTGGTGGTGCCGGTGGGCATCGCGCAGGATGCAGTGGCAACGGCGCTGGAACAATCGGTGCGCACGCTCGCGCCGTACGTGGGCGAGCTGGAGCGGCGGCGTGACACGGTGCTGGACGAACTTCGCGGCCTGCCTGTCGGTGTGCCGGGCGGCGGCTGGTCGCTGCTGCTGCGCACGAGCGACTTCGGCATCGATGGGCAGACGCTGTCGCAGCGCCTGCTGTCGCATCGCGTCTGCGCCACGGCAATGCAAGGCTGGGGCGAGACGCATGGCGCGCAGTATCTGCGCTTCGTGTTTTCCAACGAGCCGGTCGAGCGGCTGCGCGGGTTGGGAGACAAGGTGCGGGCTGCGCTGGGCGCCTGAGCGCTCAGGACAAGCTCAGGAAAAAAGGCGCTTCAGAAATCCAGGCTTTGCCGCGGGCGCTGCAGCCTTCTCCAGCAGTTCGATCAGCCCTTCCACGCGCGGCTTCTTGAGCCGGCGCGCATAGTCGATGTAGCTCTCGTCCTTGTCCATCCTGTAGAGCCGCGGCGGCATCGGCAGGCCTTGCACCGCGCCCAGCAACACTCGCAGCACGTCGATCTGGTTCATGCGGATGGCGCTCGTGATCGCGGACTCGCCGAACGACGGAATGATCTCGTTGGACTGTGCGAGGCCCGCACCGAGCAGGGCCTTGATCGCCGCCACATCGCCTTCGACAGCCGCCGCGCCCAATGCATCGAGCGCCGCCGACTTTTCGGGCGAGAGACTGGCCTTGTAGGCATCGCTGCGCTTGTCGTCCTCGTCGCGTGCGTCGCCGCCTTCCATGATCATGAAGTCGGTCACCAGCGCCACGGGTTCGCCTGCCGCGTCGAGCGCCCAGAAGCTGGGGTAGCTGCCGTCGCCCCAGCCCGAGCGGAAGATCACCATGTTGCTCGCCGAGCCCGGCCCGAGCGGGTAGTGGTCAACGACGTTGGCGTCGCCCATCTCGCCCGCGAGCACGTCGTCGTAGTAGCTGATGAAATCGGGGTCGGCGGATTCGCGCTTGTCGCGCTCGGCCATGGCGGCTGCGGCGTCGGGGTCCATGAAGCAGCCGACGCCTGCGTCGACCGGGTAGCCGTAGAACTCGCCGTCGCCCAACGCTTCGAGCGACTCCCCTTCCATCAGCGCCATCTGCCAGTTCAGATCGGCGGCGCGCAGGCTGCCGCGGTCACGCAGCCACAGCACCGCCAGCGCATGCCGGCCCTTGTCGTGCAGCACTTCGACGGGGAAGGCGCCGCGCGCCTGCAGCTCGCGCGCCAAGGGTTGCCGTTCGGGCTGCACCAGCGGATCGCAGGCCACCACGCGCCCGCTCGTGATCTGCACCGGGCCGCAGGGCAGCCGCGCCAGGTGCCGCGCGCGCAGCGCATCGTCGTCGAGGAAAACGGCCTGGAGGTTGTCGATGTCGAGGTAGGGCATCGGCCCAGTTTCTCACTTCGCTGTGTCGGCCGGCCACACCGGCGGATGGCTGCCCGGCGGCATCGAAGGGCGCGGCCACGCGGCGGGCGTTCGCGACAGCTGCGCGCTGTGGCGCAGCGCGGCCAGTTCACCAAAGCCGGAGGCCGAGGTCTCGACGCACGGCTTGAGGTCGGGCCTTGCAATCGACAAGCCGCCGGGCACGCGACCGAGGCTGCGCAGCCAATGCCCCGTCTGCGCCAGCGACACCTGCACCTGCCAGCTGCCGCCCTCCTGCTGCTGTCGCCACAGCGCAGCGGCGGCACCGAATGCGATCAGGTAGCCGGTCGCTTCGTCGAGGATCTGCATCGGCAGCGGCTTCGGCTTGCCATCGCCGGCGGCCTCGCCTTCGGCGTGGTTGAAGCCCATTGCGGTCTGCACGAGCGAATCGAAACCGCGGCGATTGGCCCACGGACCTTGGGTGCCGTAGGCCGTCAGCGACACGCACACGATGCCCGGCCGCAACCGCGCCAGCTCCGCCGGCCCGAAGCCCAGCGATGCGATGCCGCCGGGCCGGTAGCCCTGCACGAAGACATGCGCCTGCGTGGCGAGCTGCTGCAGCACGGCCCGGCCCTCGTCGGTGCGCAGGTCCACATGCGTCGAGAGCTTGCCGCGGCTGGTGTCGGCGATGGATTCGATGTTCGGCAGGTTCGGCGAATTGACGAGCATCACGTCGGCGCCATACGCCGCCAGCGCGCGGCCACCGACCGGACCCGCGAGGATCCGCGTCAGATCCAGCACGCGCACGCCGGTGAGTGGCCGTTGATCTTCGCGCAGCGGCGTCAGCGCGAGCGGCGGTGCGTCGCCGATCCGTTCGATGGTGAACAGCGGTTGCGCCGCAATGGCCTGGCCTTGCGGCGTTGCGTCCCACTCGTCGAAACGGCGCAGCGCGGTTGCCACCAGCCCTTGCGCAGCGGCGGCATCCTCGAATTCATGCGCGCGCCAGGTCGCCATCACCGCCTCGGCTTCGGCGCGCGTGGCAGTGGCCGGGTCCAGCTTCATGAGCCTCAACGCCCCATCGCGGTGATGCGCAAAGTTCGCGTGAATGCGCACCCAACCATCGGCGCAGCGGTACAGCCCCGAGAAGGTGTCCCACGGATTGGGCACGCGCCCGTCGAGGCTGAACCAGCCGGTGCAGTCGAGCGCCGCATGCTGCATGTCGACGCCGACCTGCTGGCGCGCCGAACCTCGCAGGTGCCCGAGCTCGCAGGCAGCCAGTGCCGCCGCAGCGATGGTGCTCTGTGCCGCCACGCCGACAGCGAAAGACGACGGCAGCACCGGGTCGGCGCCCGTAAGCCGTACAAACGGCAAGGCTTCTGCGGGCAAGCCTGCCTGCCGCCAGATGCCGCCCAGAACTTCGCTTGCATTCATTCCTGTGTGCTCCAAAGAAAAAGGCAGGGCCCGCTCTCGCGGCCCTGCCCTTCGTTGTCGTTACGTTCGCTGCCCTGTTACTGGATCAGCTTGGCGCCGGTCTTGGACTGCAGCGTGTCGAAGCTGACGCCCGGCGCCAGCTCGACGACCTTCAGGCCCTCGGGCACCACATCCATCACGGCCAGGTCGGTGATGATGCGGTCGACCACGCCCACGCCCGTCAGCGGCAGGGTGCACTTCTCGAGGATCTTCAGGTCCTCGGTGCCGTCCTTCTTCTTGGCCACGTGTTCCATCAGCACGATCACGCGCTTCACGCCAGCCACCAGGTCCATCGCACCGCCCATGCCCTTGACCATCTTGCCGGGGATCATCCAGTTGGCGAGGTCGCCCTTGGTGCTGACCTGCATCGCGCCCAGGATCGACAGGTTGATCTTGCCGCCGCGAATCATCGCGAAGCTGTCATGGCTGCCGAAGATGGCCGAGCCGGGCAGCGTGGTCACGGTCTGCTTGCCGGCGTTGATCAGGTCGGCGTCGACCTGGTCTTCGGTCGGGAAGGGGCCAATGCCGAGCATGCCGTTCTCGCTCTGCAGCCACACTTCTTTCGTGCCGGTGTGGTTGGCCACCAGCGTCGGAATGCCGATGCCGAGGTTGACGTAGAAGCCGTCTTCGAGTTCTTGCGCGGCACGGGCCGCCATCTGGTCTTGGGTCCAGGGCATCTCAGGCTCCTTCTTTCTTGTTGGCGGGCACGGTGGGCACGGGCACTTCGCTGGTGGCGGCGGCCTGGGCGATGGCGGTCTGGGCCTCGACCTTGGCGGCGGCGGCATCGACCGAGGCGCTCACGGTGCGCTTCTCGATGCGCTTCTCGGGGCTGGCGTTGAGCACGATGCGGTGCACGTAGATGCCCGGCAGGTGGATGTCGTCGGGAGCCAGCTCGCCCACTTCGACGATCTTCTCGACCTCGACGATGCAGATCTTGCCGGCCATGGCAGCGGCCGGGTTGAAGTTGCGCGCCGTCAGGCGAAAGCGCAGATTGCCCGACTTGTCGGCTACGTCGGCCTTGACCAGTGCCACGTCGGGCACGAGCGAACGTTCCATCACGTAGGTTTCGCCGTCGAATTCGCGCAGCTCCTTGCCTTCGGCCACTTGCGTGCCCACGCCGGTCTTGGTGAAGAAGGCCGGAATGCCCGCGCCGCCGGCGCGCAGCTTCTCGGCCAGCGTGCCCTGGGGCGTGAATTCGAGCTCGAGTTCGCCGGCCAGGTACTGGCGCTCGAACTCCTTGTTTTCGCCCACGTAGGAGGCGACCATCTTCTTGATCTGGCGCGTTTCCAGCAGCTTGCCGAGGCCGAAGCCGTCGACGCCCGCGTTGTTCGAGACAACTGTGAGGTTCTGCACGCCGGAGTCCTTGAGCGCTTCGATCAGCGCTTCGGGAATGCCGCACAGACCGAAGCCGCCGACCGCGAGCATCTGCCCGTCGGCCACGACCCCCTTGAGTGCCGCGTCTGCGGAGGGATAAATCTTGTTCACTCGGGCTCCTTGATGGATGAATGGAGAGTGGGTGGGAAAGCCCTGAACGATACTACCTACTCGCATACGTAGTATTTCGTAATGGTGACCCCCGATGCCCGAGATCGATTACCGGCTGGCTTTTGAGCATGCACCCGTCGGCATGGTGGTTTCGAGCAACCGCACCATCGTGGCCTGCAACGTGCGCGTGTGCGAGATTTTTGGCGCAACGCCCTCCGCGCTGGTCGGGCATTCGTTCAGCATCCTGTACCCCAGCGTGGCCGAGTTCGAGCGCATCGGCAAGCGCATGGAGCCCTTTCTGAACGCCAGCGGGCACTACGCCGACAACCGCATGATGAGGCGCCTGGGTGGCCTGCACGGCGCCATTGCAGGCGAAACCTTCTGGTGCCACGTCACGGGCCATGCGATGAATCGCGCCGCCCCGCACGAGGCCGGCATCTGGACTTTCGAAGACCTGGGCTCGCGCCGCGCAGTAAAGGCCGAACTCACGCCGCGCGAGCGAGAGGTGGCGGCGCAGGTGATGCGCGGGCTGACCTCCAAGGAAATCGGCAAGGCGCTGGGCATCAGCCACCGCACGGTGGAGCTGCACCGGGCGCGGTTGATGCGCAAATACGCGGCTGCGACCACGGCCGAGCTGGTGCAGAAGCTGATCGCGGGTTAAGCCCGACGATTGCCGGGGCCCGCCGGAAGTTCCGGCCACAAGCCACCTGATCGTTGCGAAAACGGAAACGCCGTGTCGTCGAAACGCCTGCTCCGTTGCGCGCAGCGAGGCCTATCGTTGAGGCCATGCAGGGCAGGAAGCCCGCAACCACTCAGGAGTCTGAAATGTCCACACGTATCCATTCCGAAACCAGCCTCTTGCTGCAAACGCAGGCCTCGTTCGCACGGGCCCACGCGCTCGCTGTGCAGAAGGTGCCCGTCGCACTGACGCTCTCGGCAATCATCCTGTCGATCATCAACGTCAAGCTGTAGCCGTTCATGCTGTGGCAGGCTTGGGGCTCGACTCCAGGCCGCCCGACATGACCGTTCCATCCAGCATTCTTCCCTTCTGGGAGCGATTCCAGGCCGCCGCCGGCGCCGACGTGTCCGCCCGCTTTGGCGAGGCCTTCTACTTCGACGACAACGAGGCCGGCGCCACCGAACTGGCAAAGCTCGTCCTGGACGGGCGCAAGCGCGGCACCGCGAGCCTCGAATGGTCCTTCGAATCGACCGGCAGGCCACGGCCCAAGCCCGGTGACCTGAGCGTGGTGACCGACTGGCATAGCAAGCCCCTGTGCGTGATCGAAACCCTCAGCGTGGTGGTCATGCCCTTCGATGAGGTCGGTGAAGACTTCGTGGCCGTCGAGGCCGAAGGCGATTGCTCGCTGCGCTACTGGCGCGAAGGCCACTGGAAGTACTTCAGCGGCGAATGCGAGCGTCTCGGCAGGAAGCCCGACCTGCGCATGCCGGTGCTGTGCGAGACCTTCAAGGTCGTCTACCAGGAAGACTGAGGGCCCCGCCCCCTTCAATCCGGCTTGATGTCCGCCGACTTGATCACCTTCGACCAGGTCGCCAGTTCCTGGTCGACGAATTTCGCGAGCGTTGGCGAGTCCATGTAGGTCGCGAAGGCGCCCTGCTCGTCGACCTTCTTGCGGAAGGCTTCGCTCTCCACGATTTTCTTCAGCTCCGCGCTGAGCCTGGCGACGACCTCGGGCGGCGTCTTCGCCGGCGCGAACACCGCGAACCACGACTCGACCTCGTAGCCCGGCAGGCCCGCCTCGGCCGATGTCGGCACATTGGGCATCGACGGATGGCGCTTTGTGCCCGTATAAGCCAGCGCCTTGATGCGCCCGCCCGCGAAGTGGCCGATGACCGAGGGCGGCGTGGTGATGAACATGTCGACGTTGCCCGAGATCAGGTCGTTGATGGCCGGGCCCGAGCCCTTGTAGGGCACATGCGTCATCGCCTGCTTCGACTGCCGCGACAGCAACTCGCCCGCGATGTGCTGGATCGAGCCGTTGCCCGACGAGGCGTAGAACAAGCCGCCCTCCTTCTTCTTGCCGTATTCGATGAGTTCCTTCATCGAGTTCACCGGGAGCTTGCCGCTCACCGCGACGACGTGCGGCGCGCGCATCACCATCGCCACCGGCACGAAGTCTTTCGTCGGGCTCCACCTGATGTTCGGGTAGAGCGAGGGGTTGCCGACGTGGAAGCCCGAGTACTGCATCAGCAGTGTGTAGCCGTCCGGCGCGGCGCGCGCCACGAACTCGGTGCCGATGTTGCCGCTGGCGCCAGGCTTGTTGTCGATGACCACGGGCTGGCCCAGCGCGCGCTGCAGCGGATCGCCGACCATGCGCGCCATGATGTCGGTGGAGCCGGCCGGCGACGTGGGCACGATCATGGTGATCGGCTTCGAGGGCCATGTATCGGCAGTTGCAGCCGAGGCAGCCAAAGCAAGGACGACCGCGAGAAGGCGGTGGATGGGTTTCATGGTTTGTCTCCGGTGGTTTTGTATTTGGCTTGCTGTCTTCGGGGCCGCGCCGTCAGGGCGCCAGCTCCGATATCTCGATCAGGTTCAGGTCGGGGTCGCGCACATAGACCGAGCGGATGCGCGATGTAGCGCCCGTACGCATCACCGGGCCTTCGAGGATCGGCACGTCGTGCTCCTTCAGCCGCGCGATGACTTCCTCGAGCGGCACGCTGGCAATGAAGCACAGGTCGAGCGACCCCGGCGTCGGCAGCTGCGCCTTGGGCTCGAACTCGTGGTCCTTGATGTGCAGGTTGATCTTCTGGTTGCCGAAGCGAAAAGCCTTGCGGCCGGCGCCGAAGCTTTCGAGCGCCATGCCCATCACATCGACGTAGAAACGGATGCAGGCTTCTTCGTGCGCAGTCGTCAGCACGAGATGGTCCAAGTGGTCGATCACGGGTGGAGCTCCTTCCGTCCGCGCTCCTTGGCACGGGCAACGATGTCATTGAAATCCGCGGGCGGTGCATGCCGCGTCAGCCGATGGCCCGCGCGCGAGACCTGGCTCGACAGCTCGTGCTGTACGAGCGATTCCAGCTCGGCCGCGGCGGCGATCAGGCCGCCCAGGTCCATGCCGGTGTCGTAGCCCATGCACTGCAGCATGTGCACTACGTCTTCGGTCGCCACATTGCCGGTCGCACCCGGGGCATAGGGGCAACCGCCGACGCCGCCGAGCGACATGTCCAGCCGGTGGATGCCGGCCTCGACGGCGGCCACTGTGTTTACAAGGCCCATGCCGCGTGTGTTGTGGAAGTGGGCGGTCCAGTCCATCTGGGGATGAACCGCGATGACGTTCTCGCAGAGGGCCTGCACCTGCGTGGGATAGGCCATCCCAGTCGTATCGCACAGCGTGATGCCCTGCACCTCCAGCGCGGCGAAACGGTCGATCCAGCCTTGCACCGCTGCCAGCGGCACCTCGCCCTCCATCGGGCAGCCGAACACGCACGAGAGCGACACGTTCACCGGCACCCCGGCCTGCTTCGCCAGCGCAACGACCCCGGCCAGCTGCGCGAACGACTGCTCACGCGTCATGCGCAGGTTGGCGAGGTTGTGCGTCTCGCTCACCGACATGACGATGTTGAATTCGTCGATGCGGCTTTCCAGCGCACGCTCGGCGCCACGTACGTTCGGCACCAGCGCGGTATAGACCACGCCGGGGCGCCGGGCGATGCGGTGCATCACCTCCTCGCCGTCGCGCAATGCCGGAATCGCTTTTGCCGAAGTGAACGACGTGACTTCGATCTTGGCGTAGCCCAGCGCGCTGAGCCGGTCGATCAGCGCGACCTTGTCGTCGGTGGGAATGAAGCGGCTCTCCATCTGGAAGCCGTCGCGGGTGGCGACCTCGTTGATGAGCAGCCGCGTGCCGTTGCCCGTCTTCATACGAGAAGCCCGCTTTCCGCGCGGCGCGCTGGCCAGCCGGCGCTTTGCAGATCGCCGGTGTGCTCGCCAAGGCGCGGCGCGGGATGCGCGATGCGTCCCGGCGTGGCGCTGAGCTTGGGTACCACGCCGGGCACCTTCAGCGTGGCGCCGTCCGATGTGGGCGCCTCAACGATCATCTCGCGCGCCAGGTACTGCGGGTCGCTCGCGATGTCGGCCACGGTGTAGATGCGCCCGACCGGCACGCCAGCAGCGTCGAGTGCGGCCAGCACTTCATCGCGGCTGCGCTGCAGCGTCCATGCCTCGATGGCAGCGTCGATCTCCGCCACGCGCCGCACGCGCCCATCGTTGTGCACGAGCTCCGCGTCGTTCTCCAGGTCCGCGCGCCCGATGGCCCGCATCAGCCGGCGGAAGATGCTGTCGCCGTTGCCGGCCACCAGCACGTAGTGTCCGTCGTTGCACCGGTAGGCGTTGGTCGGCGCAATGCCGGGCAACGCGCTGCCGGCGCGCTCGCGCACGGCGCCGAAGGCGTCGTACTCGGGCAGCAGGCTTTCCATCACGTTGAACACCGACTCGTACAGCGCCACGTCGATGAACTGACCTTCCCCGCCATGAGCCATACGATGGTGCAGCGCAGTCAGCACGCCGATCACGCCGTGCAGCGCTGCCAGCGTGTCGCCCAGCGACACCCCCACGCGCACCGGCACCCGCCCCGGCTCGCCGCTCAGATAACGCAGCCCGCCCATCGATTCGCCAAGCACGCCGAAGCCGGGCTTGTCGCGATAAGGCCCGGTCTGCCCGTAGCCCGAGATGCGCAGCATGATCAGCCGCGGGTTCAGCGCGTGCAGCTGCTCCCACCCCAGGCCCCAGCCTTCGAGCGTGCCGGGCTTGAAGTTCTCGATGAGCACGTCAGCCTCGAGCGCCAGCGCGCGCGCTGCCTCCTGGCCTTCGGCGCTGCGCAAGTCGAGACACACCGAACGCTTGTTGCGCGACTGCACCTCCCACCATGCCGAAGTGCCATCGCGCAGCAGCCGCCACTTGCGCAGCGGGTCGCCGACACCGGCCGGCTCGACCTTGATCACATCGGCGCCGAACTCCGCCAGTGTCTTCCCGGCGAAGGGGCCGGCAATGAGCTGGCCGAGCTCCAGCACTTTCAGGCCTTCGAGTGCATTCATGTCCGCGTCCGTCTCCTTGTTGGGTAAGGTCCGACTCTAGGAACAGATTGCGCCGGGCGGAATTGCTGTGATGGCAGTACCTCTTCGCAAAACGCGAAGGGGTGGCCCCGCCTCTCTAGAATCCGCCGATGCCCAGCCCGATCAACCCCGCCCGCGTCGACTTCGTGACGCTGCGCCTGTTCTGCGCGGTCGCGCAGTCGGGCAGCATCACCAAGGGCGCGGAGGCCTGCCACCTCGCGCTGTCGGCGGCAAGCCGGCGGCTTTCGGACTTCGAGGCAGCAACAGGATCGAAGCTGCTCGAACGCAGCGCGCAAGGCATCGCGCTCACGCCCGCCGGCCATGTGGCGATGCAGCATGCGATGCGGCTGTTCCAGGGCTTCGAGCAGTTCAGCAACGAGATCAACGACTATTCGAGCGGCGTGCGCGGCCACGTGCGGCTGTGGGCCAACATGTCGGCGCTGACCGAGTTCCTGCCCACGACGCTCGCGACTTTTCTCGCGCAGCATCCCGACATCCGAGTGGAGGTCGAAGAGCAGTTAAGCGGCGACATCGTGCGCGCACTGGTCGACGGGCTCGCCGACGTCGGCGTGTTCGCGGAGAACACACCCGCCTATGGGCTCGACGTCGCGCCCTTCCAGACCGACGAGCTCGTGGTGCTGTGCGCAAAGCAGCATCTGCTGGCGCGCAGCCGCGTGAAGCAGGTCGACTTCAAGACCTGCCTCGCGCACGAATTCGTCGGCCTGAACCGCAGCAGTTCGCTGCTGGAGCTCACGTCGCGCGCGGCAGAGTTGGCCGGCATCCCGATGCGCCTGCGCGTACAGGTGCGCAGCTTCGATGCGATGTGCCACATGATCGCGGCCAACCTCGGCATCGGCGTGGTGCCGCTGGCCGCGTGCAAGGCGCAGGTTGCGGCGCTCGATCTGAAGGTCGTGCGGCTGAAGGATGCGTGGGCCACGCGGCGGTTGCTGATGGCGACGAAGATGGGGGCCACGCTCTCGCCCGCTGCACAGCTGTTGGTGCGTCAGCTACTCGCCTCATCGACCTAGCGGGCGAAGACTCAGCCAGCCATCATCCGCTTGACCGCCGCGATCCACTTTTCGAACGCCTTCATCTGGTCGCCGACGAACTTGCGCGTCGTCTCATCGGTGCAGTTGCCGTCCGCGTCGAACTTGCCACCTGCGCCGCCGATGAAGACCTCGGGCTTCGCCAGCACCATCGCGTTCACGAACAACAGCACGCGGCGCAGGTCGTACTGAACGCGCGCGCCGCCAACCGGCCCCGGCGATGCCGACAGGATGGCCACCGGCTTGTGCGCGAAGGGCTGGTCTTCGCCGCGGCTGAGCCAGTCGATCATGTTCTTGAACCCGCCCGGAATCGAGAAGTTGTATTCGGGCGTGGCAATCACCACGCCGTCGGCGCGGCGGATGCGGTCGCGCAGCGCCTGCACCGATGCGGGGTAGCCCTTGGCGAACACGTCTGCGTCGAACACCGGCACCTCGCGCCACTCGACGACCTCCATGGCCATCGGCTCGGGCATCAGCGAGCCTGCGAGGTTCAGGGCGGCCCGGTTGATGGAGCCGGTGCGAAGACTGCCGCAGAGGCCGACGATGTCGAGGGTGCTCATTCGGTTTCCTGTTCTTGTGCTGGGGTTGGTGGTCGGCAACTATGGCGTCGGCCAGGTCACCGGGAAAGTGGTTTTCGCGGAAACCACATTTCCTTCAAACGGAAAAGTCCGGCGCGCAGCCGGACTCGAGGGCGCGCTGATCTTCACGGGGTGCTCCTTGGAGATTGATCGAAAAACGCCCCCAGTCTATCTGCGCAACGCCCTCCCGCCTTCCCTTGCTACTTCGCCTCTTCGGCCTCCAGCACCGCCCACTCCTCGTCGGTGAAGAGCCGCGAGCGCGTCAGGAAGCGCAAGCCTTCCGGCCCCTCCAGCGAGAACATGCCGCCGCGCCCCGGCACCACGTCGATGATCAGCTGCGTGTGCTGCCAGTACTCGAACTGCGGCCCGCTGATGTAGAACGGCATGCCGCCGATGTGGCCGAGCAGCCGGTCGTAGTCGCCCACGATGAACTCGTCGCGCCCGTAACACATGGGCGCGCTGCCGTCGCAGCAGCCGCCCGACTGATGGAACATCAGCGGGCCGTGCTTTGCGGCGAGCCTGTCGATCAACGCGAGCGCGGCATCGGTCGCGGTGACGCGCAGGACTTCGCCGGTCATCAGAAGAAGCCCAGCTTGTTCTCGCTGTAGCTCACCAGCAGGTTCTTGGTCTGCTGGTAGTGGTCGAGCATCATCTTGTGGTTTTCGCGACCGATGCCCGACTGCTTGTAGCCACCGAAGGCCGCATGCGCCGGATAGTGGTGATAGCAGTTGGTCCACACGCGGCCGGCCTGGATGCCCTTGCCCATGCGGAAGGCGCGGTTCATGTCGCGGCTCCACACGCCGGCGCCCAGCCCGTAGAGCGTGTCATTGGCAATGGCGAGCGCTTCTTCCTCGTCCTTGAAGGTGGTGACGGACACCACGGGGCCGAAGATTTCTTCCTGGAAGATGCGCATCTTGTTGTGGCCCCTGAACACGGTCGGCTTCACGTAGTAGCCGTCGGCCAGGTCTCCTTCGAGCTTCTGGCGCTCGCCGCCGATCAGCACCTTCGCACCCTCCTGCTTGCCGATGTCGAGGTACGACAGGATCTTCTCGAGCTGCTCGCTGGAAGCCTGCGCGCCGATCATCGTGGCCATGTCGAGCGGGCTGCCCTGCTTGATGGCGGCCACGCGTTTCAGCGCGCGTTCCATGAAGCGGTCGTAGATCGACTCCTGTATCAGTGCGCGCGACGGGCAGGTGCACACCTCGCCCTGGTTCAGCGCGAACATGGTGAAGCCTTCGAGCGCCTTGTCGAAGAAGCCGTCGTCCTTGTCCATCACGTCGGCGAAGAAGATGTTGGGCGACTTGCCGCCCAGCTCCAGCGTGACCGGAATCAGGTTCTGGCTCGCGTACTGCGAGATCAGCCGGCCGGTGGTGGTCTCGCCGGTGAAGGCGATCTTGCCGATGCGGTTGCTCGACGCCAGCGGCTTGCCCGCCTCCACGCCGAAGCCGTTGACGACGTTCAGCACGCCCGGCGGCAGCAGGTCGCCGATGATTTCCATCAGCACCAGGATCGACACCGGTGTCTGCTCGGCCGGCTTCAGCACCACGCAGTTGCCGGCTGCCAGCGCTGGCGCCAGCTTCCACACGGCCATCAGGATCGGGAAGTTCCAGGGAATGATCTGGCCGACCACGCCGATGGGCTCGTGGAAGTGGTACGCGAAGGTTTCATGGTCGATCTCGCTGATGCCGCCTTCCTGCGAGCGGATGCACGAGGCGAAGTAGCGGAAGTGATCGATGGCCAGCGGCAGGTCGGCCGCCGTGGTTTCGCGGATGGGCTTGCCGTTGTCCCAGGTTTCGGCGGCCGCCAGAACCGCCAGGTTTTCCTGCATGCGGTCGGCGATCCTGTTCAGGATGTTGGCGCGCTCGGTGGTCGAGGTGCGGCCCCAGGCGCCCTTGGCCTTGTGCGCGGCGTCGAGCGCGCGGTCGATGTCGGCCGCCGTGGAGCGCGGCACCTCGCAGAAGACCTTGCCGGTGACGGGTGTGATGTTCTCGAAGTACTGGTTGTCCACCGGCGCGACCCATTCGCCGCCGATGTAGTTGCCGTAGCGCTTCTTGAACGGCACCGCGGTACCGAATTTGCCCGGTTCGAGCATGTCCATGACTTTGTCTCCATATGCAAGGTAGTGGCGCCACGACATGCGGCGGCCCGCATGGACTACCGCAAGCCACATACCCGGCCGGATCGGGACATTCCCTAGGCACCTGCGCACTGCAAACCGATGCCGGAGCGGGTTTTCATTCGCAATCTGCGACATGTTCGCGCGAATATGGCGACTAGGATGTCGCACAAGGCGAAAACCTATCGGAGACACGCATGAGTGGTGAAGCGCATTTGCCATCGATCGGAGTGGATCAGGCCCGCGAGCTGTTCTTCGCGCAGGGCCGCGACCCTGCGCCGTGGATCGCACCGCACATCTCGCGTTCCTGGCAGCGCAGCCGCCCGGTCGACCATCACGTGATCGACCCCGAGCCGATGGCGCTGGCATTGCTGAGCGAACGGCGCGAGCAGGCCATGCGGCTGCTGAACTGCGCACAGCCCGAGCTCGACGGCCTTGCCGAGCATGCGGTCGGCAATGGCTGCGTGGTGATCCTGTCGGACGCCAGCGGGCTGATCCTCGAAGAGGTCGGCAGCGCCGACTTCCTGCCCAAGGCCGAGCGCATTGCGCTGCAGCCCGGCGTGGAATGGTCGGAGCACAACCGGGGCACCAATGCCATCGGCACCGCGCTGGCGGAGCGAGAAGCGCTGATGGTGCTGGGCGGCGAGCACTACCTGGCGCAGAACGGCGCGCTCGGCTGTGCGGCAGCGCCGATCTTCACCGGGCGCGGCGAACTGGCGGGCGCGCTCGACATCTCGGGCGAGACGGTGCGCGTGAACACGCATGCTCTGGGGCTGGTGCGCATGGCGGCGCAGCAGGTCGAGCACCGCATGATGCTGGCCGAGGCCGGCGGCCACGTGCTGCGCTTCCACGCGCGGCCGGCACTGATCGGCACCGCGCGCGAGGGGCTGATGGTGATCGAGGGCGGGCGCATCGTCGCAGCCAACCGTGTAGCGCTCGAACTGTTCAGCCGCTCGTGGGACGGCCTGCTCGACCTGGATGCCGAAGCTTTTCTCGGCGCGAACTGGCCGCGCATGGAGCACCGGCGCAACCTGCTGACGCTGCCGGGCGGGCGGCAGATCGCGATGGTGATGGAGCGTTCGAACACGCCGGACACAGCGCGTACCACCACTCGCCACGCCACGTCGTCCCCGGGCATGACCACTGAAGCCGACGATATACAACCGCTGCTGCACAAGGCCGTGCGGGTGCTGAACGAAGGCGTCTCCGTGCTGGTCAACGGCGAGACCGGCAGCGGCAAGGAAGTGTTCTCGCGCCGGCTGCATGCCGCGAGCCGGCGCAGTGCGGGGCCCTTCGTGGCAGTGGACTGCGCCTCGCTGCCAGAAACACTGATCGAGTCCGAGCTGTTCGGCTACGAGGAAGGCGCTTTCACCGGCGCGAAGCGCAAAGGCATGGCGGGCCGCATCCGGGAGGCCCACGGCGGGGTGCTGTTCCTCGACGAGATCGCGGAGATACCGCTGCCCTTGCAGACGCGCCTGCTGCGCGTGCTCGAAGAACGCGTGGTCACGCCGCTGGGCGGCGGCCAGGGCGTGGCGGTGGACTTCGACCTGGTCTGCGCCACGCACGGCCACCTGCCGGCACTGGTGGAGGCCGGGCGCTTTCGTGCCGACCTGATGTATCGCGTGGCAGGGTTCACAGTCGCCCTGCCGCCGCTGCACCAGCGCGGCGACCGGCACGCGCTGATCTCGCGGCTGTTCCTCGAAGCGGGCGGCGCGGCCAAGCACCTGCGGCTGGAGAGCGATGCGCTCGAAGCGCTGGCCGCCTACCGCTGGCCGGGCAATGTGCGGGAGCTGCGCAGCACGCTGCGTGCGGTCGTGGCGTTGGCCGATGCGGGCGATTCGGTGACGACCGCCATGCTTCCCGCGCATCTGGTCGGCGCGTGGACTTCGCCGCCCGACGACGCGACGCCCCATGCCCTGCCACACACCGAACCGCTGATGAGCATCACACGCCACGCCATCGACGAGGCACTCAAGGCCTGCGATCACGACGTGGCGAAGGCCGCCCGCCGGCTGGATGTTCACCGCAGCACCATCTATCGCCATCTTGCGCGCCAGCGCGGCAAGCCCGAGGCACATTGACTGGACAGTCCGCAGGCTGAAGGCGCGGGCCTGCGCAGACATGCGCTTCTCACCCGCCGGCATAACCAAAGACTGACTTGCCCCGCAATGCCGGAGCGGCCAGACTTTGTGCATGGCCTCTCTTCCGCATCCATGACCACCGGCAGACGTGCACGGCGCTTGTCGGCCGTTCCTTCGACCTTGCGGATTCCCCTGGCCGCCCGGGCTTCGGGCGACGCGATGTTTCCGCAAGTGGCCGTGCGGGACGCATACGCCGCGGGCATCCTGGAGCAGATCCGCGACGACGGCCAAGCGCTGCCGGAAGACCGGGCAACCATCTACAGCATCCTCTCGCGCACCCGCCGCTTCCGCAGCCTGGCCCAGGACTTCCTCAAGCAGCACCCCGGCGGCCGCGTGGTGAACATGGGTTGCGGCCTTAGCCATTACTTCCAGTGGCTGGACGACGGCAAGTCCCACATGACCGACGCCGACCTGCCCGAGGTGCTCGAAATGCGCCGCGAGCTGATCCCCGAGACGAATGAACGCCACGACCTGCGCGAGCTCGACCTGACCGCGCCCGACTGGTGGGAACAGCTGGGCCTGCCGCGCAAGCGCAACGCTGCGCCGGTTTTCCTGTTCACCGAAGGCGTGCTGATGTACCTGAAGCCCGAGCAGGTGCAGGCGGTGCTCGCCACCTTCGGCGAACGCGCGCCCGCAGGCTCGATGCTGGCCTTCGACGCCATGTGCTGGCTTGCGGTGGGGCGCGGAAGGCAGCATCCGTCGGTGCGCACGACCGGTGCAGAGTTTCTCTGGGGCATCCGTCGCTCTACCGAACTGACGCAGCCCCACCCGCGCCTGCAGCTGACCGACACTTACCGCGTGCTGGAAGGCATCGGCCTGCCCTACACCTTGTTCGCGCCGATGGTCATGCTGTTCCTCGGGGTGCCGCTGTATGCGCTCTACGCGCTGAAGGCGACGGACGTCGCCGATACATAAACGCACAATTTTGCGAAGTGCCGGCTTTGTCCGGCCCGCGCTGCGCGGAATGGCTGACGCGGTGCGGCCCCGGGCCAGGTCAAGCTACCAGCTGTTCCCGGTCGCGGAGAATGCTCTATCGTCTTCGCTGCTTTTCTTTCTTCCCCCTCAAGATTCGCAACCCTCAAGAACCACATGCTTGATCGCCGATCCTTCCTTGCCGCCGGTGGTGCCGCTGCCGCACTCGCCGCCCTCGGACTGCCCCAGGAGGCACTGGCCGCCAACGGGCTGCAACTGAGCCAGCCCACGCCCTTTTCCTTCGACGCGTTGATCGCACAGGCGAAGTCGCTCGCCGCCAAGCCCTATGCGGCGGCCGCGCCACTGGCGCCCGAGGTGCTCGACCGCATCGACTACGACGCGCACGGCAAGATCAAGTTCGACCCCGCCAACGCCCTCTTTCGCGACGGGCCCGGCGCCTTCCCCGTTACCTTCTTCCACCTCGGGCGCTTCTTCCAGACGCCCGTGCGCATGCACGTGCTCGAGAACACCGACGGCGACGCATTTTCCCGCGAGGTGCTCTACAGCCCCTCCTATTTCTCGATGCCGCCCGACAGCCCCGCGCGCGCGCTACCGCCGGGCGCAGGCTTCGCGGGCTTTCGCCTGCAGGAAAGCCGCCTGGGCGACCAGAGCAAGCTCGACTGGCAGAAGAACGACTGGGTCGCGTTCCTCGGCGCCTCGTACTTTCGCGCAATCGGCGAGCTCTACCAGTACGGCCTGTCGGCGCGCGGCCTTGCGCTCGACGTGGCAGTGCCCGACAAGCCCGAGGAATTTCCGACCTTCACGCGCTTCTACTTCGAGACGCCGGCCGCCAACAACACCACGTCGATGACGGTCTACGCGCTGCTCGAAGGGCCGAGCGTCACGGGCGTGTTCAAGTTCATCATGCAGCGCGGCAAGGCCGTCATCATGGACATCGACGCGCGCATGTTCCTGCGCCGCGACGTGTCGCGCCTGGGCCTGGTGCCGCTCACGTCGATGTACTGGTACTCGGAAACCATCAAGCCCACCGCAATCGACTGGCGCCCCGAGGTGCACGACTCCGACGGCCTCGCAATCTGGAACGGCGCGGGCGAGCGCATCTGGCGCCCGCTCAACAACCCCACGCAGACGCGCGCCTCGGCCTTCGCCGACACCAAGCCGCGCGGCTTCGGTCTGCTGCAGCGCGATCGCGCCTTCGACCACTACCAGGACGGCGTGAACTACGAGAAGCGCCCGAGCCTGTGGATCGAGCCGCTGGGCGACTGGGGCGAGGGTTCGGTGCAGCTCATCGAGATTCCGACCGACGACGAGATCCACGACAACATCGTCGCCTTCTGGGTGCCCAAGGCCGATGCGAAGGCCGGGGCCAGCTACAGCCTGCAATACCGGTTGCATTGGACCGACCAGGAACCCTTTCCGTCGCCGCTCGCGCGCTGCGTGGCCACGCGCATCGGGCGCGGCGGGCAGCCGGGCCAGCCGCGTCCGCAGGGCGTGCGCAAGTTCATGGTCGAGTTCATCGGACAGCCGCTGCAGGCCGTGCCCTTCGGCGTGAAGCCCGAGGTGATGCTGACGGCAGCGCGCGGCAAGTTCTCGTACGTGTTCGCGGAGGCCGTGCCCAACGGCGTGCCGGGGCACTGGCGTGCGCAGTTCGACTTCACGCCCGAAGGCAACGAGCCGATCGACATGCGCATGTACATGAAGAACGGCGACCAGACGTTGACCGAGACCTGGCTGTACCAGTACCAGCCGGGCTGAAATCGCGGGCGCTTCAGCGCTTGCCGGCCTTGATGTAGGGCGCGAAGAGTTCCACCGCCCAGTCCACGAACACGCGCAGCTTGGCGCTCAGGTGCCGGTTGGTCGGGTACACCACGTGCAGGGGATACGGCTCGGGCGCCCAGCCCTGCAGCACCTCGACCAGCGCGCCGCTGGCCAGGTAGGGCGCGGCCATCACATCGAAGGTCTGCGCCACGCCCATGCCGGTGAGCATCGCGCTCAGGTGCGCCGTGCTCTCGTTCACGCCCACCACGGTGTGGCCGTGGATCTCGATGCGCTCCTCGCCGCGCCCATAGCGCAGCGGAATCGGCCGGTTGCTCAGCGACGAGAAGTAGCCCACCACGCGATGCGTGCCGTCGCCGAGGTCCGCAGGCGTCTTCGGCACGCCGTGGCGCTCCAGATAGGCCGGCGTGGCGCAGGTCACGAAGGGCAAGGTCGCGATGCGGCGCGCCACGAGCGACTGGTCGGTCAGCTCGCCGGCACGGATCACGCAGTCGACCGCATCGCCGATCAGGTTCACCGGCCGGTCGCTCACGCCGATCTCGAGTTCGATCTCGGGATAGCGCGCATGGAACGTCGGCAGCTGCGGAATCAGGATCATGTTGGCCAGCGAGGAGCCGACGTCCACCCTCAGCCGACCGCGCGGATTGGCCTGCGCGTTGGTGAGGTCGGACTCGATGTCTTCCAGTTCAGCCAGCACGCGCGCGGTGCGCTCGTAGTAGGCCGCGCCCTCGGGCGTGACCGTCACGCGCCGCGTGGTGCGCTGCAGCAGCTTCACGCGCAGGTGCGTTTCGAGCTGCTGCACCATCTTCGTCACGGTGGGCTTGGGCATCTGCAGCGAGTCGGCGGCGCGCGTGAAGGTGCCGGCCTCGACCACGCGGGCAAACACGCGCATGGCGGTGATCTGGTCCATCGCCGGATTATTAGTGATCCGGAAATAAACAAATCCCGCGCGCCGTCTTGGTCCGCGTGGGGGTCGCGCCCAAACTTGCTTCCATCGACAACGCTGCATTGCAGCAACCACCAAGGAAGAAACCATGACCCTCAAGCTCGACGACAAGATCGCCCTCGTCACCGGCGGCACCAGCGGCATCGGCCTGGCCACCGCGCAACGCTTCGTGGCCGAAGGCGCGCACGTGTTCATCACCGGCCGCCGCAAGGCCGAACTCGACGCGGCCGTGAAGGCCATCGGGCGCAACGTGACCGGCGTGCTCGGCGACGTGTCGAAGCTCGAAGACCTCGACCGGCTCTACGCCACCATCAAGCAGGAGAAAGGCCGCCTCGACGTGCTGTTCGCCAACGCGGGCGGCGGCAGCCTGCTGCCGCTGGGGCAGATCACCGAGGAACACTTCGACAAGATCTTCGGCACCAATGTGCGCGGCCTGCTCTTCACGGTGCAGAAGGCGCTGCCGCTGATGCCCAAGGGCTCGTCGATCGTGCTCAACGCATCGATCACCAGCATCAAGGGCAACCCGGCCTTCAGCGTCTACAGCGCGACCAAGGCGGCGGTGCGCAGCTTTGCGCGCAGCTGGACGGTGGACCTGAAGGACGCCGGCATCCGTGTGAACGCCGTGAGCCCGGGCGTGGTGCCGACCCCCGCCTACGACCTGCTGGGCCTCACGGCGGAGCAGGTGCAGGGCTTCGTCGAGGGACAAACCCAGAACATCCCGCTGGGCCGGGTCGGCACGCCCGATGAAATCGCCAAGGCCGTGGTGTTCCTGGCCTCCGACGACAGCAGCTTCGTCAACGGCGTCGAGTTGTTCGTCGACGGCGGCATGGCGCAGATCTGACGATCAGCGCTTGGTGACGGACACCAGCTCCACTTCGAAATTCAGCGTGGCGTTCGGCGGAATCACGCCGCCCGCGCCGCGCGAACCGTAGGCAATCGACGGTGGGCAGGTCAGCTTGGCCTTGCCGCCGGGCTTCATCTTCTGCACGCCTTCGGTCCAGCATGGGATCACGCCGTTGAGCGGGAACTCGGTGGGTTCGCCGCGCTTGTAGGAGCTGTCGAATTCCTTGCCCGTGTCGGGGAAGGTGCCGCGGTAGTGAACCTTGACCACGTCGGTGGCCGCGGGCGAAGCGCCGGTGCCTTCCTTGATCGACTGGTAGATCAGGCCGCTTGGCGTGGTCACGGGCGCAGATTGCGCGAACGCGGCGGGCATTGCAAAGACGGACACGAGAGCGGCACAGAAAAGAGACTTCACAAAACACCTCGAAGGTTGAGAGGCCCCGATTATGGCCAGCGGCCCATATCGGCCCATGCCGGCCTCGTTGGAACGGCCCTTGCTTTGCTGAATGTGCACTGTCAACATTCACGCAGAGAGGAAGCCGCATGAACTCCACCGAAGCCAGCACAGGCGCAGCAGCGCCGGCCCACACAGGCACCGGCCATCTCAAGAAAGTGCTCGGCCCCGTGCAACTCTGGGGCATTGCGGTGGGCCTCGTCATCTCGGGTGAGTACTTTGGTTGGAGCTACGGCTGGAACACGGCCGGCACGCTCGGCTTCCTGGTTGCCACGGTGCTGGTGGCCACGATGTACACCACCTTCATCTTCAGCTTCACCGAGCTCTCCACAGCCATTCCGCATGCGGGTGGTCCTTTTGCTTATGCGCGGCGCGCCTTCGGACCCAACGGCGGTTTTGTCGCGGGCTTTGCGACGCTGATCGAATTCGTCTTCGCGCCGCCGGCCATCGCGCTGGCCATCGGCGCGTACCTCAACGTGCAGTTCCCGGGCATCAACCCGAAGTGGTTCGCCCTGGGCGCGTACGTGATCTTCATCGCGCTCAACTGGGTCGGCGTGGGCATAGCGGCGGCCTTCGAGTTGTTCGTGACGGTGCTGGCCATCGTCGAGCTGCTGGTGTTCATGGGCGTGGTCACGCCGGGCTGGACCATGGCCAACTTCGTGGCCAACGGCTGGGCTGGTGGCAGCGTGCTGAACGGCGCGGCCATCTCGGGCATCTTCGCCTCCATACCGTTCGCGATCTGGTTCTTCCTCGCCATCGAGGGCGCGGCCATGGCCGCCGAAGAGGCGCGCGACCCGCACCGCACCATTCCCATCGCCTACACCACGGGCATCGTCACGCTGGTGGTGCTGGCCTTCGGCGTGATGATCTTCGCGGGCGGCGTGGGCGACTGGCGCAAGCTCGCCAACATCAACGACCCGCTGCCACAGGCCATGAAGGCGGTGGTGGGCGATAACAGTGGCTGGCTGCACATGCTGGTGTGGATCGGCCTCTTCGGGCTGATCGCTTCGTTCCACGGAATCATCATGGGTTACTCGCGGCAGATCTTCGCGCTGGCGCGCGCGGGATACCTGCCGCGCTACTTCGCCGGCCTGAGCCCGCGCTTCGACACGCCGCACCGCGCGCTGCTGGCCGGCGGCGTGATCGGCGTCATTGCCATCTTCAGCGACGAGTGGGTGCAGTTCGGCGGCCAGACGCTCACCGCCAACATCGTGACCATGGCCGTGCTCGGCGCCATCGTGATGTACCTGATCTCGATGGCCGCGCTGTTCAAGCTGCGCCGCACCGAGCCGAACCTGCTGCGCACCTACCGCGCGCCCTTCTACCCGGTGTTCCCGGCCATCGCGCTCGGGCTCGGCGTGGTGTGCCTGGGTGCGATGGTGTGGTTCAACGGCATGCTCACGCTGCTGTTCATCGTGCTGATGGCCGCGGCATACGGCTACTTCCTGCTGACATCAGCGCAGCGCAAGGCGGCCGCGCCCGACGAGATGCTGTCTTCTTCGACGACCTCCGCCTGACACCTGAAGAAAGATGCTGTATCGCACCACCATCGCCGACCAGGTCTTCGCCTTCGAAGACCTGCGGCAGGTCATGGCCTTCGCGAGCCCCGCGCGTTCGGGAGACTACCTCGCGGGCATCGGCGCGGCCACCGCGCAGCAGCGCATGGCCGCGCGCCATGTGCTGGCCGACACGCCGCTCAAGCAGTTCCTCTCTGAAGCGCTGATTCCGTACGAGAGCGACAACATCACGCGCCTCATCATCGACAGCCACGACGCGCAGGCCTTCGCGCCGGTGTCGCACCTCACGGTCGGCGACTTTCGCAACTGGCTGCTGTCCGAGGCTGCCACCACCGCCACGCTCACCGCGCTAGCGCCGGGCCTCACGCCCGAGATGGTGGCGGCCGTGTCCAAGATCATGCGCAACCAGGACCTGGTGTCGGTCGCAAAAAAGTGCAGCGTGGTCACGCGCTTTCGCGACACCATCGGCCTGCCCGGCCACCTGGCCGTGCGCCTGCAGCCCAACCACCCGACCGACGACCTGCGCGGCGTGGCGGCCTCCACGCTCGACGGCCTGCTCTACGGCGCGGGCGATGCGGTGATCGGCCTCAACCCGGCCTCGGACAGCATGCCGGTGCTTGGCCAGTTGCTGCGCATGCTCGACGAGGTGATCCAGCGCTTCGAGATTCCCACGCAGAGCTGCGTGCTCACGCACGTGACCAACACGCTCAAGCTGGCCGAAGCCGGCGCACCGGTGGACCTGGTGTTCCAGTCGATTGCAGGCACCGAGAAGGCGAACCTCTCCTTCGGTGTGACGCCCGAGCTGCTCGACGAGGCCTACGCGGCGGCGCTGTCGCTCAAGCGCGGCACCATTGGCGACAACGTCATGTACTTCGAGACCGGCCAGGGCAGCGCGCTCTCGGCCAACGCCAACTTCGGCGTCGACCAGCAGACCTGCGAGGCGCGCGCCTATGCGCTGGCGCGGCGCTACAAGCCCTTTCTCATCAACACTGTCGTCGGCTTCATCGGGCCGGAGTATCTGTACGACGGCAAGCAGATCATCCGCGCCGGTCTCGAGGATCACTTCTGCGGCAAGCTGCTGGGCCTGCCCATCGGCTGCGACATCTGCTACACCAATCACGCCGAGGCCGACCAGGACGACATGGACACGCTGCTCGTGCTGCTGGGCACGGCGGGCATCAACTTCATCATGGGCATCCCGGGCGCGGACGACGTGATGCTCAACTACCAGAGCACCTCCTTCCACGACGCACTGTTCCTGCGCGAAACACTGGGCCTGAAGCGTGCGCCGGAGTTCGAAGCGTGGCTGCAGCGCATGCAGATCACCAATGCGGCCGGCCAGCTGGCACCGCCCTCTTCCAACCGGCTGCTGGCCGACATGAGCGGGCTGTCCGCACTCGCGTCATGAGCGATTCACCGGTCACCCCCAACCCCTGGGCGCAATGGCGCTCGGCCACGCCCGCGCGGCTGGCACTGGGCCGCGCCGGCGCCGGCATGCCGACCGACGAGACACTGCGCTTCGGATGGGCGCATGCGATGGCCCGCGACGCGATCCACGCCGCGCTCGACGTCGATGCGCTCGAAGCCGCCTTGACCGCGCAGCGCTGGGAAGTGGCGCGCGCACGCAGCCGCGCCGCGGACCGCACCGAATACCTGCGCCGGCCCGATCTCGGCCGCCAGCTCGATGAAGACGCAGCCACGCGCCTGCTCGGCGACCGGCGCTACGGCTGCGATGTCTGCGTGGTGGTCGGCGACGGGCTCTCCTCGCTCGCGGCGGCGCGTCATACGGTGCCGCTGCTCGCGGCATTGCGATCGCACCTGCCGCCCGACACGAGCTTTGCCCCCGTGGTCATCGCCACGCAGGCGCGCGTGGCGCTGGCCGACGAAGTGGGCGAACTGTTCGGCGCGGCGCTCTCGGTCATGCTGATCGGCGAGCGCCCCGGCCTCAGCTCGCCCGACAGCCTCGGCATCTACCTGACCCATTCGCCAAAGCGCGGCCGGCACGACGCCGAGCGCAACTGCATCTCGAACGTGCGCCCCGAAGGCCTGCCCTACGAAGTGGCCGCGTTCAAGCTGGCATGGCTGATGCGAGAGTCCCTGCGCAGGGGGCTGACCGGCATCGGGCTCAAGGACGAGAGCGATCTCGCGGTGCTCGAACAGCGCCAGGCGCCATCACTCGCGCGCTGAGCACAACCCACAAGCGGCAACGCCGGAACTGTCACGAGCGCTTCGTACGCTCGTCATCGTCTTTTTTTGTCCAACGCATGCACTCAAACAGGAAAAAAGCAATGCAACGTCGCCTCCTTCTTCTCTCGCCAATTGCCGCTGCGATGGCTGCGGCCGGCTGTGCCAGCCTGTCGTCCTCGGCGGGGCCGGCCCTTTCGCCCGGCCACTGGGATGCCTTCAACCGCGCACAGATCGAGAGCCTGATCGCCAGCCTCGGCAAGGGCAGCCCGGGCTACAACGCCGCGAAGCGGCCGTACGTGGTATTCGACTGGGACAACACCAGCGTCTTCCTCGACATCGAAGAGGCCTCGCTCATCTACCAGCTCGAGAACCTCGTCTTCGGTGCCACGCCCGCGCAGCTCGAAGTGGCGCTGCGCAAGAACATCCCGAAGAAAGACTTCCTGCCCGCGTACAACAACGCGGCCGGCCAACCGGTGAACATCGACCGCGTGGTGCCCGACATCGTCGCGAGCTACACATGGCTTTACCAGAACTACAGGGGCCTGAAGGGCGACCAGTCGCTGGCCGTGGTGGCACTGAGCCCGCACTACGGCGCATTCACCACCAAGGTGCGCTACCTGTACGAAGCCATCGGCGACACCTTCGACCACGACACGGCCTACCCGTGGGTCACGTACCTCTTCGCCGGCATGAACGAGGCGCAGGTGCGCAAGCTCACGGCCGACACGGTGGCGTGGCAGCTGAAGGAGCCGGTCGCCAAGGTCAAGTGGACTTCGCCCACCGCGCTGTCGGGCCGCGCGGGCGTGGTCTCGGTGAGCTGGAAGAACGGCCTGCGCCTGCAGCCCGAAATGCAGGAGCTGTATGCCGCCTTCCGCAACGCGGGCTTCGACGTGTGGGTGTGCTCGGCGTCGTTCGTCGATGTGATCAAGGAGATCTCGTCGAACCCCGCCTTCGGCTACAACAACCCGCCCGAGCGCGTGCTCGCAATGGAGCTGGAGCGCGATGCCAGCGGCGTGATCCAGCCCGAGTTCCGGCGCGGCTACGACCAGACGCAGGGCCCGGGCAAGACGAAGAACATCCAGCGCTTCCTGGTCAGCAAGTACGGCTACGGCCCGAGCTTCGTGGCCGGCGACAGCGAAGGCGACCAGAACATGATGGCCGACTTTGCAGACACGAAGAAGGTGCTGATCGTCAATCGCCTGCGCGACCCGAAGACCGACATCGGCAAGTTCTCGGCCATGGCAGTGCAGAACTACGGCAAGGCCGACACGCGCTACCTGCTGCAGGGGCGCGACGACAACACGGGCTCGTGGGTACCCTCGCAGCTGCACACGCCGCTGGGTGCAGCACAGGGCAAGGCGCTGAAGTAAACGCGGCGCACCGCGGGCGGTTGCCTATGATCCTGGCATCGAACACCAGGAGACAACATGACAACGGCCCGCTACCCCCTTGCCGAACTGAAAGACCTGCCCGAGGACATCCGCACCGCGATCCTCGCCGTGCAGGAAAAGGCCGGCTTCGTGCCCAACGTGTTCCTCGGCCTGGCGCGCCGCCCCGCCGAGTGGCGCGCGTTCTTCGCGTATCACGACGCGCTCATGCTCAAGGAAGAAGGCTCGCTCACCAAGGGCGACCGCGAGATGATCGTCACCACCACCAGCGCGGCCAACCAGTGCCTGTACTGCGTGGTGGCGCACGGCGCGCTGCTGCGCATCTACGAGAAGAAGCCGCTGGTGGCCGATCAGGTGGCCGTGAACTACCGCAAGGCCGACATCACGCCGCGCCAGCGCGCGATGCTCGACTTTGCAATGAAGGTCTGCGACCGCTCGCACGAGATCGACGACAGCGACTTTCCGCCGCTGCACGCCCACGGCTTCGACGATGAGGACATCTGGGACATCGCGGCCATCACCGCCTTCTTCGGCCTGAGCAATCGCCTGGCCAGCTTTAGCGGCATGCAGCCGAACAACGAGTTCTTCCTCATGGGGCGGCTGCCCCGCGAGAAGAAGTAGTCGGGCCCGCTCAGGCCTTGTTGCGGCAGGACGCGAGCGCGTCCAGTGCCGGCTTGTAGGTGGGCGTGGTCACGTCCATCACGCCGAGCACCGTGTGGTACAGGTTGTCGTGCGTGAGCGGCGCATCGAGCCCCGCCTCCATGCACGAGCGCGAGAGCTTGCGCCGCTCGCTCATGCCTTCGCTGAACCACGTGACCATGGGCACGTGCTTCTGCGCCTCGGGCGCGAAGCTGTAGGGCACACCGTGCAGGAACAGGCCGTACTCGCCGAGCGACTCGCCGTGGTCGCTCACGTACAGCATGGCCGGGTCGTACTGCTTCGATTGCGCCTTGAGCCAGTCGATGGTCTGGCCGAGGAAGCGGTCGGTCTGCACGATCGAGTTGTCGTACACGTTCATCAACTCGGCGTGGCCGCACTCGGCCAGCGCATTGGTCTTGCACTCGGGCAGGAAGCGCTTCACATCGGCCGCCGAGCGCTTGTAGTAGGCCGGGCCGTGGCTGCCCATCTGGTGCATCACCAGCACGATGCCCTTGGCGCGGCGCTCGGCCGGCAATGCGGCGATGCGCTCGTCCAGGCCCTTGAGCATCACGTCGTCGAGGCATTCGTCGCCGTCGCACAGAGCCTTCTTCGTGGCGGCATCGAGGCCGTCGAAGGCCGAGGCATTCGGCACGCGGGTGCAGACGTCCTTGCAGCCAGCCTGGTTGTCGAGCCAGAACACGGCCAGCCCGGCGGCCTGCAACACGTCGACGAGGTTCTCGTAGTCGTCCTTGCGTGACTCATATCCCTGCTTGCCCAGCGGCGAGAACATGCACGGTACCGAGGCCAGCGTGTTGGTGCCGCAGGAATGCACGTCGCGGTAGCTCAGCACGCCGCGCTTGGCCAGCTCGGGCGTGGTGTCGCGCGCATAGCCGTTGAGGGCGAAATGGTCGGCGCGGGCCGTCTCGCCCACCACCACCACGAACAGCGGCGGCTTGGTCTGGGCCGCATAGCTCGCGCCCAGCGCCGTGCCGGCGGTGATCGGAATCAGCTTGCCGCTGCGCTTGAACAGCGGCTTGATGAGCAGCGCACCCGTGGAATAGAGGGTTGCGATGGGGTTCATCATGTAGCGCAGATGAACGTTGTTGCGCATCAGCGGCGCCAGCTCGCGGTTCATGGACACCGCCGCGCCGAGCGCCACGACCACCGACAGCAGCAACAGCGCCACGTTGCGCCATAGCTTCGACAGAATGCCCATCGGCGCGACGGGCACCCGCCACAGCAACCAGGCCGCAGGCAGCACCACCACTCCCACGTTGAAGGCCATGCGCCAGCTCAGCAGGTCGCGCGCCTCGTTCGGGTCGGTCTGCAGCGCGTTGGCGATCATGGTCGGGTCCATCACCACGCGGTACTCGAGCATGTAGTGCTGCACCACCGCGGCCAGCACGACCACGGCGAGCCACAGCGGCTTCATCCAGCGGGACCAGGCGGTGAGCGACAACATGGCCGCCGAGCCGCACAGCGTGAGCAGACTCATGACCACGATGGTCGTCATGTAGGTGCTCGGCGCACCACCGATGCGGGCCAACTCGTTCCACAGCGGCCAGTTGGTGGTCAGGACGAGGTAGAGGCTGAGCCACAGGACGACCACGGCGGCCGAACGCGGCCGCTCCAGCCAGAGATTGAAGCGCACCCACGGGCTGCCGGAGGCAGGCGAGTGTGGCGTTTTGGAGTCAGAAGTACCCACCCGCTGCAATGGGGCGGGAGCGATTCGCGAAACAGACATGTGCCGAATGTAACGAACCCGCCTGAAGGGAGCCTGAACTGACTATTCAGTCAGTGTTCAGGCTGGCCCTGCGCATCCTCAGCATCCTCATCCTCGCGCGCCGCCGCGTCACGAAAGCACCGCTGGAAACGGCCAGGCTCAGCGGCCGACTGATGCCGCGTTCCACCATGATCGACACCACCGCGCCCAGCATCGCCGCCGCCACGATGTCGGAGGGGAAATGCAGGCCCAGGTACACCCGGCTCCACGCCACCACGGCGGCCACCAGCAGCGCCGCCAGCATGGGCCAGCGGGAAGGCAGGCACCAGAGCGCAAAGGCCGCGGCAAAGGTGCCGGCCGCATGCAGGCTCGGGAAACCGGGCCGCACGCCCTGCGGAACCCACTGGATGCCCAGGCCATAGAACGCAGGCCGGGGAATCGGCGCCACCGCACGGATCATGTTCACGATCAGCCACACGGCCAGCACACTCATCAGCACCGTGAACAGCGCATAGCGCCAGCGCCGGCTGAACAATGCGCAGACCCCGATGGCGAGCGTCAACAGAGCAGGCAGCAGGTTGGAGGAGAACTCTGCGAAGCCCAGGCTCCGTGCCGGTACCGACATGCCCGCGTTGATCAGCCTGAACAGCGCGAAATCAAGGTCCTGCATGTGCGGGCACCGCCGGCCTCACTGCGCGCGAGCCGAAGCGCGTTACTCCCACCTCGATGGCAAAGCCCACAACCCAGCAGACCCAGGCCGTCCAGAGCGTGTGGCTCATGTAGTGGGCGCCGCGCAGCTGCTGTGACACACCCAGCACGAGCCCTGCAACCATCGCCGCCCCCAGCCAGATTGCTGCAGCGCGGGACGACACCCGGCGCAGCACGAAATACCCGCCCACATAGGCAAAGGCCGCCGAAGCATGGCCGGCCGGGAAGCACCCGCCGGGCCCGCCGTCGTCGACGCCCCACGACCAGTGAGACACATAGCGCGCCAAGCCGCCGAACTCCTGCAGATCCCAAGGGCAGCTGGTGTGGCTGGCATGCTTGAGCAGGCTGACCGCAATCACCGAGAGCAGCACGGTCAGGGCCAACTGGGCACGGCTGCCTGTACTCAGGCGGCGCAGCAGGCCGAGCGGCCACCGGATCGCGGCGAACAGCGCGATCACGAGCACCCAGCTCAGATTGCGGGCGCCTTCATGCATGACATGAACCATGAAAGGGTTTTCGCGCAGGGGAAAACCCATATGGGAACCCGCCATGCGCGCCAGCATCAGATCCCCGCCCGTCGCGTCCCACGCCATCAGTGCAACCAGTGCGATAAGGGTCAGAACCCCCAGACGAAAATTGGGAAAACGAGTCATGGACGAAGGCAGGACTGAAAAACAGTCGCGAGCCTACGTTTGCGGAATGAACCGAGCCTGAAGCAAGATGAACCGAACCTGACTGAAAGGCCCGGTGCAACTCGGTGACGCTAGACTGCAATTTTTCTTGGAAAGACATGCGTGCGCATATTGCTGGTCGAAGATGACAGTGCATTGGCAGATGCCGTCTGCAGCTATCTGTTGGCCAAGGCTTTCGTGGTCGACGTGGCGCCCAGCCTGGCCGACGCGCGCGGCGCCCTGCTCTCGGTGCAGTACGCAGCCGTGCTGCTCGACCTGCACCTGGGCGACGGCGACGGCCTCTCGCTGCTGCCGCAGATTCGCGCCCTGCCCGAGCGCCCCATCGTCATCGTGCTGACGGCGCGCGACCAGGTAACAGACCGCATCCGCGGCCTGGATGCCGGCGCCGACGACTACCTCATCAAGCCCTACGACCCCGCCGAGCTGCTTGCACGCCTGCGCGCGGTCGAGCGGCGCCGCAGCTCCAGCAGTTCGCCGGTGCTGCACCTCGGCACGCTCGAGATCGACCTGGCGCACGACATGGTGCGCAAGGACGGCTCGCCGATCACGCTGACGCAGAAGGAATGGGCGCTGCTGCGCGTCATGGCCACGCGGCCCGAGCGCATCCACACGCGCGAGAACCTCGCCGATGCGCTGTACGGCTTCGGCGACGAGGCCGACAGCAACACGCTAGAGGTCTTCATCAGCCGCCTGCGGCGCAAGCTCGGACGCAGCCACATCCAGACACTGCGCGGCCTCGGCTACCGGCTGTCGTTCTCCGCGGACGACGACGAATGAGTGCCTCCAGCTTCGCGGCCGGCCGCGACTCGCTCGCCGGCCGGCTGACCCGCACCCTGATCATCTGGGTCGGCGGCGTGTGGCTGTTGTGCGTGTTCGCCGTGGTCTGGTATGTGGACCGCGAGATCAACCACAACTTCGACAACGAACTGGTCGAGGTCTCGCACCGCATGTTCGCGATGGCGGTGCAGGAACTGGAAAAGCTGCAGCACCCGGGCCAGGAGCCGCCGCGCGAACCGCTGATCGCGCCCAAGCAGCTGTTCTCGGAAGACGCGGTGATCTACCAGATCGTCGATCTGCACGAGCATGTGATGCTGCGCTCCGCCGAGGCGCCCGCGGACACCTTCGACGTGCCGCTGGCCGCCGGCTTCGCGAACAACCCGACCTGGCGCATCTACACCGTGCGACACCCGACGCTGGGCCTGTTCTTCCAGGTGGCGGACCCGCTCGACGAACGCCGCCACGCCCTCAACCGCACGCTCTTCGGCCTGATCATTCCGCTCGGCGCAGTGCTGCCGCTGCTTGCGCTGGTGTTGCGCAACGTGGCGCGCACCGAGCTGCGGGTGCTGCAGGATCTGGCCGGCGAGATCGAGAAGCGCAGCGGCGCCGACCTGAGCCCGATCGCCCTGCCCGGCGGGTTGCCCAAGGAGTTGCGCACTGTCGGCGATCACGTCAACCGGCTGCTGGAGCGGCTGTCTCACTCGCTCGACGTGGAGCGCGCCCTGGCGGCCAATGCCGCGCACGAGCTGCGCACGCCGCTCGCCGCCGCCCGCCTGCGGCTGCAGACCGCGCTGGAGCACGACCTGCAGCGTAACGACGTGCAGGCCGCGCTCGATGCGCTGCACACTCTCAGCCATCGCACCGAAAAGCTGCTGCAGCTGTCGCGCGCGGAATCGGGCGCCTCGCTCGCGCGCACGCGGGTCGACCTGGTGCAGCTTGCCGGCACCGTGGCGCAGGAGTTCTGGCAAGACCCGCAGAATGCCGAGCGGCTCATGCTCAAGGTGCCCGACAGCGTCGTGCCACTGGCCCTCGGCGACGTCGATGCTCTCGCAATTGCCCTGCGCAACCTGGTGGAGAACGCGCTGCGCTACGGCGGCGGCCGCGTCGTCATCGAGGTGATGTCGCCTTGCACCCTGGCCGTGCGCGACACCGGCCACGGCGTTACCCCCGCGCAGCTCGAAACCCTGCGCGAGCGCCACGTGCGCCACAGCTCCGACCGCGCGGGCTATGGCCTGGGCATTTCGATCGTGGGCACCATCGTCGAGAAGCACGGCGCGAAGCTCGAACTCTCGTCGCCGCCCCTGGGCGCGGCGCACGGCTTCGAGGCGCGCATCGTGCTGCGGCCGGCCTGAGCCTCTTCAGCGCCGGGCAGCTTCCTTCTTCGGCACAAAGCCATAGGAGTTGTCGAAGCCGAACTGCCCGGCGTCGTACATCGCCTTCATCTTCTTCACGAGATGCCGCTGCACCGGCTTGGGCAACGCAAAGTAGTTGTCATTGGCGGTGGTCTTGCGATCGCCGTCCAGATGACCGGTGATGGCGTGGATCGTCGCCTTGCGGCCCAGATGGAAAGCGACGATCTTGATGCGCCCCACGTAGTCGTCGTTGTCGATGTGATCGGCGTCAACGGGGTTGAAGAAGCGATACACGAGGATCGGGTCGACCAGCCCGTCGCCGTCGATGTCCGCGAGTTCGATGAGCTTCGAGCGAAAGTTGACGCCGGCCTCGTCCTTGTTGGCGAAGTCGCGGATCGACCATTCACGGGTCAAGGTGTTGTCGCCGCCCACCTTGTAGAGCGAGGCCTGGATGGCCGAGGACAGCAGTTCCCCGTCGTATGGCTCGTCCTGCTTTTCGCCGAGCAGCAAGACGTAGCTGCCCGACTTGTCGGTGTAGCAATAGCGCTTGAATGCGGGGAGTTCAAGCCCAGCCTGCTTCAGCGCCTCGGCGCTCACGTACGGCGCATTGGCTGCGCATTCGTTCTTGCCGGGTAGGCTTGTCTGGGCGTGACTGCCGGTGACAAGCAATGCCAGGAGCGTTAACGCCAGGAGCTTCCGCTTCATCGGACCGCCGTTCACTCGCTCACCAGCGCGCGCAGCCAATCGGGCAGCGCCAGCGCCTTCTGCTTCGGAAAGTCGACCCAGATGGTGGTCGCGCCGCCAGCTGCGCAGATCACGTCGGGCTCTTCCTCGCGGGCCATGGTGCCCCAGCTCTCGAAGGTGGTGCGGCCGGGGTCGCTCACGTACATCTTGAGCAGCACGTTGCCCGGGTATTCGATCTGGCGGTAGAAATTGCAGAAGGCGTTGACGATCACCATGCCCTCGCCGCCAGGCTCGGGCTCGAAGCCGATGGAGTGCATCCAGTCGATGCGCGCGGTTTCGAGGTAGCGAAAGTAGGTGCCGTTGTTCAGATGGCCCATTGCATCCATGTCGCCCCATCGGATCGGGATCGACGTTTCATACACGAGCTTTTTCTTTTCAGGGATTTCGATTCTCATCGGTGCGCCTTGATGGATGCGAGGATGCCCAGCACGAACAGCAGCGCCGCCGCCCACTCGGCGGCCTGCGGCCAGCGGCCGTCCCAGACGAAGGAATAGAACAGCGCGAACAGCGTCTCGCTGACGATCAGCTGGCCGCACAGGCTGGCGGACAGGCGCTGGCTCGCGACGTTCCAGAGGATGGTCGCCAGCCACGACGAGCCGAAGCCGCTCGCCAGCGCGATCCACACGAACAGCATGCCGTCGGGCTGCGCCTTCAGAGTGGCCACGTCGCTGCCCGCAACCAGCCACAGCAGCAAGGCGCCCAGGCCAGTCGCCACGCCGAGCCAGTTGGCCCAGTCGGTTGCGTTGAGCTCGGTGTGGCGCTGCAGCCAGGCGGCGTTGAGCAGGCCGTACACCGTCCAGCTTGCCATTGCGGCCAGCGCCAGCGCGATGCCCCAGCCGAAGCGGGCACCGCCACTGCCTGCGCCGTGCTGCGCGGACCATGCGCCGTAGATCATCAGCGCGATGCCCGCGCCCGTGAGCAGCAGCCCCGGCAGCAGCGCGCGCATCCGCAGGCCGACGGGCCGGCCCAGCAGCATCATCCAGACGGGGATCGTGCCGATGATGAGGCTGGGTACCTCGGTGCCCGCCGCCTCGATGCCGAAGGCCAGCAGCAGGTAGTAGCCGGTAAAGCCCAACACGCTGAGCCCCAGCGCCGCGAGCGCCTGCCGCCCGTTCGGCCAGCGCACGGCGGCAGGCCGCGCAAACACGGCAAGCGCCGAGATCGCTCCGAACACCGCGAAGCGCGAGGCCGTGATGTCCACCATGCCGAAGTGACCCACCATGCGCGGTGCCACGAAGGTCAAGCCCCAGAGCGCACCCGCGGCCAGTCCGGCCGCAATGCCGACCCAAGCCCGCGGACTCAGAGCGAGAACCCGTCGTCGGCCGCGATGACGGCGCCGTTCACGAAGTGGCTCTGGCCGCTGGCCAGCAGCACGATCAGGCCGTCCAGGTCTTCGGGCTTGCCCACGCGCTTGCGCGGCAGCATGTTGACCAGCTTGGCGCCGCCTTCGGTGCTCCAGTGTTCCTCGTTGAGCTCGGTCGTGATGTAGCCCGGGCACAGCGCGTTCACGTTGATGCCGAAGCGACCCCATTCGAGCGCCATGGCCTTGGTCATCTGCACCACGGCGATCTTGCTCATGCAGTACGTGCCGATCTGCGGCATGACCTTGAGCGCCGCCGCCGACGCAATGTTGATGATGCGCCCACCGATGTAGGTGCCAGGCGCCGTGCCCTGGGCGCGCGCCAGCATGCGCTTGCCGACCTCTTGCGCCACGAAGAAGGAGCCCTTCACGTTGGTGTCGAAGATGTAGTCGTAGTCGTCGGGAGTCACGTCCTGCAGGCGCTGTGTGGTGCTCACGCCCGAGTTGTTGACCAGGATGTCGATGGCGCCCACCTCTGTCTCGGCACGCGCGACCGCCGCCTTGATGCTGCCGATGTCGGTCACGTCGAGCTCGACCACGTGGGCGTCGCCGCCCTCGCCTTCGATGCGTGCGCGCAGCTCCTTGAGCTTCTCGACGCGGCGGCTGGCCAGCACCACCGCGGCGCCCGCACGAGCCAGGGTTTTCGCGAACTGGGCGCCGAGCCCGCTGGAGGCGCCGGTGACGAAGGCCACGCGGCCGGAAAGATCGATGCTGTATGCCATGAACTGAATCCTGTGGAGTCGCGCAGGTGACGCCCAAGCGCCCCGCCCACGAGTGACACGGACCGCCCGTGGACGCCGCATAAAATGCCCCGCAACCCGGGAAGCCCCGCGCCTCGAAAAATCATTATCGACCCAACCCACATGACCCACGACGAAATCCTCGCCCAGTTCGGCCCTCGCGAAGCCATGGAATACGACGTGGTCGTGGTCGGTGGCGGCCCGGCCGGCCTCTCGACCGCGATCCGGCTCAAGCAACTCGCCGCGCAGCACGAAAAAGAGATCTCGGTCGTGGTGCTCGAAAAGGGCTCGGAGCCCGGCGCGCACATCCTCTCGGGCGCCATCATGGACCCGCGCGCGCTCAACGAACTACTGCCCGACTGGAAGGAACTGGGCGCCCCGCTGAACCAGCCGGTGACAGACGACGCGATGGTGTTCCTGGGCGAGAAGTCGAGCCTGCGCACTCCCAACCTCTTCCTGCCGGCCTGCTTCCAGAACCACGGCAACTACATCATCAGCCTGGGCGCCTTCACCAAGTGGCTGGCGCAACAGGCTGAAAATCTCGGCGTCGAGATCTTCCCAGGCTTTCCTGCCGCTGAAGTGCTCTACAACGAAGACGGTTCGGTGCGCGGCGTGGCCACCGGCAACATGGGTGTCGGCAAGGACGGCGAACCGACCGAGAACTTCCAGCTCGGTATGGAGCTGCTGGGCAAATACACGGTGTTCGCCGAAGGCGCGCGCGGCCACCTGGGCCGCCAGCTCATCGCAAAGTACAAGCTCGACGCAGGTAAAGACCCGCAGACCTACGGCCTCGGCGTGAAGGAAGTCTGGGAAATCGACCCCAAGCGCCACCAGCCCGGCTTCGTGCTGCACACCGCCGGCTGGCCGATGGACAACAACACCTACGGCGGCGCCTTCCTCTATCACATGGAGGACAACAAGGTCACCATGGGCTTCATCACGGGACTGGACTACAGCAACCCCTACCTGAGCCCGTTCGAGGAAATGCAGCGCTGGAAGCTGCACCCCAACATCCGCTGGTACCTCGAAGGCGACGAGGCCAAGGGCATCAAGCCGGCCAAGCGCATCGGCTACGGCGCGCGCGCCATCACGGCCGGCGGCCTGATGTCGCTGCCCAAGACGGTGTTCCCGGGCGGCGCACTGGTCGGCTGCGAGGCCGGCTACCTCAACGTGAGCCGCATCAAGGGCAGCCACGCCGCCATCAAGACCGGCATGCTGTGCGCCGAGGCCGCCTTCGACGCGGTCACAGCCGGCCGCCAGCACGACGAGCTCACGGCCTACCCGGCCGCCTTCGAGAAGAGCTGGCTGCACGCCGAGCTGAACAAGGCGCGCAACTTCAAGGCCTGGTTCAAGAAGGGCCTGGGCATTGCAACTTTCATGAACGGCATCGAGCAATGGCTGCTCAAGGGCCACATTCCGTGGACGCTGCACCGCAACAAGCCCGACCACCAGTACCTGAAGCCCGCGGCGGAGTGCAAGCCCATCGTCTATCCGAAGCCGGACGGCAAGCTCACCTTCGATCGTCTCTCCAGCGTGTTCATCAGCAACACGAACCATGAAGAGCAGCAGCCGGCCCACCTGACGCTGAAGGACGCGACGGTGCCGGTCAACGTCAATCTCGCCAAGTTCGCGGGCCCTGAGAGCCGCTACTGCCCGGCCGGCGTGTACGAGTTCGTCGGCACGGAAGACGGCAAGCAGCGCCTGCAGATCAACGCGCAGAACTGCGTGCACTGCAAGACCTGCGACATCAAGGATCCGACGCAGAACATCGTGTGGGTTACGCCTGAGGGCGGTGGCGGGCCGAACTACGTGGGGATGTAAGGCGCTCTGCGCTTGTGTGGCAAAGCCCTCTTCGGAGGGCTTTTTCGTTTCGGTGCTGTTTGCGTTCGGGGGTGCGCGCGAAGGCCACCGAGTGCTGCTGGCCCCGACCTTTAGCGGGGACCAGTGGACTCCACGCGAGGCGTGACCCTGAAGAACTTGCGGGCCTTGGCCGAGAAGCCGAAGGCGTACACCCACCACGCCATGAGGCCGAACAGCAGCACGATGCCCGCTGCCTCCGCCGAGTTGTCCACGCTTGTGCTCGAAGGAGCGAGGCGCCAATACGAGTTGCGCGTCGACATGAAAGGCAGGCCGAGCTTCAGATATGCAAGCAACACGACCGCCGCAGCGAGCAACAGCAAGCCCAGCCACCGTCCATAGGCGGTGCGCCGTTGCGTGCCGATCAGTGCGCCAACGGCGCTCGCGACGAGTCCCAAGCGCCATGCGAAGTCGAAGAACAACAGCATGCCGCCCGCTTCAATCTGCGGGTTCTGCACCAGGTAGGCCATGAGACGCCAGATACCGAGCGCCGACAGCCCACCGACAACCACCGCAAGAAGTTGCAGAAGCCAGGCCGCGATCGGCTTCCTTGCTGCAGGCCGCTGTGGCGGTGCCCGATCGACTGGGGCCTCGGGCGGCGCGTAAGGATTGGCTTGGTGCGCACCGGGCCCCACATCTGGCACTTCAAATCTGCTGTTCATGGTTGGTCCTCCGCTCCAGCGGGTACTTTAAGCGCGAACTTTTACGAGGCAGGAGCACGACAGGAACCTCTCGTCCGTTTTTTTCGCGGCGATGCGTCCGTTCGGAAACCCGTGGCGTAAATGGAATCAGGACGGCGATGCACGTCGCAGTCCGCCAACCCATTCAACCTATCGAAGAGGATCTTTCGCCATGAACACCCTGCTCCACCGCATCGCCATCGCCGCCGCTCTGACCGTCGCCGCCGGCCACGCGCTCGCCGCCGACCCAGCCCCCGCTCCTGCGCCGGCCACCAAGGCCGCGCCTGCCAACAAGCTGTCCGCCGCCCGCGCGCTGATTGCCGACAGCAAGTGGACTGCAGCCATCAGCGAACTCGAACGCGTCAACGACACCGGCAATGCCGACTGGAACAACCTCATGGGCTACACCCTGCGCAAGTCCGGCGCCGGCAAGTGGGCCGCCTCGGAGAAGTACTACGACGCCGCGCTGAAGATCGATCCGAAGCACGTCGGTGCGCTCGAATATTCGGGCGAGCTGTACATCTCGATGGGTGACCTGCCCAAGGCCGAGCAGCGTCTTGCCGCGCTGGGCCAGGCCTGCAACATGGCTTGCCCCGAGTACAAGGACCTGAAGGCTTCCGTCGAAAGCTTCAAGGCCGGTGGCGCCAAGACGAGCTGAGCATGAGGCGGGCCGGCCGGCCCGCCTCATGCGGCTACTTGGCAACCAGGAAGACGTAGTCCGCGCTGTAGTCCTGCCGGATGCGCTTGCCTGCATCGGCCTGCGCCTCGCACCCCTTTGCCGGCGCAGTGCCGCCAAGGGTATTGATGCGCTGCACGCCGGTGACATCGGCCAACTTGCCGGGACCGCCGGCCGACTTGGCGGACAGCAGCAGCCACGGAATGTCGGCCTCGCGCTGGCCGTTGGCGCGGGCCTTCACCGTGCCCAGCGTCTTGCTGCCGTCCAGTGCGGTCCAGTTGGGCCCCGCGCCGTGCGTGCCGGCTTTGGCGCCGCCGGGGCCGTAAAGCTCCGCCTCGGGCGCCACGAACTGCCAGGCCAGCGCGCCCTTGTCGCCGACCTTGCATTCGTAGATCTGCACGCCCACTGCGTGCCAGGTGAAGGCGGCGCGTTCGCCATCGGATGCCCTGATGGCGGCCGGCAGCTCGGTGGCTGGCGATGCGCAAGCGGCAAGCAAGGCGGCGCCCAGCAGGGCAGTGCACGAGGGAAGAATTCGCGTCGATTTCAATGTCATGGCATTTCCCGGTTCAAGAAGAAAAGATAAACGAACGAGTGCGGACCGGATCATCCGGCCCTTCTCCAGAAACGACACGCACGCAGGAACGGATGCAATACTCGCCCGCATGAATAGAAATATTCTGATGAGCCTGCAAGACCTGATCGCCGGCGCGGCCCGTGGCGACCACGCGTGCTTTGCCCAGATCTACGAACGCACGCACCTGCATCTGTTCGGCGTCGCGGTTCGTATGTTGGGCAATGAACAGGCGGCCGAAGACGTGCTGCAAGAGGCCTATGTGAGCATCTGGAAAAACGCGGGCGGCTATCGCTCCAGCGTCGACGGGCAAGAGATCCAGCCCATCACCTGGCTGATCGCGATCGTGCGCAACAAGGCGCTGGACGCGCTGCGCGCGCGCAAGCGGCGCAACACCCACGAACAACCGCTGGCCACGGGTCCGGACGGCGAGGCAGAAACCGAGGCCGATACGGCAGCCGACCCGGCCCCCGGCGCAGCGCAGCTGTTCGACCAGGCCATGCATGCGCTTCGCATCGATGGCTGCATGTCTGCGCTCGACGGCAGCTTCCGCCAGAGCCTGGCGCTTGCCTACTACCAGGGCCTGTCGCACACCGAGGTGGCTGCACAGATGAATGCGCCGCTCGGCACGGTCAAGGCCTGGATCCGGCGCGGGCTCGACAAGCTGCGCGCCTGCCTGAGCGCGCAAGGGGTGGCGCCATGAGATACACCGACGCCCGCCTGCTCGATGCACTGGCATCGGCCTACGCATTGGGCACGCTCGAGGGCGGCGCGCGGCGGCGCTTCGAGCGGCTGATGCGCGATCGCGCGGACGTGCGCGACGTGGTCGCGCAATGGGAGCAGCGGCTCGGGCAGCTGGCCCTGTCGGTGCCGCAGCGCAAGCCTTCGGCCGATCTCTGGCGCGCGATCGCCGCACGCACCCAACCCGCCCAAGCACAGCAAGCACGACAGGCGCGGCCTTCTCGCTGGACCAGCTGGCTGCGGCCCGCAGGCTTCAGCTTCGGCGGGCTCGTGGCGGGCGTCATCGCCGCAAGCGCGCTGTTCCTTGCCGTGCCCGGCACCTTCATCACGAGCGACCAACTCGCGATGCGCACGGGCGAGCGGCTGCCGCAAAGCTATGTGGGTGTGCTCACCGACACCGAGGGCCGGGGCCGATTGCTGGTCAGTTCGCTGCGGCATGGCCGCACGGTCACGCTGAAGGTGCTGGGTGCGACGGCGCTGCCCGTTTCGGGCGATGAACGGCTCGTGCTGTGGGCCTTGCCCGCCGATGCAGCGCCCTTCGCCATCGGCACGGTGCCCGCGAGCGGCGCTGGCACGCTGACGCTGCCCGACACCTCCGAGAAACTTCTGTCGAAGGTCTCGCGACTCGTCGTGACGCGCGAGCGCAGCGCCTCGCCCGCGGCTCCCAGCGCCGACGTAGTGTTGAGCGGCGCCTGCGCCAAGCTCTGGTGAGCCTCGCTTATTCTTGCGGCTCACAGGAGACAAAACCCATGCAGATCGTCATCACCGGCGGCGCCGGTTTTCTGGGCGCGCGCCTCGCACGCACGCTGTTGAAGCAAGGCAAGCTTTCGCTGGCCGGCGCACCGGCCCAGCCCATCGAACGCATCACGCTGGTCGACCGCGCGGGCGCTCCCGCCGACCTCGCGGCCGATGCGCGCATCACCACCGTGACGGGCGACCTGAACGCACAGCTCGCCGCTGACGCAGATGCCACCGTCTGGCGCGAAGCCGATGCCATCTTCCACCTGGCCGCCGCGGTGAGCGGTGAATGCGAAGCCGACTTCGACCTCGGCATGCGCAGCAACTTCGCGGCCACGCATGCCTTGCTCGAAAAAGTACGCACGCTCGGCACGAAACCCGTGCTGGTGTTCGCCAGTTCGCTCGCAGTGTTCGGCGATTCGCCCGAGCAGCCGCTGCCGAAGGTGATCGAAGACCACACGCTGCCCACGCCGCAGACCAGCTACGGCATCCAGAAATTCATTGGTGAACAGCTGGTGGCCGATTTCACGCGCAAGGGCTTCGTGCGCGGGCGCAGCGTGCGGCTCATGACAGTGAGCGTGCGCCCGGGCAAGCCCAACGGCGCGGCCTCGGGCTTCTTCAGCGGCATGATCCGCGAGCCGCTGGCCGGGTTGCCCGCCGCCTGCCCCGTGCCCGACGCAACGCCTGTCGCCATTGCGTCACCGGCGCGCACCATCGAAGGCATCATCCGCGCCGCCGAGGCCAGCGATGCGCAGTGGGGCCCGCGCACCGCGCTCAACCTGCCCTCTCTCGCCACCACGGTCGGCGAAATGGCCGCGGCGCTGGAGCGCGTGGCCGGCAAGGCCGCCACCGCCCTGCTGGACCGCACACCCGACCCGACGATCCAGCGAATCGTGAAGACCTGGCCGGGCCACATCGATACCGTGCGCGCGAGGGCGCTGGGGCTCACGTCCGACGAAAACTTCGAGGCCGTCATTCGCGAGTACGTCCGTGAAAATCCCGACGCGGTAAAGCTCCCGGGTGTTGCATAGTCCGTTGCGCCTGACGCGCACCTGACCCCAACCCCCGGAGACATCATGAAACTCGGCCACATCGCCGCCGCCTGCCTTTCGCTTGCCCTGGGCACTTCCGCCTTCGCGCAGCAACCGACCGTTCTGAAGATCGGCTATGCGACCTCCAAGGAGTCGCACTATGGCGTGGGCTCCACGGTGTTCTGCGAAGAAATCGAGAAAGGCACCCAAGGCCGCTACAAGTGCCAGCACTTCGCCAACTCGGCACTCGGCGGCGAGCGCGAGCAGATCGAGGCCATCCAGCTCGGCACGCAGGACCTGGTCAACACCTCGACCGGTCCGGTGGGCAACTTCGTGCCCGAGGTCAAGATCGTCGACATTCCGTTCCTGTTTCGCGACTACGACCATGCGCGCAAAGTCATGGACGGCCCCATCGGCCAGGACATCCTGACCAAGTTCCCGAGCAAGGGCATCATCGCGCTGGCCTGGACGGAGAACGGCTTTCGCCACATGACGAACAGCAAGCGCGACATCGTCAAGCCCAGCGACGCAGCCGGCCTGAAGATGCGCACCATGGAAAACAAGGTGCACATGGACGGCTACCGCACCTTCGGCATCCTGCCCACGCCCATGGCTTTCCCTGAACTGTTCGGCGCGCTGCAGCAAGGCACGGTCGACGGGCAGGAGAACCCGATTCCGGTGATCCTGTCGTCGAAGTTCTCGCAGGTGCAAAAGCACCTCTCGCTCACGGGCCACGTGTACTCGCCGGCGCTGCTTCTGCTGTCGCCGAAGGTGTGGAACAAGCTGTCTGACGCCGACAAGAAGGTATTCACCGAAGCCGCGAAGAAGGCCGCCATTGCCCAGCGCAAGAAGGTCAACGACGACGAGAACAACGGCATTGCCCAGCTCGAGAAAGACGGCATGAAGGTCACGCGCACCGTCGACGGCGCCGCCTTCCGCGAGGCGCTGAAGCCCGCCTACGTGAGCTACGCCAAGGAATTCGGCGCGGACAACATCAAGAAGATCACGGACGTCAAGTAAGCCCTGAGCCGCAACGGCCGGCCCTCCGGCAACGCGCCCGGCACGCATGCGTGCGCCGGGCGCTTCGTTTTTCAGACAGAACAGAGAACAACACAAAGTGCAAGCCTTCGAGCGCTACTTTCTCGCCGCCAACCGCTGGGCGCTGATTCTTCTGCTGGCCGCCATGTCGGTCATCATCTTCACCAACGTCGTGCTGCGCTACACCACGAGCCAGTCGCTCGAATGGGCCGAGGAGGTGTCGCGCCACATGATGATCTGGCTCACCTTCCTGGGCGCCGGGCCGGTGCTGCGCTACGGCGGGCACATCGCGGTCGAGAACCTGCAGGACGCCTTGCCCCGCAGCGCGGCCGTCGCGGTGCGCATCGTCGTCGCCGGGCTGCTCTTCGCATTCTTCGGCTTCATGGTCTGGTACGGCTGGCTGTACATGGAACGCACGATGTTCCAGCTCACTGCCGTGACTCAGATTCCGTTCGCCTACATCTACAGCGCGATGCTGTTCGGCGGCATCTTGTTGATCGTGCACTGGCTGCTGGTGGTGCGCGGCTACGTGCTGCGCAGGGAGTTCGCGTCCGACGCGCACTTCGACGCCAACGCCTCGGCATCGCTGTAAGGAGAACGACCATGGATGCCAGCATTGTTCTGATCGTTTCCGCCTGCATTTTCCTGGCCATCGGCGTGCCGGTGGCCTTTGCGCTGGGCCTTTCCACCGTTACCACGCTGATCCTCGCGGAGAACTACCCGCTGATGGTGCTGCTGAAGGAAACCTTCACCGGCATCGACAGCTTTCCGCTGATGGCGGTGCCCTTCTTCATTCTTGCGGCCGAACTCATGAGCGGCGGCTCGCTCACCGAGGTGCTGCTGCGCTTCGCAGGCCAGTTCGTGGGCCACCGACGCGGCGGGCTGGGCTACACCAACGTGGTGTCGCTGACCTTCTTTTCGGGCATCTCGGGCTCGGCGCTGGCCGACGCGGCGGGGCCGGGGTCGATGCTCATCAAGATGATGGACAAGGCCGGCTACGACCGCTCGTACGCGGCGGCGCTCACGGCCTCGACCGCCATCGTCGGGCCGATCATTCCGCCCTCGATCATCATGATCATCTACGCGCTGCAGGACGAGAGCGTATCGGTCGGCACGCTGTTCGCGGCCGGCATCATGCCGGGCATCCTGATCGCGGTGGCGATGTGCGTCGTGAACTTCTACGTCTCGAAAAAGCGCAACTACAAGGGCGATGGGCAAACGCCTCCGCTGCGCGAGATCCTGGTCACGACCTGGAAGGCGATTCCTGCGATCCTGCTGCCGGTGGTGATCCTGGGCGGCATGCGCGCCGGCTGGTTCACGCCGACCGAGGCCTCGGTGGTGGCGGTGTTCTATGCGCTGGTGTGCGGCAAGTTCGTCTACCGCACGCTCGAGTGGAAGATGCTGCCCGACATCCTCTCGCGCTCTGCCCTGCTGTCGGCTTCGGTGCTGATCATCATCGGGCTGTCGGCCTCGTTCGCGTGGGTGCTGACCATCGAGGGCATTCCGCAGCAGATGGCCGAATGGCTCATCAGCATGAACCTCTCGCCGTGGATGTTCCTGATCATCGTCAACGTGTTCCTGCTGCTGTTCGGCATCTTCATCGAGCCGCTGCCGGGTGTGATGGTGCTGGCGCCGATCCTTGCGCCGGTGGCCATCAAGCTGGGTGTGGACCCGGTGCACTTCGCGATGATCGTGATCTTCAACCTCACGCTGGGCATGATCACGCCGCCGGTGGGCGGGCTGCTGTTCGTGACCTGCAACGTGTCGAAGGTGCCGATGTCGGCGCTGGTGAAGGAGCTGGTGCCGTTCCTTTGGGCCCATGGGGCGGTGCTGGTCATCCTGACCTTCGTGCCCGCGCTGAGCACGTGGCTGCCGCACGTGCTCGGGTTCAAGTAGCGGCCCGGGCTCCGGGGCCTGATCGGCCCGGTGAATCGGCGGATGTTCACTGCCAGAATCGGGCGACGGGCCAAGGGCCAACAACCGACAAGGAGGGGACTGCGCCATGAATCGATTCCTGAGCTGCCTGCTGGGCGGCGCCTTGCTGGCTCCGGCTGCCTTCGGCGCCCCGCCCGCAACGCCCGCCGCGGCACCAGCCCCCGTATCGGCAGCAGCGCCGGCCGATCCCGCCTCCAGCATCCGCGAAGTCGAAGCCGCCGTGCGCGCCTGGGCCGCGGCCTGGTCAGCCCGGGACGTGGTGCGCTACCTGGCCGCCTATGCACCCGACTTCACGCCGCCGCGAGGCCAGGACCGCAAGGCCTGGGAGGCGGACCGCCGCGCGCGCATTACCGACAAGACGACCATCAGCGTGAGCATCGACAGCCTGGTCATCAGCGTCCAGGGGCAGGCGGCCAGCGCGAGCTTTCAACAGACCTACAGCGCCGACAAGCTGCGCGAGAAGAGCCGCAAGACGCTGGAATTGCAGCGCGTGGGCAACCAGTGGCTCATACGCAAGGAAAGCGCGGGCTGAAGGCCAGCCGCGATTGCCCCTGTAAGGCAAACGGTTCATGAAGATGTCACCACTTGCAACGATGCTGCAGCCCTCGATTCCCGAAAGCTGTGGCTGCCATGTTTCCCACCAAGACCGACAAGGCGCGCGACGAACTCCAGGGCGGACAGCGCACGCTCAGCCAGCGTGAGCGCGCCCTGCTGCTGATGGCCGATGGCCGGCGCTCGCTGACCGACTTCAGTCCGCTGTTCTCCAACCGGGTTGAAGCCGAACAGGCGATCCAGGCGCTGGTGCAGCGGGGTTACCTGCAGGCCCCGCAGGCTGCTGCTGCGGCACCGGCGCCCGCACCGGTAGCAGCCCCCGCCCGGCCCGCGCCTATCGCCGCCGCCGAGCCGATCCAGGTCGCCACCACCTCGGCCGACACCTTCGACGGCAAGCGCTCGCTGGCCACCACGCGCATGTTCCTGTTCGACATCTGCGAGCGCATGTTCGTGCGGCGCGACCCGAAATTCGCGCTGCAGATGCGCGACGCCCTGCGCGAGGCCCGCGACCGCGAGGCGATGCTGACCATCGCCGCGCTGATGCTCACCGAGATCGAGAAAACCGCCGGGGTGGAGCGGGCCGAATCGCTGCGCGAGCGCATCGACAAGCTGCTGCCGCCGGCCGAAATCATCCACTGACGCCGAACCCCGGCCCCGCGCGATCCACTACACTCGCCAGGGTCAGGAGAGAGCCCCGCGTGCCGGGGCCGCCGAAGGCGCAGGGGTTTCCCGAACGCTCAGGCAAAAGGACTGACAAGGCGCCGGTGAACACCGGCGTTTCCTTGCTGGAGAGAGGCCGTTGCAGTGAAAACTGCCCATCGGCCCACCGAAGGAGCAAACCCCGATCGTGGGGCGAATCTCTCAGGTAAAGCGGACAGCAGGGGTGGCCCATGGCTTGCGTCATGGATTTCGTCTGCCCCTTTGGAGTGCCCCGTGGCTGCTTCTTCCGCCCCCGCTACCGAACTTCTCAAGACGCCGCTGTACGACCTCCACGTGGAGCTCGGTGCCCGCATGGTGCCCTTTGCCGGCTATTCGATGCCGGTGCAGTACCCCGCCGGCCTGATGGCCGAGCACAAGCACACGCGCGACGCGGCCGGCCTGTTCGACATCTCCCATATGGGCCAGCTGCGCCTCGTCGGGCCCGATGCGGCGGCGGCTTTCGAAACCCTGATGCCCGTCGACGTGGTCGACCTGCCCGCCGGCAAGCAGCGCTACGGCCTGCTGCTGAACGACGAAGGCGGCATCCTCGACGACCTGATGTTCTTCAATGAAGGCAACGGCTCGATCTTCGTGATCGTCAACGGCGCCTGCAAGGTGGCCGACATCGCCCACATCCAGCAGAAGATCGGCAGCCGCTGCCAAGTGCAGCCCCTGCCCGACCACGCCCTGCTCGCGCTGCAGGGCCCGCAGGCCGCGGCCACGCTGGCGCGGCTGTCGCCCGGCATCGAGCGCTTCGTGTTCATGACGGGCGGCGCGGTGCAGATCGGCGGCATTGCCGCCTTCGTCACCCGCAGCGGCTACACCGGCGAAGACGGATTCGAGATCTCGGTGGCCGCCAAGGACGCCGAGGCGCTGGCCCGCCTGCTGCTGGCCCAGCCCGAGGTCAAGCCCATCGGCCTGGGCGCGCGCAATTCGCTGCGGCTCGAAGCCGGGCTTTGCCTCTACGGCAACGACATCGACACCACCACCACGCCTGTCGAGGCCTCGCTCAACTGGGCGATGCAGAAGGTGCGCCGCACGGGCGGCGCGCGCGAAGGCGGCTTTCCAGGCGCGGCAAAGATCCTCGCGCAGCTTGCCGTAGCTGCCGCAGGCGCTGCCGGCCACACCGACCACGACACGCTGAAGCGCAAGCGCGTGGGCCTCGTCGCCCTCGAACGCATTCCGGTGCGCGACGGCACGGTGCTGCAATCTTTCGAAGGCCATGACATCGGCATCGTCACCAGCGGCCTGCTCGGCCCGACGGCCGACCGCTGCATCGCCATGGGCTACGTGGCCACCGCCTTCGCCGAGCCGGGCACGCGCGTGCAGGCCATCGTGCGCGGCAAGCCGGTGCCGATGGAAGTCTCGACGATGCCTTTCGTGCCCACCCGCTACTACCGCGGCTGAGCCTGGTCGACAGGCTAGGCTCTGCACCCCGATTCATTTTTTCCACGAGGAGTTTTTCCATGAGCATCAAGTACACCAAGGACCACGAATGGGTGTCGGCCGAAGGCGACGCAGCCACCGTCGGCATCACCGTGCATGCGCAGGACGCGCTGGGCGACGTGGTGTTCGTCGACCTGCCCGAAGTCGGCAAGACCTTTGCGCAAGGCGAAGTTGCCGGCGTCGTCGAATCGGTCAAGGCCGCGGCCGACGTGTTCATGCCCGTGTCGGGCGAGATCACCGAAGTGAACGAAGCGCTGCGCGCCGATCCGTCGCTGGCCAACAGCGACCCGCTGGCCGCCGGCTGGTTCTTCAAGGTCAAGCTGAGCGAGCCCGCGCAGCTCGACGCCCTGCTGGACGCGGCCTCCTACGACAAGTTCGCCGCCGAATCCTGATCCGCTGAGTTCCTCAGCCACCTTCCTTCTTCTCCCCGAGCCCTCACCGCCATGCCGACGCCCGCCCTTCCCTCTTTGCAAGAACTAGAGAACGCCGAAGAATTCCTCGCCCGCCACATCGGCATCGATGCGGCGGACGAGGCGCGCATGCTGCCGGTGATCGGCTCGGAAACGCGCGCGGAGCTCATCGACGGCATCGTGCCCGCGGCCATCCGCCGCGCAAAGCCGATGCGCCTGCCCGCACCGGCAACCGAAGCCGATGCGCTGGCCGAGCTGAAGGTGATGGCGTCGAAGAACAAGGTGTTCAAGAACTTCATCGGCCAGGGCTACTACGGCACGCACACGCCGGGCGTCATCTTGCGCAACGTGCTCGAAAACCCCGCCTGGTACACCGCCTACACGCCCTACCAGGCCGAAATCTCGCAGGGCCGCATGGAAGCCCTGCTCAACTTCCAGACGATGGTGTGCGACCTCACGGGCATGGCCATCGCCAACGCCTCGATGCTCGACGAGGCCACGGCCGCAGCCGAGGCCATGACGCTCGCCAAGCGCAGCGTGAAGAGCAAGAGCAACGTGTTCCTGGTGTCGGGCGATTGCCATCCCCAGACCATCGAAGTCATCAAGACGCGCGCCGCGCCTCTGGGCATCGAAGTGAAGGTGAGCACCGTGTCGGAAACGCTGCCGCACCTGATGGTGAGCGGCGAGTTCTTCGCCGCGCTCGCACAGTACCCCGCCACCACCGGCCACGTGCACGACCTGCGTCCGCTCGCGGGCCACGCGCATCAGTGCGACGCCGCCCTCATCGTCGCGGCCGACCTGCTGGCGCTCACGCTGCTCGTCGCACCCGGTGAATTCGATGCCGACATCGTCTGCGGCACCACGCAGCGCTTCGGCATGCCGCTGTGCAACGGCGGCCCGCACGCCGCCTACCTGGCCTGCCGCGACGAATTCAAGCGCTCGCTGCCGGGCCGCCTGGTCGGCGTGAGCGTCGACACGCACGGCCAGCCCGCATACCGCCTCGCACTGCAGACGCGCGAGCAGCACATCCGCCGCGAGAAGGCCACGTCCAACATCTGTACCGCGCAGGTGCTGCCGGCCGTGGTGGCCAGCATGTACGCCGTGTACCACGGGCCCGATGGCCTCACGCGCATTGCGCAGCGAGTGGCAGCGCTCACGGCAATCCTCGCCAAGGGCCTCACGCAGATGGGCCGCGAGCCGGTCAACACCACCGCGTTCGATTCACTGACCATCCGCACCGGCGAAGACACGCCGGCGATCATCGAGCGCGCGCAAGCCGCCGGCGTCAACCTGCGCCAGCGCCTGCAACAGCACCTGGGCATCTCGCTCGACGAGACCAGCACGCGCGCCGACGTCGAAACCCTGTGGAGCCTCTTCGCGCCCGCCGGCACGCAGGCGCCGCGCTTCGATGACCTGTCGGGCAGCACCACGCCGCTGATCCCCGAAGACCTTCGCCGCAGCAGCGCCTTTCTCACACACCCGGTGTTCAACACCCACAAGAGCGAAACCGCGATGCTGCGCTACATCCGCAGCCTGTCGGACAAAGACCTGGCGCTCGACCGCAGCATGATTCCGCTGGGCAGTTGCACGATGAAGCTCAACGCGACGAGCGAGATGATCCCCATCACCTGGCCCGAGTTCGCCAACATCCACCCCTTCGCACCGGCTGACCAGCAGCAGGGCTATGCCCAGCTCGACGCCCAGCTGCGCGCCTGGCTGTGCGAAGCCACCGGCTACGCGGGCATCAGCCTGCAGCCCAACGCCGGCTCGCAAGGCGAGTACGCAGGCCTGCTGGCCATCCGCTCGTTCCATGAAGCCAAGGGCCAGGGCCACCGCAACATCTGCCTGATTCCGTCTTCCGCACACGGCACCAACCCCGCGAGCGCGCAGATGGTGGGCCTGCAGGTGGTGGTGACGGCCTGCGACGCGCAGGGCAACGTCGACATGGACGACCTGAAGCGCGCCTGCGAAAAGCACAGCGACAAGCTGGCTGCAGTGATGATCACCTACCCCAGCACGCACGGCGTGTTCGAAACCCGCGTGAAGGAACTGTGCGAGCTGGTGCATGAACACGGCGGCCGCGTGTATGTCGACGGCGCCAACATGAACGCGCTGGTCGGCGTGGCTGCGCCGGGCGAGTTCGGCGGCGACGTGAGCCACCTGAACCTGCACAAGACCTTCTGCATTCCGCACGGCGGCGGCGGCCCCGGCGTGGGCCCGGTGTGCGTGGTCGAAGACCTCGTGCCATACCTGCCTGGCCACGCGACGGCCGGCGTGCCGTCGAACGGCGTGGGCGCCGTGTCGGCCGCACCGCTGGGCAATGCGGCCGTGCTGCCGATCAGCTGGATGTACTGCCGCATGATGGGCGCCAAGGGCCTGCAGGCTGCGACCGAAACGGCCATTCTCAGCGCCAACTACATCAGCGCGCGCCTGAAGGACCACTACCCCACGCTGTACGCGAGCCCCAACGGGCACGTCGCGCACGAGTGCATCCTCGACCTGCGCCCGCTGAAGGACACCAGCGGCGTCACCGCCGAAGACGTGGCCAAGCGCCTGATCGACTACGGCTTTCACGCGCCCACGCTGAGCTTCCCCGTGCCTGGCACGCTGATGGTCGAGCCGACCGAGAGCGAGCCGCTGGCCGAGCTCGACCGCTTCATTGACGCGATGATCGCCATCCGCGGCGAAATCCGCCGCATCGAAGAAGGCGTGTGGCCGAAGGAAGACAACCCGCTCAAGCACGCGCCGCACACGGCTGCGAGCCTGCTCGGCACCGAGTGGAGCCACCCGTACTCGCGCGAACTCGGCGCGTTTCCGCTGGCCGAACTCAAGAACGCGAAGTACTGGCCGCCCATCGGCCGCGTCGACAACGTGTACGGCGACCGCAACCTGTTCTGCAGCTGCGTGCCCGTGGACGACTACAAGGAAACCGAAGAGGCCTGACGAAACCCGAGAAGGCGGGCGGCAACCCAGCGGCCCTTCTATGGCGGGGATTCGCGACGATAGGTCGCCCACTTCACGGTCAGGATGTCTGCAGCGATCTTGGCGGCATTGACGCCCGCATAGGCTTCGGACGGATCGAACTGGAATGCCTCCTGGTATCGCTTGACCTGCGCATAGTCCTGGTCGAAAGTCATCGGACCCATGAGTTCGGCAGGATCGGTGCCCGCTGGAAGCGCGAGGAATTTCTCCGAATCGGTTGCACTCTGGTAGAGGTCGACGCTCATCAGGTTCATACGGGTGTCCTCGAGGTTTTGATTTTGAGAACAAAGCCTCAGCGACATCCGTGCAGCACGCAATCGGTCCGCGCCTACACAGCGCGCCGGAGGAATGCTCACGGGCGCCCGTGTACGTCGGGCGCCGTGCGGCGTCAGGGTTGCTTCTTCTTCGCCACGTCGCCCGTGGCGATCTGCTGGCGCAGGCCGCGCAGGCTGGTCTTCACCTTGCGCTCGTTCTCCGGCCCCATGCGCACCATGATCTTCTGGCCGGAAGACAGCGACTCCAGCTTGGGGTCAGCGTATTCATAGCGCACCCACGGCCGGGTCGAGGGCACGTCACCCTTCACCTCGACCAGCCGCACCTCCACCGGCCCCTTGGGCTCGGGCGCCTGCAGCAGATGGTCGATCACGGCAATGAGCCGGTCGTTGAAGTAGCGGCCCGGATAGCCCAGCTCTTCGTACGCCTGCTGGAACAGCGGATAGAGCTTTGCGTACACGGCCGCCGCCTTGGCCGGGTCGACCGACTCGGCCAGCAGGACGACGGCGTTGTAGCGCGCGGCGTTGTTCGCGGCAATCGTCTGTACCTGCCCCTGCTGCCCGTCGGTGATGAAGCGCTGGCCCGTGGGCAGCACCGGCCATGCGCTGGGCGGAGCCTGTTCGCGCGCGAGGTTGTCGACGGTGGTGACGAAGCGGCGCACGATGCCGTCGGGGTGCATGTACGCTGCAACGTTCTTGCCGCCGAACAGTTCGATCAGCGCCTTCGTCACGCGCGCATCGGAATCAGGCAGCTTGGGCAATGCCGCATCGGGCGGGGCCAGTGCATCCATGGGGTTCTGCGGCTCGGCGGACGCTGCCGAGGGCGGCGCCGGTGGTGGCGGCGGTGCGGGCGCGTCATTGGGCGCCGCGGCCACTGGCACGGGTTCTGCCAGCATCTGCTGCTGATACCAGCGCCAGCCAAGGTAGGCAGTCCCGAGCAGCACCAGCACGAAGGCGACGATGGCGCCTATGGGCATTTCGCGGCGGGGTCTGAACTCAGGGGCGTCGCGCGTGTCGCTGTCGGGCTCGGGCATGAGGTGGGTTTCCTTGTGCGGGAATGTCGGGGAAGCGAACGGCTATGGTGCACCAATTCGGGCTGCGCACCAGCCTCGTCGTCGTAACGCCCTGTGACGCGCCCGCCGCGCGGAAGTTCGCACGCTCAGCCCGCGAGCCGCACCACATGCGCCTGCCGCGGATCTACCTTGCCCGCGTGCAGGTCGGCGATCACGGCTTGCGCATGCGCGAAGCCCTCGCCTTGTGCCAGCGTCATCCATCGATTGCCGGGCCTGCTCAGCTCGGCGATGAAGCTGCCTTGCGCCTCGTTGAAGCGCCGGTTGACCTCCTGCGGGCCCCAGTCGGCATTGCGCTTGCGAATCTGCACGGGGGCGAAGTAAAGCTTGGGCGTCGGGCCGGGCAGCGAGGTTGTGTCACCGAGAAATTCCGTCTTCTGCGCGGAGCCCGCATAGCAGTCGTACACCAGCGCTTCGCCGAAATGGTGGTGAATGGTCGCGCGCAGGTCGTCGTTGCCCGAGAAGTCGACGTACAGCGTGGGCACATCGGCCGGCAGCGCCGTCACTTCTTCATAGCTCAGCGTGCGGTCGTAGCAACCCAGGCTCTCCACGAAAGCGCGATTGGCGTTGGACGTGGCCGCGATCAGCTGCAGCCCTTTGCGCTCGCGCAGGCAAAAGGCCGTGCCGAACGCGGTCTTGCTCGACGCGCTCGACACCACGACCTGCTTCGCGCCGAAGAAGGCGCTGTCTTCCAGGAAGTCGGCCAGCATGAACGAGGTGATGAACAGCGGGCGCACCAGCATCTGGTAGTCCTCCAGCGCGGCGACGTAGCCCGCGTCGTTGCTGCAGCGCATGTACTGGTTGTAGGCCGACACCAACTCGCTGCGGTGCGGCGCGCCGTCGTAGAAGCCGCGCGGCGTTACGCGCACCGGCTGCATGCGCAGGTGGCTCGCTATGGGAAAGTAGCCGTAGAAGCGCTCGCCCACCGCCACGCCCTCCACATTCGAGGCGACCACATCGGCAAAGCCCCAGGCCGGCATGTGGCCCCAGTCGGCATCACCAGTCGGAAAGAACTGCCAATACTTCATGACCGCGTCGCCGAAAGCCGCGTAGGTGATGTTGTTGGTGGTCAGCGAGAAGCGGCCGATCTTCAGCAGCACCTCGCCGGGCTGCAGCTCGCCGGTGTCCTGCGTGGTCACGACACGGGTGGTGCCGAGGGCGTTCTTGCGCGTTTCGAGGCGGGTTAAAGTGAATGCGTTGTTCATTCGCAAACTGTATGGCGGCCCGTTTCCCGGCGGGTTCGGAAAACCGTCGATGCCGGACGCACCCCGCTCCAAGCCCCTGAAACGCCCCACGCAGGCACGCAGCAAATTCACCGTGCAGGCGATCTACGACGCCTTTGTTCGGATTTGGTCCGTGCACGGCTGGGAGGGCGTGACCACGCGCGCAGTGGCGCTGGAAACCGGCATCGCGGTCGGCACGCTCTACGACTACTTCCCCGACAAGGAAGCCCTGCTCTCGGGCTATGTGCGCCACTGCATCGAGGCGCTACTCGCGCGGCTCGATGCGGAAGTGATCGCACCGGCCGACATCGGCTGGCAAACGCGCGTGCAGCGCCTCGTGCGCATCACCTGCGACACTCGGCTCGAAGGGCTGCCGGCCTTCGACCACGAGATGCTGATGCTCGAACACCGCGTGGCGGAGCCCAAGCATCACCGCCGCGTGTACGACGAACTGGCTGACAGGTGGCTCAAGGCCTTTGCCGCTTGCACGGACCTGCAGCCGCAGCCCTCCCCCGCCACCATCCATGCGCTGCTGACCGCCGCATGGGGCGGCCGGCGCTATCGCCTGCTGGTGCAGCCCGAAGCGGGCAACGACGAGTGGGTGGCCGAGATGGAAGCGATGGTCATGGCGCGCTTGTCTACGAACTTGTCGGCGCGCTGAGCGATTGCAGCCACGCCAGCGTGGCCTGCAACTCGGCCGGACGGATCTCATGCGCACCCGGAAAGTCCGCCCCCGACAGCGCCACCGGCAACGTACGTGCGAACTCGCGCGTGGCCTGCGCAGCGCTCGGCGGAATCACGTTGTCGGCGCTGCCATGGCTCACCCACAACGCCTTGCCCTCGAAGGCCTCGGGCGCCGCGACGTGCGGCAGCACCTGAGACAGCAGCCGGCTGTGCCACACCATCGCGGCACGCACGCTCTCAGGCTTGGTCAGCAGCAGCGACAGCGCCATGATGCCGCCCTGGCTGAAGCCGCCGACCACCACGCGTTCTGGCGGCACGCCGAGTTGCTTGCCAGCCGAGGCGATCATCTCGCCGACCAGGAAGCGGCTTTCGCGCTCCTGCTCTTCGTCGATCCGGCGTTCACCGCCGGGCAGCACCTGGAACTCGAACCACGCGTAGGCGTCGGGCGACAGCACATAGGGCGCGCGCAGGCTCAGCACGTTGAACTGCGGCGGCATCATGCGCGCGAGGCCGAACAGGTCTTGCTCGTTGCTGCCCACGCCGTGCATCAGCACCAGCAGCCAGGGTTCGCGAACATCGGGTTGCGCGCCGTGCGCGAGAAACTTCAGGGGCAGATGCAGTTGGGTCATGGTTCGAAGCTCAATGAAATCCTTGTGCCAGCTCGCGCGTGACCTCGGCGGCAGGCAGCTCGCGGCAGCCCGTGGCGTTCTGCCCCGACCACAGCGGAGAGAAGTCGCCGTTGCCCTGCGCCTCGGCCTTGGCACGCAAGGGTGCGATTCCCGATGTGGCCAGCGGAAACTCCGGTGCGGCCGCGCCGATGGGCCCCAGCTCGCGCATCACGCGGTTCACGATGCCGCGCGCCGGCCGGCCGGTAAAGAGATTGGTCAGCGCCGTATGCCGCGCGGCCCTGCTCTTGAGCGCCTCGCGATGGAGCGCGCTCGTGGTTGCCTCGGGCGTCAGCAAGTAGGCCGTGCCAATCTGCACGCCCGCCGCGCCCATCGCCATGGCCGCGGCCACGCCCGCTGCATCAGCAATGCCGCCGGCCGCGATCACCGGCACCTTCACGGCGTGCACCAGCTGCGGCAGCAGCGCGAAAGTGCCGAGCTGCCGCGTCAGGTCATGCGACAGGAAATGCCCGCGATGCCCGCCGGCTTCCAGCCCTTGCGCAATGACCGCATCCACGCCGCGCGCTTCGAGCCACTGCGCCTCTTCGACCGTAGTGGCCGAAGCCAGCACCTTCGCGCCCCAACCGTGCACCTGCGCCATCAGCGCTTCTGACGGCAGCCCGAAATGAAAGCTCACCACCGGCGGGCGGAATTCGGCCAGCAAATCGGCCACTTCCGCGCTGAAAGGGTTGCGCCCCGGGCCGGTGGGAATGTTCGCCGCGTCGATGCCGAACTCGGCGTAATACGGTGCCAGCGCGGCACGCCAGGTCGCTTCACGTTCGGCGCTCGGCACCGGCGGGGTGTGGCAGAAGAAATTGACGTTGTAGGGCTTGCCGGTGCCCGCGCGAATGGCAGCGAGCTCGCTGCGCATGACGTCGGGGCTCAGCATGGCACCTGGCAGCGAGCCCAGGCCACCGGCATTGCTGACAGCAATGGCCAGCGCGCTACCCTGCACGCCGGCCATAGGAGCCTGAATGAGCGGAAGGTCCGTTCCGATGAGTTGTTGCAGCGTGGTCATTTGGAGCGCTCCTTGTTCGTGTGTCGCCGGGTGCCGGCCATTCTCCCGCCAAGCCGGAGGTTGCGGCGGCGGCGGGGTCATCATCGCCAAATGGCTTCGGCACAATCGCGCGCATGCCCATCCTGAACCCGACGCGGCCCGCTCACTCGCGGCCGCTGCAGCGCACCATTGCTGCTGCCATTGCCACCGCCAGCCTCGTCATGCTCGGCGGCTGCCCGCAGAAAGAAGAAGCCCCCGCTACCACCGCCAACGCGCAGCCGGACGAAGCCGCAGTGGCCGTGGCAACCGCCGAGGCCGTTGCCCCCGCCGCACCGCCAGCACCACCCGCACCACCAGTGCCTCGCCCCACCGCATCGGCCACGCTCAAGCGAGCCGAACTCATGGCGCTGGTGTTCCCCGACTCCCAGGGCCCGGGCGCCTCGCCCCGACAGCCCGACACCGTCTCGCTGCCCGAGAGGGCCAACGAGGGCAAGACAGTGCCCGGCAGCGAGGCCGATCAACAGGCTCAGGTGTCGCCGCGCGAGGTGGTGCGGCTGGACGATACGCACGCCGTCATGCTGACCGAGACCGTGCCGCTCGACGACCGGGGCGAGCCGATGAACGGCCACGTGAACGGCGCATGGCTCGGCGCCTACTTCTTCGAGCAGAGCGCCGAGGGCTGGAAACTCGCGAGCCGCAGCGACGCTGTCGACTACCTAGGCTTCATGGGCAACCTCGGCACCACCAAGGTCGAGCGCATCGCACCCCAGCGCTTTGCGCTGACCATTGCCCACGGCAGTTGCTGGCAGGGCTACTGCGGGCAGTGGCTGTCGGTGTATGGGCTCGAAGCGGGCAAGGTGCGCGTGCTGGCAAGGGGCATTGCGCTGTCGGCCACCAATGAAGGCGCCGACGAGTCCTGCGAGAAAGCGCCCAGGCCCGGCAAGTCGGAAGAGCCGCCACGTGGCGCGTGCTTCGACGTCAGCGGCACGCCGAGCTTTACGCTGGGCACCGACGAAGCGCCGGGCGAAATGCGCATCGCGTTCAAGGGCGAACGGACGAGCGGCACCAAAAACCGCCGCGTGCTCACCATCGACAGCACACTGGTCTATGCCTGGCGCAACGGCGCCTATGTGCTGACCGAAGGGCGCAACCCCGTTCCGTCGTTCTGACGGGCGAGCGCTGCGACACCAACCCCGCCAGTTATTCCTCGCTCGTCCACTCAACCTGCACGCCCAGGCTGCGCAGGTTCTCCACGAAGCGCGGATGCGCCCGGCGGATCGGTGCGGCGTTGCGGATCTCCGACTTGCCCTCGATGCTCGCCGCCACCATGAACAGCGCGATCGCCACGCGAATGATGTAGGGGCTCTCGACCACCGCGGGCGTCAGTGGATTGCCGCCGAAGGTAATGAGCCGGTGCGGGTCAGACGAGAACACGTGCGCCCCGAACTTCGAGAGCTCGCCCGTCCAGCCCAGCGCCCCGTCGTACACCTTGTTCCAGAACATCGCATTGCCCTGGGCGCGCACGCCCAGCGCAATGAAGATCGGCAGCAGGTCCACCGGAAAGTACGGCCACGGCGCCGCCTCGACCTTGGTGAGCACGTTGCTCGTGAAAGGTGTCTGCACCTTCAGCGGACCAGTGCGGATGGCACGCGACCAGCCGTCCGCATGCTCGATCTGCACGCCGAACTTGGCGAAGGTGCGGTCGAGCAGCGGAAAGTTTTCGGGGGCGCTGTTGCGCACGACCACGTCGCCGCCGGTGATGGCGCCCAGCGCCAGGAAGGTCGTGATCTCGTGGAAGTCTTCGTCGAAGCGAAACTCGCCGCCCTTGAGCGCGCCGTTGCCATGCACCGTGAGCCGCGAGGTGCCCATGCCCTCGATGCGCACACCGATCATGGCCATGAAGCGGCAGAACTCCTGCACGTGCGGCTCCGACGCGGCATTGGTCAGCGTCGAGGTGCCGCCCGCGGCGGCTGCGCACAGCACGAAGTTTTCGGTGGTCGTGACCGAGGCGTAGTCGAGCCAGTGGTCGGTCGGCGTGAGCCGGCCTTTGCTGCGCACCAGCAGCGAGCCCTCGGTGCGCTCGACCTCGCCGCCGAAGCGCTGGAACACCTCCACGTGCGGATCGATCTCGCGCACCCCCAGCGTGCAGCCCTTCACGTTGTCTTCAAGCCGCGCAACGCCGAAGCGCGCCAGCAGCGGCGGCACCAGCATGATCGATGAGCGCATCTCCTCGGGCAGCCGGTGCAGCGATGCGTCGAAAGTGGTCTCGCGGTGGTGCAGCTCGAGCGTGCCGGTCTCGTGGTCCATGTGCACATCGCTGCCGAGGGTGCGGAAGATGTCGAGGATCTTGCGCACGTCGGTGATGTCGGGCACGCCATGCAGGCGCAGCGGCTCCCAGGTGAGCAAAGTGGCACAGAGCACCGGAAGCACGGCGTTCTTGTTGGCGGAGGGGGTGATGCGGCCACGCAGCGGCGTACCGCCGTGCACGATGAGGTTGGACATGAAGAAGAAACAGAAACGGGGGGAGCGGGAGGCGGCGGGAAAAGGGTCGGAAACAGTCCGAAACCGGAGACGGGCACTTTACCGTCTGAAACCCGCATGTACGGGGCCGAAGTTGTAAGAACTTCAAAGCAGAAGCCACTGAGTTGGCAATTCTTTCGCATTACTGCACGCCAGCAAGTTCGGTCAGGACAGCCGGTTTGCGGTACTTCATGATCGCCGCATGGACAACCCGATGCCCCGCGAGCCCGACATATTCGTCCCCCTCATGGCCTGGATCGAGGAGCGGCTCGACGACCACCTCACGCTCGAACTGATCGCGCAACGCGCGGGCTTTTCGGCGTACCACTTCTCCCGGATGTTCACCGCCCGCATGGGCCGCAGTGTCATGGCGCATGTGCGCGGGCGTCGACTCGTGCGCAGCGCCCGCAGGCTCTGCAGCGAGCCCGACGTGAAGCTCATCGATCTGGCCCTGGATTGCGGCTTCGAATCGCAGGAGGCTTTCACGCGCGCATTCAAGCGCCTCTTCGGCGCGTCACCCGGCCGCTTTCGTTCCGGCTTCTCTCCTACCCCCATCGAAGGACAGTTTCCAATGAATTCCCCCAGCAGCACCCCCACGGCAGTGGCCCGATTGCCCGAATTGACCAGGCTCGAGGCGTTCCGCGTCGCGGGCCCATCCCGGCGCTTCGACGACGCGACGAAGTCCGACATTCCCCAACTGTGGTCTGCGCTTGTCGGTGCCTTGCCGCTGAAGGGCCAGGCCCCGAGCTGGGCGACGTACGGCGTGGTCTGGAGCGTGGACCAGGAGGCCGGGAGCTTCATGTACATGGCGGGCGTGGGCGTGGAAACCGACGGCGATCTCCCCAAGGGCTTCGAAGTGAAGGAGATTCCGGCGGCAACCTACGTCGTTTTTCGCATCGCCCTGAACGGGTCCGCGCTGCACCCGCAAGTCAAGAGCGCCATGGCGATCATCTGGGGCGAGTTGATTCCCGCCTCCGGCCTGCGGGTCGTCGACAGCCCCGACTTCGAGATGTACGACGGTCATTTCGCGCCCGACCAGCCAGGGGCCGTGATCGACTTCTACGTGCCCGTGGAAGCCTGAGCTCCCGGGCGGTGCCCACTCACGACGAACTTGTTACTCCCCCGCCGCGCCCTCGCTCGCCTAAATTGGTTGCACCCAGCCAGCCCCGCTGGAAAACAACCTCGAAAGGACAAGACAAATGAGCCACGCCTACACCGGCGGCTGCGCGTGCGGCGCAATCCGTTACGAGATCTCGGCCGAGCCCATCTTCCAGAACGACTGCCAGTGCCGCGACTGCCAACGCAAGAGCGGCACCGGCCACGGCTCGTACCTCACCTTTCCACGCGCCGGCGTGAAGCACAGCGGCAATGCCACGCTGTGGGACATGGTCGGCGACAGCGGCAACGTCAAGACCCGGGGGTTCTGCCCGAACTGCGGCTCGCCCGTGTACCTGACCTTTGCGGCGATGCCCGACGTCTTCACCGTGCACGCGGCAAGCCTCGACGACCCCGGCCGGTACAAGCCGCAGGCGGTTACATACACCGTGCGCGGGCACGGATGGGACTTTCTCGATCCGGCACTGCCCAAGTTCGACAAGATGCCGCCGATGTAAGCGGCCCCGCCCGCTCGCTCAGGGTTCTGCTACCGGCCCGGCAACTCGATCACCTCGCGCACCAGGTCGATGAAGGCTCTCAGCCCCGCCGGCACGTTGCGCCGGCTCGGGTAATACAGGCAGATGCCCGGGTAGCTTGGCGACCACTCTTCCAGCAGCGGCACCAGCCGGCCGCTGGCCAGGTCTTCTGCGACGTGGAACATCCCCATGTAGGCAATGCCCACGCCTGCGCGCGCCGCCTCCAGCATCAGCAGGGGCTCGTCGAGCGTGATGGGGCCGGGCACGTCGAGCGTCATCGCCTCGCCGTGGCGCGCGAACTCCCAGCGGTAAACGATGCCGCTCGAAAAGCGCCAGCGCACGCAGCGGTGCGCCATCAGGTCGTCGGGCACCTGGGGCGCGGGGTGCTTCTGCAGATATTGCGGCGATGCGACCACCACCATGCGCTGCTCGCCGCTCATGGACACGGCCACCATGTCGCGCGGCACGGCCTCGGCCAGGCGGATGCCGGCGTCGAAGCCCTCGGCCACGATGTCGATCATCCGGCGCTCGGTCACGATGTCTACCTTCATGTCGGGGTAGCGGCGCAGGTACTCCAGCACCACCGGCGCGAAGATCATCTGCGCCGCACCGACCGAACTGTTGAGCCGCAGGGTGCCGGTGGGCGTGTCGCGCAGCTCGTTGGTCGCCTCCATGGCACCGCGAATGTCGGCCAGCGCCGGCGCGATGCGCGCGATGAACTGCTCGCCCGCCTCGGTGGTGGACACGCTGCGCGTGGTGCGGTTGAACAGGCGCACGCCCAGCCGCGCCTCCAGCCCCGCCACCGTGGCGCTGAGGGCCGAGCGCGACATGCCCATGTCGACCGCCGCCGCCCTGAAACCGCCGTGCCGGGCCACCGCCAGCACCGCCTCCAGCTCTATCAATCCGCTGCTGTGCATGGTGGATTGTCCTGATTATCTGAATGACGCATGGTGATTTGGCCGGCTTCTCAAGTCAATGCTCGCGCCCTAGATTTGATTCAAGCCGGTTTTCCGCTCCGGCGAATCCAAGGAACACACCATGCGCAACATCGACCAGATCTACATCGACGGCGCCTTCGTCACCCCCCACGGGCGCGAACAGGCCGAACTCATCAACCCCGCCACCGAGGCCGTCATCGGCCACGTCACCCTGGGTGACCGCGAAGACACGCTGCGAGCGATTGCCGCCGCCAAGCGCGCCTGGCCCGCCCATGCACGCAGCACCAAGTCCGAGCGCATCGCGCTGCTGCACCGCCTGCATGCCGCGGTGCTGGCCCGCGCCGACGACATCAATGCCGCCACCACCGAGGAGTACGGCGGCCCCGTGTCCCGCGCCAGCTGGGTTGCACGGTATGCGGCAGAGGCCTTCCTGCTTGCGGCGAAGACGCTGGAGCAATACCCCCTCACCCGCCAGATCGGCAGCGCGCAGGTCGTGATGGAGCCGGTCGGCGTGGCCGGCCTCATCACGCCCTGGAATTCCAACGCCGGCTTCATCTGCAACAAGCTGGCCACCGCGCTGGCCGCAGGCTGCACCGTGGTCATCAAGCCCAGCGAGATGAGCGCCATCCAGACCCAGGTGGTCACCGAGGCGCTGCACGCTGCGGACCTGCCGCCGGGGCTGTTCAATATCGTCAACGGCCGGGGCGACGTGGTGGGCGCAGAGCTCAGCAGCCACCCCGACATCGCCAAGATTTCTTTCACCGGCAGCACTGCCGTGGGCAAGGCCATCCAGCGCGCCGGGGCCGACACCCTGAAGCGCGTGACGCTGGAGCTCGGCGGCAAGTCGCCCACCGTGGTGCTGGACGACGCCGACTTCGCCACCGCCATTCCCCTTGCAGTGACGGCCGGCTTCCAGAACAGCGGCCAGGCCTGCCTGGCCGGCACCCGCATCCTGGTGCCCGAACACCGGCTGGACGAGGCCATCGCGCTGGCCCGGACGGCAGTCGAGGCCGCGAAGGTCGGCGACCCACGCGACGCCGCGACCGAGATCGGCCCCATGGTCAGCCGCAAGCAGTGGGAGCGGGTGCAGGGCTATATCCGCAAGGGAACGGAAGAAGGCGCGCGACTCATTGCCGGTGGCGAGGGCCGCCCGGCCGGCCTCGACGCCGGCTTCTACGTGCGCCCCACCCTGTTCGCCGGAGTACGCAACGACATGGTCATCGCGCGTGAAGAAATCTTCGGGCCCGTGCTCTGCCTCATTGCCTACCGCGACGAGGAGGACGCCATCGCAATCGCCAACGACACGGTCTACGGCCTGCAGGCGGTGGTGCTGTCGGGCAGCGACGAACACGCCCTCGCCGTGGGCTCCCGCCTGCAGGCGGGCCGGGTGCTGATCAACGGCCTGCACCACGAGCCCCTGGCGCCCTTCGGTGGATTCAAACAATCGGGTATCGGCCGCGAATTCGGCACCTTCGGGCTGGAGGCGTATCTGGAGCCCAAGTCGGTGATACGGGCGGCCTGAACTCGAAGGCCTTCCCTACCCCATCAGCGCCTCGCACTGGACTTCGATACGGGCGTGGAGCAGGCCCAGCGTTACCGAGAGAAGCCGCTGCAGCGAGCCGCGCTGGCATGCATCGAAGAGCGGCGCGGGGTCTGCGTCGGACGAAGCGGCATCGCGCCGGTCTTCGTCCCAGGCGAGGAGCTGAACCAGCGTTTGCGCGCCCTGCACTACGTCGCGTGCGTCGTTCAGGAATGCGGCCTGGCTTTGTTGAGAAAAATCGAGTCGGTCGCCCTGGACCCATTCGAAAGGTTTGAACTGGGCGGTGGGTCGATAGAGCGCGCAAGCACAACGGGCGTTGGTGCTTGCGTCGTTTGAAGAAGCATTGGCCATGGGCCTCCCAAGGATGTCGATTTGCAAAAACCGACGCACCCGCTGCTAAACGAGGGCGGCAGCTCGAACGGGTTAGCAGACCGGGACATCCTTGCGGAAACCGGCAGGGCGCGAGCCCTCCCGTTCGAGCCGCCTAAAAAATAGGCGCAAACGAAAAAGCCGCAGACCATGTGCGGTAGCTGCGGCTTTCGTCGCAGGATGTCAGCGGGCTGCTAAACCCGGCCTCGCTTGTCGCGGGGCGGAGGCAATGTACGCGGTGTCGGTGGCGGCCGTCAAGTTTGGGAGGTTAAGGGAATTGCGCTGAAGTCGCCGGGTGAGTCGATGAGTTGCGCATCGATTGAGACAGCTGAACTCCCCACCACAAGAAAGAGGCCCTCCAGGGCCTCCTTTTACTCAGGGATAGGCTTGGCCTTCTTGTTGCCCGTGTCTTCTGGGTAAGCCTCAAGGGCTGCCAAGAACTGGGCTAGCTCCCGCTTTGGGAATGCTCGGGGCAACCGGTGTGTCACACCCATTTTCTTCAACCGTTTTTCAGCTCCATTTACTATGTGAGCCCAACGACCGTCCAACAGTACCAAGTTGGCCGACATGACCGCGCCGAACGCATGAACGAAATCCGAAGAGTCGTGCTCGCCAAAAACTGCCTTCTCGTCAACGACAAAATCGCGAAGCAAGGCGTTCATAACCAAGTCGCGCAACGTCGCGCCTAGCGCCCGTTTATCGATATTGGCAAACGCTACTTTTTCGGGGTCGGATTTCACTGAACCCACCGCCTTGGCAATGCCAATTTGGAGCTCTTCAAGAGCGCTCCTCACAATCGCTCGATTCTCGTCAGAGTCGCTGATAAGGCCGGCCATGGTGAGCTTGTTGCCGTTATCCAGCCAGCGACGAGCCAGCTCAAGCAGTATGAGGTTCTCTCGTTTCCCGTCTTCAGTGGATCTCCCATGAAGCTGTATGAAGCCGGGGTCTGCGCCGAAATCAGCCACAAACATTCGAGGAAGCGCTAGGTCAAAAAACTCTTCGGCGGCAATCGCTTGTTCGGTGTCGCTCACGCCACTGAACTCACCAAAGTTGTGTAGCGAGACGAGCAACGTACCGCCCGAGCGATGAAGGGCAGCTATAAAGCGGTCCCTCAGTGGCTTGTCCTCGGAAAACTGCCGCACGGCCCAATGGTCCATATAGACGACCGGCTCAAACAAGGTCTGGCGCATTTGCTGTTCACCAGCCTCGTCCTTAAAAAAGTAGATCATGCTTGGCTTTCTTGTTAGGTGTCCGTATCTGCGCGATGGCAGATGCTCATCTCTGCGCTACAAGCCGCCGCCGGGAAGCAAAAGTTGCTACGGCGGATTCGCTGCGTAGCCGCCGTCCAAAGGAGCTCCCTAGCATCTTCGTTCATCCAACAAGAGCATTGGGATTGACGGAAATGCCCTCGCACTGAAGTCGCATAGTTGTGTGCGCGATGCACCTCCTCCCCAGTCCTCAGCATGATCCGCTTGGCGCATCCTGTAAGCCTACCGATCGCCGTCGTTGTCGCTTCGGACAACTTGCCGCAACACACGTTCTGCCGATCGAATGCAGGCGCAGATCATCATCTCGCCGATCGTTCACCATAGATCCATTGCAGCCCATAGCTCTGTCGCGGGAACTCGCATTGGTCAACGTGTGCGTCTAAGCCCGCAAAATGAACCTTCCGCCCCACATGATCAATCCAAATGATGCTCCGCCCGCCGACCGGTACAAGCGCTTCCATTGATGACTTCCGCACTAGTGGCTGGAGAACTGCAGCCTGCGGCTCCGAGGATTCAGGCTACTTTTCAAGGTGGAACGGTCTCTGTACTGCCGCAGTAGTGGCCACCCAGGCCGGTGAATTCCCGAAAGCCAAGATTCTTTGGCTGCTCGGCGACGCGTGTTCCCTACGCATCGAGTCGAGCAACCTCAATGAGCCACTCGGCCCCTTCTCCAAGCAGTCTGGTCAGTCGTTTAGCTTGGCGGACTTTGACGACCTCGATATCGAGCTGTTCGATGCATTCCTCCCCGAGCTCGACGACGTCTTCCTGCGCGCCAGGATCGCGGACATCCTATGGCTACGCCGCCGGCCTCGCAAGATCCACGATGCTCTAACAGCCATCGACGCCTACCGAAGCACCGCCCTCAATTGCCAAGCATGGTTTATGCAGGATACGAAGGATTGCTGGCATAGAGCCATCACGCTCGCGCTTCAGATTCGAACGCCCGCCGAAGCTCTTCTTGCTGAAATGACAATGTCGCTCCTGTCTGCGATCAACTTCGAACTGAACGATGGTGATGCGGCTCATTCGATGGTTGAGACGCTGCTCGAGTATGGTCTCGCCGAAGAGCAACTCGGCAACTTGGCTGAACGGCTCATCCTGCGTTCACAACGCTTTTTGTCGTCGGAAGAAGGAAATCGCTTCTTCCTCGCAAGACACTACCTCTCCCTCGCCAAGCGCTGCCTCGGCCTGGATGAAGAGCCAGAACGATGCGCAGACGTCGACTGCCTTATCGCGCAGGCATTCGCCGACGAAGCCGCGGCGCGCATAGCAGGCGAGCATCGCAGCTATGTTGTAGCGGCGAGCTTCTACGCGGATGCTGTCCAAGCGTTGCTCGCCATCCCAAAATCTCTACGAGCTGCGCGGGGCGTAGACGAAAAGCTGAAAGTTCTTCGTCAGACGCAGAGGGAAGTGGCTATGCACTCGACAGGGGATTTTTTGCCAATGCGCGGCAAAGCTGTCGACGTCGAAGATATCCGCCGCAGCGTGCGCGAAGAGGTGTCAGGCAAGGACTTGTTGGAGGCACTTCTCGCTCTTGCCGAAAGCTGGCCACTGGCCTCACGGAGGCGAACCGAGGAGACAACACGGCAGCGGATGAAGGAGTTTTTCTTCAGTCGCCTATTTGCATCCGAAAAGCTTTCTAGCGACGGTCGAGTTATCGCCAGGAGCCCAGCCTCCGGCGATTTCACTCAGGAATCAGAAGCATCGAGCGAGGCGGTGTGGAACAAGATGGTTCAAGACCATGGGGTCCATATCCACTACGGCGTTCAGTCTTCTATCGTTCCTGCTCTCAGGCAGGTTTTGCTTGAGCACTTCATCAATGGCGAAGACTTGGTCAATATCGTCGCGCAGTCAGGAATGATTCCGGCCGAGCGCGTGCCTTTGGTAGCGAGGGGACTTAAGGCTGGTTTCGACGGGGACTTCATCGTTGCCTTGCACCTCCTAGTGCCTCAGCTAGAGCATCTGGTCCGAATGCACCTACAGAACAAGGGAGCAAAGACGATCACGACTGATGCTGAAGGTCTTCAGATGGAAGCTGGATTAAGCAGCTTGGTCAAGCTTCCCGAGATGGAGGCGGTGTTTGGTCCAGATCTAGCGTTTGAAATTCGCGCGCTGTTTTGCGATGGATTCGGCCCGAACCTCCGTAATGAGCTAGCGCATGGGCTGCTGGCCCCGGGCGCTCTCTTGAGTGCAGAGAGCATCTACGCTTGGTGGCTCATCTTCAGCACCATCTATCAACAGTATTGGTACCGAGACACAGCAAAAACCGCTACTGGCAAAGGAAAATAGACGCCGCTCGAAGGGCGTTCCCGCAGCGGACCACACCACCGAACGGACTGTCTTATTTATCTACGCCAACTCCCGCAACGCCGCCCGCGCACAAACCAAAAACGGCTCAATCAACGGACTATCCCAATCGCTCCGCCAGCAAGCCGCAATCTCCATCCGCGCATCGACATTGCGCAAAGCCCTGAACACCACCCCGGGCGGCCGACCGATTTGCGCACAGGCGGGCAATATCGCCACGCCCTTCCCCGCCAGCACCAGCGCCAGTGCCGACACCATCGTCTCGACCCGCTGCGCAATCGGCATGCTCACGTCGTGCCGCCGCAGCAGCGACGCGACGACCGATTTGTCTACATCGCCCTCGGGCATGGGCAGCCCGATAAGCGGCAGGCCCGAGAGGCGCGCCAGCGGAATGCTGGGCAGTCGCGCCAGCGGTGAATCGGCACGCACGGCAAGCATCAGCGGCTGGCTGCCGATGCGCTCCGACGCAATGCCCGCCTGCGCAATGGGAGGAATGCAGATGGCCACCGACACGTCGGAGTTGGTGAGGGCCGATACGTTGTTGACGGCGTTCAGCTCCGCATACTGGATCTCCACCTCGGGCAGCCTGCGCCGCAATTCGTTTTCCAGACGCGGCAGCACCAGGTAAGACAGCACGACCATGGTGCCGATGGTGAGCCGGCCCCGGCTGCCCGAGCCGACGGCGCGCGCGGCGTCGAAGCCTTCGTTGGCCAGCAGCAGTGCCTCTTTCGCGCGCCGAAACAGTGCATTGCCCGCATCGGTTATTTCCATGCCGTGCGCGGCCCTGCGAAAGAGCGGCGTGCCCACCGCCGCCTCGAGGTTCTTGATGTGAACGGACAGCGGCGGCTGCGCCATGTTGAGCCGGCGCGCGGCCTTGCCGACGCTGCGCTCCTCGGCGACGGCCACGAAATAGCGAAGGGTTCGAAGGTCTGGGGTAGCCATACGCTGTGCATATGCCTTTTCTGGAAAACAGTATTGGACGACTTGTTGCGGCGCATCAATCATTTGCGCCATGAAAAACTTTCCCGTCCTTCTTCCAAAGTCCGAGATCTGCGAGATGCCAGCAACAACCATGCGCAGGCTGGTCGCGCAGCGCGAGCTCTCGCCGGTGGAGATCGTCGAAGAGGTGCTGCGCCGCGCCGATGCGCTGCAGCCGCACCTGAACTGCTTCATCACGCTGTGCCATGAACAGGCGCTGCAGCAGGCCAGGGAGGCCGAACAGGCGCTGATGCGCGGCGAGGCTTCGGGCCTGCTGCATGGCCTGCCCTTCACGGTGAAGGACATCGTCGATACGGCGAACGTGCGCACCACTTACGGCTCTTTGCTGCACCGCGACCATGTGCCCACGAAAGACGCGGTGGCCGTGGCGCGGATGCGCGAGGCCGGCGCCATCCTCATCGGCAAGACCACCTCTTCTGAATTCGGCGCCAAGTGCCTGACCGATGCGCCGCTGTTCGGAAGCACCCGCAACGCGTGGAATGCGTCGCGCACGAGTGGCGGCTCCAGCGGCGGTGCGGCGGCGTCGATGGCGGCGGGCATCGCGCCGCTCGCCATTGCCACCGACGGCGGCGGCTCCACGCGCATTCCCGCCGCGTGCAACGGCGTGGTCGGCCTGAAGCAGAGCCTGGGCGTAGTGCCCCACAGCCAGGTGCAGGACGCGTTCGGCAACTACACCTACGTGACGCCCACCACGCGCAACGTGGCAGACACGGCACTGATGCTGCAGGCCATGACGGGCGCGCACGGGTCCGACCCGTGGTCGCTGGGCGTGCCGGCCCAGCGCTACTTCGACGACCTGCAAGCCGGCGGCGATCTTCGCGGCAAGCGCATTCTTTTCTGCGCCGCGCCTGCTGGGCGGCCGATTGCGGCAGAGGTTGCATCTGCCTTCGAAGCCGCTCTGGCAACGCTGGAGTCGATGGGTGCCGTGCTGGAGCCGATGTCGGGCGGAGGCTTCGACGTGGAGCCTGTGTGGCGCGTAATCAACCACACCAGCTGGCGCGGCCGCTTCGCGCCCATGGCTGCGGCGCACGGCGACCAGATGAGCCCGTCGCTGCTGCAGCAGCTTGCACTGGCCGAGCATGTGGACGGCGTTGCGTTCCAGCAGGCGATGTTCGCGCGGACTGCGTTGTTCCGCGACGTACAGGCACGGCTGGAAACGCACGACTTCATCTTCACGCCCACGCTCTCGCGCACGGCCCTGCCCATCGACCAGGACCTGTTCGGCAGCATCGAGATCGACGGCAAGGAATACGCCGAGGTGCGCGCGAACTGGTTCCCCTGGACGATGCCGTTCAACCTCACGGGTCACCCCGCGATCAGCCTGCCCTGCGGCGCGGACCGCGAGGGCCTGCCCATCGGCATGCAGTTGGTCGGCCGCTTCCGCGAAGACGGGCAACTGCTGCAAGCCGCTGCCTCGTTCGAAGCAGCGCACTGGCCGGCGAATCCGCTGCCGGTCGTGGCTTTCTGAAGCCACCGCCCCTTTTTGCTCTTTTCTCTCTTCCGATTTTTCAACCAGCAGGTAGCCACCATGACCTCGTTCCTGAAGACACTCGTGCTCGGCGCGTCGATTGCCCTGGCCGGCATCACCGCGCACGCCGACAACGCGCCCGTGCGCCTCATCATCGGCGTTCCGCCGGGCGGAGCGCTCGACAACCTGGCACGCTCCATCGCCGAAGAATTGCGCGGCTCGCTCAAGGAGCCCGTTCTGGTGGAGAGCCGCCCCGGTGCGTCCACGCGCATTTCCATCGAGGCGGTGAAGGCCGCTCGACCCGATGGCCGCACGATCCTCATCGGCGCAACACCGCCCTTCGTGCTGTTTCCGATGACCTATGCGCGGCTGAACTACGACGTCGACAAAGACTTCATTCCCGTCGCGCATCTGGCCAACGTGCCCAGTGTCGTTTCCACCGGCGCAGACCAGCCGTACAAGACGATTCCCGAATATGTCGCGTGGATCAAGAAGAACCCCGCTCAGGGCAGCGTGGGCATAACAAACCTCGGCGGCGGCCTGCACTTCAGCGTGTGGCAGCTGTCGAAGGCCATCGGCGTGCCGCTCACGGCCGTCTCTTACCGGGGCGGCGCTCCGCTGGCGACGGACATCATCGGCGACCACGTGCCGCTGGGCGCCGACGCGCTGGCCACGCAGCTGGAGCTGCACCGCTCGGGCAAGCTGCGCATCCTTGGCGTGGCGGGCACGAAGCGGCTGAGCTGGCTGCCCGATGTTCCGACCCTCAAGGAAGCGGGCTACGACGCCTTCGACCGTGCCAACGCGTCCTATGCCGCCTTCGTGCCGGCGGGCACGCCGAAAGACGTTGTCGCGAAGCTGGAGAAAGCCTTCCTGGCCGCAATGCGCAGCCAGCAGGTGCGCGGCCAGCTCGACCGCATGGGGCTCGACGCAACCGGGCTGCCCGGCGCCGAAGTGACGCGCCTCATGAACGAAGACCGCGAGTACTGGCGGCCCATCGTCAAGGCTTCGGGCTTCAAGAGCGATGAGTGAAGCGGCGGCGGAAGACGAGGAAAGGGCCGCGTGGGCGGTGCTCGTTGTTGCAAGCCTGGGTGCGTTTCTCTGCTTCCTGAACCTCAGCGCGCTCAACGTGGCGCTGCCTTCGGTGGCGCGCGGCCTGAACGCTTCGCCATCGCAGGCGAGCTGGATCCTGCTGTCTTACATGCTGGTCAGCACGGTGTGCATCCTCAGCTTCGGGAGGCTGGCTGATCTGTGGGGACGGCGGCGGCTTTTTCTTGCGGGGCTGGGGCTCTTTCTGATTGCGTGTGCGGCCTGTGCGGCCGCAACGAGCTTCGGCGCCATGCTGTTCTTTCGCATCTGCCAGGCCGTGGGTGCGGCTGGCGTCATGGCCAACTCCAGCGCATTGGTGGGCGATGCCTTCGGCCGCAAGAAGGTGGGGCTGGCGCTCGGCGTACTCGCCATGGTGGCCGCGCTTGCGCAGGTCGTGGGGCCGCTGGCTGGCGGCTTTGTCGTGTCGTGGTGGGGCTGGCGCGTTCTCTTTGTGCTGAACGTGCCTGTCGGGCTTTGCGTGCTGGCTTGGTCATGGCGGGTTCTGCCGAAGAGCGCGGCGGCGGCCAAGGCCGAGCGCTTCGACCTGACCGGTGCCCTGCTGTCGTTCGCCGGCATCGGAGGCGTGATCTATGCGCTCTCGATGGTGGGAACGCGCGGCTGGGCGAGCACGCCGGTGTGGGCCTTCATGCTCTCAGGCGTCTGCGCCCTCCTCTTGTTCGCCAAGGTGCAGCAGCGCACGGCGAGCCCCTTGGTCGACCCGGCGTTGTTCAGGGACTCGGGGCGTCGCACGGCGTACGCAGGCATCCTGCTTCTGTCGATGTCGCAGGCTGCGCCACTGCTGCTCGTGGCCCTGTATCTCCAGGCTTGCGCGGGGCTGGCGCCATCGGAGGCGGGCATGCGCATCGCGCCGGTCGCGCTGGGGATGCTGATGGCCGCTCCTACAGCCGGCAGCCTGATGCGGCGCTTCTCGCCCCAAGCCATCTGCGTGGCGGGCCTGCTGCTTGCCGCAGGCGCGCTGGCGCTGTTGGCGGCCATGCTGCAGCCGGCCATCGGCGCCGGGCAACTGGCCGCATGCCTGTGGATGCTGGGCCTGGGCATCGGGAGCTTCGTGACGCCCAACAACGCGTCGATTCTGCAAAGCGTGGTGCCGCAGCGCCGGGGCATTGCGAACGGCGTGCGCTCGACGCTGCAGAACACCGGAATCATGATGGGAACGGCCCTGGCGTTGAGCGTGGCGATGGCCGGTCTGCCCTACAGCTCGCAGCTCATGATTCTCGGGAATGGCGGTTCAGGGCTCTCGGGCGTCGATGTCGCTGCATTCACTCAAGGGGCGAGAAATGCTTTCGCGATGCTCGCCTGTCTTTGCCTTGCAGGTGCGGCGCTGATCCCGAACTGGAAGCCGTAGAACCACGCAATGTGATTTTGGGTCTGCTACGATGCCGCTCGCGGGAAAACAGCCTCCCGTTCTGCAAAGTCAGACGGTGTCCCGTCCAAGCGCTGGTGACTCACAACGGAGCTATCCGTGGACACCGCCTTTCCTGACGCACCCATTGCGCTTGCCGCGCCACCCCAGCCGATCTCTCTCATCGAAGCCCCTGCGCTTCTGGCTGTGAAAACCCGATGAGCACCACTTCCGCATCTCGCCCACGCATGGGTTTCGCGCGCCTGCTGCCTTCCGGAGTCGATCCTGGCGCATTGCCCTTGCTCGCGGCGCGGGGGCTTCGCGCCTTCGGGGACGGGTACATGGCGGTACTGCTGCCGGCCTATCTGCTGTCGATCGGACTCGGGACGCTGGAGGTAGGCATCGTCAGTACCGCGACGATGCTGGGCTCGGCGCTGGCCACGCTCGCGGTCGGCGCTTGGGGATACCGCTTTGCTGGCGGTCGGCTGCTGCGCGGCGCTGCTTTGCTGATGGCCGCTACGGGCCTGGGCTTTGCGGGCCTGTCCTCGTTCTGGCCGTTGTTGGTGGTCGCGCTGGTCGGCACGCTCAACCCCAGTTCCGGCGACGTCAGCGTGTTTCTTCCGCTTGAGCACGCCCGCCTGGCAGCGGCGGCACAAGGCCATGCACGAACAGCATTGTTTGCACGCTACAGCCTCCTGGGTGCCCTGTGCGCAGCCTTGGGCGCGCTGGCCGCCGCCGTACCGGACTGGCTGGTTCGGCACAGCGAGCTCGCGCGGCTCGACGCGCTGCGCGGGATGTTCGTGGTCTACGCGGCAATCGGGCTGATCGTCTTCTGGCTCTATCGGAATCTGCCTGCCCACGCCGGAGCCAACAACGCGGACAGCCTGCCCGTCGCGCCGACACCCCTGGGGCCGTCGCGCCGCGTCGTGGTGCGATTGGCGGCACTCTTCAGCGTGGACGCGTTTGCCGGCGGACTGACGGTCAACGCGCTGATGTCGCTGTGGCTGCTGGAGCGATTCGGCTTCTCGCTGACCCAGGCCGGCGTGTTCTTCTTCTGGACCGGACTGCTCAGCGCAGCGTCGCAGCTCGCTGCACCGCTGGTCGCCCGACGCATCGGGTTGCTCAACACCATGGTCTTCACGCACCTGCCGGCCAACGTCTGCCTGGTGCTGGCAGCGCTGGCGCCAAGCCTGCCCGTCGCGCTGGGCCTGCTGATGATCCGCAGCGCACTCTCGTCGATGGATGTGCCAACGCGAACGGCCTACGTGATGGCGGTCGTGACGCCAGCGGAACGCAGCGCCGCGGCGAGTTTCACCGCCGTGCCGCGGAGTCTGGCCGCAGCCATCAGCCCGACGCTCAGCGGCGCCCTGTTCGCGGCCGGATGGATCTCGTTGCCGCTAGTCGCATGCGGGTTGCTGAAGATTTCCTACGACCTTGCGCTCTGGCGTGCCATGCGACGGGATCGACTCGACGAGGGGTAGCCGCTCGGCCCTGATTGCGAAGAACAGGCGTGCCGTGGCTTTCAGGGAAGCTTCGCGATCACCTTGATCTCGAACTTGAAGCCGTAGAGCCACGTCACGCCGATGCCGGTCAGCGTTGGATGCGGCGCGCTGCCCCAATAGTCCGGCAGCACTTTCCAGACCGTGTCGAAGTTCGATTCCGGGTCGACGATGAAGACGGTCACGTCGACCACGTCGTCGAAGGTGCAGCCCGCGGCCCCGAGGATCCCGTTCAGGTTTTCGAACGCGAGCCGCACCTGCGCCTCGAGGTCGGGCTCCGGAGAGCCGTCTTCGCGGCTGCCGACCTGCCCTGAGACGAACAGGAAGCCGTTGGAGCGGACTGCCGGCGAGTAGCGGTTCTTTTCATAGAGCGCCTGGCGCCCGGGCGGGAAAACGACGTCGCGTTTGGCCATGAGTTGCTTCTTCCTTCTTTGATGGCGATGAAGGGACTTTAGGCAGCCGTGCTTCTCCGATAAACGGGCAAAGCCAACAATCACTGTTTGCAGAACCCAAACAATCGTCGGATCAACAGGAACAGCGGGCATGGATCGTTTTGACGCAATGCAGGCATTCGCCCGCGTGGTGGAAGCAGGCAGCTTCACCAAGGCGGCCGAGACACTGCACATGAGCAAGACCAGCGTGACGCAGCTGGTGCAGCAACTGGAGGCAAGGCTGCGCGTGAAGCTGCTCAACCGCACGACGCGCAAGGTGAACGTCACGGCCGACGGGGCGGCCTACTACGAGCGCGTGGTGCGCCTGCTGGCCGACATGGACGATGCGGAGACCAGTCTGTCGAGCGCCTCGGCGTTGCCCCGCGGACGGTTGCGGGTGGATGTGCCCAGCCCGCTGGCCCGCATGATCCTGGTGCCGGCAATGCCGGCGTTTCACGCCCGCTACCCCGACATCCAGCTCGACATGGGCGTGAGCGATCGCATGGTGGACGTGATCGGCGAGAACGTCGATTGCGTTGTGCGCGGCGGCGAGCTCACCGACCAGTCGCTGATGGCGCGCCGCGTGGGCAACCTGCAGCTGGGGGTTTACGCGGCGCCGAGCTATCTGGAACGCGCGGGCATGCCTTCACACCCGCGGGAGCTGGAAGACACGCATCACCGCATCGTGGGCTTCCTGTGGTCGCGCAGCGGCAAGACCTTTCCGTATGCCATGCGCCTCGGCGACGAGAGCATCGAAGTGCAAGGCCGCTATGTGCTGTCGGTCGATGACGGCAACGCTTACCTCGCGGCCGGGCTGGCGGGCATGGGGGTGCTTTGGCTGCCGGACTACATGGCCGAACCACATCTGCCGAGCGGCGAGTTGGTGCCTCTGTTCGAAGGCTGGCAACTCGATCCGATGCCCTTGTACGTGGCGTTTCCGCCGAACCGGCATGTCAGCGCCAAGCTGCGGGTGTTCATCGATTGGGTCGTCGAGCTGATGGCGCGCCACGCGCCCGTCGACGGCCGGGGTGATGTCAGGCCGCGACGGTAACGCCGTTGCGCTCGAGCACCGCCAGCAGTTTTGGAATATCGGGCGGCCCGGCCGGGATCTCGTGGTCGACGGCGGCGAACATCTGGGCGGCCAGCGCGTTCTGCCCGGTGATCTCGAGCATCTGCCCGCCACCCTTGCCGTAGTGAAAGCCGTGCACCGTGCCGCGCGGTACATGCACGAGCGTGCCGGGCCGGCACATGTGAGCGGCGCCATCGCAGAGAAACTCGACCTCGCCGCCGAGCACGTAGAAGGATTCGTCCCAGTCGTGGCTGTGCGGCGGCGGCCCGGTTCCTTCGTCACCCCGCTGCAGGGTGATGCCATAGCTTTGCGTCGCCGCGTTCGATGCCAGCACCGTCACCTTCGTGCCGAGCACGTTCAGAGGAAGTTCACGCCGGTCGGGCGTCAAGACAAAGTACGGAATCGTCATGGTCAAGTCCTCGGGAGTGCGAGCGCGATTCTGCGCGCCCGCACTCCAGGAGACATATGCCGATGCTCCGGATGCAGCCTTTTCATTCCGTTACCGACGGTGGCCCCTGCGTCTTCGACGACCTCAGGGTGCGCGAACCGGCGTGACCTTGCGGATCAGGTTGCCGAAGGTGTCGGCCACGTACAGATTGCCGGCAGCATCCACCGTCACCCCGTAAGGCTGCTTGAACGTGGCAGCCGCGCCGATGCCGTTCTGCGCGCCCAGCACACCGGGCTGGCCAGCGAGCGTGGAGACCACGCCTGCCGGCGTGATCTTGCGCAGCAGGCTGTTGCCTGTGTCGGCCACGTAGACATTGCCGTCGCTGTCCACCGTCAGGCCGCCAGGCCTGCTGAAAGATGCCGAGCTGCCGGCCCCGTCGGTCGCGCCAACCTGGCCCGAACCGGCCAGCGGCATGACCACGCCGCCGGGCGTGATCTTGCGGATCCGGTTGTTGCCGCTGTCGGCAACGTAAATGTTGCCGGCCGCGTCAGTCGCTATGCCGTAGGCCTGCCCGAAAGATGCCGCAGTCCCCGTGCCGTCGGCGAAGCCTGCAGTGCCCGAGCCGGCCAGCGTGGTGACGTCCTCGGCAGGCGTGATCTTTCGGACAACGGCGCCGATGAATTCGAGCACGTAGATGTTGCCGTTGGCGTCCGTGGCCACCGACGAAGGGGTATTGAACGTGGCAGAGGTGCCGTGGCCATCGAGCGACCCGATGGCCCCACTGCCCGCGATCGTGATCACGTCGGCCGCGGGCGTGATCTTGCGGATGCGGTTGCCGCCGAATTCCGCGGCATAGGCATTGCCCGTGGAGTCCAGCGCAAGACCGGACAGGCCCGAGAACGAGGCTGCAGTGCCGTTGCCGTTTTGCGAAGTACCGCTGCCGCCACCGCCCGCAAATGTCGTGACATCGCCAGCGGGCGAGATCTTCCGCACAAGGTTCGTTGCCGTATCCGACACGAGCAGGTTGCCGCTCTTGTCGACGACCACGCTGTACGGGAGATAGAACGATGCGGCGGTACCGTTGCCATTGACCGAGCCGGTAGTGCCGGACCCAGCGAGCGTGGACACCTGCGCCACCGCCGCCGAGCAGGCGACCGCCACGTCGCCGATGTCGGCCGAGGCTTTGCCGCTGCCCTTGGTCACGGTGCAGAACTGCCACAGGGGCTGGGTGCGCACGCTGACCTCGTAGGCCGAGCCTTCGGTGAGCGCGGTGGCAAAGGTGAACTTGCCGTCGGCCGTGAGTTTCAGGTCGTCGCCCGCATTGTTCTGGAGCACCAGGCTGCCGGTGAGGCCGGTGACGGTGCCGCCGACCGTATGCGTCACGACGACGGGGGTCTGGGGTTGCGCCGGCGCGACGATCGGCACGAAGCCCGAGCCGCCGCCACCCCCACCGCCGCAGGAAGCCAGCAACACGATCGCACTGGCCACGGCACCGCAGCGCCCGTAAAAACTCACTTGACTGGAAAACATCCACTGCCCTCTTTGGTTTTGTCGATTCACGAAGAGAAACCCGCGCTCCGGTCGAAGTGCTACCGGCGGTTTCAGATCGTTGATTTTTGTTAACTATTTGTTTCTTCGCCATCACCGGAACTAGGTAGATGGCGGAGCGAGGCACGGCTGCGCCCGCGCGGCGCCGCGGCGGGCAGAGTCTTCAGGGCCGCGAGGCGGACACTTCGCGCAGGCGCTGATGCGCTGCACCATCCCACGCCACGGGCTGCTGGTTCTTCGCGCTCAGATAGTGGTGCGTGAACACCACCAGGTAGGCATCCAGCGTCTGTTCGGCGGCATGCTCGCCTGCCAGGTTCATGCACATCGCGGCCACCTCGCTGGTGCAGAAATGGTCGTCGCGGCCGGAGTTGCGCAGCTTGTACTGCGTGATCTGCTCCGGCTGCAGGCTCAACACCGGCAGCCGGTCGAGGTAGGGGCTCCTGCGAAACATCTTGCGTGCCTCGGCCCATGTCGCATCGAACAGGATGAAGAGCGGGCGTTTCGCGGTGCCGCTGCTGGCCTGGTCAGGCGACGGAACGGTCAGAACCACGCGCTCGGGCGCCGCGTACTGCCCCGGGAACACCACGTAGGGTTGCCATTGCGGGTCGTTCAGCAGTGCCAGCAGCGCGGGATCGGTTTCGGTACGGGCCCAGCCGAAGGCGAAGGTATCGGCCACCACGTCGGCGACCAGCCAACCGGTGTTGGTGGGCTTGAGCGGCTCGATGTCGGCCATGAGCAGGCACACCCCCGCGCGCGTTGCCACCGAAGGGCGCACGGCGCACATGCAATGGCTGGGCACCAGGCGGCAGCCCGCGCAGCGCTCGCGCTTGAAGCCACCACGGGCGAGAAAGGGCTTGGCGCTTCGCGCCAGGCGGGCGGCGCGAAGGAGGGAGACGGCGTGGGGCATGCGCCGATTCTCGGTCCCACCGGAATCCGTAGAAATTACACATTCGCGCCGATAGAGGCTCTGGCAGGCCCTGCACTGGAGGAAAATCCATTGCATACAAAGGCAATACACCCATAACGCCATGACACTCGACGAACTCTTTGCCAATGACGAGTCGCTCCCCACCGTGCCGAAGGTGGTGTCCGACCTGATTGAGATGCTGCGCGACGACGACGTGCCTTTCGCGGCCATCGCGCATCGGATCGAGCTTGACCAGGTGCTCGCGGCCAGGGTGCTGCAGATGGTCAACTCGCCGTTCTTCGGGCTCCGGCGAAAGATTTCCTCGATCCAGGGCGCGATCCTGATGCTCGGGCTCTCCGCCATCCGGTCATTCGTGGTGAGTTCGGGTTTGTCAGGCGCCTTCCGGAAGGTGGACGGAGTCAACCTTCCAGCCTTCTGGGCCCACAGCCTGCGCGTGGCGTCGGTCTCGAGGTATCTGGCTTCGAAGACCCGGCACGTCGACCCCAACCTGGCGTTCACCGCGGGCAGCATGCATGCCATCGGCCACCTGATCATGGCGCAGGCAATGCCCGATCGCATGGCCGCGCTGAATGCCGTCCACCCCTTGGACGCGCTGGGGCGAGCGCAGCTCGAGCTCGTCGAGTTCGGCTACCACTACGGCGATGTGAGTGCATCCCTGGCGCAGCGCTGGGGCTTCGCTCCCGACCTCGTCGGTGGGCTTTCGAGCTTCGTGAGCCCGGCAAAGTCGGAACATGCCGATGCGCTCGGCGGCATTCTTCATCTGGCCGTGTGGCGCGTGGCACTGGAGCGCCAGGGCGTGGACCTGAGCAATATCGGCGGCTTCTGGCCGAGCCAGTCGGCGCTGGCCGTCGGTATCACCGAGGACATGGTCCAGGAAATGCCGGCGCCGCGTGAGCTTGCTGCGGACCTCGAGTCGATGATCGCCTGACGGAAGGAAGACATGGGCGGCCCGGATGGCCGCGGCACGCGGACCATGCGAACATCCGCGCCCATGAACGACTTCCACTTCGGCATCGACCGCTTCTCGCACTTTCAGGGCGTATTGCGACTGGCAGGCCATGCCTTCTCGCGCAGCGCCGAGGTGCGCACCATCGAATTGCTGTTGGGCGACGGGCAGATCGCAGCCCTGGAGCGCATCCGGTTGCCGAGCGTGGACCTGGCGGGGCGCCACGGGCGTGTCGCGGTGGCCTGCCGCTTCGACGAGACACTGGTGGTGGGTGAAGATCCGGCCCCGTTGATGTCCGCGCGCCTGCGCATCCGGCTGAGCGACGGGAGCGAGCACCTGATCGAAGAGCCCGGCTCCCTTGGCAGCAAGAACCGGGTAACGGCGCTGTTCGATCGCTTCAAATCGATGGTCTGCGAGCGGCCGCCGGGGCATCTGCTGGAAGTAGGTTCGCGCGCGCGGGTGGGCGTGACGCGGCGCGAATGGCTGCCCGAGGGCTGGCGCTACACCGGCATGGACGTGGTGCCGGGGCCGAACGTGGACGTGGTGGGCGACATCCACCTGGCCAGCAGCTTCCTGCCGGTGGAAGGCTTCGACGCAGTGATGTCGCATGTGGTGTTCGAGCATCTGATGATGCCCTGGAAGGCGGCGGTGGAAATCAACCGCGTGATGCGCACCGGCGGCATCGGCGCCATTCTCGCGCCGCAGACCTGGAGCCTGCACGAGGAGCCGTGCGACTACTTCCGCTTCTCGCGCCATGCGTGGCAGGCGCTCTTCAATGCCGCCACCGGCTTCGAGATCATCGAGGCGCAGCACGACATGCCGGGGTACATCGTCGCGCAGCACCTGATGCCGGACACGGCCTTCCGCGAGCTGCCGGGCATGCTGACTTCCGGCGTGCTCTTTCGCAAGACAGGGCCCAGCACGGTCGACTGGCCAGTGGATCCACGCCAGATCAGCGACGACCGCTACCCGGTGGTCTGAGCCGCGACGCGGCGCCGCGCGAGGATCGACAGAGCGGGCCCGGCGGGGTGGTCGGGCTGCTCATGCGCGATGCGCAGGTCGTTGAAACCGAGCATGCCCAGCACCTGCAGCAGCGCGTCGCGCTCCATCCAGGCCGGTGCATGGACGAGTCCGCCGCAGAAGATCGGGTCGTCCTGCTGGCCTGGGCCATAGGGCACGCGGCGGTGGTAGCGCAGGGCGCGCCCGCGCCAGGCAACGTTCTCCACCCCGGCGACCAGGTCGCGGCGGGTATCGCCCTGCGGCATCGCGGCATCGTCGATCACGTGGGTCCAGAGGAACAGGGTGTCCGTGCGCTCAGCCAGCGCCTGCAGCAGCTGGAGCGGATCGGCCATGTGGTAGAGCACCCCGCTGGCGACTATCAACGGCCAACGCCGCGCATCGTTTGCGAAGAAGCCCATGAAGTCGCCCAGCAGGAAGGAGGCGTCGCGCAGGCCGCACAGTTCCTTGACGATCAGGCACTTGAGAAAGGCCTGCCGGTTGGCCTCGATCGCAAGCACCGAGCGCGCCCCGGCCTGCAGCAAGGCGGCGGTGTGTGCGGCCTCCAGCGGACCCAGTTCGAGCACATCGCGGCCCTGCAGCCCGCCGAGCGTGTCTGCCAGCCACCGAATGCGCGCGTCGTCCCAGAGATCGCTGCGCGTACCGGCGCTCAGGCCGAGCGCGGGCGGCAGGCTGCCGACCCAGCTGCCGCGCATCAGGTCCAGTGCGTTCTGAGGGTGTGGCGAACGCAGCTCGTAAGCGGCCTGGCCGGACGCGCCGCCGTCATGCTCGATGTTCTCGCGCATTGCCTGTTGCGCCAGGGCCAGCCGGTCCTGGCCGCTGCCGCGTGCCCCGCGCTGCAGCACCATCAGGAACTCGCAGCCTATGCAGTCATGGAAGAAGGTCTCGCCCAGCGCGACCAGCCCGAGCTCGCGCAGCTCCTGCATGATCAGCCGGAAGCTGGAGGCGGTGAACACCCAGGCATGGCAGTCGCGGTAGACGGAGGGGTCGGCACCCAACGCGTTTTCGTAGCCTGCGTGTGCGACGCCGGCAATGCCGAAGGGGCCCTGCCAGCCGGGGCCCCACACCGCCGCGCCGCTGCGCGTGGCGCTGTAGGCGGCCTGGTCGTACAGCGCGCCCACGCCGTGCCGACGGCGTCCGTCGACGAAGGCCTGCAGCACCTGGCCGGTGGTCGAGACCGGGCGGAAGTAGTCGAAGGTGTAGCGGCGATCAGGGATCAGCAGATACAGGCGGCCGGTGTCCGACAGCGCTCGCTCGCAGCGCTGCAGAAAATGAACCGGGTCGGTCAGGTGCTCGAACACGTGGCTTGCCACGATGTGCTCGAAGCGCTCCCCCTGGGGCAGCAGCACGTCGAGCTCGGCGCCGTCGTCGATGGCATCCACCTCCTCGATCATCGAGATGTCCACGCTCGGATCGTCCGCGTATTTGCGCCGCAGTTCATCCGCGCTCGCGTGGTCGACCACCGACACGTTGAAGCCGGCGGACTTGCGCAGGATCGGTGAGTAGGAGGCGCCGAACTCGAGGGCCCGTTCACCGGACGCGATGTGGGAACGGATGTGGTCGCGGAAGTTCATGGGTAAAGCACGGCTGTGCGCATGGCGTTGCAGGATGTATAAGACCCGCAGTGTGGCCGAGAAGGGCCCGCTTTTACTAACGGTGTCCGGAGACTTCATGCGAACGATTCACTCATTGCTGTCCTTCGCGCGTCGCCGCATCGTCCAGATCGTTCTCTGGTTCTACACCGCCGGCTCGAAGCTGCGGCAGCAGCGCGAAGTGCGCGGCGAGCGCCAGCCACGCTTCGAATCCGACGAGATCGTCGTACCGGCGCATGGCGACATGTACGCGATCGTGGTCAAGTACGCGGGCCACGGCGAATCCGCCAACCTGCATGTGCTGCTGGACGCATTGCGGCGCGCGCAGGTGAACACCGTGCTCGTGTGCAACGGCGAAGTGCCGCCCGAGGAGCTTCGCGCGCTCTCGCAGCGGGTGCACCGGGTGATGGTCCGGCGCAATATCGGGCGCGACTTCGGCGCCTACCGCGCCGCCACGCTGAGCCTGCTGTCGCAGGGCGTGAAGCCAGAGCGCATGATGTACTTCAACGACAGCCTGCTCTACATCGAGGGCACCGAGCTCGACCGCCTGGTGGCCGAATTCATCTTCAGCGAGTTCGACGTGGTCGGCCTGGGCGAGAACCAGTACCAGCATCACGTGGGCTCCTATGCCCTGTCCGTGAGCGGTGCCGCCTTCACGCACCCAAAGTTCCGCCAGTTCTGGCAGGACTACATACCCTACGACCTGCGCAAGCACACGATCCATGCCGGAGAGCTGGGGTTGACCGGCGTACTCAAGGACCTGAGCTGCTCGATCGACGTGGTCTACGACGTGACGCGGCTCGCCCGCAAGCTCGGCAGCATGCCGCTGCACGAAGTGGTGGACGCCATGCGATGGCTGCCTTTCGGCTTTCGCCGGCACGCGCTGATGGACGTGCTGGGCCAGTCGATCAGCGCGCGCGGAATGATCCTGAACGCCGGCGCGCTTGAAGGCAGCGCTGCCGCGCACGATGCGCCGGCCGCCGGCCAGCGGCCCGCAGGTACGCCGACCCTCGGTGCCATGCGCAGCCTGCGCGACGCGGACGGACGCGTCGCCTTGCTGAACCGGGAGACGCCTGCAGTGCGCGCGACGCCGAAGACGAGCGCATCGGAAGGCATGGCACAGAGCGCACAGCGGCTGTCGCGCCAGCTACTGATCGACCACATCCTGGAGCACGTGACCAACGGCAGCCAGCTGCACTTCGGCTTCGGACTCTTCTATCGCCTGTTGGGCTGCCCGGTGGTCAAGCGCGACCTGTTCTCGCGCGGCCTGTATCGCGAGCATGACTGCGCCGATATCCTGGACAACGTGCCCGCACCGACCCGCCAACGCCTGCTGCGCGACCTCATCAACCGCGGCCGTCTCGACATGCAGCTGGGCCGCTGGCGCGGGATGCTGTTTCGCAACGGCATGCTTTGAGTAACTAGACCAGCTGCAGATCTTTCGGCGCCACCCCGTCGAACACCCGCGCAAGCTGCGCGGGCGACAACCCATACATCCGCTTGAACAGCCCCCCGAACACCGCCCGGTACTCATTGAGCACCGGATAGTCGCGGTTCTGGAACAGCGTGGCCTGCGTCAGCGCCTGCTGCTCGCCCACGACGCGCCCGCCGGCCTGCGCCGAGAGGCCGCCGCCGAGCACCCAGTAGACGGTGCCGTGTCCGTGGTCGGTGCCGCGGTTGCCGTTCTCGCGGAAGGTGCGGCCGAACTCGCTGATGACGACCACCACGGTCTGGTGCCACGCGTCGTCGCCCATCTCCTGTGCGAAGCCGGCGACGCCGCGGCCCAGTTCTTCGAAACGGTTGGCAAGGTAGCCGGTGGCGCCGCCCTGCCCCACATGGGTGTCCCAGCCGCCGACATCGACGAAGCCCAGGTCGAAGCGGTCGCGCATCAGCAGCGCCATGCGGCGCGCCACCAGCTCGAAGCCCTTGGCGGTCATGGCGTTGCGGCTGGCGGCGTCCATCTCGGCCTGCACCGCCCGCGTTACCTCGTCGCGCACCTGGAAGCCCTCGGCCACCGGCTGGGCCAGCGCGGTGTTGCGGTACATGCTCGTAATGATCTGGCTCTGCCGTGCGTCGATGCCCGAACGTGCGTTACCCGCGATCGCCATGTTGGCGGCCTTGGCGCTGCCGCGCATCGAGATGGGCAACTGGTCGGTGAAGGCGATGGGCGACACGTCGGTAACGGGCCCCGCGCCGAGTACGCCGGCCAGCCGGTTGAGAAAGCCCGAGCGGTAGTCGCGGCGCTTGTCGAGCGCCTGGCCTAGCTCGATGGAGTCCTGCGTTTCGAAGTGGCTGCGCGTGAGGTCGTCTGTGCCCGCGAAGGCGATGAAGGAGGCCTGCTTCTGCTGGAACATCGGCATCACGCTCTGTGCCAACGCGGGGTGCAGGCCCCAGTTGCCGTCGAGCGGCAGCGCGCCGTTGGGCGTGCCGGGGCGCGCGATGGCGATGTTGGGGCGCGAGGCGTAGTAGAAGTCGCTGCTCGTTGGCACGAGCAGGTTGCTGCAGTCGTACGCGCCGCGCAGGAACACGACCAGCAGCTTGGCACCTTCGGCCGCGGGCGCGGCCATCAGTTGGCCGGCGGCGCCCGCGAACGGGGCGGCGGCCATGAGCTTCAAGAGTTCTCGACGTTGCATGACGGTGTGTCCTTCTTCTTGATCAACGACGCATCAACTCCGGCGACGCCAGCAGGAAGGTGTTCCACTCCTGCGGGTTCTTCGCCTGCGCCAGCGCCTCGCGCGTGTCCGCGCTCATGCCGACCTGCATTGCGCGCACCGCGTGTGAATCAGCCAACTGCGGGAACGCGGGTTTTTCCAGCGGCGCCTTGTCATCCGTGCGGAACAGCACGGCGCCGTTCGCACCGATGGCACGCGCGATCTCGAAGCGCGTGTTCATCTGCCCAGCGCTGGCCCAGGCTGCCTCGTTGAGCGGATAGCCGTCGGGCGTTTCGTGGCCGTACAGCTGTTCGCCCATGCGGTTGATCCAGTTGAGCATCGGGTTCACGTTCATCACCACGCGGTCGTCGTAGGCGAGCCGCACGCCGGCCATCACGTAGTGCACCGGGTCGCGGAACTTGCGGCCCAGTGAGGCGGCGAACTCGGGCGACTCGAACAGCGCCTTCAGCGTGATGGCGATGTCGCCGTCGCTGCGGGTGAAGGCAGAAGCCATGCGGTCGACCAATGCCTGCGGAGGGTCGTCGGAGACGAAGTACACGGCAAGCTTGCGCGAGATGAAGCGCGCGGTGGCCGGCGCGCGCGCCAGGCGGTCGAGCGCTTCGTCGGCCTCGGCCAGGCCGCTGCTCTTGATGGGCTGACCCAGCAGCGTCTTCGGCCCGTAGTCGTGCCGGTTGGGGTTGAACTCGAACAGGCCCTTGCGCACGTAGTCGGCGCGTACGGCCGGCCGCACGTTCGGCGGCGGCGCATCGAACGGCTGGTTGCTCACGCCAACGCCGGTGAGCACGCGCGCCAGCTCCTGCACGTCGGCCTGCGAATAGCCGCCGCCCACGCCCAGCGTGTGCAGCTCCATCAGCTCGCGTGCGTAGTTCTCGTTGATGCGGTTGGCGGCGTTCTGCGCGTTGTCTAGGTAGCGCAGCATCGCCGGGTGGTGCAGCGTGGCGCCGAGCAGGTCGCGGAACTTGCCGAGCGCATGCGGGCGAATCGCGTTCTCTTCGTAGTCGCCCACCATCGCGCGGATGTTGTCCTTGCGCAGGTTGACGTTGAAGTGGTTCATCCAGAACCACGTCATCTGCTCCTGCAGCTGGTTGGGCGAATACAGGGCGCGCAGCACGAAGCGTTGTTGTGCTTCGCGTGCCAGGTCGTTGAGCCGCTGCTGGTAGGCCTGTCGCGCGGCTTTCTTCTGGTCTTCGTCGGGTAGCGCATCGGACGCCTTGCGCTGTGCGTCGAGTTCGGTGACGAGCTGGTCGAGCGGCGTGCGCGAAATGCTCATCGCATCGATCTGCGCCTGCGCCGCAGGCGGCAGCGGCGCGGGGCGCGGGTTGAGCTGGTCGCGCATCCACAGCGACAGGCCGCGCTTCGCAAGCTGCGCGTCGCTGCTCGCGTTCGCGCCCCAGCTCACGCGGTCTAGCCAGCGCAGTCGGGCGGCGTCATTGATCGGTGCGGAGGGCAACGATACCGACACCACCGGCCGCTGGTCGCCCGGTGCACTTGCGCAGGCCGCAAGCAAGGCCAGCGCACACGCACCGAGCGCCGTCGACGCGCGGCGCATGGAGAACAACGAGGCGGCGGCCGGCACCGCCATCACTCCCTGCGCATGTCGTGATGGCGCACGTCGCCGATGGCGTGCTGTGCGGTGTTGAGCGCGACGTCGACGTGCGCCAGGCCGCGTTGCTGGAACGGCCGCGAGCGCGGGTCGTCTTCTTCGCGCGCCACATCGGAGCGCACCTTGCGCAGCAGGTCGACCGCGGCATGCAGGCGGCCTTCGCGCGGCAGCCACGCATCGGTGGGCTCGCGCCATTCGAGGGGCTTGCCGTCCAGCCATGCAGCGTGCTGGAGATCGCCGATGGCAGCATGGATCTCGTCGACCACCACCTGCTCGTCGCGCGAGATCTGCCCGTCTTCGGGGCGGCGATGCTCCACCTTCCAGGCGGCCGTTTGCAGGTCGGACAAGGCGTGGAGGTAGAACGGGTGCCTGCCGTATTCGTCGGCCAATGCGGGCAACGAAGCCGCAGCCATGAGGGCGAGTGCGGCGATTAGGCTTTTCTTCTTCATCTTCGGAGCTCCTGGGAGTGATGGCGAATCGAGGACGCATCCTCAACCATCGGGACCCGCTCCGCGTTGACGCTCTTTACCCTCGTAACGCCGCGCAAAGACGGCGCCTAAGCGCCAGCTAAGTCAGGCTACGGACAGGCTGGAAGGTGCAGCGCCGGCAATCTGCCGCAGGGCGCGCTCGAACACCTCGACGGGCTGGCCACCCGAAATGAGGTGCTGGTCGTTGATGATGATCGCGGGCACCGAGTGGATGCCGGCATCGGTGTACATGCGCTCGCGTTCGCGGGTTTCCTGTGCGAACTCGTCGCTGTTCAGGATCTCGCGGGCACGGGCTGCGTCGAGCCCGGCTTCGGTCGCCGCGCGCACCAGCACTTCGGAGTCCGATGGGTTCTGACTGTCGGTGAAGTAGGCCTTCAGCAGCAGCTTCTTCAGCGCCGCCTGCTTGGACGGGCTTTCCAGCTCGGCCCAGTGCAGCAGGCGATGTGCGTTGAAGGTGTTGTAGACACGCGGGCGGCCTCCGGGGCTGAATTCGAAGCCCACTGCCGCGCCGCGCTGGCGGATCATTTCGCGCGACTGCGCCTGCTGCTCGCGCGTGGAGCCGTACTTCTGGTTCAGGTGCTCGAAGGTGTCCTGGCCTTCGGGCGGCATCTGCGGGTTCAGCTCGAAGGGCTGGAAGTGCAGCTCCGCGGTGACCTCGGGGGCCACCTTCCTGAGCGCCGCCTCGAGCGAACTCAGGCCGATGGCGCACCAGGGACAGGACACATCGGAGACGAAGTCGATCTTGAGGTGGGAAGAGGTAGGGGTAGTCATGGCGCCATTCTTCACGGCGCCACAACCCTTGGTGCACGAAAGGTTTTCAGGCCGCGGCCTTGGCCAGGCGCGCGTCCTGCAGCGTCTTCTCGCGCATGCGGTCGTACTCCTGCTTGTCGACCGGCACCGCATCGGGCTTGCCGAGGTCGTTCATCCGGATGCGGTAGGTTTCCCGTGCACTCAGTGCGGCCAGGGCCGCCAGCACCGTCACCGCGAAGGTGATGGCACCCACGGTGAACCACACGTTGGTCGAGCCGGGAGGCGCCACGGCGGCGAACAGAGCGGGCAGCAGTGCGGTGAAGGTGGTGCCGATGTTCTGCGAGATGGCCATGGCCGAGACGCGGTTGCGGGTGCGGAACAACTCCGGATAGAAGCTCGGGAAGGTCGCGTTGTAGCCCTGGTACACGATGCCCCACATCAGCAGCGACATGACGATGGCCAGCTGCACGTTGCGGATGCTGATGGCATACAGGTACACGAAGGACAGCAGCCCCGAGAGCAGCGCACCGACGATGATCGGCGGGCGGCGGCCGATGCGGTCCGAGAGGTTGCCCACGAACGGGATCACGATCACGGCCAGGATGTTGCCGAGCACCGGAATCCACAGGTACACGTCTTTCTGGAATCCGATGCCGTAGGCCGCCTGCACGGCATAGGCCGCGCCGAACACTGTGGCCACCACCGGAATGACGTTCATCAGCGCCATGCAGACCACGCGCAGCATGTCGGCCCAGCTGTCGGTGAAGGCCTGGATGATCGGTGCCTTGGCCACTTCGCCCTTCTTGTCCACTTCAGCAAAAGCCGGCGTCTCGTCGACCTCGCGGCGGATGATGTAGCCCGCCACGATGACCAGGAAGCTCAGCAGGAAGGGAATGCGCCAGCCCCACGAGTTGAAGGCCTCCTCGGGCATGTAGTGCGCCAGCGGCAAGAACACGGCAGCCGCCAGAATCTGGCCGGCCTGCACACCCTGCAGCGTGAAGCTCGCGAAGAAGCCGCGACGCCCGAACGGTGCGTGCTCGAGAATCATCGAGCTCGCGCCCGAGATTTCGCCGGCCACTGCAAAGCCCTGGATGAGGCGCAGCAGAACCAGCAGCACCGGAGCCAGCAGGCCGACCTGGTCATAGGTCGGCAGCAGGCCGACGGCCACGGTCGAAAAGCCCATCAGGAACATGCAAAGCACCAGCACCTGCTTGCGCCCGTGCGTGTCGCCCCAGTGGCCGAGCACGAAGGCGCCGATGGGACGCGCGACATAACCCACGCCGTAGGTCGCGAGCGAGGCGACGATGGCCGTCGTCGGGTCGCCCTTCGGGAAGAAGATCTGCGGAAAGATCAGCGCCGCCGCGGTGGCGTAGATGAAGAAGTCGTAGTACTCCAGCGCCGAGCCGATCCAGCCGCTTGCGGCGGCCTTCTTCGACTGGTGCCTGCCTTGCGGCTCATGGGCTGTGTTGGTTGCCATGTGTTGTCTCCAGTGTTGACGAAAAAAAGAAATCAATCAGTCGGTCGATCGGTCAATCCTGCGCCTGCGAAGCCATGCGCGCCGGTGCGTTGAGGGCACCGTAGGCGTCGTAGTTGCCCACGCGCTGTGCGACCTCGAAAAACAGTCCGCCCTCGAAACTCTCGGTATAGATATGCAGGTAGTCGCCGGCCGGCGAACGATCGAACAGCACGCCTGCTTCGCGCATGCGCGCCAGCAGTTCGGGCGCGATGTCGATGCGCGTGGCCAGGTCGTCGTAGTAGTTGTCGGAGATGGGCACGAAGCGCGTGCCGTTGGCGCGCAGCTTGGCGGCCGTCTCGAAGATGTCGGCACAGCTCAGCGCAATGTGATGCACCGCGCCACCGCCAGTCACGCTCAGCGTGCGCGCGGTGCGGGTGCGCTGGCTCAGCGACACGTTGAGCACCAGGCGCAGGCTGCGGTCGGTGTTGGCAACGCCGCGGCTGCGGATCAGGCCGAAGGGGTCGGCAAGCTCCAGGCTCTCGCCGGGTTCCAGGCCGAGCACGGCGCGCGTGAACAGCACCCAGGTGTCGAGCTGGTCTAGCGCCAGGCCAAGAGCCACGTGGTCGATGCGCTGCAGGCCTGCGTCGTTCGCGCCGGCACCGTCGTCTTCGAGAATGAAGTCGGCTTCGTACAAGCCGTTGGCGCCCAGCGCTTCGGGCACGAAATGAATCAGGTTGCCGCCCGGCGCAACGATGGCCGGCACGCGCAGTTCGTTGGGGCCGACCGGGCTGTCGTGCCGCTGCGAACGCATGGCGGTGGCTCGGCCCACGGCCGCGAGGGGATCGTCGCAGCGCACGCCCAGAGCGCACACCGAGGTGCCGTGCGCCTCGAAGCGGCCGCGCGCAAACGAATCAGGCTGCGCGTTGACGATCAGGTTGATCTCGCCCTGGCGATACAGCGTCACGGCCTTCGAGCGGTGCTTGCCGATGCGGCGGAAGCCGAGTTGCTTCACCAGCGTGGACAGCGTTGCTGCAGATGCCTCGTCGGCCGCGAACTCGATGAACGACAGGCCGGAGAGCGCCGGCACCGGCGGTGGGCTGAACAGCTGCACGGGCTCGACGTCGTCCAGCCGCTGGCGCGCTTCGCTTTCGAGGTACAGCAGCGAGCGCATCGCATCCACCGCAGTGCGGCGGTTCGGCGTCTCGCGAAAGATGTCGTTGAAGATCTCCAGCGACAGCGGCCCGGTGTAGCCCGCGCGCAGCACCTGCTCGAAGAAGCCGACCACGTCGAAGTCGCCCTGTCCCGGAAACGAACGATGGTGGCGCGCCCACTGCAGCACGTCCATCGACAGCAGCGGCGCGTCGGCCATCTGCAGAAAGAAGATCTTGTCGCCCGGAATGCTGGCGATGCCGGCCGGATCGTCCTTCAGCGACAGCGTGTGGAAGCTGTCGAGGATCAGGCCCAGGTGCGCGTGGTTCGCCTGCTTCACGATGTTCCAGGCCTGGCCGTACAGCGAGGTGTGGCGGCCCCAGGCGAGTGCCTCGAAACCCACGCGCAGGTTGCGGCGCGCAGCGCGCTCGGCCAGTTCGTGCAGTTGCGCGGCGGCCAGAGCTGGATCGTTCACCGACAGCGGCGAAGTGTTGGAGCAGCACAGCACCATCGGCGCGCCCATGGCCTCCATCAGGTCGAACTTGCGCTCGGCGCGCTCGAGGCTGCGGCGGAACTGCGGCTCGGGCATGCCTTCGAAATCACGGAACGGCTGGTACAGGTCGATGGTCAGGCCCAGGTCCGCCGTGATGCGGCGCAGTTCGGCGGCCGTGCCCTTGAAGTTGATGAAGTCGGCCTCGAACAGCTCGATGCCGTCGAAACCGGCGGCGGCGACGGCTTCGAGCTTCTGGCGGAGCGTGCCGCTGAGCGAGACGGTGGCAATGGAGCGATGCATGGGGGTGGACTTTAGGAACACCCGGGCCCCGCCACAATCTATTCAGCGAGCTTTTGATCGATCATCGATCACATACGTGCATTATTCGCACGAAATACGGGATACACCTAGGCCGGCTGCCCGGCCAGCAACCCTCAAAGGCTGCGCCAGAAATCGATCAGCAGCTGTGTGAACTCCACCGGCCGTTCGACCGCGCTCAGGTGCGCGGCGTCAATGGTGGCCAGGCGCGCGCCTGGAATGGCACCCACCATGGCCTGCGACATGGCCATTGGCGTGGCCTCGTCCTGCAGCCCGCCGATCACCAGCGTGGGCACTGCAATGCGATGGTTGCTCTCGCGGAAATCGATGGCCGCGACGGCATTGCAGCTCTCGATGTAGCCCTGCGCTTCGGTGCGCACCAGCACGTCGTGCAGCGCCTTCGCGGCGACTGCGCCTTCGGGCGTGCCCACGTAGGCCGGTGTGAGCCAGCGTGCCACGGCGCCAGGGGCGATGGCGGCCACACCCTTGGCAGCCACCGTCTCGGCGCGTGCACGCCAGAGGGCCTGGTCGGGGTAGTAAGCGGCCGAATTGGCGATCACCATCGTCTTCAGCAGCTCGGGGTGCCGCACCGCCAGTGCCTGCGCGGTCATGCCGCCCATCGACAGGCCGACGAAATGCACGGGCTCGCCATCCGCCTCGCGCTGGATGAGCTCGGCCACGTCCTGTGCCAGCGTCTCGACGCGCAGCGCGCCGGGCACCACCTCCGACGCGCCGTGGTTGCGGTGGTCGTAGCGCAGCACCGTGTGGGCGCGCGAGAGCTGCGCGGCCACGCCGTCCCACATGCTCAGGTCGCAACCGAGCGCATGGCTGAGCACGACGATCGGGCCCTCGCCCTCGCGAACGACATTCAAACGGGTCATGGTGTGGTTTCCTTTTTCGGGTGTTGAAGACGCGGCAGCCAGAGGAACGCGATGGCCATCAGCACGCAGCCGGCCAGCAGCATCGGCACGACCATCGGCCAGGCGCCATTGGAAAAATCGGCATCGACAAATCGCGCGGCCAGTTGCCCCACGCAGAACGCGACCATCATCATGCCGAAGCCCGACCAGGACACGGCCCGGCCCGCCAGATGCGGCAAGTCGCCCACCGCGCCCGCCTGCCCGCAAGGCTGGTGGATGCCATGGCCGAGGCAGTACACGGCGTGGCCGAACAGCAGCGGCACGGCGCTCAGCGGCATCAGCCAGCAGCCGAGCGCCTGGATGACGGCGCCGGTCAGGCTCAATGAAGCACCGAGCCGCACGGTGCGCACCGGCCCGTAGCGCCGCAACAGCGTGCGGCACATGGTGGTGCTGAAGATGTAGACCAGCGAGCCGCCAGCCGGGATCCAGCCGTACCACGCGGGCGACCAGCCCAGATAGCCGATGTAGACCATCGGCGACAGCAGCAGAAAGCAGAACAGCCCGCCGTAGGTCGTCGCTGCCACCGAGGCCCAGGCGCGGAAAGACCGGCTCGCGAACACCGCGCGCGTGCTGCCGCGCGGCGCGGACGACTCCCCCTCGCCCAGCATCGGCTTGCGCGTTTCGCCGAACGAGCGCCAGCACAGCGCGAACAGCAGCGAGGCATAGACCGCCATCGCGACCATCACCCAGCGCCAGCCCGTGCCCTGCACCAGCCACGCGCCAAGCAGCGGCGCCATCAGGCCGACCACGCCCAGCCCGGTGAGGCCGCGCGCCATGACGTGCGGGCCTTCGTGCGCCGGATACAGGTCGCGCACCGCCGCGCGCGAGCACACGAGAATCGCCGCCATCGAAAAGCCCTGCAGCGTGCGCCAGCCCGCGAGCAGCGCCACGCTGCCTGCGAACGCGCCGCCCAGCGCGGCAATGGCGTAGCAGCCGAGCCCCGCCAGCAGCACCGGCCTGCGACCGAAGCGATCGGCCAGCGGGCCGCACAGCAACTGCGCAAAGCCGAAGGCCAGCACGAACAGCGTGAGGCTGGTGCTGGCCGAACCGAGCTCCTTCGCAATGGCGGGAAGCGCGGGCAAATAACTGTCGGTGGCCACCGGCTGCGCCGCCAGCAGCAGCGGCAGCAGCAAGGTGAAAGTGACGTCGAACCGGCCCTTCTTGCGGGCGACCGGCGCGGTCACTGGGGCGACGCAGGCAGCAGGCCTTTTTCGCGCAGGATGCCGGTCGCGATGCCGAAGGCGTGGTTGGCCACCGGCACGCCGCAGTAGATGGCGGCCATCATGATCACTTCCTTGATGTCGTCCGGCGTGAGGCGCGACTCGGGCGGGCCGTCGAGCGCGGCACGCACGTGCATGGCGAACTCTTCATACGCATGGATGCCCAGCATCATCGACAGCACCATGTAGCGGCGCGTCTTGTCGCCCAGTGCGGGGCGGCCCCAGATGTCGTTCCACGCGTGGCGTGTGATGAGTTCCTGGAACTCGGCGTTGAAGCCGTTGCGGTTGGCGAGCGACTTGTCGACCCAGGCATCGCCGAGCACGCGGCGGCGGTTGACGAGGCCGGCTTCGTAGTCGTTGGCCGGGGTTTCGGGGGCGGTCATTGGGCAAGTTCCTTGTCTGTGAGCCGGGCCTGCAGCGCCTTCACCTCGGCGAGGGCTGTCTGTCCGGCGTTGTGAGCGAGCGCGGGGTCGAACCATTCGTCGGCCGCGTCGCGAGGGAGTTCGGCGCGCAGCCGGTCGATGTTGGCGCGCATGCGCGCGGCGTCGACCTGCAGGCCGGGCAATGCGCCTGCCATTGCGCGCACGCTGCCGTGCGCCGACATCAGCAGCTGCGGCCATTCGGCCAGTTCGGCCTGCCAGGCGCCGAGGGCACGTTCGTGCTGTTGCGGCATGGCGCCAAGCAATGCGGCCACGCGCTGCGGCGCACGGTGCGCGGCGGCGATGGCGACCATCGAAGCCACCGGGTTGCGCTTGTGCGGCATTGCCGACGAACCACCGCGGCCCGGCTCGCTGGGCTCCGCGACTTCGGCCACTTCGTACTGCCCGAGAAGCGCGATGTCGACCGCGATCTTTCCGAGGCTGCCGGTGATAAGGCCCAGCTCGCAGCCGAGCGCCACCCATTCGTCGCGCTGCGTGTGCCACGTTGCGCCGGGGTCGCCCAGGCCAAGCTCCTTGGCCATGCGCTTGCGCACGGCAGCGCCCTGCCCCTTCATCTGCGCCAGCGTGCCGACGGCGCCGCCCAGCTGCAATTGCAGCGCGTGCTTCGCGGCATCGCGCAGCCGGATGCGGCTGCGCACCAGCGGCGCCGCCCAGCCCGCGCACTTGAAGCCGAAGCTGGTGACCGAGGCCGGCTGCATCAGCGTGCGCGCGAGCATCGGCGTTTCGGCGTGCGTGACGGCCAGGCGCAGCAGCGCGTCGGCGGCCTTGGCAAGATCGGTCTCGATGAGCGCGACCGCTTCGCGCGTGACCAGCGCCATTGCGCTATCGATCACGTCCTGGCTGGTGCTGCCGAAGTGCACGAAGGGCGCGGCGTCGGCATTGAAGAGGCCGACGGCTTCGCGCAGCGCCTTCACCAGCGGAATCGCGACGCTGCCCGCGCGGCCGCTCTCGCGCACGATCTTGGCAACATCGAACAGCTCGACCTTGCAACTGCTGACGATCGAATGCGCAGCGCTCTCGGGGATCAGTCCTTCGGCAACCTGCGCGCGCGCGAGTGCCGCTTCGAAGCGCAGCATGGCGTCGACGAAGGCGCGGTCGCTGAAGGCGCCGAGCGTTTCGGATGTAGAGAGGAAGCCTTCAAAAATACTCATGCGATGACCTGGCCTTTCAGTATTTCAATTGGGCCACGGCACGCAATTCCTCCGGGGAGGCTGTGCCGAATCCGAAGAACTCGAGGTAGGCAGGGATCATCTCGAACAGCATGTCGGTGCCGACCTGCACCTGGCAGCCCTTGGCCTTGGCGGCCTGCAGCAGCGGCGTGTATTCGGTCTTCATGACCACCTCGCCGACGAAAGTGCCGGGGTCGATGCGGTCCACGTCGAAGGGCAGCGGGTCGCCCTCCTTCATGCCGAGCGGCGTGGCGTTGACGACCACGTCGTAGCCGGCCGGGTCTTTCGACCCCGTGACCACCTTCATTTGCGGATAGTGCTCGCGCAGCCGCGCGGCCAATGCGCCGGCCGAGGCCTCGCTCATGTCGAACAGCATCAGCTCGGCGGCTCCGGCGGCGGCAATCGATGCGGCAATGGCCGAGCCAACGCCACCCGTGCCCGACACCAGCACGCGCGTGCCCTTGAACAGGCGCCCCTTGCGCTCCACGCCGCGCACGAAGCCCGCGCCGTCGAACTGGTCGCCCAGCAGCGTGCCGTCGGGCCGCTTGAGGATGGCGTTGCAGGCGCCCGCGACGCGCGCCGTGGGCGTCACCTCGTCGACCAGCGACATGGTCGTGACCTTGTGCGGCATGGTCACCAGCGCGCCGCGCAGGTTGCTGAACCTGAAGATCTGCGGCAGCGAGGCCGCGTAGTCCTCGGGCTTCACGCCCATCGGAACCACCACAGCGTCGATGCCGTGCTTGTCGAACCAGGGGTTGTAGATCATCGGGGCCTTGAAGGCCTCGGTGGGATAGCCGATGTGGGCGATGAGCGTGGTCTTGCCGGAAATCATGTCGGTTGTTTCTTTGAAAAATCGGGGCTCAGGCGACGCTGGGCGAGTGGTAACGCAAGGGCTGCGCAATTTCGGCGTGCATTGCCGGCGGATAGATGATTTCGCGCAGGAAGTCGGCGTCGGCCTGCATCGCGGCGGCCGCGTCGAGATGGCCGAAGTAGCGGAAGTAGTGCGGCATCTGCTGGATGAGCATCTCGAAGCCCGCCTGCGCATTGAGCCCGCGCGCACGGGCTGCCTGCACCAGCGGCGTGGGCTGGTTGCGCAGAAGAATGTCGAACAGTGCCGCATGGCCGTCCATGCGCGACACGTCGAGGGGCAATGCGTCGCCCTCGACCAGCCCGAGTTGCGTGGCGTTGATGACGAGGTCATAGCCTTCGGGCGCGTTGCTGTCGGCCGAGACCACAGTCGCGTCGAAGAAGGCGTTGAGCTTGGCTGCCACACCGGCCGCCTTGCCTGCGGCGCTGTCATAGAACGCGATGTACTCCGCGCCGTTCACCGTGCCGCCTTCGGCCAGCGCAACGCCGATGGCTGCGGCGCTCACGCCCGCGCCGAGGATCAGCACCCGCTTGCCGCGGAAGGGAATGTTGTAGTGGTCGAGCGCGCCGATCAGGCCTTCGCCGTCGAACAGGTCGCCTTCGAGCTGGTCGCCCTCGGTGCGGCGCACCACGTTGACCGAGCCGGCCACGCGACCGAAGAGGCCGCAGCCATCGAGCAGGTCGACCACCAGCGGCTTGTGCGGCGGCGCGATCACCATGCCGCGCACGTTGCGCGCGAGAAAGGCCGATTTGAAGAACACCGCGAAGTCGCGCACCGGCACCTGCATGGGGAGCAGCACAGCGTCGATGCCGAAACGCTCGAAGGCGGCGTTGAACATGCGGGGCAGCCGCACATTGCGAACCGGGTCGCCGGGGATCAGGTAAGCCTGGGTGCTGCCGCGGATGGAATGGCTCATGTGCGTGCTTCCGTTCGTCAATCGCTCTTTTCGAGGGCGGATGCCGAGCTTTATAGTCGCTTCGCCTGAATCATGCAGCCATTGGCACTCAGAATCGTGCGATTATCGAACTCAAAAAATCACTGATCGTTCAATTCAAGGGTTTTCACTGTCATCAAATGCAAACTCCGAACCCATCCACACAGGCACACTTCCGCCCATGAGCAAGGACAGCAAGGACGACCCGGCGCCGCCCCCCGGCCTGGACAAGCGCGACTGGATCGCAGGTCTGGAGCGTGGCGTGAGCATCATCGAGGCCTTCGACGACGCCAACCCGCGCCTGACCGCCAGCCAGGCCGGCCAGCGCACGAACATGACCCGCACCGCCGCGCGGCGCTATCTGCTGACCTTGCAGCACATGGGCTATGTGGCGAGCGACGGCAAGCTGTTCTGGCTCACGCCGCGCGTGCTGCGGCTGGGCCAGTCGTACCTGGAATCGGCCCGGCTGCCGCGCGTGGTGCAGCCCTTTCTGCAGCGGGTGGCAGCGGGCACCAACGAGATCGCCTACCTCAGCGTGATGGACGGCGACGAGGTGGTCTACATCGCGCGCAACGGCCCCAACCGCAGCATGAGCACCGGCTACGTGCTCGGCGCGCGCGTGCCGGCGCAGGTCACGGCCTCGGGCATGCTGATGCTGGCGCTGCGCAGCGACGCCGAGCTGAACGAATGGCTGACGACACGGCAGCTGACGGTTTTCACTTCACACACCATCGCGAGCATGGAACGCATGAAGCTAGAACTCGCGCGCATTCGGGCACAAGGCTGGGCGCTGTCCGAGCAGCAGCTCGACCTGAATTCACGCGGCATCGCGGTGCCGCTGCGCGACCGGCACGGCACGCTGGTGGGCGCGCTGAACATCACGATGCCGATGGGGCACGAGAGCTCGGAAGACGCTGTTGCGCGAGTGCTGCCGGTGCTGCGTGAGACGGCGCAGGCGATGCGCAATCTGATCTGACCGTCTGACTGACAGCTTTCCGACAGCATCCGCCGGGCAGGATGCGCGCTTTCAATCCAAAAGCGCTGGAGACACAAGCACCATGTCCGATCTCTTTTCCCCTGACGACGCCCACAGCCTGAGCCGCCGCCACTGGCTGCAAGCCGGCGGCGCCCTCACCCTCGGCGGCCTGCTGCCTTCGCTGGCCTCGGCCCAGGACGCCTGGCCAAGCAAGTCGATCCGCTTCGTCGTGCCCTTCGCCCCTGGCGGCAGCTCCGAGATCGTCGCGCGCTCGACCGCCGCCGAGCTCTCGCGCACGCTGGGCCAGAGCGTTTTCGTCGACAACAAGCCCGGTGCGGCCGGCAACATCGCGATGAGCGAAGTGGCGCGCAGCACCGACCAGCACACGATCATCCTCGGCCACATCGGCACGCTGGCGGTCAATCCGTACATCTTCGCCAAGCTGCCCTACGACGCGAACAAGGACTTCAAGCCCGTGAGCCTGCTGGCCAAGGTGCCCAGCCTCTACGTGGTGCACCCCGACGTGCCGGCGAAGAACCTCAAGGAGTTCATCGCATACGCCAAGTCGAAGCCGGGCAAGCTCAGCTACGGTTCGGCGGGCAACGGCAGCGCGGGCCACCTGGCTTTCGAGTACCTGAAGATGACAGCCGACGTGTTCATGCTGCACGTGCCCTACCGCGGGACCGGCCCGATGGTGACCGACCTGCTCTCGGGCCGGCTCGACGCATCGGCCATCGGCGCGGCGGCGATCATTCCGTTCATCAAGGCGGGCAAGGTGCGCTGCATCGCGACCGGATCGGCCAAGCGCCTGCCCCAGCTGCCCGACGTGCCGACCGTGGCCGAACAGGGCTTCCCGGGCTTCGAGATGACGCAGTGGTACGGCATGCTCGCGCCCGCCAACATCACGCCCGCCAACCTGGCCAAGCTCTCGGCCGAGACGATGAAGGCGGTGAAGTCGCCCGACTCCATGCAGCGCCTGACCGCCGATGCGGCCGAGGCCATCGGCGGCACGCCGGAGCAGTTCGCGCAGTTCATCGCTGCCGAGCAAACCCGCTGGCAAAAAGTCATCGCAAGGGCAAACATCAAGCCTGATTGATCCCGGCAGGCCCTAGCATCGGCGCCATGCGCATCCTGCTGGCGGAAGACGAACACACCCTGGGCACCTGGCTCTGCAAGGCGCTGGAGCATGCGGGCATCCAGGTCGAATGGGTGGACGACGGTCGCCTGGCCGACCGGGCGCTGCAGCAGCGCGACCACGATGCGCTGGTGCTCGACCTGGGCCTGCCCGGGCTCGACGGGCACACGGTGCTGCAACGGCTGCGCGAGCGCGACCAGCGGCTGCCGGCGCTGATCCTCACGGCGCGCGACTCGCTGAACGAGCGCGTGGCTTCGCTCAATGCGGGCGCCGACGACTTCCTCGCCAAGCCCTTCGCGCTGGCCGAGCTCGAAGCGCGCCTGCACGCGCTGGTGCGGCGCGCGCGTGGCGTGGAGCATCCGCGGCTGGCCTGCGGCCCGCTGGTGTACGACGGCGCGCGCCGGCACTTCACGCTGAACGGCGAGGCGCTGGCGCTCTCGCCGCGCGAACTGGCGGTGCTGCGCGTGCTGGTGCAGCGCAGCGGCGAGCCGCTGTCGAAGCAGCAGATCCTCGATCGCGTGTTCTCCGACGACGAAGAGGTGCACCCCGAGGCGGTCGAAGTCTTCGTCTACCGGCTGCGCAAGCGGCTCGACGGCACCGGGGTTCGCATCGTCACGCTGCGCGGGCTCGGTTATGTACTGGAAGCAGACTGAGTGAGCGGCCTGCGTGAACGCCTTCGCCGCGCCAGCCTCTGGCAGCGGCTCGCGCTGCTGCTCTTCCCCGCCCTGCTGGTCGTGACCGGCCTGGAGCTGTGGATGACGCGGCACGACGCGCTGGCCGCCGCCAACGCGGCCTACGACCGCTCGCTGCTGGGTGCGCTCAAGTCCATCGACGCCAATATCTCGACCGCATCGGGCGGCCTGTCGGTCGAGCTGCCGTACACCATGTTCGAGTTCTTCGAGCTGACGGCGAGCGGCCAGGTCTTCTTTCGTGTGTCCACGTCTGACGGGCTGGTGGAGCTCGGCAGCGCCGACCTGCCCGCGCCGCCCACCGAACTGGCGATGGGCGTGCCGGCCTTCTACGACGCCACCTACTTCGGCGAAGCAGTGCGGCTCGCGGCCTACCGCCGCGACCTCGACCGCGCGCCGGCCGGCAGCACCGGGCGCAGCGTGCTGATCCAGGTTGGAGAAAGCACGCGCTCGCGGCAGGAGTTCAGCGCGCGCTTCGTGCGCAGCGCGGCGTTGCGCGACGGGCTGGTGCTGGCAATGCTGTTGTGCGGCACCGCCCTGGCACTCGCGGCGGCGCTGAGGCCGCTCTCGCGGCTGGCGCGCGAGGTGGGCTCGCGCACGCCCGACGACCTCACGCGCATCGCCGAGACCGACCTGCCCGCCGAGGTGCGCCCACTAGTGGCCGCAGTCAACCAGCAGATGTCGCGCACGCAAGACCTCGTGACGCAGCAGCGGCAGTTTCTGGACGACGCCTCGCACCAGCTGCGCACCCACCTCACCACGCTGCAGATGCAGGCCGACTACGCACGGCGCGAACAAGACCCGGCGCAAGTACAAGTGGCGCTCGACGCGCTGGGCACCGAGATCGGCCGCGCGACGCGCAGCGCACAGCAGCTGCTGGCGCTGGGCCGCAGCGACACGGTGTCGGTGGAACCCGCCGAGTTCGACCTTGCGGCGCTGCTGCGCGAAGTGGCGGTCGACCTGCTGCCGCTGGCGCGCGCCAAGCGCATCGACCTGGGCATTCATTCGCCCACGCCGGAGTTCCTTGCCGTGGCAGACCGGGGGCTGATGCGCGAAGCGCTGGGCAACCTTGTGAGCAACGCGATCACCTACACGCCGGCCGAAGGCACGATCACGCTTTTTGCCGCGGGCGACGCAGCGGGCTGGAGCCTCAACGTCGAGGACAACGGGCCCGGTCTCAACGACGAAGAGCGCGCCGCGTTGGGCCAGCGCTTCCGGCGCGGCGCGCGCGCCGGCAAGGGCGGCTTCGGGCTCGGGCTGGCCATTGCGCGCTCCATTGCGCAGCGGCACCGGGGCGAACTGCGACTTGAGGCGCGCGAGGCCGGCCCGGGGCTGCATGCGATCATCTGGTGGCCTCGCCCGGCCGCCACCTGACGGGCCCATTTCCATGTCCACGCCGCCCACCCGCCGCCATGCACTTCGCGCGTTGTGCGCGTTGCTGATGCCTTTCAGCGTGCGCGCAATGGCCGCCGCGAACGACCCCTCCGAAAATGCCGCCGACTGCGTGATCCCCGCCAAGGCCGGCGGCGGCTTCGCGCTGACCTGCGCGCTGGCGCGCGACGCGTTGCAGGCCGTGCGACCCGCGCGCCCACCGCTCACCCAGCGCTACCTGCCGGGCGGCATCGGCGCCGTAGCCTTCGACCGTGTCGCCACAGGCAAGCTCGGCGGCCCAGGCACGCTGGTGGCGTTTTCCAGCGGCTCGCTGCTCAACCTCGCGCAAGGCCGCTTCGGTCCACATTCGCCCTCGGCTGTGCGCTGGATCGCCACGCTGGGCACCGACTACGGCGTGATCGCGGTGCACCGCGACTCGCCCTACAAGCGCTTGCAAGACCTGGTCGCCGCGCTAAGGCAAGACCCGTCGCGCATCGCCTTTGGCGCGGGCGGCACGGTCGGCAGCCAGGACTGGGTGAAGGCCGCGCTGCTGGTGCGCGCGGCGGGGCGCGATCACAAGGCCATGCGCTTCGTTTCTTTCGAAGGTGGCGGGGATGCGCTGAGCGCATTGCAGGGCAAGCATGTCGACGTGTTCCCCGGCGATGCAGCCGAAGCCCTGCAGGCCATTGCGGGCGGCGCGGCGGTGCGACTGCTCGCGGTGCTGTCGGAGAACCGGCTTGGCGGCGCGCTCACCGGCGTGCCGACCGCGCGCGAGCAAGGCATCGACCTGGTGTGGCCGACCGTGCGCGGCCTGTACCTGAGCGCTGACGTGCCTGAAGCCGCGGTACGCGCATGGGTCGCGGCCTTCGGCGAAGCGAGTGCCGCGCCCGGCTACGCCGCGTTGCGCGAGCAGCACGGCCTGTACCCCTTCGCGCTCACCGGCGCAGCGTTAGACGACTACGTGCAGGCGCAGATCAAGGCCTACCGCCGGCTGGCGGACGAACTGGGACTGCGGCGCTGGCCCTCCTGATGAACGCAGGCAAGATCGCGCTCATGACCGAAGACGCCATCACCCAACACATCATCGACCTGCTGGCCGGCGGCCACTTCCAGGTTGCCGACGACAACACCTTCTTCTTCCACAACTCGGACAACAAGTTTCCCTTTGCCACCCTCGTGACGAAGGACAGCGAGTTCGACAACGCCTCGAATCTGGACCGCCCCGGCGTATTCCGCCTGAACATCGGCGTGGGCAAGGAGACCTTCCACGCGCTGTTCGGCGCGACGGACACCGCCGCCATCGACTACACCGCGCTCGACAGGCTGATGCCACATCCTGTGTACGGGAAGATGTACTGGGTCAGTGTGATCAACCCGAGCGACAGGACATTCGAGAAGATGAAGCCGTTGATTGCAGAGGCCCACAGCCTCGCGGCCGCAAGAGACAAGAACAAATAGACAAATAGCCCGGCAGCTGTCTGCCGGGGCCCGCACAGCGATGTTCCTGGAACGCCAATTTCGGCGGGGATCCGCCATCTGAATCCAGATTACGCATTGAAACAAAAAGCATAATGCCCCCGCTCGCGACACCACTGCCGCGAGCGGCCGGGTCGAGGGAGTACTCGGTCTTCTGTACACAACCGAGATCACAAAAATGAAGATCAATCACAAGAGCAGCATCGTTGTCCTGTCGGCGCTGCTGATGACAGGATGCGCCTCCGTCAATATGGCCAGCAAGGAGGAGAGCGACAAGGCCAAGCAGTTCAGCGCCCCGGCCGCCGGGAAATCCGGCCTTTATGTCTATCGCAATAGCTTCGCCGGGAAGGCTTTGAAGAAGGACATCTGGGTCAACGGCAACTGCCTGGGCGAGAGTGCATCCGACGTGTTCTTCTACACGCAGGTGGACGGCGGCAAGAAGAACAAGATCGAAACGGAATCGGAGTTCTCGCCCAACTCCCTGGAGGTATTCATGGATGCCGGCAAGAACTACTTCGTCCGGCAGTTCATCAAGATGGGAGCTTTCGTGGGCGGCGCCGACCTGGAGCAGATTCCGGAAGAGCAAGGCAAGGCCGATGTAGCCAAACTCGGCCTGGCGCAGCCGGGCAAGTGCAGCAAGTAAGCAGTGTCCCTTGGGGGCGATCACAAGCGGCCGATCGCCCTCCCCAGGCAATTTCGACACCGGCCTTCGCTCAAGGAGTGGTCGGCCACCAAGGCGTGCATGAGGTGCGTTGCGACGTCGGTGGCCTCTCAACCGGCCTTCAGAAACACGTCGTGGTCCGGCGCAAAGTTCGCGTGCAGCGGCAGCATCGCGCCGCCCAGCGCACAAGCCTGCGCCCCCGCCTTGCCACCATGCAGCCGCGGCTGCCACAGGCCTTCCCAGTTGCAGCGGTCCAGCGCGGCGCGGGTCTGGTCGAGCAGCGCCTGCAGTAGCGGGCGCGACATCGAGCCGTCCACCACCACATCCGGCAGGTCGAGCATGGCGGTGCCGCTCACGATGGCATGTGCCAGCGCCTGCGATGCGCTTTCCAGCCAGGCTTGCGTCATCGCGGCATAGGGCGGCTGCAAGGCGCGGTCGTCATACGCGGCCATGGCGTCGAGGCCTTCGTCGATCAGGCGCTGCTCCAGCTCCCAGAGCGACGCCTGTGCAACCAGCTGGGGCGGCAATGCACCGCGACTGCCCGGCGGCTGCATCGGCAATGAAGCGAGCGCGCCCGCATTGCCGTGCGCACCGGTGTGCAGATGCGAGTTGATGACCAGCCCGCCCCCCACGAAGGTGTCTACGAAGATGTACAGGAAGCTCTTGAGGTCGTGCCCCCGCCCGCCCACCAGCTCGGCCACGCAGGCGGCCACTGTGTCGCGCGCGAAGCTCACCGGCACGTCGGTGCGCGCGCGCACCTCGGCGGCCAGGTCCATCTGGTTCCACAGGTCGGACTGCGCTTTCGACAGGCCCAGCGTGCGGTGCCAGCCGCCGAGCTGGAACGGTGCGGCCAGCCCGGCCCCAACGTTGCGCGCCGCCAGCGGCCCCAGCCCGTCGCGTAGCCGGTGCATGTGCTGCGTGATGGCGGGCAGCAGCTCGTCCGCATCGGGAAAGTCGTAGCTGATGGCATGGCGCTCGCGCACCTGCGTGGTGAAGTCGATCAGCAGCCATTCGGCGCCGCGCCGGCCCACTTTGATGCCGATGGCAAAGGCGCCGTCCGGGTTCAGCGCCAGCGGCACCGAAGGCTGCCCGATGCGCCCGCGCACGCGGCTTTGCTTGACGATGAGTCCGTCTTCTTCCAGTCGCGCGGTGATGAGCCCGATGGTCTGCGCGCTGAGCCCGGTCAGCCGAGCGAGGTCGGCCTTGGGCAGGCTGGTGTGAACGCGCAATGCCTGCAGCACCGTGCGTTCGTTGAACTGGCGCATGCCGACCTGGTTGGAGCCACGGGGCCGCAACAGGTCGGGCGTGCGCGCAGAAGTGTCCGCATCAGGCATGCGCCTCCGCGGGCAACTGGTCGGCCGTCATGGCGCCGGTCATCACGGCGACGGTGTCGCTCATACTGATCTTCTTCGGGTCGAGCACCGCCGCGCGCTTGCCGAGACGCGCCACGTGGATGCGGTCGGCCACCTCGAACACGTGCGGCATGTTGTGGCTGATGAGCACCACGGGCAGGCCGCGGTCGCGCACGCGGCGAATCAGCTCCAGCACCATGTTGCCCTCCTTCACGCCCAGCGCGGCAGTCGGCTCGTCCATGATGACCACGTGCCGCGCGAAGGCCGCGCTGCGCGCCACCGCCACGCACTGGCGCTGGCCGCCTGAGAGCGTTTCGACCGCCTGCGTCATCGACTGGATGCCGACCTTCAGGTCCGCCATGCGGGCCGTGCTTTCGAGCAGCATCTGCTTCTTGTCGAGCATGCGCAGCACGCTGCCCAGGAAGCCGGGGCGACGCAGCTCGCGGCCGAGGAACAGGTTCTCGTAGATGGTCATGGCCGGGGCCACGGCCAGGTCTTGATAAACCGTTTCGATGCCGGCGCGGCGCGCATCCAGCGGATTGCGAAAGTGCACCGGCTGGCCGTCGAGCAGGATTTGCCCCTCGTCGGGCACCACCGCGCCCGACAGCGCCTTGATGAGCGACGACTTGCCCGCGCCGTTGTCGCCGATCACCGCGAGGATCTCTCCTTCGCGCAGTTCGAAGTCGACGCCGTCGAGCGCCGTGACCTGGCCATAGCGCTTTACCAGGCCCTTGGCCTGCATGACGATCTTGGGGTTGGTGACGGTGTTCATCAGCGGGCTCCCCGGCGCGAGAGCTGGTCCGCGGCCACCGCGAGAATCACAAGCACGCCCGTCACCAGCACCTGGTAGATCGACGACACGCCCATCAGCGTGAGCCCGTTGCGGAACACGCCCACGATGAGCACGCCGATCAGCGAACCCAGCACGATGCCGCGCCCGCCGAACAGGCTGGTGCCGCCGAGCACCACCGCCGTGATGGCGTCGAGGTTCTCGGTCTGCCCCGCGTTCGGGTCGCCCACGCCGGTGCGCGCCACCGACAGCAGCGAGGCGATGCCGTACAGCACGCCCGCCGCCACGTACACGCCCAGCAACACACGCTGCGTCGGAATGCCGACCAGCCGCGTGGCCTCCGCGTTGTTGCCCACCGCGTAGATATGCCGGCCCGCCGCCGTCTCGCGCAGCACGAACCAGGTGAGCGCATAGAGCACCACCATCAGCACCGAACCCCACGCCACCTCGGCGTTGCCGATGGTGAAGGTGGTGCCCAGGCCCGTGAGGCCGCCGGGCAGGTCGGTGATGGTCTGCGACGACGAGTACAGCTGCGTGATCGCGAAGGCGATGTTCAGCGTGCCCAGCGTCACGATGAAAGGCGGCAGCTTGATGCGCGTGACCAGCAGTCCGTTGAGCAGGCCGAACAGCGTCGTCACGCCGATGCCGCACAGGATGGCCACCGGCACGGGCAGCCCGAGTTCGGTGGCGAACTTGCTCATGATGATGCTGCCCAACGCCATCACCATGCCGCACGACAGGTCGATGCCCGCCGTGAGGATCACCAGCGTCTGGCCGATGGCGATCACGCCGACCACCATCACCTGCTGCAGGATCAGCGAAAGGTTGCCGCCCGTGAGAAAACGGTCGGACTGGGTTGCAAAGAAGATGCACGCGCCAAGAAGGGCCAGCCACGGCCCCAAGGCGCCCCACGGAATGTGGTGCGTCGCAGATTTCGCCATCGAGATACTCCCTGGGGGCTGTCAGCTATTTACTTCTTGCCCCAGCACAGCTCGGCGCCGGTCTTCGTGTCCTTGCTGTCGACGCCCGCCACGCTCTTGCCCGCGATCAGCGTCACGCCCGTGTCGACATAGCCCGAGGCCTTCTTGCCCGTCTTGGCGAATTCGACGCCCGCGGCCACGCCCATCGCGGCCATCTTCAGCGGGTACTGCTGCGAGGTCGCGGCAATGATGCCGGCGTTGGTGTCCTTGATGCCCTGGCAGCCGCCGTCGACCGAGACGATCAGCACGCCCTTCTCCTTGCCTGCGCGCTTCAGCGCGTTGTAGGCACCGGCCGCGGCGGGCTCGTTGATCGTGTAGACCAGGTTCACGTCAGGCGCCTTCTGCAGGCAGTTTTCCATCGCCGTCTGCGCCTTGGCCTGATCGCCATAGCTGTCCGCCATGCAGACGATTTCGGGCGCCTTCGACAACTCGTTCGACTTCGCCTCGTTGGCCGGCAGCCCGAAGCCCTTCATGAAGCCGTTGTGGCGCTGCGCACCCACCGGGTGGCCCGGCAGCAGGTCGAGCGCGATGATCTTCGCGGGCTTGCCGGCCATCGCGGCCTTGGCGTATTCGCCGATCAGCACGCCGGCCGTGTAGTTGTTGGTGGCGAAGAGCGCGTCGGTCGCGTCCGGCGGATCGGCCGGGCTGTCGAGCGCGATCACCATCACGCCCTTGTCGCGCGCCTTCTTGATCGCCGGCACGATGGCTTTCGCGTCGCTAGGCGTGATCAGGATGGTCTTGGCGCCGGCCGCGATCATGTTTTCCATCGCGGTGATCTGACCCGCGTTGTCGCCGTCGGCCTTGCCCGCGCCGGAGAGCAGCTTGGCGCCCTGCTTCTTGGCTTCTTCCTGCGCGCCTTCCTTCATCTTGACGAAGAAGGGGTTGGTTTCGGTCTTGGTGACCAGGCCGATGATGGGTTGGTCTGCGGCGAAAGCGGCGGTAGATGCGGTCACTGCGGCGAGGGACATGGCCGCGATGGCCAGGATGGAGCGGGAGGTGCTGTGCATGGTTTGTCTCCTTGGGCGGGCGGCGAGGCGCCTGCGGTCTTTGGATCCGGATCGCTCGGGCCTTGAAGGCTCGGTATCCGGGCGCAGGGGGACTATCGGGCAGGAGAAGGACTAAATCAAGCTGATTTAGTTATCGGAAACCCGAGGTTGAGTGCCTCACTCACGGCTAGAGGCAGAGGGTTTGCATTCATCTGCACGCCCATATCAACCGGGAAGCTTCTCGAACGCTCTGCCGAAAAGAATATTGGCCAATGCTTCTTCCACAGTTTCCCCTATCCTGCAGAAGTAGTCGTCGTACCCGCCATAAAAACCGCCCTGGGTCCCGATGAGAAATGTGAGATGTCCTGAATAACCTTGCCCGACGGGAATCAGAATTTCTTTCGCAAGCCCCTCGTACTTATCAACCGCCCAAGCCCGATCAAATCGCCGCGTTGCGACAGACGGATCGAAATGGCTTTCGTCAGGAGCGTCGCTGCCATATCCGCGGTGCGCTAGGTGAATCCCGCCGAAGGAGCGAGCGAATTCCAGTGCATGCGGGAATACGGTATAGCCGTCTTTACGCCAATTCAGTAGATATAGATCTGTTTTGACATTTCGCTGCGAGTGCCATCCAGCCCGCCTCAAAAGAGAAAGAGATTTTTCGTCAAAGCAAAATTTCATCGGAGTCGCCATACTCGAATAGTCGAGGCACAAAGCCCGCTTACGACATTCATCAATTCTAATATTTTTTCCTCAATGGGTACCGTCTCAGCCCGCACGCGCAACCTCTCGAGGCAATGCATCATTTCTTCCAATGAGGTGCCTTGCTCCCTATATCGGCGAAGCTGGTCATGCAGCCCGATAAAATTAGCATCACCCGAAATTTTCTCCAAGATTTGATAACCAACCACGGGGTTTTTCAGAGAGTATTTTCGAACCCAACCACAAGGCCTTCAAGACCAATTAGTTCTTAAAAAATCAAGTTCGACGCATTTTCTCAGCCGCAAGAGGAAATGAATCCAAAACAAATCTCAACGCCGATTCAATGTCTGGCAATTTATTTCGCACATACATATCATACAAATCGACAGCATCTTCATATTTCTCCAAATATTCATCAAAACCAACTGCAGCCGTATCTCCCAGTAGTTTGATAAAACATTCCCAATGAACCATTTCGCCGTCCCGCACATAATCGCCTTCGATCCAGAGTACCTTCTTGGATCGAACAATTGAACCTAATTTTGAAATTATTTCTGCGTCGCTCATTTCTTCTTCGCCAAAGGACATTGGGTGGGACGGTCCACGAAAATATCGACGCGATCGCCCTCGGGCGTGATGACATTGACATGCGGCATTGTTTTATGCGGATGCCCGTCGGGAAGTGATTCGTGCCCGTAAAGCACGCCTGTTGCAGGATTCGTCTTGAAGTCCATGTGGTACGAGGCCCTTCCGGTGCCGTTCTGACGATTCGATTTGAATGCAGCTTTGTCCCTCGCAGTCTTTGCAGGATCTTTGTCTGCTGCTCCGGCTGACTTTTGCGCGTCTGGGAATGCGGCAAACAAGACGGCCGACGCCTCCTTGAACGAACAGACCGTGACACTTCTCCCCGCCTTGACCTGCCCAGCCTTTTTGAGAATTCCAGCGGGAGAAAGACCGTTAGCGTCAACCCAGCCCGTCGGATTGGGAACAGCTGCATGAAGGTTGCTGCCTCCGATCAGCCGAATCGGATCGCTACTAACGAATCTTCCAGACAGCGGATCGTAGTACCGATACCTGTTGTAGTGCAGCCCCGTCTCTTCATCCCAATACTGCCCCTGGAACCGGATCGGATTCCTGAACCCCGCCCTTCGCCCCGCCTCGCTGATCGCCTCCTTCGCTTCGCCCCACGCCTTGTACTGCGCAGACCAAGCAACGCTTCCTTCATCATCCGTCAGCTCTTGCGGCGTACCCAGGTGGTCGCACTGATAGAACGCCATCTCCTTCCTGTCGAACGCACGCGGCACATTTCTCTGCTCGCCGTTCCACAAAGGATCCTGCTCGATGTCGTAGACGCCGCCATTGGCCTGCATCAGCGCCTTCGCATCCGTCGTCTCACTCAGTGTCATCGCTGTTGCCCGGCGCACCTGCACCAGCGGCACGAACGAGTTCGCCTCGTGGACGTAATGCACGCTCCAGCCGTGCTCACCGCCCTCTTCGATCGCTGACTTGCTCTGAGTGCTCTCGAACGCGAGCACGTCGCCATCCCAGCCGAACAGGGTCGTGGCCTCACCCGAACTCTTCGACAGTCGACGCCCCAGCGCGTCGTAGCTGAAGGTGGTGGTGATGCCGCTTTGATCCGTCGCTGCCGTCATCCGGTTGAAGCCATCCCAAGCGAAGACGGTTCGCCAGCCGTTGCGCAACCGCTCGGTCATGTTGCCGCGCTCGTCATAGCGGTAGCTGGTGCCGGCGTAGCTCTTCAGCAGGTTGTCCAACAGCTTGTTGGCTGGATGCCTGAGCGGGTCGCCGCTCGGTGGAGCGTCGACGATGTTGCCAGCAGGATCGAAGGCGAAGATCTCACGTCCGACGCGGCTGTTGGCTTCGAGCAGGCGGCCCACCGGGTCGTAGCGGTAGCTCAGGTTGCTGCGCCGGCTGTCGCCGATGTCCAGCAGATGGCCCACCTTGTCGTAGCTGTAGCGATGCTGAATGCCGACACCCGACTCGATGGCCCCGGCCTTTGGACGCGATATTTGCTGTTCAAACAGCCGCCCCGCCGGGTCGTATTTCTGCCACTGGCTCAGGCCGTTACCCTGCTCCCGCACAACCTCAAAGCGTAAGTCACCATATTCACTTGGAATCGGGAATGTCCTGCTTTAGGTCGTAGTACCGATACAGGTTGTAGTCTGGTGTGGCGTAAACGGCTTGAGCCAGTCAAACTAACTCGCACTTCCTGGTTTCCAGAATTCAAGCCCCTCCAAAGCGCGCTCGATGTCTGTCAAGTCATCGACTCCCCGCGTTTCGTCGAAAGCCCCGGACAAGATGGATCGAATCTTGGCGAGCCGTCCGGTCACTTCCCCGTCATCAATGAATTTTGTCGTTTCCGCGTAATACTCCGATTTCTTCCCGGGAAAATCGAGCGCGTAGTAGGAGCCAATCTTGTGCAGAGAAATGAGCACGTATTCGATGTCTCGCAGGACATGCAATAGCTTCTCTCCGTCGATCCGCAATTCCTTGTTCTTTTCGATCACCTAAGCTCTCCTAAAAACTTTCAGGCTGCATGCTGGAGCGTCACCTTTAATCGTTAGCTTCTGCCTGTGATACCGAGGGTTCCCAGCCCATTCAAGCCTTGACGCTAGCACATCAAACTCAACATAGTCGCGCCCACAGCCTTGTCCAGTCTGATACTTCTCTTCGGCATAACGAGGTGCATGTTGAATTCCGCCGATCTCTGACCCATCAACACCAATTAATCAAAAATTCCATTTTCAAAATGCATATGCTCTTGCGCGGCGCTCGAAAATTTTCCTATAAACTCCGGCGTTGAATCTTTTTCTGATTTCACTTTGAAATTACCACTTTCAATTGCCCACTCATAAACCGAAATACCCACTGGATATTTAGTCAAGACCCCAGTCAATGCATGCTTTTTTATCCAACCGAACGCATCCTCTTTGACCAGGAAAACCGCCGAAGGGAATTTCGCATTTACCCCATTGAAAACCCAAACTTCCTTAATCTCAGTCATTCACACTCCTCGGGTAAGTTACTATAACGATGCCATCGCTGAATTCTATCGACAGACGATCTTAACTTGGCCTTGTTATTTTCAATAAAATCCCGTTGAGTGGCAGTTAATTCCTCGGACCCATTAATCGGCCTTCCATTTTGCCCAATCTGAATATTCAAACCACCTTCACCTCTCAAATGGAAATGCGCAGGCGCATGATCACCGCTTCGGACATAGTGCTCTAAGCGTAGCCCGCCATCTTGCGCAATAATTTTTTCAGGCAATTTAGGTTCTGTAGAATTTTTCTTGCTTTGGCACGGTTTTTGGCTTTTTTGATCTTTCTTAGCCAAGCCAAGTGGATCCACCCATTGACTGGGATTTGGAGCATATTGGTAAATATTATTTCCGCCATCCAAACCAATTGGATCTCGACTTACGTACCTTCCACTCAAGGGCTCGTAGTAGCGGTGACGGTTGTAGTGCAACCCGGTTTCAGCGTCGAAATATTGACCTTGAAATCGAATCGGATTTGCGATGCCTGCACGGCGCCCCGCCTCGCTGATCGCCTCCCGCGCCTCGCCCCACGCCTTGTACTGCGCCGACCACGCAACGCTTCCCTCATGGTCTGTCAGCTCCTGCGGCGTGCCCAGGTGGTCGCACTGATAGAACGCCATCTCCTTCCTATCGAACGCACGCGGCACATGCCTCTGCTCGCCGTTCCACAAAGGATCCTGCTCGATGTCGTAGACGCCGCCATTGGCCTGCATCAGCGCCTTCGCATCCGTCGTCTCACTCAGTGTCATCGCTGTTGCCCGGCGCACCTGCACCAGCGGCACGAACGAGTTCGCCTCATGGATGTAGTGCACGCTCCAGCCGCGCTCACCGCCCTCTTCGATCGCTGACTTGCTCTGCGTGCTCTCGAACGCGAGCACGTCGCCATCCCAGCCGAACAGCGTCATGGTCTCGCCCGAGCGCTTGGCCAACCGACGCCCTAGCGCGTCGTAGCTGAAGGTAGTGGTGATGCCGCTTTGGTCGGTCGCCGCCATCATGCGGTTGAAGCCGTCCCACGCGAAGACGGTTCGCCAGCCGTTGCGCACGCGCTCGGTCATGTTGCCGCGTTCGTCGTAGCAGTAGCTGGTGCCCGCGTAGCTCTTCAGCAGGTTGTCCAGCAGCTTGTTGGCTGGATGCCTGAGCGGGTCATTGGCCGTCGGAGGGTCGACGATGTTGCCTGCCGGATCGAAGGAGAACACTTCGCGTCCGACGCGGCTGTTGGCTTCCAGCAGACGGCCCACCGGGTCGTAGCGGTAGCTCAGGTTGCCGCGCCGGCTGTCGCCGATGCCCACCAGTTGGCCGGCTTTGTCGTAGCTGTAGCTACGCTGGATGCTCCCTCCCGCCGTGGCCTCGATGGCACCGGGCCTGGTGCGCGAGATCTGCTGTTCGAGCAGCCGGCCTGCGGGGTCGTACTTCTGACGCTGGCTCAGACCGTTGCCCTGCTCCCGCGCAACCTCACGGTGCAGGTCATCGCGCTCGAAGCCAAGGATGTCCTGGCCGTCGAGCATCAGCCCGTGCACATGGCCGGAGCCGTACGTCAACCACTGGGTCACGTGGCCGTCGGGTCGCACGGTGGCGATGCGCTGGTTGAGTTCGTCGTAGCGGTGCTGCCAGACCGCCGTGCGCTTGCGCTCCAGGTAGTGGTGATGCTCGCGCGTCAGGTTGCCGGCCGGGTCGTAGAACCATTGCAGGCGCGCGTCGCTGTTGGCGGCCTCGAGCAGGCGGCCGTTGCGGTCGTAGGCAAAGCGTTCCGACCGATCGCCGGCCCGGCGTTCGCTCAAGCGGCCGAGCGGATCGAACTCGAGTTCGGTGCGGTGCCCCGCTTCGATCACCCCGGCGAGGACACCGCTGGTCTCCTCATGGATGTACTGCGTGGTCTTGCGGTCGAAGCCGGTTTCCTCGAGCAGGCGGCCCACCGGGTCATAGCGGAAGTCGTAGCGACTGCCGTTCTCGTTGTGCAGCTCGGTCAGGCGACCCAGCAGGTCCCAGTAGTACTTGAGCGAGCGGCCTGCGGCGTCGGTGCGACCGGCGATCAGTCCGGCGCGCGTGTAGCTGTAGCGCGTGGCTCGTCCGAGCGCATCGGTGTGCGTCAGCAGGCGGCCTTCGGCATCGTGCTCGAAATGCTCGCTCGTCTCGTCGGGCTGCACGACTTGTTCGAGCTGGCCGGCTGCGTAGCGATAGCTGGTGGTGTTGCCGGCAGCGTCGGTCGCTTTGGCAAGACGGCCCCTTTCGTCGTACTCCCAGCGGCTGGTCTTGGCAGAGCAGTCGGTGTAGCTGAGCAGTTGCCCCGATGGGGAATAGACGAGCACCTTGACGCCGCCCTTCGCATCGGTGATCCGTACGGGCCTGCCGGCCTTGTCGTAGGCGTACTCGGTCTTGTGGCCGAGCGGATCGATCTCTTCCGTGAGATGGCCCTGTGCGTCGTAGTCACGCTTCCACACGCCGCCTTCGGCATCGAGGATGCCCGTGAGGCGATGCAGCTTGTCGTACTCGAAATACACACGGCTGCCGTCGGCACGCGTGTGCGTCTGCAGGTTGCCGTCTTCGTCGTACGTGTAGTCGTCGGTGCTGCCGTCGGTGTGCACGTGGCGCGTGATGTTCTTCGCGTCGTCGCGGAAGAACCATTCCTGCAGCTTGTCTGGGTGAATGATGCGGTAGGTGTAGCCCTGGATGTCGTAGTAGTGCCAGGTCTCGCCTCCCAGCGCGTCGGTCACGTAGGTCAGGCGGATGTTCTTGTCCCACTCCAGCGCGAGCGCGAAGCTGCCGTCGTCGGACCACTCGCGCACGGCCTTGGCATCTGCGCCGGTGCCGTCGTATTCGAGGTTCATGCCTCGGCCGGTGCGGTCGGTGTAGCGGGTCACGAGATGGTGCGCGTAGGTGTAGCTCCAGCTTTCGCCGTTTTCATCCTGCGCGGCGACGAGGTCACCTTCTGCATCGTGCGTGTATGCGGCGAGCTGACGAATGACCTGACCGTCCTTCAGCTCCCACAGCGACTTGATCAAGCCGGTCTGCGCATCCGGCTGCGTGCCCGCGTGCGCCATGACGGCTTCGCCCTGCTTGCTGATGATGTCGCTCAGCACGCGTTCGCCGGTCGAGGCGATCACGTGGTCGTAGCGCAGGCCGATGGACATGCCGTCTTTCGCCTGCTGCGCGACGAGCCGGAAGTGCTGCTGCTTGCTGTCGACGAGCTCGTAGATCTCCCGCCATTCACCATGCTCGCCCGCAGGCAGTGGCTTGCCGAAGTCAAGTGCCAGCAGGCTCTCGTTCAGCCGCGAGATGCTGACCTCTTCGATGGCATCGAAATACGTCTGCCCCACCTCCAGCAGCGGGTAGGCACGGCTGCGCCCGTCGGCCGCGTGATACACCAAGCTCGCCTGCCCTTGGCGTGCGCCGCGCACTGGCGTGGCAACGTCCACCCGCATGCTGTAAGGCGTGATCCACCGGGCTCCCAGGCTACCGCGGTCGAAGGCATCGAGGTCGCTGGCATAGGTGCGCGCCCATTCGATCGCCAGCGGCGCGGCGAGCACGAAATCGGTGTGCGTGAAGCTCTCGTTGCCGGTAGCGAGGCTGATCGAGGCGCCCTTGCGCGCGGGCGCGGGGCAGTTCTTGCAGCCCGAAGTTCCCTGCGCCGGTGCCTGCTTGCTGATGTGTCCAAGCGGCGTGCCCGGATTGTCCTTCTCCGCCTTGGCACCCGCCTGCGGCGGAACGATGGCCGCGCGCTTCCCCTTCTTGCGCAGCAGTGCATCCCGCAGCTTGTGCAGCAGCCACATGATGCTGGCCTGAGCCTCCTTGTTGGCCAGCGCCGACAGTTGGCTGCGAAGCAGGCGCTTGAAGTCCAGCATCTGCGTGATCACGCCGTTGACCTTGCCGGCAACGCCCGCGGGCAGCTGGCTGGCTGCCGTCTTGGCGACGTAGTTCGCCGACTGCTTGGAGTAACGCACGGCAGTGCCCCACATGCGGCTCCAGGTGCTCTGCGTCTTCGGATCGTGCACGCGCGTTTCCGTCACACCGGGCTTCGCGACGTCGAACAGGTCCTTCTGGCCCAGCACGCGCCGCAGGATATCCACCAGGTTGTCGATGATCTTGTCGGCAAGGTCGGCGCAGCTCTTGAGAATGCCGTCGAGCTTGTCGATGGCACCATCGATGAACTTGTCGAGCTCGCCCATGATGGTGGCGTTCAAGTGCCCCACCAGCGTCGTGACGATGGCTTCGCCCAGGTTCGAAGCAGCTGCCTTCAGCTCCTGCTTCACCAGATGTAGCGTGGGCCGAAGGCTCATGCGCGCGGCCGCCATGCTCGGCGGCAACGGGATCAGCCCGATCAGGTTGATGCCCAGGCTGACCCAGGTCAGGAATGCCTCGACGCCGTCCTTGGCCTTCTTCTCGACGATGTTGATGATGTCCAGGAACACATCCACCAACGCCATGATGTTGCCGATGATCGGAATGCTGCCGAGCACCATCGTCAGGCGCTCCAGCGTCACGTAGCCGCCACTGAACGAGCGCAGCCAGTCATCCACCGCCTTGCTCGCGGCGGCGATGTCTTCCTTGACGATGGTGTTCAGCGGCGCTACCGCCGTCTGGGGTTCTCTCTCTGTCGGCTTCTGGCCTTGCTGTTGTGGGCCTTCGTTTCCTGCCATCTTCTCTCCCTGCCTCGAACTGGTACGTTGCCTTTGCTGCGGATGCGGCTTCAGGGCCGGATCACGCAGTCCTTCATCGTGAGAAACGCCGAGCCCATCGCAAAGCCAACCTCGCAGCTCGCAGTGAACTTCGCGCCGCTGCGCATCTCGCCCATCTTCTGGTTCTGTGCGTCGTCCGCCGGAGTCAAGCGCGCCAGTTCCTGGTTGCCGCGCACATCGGCCGCGCGGATCATCGACGTACCGCCGAAGGAATCAGACGCTTCGACAACCACCGCCGGGAACTGCACACGCTTGCCGTACTCCGGCATGCCGAGCGCGCGGCGGCCCTGCTTCTCGTAACTCTGGTGCAGCTTGGTCAGCGTGGTTTTCGTTTCCGCTTGCGCCAAGCACAGAGAGACGGCGCCCAGGAGGGCAGTGGCGATAAAGACGGTCTTGATGTTTTTCATGAACATGGAATCGATGAAGTGATGGCGTTGCCCGTCAGGGCTCAATTGATGTTCGCGCCCTGAAACTCGAGCTGTTCGAATGTGCTGCCCGTGAAGTCCACGCTGCGCCCCTGCAGTCCCTGCGCATGCACCACGGTGCCGCCGCAGTTCAGCACCCCGACGTCGTTCCAGTGGCCGCCCGCGAAGCTGATGTCGTCCCACTGACATTGCGTGAAGGTGCTGGTACTGATGCTGCCGCCATCGAAGTTGGCGCGCGTGAAGCTGCAGTTGATGAAAGTGCACCCAGTGATCGAAATGCCGCCGAAGTCGCACTGCGTGAAGCTGCAGCCCGTGAACTGGCAGGCGCTCCAGCCCGCCTGCTTGAAGCTGGTGGCGGTGAAACTGGTGCCGGTGAAGGTCGTTGCGGCGAACTGGGCGAGCCCCAGGTCGAGCCCTGCATAAGCGAAGCTGTCGGCCTGGCCCACGAGCCCGGCGGGCGCACCGCCTGCGCCTTTGCGCCACATGTCGTGGGCGAGGATGATGACTTGAGAAGACATGTCGAATCCTTGGATGACGCCGTCGACTCAACGCGAGAGCTGCTTCCGGAGGATCCGGCCAGCGCGCTTCTCGATCAGCAGGCTGGGTTCGGGCAGGCCCGGCAAGGCGCCCCGATGGCCTTGCGGCTCGCCCTTCGTCACCCACGACGCGCTGTAGTCGTCGGGTTCTTCGGCCAGGACGAGTTTGTAGTTTGCGAGCTGCAGGCCTGAAGACCTTGCATCTTCACAGGCTGCCGCAATCGCCTGCGCCGCCAGACCATCAACTTCGATGGTTTCGTTCATTCTCATTCTTCCTCCCTCTGCAAAATTGAAAGCACCGAGTCCAGGCAGGCGCAACGTCTTTCGAGCCAGACCCGGTGCCGGGCGTCACTACCGGCTTCCTTGCTCCCGGAGTATTTCGCCCGTGGTCTTGGAGGCGATGTACGTGATCGACCGCCCCAGCTTGCTGGCGTTGCCGAGCCCCTTCTGCCCCGGAGGCAGCTTGGCCGTGAATGCAATGCCGATGGTGTTGACTCCGTTCTCGTCTTCGCCGTTTTCCTTTTTCCTCTCGGCGATGTGAACGTTGAAATTGTTCAGGTCCTGCCCGGTCTTCTCGAACAGCTTGTACGCGTTGCCCAACGCAACGACCACAGGTGTATTGAGCAGCAGCTGATCCGGCGACTCGACTTCGAAGATCGGTGCGGCAGAGGCATTGAAGTTCATGAAAATTCCCAACGCAATGATCAGGCTCTTAAAGCCTGTAGGTTTGATTCGCCTTCGGGTTGTAGCCCTTGTAGCCGTCGCTTGGCGTGCCGACGTAGCCTCGGTAGTCCGGATGATCATGTTGCATTCCTGCTTTGGCGGCGTCCTTGTCTTCGGGAGAGAAGTTGTTGCTTCCGTAGTAGTCCTTGGCCCGCGTTGTGCGATTCCCGTATTGATCCGAGTGATCCCCATGGGTGTGCCAGTAGCCCACTTCCTGGGCGCACTTCGGAATGCTCTTGGCCGTAGGGCCCCAGGGGTTGACGGTGTCCTTCTCGCCCCTGGTCGCCTTGGTGAAGTCGTATTTGCCATCCGGCGTCTTGTAGACCAGGCCGCCGTACTCCACGTTGTCTCGAATGGACTTGTCGTTGTAACGCATCATCGCCGCCTTGGCCGCGCCGTCCGCCGTGGCGAAACGACCTCCCTTGGCTGTCTTGCATTTGACAGGCGCAGCTTGCAAGCCCAACGGGTCGACCCACGCCACGGGATTGGGCACGTATGCATGGGTGTTAAGACCGCCGCCCAAGCCCAACGGATCGCTGCTGATGAATCTGCCAGCCTGCGGATCGTAGTAACGATGCCTGTTGTAGTGCAGCCCAGTCTCATCGTCCAGATACTGCCCCTGGAAACGGATCGGGTTGGCAAAGCCGGCCCGTCTTCCTGCTTCGCTGATGACCTCTCTTGCCTCGCCCCATGCCTTGTACTGCGCCGACCAGGCAATCTGGCCTTCATGATCCGTCAGCTCCTGGGGCGTGCCGAGATGATCGCACTGGTAGAAGGCAATCTCCTCCTTCGCGAAGGCACCCGGCCTCGGCAGTTGCTCGCCGTTCCACAACGGGTCCTGCTCGATGTCGTACTCCCCGCCATTGGCATCCATCAGCGTTTTCACGACCGTGGTCGAGCTCAGTGCGACGGCTCGCGCTTGCCTGATCTGCACCAGCGGCACAAACGAATCCGGCTCGTGGATGTAGTGGACGCTCCAGCCCCGTCCCTGCCGCTCGCTCTCGCCGGCCGTGCTCTGCGTGCTCTCGAAGGCCAGCGTGTCGCCGTCCCAGCCGAACAGCGTCATGGCTTCGCGTGAGCGCTTGGCGATGCGTCGCCCCACAGGGTCATAGCTGAAGGTGGTGGAGCCCTCTTCGCTTGTGGCCGCGGTCATGCGGTTGAAGCCGTTCCACTCGAAGACCGTTTTCTTCCCGTTCCTGACACGCTCGATCAGGTTTCCGCGCTTGTCGTAGCGGTAGGTGGTGCCCGCGTATTCCTTCAGCAGGTTGTCCAACAGCTTGCTGACTGCGCGCAGGCCTTGCGGCGCATCGCCACGTGCGGCGTCGGCGATGTTGCCGGCCGGGTCGAATGCAAAGGTCTCGCGGCCCAGGCGGCTGTTGGCTTCGAGCAGGCGGCCCACGGGGTCATACCTGTAGTTCAGATTGCCGCGCCGGCTGTCCCCGATGGCGGTCAGCTGACCGGCCTTGTCGTAGCCATAGCTCCGGCGAAGGCTCAGTGCGCCGGCGCTGTCCGGCTTCGCATGCGATATCTGCTGCTCCAGCAACCTGCCGGCAGGGTCGTACCTCAGCCGCTGGCTCAGGCCATTGCCCTGCGTTCGGCCGATCTCCCGATGAAGATCGTCGCGTTCGAAGCCCAGGATGTCCTGTCCATCAACAAGCAAGCCATGCACGTGGCCCGAACCGTAGGTCAGCCATTGCGTGACATGGCCGTCGGGGCGAATGGTCGCAATGCGCTGGTTGAGTTCGTCGTAGCGGTGCTGCCAGACTGCCGTCTGCGAACTGGCCAGATGGTGCTGGTGCTCGCGCGTCAGGTTCCCGGCGGGATCGTAGAACCACTGCAACTTTGCGTCGGAATTGACTGCTTCGATCAACATGCCGTTGAGATCGAAGGCAAAGGTCTCGACCTGCCCCTCGCCCGCATTGCGCTCGACGAGGCGCCCCATCGGATCGAAACGAAACCCTGTCGTGTGCGCCTGCGCCTCGACGACTTGCACCAGCGCGCCGGTGGATTCCTCGTAGAGGTACTGCCTGCGTTGCCTGTCGAAGCCGGTTTCCTCCAGTAGTCTCCCCGCCGGGTCGTAGCTGAAGTTGTAGCGGCTGCCGTTTTCGTTGCGCAGTTCGGTCAGGCGCCCCAGCAGATCCCAGTGGTATTGCAGCGTCTGGCCCGCGGCATCAGTGCGTCCGGCCACGAGCCCGGCGCGGTTGTAGCTATAGCGGGTACGACGACCCAACGCATCGGTGTGAGCGAGCAAGCGACCTTCGGCGTCATGCGTGAAGTGCTCGCGGGTCTGGTCGGGCAGGGAGACTTCTTCGAGTTGGCCCGGATGATTGCCATCGCTCCTTGAAGCAGCTTCGCCTTCCGGGGTGTAGCGATATCGGGTGGCCTGCCCTGCCGCATCGATGGTTTTGGTCAGCCGCCCGCGACTGTCATACTCCCACCGGCTGGTCTTTCCCGAGCAGTCGGTGTAGCTGGCGAGCTGGCCGGCCGGTGTGTACGTCAGCTGTTTCGAACCACCCTTGGCATCGGTGATGCACGCCGGCCGGCCGGCCTTGTCGTAGGCGTACTCGGTCTTGTGACCCAACGGGTCGATCTCTTCGGTGAGATGGCCCTGCGCGTCGTAGTCGCGCTTCCAGATGCTGCCTTCGGCGTCGCGCAAGCCCGTCAGGCGATTCAGCCGGTCGTATTCGAAATGAACACGGCTGCCATCGGCCCGTGTGTGCATTTGCAGGTTGCCGACGACGTCGTAGGTGTAGTCGTCGGTGCTGCCGTCTGTGTGTACATGACGGGTGACGTTCTTGGCGTCATCGCGGAAGAACCATTCCTGCAGCTTGTCGGGATGGATGATGCGGTAGGTGTAACCCAGGATGTCGTAGTAGAACCATGTCTCGCCGCCCAGGGCATCGGTCACGTAGGTCAGGCGGATGTTCTTGTCCCACTCGAACTTCAGTGCAAAGCTGCCATCGTCGGACCACTCGCGCACCGCCTTGGCATCGGCGCCAGTGCCGTTGTATTCGAGGTTCATGCCGCGGCCGGTGCGATCGGTATAGCGGGTCACGAGGTGATGGCTGTAGCTGTAGCTCCAGCTGGCGCCGTTCTCGTCCTTCGCGGACACGAGATCGCGTTCTGCATCGTGCGTGTAGGCGGCAAGCTGGCGCACGACCTGGCCGTCCTTCAACTCCCACAGAGACTTGATCAGGCCCGTGCGCGCATCGGGCTGCGTGCCCACGTGCGCCATGATGGCTTCGCCTTGCCTGCTGATGATGTCGCTCAGCACCTGCTCGCCCGTGTCCGAGATCACATGGTCATAGCGCAGGCCGATGGAGGCGCCGTCCCTGGCTTGCAGCGTCACAAGCCGATAGTGCGACCGGCCTTCCACAAGCTCGTAGATCTCACGCCAGTTGCCCTGCTCACCCAAAGGCAGTGGCTTGCCGAAGTCCAGCGTCAGCAACGACTCGCTCAGACGCGAGACGGTCATCTCTTCGATGGGATCGCGATAGACCTGGCCCACGGCCAGCAAGGGGTATGCGTGGCTGCGGCCGTCGGCTGCGTGATAAACCAGACTCGGTTGACCCTTGCGCTCACCCCTGGCTGGTGTCATCAGGTCCACGCGCGTGCTGTAGGGCGTGAGCCAGCGCGCGCCCAGGATGCCTCGGTCGTAGGCATCGAGCTGGCTGCGGTACGTGCGTGCCCATTCGATCGGCAACGGCGCGGCGAGCACGAAGTCTGTGTGGGTGAAGCTCTCGCAGCCAGTGACGAGGCTGATCGACTTGCCGAGCGCGACAGGCGCCGGGCAATTCTTGCAGCCTGCGTCTTTCTGGCCATCCGCCTGCTTGCCGATGTGCCCGAGCTGGTCGCCCGGCTTGTCCTTCTGGGCCACCGCGCCGGCATTCGGCGAAACAATCGCGCCGCGCTGCCCCTTCTTGCGCTGGATGGCGGCCAGCAGCTTGTGCAGCAGCCACATGATGCTGGCTTGTGCTTCCTTGTCGGCCAGGCGCACGAGCTGGTTTCTAAAGGTCTTCTTGAAGTCCAGCAGGCTCCCGATCACGCCATTGACCTGCCCCGCCACGCTCTCGGGCAAGCGGTTGGCAGCAACCTTGGCGGCGTAGTTGGCCGACTGCTTCGTGTACTTGACGGCGCTGCCCCACAACCGGTTCCACGTGCTCTGAGTCTTCGGGTCGTGCACGCTGGTTTCCGCCACGACAGGCGTACTGACCGTGAACATGTCCTTCTGGCCCAGCACCCGCTGCAGGATGTCGACCAGGTTGTCCACGATGCTGTCGCCCAGCTTTGTGCAGCCTTGCAACATGTCTCCAAGCTTGGCGATAGCGCCATCGATGAAGACCTCCAGCTCGCCGACGATGGTCGCGTTCAGGTGTCCTACCAGCGTGGTGACGATGGCTTCGCCCAGGTTCGAGGCGGCTGCCTTCAGCTCCTGCCTCACCAGATGCAGCGTGGGGCGCAGGCTCATGCGCGCGGCCGCCATGTTCATCGGCAACGGGATCAACCCGATCAGGTTGATGCCCAGGCTGACCCAGTTCAGGAATGCGTCGATCCCGTCCTTGGCCTTCTTCTCGACGATGTTGATGATGTCCAGGAACACATCCACCAACGCCATGATGTTGCCGACGATCGGAATGCTGCCGAGCACCATCGTCAGGCGCTCCAGCGTCACGTAGCCGCCGCTGAACGAGCGCAACCAGTCGTCCACCGCCTTGCTCGCGGCGGCGATGTCTTCCGTAACGATGGTGTTCAGTGGCGCAACCGCCGTCTGGGGTTCGCGCTCCGTCGCCTGCGGCGTCGGCGCTGCTTCCGGTCCTGCCATTTTTTCTTGTTCTCTTCGAGCTTGTGCGTTGGGTTGGTGGAGTGCGGCGCGCCGCGGCGGGTCAGCCCATGAAGCCGGGTGTTCGGCCTGTCAGTGCAGGGTTGGCGGCAGCTGTTGCAACGCCCGGCTTCATGCCCCCCGAAGCCATGCCGCTCATCACGCCGGTGATCGGCGCACCCATCGGCCCCAGCTTGGCGCCGGCCGCCTGGATCGCCATGCCGGTTGCTGCCTGGCTCGCCTGGCCGAGCAACGCCTTGGCGCCCCCTCGCTGGATGGCCTGCGCTGCACCCACAGCCTGCTGCGCGACACCGGCCGCCTGGGTTACCTGGCCCAGCGTGCTCGCGGCCTTGCTGCCCATACCCGCGACACCGGCGAGCGCGCCCGCGGCACCGCCTGCCGAACCGGCCATGCCCGCAAAGCCGCTGGTCAAGCCCGAAAGCCCCGATACAGCGCCGCCGCCCCCCTCGGCGCCTGCGCCCGTCGCACCCTTTGCCTTCCAGTCCTTGGGCGTGCCGAAATAGCTCCCCTCCTCCCACGGGTCGCGGGGGTCCTTGCCGAATGTGACCTTGGCAGTGCCGATGGGCAGGCCCGAGACGGTCGCGAACCCGTTGCGGTCGAAGGTGCCGGCGTGCGTGCCGCCTTCCGAATCGACCACGGTGAAGTCGCCCTGCGCCACGCCCTGGCGCTTTTCGCCAGTCGGCTTGATGTACTGGTGGTACAGGTCGAGCTGCCCCTTCGGCACCTGCGGCGGATTGGGCAGCGCAGGCTTGCCCTCGTTGGCGGGCCCGACGAGGCTGTGTACCGATGCATGCTCGCGCCAGATGCCGGAAGTGCCATGCTCGATCCCGCCCGAACTCCAGCGGCTGTAGCTCGAGCCGCCGTTGATCACCACCTCTTCCTTTGCGTGGATGGTGATCTTGTTGGCGGTCTGCGTGATGTTGAGCTTGGCCAGCACGTTGACGCTGTCCTTCAGCGCCTTGATGTCGATGTCGGCACCGGCCGCCACGAGCCGCATGCCGGCCTTGGAGGCGAACATGCGGATCGCGCTCTGCACGCTCACCAGCAGGCTCTTGCCCGCGCTCACGCTCGTATGGCCACCGCTGGTGAGCGCGCTGTGCTCGTTGCTCACGATGTGGGTCGAGCCCTGCGCCACGGTTTGCAGGCCCTTGGCGCTGGCCAATGTCAGGTGCGATTCCTGGAACTCGGGAAAGTCGCCCTGCTCGCGATTGCCGCCCTGTCCCTTGATGGCATCGTTCTGCTCCTTGAGGCTCGTGGTGACCTCGTCCTGGTCGCCGGCCTCGTGGGCCTGTGCACCTTGCGCCACTTCGCTCAAACCTTCGTGCAGATCGCGCGCCTGAGTGAGACGGCCCACCGTCTCGCTCATGTCGGTGATGTGCGCCTGCGCATTCGGGCGCGCTTCGGTGGTGACCAGCAGCCCCTTGCCCGCACGCATCACCCCATGCCCGTCGGTACGCAACTCGAAGCCCTGCCCCCGGGCATCCTTGCGCCCCGCCGTGTCCTCGATGCGCCCGATGTGCCCCACGCTCAGTTGGCTGGCCTGGTGATCACTGCGCAACTGCGCCTGGATCTTGCCCTGCGTGTCGTCCAGCACGATGTGGTTGCTGCGCCCGCCGCCCAACTCGCGGCTCCTGATGCCCGACAGGTGCTTCTGCTCGGGCAGCTGCCACGCCGGCATGGTGTCGGCGTTGTGCACGCAGCCGGTGACGATCGGGTAGTCGGGGTCGCCGTTCAGAAAGTCGACGATCACCTCCATGCCGATGCGCGGCACGGAGGTCATGCCGAAGGTGGCGCCTGCCCACGCGGTGGACACGCGCACCCAGCAGCTGGAGTGTTCGTTCTCCTGCCCGATGCGGTCCCACTGGAACTGCACCTTGATGCGTCCGTACTGGTCGGTCCAGATCTGCTCGCCCTGCGGGCCCACCACCATGGCCGTTTGCGGCCCGCGGGTGCGCGGCTTGGCTGTGGTGCGCTGCGGGCGCCAGGCGTAGCTGGTGGGCTGCGCGTCGAAGGCGAAGCGCTGCACGGAGCCTTCGGTGCCTTCCGCGCCCTCGCTGGCCTGCAGGTTCTCCTGCAGGTGGTAGCTCACGCCCACGAGCAGGTACTGCTGGTTCTGGTCGGCCTTGGGGTGGCCGGTCAGGCGCAGGGTGTGGCCGGTGGCGAGTTCGCGCAGGTTGGCGCGGCCGGTGACGCGGCTGCGCTGGCTCAGCTGTTCTTCGTTGCGGATGCGCGCGTAAGTCTCGCCGTCGCCGTGCTGCACGAAGCCGCCGGGCCATTCGTACTGTTCGTAGGCGTCGTGGTCGTGCCCGGGCGACATCTGGCGCAGGTGCGACAGCTCGGCCTTGGGCTTCTGGAAGTCGTAGTCGTCGTTGTAGTGGTGGCCCGAGCGCACTTCTTCCGCGATCTCCCACGCATAGATGCGCTCGCGCTGGCCCATGCCGGACTTCTCCAGCGGGTGGTAGCGCACTTCTTCCCCGCCGGGCAGCGGGCTGTGCGAGTGGGCGATGTCATCGGCGAACACGAGCACGTGCTGCGACGCTTCGTGCCTGAAGTGGTAGTAGATGCCTTCGAGCTCGCACAGGCGAGAGATGAAGTCGAAGTCGCTCTCGTGGTACTGCACGCAGTAGTCCCACTGCCGGTAGTCGCCGCGCGTGAGCTTCTTCTCGATGGGGTAGCCGTAGCTGCCGAGCACTTCCACCACGATGTCGGGCACGCTCTTGCCCTGGAAGATGCGAAAGTCGCTGCGCCGCGTGGCCAGCCACAGCCAGGGCCGCAGGCGCATCCGGTAGAAGGAGTGCCGCGCATCCTCCTGCTCCAGCCCGAAGCGGGTGGCAATGCCGCCCAGGTAGCGCACGCCGCCTTCGGTTTCCACCGACACGGTGGTGGCCTTGCCCAGCAGGGTCTTGGGGTCGATGTTGTTGCTGTTGCCCAGCAACTCGATGTCGAAGGCGTACAGCTGGCTCAGCGCTTCGCGGCCTACCAGCTGGCGGAATTGCAACGCTTCGCCTGCGGGCGTCTGGATCGTTACTCGGCGCGTCATTGCAACGCCCCGTCAGCCCTGTAGCCCCAATTAATTAATAAAGACTTATAAAATAAGAATATTGTTTTAGCAATGAGCTTCATGCCCACCTCCCGCTGCACATTTTGACAATTATTTTAAATGTTGATTTATCGTAAGAATCGATGCGAAAAATAGATGGCCAATTAAATCAGCATAAAGTTCGCCCCCTGCCACTGCCAGTGCAGGAAGTCACGCGGAGGGGCAATGCGTGATGAATTACTGGTCCGAATCAATTGCCATGCCGGAGAAGGCTCGGCCCGTGATGAGTGAGCACTGGTCGGAAGACTGAAAAGCGAGCCCGAATTGCGCTATTTCCGATGCTCGCCCTTGGCTATGCGTGACGAAGCCACTGCCGGGCCGGGGCTTTGGCGGCAAAAGCGCGTCAGGGCGCGTATCGCCGGCCAACCTCGATGAATACGACTACCCGAACATCGGGCGGTCGTTGCGCAAACTGGCTTCGGAGTACTTTGCGATCTTAGAGAAGGGGAACGGCAAGGGTCCCGCGAAGACAGCAGCGAAGGCGGGAAAGGCCGGCAAGAAGCAGTAAGCCGGCCTTTCCGTGCCAAGGGGGCTCAGGCCGGCTTGCGTGCCGTGAGCCACTGCGCCGGGGCCAGCGCCGCTGCCACCACGCGGACTTCGCCGATGTTGCCGAAGAAGCCGTCGACACGCTTGAACCCCCACGAGCCATCTGCGAGTTTGCGATCCCACCATGAGCCACCGCCTACGACCCATGGCGATGCGGCCGAGAGCGTGGCCAGCCCTGGATTGGCCGAGACGTTGCGCAGGACCGGCGCTCCTTCGACGTACATCGTGGTGTCGTGCGACACAGGGTCGTTCACGATTGCGATGTGCACCCAGCGATCAGCAATGACCTCACCCGACCAGTTGGTCTTGGGCTTACCCGCGCCAATCGGACTCGGCACCACTTCCCACTGCACCTCGCGCAGGCTGGAAATAGCAAACAACATCGGCGGTGATTCGGGGTCGCCGCCCGAATAGCCGGAGAGTTCGCCACGGCGGCCATCGCGCGTCATGACGTTCATCCATTGATTGTTGTCGGCGGTCCAACTCTTGTCGAGCTTGACGAAGGCTTCGATGGTGTAGCCGTTCTCCAGTGTCTGCGCGTTGATCGGAGCGGCATCCTTGGTCAGGAAATAGCTCATGCGCGGCGGCGCACCATTCTTGTCCCTCATGGTGTTCAGGAAACGCACCGAGCCAGGCGCGGCCGAGAGATAGTGGCGGTCATCGCTCCATACGATGTCTCCCTCCACTGCTCCTGCGACCCCGAGTTGGTTCAGCTTGTCTCGGTACAGAGGGTTATTGCCGGTGACGTCGTCGATCTTGGTGTCCACCGGCACCGGCTGATTCGCCGTGCCGCCAAAGAAGCGCCAGTGCGCCAGCGTATTCGCCACCTTGGGATAGTCATCCGAGTTCGTGGCGGGCCGTTGTGTGACCGTCGCGGGCTCCTTGTAGTTGGCGAGGATCATCGCGCGAGCCTTGTCCACCAGCGAGCTCTCGATGGTGGCGCTGCCGGTGCCGAAGCTCTTGTTGAAGCCCGCGAAGCGCAGCGCAAAATCCATGTCGATGACGAAGGCCTCGTTGGGCGTGGTGAGCACGGCCTGGTCGAAGCTGTTGAGCGTGGCGGCCGGCTTCTGCGGCACCCACGGCGAGAACGACAGCACCTTGATCTTCTTGTTGGTCAGGTCGAACTCGTACAGGCGCATCAGGCCGTTGCCGCCCTGGTAGGCCATCTGGTAGTCGACCACCATCTCCTCGACCTTGCGGCCGAAGTCGTTGGTCTTCGTGAGATGCGCGGCGCCATGGTGATGGCCGTTGAGCGTCATGAAGATCTGGTCGTTGTCGCGGATCAGCTTCTCCCAGAGCATCTTGCCGTAGTCGGTCTCGAGCGGGCTGGTGCCGTCGGGCGCGATGTTGAGCAACTGGTGGTTCACCAGGATGACGGGCAACGTCGGGTTCTTCGCAATCACCTGGCGGGCCCAGGCGATGCCTGCGTCGGAGATACGCCATGACAGCGACAGTACCATGAACTTCTGGCCTTGCGCCTCGAACACGTGGTACTCGTGGAAGCCGCTGGCGTCGCGCACGCCGAAGGTGGCCTGCTGCTTCGCACGCTCCGCGCCGAACCACTGGATGTAGGGCTCGTTGGCGGGAGTACGGCTGGCATCGGTGCCGCCGACGGGGTCGATGCTGTAGTCGATGTCTTTCATCACGTCATGGTTGCCGGCGAGCACGCTGTAGGGCAGCTTCGCGTCTTCGAGCACCTTCATCGCGGCATCGGCCACCTTCCACTGATCGGGCTTGCCGACCTGGTCGACCACGTCGCCAAGGTGGATGGTGAAGGGAATGTTCAGCGCCTTGGCATTGGCGGCGATCCACTTCGTCTGGGCGGCGAAGGGTGCGCTGCCGAAGCGCTTGTCATATTGGTCGCTCTCGTCGGCAGTGGCATAGCGTGCATAGAACTGTGTGTCGGGCATCACAGCGAGCGCGAAGCTTGAGATCTTGGCTGCGACAGCCGGCGGAGCGGGCGGCGGCGCCGATGCCGGGGCGGGTGCAGGCGCCGGCAGCGGGCCCAAGGCGGGTGAACCGCCGCTACCACCGCCGCAGGCCGCGAGCAAGGCGCTGCTGCCGCCAACGGTCAGCAGCGATGCGCCGAGCTTGAGCATCTGGCGGCGCGGCGGCGTGTTGCTGTTGTTGTTCTGTTCGGAATCATTCGATTCGGCGGGCGAAGCAATGCGCGGCGTGCGGGCGCCGCGCGGGTCGTCGGAAACGGACATGGAAAAGGAGGAGAAATTGCGAAGCTCGCAGCGTAGAAAGCTGCGGTGACATGCGCATGCAAGGCCCATGACACATTGTTTCCCCGTCAGGCCCTACTTCTTACTGGCCGCGCGCTCCATCCGATCCAGCCTCACCACACGCCACGCACAAAGGCTGCCAAGCACAGCCAGCAGCGCCGCCGCCGTGAACATCGTGCGATACCCGAAAGCCTGCGCGACCGCACCGCCAAGCAACACGCCCAGCACGCCGCCGAAGCCATAGCCGATCACCGTGAACAGCGCCTGCCCTCGCCCGCGCAGGTGGCCGGGGAAGCGGCGCGACACCACTGCGATGCAGGTCGTGTGGTGCGCCGCGAAGCTCAGCGCATGCAACCACTGCGCCACGATGAGCGCCGCAATCCAGCCGCCCAGCCCCGCTGTCAGCCCCAGCCGGGCGACGGCCGCGATGCCGCACACCAGCATCCAGCGCGGCATCGGCATCAGGCCGATGAGCCGGCCCTGCAAGAAAAACCACACGATTTCCGCCACCACCGACAGCGCCCACAGCAGGCCGATGGTGCTCTTGCCGTAGCCGATCGAATCGAGGTACAGCGAGAAGAAGGCGTACACCGAGAAGTGCGACATCACCTGGAAGAACAGCGCCGCGAAGAACCACCGCACCGCCGGATTGCGAAGCACCGGCCCGATGGGCTCCTTCACTGCGTCGTGCGCCGCGGGCGGCTCGCGCACGTCGGGCAGCTTCATGGTCGCGATCAGCACGATGGCCAGCGTGCCCGCGGCCCAGGCCGGAAAGTGCTTCATGCCGAAGCGCTCGAACCACTCGCCTGCCACGAACACCGTGAGCAGAAAACCGGCCGATCCGCACAGCCGGATGCGCCCATAGCGCCCCCAGTCGCCGGCCACCAATTGCGCCATCGCGGCCTCGGTGAGCGACATCATCGAGCTGGTGTGGGTGAACATCACGAGCAGCACCAGCGCGAGCCACCACGCGCCGCCGTGCCACCACAGCCCGAAGGAGCTGAGCAGCGCCACCGCCGCACTGAAGCGCAGCAGCTTGACGCGCTGCCCCGTGTGGTCGCTGAGCGCGCCCCAGGCATAGGGCGCGAACACCCGCGTGATCGACTGCACCGAAGCCAGCAGGCTGATGGTGAAGATCGGCAGCCCCAAATCTTTGAGCCACAGGGGCAGGTACGGGTTGAAGAACCCGATGTGCGCGAAATAGCTGGCCGACAGACCAGCGAATGCCAGCATGTGGCCGCGTGCTGCGGCCACTGGTGGCGGGGCGGACACTACAGGAAGGACGCCTGCGGCGACGCTGCCTCGGTCTTGCCGGCTTGCGTTTGCACGTCGCCGCACTGCGCGCGGTTGCGCAGCACGTGCTCCATGACCACCAGCGCCAGCATGGCTTCAGCGATGGGCGTCGCGCGAATGCCGACGCACGGGTCGTGGCGGCCCTTGGTGATGACTTCGACGGGGTTGTTGTTGATGTCGATGGACTGGCGCGGGCTGATGATCGAGCTGGTGGGTTTGATCGCGATGCTCACCTCGAGGTCTTGCCCCGAGCTGATGCCGCCGAGGATGCCGCCGGCGTTGTTCGTGACGAAGCCAGTGGGCGTGATCGAGTCGCCGTGCGTAGTGCCGCGCTGGGTGACGCTGTCCCAGCCGGCGCCGATCTCGACCGCCTTCACCGCGTTGATGCCCATCATCGCGTAGGCGATCTCGGCATCGAGCTTGTCGAACAGCGGCTCGCCGAGGCCGATCGGCACGTTGGTGGCAGTCACGCGGATGCGCGCGCCGCACGAATCGCCGGCCTTGCGCAGGCGGTCCATGTAGTTTTCCAGCGCGCTCACGTCGGCGATGGGGGCGAAGAAGGGGTTGTTGGGCACGTGCTCCCAGCTCTCGAACGGAATGGCGATTTCGCCGATCTGCGTCATGCAGCCGCGAAACACCATGCCATGCTTCTCAGCCAGCCACTTCTTGGCGACCGCGCCGGCCGCGACCATGGGTGCGGTCAGCCGTGCCGAGGAGCGCCCGCCGCCGCGCGGGTCGCGAATGCCGTATTTCTTCCAGTAGGTGAAGTCGGCGTGGCCGGGGCGGAACTGCTGGGCGATCTGCCCGTAGTCCTTGCTGCGCTGGTCGGTGTTCTGGATCAGCAGCGCGATGGGGGTGCCGGTGGTCTTGCCCTCGTACACGCCCGACAGGATCTGCACCGCGTCGGGCTCGTTGCGCTGGGTGACGTGGCGGCTGGTGCCGGGGCGCCGGCGATCGAGGTCGCCCTGGATGTCGGCCTCGCTGAGTTCCATGCCCGGGGGGCAGCCGTCGATGACGCAGCCGATGGCCGGGCCATGCGACTCGCCGAAATTGGTGACCGCGAAGAGTGTTCCGAAGGTGTTGCCGCTCATGGCGGGGATTATCCCTACAAAGCGGCCGCCCCTCAGTCGGTCGTGTTTTCCAGGCGCTTGGTCAGCGCGCCCACCTGCAGCTCGATGGAGAACAGCCGTTCGTTCAGCACCGCAGTCTGGAGCCGGATCGCCTCGATGATGGCCTTGGTCTGCGGGTCGGGGGCGTTTTCGCAGAGTTCGGCCAGGTCATGCAGCTTCTTGCGCAGTTCGTTGCTCATGGAAGGCTCCGGTGATCGCGTCGTGGAAGCCCCAGTATGGGGTTTCGTCAACGCTCCGGCAATGCGGCGGCACCCGGGGTTTCGGGTGCTACCGCCCCTCCCGCCCCACGCAGCCGCACGGCCACCAACCCGCCTACGAACAGCAACACCGCCGCGCAGATGCCGGCCGTGAGGCGCAGGCCATGCAGCAAGGCCTCGCGGCCCGCCTCGAGCAGTTCGGCGCCCGCGCTCCCGCCAAGCTGCCCGGCCAGCACGACCGCGCCGCCCAGCGTGCTGCGGGCGGCTTCCACCTCGGCCGGACCCGCAAGGCCCATCGGCACGGCATCGGCCATGGTGTTGCGGTAGATGGCCGCGCCGATGCTGCCGAGGATCGCAATGCCCAGCGCACCGCCGAATTCCGAGCTGGTTTCGGAGATCGCCGAGGCCACGCCCGCACGCTCCGGTGGCGCGCTGCCCACCACCAGGTCGGTCGCCAGCGTGAACACCGGCGCCAACCCGAGCGAGGAGATGACCGCGCTGCTCACCATCCAGGCCAGCCCGTCCTGCGCGGGCAACACGGCCAGCATGCCGAAACCCAGCGCCGCCACCGCCAGCCCGCCGCCCATCACGAAGGCCGGTCGCATGCGCCGCACCAGTGCCGGCACGACCATCGAGCCGACGATGAAGGCGCCCGCGCCCGGCATGCTCCACAGGCCCGCATGCAACGGCGACAAGCCGAGCACCAGCTGCAGGTACTGGGCGTTGTACAGAAAGATGCCGAACATCACGAAGCAGGCCAGCATGTAGGAGCCGAGCGAAACGCTGAAGGCCGGCAGGCTGAACAACCGCAGGTCGATCATCGGGTCGGCCAGCCGCTTCTGCCGGCGCACGAACAGCGCTCCGAGCACCAGCCCGAGCACGATCGACAGCACCGGTATCGCATGCATGCCGTGCTCCGCGATCTGCTTGACACCGTAGATCACCGGCAGCACCGCGCCCAGCGACAGCGCCACGCTGGCCAGGTCGAGCCGGGCCGCGTCGGGGTCGCGGTACTCGGGCAGCAGCAAGGGTCCGAGCAGCAGCAGCAGCACCATCACCGGCACGCCGATCAGGAACACCGAGCCCCACGGAAAGAACTGCAGCAGCACGCCGCCCAGCACCGGGCCAATGACGGCGCCAGCCGAGTAGCTCGAAATCCACACGCCAATGGCGATGGTGCGCTGCCCCGGATCGAGGAACATGTTGCGGATCAGCGAGAGTGTGGACGGCGCCAGCGTCGCGCCCGCCACCCCGAGCAGCGCCCGGGTGGCGATGAGCATGTTGGCGCTGGTCGAGAACGCCGCCAGCACAGAGGCAATGCCGAACGCCCCCGCGCCGATCAGCAGCAGCCGCCGCCGGCCAATGCGGTCGCCCAGCGTGCCCATGGTGACCAGCAGGCCGGCCACGAAGAAGCCGTAGATGTCGACGATCCACAGCAACTGCGAAGCCGTGGGCTTGAGGTCTTCGCTGATCGACGGGATCGCAAGGTTCAGCACTGTGAGGTCCATCGAATAGAGCATGCATGGCAGCGCGATGACCGCCAGGCCGGTCCATTCGCGCACCGTGGCGCGGGCCGGAGCTGGTGTGTTCTTCATTCTTTCAGGCAGCAAGGCTTAGCCAGCCCTCCAGCTTGACGAGCGCTCCGCTCCAGCCGTGGTTGTGGGCATCGCGCGCGGCTTCGTCGAAGAACTGCTCGTGCAGCAGCACCAGCTCGCAGCCCTCGGCATCGGGCTCGATGCTCAGGGTGACGCGCGACTCGCGCTCCGGCGTGCTGCGCCAGGCCCAGCTGAAGACCAGCTTGCGGTTCGGAACCACTTCGAGATACGTGCCGCTCACGTCGTGCGTCTCGCCGTCGTTGGCCAGCATGGCCACGCGAAAGCGCCCGCCCACGCGCAGGTCGACCTCGGCGATGGGTACCGAAACGATCTCCTCGGGCCCGAACCAGAGCTTCAGCGCTTGCGGGTCGGTCCACGCGCGCCAGACTTTGTCGGGCGAGACGCGGTAGTGCCGCCTGAGGCTGAGCGAGGGGCGCTCTGCGTCGCCGGTGGAAGGGTTCGCCATTCGGTCTCCTCCTGGTGATAGAGAAAGCGCGCCAGTGCATCGAGGCGCCCGGTCCAGAACTTCTCGTAGCGGGACAACCACACGGCGGCCTCCTGCATGGGCCGGGGCGACAGCTCGCAGCGCACGATGCGGCCCTCTTTCGTGCGAGAGATCAGGCCCGCGTCTTCGAGCACGCGCAGGTGCTTCATGAAGCCGGTGAGGGACATGTCGTGCGGCCCGGCCAGCTCGGTCACGCTGAGGCTGCGCTCGCCCAGGGCTTCGAGCACGGCGCGCCGCGTGGAATCGGAGAGCGCGGCGAAGACTGCGTCGAGGGCGTCGGTGTCCGGATGAGCGGCTGAGTGAACCATGCGGTTGAGTATCTGGAAGGCCTGCAGGCCCGTCAAGCGGCGCTTCCCCAAAGCCCCTTCGTGCGACCATTCATCCTGAATCATCGACAGGCAAAGGCCCCTCCAATGACCGAACTGCGCCAACCATATCCCCCGATCGAACCGTACGAAAGCGGCATGCTCGACGTGGGCGACGGCCACCAGATCTACTACGAGCGCGCGGGCACGCCCGGCGCCAAGCCCGCAGTGTTCCTGCATGGCGGCCCTGGCGGCGGCATCTCGCCCGAACACCGGCGGCTGTTCGACCCGGCACGCTACGACCTGATGCTGTTCGACCAGCGCGGCTGCGGCCGCTCGCTGCCGCACGCAGGCCTGGAGGCCAACACGACATGGCATCTGGTCGCCGACATCGAGCGCCTGCGCGAGCGCGCCGGTGTCGACAAGTGGCTGGTATTCGGCGGCTCGTGGGGGTCGACGCTCGCCCTCGCCTACGCCCAGAAGCATCCCGAACGCGTAAGCGAACTGGTGCTGCGCGGCATCTACACCGTGACCCGGGCAGAACTCCGGTGGTACTACCAGTTCGGCGTGTCGGAGATGTTCCCCGACAAGTGGGAGAAGTTCCAGGCTCCCATTCCCGAGGCCGAGCGCGGCGACATGATCGCCGCCTACCGCAAGCGGCTCACCGGCGACGACCCGGTGGCACGCATCGAGGCGGCGCGCGCCTGGAGCGTGTGGGAAGCCGAGACCATCACCCTGCTGCCGAGCCCGGCGATTGCCGAAGCGCATGGCGAAGATCATTTCGCGCTGGCCTTCGCACGGCTGGAAAACCACTACTTCGTGCACGACGCGTGGCTCGAAGAAGGCCAGTTGCTGCGCGACGCGCACCGGCTGCACGGCATTCCCGGGGTGATCGTGCACGGCCGCTACGACATGCCCTGCCCCGCGCGCTACGCATGGGCGCTGCACAAGGCCTGGGCCGAAGCCGAGTTCCATCTGATCGAGGGCGCAGGGCATGCCTACTCGGAGCCCGGCATCCTCGACCGGCTGCTGCGCGCGACCGACGGTTTTGCCAGCCGCTGAATCGCGCGCAGCCGCTACGGCCCGGGAACGCTTTATGCGTGCTGCACCGCACCACACAACCACCTGCGAAGGAGCGCCCCATGCTGGACCGTACCGCCACCCAGTTCTCCCACGTGAAGCCCGGCGACACAGAGTTCGTATCGGGTGGTTTGCGTGATTTTTTTCTCTATCGCGACCTTGGCATCGCCGAGGCCACCAACGGCAAGGTGATCGCGCATCTGGTCAAGGCCAACATGGCACCGGAAACGGGCACCGGCTGGCACCGCCACGAGGCGGACTTCCAGATCGTGATCATGGTCAAGGGCTGGGCCCGCTTCATGTACGAAGACAAGGAAACGCTGGTCGAGGCCGGCGACGTGGTGCACCAGCGCCCGGGCATCCGGCACTTCCTGTTCGACTATTCGCCCGACATGGAGTACCTGGAAATCGTCTCGCCGGCGGACTTCAAGAGCATCGACGTGGAGCCGGTGTGCGAGATTCCGGCGCCTACGCCCTGGAAGTAAGTCAGCGCAAGCGGCAGGCCTACTGAAGAAACCTGCCTTCCACCTGACCTCGCACGTAAAGACAGGAGGCTGTCTCCTCAGCCAAACACCCGGCGAGGAATACTTCAAACAAGAGTCATTCGCAGCCAGAATGCCGGCCGATGCTGCTTTCGTTTGCATCGTCTCCAAGGCACTCACGATGACCCGCTCCACTCGCCCGATGCGTCACCGCACGCCCATCGCACTCGCCCTGATCGGCCTGTGCGCTTCGTCCCTCCCCACCGCATTCGCCCAGCAAGCCGCGCAGCCCGCGGCTTCCTCGCCCTCCGCTGCGCCTGCGCCTGCCCCCGGCACCTCCGTCCCCGCCACGCTGCGCGAAGTGCAGGTTCAGGGCGCACAGGACAAGACCGGCTTCGGCGCCAACCCGTCTTCGCTCAACCGCCTGCCGGCCGACCTGCGCGATGCGCCGCAATCCGTCACCGTCATCAACCAGGCCGTAATGCAGTCCCAGGGCGCGACCTCGCTCGCAAGCGCACTGCGCAACGTGCCGGGCCTGACCATCGGCGGTGCCGAGGGCGGGCAGATCGGCACCAACATCAACCTCAACGGCTTCTCGGCGCGCACCGACATCTACCTGGACGGCGCGCGTGACCGCGCCCAGTACTACCGCGACACCTTCGCGCTCGAATCGGTCGAGGTGCTGATGGGCCCGTCGTCGATGCTGTTCGGCCGCGGCTCCACCGGCGGCGTGATCAACCAGGTCACGAAGAAGCCGTCGCTCGCGGCAGCGGGCGAGGTCTCGGTGTCGGCGAGCACCACGGGGCTCGTGCGCTCGACCATCGACATCAACCGCCCGCTGTCCGACACCTCGGCCTTCCGCATCGCGGCCATGGGCCAGCAGGGCGACGCCAGTACGCGCGAGCAGACCAAGCTGAAAGACTTCGGCCTCGACGCCTCGCTGAAGTTCGGCATCAACACGCCGACGCAGGTCACGCTCTCGGCGCTGGTGCAGCACAACCGCGACCAGCCCGACTACGGCGTGCCGCCGCTCAACGGCCACCCCGTGAAGGTCGACCGCGACACGGCCTACGGCTTCAGCGACGACCGCACGATCTCCGACATCCAGGCCTTCAGCGCGGTGGTGCAGCACAAGCTCACGCCCGACACCTCGATCCGCAACCAGACGCAGTACAACGACGTGACCACCGATGCGCGCGAGACCGCGCCGCAGAGCATCGGCACGCTGTCGGCCAAGGGCGTGTTCACGCCCTTCTCCACCGGCACCACGGCCGTGCCGGCCGCCGCGTTCTCGTCGCTGCCGCTGAGCAGCCTGTGGGTGCGCCAGCAAAGCCATGACCGCACGATCCACGACAAGTCGCTGTTCAACCTCACCGAGCTCAACACCAAGTTCACCACCGGCTCGGTCAAGCACACGCTGCTCGCGGGCCTGGAGCTGGGCCACGACACCTACGACAACCAGGCTTACTACCGCAACGGCACCTGCGCGGGCGTGGCGCTGAACCCGGCTGGCGGCACCAGTGGCTATGCCACCTGCTCGCCGCTGCTCGCGCCTTACCAGGGCAACACGCCGAGCACCGCGCCCTCGCTGCCGGGCAACCTGGCCACCGCCAGCGCGACGACCGTCGCGGGCTACGTGAACGACACCATCGAGCTGAGCCCGCAGTGGAAGCTGGTGGCCGGCGTGCGGCAAGACCACTACCGCGCGAGCATCTACAACAGCATTCCGACCGCGACCACGCTCGCCTCCGAAAGCCAGACCGTCGACTTCACCAGCGTGCGCGCTGGCGCCATCTGGCAGCCGACGCCCGAGCAGTCGTACTACGTGTCGTACAGCACCTCGTTCAACCCCTCGCTCGAACAGCTGGTGGCCACCACGGGCAGCACGCAGCCGCTGCCACCGCAAAAGAACAAGGCCTATGAAGTCGGCGGCAAGTGGGACTTGAACGACGGCAACCTCTCGCTGACAGCCGCCGCGTTCCAGATCACGCAGACCAATGCACGCTCGCAGAACAGCGACGGCACCTACAGCGCGACCGGCACGATACGCGTGAACGGCGCACGTGCCGGCGTCGCGGGCCGCGTGACCGACAAGCTGCAGCTGTTCGGCGCCTACACGCACCTGGACGCGACCATCATCGACGGCATCGCGCCCGGCACGCTCGGCAAGGTGCCCGCCAACACGCCGAAGGACGCGGCCAGCCTGTGGGCCACCTACGCGATCACGCCCGAGTGGGAGATCGGCGGCGGCACCACCTACAGCGCCAGGCGCTTCGCCAACAACACCGACCTCGTGCAGGTCGGCGGATATGCGCGACTCGACGCGATGGTGGCTTACCATCAGCCCAAGTACGACATCCGGCTGAACCTGTTCAACCTGGCCAACCGCCATTACTACGACGCGCTGATCCCATCGGACGGCGGCCGTGCGGTGCCGGGCTCAGGCCGCGCCGCCACGCTGTCGCTCACCTACCGGCTCTGAGTTTCCCCAGGAGCATTCGACACAACATGCTGGTCTGCATTCCCGGCGTCCTCGACCGCGAAGCGCTCGCGGCAGTTCGCGCGCGCCTCGATGCGGCCGGCGACGCCTGGGTCGACGGCCGCGTCACCGCGGGACACCAGGGCGCGCCGGTCAAGTTCAACCAGCAGATCGACGAAGGCTCGGCGGTGGCGCACGAATGCCAGGCCATCGTGGCGAGCGCGCTCGAACGCCATCCGACCTTCATCAGCGCGGCGCTGCCCAACCTGCTGTACCCGCCGATGTTCAACCGCTACAGCGAAGGCATGCGCTTCGGCCTGCACGTGGACGGCGGCGTGCGCATCGACCCGCGCACCGGCCGCAAGCTGCGCACCGACCTGTCGGCCACGCTCTTCCTGTCGGACGCCGACAGCTACGACGGCGGCGAACTGCAGATGGAAGACACGCACGGCATGCAGACCGTGAAGCTCGCGGCCGGCGACATGGTGCTCTACCCCGCCACCAGCCTGCACCAGGTGACGCCCATCACGCGCGGCGTGCGGCTCGCGTGTTTCTTCTGGGTGCAGAGCCTCGTGCGCGACGCAGGCGACCGCGCATTGCTGTTCGACATGGACAACGCGATCCAGCGCCTCAACCAGAGCGGCGCCGACGAATCGGCGCGCCGCACGCTGGTGGGCACGTATCACAACCTGCTTCGCAAATGGAGCGATACCTGAGTTCCTTGAACCCTCCCGGCTAATCGCGCCGATCTCGACGCCGATCGGCTGTTGTCGGGCCTGCTGGATCTGACGCAGATCGAGGCGGGCCGCACACCGCACAGGGGCGCCGAAACTCGCTGCGCCACACACACCGCGACGGCGTGCTCATGCGCGCCTTCCAGCGATTGATGAACCTCGGTCGTGCTCTTCCATCGCAGGAACAGTCTGCCCAGAATCAGCGCCCCCGTATTGCCGCAGGGAGCAACACGCTCTTGCCCAGCATGCCTCCGCTGTCGAGCAACTCGTGCACGCGGCGCGCGTCTTCAAGCGCAAAAAGCGCAGCCTTGGGCGCACGCACGCGGCCCGCGGCCATGAGGGCAATGGCCGACTCCATCAGCCCGCGCCGTTGAGCGGCATCGGCGTCGATGGAGTGAATCGAAAAAGTGCGTACCGCCAGGCTCTTGCCCAGCAGCTTGCGAAGCTCCTCGAACACGTCACCCGCCGGCGGGCCGGTGACGATGTTGTAGGAAACCGCCATTCCGAACGGCGCCAGGGCGCGCAGGCAGGCGATGAAGTGCGCGCCTCCGAGATGGTCGAAGGCCAGGTCGACGCCGCGCCCGCCGGTAAGCTGCATGACCTTCTCGGTCAGTCCCTGAGGATCGCTCTCGACGACTTCGTGCGCGCCATTGGCCAGCGCGAAGTCCTTCTTCTGCGGTGTCGAGGCCGTCCCGATCACATGCAGGCCGCGATCGCGCGCCACCTGCACCAGTGCCGTGGCCACGCCACCCGCCGCGCCGGGAATCAGGATGGAGGTCGCAGGCGAGTTGCCATTGCTCGACAGCATGGCCAGTGCGAGCTGGAAGTTTCCAAGACTGACGGCATCCTCGAAGCGGATCGCATCGGGGAGAACGAATGGCGCGGCCTCGGGCACGCAGATGGCTTCGGCGTAGCAGCCGCCGCGCTGCTTCAGTTCCCGCGCGCTCACGAACACGCGCTGGCCGACCTGCAGGGCCGTGACGCCGGGTCCGACCGCATCGACCACGCCGGCCATCTCGTTGCCGGGAATCGCCGGCATGGGCGGCATCCACTTGTAGGTGCCGTTGCGGATCAGCACGTCGGGGCCGCCGGCGCCGATGGCCATCGCCTTGACGCGCACTTCGCCCGCCTGCGGCTGCGGCAGAGGAAGCTCCACCAGTTGCAGAACCTCCGGGCCGCCGGGGGCCTCGAGCTGGATCGCCTTCATGGTGTGCATCACCGCTGCCCGTCGTGCACGGCCACCTGCTCCTTGGTGAGCCCGCCCAGGCGTGCATGCACCCGCCCTCCCGTGCCCATCACCAGCGCGAACAGGATCTCGTTCGGGCGCGGTGCGTCCTGGATGCCCACCTCCATCGAGTTGTAGTGGCTGCGCACGTACGCGGCATGGATGTAGTGCAGCGGCACCATGAGCCGGTAGCCGGTGGCGGCCACCGCCTTGGCCGAGGGGACGATCGCCTTCGGCTCGCCCAGGATGCTGCGCATGGCCCATCCCCCGGCCTCGTGCCAGACCGCGCCGTGCTCCAGCTCTCCGTTCACGCCGACGATCGCGGCCTTGCTGTAGACCTCGATCTTGTCCTGCCCGAGCACCTCGACCAACTCAGTGGCAAGCAACGTGCCGAGCGAGCGCAGCTCGGCCATGAAGGGCATCAGGTCCGGCTCGTACCGTCCCGCGTAGGGGTTGTGGATGACCGCGCAGGCAGCCGCCAGCCTGAGCGGCGTCGCGGCCGGCGGACCGCCCTCGTGGTAGATCGTTTCGATGGAAAGACTGCGCTTGCGGATCTCGATCAGTGACATGGAATTGACCTCATTGCTTGGGAATGTGTGCGTCGTTCACGACGGCGGTCCACCGCTTCAGCTCGGCGGCCACCATCGTGGTCATTTCTTCCGGTGTGCTGCCGCGCGCTTCGCCGCCCATCTCTTCCAGCCGCGCACGCACGCCCAGCGCCTGCAGGGCCTTGAGCGTCTCGGCCTGCAGGCGATCGACGATCGGGCGCGGAGTACCGGCTGGCGCCATGAAGCCGGCCCAGGAGCGCACGTCGTAGCCTGGCACGCCTTGCTCGGCCACGGTCGGCAGCTCCGGCATCTGGCTCCATCGTTGCGCACCGGTGGTGGCCAGCGCCCGCAGCTTCCCTGCCTTGATGTTGGCCATGACGGCCGTGGGCGGCGCGATGATCATCGGCACCTCGCCGCCGAGCAGCGCCGTGACCGCGGCCGCATCTCCGCGATAGGGGATGTGCAGCATCTCGGCCTTGGCGGTCTTTACCAGCAGCTCGCCGGCAAGGTGGTGCGTGGAGCCGATGCCCGCGGACCCGTACGACACGCTGCGCGCGTCTGCACGTGCCGCGGCCAGCACTTCGGCAAGCCCGCGGTACGGCGAATCGGCCCGCACCACCAGCAGGAACGGAAAGTAGGTGATCGTGGAGATCATCTGGAAGTCCGACACCGTCTGGTAGCCGAGCTTGTTGTAGAGGGCGCCGGCCACGGCATGGCCGCCCGTGGCCAGCAGCAGCGTGTACCCGTCGGGCTTGGCACGCGCCACCGTTGCCGCGGCGATGGTGCCCCCTGCCCCGGCCTGTGCCTCGATCACGAAGGGCTGCGCCAGCCCCTTGGTCATCTCCGCGCCGACCACGCGCGCAATGGTGTCGGCGTTGCCGCCGGCCGCAAAGCCCTGGTAGACCTTGATCGGCTTGTCCGGATAGCCCTGGGCCATGCCGTCAAGGGGTGCCGCGCAGGCCATGGCAAGGCCTGCGGCGACGAGCAATCGTCTGCGCCGCATGAATTTGTCTCCGAATGGTTCTTGTAGGAAGGCTGCGGCTTATCGTGCCGAGGCCCGGGCGAAGGGCTTCAGTCCTGCTGCACGATCGGGTTGCGCAGCACACCGATGCCTTCGATCTCGACCTCGCACACGTCGCCCGGCTTCATGAAGCGCGGCGGCTTCTTGCTCCAGCCCACGCCTGCCGGCGTGCCGGTGGCGATCACGTCGCCGGGTGTGAGCGTGAAGATCGTCGAGGCATAGCTGATGAGCTTCGGAATGCTGAAGATCATGTGGCCCGTGTGGCTGCTCTGCACGACTTCGCCGTTGAGCCGGGTCTCGAGCTTGAGCTCGCGGCCGGGCGCGATCTCGTCGGCCGTCACCATCCAGGGACCGAAGCCGCCGGTCGACTCGAAGTTCTTGCCCGAGGCGATCTGCTTGGCGTGGAACTGCCACTCGCGAATGCTGCCGTCGTTGTAGCAAGAGTAGCCCGCCACATGGTCGAAGGCGTCGGCCTCCGCAATGTTGCGCCCGCCCTTGCCGATGATGACGGCGAGCTCGCCTTCCCAGTCCAGCGATTCCGACACGTGCGGCCGCACTATCGGCTGGTTGTGCGCGCACTGCGAACGCCACACGCGCAGGAAGATCGGCGGCTGCTCCGACAGTTCGCGATGCATGCCGGCGGCCAGCACCTCCTGGTGATGGTCCATGTAGTTGCGCACGGCGCACACGATCTTCTCGGAGCGCGGGATCACCGGCAGGAAGGTGATGTCGGCCAGCTTCGCCGCCACCGGCAGGCCTTCGACGTGCTGCGCCGCCTGCAGGTACTCGCCCGAGGCGATGTAGTCGGCCAGGCCCGCATGCCGGGGCCGCGCCTTGCCGAGATCGACAACGCCGTCACCGACGACGGCGCCCCAGGTTTCGCGGCCTTGATGGACAAATGACAAAAGCTTCATGGGAACTCCGGTTGAAAGGGGTGTGCGGAAAAGACGGAATGCGTCAGGCGGCAGGCGCAGCGGGCGAACGCGACTCGAACTGCGCCTGCCATTGCGCAAGCGGCATGAAGGTGGGGTCCTTGCGGCACGCCTCCTCGGTCTCGCGCATGAGCGTCTCGTCGTCCTTCGAAAGATCGAGCGGATCGCCGTGCGGCTGCGCCACGTAGAACGGCGTGTCGACGTAGATCTCCACCGTGTTGCCCTCCGGGTCGAGCATGTAGACCGAGAGCGCATTGCCGTGATTCAGGCCGCGGATGCTGGTGGCGCCTCGGGCCTCGGCGCGCGCGGAAATATCGCGCAGGTACTGGATGCTCGGCACCACGAAGGAGATCTGCATCACGGTGCTGAACTTCGCCTCGGCCGGCCGGCCCGAGGCCAGCACCAGCTGGTGATGCTGGTCCGGACTGGCGCTGGTGAACACCAGCTGGTTCCTGAAGGTGCGGCCTTCGCCGCGATCGGTGATCGTGAGGTCGAAGGTCTCGGTGTAGAAGGCCACCATCCGGTCCAGGTCGGTGACGAAGATTCCGAAATGCGAAGGCATGGGTCGGGCGACCTTGAGCATGCTGTCTCCTGTGAAGGGGCCGGTGGCCCTACGATTGCGCGGCCTGCGCTGCCTTGAGCGCGGCCAGCACGTTGCGTTGCGTGCTCAGGATGTGCTCTTCGAGCAAGGCGCAGGCCGTATCGGCGTCGCGGCGCAAGGTGGCGTCCATGATCTTCTTGTGCTCGTTCGACTTGCGGCGCGCGGTCTTCCGGTGGCGGGCGGAAAAACGCCGGTAGCGCTCCGCCTGGTCGAACAGGCTCGCACCCCAGACGCGCTGGCGCACGGATGGGCACGCGGCCACCAGCGCAAGATGAAAGGCACGGTGCAGCTGCGACCAGTCGTTGTCGAGAATGACGGGTCCGTCGCTCAGGCGGGACTCGACCTTCTCCAGGCGGTGGTACGCAGCAAGGATGTCTGCCTCCCAGGCGTCGTCGCCATGGGCAATGGCTTCCCGCAGCGCAGGCACGTCGAGCATGACGCGCATGCGCGTGATGTCGGCCAGATCGTCTTCGGAGATCGGCGCCACGCGGAAGCCGCGGCGCTCGTCGGCGCGAATCAGCCCTTCCTGCGCCAGCCGGCTGAGCGCCTCGCGCAGCGGGCTGCTCGAATAGCCGTAGGCGGACTGGAGTTCGTCGAGCTTGAGCTTGGCGCCGGCTTCGAACGTGCCGGCCAGGACGTCTTGCCGCAAGCGGGTGAAGGCCTGCTCGACCAGCGGCGGCTCGTAGGCGGTGGAGGTTTCTTGTTTGTGCATGGAATTAATTTTATGCATGGTCTTTCATCCCCGGCCTCCCGCCCGCTTCGCGCCCACGAGCACGAACAGCATGGTCGCGGGCTTGTCGCCGAGGTTGCGCCATGCATGCCGGTTGCCGTGCTGCACGGCCACCTCGTGCCGGCGCAGCAGCACCTGCGCGCCGTCGTCCAGCTCGAGCGTGATCTCGCCTTCGAGCACGATGTCGTAGTCGATGCTGTCGGTGGTGTGCATGCCGGGGTGGTCGGGCTCGAAGGTCTCGGCCAGGCCGGGAACCAGGCGGCCGAACTCGGCGCCGAAGGCGGCACCGTCGAAGTCGGCGCGCATCATCACCGCGTCGGGCGGGAACGTGACCATCATGAGCCGGGTGCCGCCGCTCTCAGGCACGAAGCCCGCCTCGCCCGTGCGGTCGCCCACGGCGCCGGTGCCCACGCTGTCTGAAGCATCGGTGGCCCACAGCAGCGCCGCGGCAAAGCCGGGCACGGTCGTGAACAGGGCGCTGCGCGGCGCCGCGCCATCCGAAAGAAACTTCGCCTTGCCATCGGCACCCGTGCCCGCCACTACCCGTCTGATCTTCATGGCGCGCTTTCAGGGATTGATGACGAAATTGCTGAAGCCGCCGTTGCGGCTCGCGATGCCCGAGATCGCTTCGTTGACGCGGTCCAGCGGATAGCACACATGCTCGAACACCGAGAGATCGAGCGTGCCGGCCTGCGCCATGTCGGCCATGTCCTGCCCCTCGCCGGCAGTGAACCAGGCCGAGCCCTCGATGCTCTGCTGCTCGTCCATCATGGTGTGCAGGTCCATGCCCACCATGCCTGCGATGGCGCCGATGTTGTAGGCCCGGCCACCGCGCTTGAGGGCGCGCACGCCCTGCTGGAAAGTCTCGTGCGGCGCGCCGGGGCCCAGCGCGTCGATGAAGGTGTCCACGCCCAGTCCGTCCGTGCGCGCCTTGGCCCACGCATCGATCGCCTCGCCGTCGGCGCTGGAAAAGACCTCGATGCGATCGGGTGCCAGCGCCTTCACGCGCTCCAGCAGTTCCCGGTTGCGCCCGGTACCCAGAATGCGCGTGGCGCCCATGGCCAGGCCGAAGAGCGCGCCGCCGATGCCGAGCGTGCCGCTGATGCCGTTGATCAGCACGCTCCTGCCGGGGCCGACCTGCGCCTTGCGCATCGCGGAGTACATGGTGCCGAGGTAGCCGAAGCGTGCCGCCTGGTTGAAGCTCACGTTGTCCGGCAGCTTCACCAGCGCGTACTGTGGGGCGATCATGTATTCGCACAGGCCGCCGAACGGATAGTTCTTGTAGAGCTTGAGCGAGTTCTGCGAGAAGCCGAAGTAGCCGCTGAACGCGTAGTGCGTGCAGTTGATGAGGTCGCCGTTGCGGCAGGCGCGACAGCCGCCGCAGTAGAGGCTCGGGTTCACGTAGACGCGATCGCCCGGCTTCCACGTGTGCACGTGGGAGCCGACCGCCGTTACCTCGCCGGCCGGGTCGAGCCCGAAGACCGCGGGCAGCGGCGGCAGCGGCAGCTCCGGAAACCAGGTCGTCCAGTTGGCCAGGATGTTGCCGAGGTTGGGCACGATGCCGCATGCACGCACCCGCACCTGCACATCGTTGGCGGCGGGCTGGGGAATCGGAAGTTGCTCAACCTCCATCGGGGCGCCGACCTGGTGCAGTCGGGCAGCTTTCATCGTCGTCATGGTGTCTCCTGGCTGATTGATGTCTAGATGCACAAATCGTGTTTTGTGCATTCTTTTCGACCACGCGGCATAGCGTCATCAGTGATAACCCTTTGTGCGTGAAATCATGTTTTATGCACAATCCTTGATTCATGCATTCAAACAAAGCCATGCTCCACCAGAATCCGGAACCCGTCGACGTGGCGATCATCGGCTTCGGCCCCGTCGGAGCAACGCTCGCCGCGCTGCTCGGTCAACGCGGCCTGCGCGTCGCGGTGTTCGACAAGTCGCAGCAGATCTACCCGCTGCCGCGCGCCTTCGCGCTCGACCACGAAGCACTGCGTGTGTTCCAGGAGATCGGCATCGCCGGCACGCTGGCGCCGCACATGACGCCCTACCGCCCGACGATCTACCAGGGCAGCGACGGCGAACCCATCCAGCACTTCGACATGGGGCCGTCGCCCTACCCGCTCGCGTGGGCGCCGTCGTACACCTTCAACCAGCCGGCGCTGGAAGCCTCGCTGCGCCAGGCGGTCGGCAAGCTCCCCGGCGTGTCGATCCATCTCGGGCACGAGGTGCTGCAGCTGAGCCAGTCGCAGACCCATGCGCAGCTCGGCGTTCGCGGGCCCGACGGCACGCAGGCGCAACTGCGCGCTCGCTACGTCGTGGGCTGCGACGGCGGCACCAGCCCCACGCGCAAGCAGATGGGCCTCGCGCTCAAGAGCCTCGACTTCGACGAGCCCTGGATCGTGGTCGACATGCATGTCGACGAAGACAAGCTCGACCGGCTGCCCGCCACCAACGTCCAGTACTGCCACCCGTCACGGCCTTGCACCTACGTCGTGGGTCCGGGCACCCACCGGCGCTGGGAGTTCCTGCTGCTTGCCGACGAGGCCGAGCAGCGCGAGATGCCGCACGAGGCCATCTGGCAGCTGCTCGCCCCCTGGCTCACGCTCGCTGACGCACGCATCTGGCGCGCGGCGGCCTACCGCTTTCATGCGGTGGTGCTCGAGCGATGGCGCAACGGCCGTGTGCTGCTGGCGGGCGACAGCGCGCACCAGATGCCTCCCTTCCTGGCCCAGGGCATGTGCCAGGGCTTGCGCGATGCCGTCAATCTCGCCTGGAAGCTTCAATGGGTGCTCGAGGAGCGCGCCCCCGAAAGCCTGCTGGACAGCTATGGCGACGAGCGTGGACCCCAGGTGGAGGACGTGACGGCGACCGTCAAGCGGCTGGGCCAGATCATCTGCGAACGCGACCCGGTGCGCGCCGCCGAACGCGACCTCCGCCTGCGCGCACAGCAAGGCGGACAGGTGCGGATGCAACTGCGCCAGAGCCTGCTGCCCGGCGTGCACCACGGACTGATCGAACGCGACGAGTTGCCCGCGGGCACGCCCTTTCCTCAGGCCATGGGATGCATCGAGCCCGGCGTTGCGCCGCAAATGATGGACGACCTGCTGCAGCCCGGCTTTCTGCTGGTGCTGCGCCGTGCGCCCGATCCGGCGGAGCTTCGGGAGTTGAAGACATCGGCGGCGAGCCTCGGCGCGCAGCTGCTGTGCATCGATGCCGCGACGACGGCGCCGGGCGTGGTGAAGCTGGCCGAAGCCGACGGCATTCTGGCCGCATGGTTCGAACGCCATGGATGCGAGGCCGCACTCGTGAGGCCGGATCACCTGGTCTATGGCGTGGCATGCAGCGTCGAGGACGCCGGGGTCCTGATGCAACGAGCTTCCCGGGACATCGGCATCCAGCCTCCAATTCGAGCGAATCCGAAAACTCCCACTGCCCGGAGCGCAACATGAGCGAAGCCACCTCTTCCCCGTCCCGCGACACTGAACGCCTGTTGCTCGATCTCGAAGCACAGCGATGCAACGCCATGAAGCGCGCAGACTTCGCGCGCCTGCGCGAGATTCTTCATCCAGGCCTTGTTCACGTTCACGCCAAGGGCCAGACCGACAGCTACGAGAGCTACTTCCGCTCGGGCGGCACACATGTCGACTACAGGCAGATCGACCGCTCGGAACTGAAGGTCCAGGTACTGGGCAGCACAGCCCTCATGACGGGTCGGCAGTTGCTTGTGGCCGTGCGCAAGGACGGCAGCGGCACCGTGCGCATCGACTCGCGCGTGATGCAGGTCTGGGCCCAGGAGGGTGATCGCTGGCGGCAGTTGGCGTTTCAGACGACGCCGCTTGAGATGAGCATCTCGTGATTGACGAGGGCCCGATCAACCGGCATCAATACTTCGAGAGGCGTGCGCCGAGAGAGTAGCTGGGCTGTTTCCACTTCGGCCGCTGGCTGACGAGAACCGGGTCTTCAAGATCTGCGCAGCAGGCTCAGCATCAAACCGGCGCGTAGGCGCCTGTGCCTCCAGGCCAGGGCGTAAGCACCTCATAGCCTTCGGAAGTTACAGCCACCATGTGTTCCCACTGGGCGGACAGAGACCGATCCTTCGTCACCACCGTCCATCCGTCGGGCAATTGCCTGGTTTCGCGCTTGCCCGCGTTGAGCATCGGTTCGATGGTGAAAACCATCCCCGGCTCCAGCCTGAGCCCTCCCCCGCGCTGCCCATAGTGCAGCACCTGCGGCTCATCGTGGTAGATCTGGCCGATGCCGTGCCCGCAGTATTCGCGCACCACGCTGAATTGCTCCCGGTGGGCAACCGACTGGATGGCATGGCCAACATCGCCCAGAGTCGCTCCGGGCTTGACCTGCCGGATTCCGGCCAGCATTGCTTCGTACGTCGCCTCCACAAGGCGCCGAGCCAACACACTGGGAGCTCCGACGTAGTACATGCGACTGGTGTCGCCAAACCAGCCGTCCTTGATGACGGCGACATCGATGTTGACGATGTCGCCCTTCTTCAGAATCTTGTCGGCCGAGGGGATGCCGTGGCAAACCACCTGGTTGACGGAAGTGAGAACGGTCTTCGGATACCCCTGATACCCCACGTTCGCTGGAATGGCGCCCTGGACATTCACGATGTGGTCGTGGCAGATCCGGTCGAGCGTCTCCGTGCTCACCCCCGGCACGACGTAGGGCTCGATCATGGCTAGAACCTCTGCGGCAAGCCTGCCGGCACGCCGTGACATTTCAAGCTCCTCGGCGGACTTGATGGGAACGCCGTGAGCCATCAGTGTTTTCCGCTCGAGGACGCGCGGGGCTTGCCGGGTTGAGTCGTGACAGCCGCAGCGATGTCCAGCCCCCCCGCGAGTTCAGCCTGTATCAACAGTTGGCAGACTTCCCGGTAGTCCAGCTCCGGGTGCATCTCGGTCAGCATGCCGACCCGCATCCAGTGCTCTGCCTGTGCATTGATGGACCTGCTGAGAGCGTTCCCCGCCACTCGCAGGTTCTCGTGCATCAAGTCCGAAATTTTTACGATGCCCATCGGCGACCTCTATATGAAACGTATATGAATTATATACGTCTCGTATGGCCCTGCTTGTATGGCCCTGCACTTGATCGAGCACAGCACCACCCAGCGCCGGCATCTCGAGCAGACGTATGAATGGAGCGATACCTGAACTCTTAAACTCTCCCGGCTCGCCAAACAGACAACAACCGAGGAGAGAGAACTTGCGTATTCAAACCGCCCGCCTGACGGCCGGCGTGCTGCTCGCGTGCGCCGCTTTCGTGGCGCACAACACCGCTCACGCCGCATCGCCAACCACCCCGTCCACCACTGCCCCCGCTTCGACCGCCAGTTCACTGGAAGCCGAACAGGACGCCGCATTCAAGGCCGCCAAGGCCGTGCAGAAAGCCGGCCCCGCCGACATCGTGCTGCGCGACCAGGCCCACCTGCAGCTGCCTGCCGGCTACGTGTGGGTGCCGACGCCCGCGGCCGCGCAGTTGATGCGCAGCATGGGCAACCGCACCGACGACACCTTCGTCGGCGTAGTCTTCCCCGCCGACGACGCCGACTGGATGGCCGTCGTGAAGTTCGTCAAGGAGGGCTACATCAAGGACGACGACGCGAAGGACTGGAACGCCGACGACCTGCTCAAGAGCCTGAAGGAGGGCACCGAGGCCGCCAACGAGGAGCGCGCCAAGCGCGGCATTCCCGCCATCGAGGTCACGGGCTGGGCGCAGAAGCCGCAGTACGAGGCCGCGTCGCACCGCCTCGTGTGGTCGGCCCTGTCCCAGCGCAAGGGCAGCACCGACGGCAACCAGGGCGTCAACTACAACACCTACGCGCTGGGCCGCGAGGGCTACCTGAGCCTGAACCTCATCACCAACGCGAAGGACCTCGACAAGTACAAGCCCGACGCGAGCAAGCTGCTCGGCGCGATCCAGTACGACGACGGCAAGAAGTACGCAGACTTCAACTCCTCGACCGACAAGGTCGCCGCCTACGGCCTGGCCGCGCTGGTGGCAGGCGTGGCAGTGAAGAAGCTGGGCCTCTTCGCCATCGCCCTGGCCTTCCTGGCCAAATTCGCCAAGCTGGCCGTGGTGGCGGGCGGCGCGGCGCTCTGGGGCATCGCGAAGCTGTTCAAGCGCAACAGCAACTAGCAAGCAACAGCCCCGTGCGGACGAGCCTCCGCACGACGCGCTGCACGCCGCACCGGAACAGCACGCGAACCGGGCGATCCAATGTGCGAAAAATCAGAACAATGCTGACGGAATATTGATCCACAGCGATTGGTTCCCAGGGCTAATCTCGCAACGATCCGACCAACACAGGATCGTTCATGCCCCCCCACCTGAAACTCGCCTTCGCCCGCCCTGCTCGCTTTGCCGCACGGGCCGCGGCCGCGCTCGCCGCCCTGGTCCTCCTGCTGTCTGCCACCGTGGCGCAGGCCCAGAACAAGCCGCTGAAGCCCGTGACCATCGCGCTGGGCACCCAGGTCGTCAACGTCACCTACCCCTGGCTGACGCTGCCCATCGCGCTGGGCTACTGGAAGGACGAGGGCTACGACGTGAAGATCGTCACCACCGGAGGCTCGCTGCAGGGCATCCAGCAGATGGTGGCCGGCGGCGTCGATTTCGCGCAGATCAACTCCACCGGGCTGATCCAGGCCAACACCGAGAACAACGTCGCCGTGCGCGGGCTCATGGGCACGGGCGTGATCGACTGGGGCGTGGGCGTGCCGCAGGACAGCCCCGTGAAGACGGTGGCGGACCTCAAGGGCAAGAAGATCGGCATCTTCAGCCTGGGCACGGGTGGCATGCCGCTGCTCAAGGGCTACCTGCGCGCCAACGGCGTCAACCCCGATACCGACGTGCAGATCATTGCCACCGGTGCCGGCGCGCCGGCGCTGGAGGCGATGCGCGCTGGCCGCGTGCAGGCGCTGATGTTCTGGGGCTCCGCGCTCACCGGCTTCCAGAACGCGGGCGCGAACATGCGCATATTGTTCGATCCGACGTGGCGCTCGCTGCCCGACTTCACCTTCGCCACGATGCAGAAGACCATCGACGCCGACCCGGCCATGGTCGAGGCCATCGCGCGCGGCGCGGCCAAGGCGACGCTGTTCGCACAGACCGATCCCGAGTGCGCCCGCCAGATCCACTGGAAGCACTTTCCCGGCGCCAAGCCCACGGGTGCTGACGAGGCCACGCTCGCCAAGTGGGACCTTGCGCTCCTGCAGACGCAACTCCAGACGATGGCCGACGCACAGACCATGAACGGCGGCAAGCTGATCGGCTCGATGAGCCCGGCCGCCTACGGCCGAATGCAGGACGCGATGCTCAAGGACGGCCTGATCAAGCGCACGCTGCCGCCCGAGTCGATGCTCTACCTGAAGCCCGGCTTCGTCGAGGCCATCAACCGCTTCGACCGCAACGCCGTCATCGAGGCCGCCAAGGCCTGCAAGGGGCTGTGACATGACGCCCGAACAATTCGTCGCGGGCCTGCCCAAGGCCGAACTGCACATGCACATCGAAGGCTCGATCGAGCCCGAGCTTTTCCTGCGGCTGGCCCGGCGCAACGGCGTGGACATCCGCTGGCAGACGGAAGAAGAGCTGCGCGCCGCCTACCGCTTCACCGACCTGCAGGACTTTCTGAACCTGTACTACGACGGCTGCCGTGTGCTCGTCCAGCCGCAGGACTTCCACGACGTGACGCGCGACTACCTGCGCCGCGCGCATGCCGATCGCGTGCTGCATGCGGAAATGTTCCTGGGCGTGCAAGGCCACACCAGCCGCGCAGTGCCGCTGGCCGTGGTGATGGAAGGCGTGCTCGGCGCCATGGAAGCCGCGCAGGCCGAAGACGGCATCAGCTCGGGCCTGATCGTCGTCGTGCAGCGCCACCGCAGCGAAGACGAGGCGCTCACCCTTCTCGACGACCTGCGCCCCTGGTACGACCGGCTGCTGGGCTTCGGCCTTGGCGGTGCGGAGGTGGGCAACCCGCCCTCGAAGTTCGCCGAGTTCTTCCGCCGCTGCCGCGAACGCGGCTTCAAGGTGGTGGCGCACGCGGGCGAGGAAGGCCCGGCCGCCTATGTGCGCGAAGCGGTCGAACTGCTGCAGGTGCAGCGCCTGGACCATGGCAACGCCTGTCTCGACGACCCTGCGCTCGTCGCGCAACTCGCGCAGCAGCGCATTCCGCTCACGGTGTGCCCGCTGTCCAACCTCAAGCTGCAGCTGGTGCCTTCGATGGCCGCGCACCCGCTGCGCAGGCTCATGGACGCAGGCCTGTGCGTGACCGTCAACTCGGACGACCCCTCCTACTTCGGCGGCTACGTCAACGACAACTACCTTGCGTGCCAACAGGCGCTCGGCCTCGGGCGCGACGACATGGTGAGCCTGGCGCGCAACAGCTTCGAGGCTGCCTTCATCACGCCGCTGCAACGCAGCGCCGCGCTTCGCGCCATCGATGCATGGGTGGCCCACGGCGCGGAGCAGGCACCGGCATGAACGCAATCGTTCAATTTCCGCCAAGACGGACGACGCTGCTGGAAGCATCGGGCGCCGTACCGGCGTTCCGCTTCGAAGGCCTGCACAAGACCTTCCGATCGAAGGACGGCGCGGATGTGGTCGCGCTGCACGACGTGAGCTTCAGCGTCGAACGCGGCGAGTTCGTCACTGTGGTCGGCCCGAGCGGCTGCGGCAAGAGCACCTTGCTGCGCATCCTGGCCGGCCTCGAGCGCGCGAGCCGCGGCACGGTCGAGCTCGGCGGGCGGCGCCACACCGGGCCGAGCCGCGATGTGGGCGTGGTGTTCCAGGCGCCCGTGCTTCTGCCGTGGCGCAACATCCTCGACAATGTGCTGGTGCCCGCGCAGATCCAGGGGCGCGACCCCAAGGTCGCGCGCGAACGTGCCCTCCACTACCTGCATCTGGTGGGGCTGGCCGGCTTCGAGACCAAGTACCCCGGCGAACTCTCCGGCGGCATGCAGCAGCGCGTGGGCATTGCGCGGGCGCTGGTCAACGACCCGATGCTGCTGCTGATGGACGAGCCCTTCGGCGCGCTCGATGCCATGACGCGCGAGACCATGAACGTCGAGCTGCTGAAGCTGCGCGAACGCACCGGCGCCACGATCATGCTCGTGACGCACAGCATTCCGGAAGCCGTGTTCCTCGGCGACCGCGTGATCGTCATGTCGCCGCGGCCCGGGCGCGTCACGAAGGTCATCGACGTCGACCTGCCCGCCGCCCGCACGCTGGAGCTCATCAACACCGAGAGATTCGGCAGCCATGTCCGCGACATCCGGACCAACCTGAACGCCAGTGGAGGGCTCGACGGATGAGCACCGCGAACACCGAGAACATCGACTTCGAGCCGCCCGCGCCGTGGCTCACCCCCGCACGGCGCAAGGCGCTGATCGCGGCCGTCTTCGTGGCCGTGATTGCCGCATGGCAGCTCGTGGTGAGCGCGCTGGGCATCTCGCACCTGATCTTCCCGGGGCCTGCGGGCGTGGCCCGCTCCATCTATGACGTCTTCCAGTCGGGCGAAGTGTGGCCGCACCTGTGGGTGACGCTCTACGAGATTCTTGCGGGCTTCGCGCTCGGCGCGTTCGCGGGGTTCCTGCTCGGCGCGCTGATCGGCCAGAGCGCGCTGCTCGAACTGGTGCTCTACCCGTACGTTGTCGCGTTCCAGACCGTGCCCAAGGTGGCCGTGGCGCCGCTGTTCGTGCTGTGGTTCGGCTTCGACACAACGTCGAAGGTCGTGATCACCGCGACCATCGTGTTCTTTCCGGTGCTCGCCAACACGATCGTGGGGCTTCGCTCGGCGCCCAGGGATCAGATCGACCTGATGCGCGCATTCACGGCGTCTTCCTGGCATGTGTTCCGCATGGTCCGGCTGCCGCACGCGCTGCCGTATGTGTTCGCCGGGCTGGACATCGGCATCGTGCTGGCCGTGATCGGCGCGATCGTGGGCGAGTTCGTTGGCGCCCAGGCCGGGCTGGGCTATCTCATCCTGCAGCGCAACTTCTCGATGGACGCGGCGGGCATGTTCGCGATCCTCATCGTTCTCTCGGCCATCGGCATCGTGCTGCACGGCCTGATGAAGGCGATTGCGCGGCGCGTGGTGTTCTGGGCGGACGCGTTCACCGACCTGTCTCGCGGCACATGAAGCAACAACACAACCCCTACAAAGGAGCAACGCAATGATCCAAGACGAACAGAAGCTCGAGGCACCCCGCAGGGCCTCCGCGCAGGAAATGCCGATTCTCGACCTGGGCCCGTGGTTGGCCGGCGGCCCGATCGGGCCGGTGGTCGAGCAGTTCAAGGCCGCATGCACCAACACCGGTTTCTTCTACGTCAGGAACCACGGGGTGCCGCAGGCCGTGATCGACACCGTGTTCGACGCCACCCGCCGCTACATGTCGCTGCCGATGGAGGAGCGCATGAAGGACCAGATCGACGAGCGCTTCCGACGCGGCTTCATGCCCATGGGCGTCACGCAGCATCCGGGCCACAAGCCGGACCTGAAGGAGAGCTACGAACTCGGCATGGACCTGCCGCTGACGGACCCCGACGTAGCGAACGGGCGGCCGCTGCACGGCCCCAATCGCTGGCCTGCGGACAAGCCCTGGCTCGAGCCCGCGGCCATGGCGTACTTCAACGCCACCATCGAGCTCGGCCGCAACCTGCTGAAGATCTTCGCCTCGGCCGTCGGCAAGGATGAAGGCTTCTTCCTGCAGTACGCCACCAAGCCGATGGTGCAGTCGCGGCTCTTTCACTACCCGCCGCAGGAGTCGTTCACCAACCTCGAACTCGGTGCCGCCGCGCACACCGACTACGGCATGCTGACCGTGCTGGCGCAAGACCCTATCGGCGGCCTCGAACTGTGCACACGCGGTGGGGAATGGGTGGCCGCGCCCTACGTCGAGGGAACGCTGGTCATCAACCTGGGCGACCTGGTGAAGGTGTGGACCAACGACGTCTACGTGTCCAACAGGCACCGCGTCGCGAACCGCACGGGCAAGGAGCGCTACTCGATCCCCACATTCTTCAACCTCGACTACGACACGCCCGTGGCCTGCCTGCCCGGGTTCGCGCCCGGCGAAGGCGAGCCCAGCCATGCGCCCATCAAGTCGGGCGACTACCTGGTGCGACGGTTCGCGGCCGTGCAGAAGTACAAGACGCCTGCGGAGTTGGCCGCGGGGTAAGGCTTCAGGGCCTCAAGCGGCGGGGCGGCCCTGTTCGGCACGCTGCTCCGCCTCTTCCAGCGCAACCGTGAGTTCCGAGAGAAATGCAGCCACCGGTATCGGCAGGCTGCGGCCCTTGTGCACGCACAGCGCCAGGCGCTGCGGCCTGGCGCGCGGGTCTTTCAGCGGCACATAGGAGCCAGCCCTTGGACGCCCGAACGGGTCTTCCAGCGGCGTGGTCGTGAACGTGAGGCACATGCCCTCTGCCGCCACGTTGCGCATGAGTTCGTAAGAGTTGGTCTCCAGCGCAATGCGCGGCCGGATCTTCGCCTTCGCGAGCATCTCGTCGTACTGCTGCTTGGCCCACAGCGACGAGTCGAGCGACGACAGGCTGTACTCGGCGCAATCCGAAAGCCGCAGCGACTTGTAGCCTTCGAGCGGATGCCCGGTGGGCACCAGCACGTAGAGCGGCAGCAACCGCGTATAGACCATCGAAAGATCCTGGAATGCGATGTCGCCGAAAGTGAAGCAGGCGTCGAGGTCGTCTTCGAGCAGCATCTCCGCCAACGTGGGGCTGCCGCTGACCTTCACGCTGAACGAGATGCCCGGGTAGCGCTTGGCAAAGCCGGAGAAGAACTGCGGCATGAAGTCGCGCGTCAACGATTCGGGCATGCCGAAATTGACGTGGCCCCGCTTGAGGCCCTGCAGCGCCTCGATCTCGGAATGCAGCCGGCCGGACTCCTTGACGACGTTCTTGTGATAGCGCATCAAGATCTCGCCGGCCGCCGTGAGCTTGACCTTGCCGCGCCCCTGGCGCCGCTCCAGCAAGGGTGCGCCCAACGAGTCCTCGAGCATGGCGAGTTGCCTGCTGATGGCGGATGCCGCGACGTACAGGTTCTCGGAAGCCGCCCTGATCGAACCGGTGCGAACGACTTCGGCGAAGTACCGAAGCGAGGTCGTGGAGACAAGACTCAAGAAGAAACTCCGTGGGCTGGGCGCAAAGCAAAAGCGCCGCGGAGATTCTTGCACGCATCCCATCCGCATGGCGCGGCGAATGCGATGCAGACGTCGTGCCTCAGCGACCGGTGAAGCGCGGCGCGCGCTTGGCTACGAACGCCGCCACGCCCTCGCGCGCATCGGCGCTGCCGGCACGTTCGCGCAGCAGCTTCTGCTCCAGCGCCAGATGCTCATCGAAAGGCCGGCCCGGCACACCGGCGCACAGGGTCTTGATGGCCGCGAACGATCCGCTCGCGCCACGGGCGAGCCGCGTGACGAGTGCTTCGGCGGCGGCTGCGAGTTCAACATCCGCGTGGAGCGCATCGACGGCGCCCCACGCCAGGCAGCGCTGGCTGTCGACGGCATCGCTCAGCATCAGCAATTGCTGCGCACGCACGGGCCCCACGCGACGCGCGAGGAAGTACGAGGCGCCCGCATCCGGCGACAGCCCGATGGCCGCGTAGCCCGTGCGCAGCTTCATCGATTCGGCGGCGAGCACGAAGTCGCCGCACAGCGCGAGCCCCACGCCGGCGCCGCCCACCGCTCCGTTCACCGCCACGACCAGCGGCGCCGGGTTGTTCGACAGGCGCAGCAATGCCGGATGCAGGCTGTCGAGCATCTCGCTCACCAGCTCGGGCAGCGCTTCGCCGGCCGCCACGAATTCATCGATGGCGCCGCCGGCGCAGAACACCCTGCCCTCGCCGGTCAGCAGGATGACGCGCGGCTTCTGCGCCAGCACTTCGTCGATGGCCCGCACCAGCGCGCGCCCGTTCGCCAAGCCAAGGGCATTCGCGCGTTCGGGCCGCTTCAGCACGATGCGGCCGATGCCCTCCTCCACGTCCCAGGCAATGCCTTCGCTGATGTTCATGCTCAGACCCCCGTGAGCCCGCCGGTGCACATCAGCGTCTGCCCGCTCACGTAGTCGGATTCGGGCGCGCACAGCAGGTACACCGCGCCTGCGGCTTCTTCGGGCGTGCCGCCGCGTCCCAACGGAATGGACTGCTCCATCATCGCCAGCAGCCCCGGGTTGATGCCCACCTTGATCTCGCGGCCCTCGATGTTCGCGGTGGTGGCCTCGGCGGTGCTCGCGGTCAGCCGCGTCTGGATGAAGCCGAAGGCCACGCAGTTGACGGTGACGTTCATGCGGCCCCACTCCTTGGCCAGCGTCTGCGTCATGCCGACGATGCCGGCCTTGGCCGCCGAATAGTTGGCCTGCCCCGCGTTGCCGAACAGCCCCGCCACCGACGAGATGTTGACCACCTTGCGCACAACGCGCCGGCCCGCCTCGGTCTCGGACTTCGACAGCGCGCGGATCACCGGCTGCGCTGCGCGCAGGATGCGGAACGGTGCCGTGAGGTGCACGTCGATCATGGCGTACCACTGCTCATCGGTCATCTTCTGCACCACGCTGTCCCAGGTGTAGCCGGCGTTGTTGACGATGATGTCGAGGCCCTTGAATTCGTTCACCGCGGTGCCGACGAAGCGCTCGGCAAAGTCCGGTGCGGCCACGCTGCCGACGCAGGCCACCGCTTCTCCGCCGGCAGCACGGATGGCCTGTACGGTCTCTTCAGCCGGCCCGGCATCGAGGTCGTTGACGACGATGCGCGCACCTTCGGATGCGAGCTTGAGCGCGATGGCCCGGCCGATGCCGCGACCCGAACCTGTGATGAGGGCGACCTTGCCGCCGAGCTTGAGTGTCATGTCTCTGTTCTTTCTTCGGTTGATGTCAGCGCAGCGCGACGAGCGCCTCGCCCGCAATGCGCGTCTGCCCATACTGGTTGGCGCTGAGCACCTCGACGCGCACGCAGCGCTCGCCGTTGTGCTCGAGCTTCTCGACCACGCGCCCGCTGCACCGCACCGCATGCCCCAGGTGCGTGATGCCCTGGAAGCGCACGTCGAAGCGCCGAAGCTGCGACTGCGGCGCCCACTGCGTGAGCAGGCGCCCGAGCCAGGCCATGCCCAGCATGCCCTGCGCGAACACGTCGGGCATGCCGGCCTTGCGCGCGAAATCGGTGTCGATGTGAATGGGGTTGTGGTCCCCCGAGGCGCCGGCGAACAGCGCGAGCGTGGTGCGGTTCACAGGCGGCAGCTGCAGCGAAGGCAGCTCGTCGCCGATCTTCACGGCGTCGTAGTTAAAGGCATTCATCGGTGCGGGTTCCTTCCTTCAGTGGCGGCAGACGATCACCGTGCGCAGCTCGGCCACCAGTTCGTCGCGCTGGTTGGTGGCGCGCGATGTCTTGATGACGAATTCGAGCGCACCGTTCTTCTTGTCGTAGATGTCGGTGATGGTGGAGCGCACCGTCACCGTGTCGCCCACGCAGGCCGGCCGGTGATAGCTGAAGCCCTGCTCGCCGTGCAGCAGCTTCGACAGCGGAATCTGCAGGTCGGCCAGCAATCTGTCGGACGCACCCGAGTCGAGCTCGGCCGCGAACAGGAAGGTCGGCGGTGCGGGCAGGTCGGGGTAGCCGGCGTCACGCGCGGCGGCGGCATCGGTGTAGACGGGGTCGGTCTCGCCGATGGCCTTGGCGAAGAATTGCAGGCGGCTGCGCTCGATGGGCAGCACCGAAGGCGGCAGCTCGTGGCCGATCCATTTCTTGTCGATCATCGGGTGGGCTTTCTCAGACGCGCTCGTAGAGCGTCACCACGCAGGCGCCGCCCAGCCCGAGGTTGTGCTGCAGCGCCATCCGCGCGCCCTCGACCTGCCGTTTGTCGGCTGTGCCTCGAAGCTGCTGGACCAGCTCCGTGCATTGCGCCAGCCCCGTGGCCCCGAGCGGATGCCCCTTCGACAGCAGCCCGCCCGACGGATTGGTCACCACCTTGCCGCCATAGGTGTTGTCGCCATCGACCACGAACTTCTCGGCGCCGCCCACCGGGCACAGGCCCAGCGCCTCGTAGCTGATGAGTTCGTTGTGCGCGAAGCAGTCGTGCAGCTCGACCACGTCCACGTCTTGCGGGCCGACGCCGGCCGCGTCGTACACCTTCTGCGCGGCCTCCTGCGCCATGCTGAAGCCGACCACCTCGCGCATGTCGCGGCTCTCGAAGGTGATGGGCCGGTCGGTGGTCATGGCCTGCGCCTTGATACGCACGCTGCGGTCCAGCCCGTGGCGTTCGGCAAAGCGGGCCGAGCACACGATGGCCGCGGCTGCGCCGCAGGTGGGCGGGCAGGCCATCAGCCGCGTCATCACGCCGGGCCACATGACGGGCGCGGCCATCACCTCGTCTTCGGTGACGACGGTGCGGAACAGCGCCACCGGGTTGTTCGACGCATGGCGGCTGGCCTTGGCGCGGATCTTCGCGAAGGTCGACATCTGCGTGCCGTACTGCTGCATGTGCGCGAGCCCTGCACCGCCGAAGTAGCGCAGCGCGAGCGGCACCTGCTCGTTGCCGACCAGCTCATCTGTGATGCTTTCGAAATGGTCGAAGGGGCTGGGCCGGTCGTTGAACACCGCGCCGAGCGCGCCGGGGCTCATGTGCTCGAAGCCGAGCGCCAGCACGCAGTCGGCGGCGCCGCTGGCCACGGCCTGGCGCGCGAGGAACAGCGCGGTCGAGCCGGTAGAGCAGTTGTTGTTGACGTTGACGACCGGAATGCCCGTCATGCCCACTTCATACAGCGCGCGCTGCCCGGCGGTGGAGTCGCCGTACACGTAGCCCACGTAGGCCTGCTGCACCAGCTCGTAGCCGATGCCGGCGTCTTTCAGCGCCGCATTCGTGGCATGGGCGGCCATCTGCGGATAGGGCTGGTTCGCGCCCGGCTTGGTGAACGGGATCATGCCGACCCCGACGACATAGACGTCCTGACTCATGAGAGGCTCCTTGGAGGTTCGAATAAGAAAACAGACAGGCTCAGGCTACGCCTCGCTGGCGGTCTTGCCAAAAGGGTTCGCGCAGCTTCGTCTTCAGCACCTTGCCGGCGCCCGACAGCGGCAGCGCATCGAGGACGGCCACGCTGCGCGGGCACTTGTAGTTGGCAATCAGCGTCTTGCAGTGCGCGATCAGCTCCTCGGGCTTGATTGCCTGCCCCGGCTTGAGCACCAGCGCGGCATGCACCGCCTCGCCCCACTCCTCGCTCGGAATGCCGATGACAGCGCAGGCGGCCACCGCGGGATGCTGGTTGATGGCGTTCTCTACCTCGGCCGAATAGACGTTCTCGCCGCCGCTGATGATCATGTCCTTCAGCCGGTCGACCACGAAGATGAAGCCGTCGTCGTCCATGTAGGCGCCGTCGCCGGTGTGCATCCAGCCGTCGCGCAGCGCGGCCGCCGTCTGCTCGGGCTTGTTCCAGTAGCCCTGCATCACGTTGGGGCCGCGCACGGCCACTTCGCCGACGGTGCCGCGCGGCACCTCCTTGTCGTCGGCATCGACCACGCGCACTTCCATGCACACGGCGGCACGGCCCGCCGAGCGCAGCTTGCCGTGCTTGCGGCCTTCGGCCGTGTGGAAGTACGCGGGGTTGAGCGTAGCGATGGGCGACAGCTCGGTCATGCCATAGGCCTGCACGAACCCGACACCCGGAAAGGCCTCCATCGCGCGGTTCAGCACGGCTTCGGAGATTGGCGAGGCACCGTAGGTGATGTTCTTCAGGCTGCTCAGGTCGCGCGGCTCCCGCATGGCGGGGTGGTCCACCAGCATCTGGATCATGGTGGGTACCAGCAGCAGGCTGGTGACGTGGTCGCGCTCGATGGCGTTGAGCACGCCCTCGGGCGTGAACATCGGAATGATCGCGTGCGTGTTGCCCGCAAACCAGTGCGGCGTGGCCAGGCCCATGTCGGCCAGGTGGAACATCGGCGCGGCATGCAGGTAGCAGCCGCCGGCCGGGGCCAGCCCCTCTGCCTGCGCCGCGAGCGCCGAGCTGCAGATGTTGGTGTGGCTCAGCATCACGCCCTTGGGGAAACCGGTGGTACCGCCGGTGTAGAAGATGCCGGCCAGGTCTTCGCCGCGGCGCACGGCGTCGGGCACCGGCTGGGCGGCGTCGATCAGGCCTTCGTAGCTGTGCATGCCGGGCGGCACCGGGCCGTCGCCGCAGTAGACGACTTCGCGCAGGCTCTTCGACTGGCCACGCATCTGCTCGACCACCGGCCGGAAGGTCTCGTCGACCAGCAGGATGCTGGAGCCCGAGTCTTCCAGCGAGTAAAGAATCTCGGCAGCCGACCAGCGGATGTTGCAGGGGTTGAGCACCCCGCCGCCCCAGGGCACGGCCATCTGGTATTCGAGATAGCGGTCGGAGTTGAGCGACAGCATGGCAACGCGGTCGCCCGCCTGCATGCCCAGCCGCTGCAGCGCACCGGCCAGGCGTGCGACCCGTTCGGCAAAGTCGCGGAAGCTCCGTGCACGGCCGGCAAAGCGCACGGCAATGGCATCGGGGCGCTGCTGCACGGCCCGGTGAAGGCCCTGGGTGAGGTACATGGGTTTGTCTCCGTCTCGTTCTTGTGTAGCCGCATGGTAGAAATCCGGCGGCTGCCCGGCGATTGCACTTCGCTTCGATCGCATGGCAGAAAACGTCAATCGACAGGACTCATGCTGCAACCGCCCGTCACCATTCCGATCGCCTTCGTCCACGGCATGCTGTCGGGCATTCGTGCGCGCGGCGGCGAGGCGCCGGTCGATATCGACATGGCACTGGAAGACGCGGGCATCGCCCCCGCCCTGCTCGACGAGACCGGCGCGCGCATCACGGCCGAGCAGTACGTGGCGTTGTTCGCACTGCTGATGGACCGGATGGACGACGAGGCACTGGGCTTTCTCACCCGGCGCCTGCGCCGCGGCAGCTTTGCGCTGATGACGCGCTCCACGCTGGGCGCGCGCACCTTCGAGGTGGCGCTGCGCCGCGTGGCCCACACCTTCAGCCTGCTGCAGGACGACCTGTCGCTGGTGCTGCTGCACGAAGGCCCGCTTGCGGGCTTCGGCGTGAGGCTGAACATCCAGCCCGCCACGCACCAGAACTTTCTGCACGAGCTGATGCTGCGGGTGTACTGGCGGCTCTTCGCATGGCTGCACGGCGGCCGGCTGGTGGCGCGCCGCTTCGACTTCGGCTTCGAGCTGCCGCCCTATGCGGACGGCTACGCCAAGGTGTTCCCGGGGCCGCTGCAGTTCGGCCAGCCGCTGTCGGCCGTGTGGTTCGACGCCAGCGCGCTCGACACGCCGGTGCACCGCGACGCACAGGAGATGCAGGTTTTTCTGGCGGCCGCGCCGGCCAACGTGATCCTGCCCCGACTCGCCGAGCAGGCCGTGAGCGCGCGGGTGCGTGCGGTGCTGCAGCAGCACCGCCCGGCATGGGCTGACCTCGCGACCACGGCGAGCGTGCTGCACATGTCCGTCAGCACGCTGCAGCGGCACCTGGCGACCGAGGGCACCTCGTTCCAGGCGCTGAAAGACCAGTTGCGACGCGACCTCGCCATCGTGCGGCTCAACACCAGCACCGTGCCGCTCGCGGTGCTGGCGGAGGAGCTGGGCTTTGCCGACAGCGCGGCGTTTCAGCGAGCCTTCAAGGCATGGACGGGAGGCGCGCCGGGGTCGTACCGGCGGCGCGCGCCAGCGGATTGAGTTTTCAGGACTTTCCGAAATTACAGCCATCCGCGCGACAATCCGGCGCATGGCAACTTCCTCCGATCTCCCTCCCCTCAACCGCCAGTTCGTCGCCCATTTCGGCGAGATGGGCAGCAAGTGGGGCATCAACCGCACCGTCGGGCAGATCTACGCGCTGATCTTTTTGTCGGAGCGCGCGCTCAACGCCGACGAGATCGCCGAGCTGCTCGAGTTCTCGCGCTCGAACGTCAGCATGGGCCTGAAGGAGCTGCAGGCCTGGCGGCTGGTGCACCTGCGGCATCACCCGGGTGACCGGCGCGAATACTTCGAGGCGCCTTCGGACGTGTGGGAAATCTTTCGCGTGCTGGCCGAGGAGCGCCGCCGCCGCGAGATCGAGCCCACGCTCTCGATGCTGCGCAACGCCCTGCTCGAATCGCCCACGAGCGACGCCGAGCGCCACGCGCAGGAGCGCATGCGCGAAATGCACGACCTGATCGACCGGCTGATGAAGTGGTTCGACGACGTGCAGCGGCTCGCGCCCGAGACCGCCATGAAGCTCATGGGCATGGGTGCGACCGTGACGAAGGTGCTGACGCTCAAGGACCGCATCACCGGCGGTGCAGCGTCGAAGAAGAAGGCCGCCGAATAGGCCTGGAGCCTCTAGAGCCGCTCCTGCCCCGCCGGCGGCTCGGGCGTTCCGAGCTTGGCCTTGCGCACGGCCTCGTCGTCCATGAGTTCGTACCACATCGCATTGAGTACGGCGAAAGCGGCTGCCAGCGGCAGGCCGAGGATCCAGGCGAAGTACCACATCTTTTTTCTCCTCTGTTCGTTCAGTAGGCGTGGCCGCTCTCGTCGCGGATGGCCTGCTCGTCGACCTTGCCCCACAGCACGTGATAGACCCAGCTGGTGTAGGCCACGATCAGCGGAATGAAGAAGGCCGTGACCACCAGCATGATGAACAGCGTGAGGTGGCTCGACGACGAGTCCCACACCGTGAGGCTGGCGCGCGGATCGATCGACGACGGCAGGATGAACGGGAACATCGACGCTCCCACGCTGAGGATGATGCCGGCGATGCCGAGCGCCGCGGTCAGCAGCGCGAGCACCGGGCGGCGCAGCGCGAGCCCGAGCAAAGCACCCAGCGCGCCGACGAAGCCAGCCGCCGGTGCGGCGAGCGTCCACGAGTGCGCCGCGTAGTTGACGGTCCACGCGCCGGCATGCATCTCGACTGTCTTCAGCATCGGATTCGACGGCCCCACCGCATCGACCACGCTGCTGATGCGGTAGCCGCCGATGCTCGTTGCCAGCAGCACACCGGCCAGTGCGTACAGCGCGATGGTGAGCACGGCGGCGACCATGCCGTAGGTGCGAGCGCGCTCGGCCACCGGCCCGGCAGTCTTCAGCAGCAGCCATGCCGCGCCGTGCATCACGAGCATTGCCACCGACACCAGTCCGCACAGGATCGCGAACGGATTCAGCAGGCCGAAGAAGCTGCCGTCGTAGAAGATGTGCATGTCGGCACTGAAGCGGAACGGCACGCCCTGCAGCACGTTGCCCACGGCCACGCCGCAGATCAGCGCTGGCACGAAGCCGCTGAAGAACAGCACCCAGTCCCAGCGCGCGCGCCACTGCGGCGACTCGCGCTTGCTGCGGAACTTGAAGGCCACGGGCCGCAGGATCAGCGCCGTGAGAATCACGAACATCGCAAGGTAGAAGCCCGAGAAAGACACGGCGTACAACTGCGGCCACGCCGCGAAGATCGCGCCGCCGCCGAGGATCAGCCACACCTGGTTGCCTTCCCACACCGGGCCCACGCTGTTGATGACGACGCGGCGTTCGATGTCGTTGCGCGCGGCAAAGGGCAGCAGCATGCCGCTGCCCAGGTCGAAGCCGTCGGTCACGGCGAAGCCCACCAGCAGCACGCCGATCAGCAGCCACCAGATGATGCGCAGGGTGTCGTAGTCAAGGAGTGTGTGGAGGATCATGCTGCGCTCCCGGTGGAAGGAGAAGGAATGGCCGCGCCTGCGTGGGCCGGCGGAATGTGCGAGAGCGTGTCGCCCTCGTCCGGCGCATGCTCGGCTTCAGGCCCCTTGCGGATGGCCTTGAGCATCAGCTTCATCTCGATGATGAGCAGCGTGGTGTAGATCGCGATGAAGCCAGCGAGCGTGAGCAGCAGCGTCTTCACGCCGAGGTTCGACACAGCTACAGCCGTCGGCAGCACGCCTTCGATCACCCACGGCTGGCGGCCGAACTCAGCAACCAGCCAGCCCGACTCGATGGCGATCCACGGCAGCGGGATCGCGAACACGGCGAGCTTCAGCAGCCAGCGGTAGCTGTCGAGCTTGCGGCGCGCGGAGAGCACGAAGAAGGTGCCCGTCAGCAGGATCAGCAGCATGCCGATGCCCACCATCACGCGGAACAGCCAGAACAGCGGCGCCACCTGCGGCACGGTGTCCCATGCGGCCTTGGTGATCTGTTCGTCCGTCGCTGTGCGCGGATCGTCCACGTAGCGCTTGAGCAGCAGCGCGTAGCCCATGTTGATGCCGTTGTCCTCGAAGTCCCCGCGCACGCCCTGCGTCACCTTGCCGGTGCCGCCTGCCTCGCGGATCTTCTGCAGCGCGTCGTACGCCTTGAGGCCTTCTCGGATGCGGGCTTCAGCGCGCTTCACGAGCTCGTCGATGCCGGGCATCACTGTGTTGAGCGAGCGCGTGCCGATCAGGCCCATCACCGCGGGGATGTGGATGGCGTAGTGCGTCTCGCGCGCCTCCTGGTCAGGGAAGCCGATGACGGTGAAGGCGGCAGGCGCGGGTTGCGTTTCCCACATGGCTTCGATGGCGGCCAGCTTCATCTTCTGGTGCTCGCCGGAGAGGTAACCGCTCTCGTCGCCGAGCACGGCCACCGACAGCGCGGCGGCCAGGCCGAACGAGGCCGCGACCGTCATCGAGCGCTTGGCCAGTTCGAGGTGACGGCCCTTGAGCACATACCAGGCCGACACGCCCAGCACGAACACGGCGGCGCACACGTACCCCGCCGACACGGTGTGCACGAACTTGGCCTGCGCCACCGGGTTGGTCAGCACCGCGAAGAAGTCGGTCACTTCCATGCGCATGGTCTGCGGGTTGAAGGCCGCGCCCACGGGGTTCTGCATCCAGCCGTTGGCAATGAGGATCCACAGCGCCGAGAAGTTGGAGCCGATGGCCACGGCCCATGTCGAGATCAGGTGGCCCACCTTGGAGAGCTTGTCCCAGCCGAAGAAGAACAGCCCGACGAAGGTGGCCTCCATGAAGAAGGCCATCAGCCCCTCGATGGCCAGCGGCGCGCCGAAGATGTCGCCGACGTAGTGGCTGTAGTAGCTCCAGTTCATGCCGAACTGGAACTCCATCACGATGCCGGTGGCAACGCCCATCGCGAAGTTGATGCCGAACAGCACGCCCCAGAATTTCGTCATGTCGCGCCAGATCACGCGGCCGGTCATCACGTAGACCGTCTCCATGATGGCGAGGATGATCGAAAGCCCGAGCGTCAGCGGCACGAACAGGAAGTGGTACAGCGCCGTGACGGCGAACTGCAGGCGCGATAGCGCGACGATGTCGAGGTCCATGGGGGTTCTTCCTTTTGGGTTGCCTGTTTTTTCTTTGTAAGTGTTCAGTCGGGGCGCAGGCTGCGCAGTGCGGCGTCGAAGGCTTCAGTGCCGCGCCGCAGGTCGGCGACGATGCAGCCCTGGCGCATGCACACGAGGCGGTCGGCGAGCGCGGCTTCGCGGCGCAGGTGAGTGGCGATCAGCAAGGTGCGTGGGCCTGCGTGTCGGGCGAGGCGTTGCAGCACGTCGTGTGCGGTGGCGGCGTCGAGCGCTTCGGTGGGTTCGTCGAGCAGCCAGAGGGGCACCGGGCGCAGCAGCAGGCGGGCCAGCGCAAGGCGGCGCGACTGGCCGCCGGAGAGGCCCAGGCCGCCTTCGCCGAGCCGGGTGTCGAGGCCCGTGGCCAATGAGCGCACTTCGTCTTCCAAGCCTGCTGCATGCAGTACGGCGTGCAGTTGGTCGTCGGTGGCGTTGGGCGCGGCGAGGCGGAGGTTGTCGCGCAGGCTGTCCTGGAAGAGTTCGGTGCGTTGGGTCAGAAGGCACGCGGGCTGTGCGCTCTTGCTGCCGGACAGCGGCGTGATTTCGCCTGCAATGGCGGCGAGCAGCGTCGACTTGCCGGCGCCGCTCGCGCCGATCAATGCGACGCGCTCGCCTGCGTTCAGGGTCAAAGTCACGTCGCTCAGGACGGGTGTGCGGCTGCCATCGTGGACCACGGTGACGCGCTTCAGTTGCAATGCGAGCGTCGCATCGGGTTCGTTCGCCGTTGACGTTGAGGCGGACTCCTCGCTCATGCGCGGTGCAAGACGCCGCACCGCCAGCCACGTGCGGCCCGCATCGAGCGCACCGCGGCGCAAGGCCGCGAAGGGCTCGGTGGCAGTGAGCGCCACCAGCAGCGCCAGTGCCGCCGCCGGCGCGCCGATGACGCCCTCGCCCACCAGCAGGCCGACGGCAAGCAGCACGCCGACGAGGGTCAGGGTGCCCGCGCTGCCATAGGCGAAGCCGGCCGCCGCTTCGAGCTTGTTCAATGCCAGGTCGGCCTTTGCGAGATGCATGTCGGCGTTCATCAACGCCTGGCGCTGCGCGCCGATGCGGCCGGCCATCACCAGATCGGTCTGCCCCGCCACGAGATCGACTGCGCGTGCGCGCAGCGCCTCGACGGCATGCGCCCGCTGCACGGCCGGCCGGCGGGCTCGCCTTGCGACGACGAACGCGATGCCCCAGCCGACGGTCACGAGCCAGAGCATCAGCGCGAGGCCCATGGCGACATGCATGAAGCCGAGCACCACGCCGCCCAGCAATGCCGCACCCAGCGCTGCGGCGGCTGGCACGAGCAGGCGAAGGTAGAGCGATTCCAGCGCGTCGATGTCCGCCGTCAAACGGAACAGCAGGCGGGCCGGGCGCATCAGCAACTCGCGCGCCGCCTCGGCCTTTGCCCAGCCGCGGAACAGGCGAACGCGCAGCGCTGCGAGCACGGCGAAGGTCGCGTCGTGCGTCACAAGCCGCTCGCCATAGCGCGATGCCGTACGACCGAGTGCCAGCAGGCGGATGCCGGCGGAGGGCATGAACACGTCGAAGGTGAAGGCAGTGGCCGCGTGCAGGCCGGCCAATGCGGTCGCGGTGATGAACCAACCCGAGAGGCCGAGTAGCGCCATTCCTGCGAGCACGGTGACTGCGGCGAGCAGGCAGCCGAGCAGAAGAGGACGTGGCTGCGCGGCAAGGAAGGGGCGCAGGACCAGGCGCAGATCGCGCCAATTCGTGGCGTGGATTGGCGTCGCCTTCATGCGGCCTTCTCCAGCGCTTCTGCGCCGAGGTTCACCGCGCGGTCCATGCGAGCCGCCAGCACCGGGTCGTGCGTGGCGACGACGAGGGTCTTGCCGCGCGCCAGTGCCACCAGAGCGTCGGCGACGCGCTCAGCGGTTTCGGTGTCGAGGTGCGCTGTCGGTTCGTCTACCAGCAGCAGGTCGGCGTGCGGGTGCACCGCGACGCGCGCGAGGGCAAGTCGCACGGCTTCTCCACCAGACAGGCCATGGCCACCCTCGCCTAGCGTCACGCCGGGATGCGCCTGCGTCACGGCTTCGAGCGATGCGAAGCGCATGGCTTCGGCGACCTGTGGGGTGTCGACACCCGCCCGCCCCAATGCCACGTTGGCCTGCGCTGAGCCGGCGAAGACGTGCGGCGCCTGGCCCATCCACGCCATGCGCTGGCGCAGCGCCGCCACGGTGTGGTCCGTGAGCGCCACGCCACCGATCGAGATCTCGCCGCGCGTGGCGGGCACGAGGCCTGCGAGTATTGAGAGCAATGCAGTCTTGCCAGAGCCGCTGGGGCCCATCAGCGCAATGTGTTCACCGGCCGCGATGCGAAGCTCGTAGCCTTCGAAGACCTCTTGCTGCTCGCCGGGCCAGGAGAAATGCAGGTTGTGGATGGCGATGGTCGGCGCGCCGCCTGGCACGCCCGTCGCGGCGCGCGTCAGCGAGGCGTTCGCACCAGGCAGCGGCAGGTCGTTGCGCTGCAAGCGGTCGAGTGCCTCCAGCGCCGCTTCGCCCGCAGCCCGGTCATGCCAGACCGCCGGCAGCTCTCGCAGGGGCTCGAAGAACGCCGGCGCCAGCAGCAGCACGAACAGCCCCTCGCCCAGGCTCAGCGTCCGGCCCCAAGCGCCGAAGCCGAGGGAGCCCAACAGGTGAAAACCGACGTACGCGGCCACCATCGCCACGCCCAGCGCCGAGAAAAGCTCCAGCACGGCTGACGAGAGAAACGCGATGCGCAGCACCGCCATCGTCCGTCGGCGCAGGGATTGCGCTGCATCGCCCAGCCGCTGCGCCGTGGTCTCCACCGCATCTAGCGCACGCAGTGTCGCCAGCCCGCGAAGCCGGTCGAGCAGGAAGGCGTTCATGCCGCCCATCTCCACCATCTGCGCTTCGCTCGCAGCCTTGGCGCGCCAGCCGACAATGGCCATGAAGACCGGAATGAGCGGCGCCGCGAGCAGCAGCACCAGCGCGGCCACCCATGAAAAGGCGGCCACCGCGCACAGGATGAAGATCGGCACCACCGTCGCGCGCCAACGCGCGGGTTGGTAGCGCACGAGGTACGGCACCAGAGCCTCGGCCTGCTCGGCGAGCACGCTGGCGGCGAGCCCGGAAGGCGCGCGGCTGCGGTCCAGCGGCGAGCTACCGGCCAGCGCCGTGGCCGTTTGCTCGCGCAGCGCCGTGAGTTGTGCACGTGCACGAGCAAAGGTCCGGCGAGCGCCCCAGGCCTCGCAACCCGCCCGCAGCAGCCCAAGCAGCAGGATCGCGCCGGCGGGCCAGATCACGGCAGCGAAACCGCGCCCGGAAGCCAGTCCCTGCACCGCCATCGCCAACAGCGCCGCCTGCGGCAGCCAGAACAGCGCCGCGGCACCCTGCACCACCCCGCCGACGTCAGGCGACGCGAAAGCCCGCAGCGGCGATCGGGATGGCGAGTGCTTGGTCATTCCTTAGTTTCGTGTATTTTCAGTAATTACTGAAATCTCCACAATCATACCGAAGATGCGAGCGACTGACGAGCCCGCAGACTGCACGCTCCGGCGCTCGAGCGCAACCGGGTTCAGGAAGATTCGGCCAGTGCGCCTGCGCGGGCGCCCCCGTCCTTAATGAGAAACGACTAGCCCAGTAACCAGCAGCGCAGCAAAAAGCGTGAACACCGCGCGCCACGAGGCCGGGCGCGCTTCCACCCAGCGGTACAGCAGCGCCGCCGCAGCTACCGACAGGCCGAAGGTCGCCACGAGGCCGACCGCGTCGAACCACGCACCGTGCGGCCCGGAATTCGCAACCGCCGCATTCATGGCAAGCAGCACCGGGAAGTGGATCAGGAACAGCGAGTACGACATACGCCCCAGCCGCAACAAAGGCAGGGCCACGGCAGGCCAGTGCTTAGGCGACAGCCAGTTGCGGCGCTGCGCAATGGCAATCAGCAGCGCCGTGAACAGCGCCGTGGCGATACGGCTGCGCCAGTCGATAGCCAGCGCGCCCGCCCCCACCAGCGCAAGCAATGCGATCGCGCTCTGCCAGGTGCTTGACCGTGTCGCGCGCCCGATCCAGAACACCAGCATGCCCACACCGTAGGTGCCGAAGAAATAGAAGGCTGTGTCGTCCAGCCCGGCATTGCGATTGAAGAGCGCCAGCGAAGCCACGGCCAGCCCGAGCACCAGCGCCACGGGCATCCAGCGCGCCTGTGCGCTCAGCGGTGGCGAGCCGCTGGAGCGCTGCAGCATCGTGGGTAGGCCCACCAGTGCCAGCGCCAGCGCGAACAGCTGGAAGTCGATGGCCACGTACCAGACGCCCGTCGACAGCGACTCGTAGCCCAGCAGGTCCTGCAGCAGCAATCCATGGGCGACCAGTTGCCCGAAGGTCGGCGACGCAGGCACAACCTCTTCATCGAGCCACGGCCGCACCACCGCCGCGACCAGCACGCACACAGTGAGCGCGGCGAGGTACGGCATGACCAGCCGACCATAGCGCTGCAGGATGCGCGTCACCGGCCGCTCCACGCGCAGCATGCCGTCGGGCGCGAGGCTGGCGGCTGCAAGAAAGCCGGCGATGACGAGAAACACCTGCACCGCCAGCCGGCCTTCGTTGGCCAGCCACGAGAAGAAATCAGGCGCGAGCGCGTACGCGCCTGCCGGCATCGGACCATAGCGCGAGAGATGATGTCCAACGATCACCGCACAGGCGATGCCCTTCGCCGCGTCGAGCAGCGGCATGCGCCCCAGCGATGACGGCGGCGCGCCGGCAGCAGGCGCGGCGCCGTTCGCAGTGGCAGTCAAAGCGCGAGCCGTTGCCTTGCTTCCTGGTATTCGCGCTTGAGCTTTTCGATGAAGGCCGCGGCGCTGGCCACTTCGGTCACGGCGCCAATGCCCTGGCCCGAGCCCCAGATGTCCTTCCAGGCCTTGGCCTTGCTGCCTTCGCCGCCGCCGAAGTTCATGGTCTTCACGTCGCCCTCGGGCAGGTTGGCCGGGTCCATGCCGGCCTTGACGATGCTGGGCGCGAGGTAGTTGCCGTGCACGCCGGTGAAGAGGCTCGAATAGACGATGTCGTCCGAACTACCGTCGACGATGGCCTGCTTGTAATCGTCGCTCGCGCGCGCTTCCTCGGTCGCGATGAAGGCCGTGCCGATGTAGGCAAAGTCGGCGCCCATGGCCTGTGCGGCAAGCACCGCACCGCCGGTGGCAATGGAGCCCGACAGCGCGATGGGGCCGTCGAACCACTGGCGGATTTCCTGCACCAGCGCGAACGGGCTCTTCACGCCCGCGTGGCCGCCGGCACCGGCCGCCACGGCGATGATGCCGTCAGCGCCCTTCTCGATCGCCTTCTGCGCGAACTTGTTGTTGATGATGTCGTGCAGCGTCACGCCGCCGTAGCTGTGCACCGCGTCGTTCACGTCGGTGCGCGCGCCCAGCGAGGTGATGACGATCGGCACCTTGTACTTCACGACCATCTCCATGTCGTGCTCGAGCCGGTCATTGCTCTTGTGCACGATCTGGTTGATGGCGAACGGGGCGGCAGGCTTGTCGGGGTTGGCCTTGTTGTAGGCCGCGAGCTCTTCGGTGATCTCGATCAGCCACTCTTCGAGCTGCGCCGCGGGGCGCGCGTTGAGCGCCGGCATCGAGCCGACCACGCCCGCCTTGCATTGCGCAATCACGAGCTTCGGGTTGCTGATGATGAACAGCGGCGAGCCGATGATCGGCAGCGGCAGGTTCGCGAGTACGGGGGGCAGCTTGGACATGTCGTCTCCGGAGATGGGTTCGGTTTTATAAGAGAGAGAAGCCGCCATCGCCCGTCAGATGGGCGACAGCGGCGGTGCGTCAGAAGGCGTCGAGCGCCATCGCCGTGACGCTCTCGGCGCCGTCGACGATGCTGTCGCGGATGCCCGGCACCTTGTTGAGGATGTGCTCGGCATAGAAGCGCGCGGTGGCGATCTTCGCCAGCATGAAGTCGGTGTCGAAGCTGCGCGAAGCGAGGTCCTGCGCAATGATCAGCGAACGCGCGAGCTGCCAGCCTGCCACGAGGTTGCCCGCGAGCATCAGGTAGGGCACGCTGCCGGCGAACACTGCATTGGGCGACGCCTTGGTCTGGCCGGCCACGAAATCGACCACGTCGATGAACGCAAGGCGCGCGGCCTTCAGGCGCTTGAGCACGGCTGCCGCCGCGGGGCTGTCGCTCTTGGCGAGTTCGGCTTCGGTCTTCTCGATCTGCGCGGCAATCGCCTTTGCGGTCTGGCCACCGTCGCGTGCGGTCTTGCGGCCCACGAGGTCGTTGGCCTGGATGGCGGTGGTGCCTTCGTAGATCGTCAGGATCTTGGCGTCGCGGTAGTACTGCGCCGCGCCGGTTTCCTCGATGAAGCCCATGCCGCCGTGCACCTGCACGCCGAGCGATGCCACTTCGAGGCTCATCTCGGTGCTGTAGCCCTTGACCAGCGGCACCATGAATTCGTAGAAGGCCTGGTTCTGCTTGCGCGCGTCCGCGTCGGGATGATGATGCGCGGCGTCGTAGGCGGCAGCGGCCACGCTGGCCATCGCGCGGCAGCCTTCGGTGTAGGCGCGCATCGTCATCAGCATGCGCTTGACGTCGGGGTGATGAATGATGGGCGCGCTGGCATTGATGGAGCCATCGACCGGGCGGCTCTGCACGCGGTCTTTTGCGTAGGCCACGGCATGCTGGTAGGCGCGCTCGGCAATCGCGATGCCCTGCATGCCCACCGCATAGCGGGCCGAGTTCATCATGATGAACATGTACTCGAGGCCACGGTTCTCCTGGCCGACGATGTAGCCCACGGCGCCGCCGTGGTCGCCGTACTGCAGCACGGCCGTGGGCGAGGCCTTGATGCCCATCTTGTGCTCGATGCTCACGCAGTGCACGTCGTTGCGTTCGCCCAGCGAGCCGTCCTTGCCGACGAGGAACTTCGGCACCACGAACAGGCTGATGCCCTTCACGCCCTCGGGCGCGCCGGTCACGCGGGCCAGCACGAGGTGCACGATGTTCTCGGCCATGTCGTGCTCACCGTAGGTGATGAAGATCTTGGTGCCGAACACCTTGTAGGTGCCGTCAGGCTGCGGCTCGGCACGGCTGCGCACCATGGCGAGGTCACTGCCGGCCTGCGGCTCGGTGAGGTTCATCGTGCCGGTCCACTGGCCGCTCACAAGCTTTTCGAGGTACACCGCCTTGAGCTCGTCGGAGCCGGCCGTGAGCAGCGCCTCGATGGCGCCGTCGCTCAGCAGCGGGCACAGAGCGAAGCTCATGTTGGCCGAGTTGAGCATCTCGCCGCAAGCCGCGCCGATGGTCTTGGGCAGGCCCTGGCCGCCGAAGTCCGCCGGATGCTGCAGGCCCTGCCAGCCACCCGACACGTACTGCGCAAAGGCCTCCTTGAAGCCCGGCGTGGTGGTGACGACGCCGTCCTTGAACGACGAGGGATTGCGGTCGCCCGCCACGTTCAGCGGCGCGACCACGTCCTGGTTGAAGCGCGCGCATTCCTCGAGGACGGCCTGCGCGGTTTCGAGGCCGGCGTCTTCGAAGCCCGGCAGCTTCGCGATCTCGCCGATGTTGGCCAGGTGCTCGATGTCGAACAGCATGTCCTTGATGGGGGCGGTGTAGCTCATGTCTTGTCTCCAGATACAGCGGATACGAAAAGGGCATCGCGAACGATGCCCTCTGGCTCAGTGCAGCAATGCGATCAGAGCGCCTTCACCAGTTCCGGCACAGCCGTGAACAGGTCGGCCACGAGGCCGTAGTCGGCCACCGAGAAGATCGGGGCTTCTTCGTCCTTGTTGATCGCCACGATCACCTTGGAGTCCTTCATGCCGGCCAAGTGCTGGATGGCGCCCGAGATGCCTGCTGCGATGTAGAGCTGCGGGGCGACGATCTTGCCGGTCTGGCCCACTTGCCAGTCGTTGGGGGCGTAGCCTGCGTCGACGGCTGCGCGGCTGGCGCCAAGGCCTGCGTTGAGCTTGTCGGCCAGAGGGGCCATCACTTCGGTGAACTTCTCGGCGCTGCCCAAGGCACGGCCACCCGAAACGATGATCTTGGCTGCGGTCAGCTCGGGGCGTTCGCTCTTGGTGACTTCACGGCCCACGAAGCTGCTCTTGCCGCTGTCTGCGACGCCTTCGGCGGTTTCGACGGTTGCACTGCCACCCGTGGCTGCTGCTGCGTCGAAGCCGGTCGTACGCACGGTGATCACCTTGGTCGCGTCACTGCTCTGCACGGTGGCAATGGCGTTGCCGGCATAGATCGGGCGCTCGAAGGTGTCGGGGCTGTCCACCTTGGTGATGTCGGAGATTTGGGCCACATCGAGCTTGGCAGCCACGCGAGGCGCGACGTTCTTGCCGTTGGCGGTCGAGGGGAACAGGATGTGGCTGTAGTTGGATGCGATCGCCAGCACCTGGGCTGCGACGTTCTCTGCCAGGTTTTCCGCCAGGCTGGGGCTGTCGGCCACGATGACTTTGGAGACTCCGGCGATCTGTGCGGCGGCCTTGCCGGCTTCGGCGGCATTGGCACCGGCCACCAGCACGTGGACATCGCCACCGCAGGCGAGTGCAGCAGTCACGGTGTTGAGGGTCGCGGGCTTGACGGTCGCGTGGTCGTGTTCGGCAATAACAAGTGCGGTCATGTTCAGATCACCTTCGCTTCGTTCTTCAGTTTGTCCACCAGCGTTGCAACATCGGGCACCTTGATGCCGGCACCGCGCTTCGGAGGTTCCGAGACCTTCAAGGTCTTCAGGCGGGGCTTGACGTCCACACCCAGGTCTTCGGGCTTGAAGACGTCGAGCTGCTTCTTCTTGGCCTTCATGATGTTCGGCAGCGTCACATAGCGCGGCTCGTTCAGGCGCAGGTCGGTGGTGATGACGGCCGGCAGCGTGAGGGAGATGGTTTCCAGGCCGCCGTCGACTTCGCGGGTGACGGTGGCTTTGTCGCCAGCGACTTCGACCTTGGAGGCGAAGGTGGCTTGGGGCAGGTCGGCCAGGGCAGCCAGCATCTGGCCGGTCTGGTTGGCGTCGTCGTCGATGGCCTGCTTGCCAAGGATGATGAGCGACGGCTGCTCCTTGTCGACCAGCGCCTTGAGCAGCTTGGCGACGGCCAGCGGTTGCAGTTCTTCGGTGGTTTCCACGAGGATGCCGCGATCGGCGCCGATGGCCATGGCGGTGCGCAGGGTTTCCTGGCACTTGGCGTCACCGCAGGAGACGGCGATGACTTCGGTCACTACGCCCTTTTCCTTCAGGCGAACGGCTTCTTCAACGGCGATCTCGTCGAAGGGGTTCATGCTCATCTTGACGTTGGCAATGTCCACTCCGGTGCCGTCGCTCTTGACGCGCACTTTCACGTTGTAGTCGACGACCCGTTTGACAGGTACAAGAACCTTCATTGACTTGACTCCATTGGATTGCAAAAAGGGGGCTTCGAGGGCAGCCGGTCATTCTAGGACGCGACCTTTGCGGCCTCTCCGTTCTTCTCATCGGCGCAGGCGCCAAGAAAAAAGAACGATCGTGCTTTTCCGTGATTATAAAACAGCGTTGGGCGGCTGGGCGAGTCCATCCGGTAAAGACTCCACACGCACCACCCGCTGCGGATAGGGAATGTCGATGCCCGCGCCGCGCAGCCCGTCGAGGATGGCGATGTTGATGGCCGAGCGCAGGTTGTCCTTGCCCTTGTCGGGGTCGGCCACCCAGAAGTTCAGCGTGAACTCCAGGCCGTCGGGCGCGAAGTTCATGAGGAAGGCCACGGGCTCCGGGTCGGTCATCACGCGCGGTTGGGCCTTGGCCGCATCGCACAGGATGGTCTGCACCTGCGCCACGTTGCTCTCGTAGCCGACCACGATGGTGGTCGTGATGTTGAACTTGCGGTCGGCCAGCGACAGGTTTTCCACCCGGCTGGTGATGAGCGATTCGTTCGGCACGATCGCCTCCCGCCCATTTCCCGAGCGAATGAGCGTGTAGCGGGTCTTGATGTCCGTGATGCGGCCCTCGAAGGTGTCGACCTTCACGTTGTCGCCGATGCGGATCGAGCGCTCGAGCAGGATCACGAAACCGCTCACGTAATTGGCCGCCAGCTTCTGCAGCCCGAAACCAAGGCCCACGCCGAGCGCGCCACCCAGCACGGACAGCGCCGTCAGGTCCACCCCCACCGCCGACAACGCGAACAGCAGGCCGACCAGCAGCAGGAAGGCGCGCACCGCGTTCGAAGCCACCTTGCGCATCGACAGGTCAGTGACGGCCTCGCGCAGGATGCGTTTTTCGATGGTGCTGGAGATCCACAGCGAGATCACCAGCACCAGCCCCGCCGACAGCACGCCCTGGAAGATCGTCTGCAGGCTCACGCGCGTCTTGCCGAAGGCCAGCGTGATCTGGTCGAGTTCGGCCAGCACCGGCGGCAGCAGTCCGACGATCCAGAGCACCGCCGCAATCCATGCCAGCCAGGAGACGGTGCGCTCGATCAGCCGCACGACATTGGACGCCGGGAACACCGCCCGTAGCACCCGCGCAAACAGCCGGATGACCGCCAGCGACAGGAACACCGGCACCGCGATGCGCAGCACCAGCACGGTCTGGAAATCGATCACCACGCGCCGGGCGAGATCGGTGAGCACCAGCGCCAGCAGCGGGAACAGCAGTCCGTCGAAAGTGCTTTCGCCGAACCAGATCGAGTCCTTGGGCTGGTCGCGGCCGAACCATTTGCTCACGGCCCAGGCCAGCGCCACGCAGGCCACCAGCGCAACCAGCTCGATGCCGAGGCCGCGCGCATCGACCTGGGCGAGGCGTTGGGTGAAATCGTTGAAATTCATCTATTGAAAGAAAACGGAAGCGTGGGCGCCATTCGCGCCGGCTGCGTTACAGGTCCGCGAGAACGCGGATGTGGGCTTCCACGCTGCGCGCCAGCGCATCGAGGTTGTAGCCGCCTTCGAGCATCGAGACGATACGGCCCTTCGCATGGCGCCTGGCAACATCCTGTATGCGGCCCGTGATCCAGGCGAAGTCGTTCTCGTTGAGGCCAAGCTGGCCCAGGTCGTCCTCGCGGTGGGCGTCGAAGCCGGCGCTGATGAAGATCATCTGCGGCTTGAATTCTTCCAGCCGCGGCATCCAGATCGCCTCGATCAGCTCACGCACGTCCGTGCCCCGGGTGTAGGCCGGGATCGGCAGGTTCAGCATGTTCGACGCCGGGTGCACCGTGCCGCTGTACGGGTAGAACGGATGCTGGAAGAAGCCGACCATCAGCACGTTCGGGTCGTTCGACAGGATGTTCTCGGTACCGTTGCCGTGGTGCACGTCGAAGTCGACGATGGCCACGCGCTCCAGGCCGTGCACGTCGATGGCGTGCCGCGCGGCAATGGCGATGTTGTTGAAGAAACAGAAACCCATCGCCTGCTCGCGGCAGGCATGGTGGCCGGGCGGGCGCACCGAGCAGAAGGCGTTTTCCAGGTCGCCGGCAATCACCGCGTCGGTCGCGGCAATCGCAGCGCCGGCGGCGCGGCGCGCAGCCAGCAGGGTGAAGCGGGTGAGCATCGTGTCGGGGTCGACCTGCGCGTGGTCGGGGCCACCGGCGGGCTCGTCGGCCACCAGGCGCTGATGCAGTCCCTCGAGGTACTCGACGTGCTCCGTGCTGTGCGCCCGGGTGAGCTGCTCCAGGGTGGCCAGCGGCACCTCGCAGTGCTCCAGTGCGTCACCCACGCCGGTAAGCAGCAGGCGGTCTTCGATGGCATCCAGGCGCCCGGGACATTCGGGATGCCCCCCGCCCATGTCGTGCTTCCAGAAGTCGCGATGTGTGAAGTAGCCTGTCTTGCCCATGTGTCTCTGTCGCCACGTCTAGACCTCACGCGGCATGGGGCCGGCAGGTCTTACGGTATCGTTTGCATATGGATACAAATATGGACGTTGCTGCAAAGCTAGCCACTTTGTTAACTCAGCTTAACACGGTGATCGTGGGCAAAGAGGCCCAAGTGCGCGACTGCGTTGCCTGTCTGCTGGCGGGCGGGCACCTGCTGATCGAGGACGTGCCGGGGGTCGGCAAGACCACCCTCGCCCACGCGCTGTCGCATACCTTCGGGCTGCAGTTCTCCCGGGTGCAGTTCACCGCCGACCTGATGCCGGGCGACCTGTCGGGCGTGGCAATCTACGACCGGGGCCAGCAGGCCTTCGTGTTCCACCCCGGGCCGATCTTCGCGCAGGTGCTGCTGGCCGACGAAATCAACCGCGCCAGCCCCAAGACCCAGAGTGCGCTGCTCGAGGCGATGGAAGAAAAGCAGGTCACCGTCGAAGGCGAGACCCGTCCCCTGCCCACGCCCTTCTTCGTGATCGCCACGCAGAACCCGCAGGACCAGCTCGGCACCTTCGCCCTGCCCGAATCGCAGCTTGACCGTTTCCTGATGCGCATCTCGCTCGGCTACCCCGACCGCGCCGCCGAGCGCCAGCTGCTCTCGGGCGTCGACCGCCGAGAAATGCTGGCCTCCCTGCCCGCGATGCTGACCGCCGGCGAGCTGACCGCCCTGCAGCAGCGTGTGCAGCAGGTGCATGCGGCCGATCCGCTGCTCAACTACGTGCAAGACCTTATCGCGGCCACGCGCTCTGGCCGCTGGTTCCTGCAGGGCCTGTCGCCGCGCGCCGGCATCGCGGTGCTGCGTGCGGCCAAGGCGCAGGCGCTGCTGGCCAACCGCAACTACGTCGCTCCCGATGACGTGCAGGCCGTGCTGCCGCAGACGATCGCGCACCGCCTCACGCCGGTTGGCGACGCAGGCCGCGGCGCCGTCGAGCAGGTGCGCGCCATGATCGCCGCAGTGCCGCTGCCGTGAGCCTTGCTGGCGCCCTCCGCTCGCGCATCGACGGCTGGTTCCTGTCGCGCCGTCCGCCGTCGGACACGCTGGAGCTGACGCAGCGCAATGTCTACATCGTGCCCACGCGCGCCGGATGGACGCTGGCGGCAACGCTGCTGGTGCTGCTGATCGCCTCGATCAACTATCAGCTCAACCTGGGCTACCTGCTGACCTTCCTGCTCGCCGGCAGCGTGGCCGTGGGCATGCACGTGTGCCACGGCACGCTGCGCGGACTGGCCATGCACATGGTGGCGCCTGACGCCCACTATGCGGGCGCCGCCGCCGTCTTCCGGGTGGTGCTGCACAACACACGACGCAGCGTGCGCTACGGCATCGGCATGGCCGTGCGCGGCAGCGGGCAATGGGCCTGGACCGACGTGCCGGCCGAGGGCACGTCGACCGTCGAGATCGCATTCAAGCCCGAGCGGCGCGGGCTGCATCCGGTGCCGCCGCTGACGGCGGAAACACGCTTCCCGCTCGGCACGTTCCGCGTGTGGACGGTCTGGCGGCCGGCCGCGCAGATGCTGGTGTACCCCACGCCCGAAGCGCATCCGCCGCCGCTCCCGCCGGGCGAGCCCCTGTCGGGGCCAGCGGCAGTGTCCGCCGCGCTGCGGGCACACAACTCCGGCGAATACGATGGCGTGCGAGCCTACCGGCGCGGCGATCCGCTGAAGCTCGTGGTCTGGAAGAAGGCCGCGCGGGCGCAGGCAGCCGGGTCGGAAGACCTCGTCAGCCGCGACACGCAGCAGACCCAGCGCGAAGAACTCTGGCTCGATGCGCAGGCCACCGGCCTCGCGGACACCGAGGCCCGCATCTCGCGCTTGTGTGCCTGGGTGCTGATGTCAGACCGGCTGGGCGTGGACTACGGCGTGCGGGTGGCGGGCCGGGTCGTGAAGCCGTCCCAGGGCGAAGCCCACCGGCGGGCCTGCCTGGAGGCATTGGCCCTGTGCTGAACGAGACCGTCGAATGAACAGAGTTGCACGCGAACTCGCCTCGCTTCCCCGCGACGCGAGGGACACCCTTTTCCTTCTCTGCGTCATCGGCCTGATCCTCTTGCCGCAGGTCGAGAACCTGCCCTGGTGGTGCACGGCCATCACGGCAATGGTGCTGCTCTGGCGCGCCTCGCTTGCCGTGCAGGCACGCCCCCTTCCCAGCAAGTGGTGGCGCCTTGCGCTGCTGATGCTGACTATCGGCGCCACCTACGCCACCCACCGCACGCTGCTGGGCCGGGACGCGGGCGTCACGCTGATCGTCAGCCTGCTCGCACTCAAGACGCTGGAACTGCGCGCGCGGCGAGACGCCTTCGTCGTCTTCTTCCTGGGCTTCTTCACGATGCTCACGAACTTCTTCTATTCGCAATCGCTGCTGACCGCCTTCACCATGCTGCTGGCGCTGCTGGGCCTGCTGACGGCACTGGTCAACGCGCACATGCCCGTGGGCCGGCCTCCGCTGATGCAGGCCGCGCGCACCGCGGGATGGATGGCGCTTGCCGGCGCACCGATCATGCTCGCGCTGTTCCTGCTGTTCCCGCGCTTCGCACCGCTGTGGGGCACCCCCAGCGACGCCATGGCGGGCCGCACCGGCCTGTCGAACACCATGCGCGTGGGCACCATCGCCGAACTGGCGCTCGACGACAGCATCGCCGCGCGCATCAAGTTCGATGGCGACCGCGCGCCGCCGCAAAGTCAGCTCTACTTTCGCGGGCCGGTGCTGGCGCAGTTCGACGGCCGTGAGTGGACCGCGCTCCCGTCATGGGCACGCGGTGCGCAGTGGTCCGCCAACCTGCGCGTGAGCGGCGAGCCCGTGCGCTACGAGGTCACGCTCGAAGCCAACAACCGCCCCTGGCTGCTGACCCTCGACGCCTCGCAGCGCCCTCCCGAGGCTCCCGGATTCGAAGTCACCGGCACGCCCGACCTGCAATGGTTCGCTAACCGCCCCGTCACCGATCTGGTGCGCTACCGCGCCGAGAGCTACACGCAGTTCCAGAGCGGCCCGGTGAAGCGCACGGGCGGCCAGCTCCAGGCCTACCTGGCCCTGCCGCCTGGCACCAACCCGCGCACCGCCGCCCTCGCCGCCGAGATGCGCGCCGATCCCGCGCTGGCCAACGCCAATGCACAGGCATTCGTGCAGGCCGCCCTGCGGCGCCTTCGCACCGGCGGCTACACCTACACGCTGGAGCCGGGCGTTTATGGCGACAACACCGCCGACGAGTTCTGGTTCGACCGCAAGGAAGGCTTCTGCGAGCACATTGCCTCGGCCTTCGTGGTGCTGATGCGCAACCTCGGCATTCCGGCGCGCATCGTGACGGGCTATCAGGGCGGAGAACTCAACAGCGTAGACAACTACTGGATCGTGCGACAGAGCGATGCCCACGCATGGGCCGAGATCTGGCAGGAAGGCACCGGCTGGACGCGCGTGGACCCGACAGGCTCCGTCGCCCCGGGGCGCATCGGCCAGACGCAACGGCTCGTACCGCAACCGGGTCTGTTCGCGGGCGCCATCGGCTCGATGAGCCCCACGCTCGCCCAGAACATCCGTGCCGCCTGGGAGGCCGTGAACAACGGCTGGAACCAGTGGGTGCTCAACTACACGCAGAGCCGCCAGCTCAACCTGCTGAAGAACATCGGCTTCGAAGCGCCGAGCCTCGAAGACCTGGCCTACGTGCTGCTCTACCTGCTGGTGGGCGCGAGCCTGGCCGGTGCCGCCTGGACGCTGTGGGAGCGCAGCCGGCACGATCCGTGGCTGCGCCTGCTGGGCCAGGCGCGCGTACGGCTCGCCAAGGCCGGCCTGCAGCTGCCCGACACCGCCCCGCCCCGCCAGATGGCCCAGGCAGCCGACGCGCGTTTCGGCCCTGCCGCGCAGGCCGTGCGCGACTGGCTGCTGAAGCTCGAAGCGCAGCGCTACGCGCCGGCCACGCCGGACTCGCTCTCCACCCTGCGCTCGGAGTTCCGCCACCTCGCCTGGCCCAGCGCCAACGCACGCGGCTGAAACCACATGTGTCCCTGAAGAGGGGCGGCGCGGGCGGACGGCACAATCGGCCGATGCGATTTTTTCTCCCTACGCCTTCGCGCGCCGCTGCGGCAGCCGCTCTTCTCGCCGCATGCTGCGCCTGGTCCACGGGGGCCATGGCCCAGAAATCTTCCAACGGCCCTTCCAATGGCCGGAATGCAGCCGCCAGCCCGGTGCGCGGCAGCACGCCCTACGCCACGCGCGACGACGCGATGCAATTCGCCGACGACGTGGCCGAGCGCCGAGGACTCGACCGCGACTGGGTGCGCGCCACCATCGGCAGCGCGCGCTTCCTGCCCAACGTGCCGCGCCTGATGCTGCCAGGCCCGGTCGGCACCGTGAAGAACTGGCAAACGTACCGCAGCCGCTTCATCGACCCGGTGCGCATCGCGGCCGGCGTGCGCTTCTGGCGCGCCAACGCCGACACGCTGGCGCGCGCCGAGCAGGTGTACGGCGTGCCGCCGGAAATCATCGTCGGCATCATCGGCGTGGAAACCATCTACGGCCGCAACATGGGCAACTTCCGCGTGATCGACGCGCTGGCCACGCTCTCATTCGACTTCCCCGACGGCCACCCACGCGCCGCCGAGCGCCAGGCCTTCTTCCGCGGCGAACTCGAAAGCTTCCTGAGCACCGAGAGCCGCACCGCCGACGATCCGCTCACGCCCCTGGGCAGCTATGCCGGCGCCATGGGCATGCCGCAGTTCATGCCCAGCAGCATGGCCAAGTACGCGGTCGACTTCGACGGCGACAGCCGCATCGACCTCGTCAACAACCCGGCCGACGTGATCGGCTCGGTCGCCAACTACTTCAAGTCCTTCGGCTGGACTCCCGGCATGCCGGCCATCTACCCGGTGCATTTCGAGGAAGCGCGGCTGCAGAAGGCGCTGCTGCTGGCGCCCGACATCCTGCCGACCTTCAGCGCCGACAGCTTCGTGGCCGCCGGTGCAGTGCCCGAGGGCGAAGGCATCAAGCACAAGGGCCTGCTCGCATTGATCGAACTGCAGAACGGCGCCGACGCACCGCCGACCTACGTGGCGGGCACGCGCAACTTCTACGTGATCACGCGCTACAACTGGAGCAGCTACTACGCCATGTCCGTGCTCGACCTCGGGCAAGAGGTCAAGGCGGCGATGGAGCAATAGGCGACATGACACCCGAGGCGCTGCACGCGAACTGGACCGACGCATGGCGTGCGCTGGGCATCGAGTCGCCCGGCGATGCGCTCTGCACCGAGCTGCAGCGCCGCTACGGCGAGCCGCAGCGCCACTACCACACGATGCAGCACCTGGGCGAATGCCTCGCGTGGTTCGAGCGCGAGAAGACATCGGCCGAGCGCCCTGGCGAAGTGGCGCTTGCGCTGTGGTTCCATGACGCGGTCTACGACGTGCACGCCCACGACAACGAAGCTCGCAGCGCAGACTGGGCGCGCCAGGCCCTGCTTGAAGCCGGCGTGGACGAAGCAGCAGCCGAACGGGTTCACGCGCTCGTCATGGCCACGCGCCACGACGCGGTGCCCGAAGGCCGCGATGCCGAACTGCTGATCGACATCGACCTGTCGATCCTCGGCGCCGAACGCACGCGCTTCGACGAGTACGAGCGCCAGGTGCATGCCGAGTACGCCTTCGTTCCGGATGAAGTGCGCCTGCCGCGCCGCCGCGCGATCCTTCAGCGCTTTCTCGACCGCCAGGCCATCTACGCCACGCCGCGGATGCACGCGCAACTCGAAGCACAGGCGCGCGCCAACCTGCAGCGCTCCATCGCCGGCTGACTGGCCTTGCCCGTCAGGCGGGCACCAGCCGCCACCATTCGGAACGCGACAGTTCGCCGTTGCGCTCCTCTTCAACGATGCCGAACAGCAGTCCATCACGCGACGCACCCAGCTTCGCCAGTTGCAGCGTGCGCGCCGGATCGCGGCACAGCGCGAAGCTGGCGTCGCCCTGCCATTCGAGACACCGACCGACTTCGGCCAGCATCAGCGCAGGCTGACTCTGCATGAAGGTGAAGGGCATCGGCAGGCCCGCATCGAGCTGGGTCAGGCCTGCGTGCGTGGCGCCCCATGCACCGCGCATGCTGGCAACGCGGATGCGCGCGCCGGCCGGCAGCGCTGCCTCGCCAGCGGCGTCGAGGCAGCAGCGCGCGCCGTACATCGCCAGCTCGGTCCACAGGCCGACGCGGCGCGGCCGGCGGCCGATGCGGCGGGCCAGGTCGTCGCGCCAGTCGGCGGGCGGCGGATGCGCGACGAAATGAGCTGCGGTGCGCCAGGTGCTCATGAGCCGACATCCTTCAACACCAGCGAGGCATGCCCGCCGCCGAAGCCGACCACGTTGAGCAGGATGTTGCGCAGCCTCTGCGGCGCCTGCTTGCTCAGCGCAATGCCGAGCGAGGCATCGAGCGGATAGTCCACGGTGGGCCAGACGCCACCTTCGATGCAGCCAACCAGCAGGGCCAATTCCGCCGCCCCCGCCGCGCCCAGCGTGTGGCCGATCGCCGACTTGAGCGACACCAGCGGCGGCAGCGGATCGAACACCTGCTTCAGCGCTTCCACCTCGATGGCATCGTTGACGGGGCTGCCAGCCGCCTGCACCTTGATCAGGTCAATGTCGCCGGGCTGCAGGCCGCTCTGCGTCAGCGCGCCGCGACACATCGCGAGCACGGCCGAGGCTTCGGTGCCAGAGGGGTTGCGCCCATCGACCACATTGGCGCCACCCGTGATCTGCCATCGCGCGGGCTGCGATGTCAGGCGCAATGCAGCCACCGCTTCGCCGAGCACCAGCCCCTTGCGCTGCGCACCGAAGGGCTGCGCGCTGTCCGGCGCCAGCAGTTGCATCGCGCCGAAGCCGGCCACGGTGAAGCGGTTGTCCATCTCGACGCCGAGCACAAGCGCTTCGTCGGCCTCCGCGCTTCGGATCAGGTCGGCGGCGGCCAGCACGGCGTTGAGCGCCGAGGTGCAGGCGGTGGAAACGGTGAACACCGGCCCCTGCCAGTCCAGCGCGCGGGCCACGACACCGGCAAAGTCCTGCAGATCACCGCCTAGCCGCAGATCCTGTTTCTCGTATTCCATGAAGCCGATGTCGAGCGACGACGAGGCCACGAACAGCGGCGCGGTGCGTGGTCCCAAATCACCGGTCTTGTCAGTCTGCGCAACCACGCTGCGCACGGTGCTGCATAGGCGCTGCGTCCAGTCGCCTTCTCTCGACGCCAGCGCGTAGACCGGCCAGCTGATTCCGTCCGCCACGGCCACCGGCGTCGGGGGCGTGCCACCATGTCGCAATGAGGCCAGCACGGACGGCATGTCGTCACCCAGCACACAGGCCAGGCCCATGCCGGCCAGGTAGACATCGTTCATGCCTTGCCCGCTTGCGCCAGATGCTCCGCGAGATGGGCGATGGAAGTCATCGCCCGGCGCGTTTCCTTGCTGTCGGGCATGCGCACGCCAAAGCGCTGCTGGATCGTCATCGACACCTGCAGGGCGTCGAGCGAATCGAGGTCGAGCCGGGCCTCAGGGCCGAACAGCGGCTCGTCGTCGCCGAGGCCGCCCGGGGGCGCATCTTTCTCGACGGCTTCGAGCACCATCGCCTTGAGGCTGGCAATGAATTCAGGGGTGACGGTGGTGCTCACGGTGCGCGCCTGCGAAACAGGAAAACGGCCAGAAGAAACATCAGCGCCGCGAACACGACCAGCCGGCCGATCTGCGGCAGGGCATCGGCCACGCCGCCGCCGCGCAGCAGCACGGTCAGCAGCGCCTCGAGCCCCCAGTTCATCGGAGAGATCTCGACCAGCCGCTGCATGAAGCCCGGCATGACGAACTTGGGCACCATGATGCCGCCCGCCGCCGCCATCAGCACATTGACCATCGGCCCGATGGTGGCGGCCTGCGCATGGCTGCGCACCAGGCAAGCCAGCGCGAGCGACAGGCTCACCGCCGCCAGGCTCACTGCCCCCAGCGACAGCAGCAGAGCACCCCAATGGATGCCCGCGAGCGACAGTGCATCGCCGCCGATCAGCGGCATGAACCAGATGCCGGCCGCGAGCATCAGCACAGCCTGCAGCGCGTTCACGCCCAGGTACGGCAGCGCCTTCGATGCCAACAGCATGGTGCGCGACACGCCCAGGCTCTGCAGCCGGCCGAGCGCGCCCGAGCTGCGCTCCTGCACGAACAGGCTGGAGAGCGAGGCCACCACGAAGAACATGCCGAACACCAGCCATGCCGGCACGTTCTGCTGCACCGAGGTCGGCCGCGGGCCGGCGGTGGAGAAGCGCTCGGCATGCACCATCGCCTCGATGGAAGCCTCTGGCGCAGGACTGGCCGTGCCGGGCACCGCCAGCGCGAGGCGCGCCTTGAGCTCGCCCGATGCGCCGATGAGTTCGGCACGCAGCGCGTTGAACAGGTTGGCGTCGATGCCCGGCTCGGTCAGCAGATGGATGCGCGCCTGCGTCGACAGCGCGGCAGATTCCAGTTCTTCAGACAGGCCCGGCTCCATCACGATCACGTACTTGAGCGAGCCGTTGCGCAGCCGCGCCTGCCAGTCGCTGCCCAGCGGCTGCGGTGCACCATGGCTGCGCTGCCAGAGCTGCTGCAGCCATTTGGCCGGCGTGGCCGTGTCGCGCATGTCGATGGCATAAGTCAGCTCGGCCAGTGGCGGGCGATAGATATCCTTCAGCGTGAGCGACATCAGCACAATGAAGACCATCGGCATCAGGAACAGCGCGGCAAGGCCATGCATGTCGCGCACGAGGGCGAGCAGTTCTTTCTTGATGAGCGCGAGGAGCATGGGGGTCAGTCGCGCAGCGAGCGATGGGTGAGCGCCATGAACAGCTGCTCGAGGTCATGGCGGCCGAATTCGGCATGGCGCACTTCGATGCCCGCGGCCTCGAGCGCGGCCAGCACAGGCCCCGGGCCGCTGCCGGCGTTCAGGTGAATGCGCCAGTGCACTCCCCCCTGCTCCACCGTGCCGAAGCGCGAGAGCATGTCGGCATCTAGCCCGTCAGCAGCCAGCGTGAGCAGCATCGCGTTCTTCGACAGCAGTTCGTCGAGCGAGCCTTCGCGCAGCACATGGCCGCGGTCGAGGATGGCGACACGGTCAGCGATTGCCTCGATCTCTTCCATGTAGTGCGAGGCGTAGATCACCGCCGCGCCCTGTTGCGCGAGGCTCTTGATGGCGTCGAGGATGAAGGCGCGCGATTGCGGATCGACGCCCACGGTGGGCTCGTCGAACAGCATCAGCTCGGGTTCGGGCAGCAGGGCAATGGCCAGGTTGAGCCGGCGCTTGAGGCCGCCCGAGAGCCGCTCGGCGCGCACGCCCGCGAACTGCTCCAGCTGTGCAAACTGCGTACAGGCCGCGATGCGCTCCTTCTTGCGCGCACCCGACAGGCCTCCAGCCGCGGCAAAGCAGGCAAGGTTCTCGGCCACGGTCAGCATCGGATAGAAAGCCTGCTCCTGTGGCGCCACGGCAATGCGCGTTGGCGTCTTCGCGCGCACCTGCTGCAGCGGCTGGCCATCGATTCGGATCTCGCCCGACTGCACGGCCAGCGCGCCCGACAGGTGCGAGATCAGCGTGGTCTTGCCTGCGCCGTTCGGTCCCAGCAAGCCCAATACGCAGCCCTTTGGCACCGCGAGCGATACGTCGGCCAGCGCGGGCGCGTCGGCATGCGGGTAGCGGTAGCTGAGCTGGCGCAGCTCTAACATCAGGCGACTGCAGCCTTCAGGTCGCGGAAAAAGCTTTCTTCCTGCTGCGCCTGCTCACGCAGCTTCGCAGCCAGCGCAGCCGGGTCGACCGCCTCGCGCCCCTTCACCATGCGCGCGGCCTTGAGCGCGAATGCACGCCAGCCGTCGCCGATGGCGATGAGCCGCTCGGACATCTGCTGCAACTGCGGCTTGTCGAGCAGCTGGGCCGCCTCCTGCAGAAAGCCCGCGTAGATGAAGCGGAAGCCCGCCCCGCCCGTGCCGATTTCTTCCTGCATGCGCACCACGTGGCCGATGAAGTCGACGCTGCGCGGATCGGCCGGCGACAGCCTCTGCATGCGCTTGGCCAGCGTGTGCATGCCGCGCACACCGACGATGGGAATGGGCGCGAGCATGTTGCGCACTGTCTTGCGGATGGCCTTGACCACTGAGGCCGCATCGACGACCTTGCGGTCGATGGCCTGCGGGTAGTACATGAGTCCCTTCGGGGCCAGCACGCCCTTGGCGAAGCGGGCACGTGCCAGGTCGCTGCTCGCACAACGCACGGGCTCCTCGAACACCGGGTCGCTGATCAGGTAGTCGTCGCCGTCCTTGCCGTACACCAGCAGGTTGTGCGCATTGAAGTGAAAGCGCATGTTCGGCGGAAAGTACGGCAGCCAGTACACCGACGTTTGCAGCCCCACCAGTTGGCCATCGGCCAGCAGCGCGTCGAGCCTCTGCTGCCCCGCCTCGGCGCTGCGGAAGGTCTCGAAGCGGAAGCGCGCGGCCATCGGCGCCAGCAGGCCCTTGATGATGGCCTTGGGCGGCATGCGGTACGAGATCAGCGGCAGGCCCGACAGCTTGATGAAGGGAAGGTACGCGAACGAAATCGCGGACGACAGGCCCAACGCCATGCTCTCGCTCATCGGCGCGCCGTGGTGGCGCATCAGGCTGGAGATGACGCCGCTTTCGCAATGCGCCGCCTGTTGGTGTTGAAAGTTCACGGCAGGCCTTGCAAGGTGGAAACGGGCAGGCCCAGCGCTTCGCTGTAGCGTGCGAGTTGCGCCGGCGACAGCGCGGCGAAATGGCGCGGCTGCAGGTGGCGCCGCACGCGCCACTGCCAGAAGCCGCTGGTCTGCGAGAGCAGCGCCACGTCCATGCGGCGCTCGTACATCCAGTATTCGAGCGGCGAGGCCTGCCCCGCTTTCACGCGCTCCTTTGCGGCCTGCGCCTGTTCGACGAGCACGTCGACCGCGTGACTGGTGACGATCTCTTCCGCCTCCCAGCCGCGCGAAGTGGTGGTGACGACGCGGCCCTGCGCATCGCGGGCGTACATCAGCTTGGAGTGGCCGTCGAGGGTCGCATTGCCCTCCTGCGGTACAGCGTCGAGATCCATGGCTACACCGCTTCCATATAGATGAAGCCGCTGGAAAAGCGGCCGCTTTCGGGCACGAACATCAGCAGCTTCTGGCCGCGCTGGATGCGGCCCGAGCGGAACAGCTCGTCGAGCATGATGTAAGGCGACGCCGAACCTGTGTTGCCCTTGCTCGCAAGATTGCTGAACCAGCGCTCGCGCGGAATCGGCAGGCCCAGCGATTCGAGGCACTGGCTCACCGGCTCGACGAAGTACTGCGACGACAGGTGCGGCAGGAACCAGTCGATGTCCGCCGTCTTCAGCCCGCGCCGCTCGATGATGGCCGCCAGCGGCTCGCCCAGCGTGGCGCGCACGATGTTGTCGTTGAGCAGGCGCACGTCCTGCTTGACGGCGAAGGTCGACTCGCGCTGCCAGTCTTCGGGCGACTTGCGTCCCCAGCCGTCGAGGCCGCCTTCGGCATTCTTCTCGGCGCCGGCGTACATGCACACCGGCAGTTCGTGCGCGGCGGACGACAGGTCGATCCAGTCGATGCGCAGCGACAGCGGTCCGCGTGGCTCGCGCTCCAGCAGCACTGCACCCGCGCCGTCGGACAGCATCCAGCGCAGAAAGTCTTTCTCGAAGGCCAGTTCGGGCCGCGCCTCCAATGCTTCGAGCTTGTGCTCGAGCTCGGCCTCGAAGCGCGAGCCGCGCATCACGGCCGAGGCGAGCTCCGAACCCGTGGCCACCGCGCGCCGGGCATCGCCCGCGCGCACCGAGAGCCATGCATGCTTCAACGCGGTGGCACCGGCCAGGCAGATGCCCGCGCAGGCCACTACTTCGAGCCGCGGCCAGCCGAGTTCGCCGTGCACCATTACCGCGTGGTTGGGCATGAGCTGGTCGGGCAGCGAGGTGCCGGTGACGAGGCAGTCGACCGGTCCCACGTCGCCCAGCGCGCGGATCGCGGATGCAGTGAGCTGCGCGTTGGTCATCGCCAGTTCGCCCGTGGCGCGGTCGATGGCGTAGTGGCGCGACTGGATGCCGTTGCTGCGCAGGATCAGCCGCCGCGCGCGGGACGCCTTGCCGCCGATGCGACCGAGGACGTCTTCGATGTCTTCATTGCTGACCGGGGAAAAGGGCAGAAAGGCGGCAGTGCGGGTCAGGAAGACATCAGTCGTCATAGAGGGGGGTGCGGTCCGTGGCAGAGCCCGACGGGCACTCGAATTGGGCTGTCATTTTAGTCAGCCACCCTCTGAACAAAGGTCGCAAGAGTGCCTGCAGGCTCAGGCTCACGGGCACCACCGTAATGATCAGTACCAGCAGAAACAGCACGTACAGCAGCAGCAGCGGCTTGCGCTGCCACGCGCCGGGCCCGCCGGCGGCCATGATCAGCTTGCCCCAGAGGTAGAAGCTGCGCGTGCCGGCCTTCTCGCTGATGAGCAGCCTGGCATTGGCCTGCACCGCCCCGAGGCCGGCCAGCAGCGGCTGCTTGCCGCGCTCCAGGTCGTTGTGCAGGGCATCACGCAGGGCACGGCCGAAGCGGCCTGTACCGTCGATCTGTTCGGCACTGAGCCCGGCATCGGGCATGCCCCAGAAGCCGCGCTTGCGGCCCCAGATCAGCCAGGCCGGCGTGGTGAAGAAGGTGGCGAGCGTGGGGCCGGGGTCGGTCAGCACCACGTTGTCGATCAGCCTCGCGCCGACGTCGTCGAGCATGCCCTTGAGTTTTTCGTGGGCCAGAAGCCACATGTTGCGGCAGGCGATGACCGTGACCACCGGCTTGCCCTTGAGCAGCCGCGCCGCCACCGGGTGCTTGAGGAAGGCCGCCACGGGCTGTGAAGGCGCCAGGAACCACACCTGGTACGGGAGGATGACGAGGTCGAAGTCTTCCTCGCCCGTGAGCGACAGCGGCGCCAGCGGCTGCGGCTTCATGTGGGCCGACTCTGGGAAAGCGTCGAAGAAGCTCAGGAAGGGCCAGGGAAAGGGGTACGGCGCAAGTGGGCGCAGCGTTTCCTCGTGCACCTCGATCGACGGATCGGCGCGCAGCGGCGCCACGATCCGGTCTGCAACCTCGTCGAGCTGGCCGGATTGCGAATAGCGAAGAACGAGGACGCGCTTGACGCTTCGAGGGGGGCTGGAGGGGCTGGAAGTCACTGGCGGTGGCGTTTCGGGGGCCGTCGAATGTACGCGATGCCTGTAGCGAGCGCATCTGCCAATGGTCATGGCGTCGCGGCAATCAGACGGTCGAATCGGTCAAATGGCCGGCGATGCGGAAAAAGAACAAGAAAAAAGGGCCGTACCTTGCGGCACGGCCCCTGTCGTGGTGCGCGAGGGAAGCTCAGCGCACCTTGCCTTCCTTCCAGGCGGTCAGCAGCTTGTTGTAGTCGATGGTCTCGCCCTTCGGCTTCTCGTTGGCCAGCTTCTTCCACGGGGCGTGGTCGTCGCTCAGGTACTTGGCCGGGTCGCCCTTGGGGTTGAGCTTGGGCGCGCAATGGGCCATGCCGGCGCGCTCGAGGCGGGCCATCACGTTGTCCATCTCGTCGGCCAGGTTGTCCATTGCCTTCTGCGGGGTCTTCTCGCCCGTGACGGCCTCGGCCACGTTCTTCCACCAGAGCTGCGCGAGCTTCGGATAGTCGGGCACGTTGGTGCCGGTCGGGGTCCAGGCCACGCGTGCCGGGCTGCGGTAGAACTCGATCAGGCCGCCGTACTTGTTGGCGTTCTGCGTGAAGTAGTCCGAGCGGATGTCGCTGTCGCGGATGAAGGTCAGGCCGGTGATCGACTTCTTCAGCGAGGTGGTCTTGGCAGTGATGAACTGCGCGTAGAGCCAGGCTGCCGCCGTCTTGTTGGCGTCATGGCCCTTGAAGAAGGTCCACGAACCCACGTCCTGATAGCCGTTCTGCATGCCCTGCTTCCAGTACGGACCGTTCGGGCCGGGGGCCATGCGCCACTTCGGCGAGCCGTCGTCGTTCACCACGGGCAGGCCCTTCTTGGTCATGTCGGCCGTGAAGGCCGTGTACCAGAAGATCTGCTGGGCGATCTGGCCCTGCGCCGGCACGGGGCCGGATTCACCGAAGGTCATGCCCATGGCTTCCTTGGGCGCGTACTTCTTCATCCAGTCGATGTACTTGGTGAGCGCGTACACGGCGGCCGGCGAGTTGGTGGCGCCGCCACGCGACACCGAGGCGCCGGTGGGCGTGCACTTGTCGGCGGCCACGCGAATGCCCCATTCGTCGATCGGCATGCCGTTGGGAATTCCCTTGTCGGCGGAGCCGGCCATCGACAGCCACGCATCGGTGAAGCGCCAGCCCAGCGACGGGTCCTTCTTGCCGTAGTCCATGTGGCCGTAGATCGGCTTGCCGTCGATGGTCTTCACGTCGACGCTGAAGAACTCGGCGATGTCTTCGTAGGCGCTCCAGTTGAGCGGCACGCCCAGGTTGTAGCCGTACTTGGCCTTGAACTTGTCCTGCAGGTCCTTGCGTGCGAACAGGTCGGCGCGGAACCAGTACAGGTTGGCGAACTGCTGGTCGGGCAGCTGGTAGAGCTGGCCGTCGGGAGCAGTGGTGAAGCTGGTGCCGATGAAGTCCTTCAGGTCGAGGCCGGGGTTGGTGAACTCCTTGCCCGCGCCGCCCATGTACTCGGTCAGCGACATGATCTTGCCGTAGCGGTAGTGCGTGCCGATCAGGTCGGAGTCGGACACCCAGCCGTCATAGATCGACTTGCCCGACTGCATCGAGGTCTGCAGCTTCTCGACCACGTCGCCTTCCTGGATCAGGTCGTGCTTGACCTTGATGCCGGTGATTTCCTCGAAGGCCTTGGCCAGCGTCTTCGATTCGTACTCGTGGGTGGTCAGGGTTTCGGAGACGACGGACACCTCCTTGACGCCCTTGGCCTGCAGCTTCTTGGCCGCATCGATGAACCATTTCATTTCCTCCATCTGCTTGTCCTTGGACAAGGTAGATGGCTGGAACTCGCTGTCGATCCATTTCTTGGCTTCAGCCTCGCCGGCCGTTGCCGCACCGTGCGCGGCGAACATCGCCGCTGCCAGTGCCAATGCCGTGTAGCGCATCTTCATGAAGTTGTCTCCTCGGTTGTTGCTTCCCCGGTGTTGTGTTCGATCACGGCTCCGGGGAGGCGGAGAGCCGGAACGCATTTGGTTGAACTCTAAGAGCCGTGCCCGCTCAGCCCTTGCGCATCACGAGCGCAAGCAGGCCCATCGACAGCACGAAGCTGATCCAGATCGAAGGCTCGGCCTCCAGGCTGAACCACTCCTGGAACTTGCCGGCCAGGCCGATGAAGACCAGGTTCAGGTACGCCGCCGACAGCAGCCCGATGAAGAGCCGGTCGCCGCGCGTGGTGGCCATCGGCAGCCAGCCGCGCCGCAGCGTGGTGGGCGACTTGAATTCCCACACCGTCATGCCGACCAGCATGAGCGCGATGCAGATGAAGAACACGGCCACCGGGGTGGTCCAGACCATCCAGTCGAACATCTCTCGGCCTCCTTAAACACGGCCCATCGCGAAACCCTTCGCGATGTAATGGCGCACGAACCAGATGACGATGGCACCCGGCACGATGGTCAGCACGCCGGCAGCCGCCAGCGTTGCCCAGTCCATGCCCGAGGCGCTCACCGTGCGCGTCATCGTCGCCACGATGGGCTTGGCGTTCACGCTCGTGAGCGTGCGCGCCAGCAGCAGCTCGACCCAGCTGAACATGAAGCAGAAGAACGCCGCCACGCCCACGCCGGCCTTGATGAGCGGCAGGAAGATAGTGAGGAAGAAGCGCGGGAAAGAGTAGCCGTCGATGTACGCCGTCTCGTCGATCTCGCGCGGAATGCCGCTCATGAAGCCTTCCAGGATCCACACCGCCAGCGGCACGTTGAACAGCAGATGCGCCAGCGCCACGCCCAGGTGCGTGTCCATCAGGCCGACCGTGCTGTACAGCTGGAAGAACGGCAGCAGGAACACCGCGGGCGGCGTCATGCGGTTGGTCAGCAGCCAGAAGAACACGTGCTTGTCGCCCAGGAACGAATAGCGCGAGAACGCATAGGCCGCTGGCAGCGCCACGGTGAGCGAGATCACCGTGTTGATGGCCACGTAGATCAGGCTGTTGATGTAGCCCGAGTACCACGACTCGTCGGTGAAGATGCGCGCGTAGTTGGCCCAGGTGAGCTGCTGCGGGAAGAACGAGAAGCTCGACAGGATCTCCTCGTTCGTCTTGAAGCTCATGTTGATCATCCAGTAGATGGGCAACAGCGCGAACAGGATGTACAGCACCAGGAAGATGCTGCGCTTGTGAAATCTCTTCTCGTTCATTTCTCCACCTCCGCTTCCTGCGTGCCGACCCGCTGCATCCAGTTGTAGAGCACAAAGCAGAACAACAGGATGATGAGGAAATAGATCAGCGAGAAGGCAGCGGCCGGCCCCAGGTCGAACTGCCCCACTGCCTTCTGCGTGAGGTATTGGCTCAGGAAGGTGGTTGCGTTGCCCGGCCCACCGCCCGTCAGCACGAAGGGCTCGGTGTAGATCATGAAGCTGTCCATGAATCGCAGCAGCACCGCGATCATCAGCACGCCGCGCATCTTGGGCAGCTGGATGAAGCGGAACACCGCGAACTTGCTCGCGCCGTCGATGCGCGCGGCCTGATAGTAGGCATCGGGAATCGAGCGCAGGCCCGCGTAGCACAGCAGCGCCACCAGCGGCGTCCAGTGCCACACATCCATCACCAGCACGGTGAGCCACGCGTCTGTGGCGCTGCCGGTGTAGTTGTATTCGATGCCCATCGCCTGCAGCGCATGGCCCAGCAGGCCGATGTCGGCACGGCCATAGATCTGCCAGATGGTGCCGACCACGTTCCATGGAATCAGCAGCGACAGCGCCACCACCACCAGCACCGCTGAAGACTTCCAGCCCTTGGCCGGCATCGACAGCGCCAGGCCGATGCCCAGCGGAATCTCGACCAGCAGCACCGACAGCGAGAAGCCCAGCTGGCGCCACAGCGCCTCGTGCAGCTCGTCGTCGCGCATCACCGAGGCGAACCACTCGGTGCCGACGAAGACTCGGCGCTCGGGCGAGATGATGTCCTGCACCGAGTAGTTGACCACCGTCATGAGCGGCACGATGGCCGAGAACGCAACGCAGATGAGCACTGGCAGCACCAGCCACCACGCCTTCTGGTTGATCGGTTTGTTGGTTGCGTTCATGCCACCAGTTCCTCGTCTTTGTAATAGCAGGTGTGCGTATCCAACACTCGCACCCACACCGTGTCTCCCGCTGCCGGCGGCTGGTCGTCAGAGTGCAGCCGCACCTTCAGCACGCTGCCGTCGGCCTCCACGCTCAGCATCACGTGCGTGCCCACGTCCTGCACCTGCTTCACCACGGCCGGCACCGCACCGGCGGCGCCCGCGTTGGACAGGCGCAGGTACTCGGGGCGGATGCCGATCTTCAGCGGCCCCTGCGGCAACTCGCGCGTGGGCACCAATGGCGTGCCCGCAACCTCGATGGTGCCGTTCGCGCTCTTCGCGGACAGGAAGTTCATGCCCGGCGAGCCGATGAAATGCCCGACGAAGGTGTGGGCCGGCCGCTCGAACAACGCTTCGGCGCTGCCCACCTGCACGGCCTTGCCGCGCGTCATCACCACCACCTCTTCGGCGAAGGTGAGCGCCTCGACCTGATCGTGCGTGACGTAGATCAGCGTGAGCTTCAGCTCGCGATGGATCTGCTTGAGCTTGCGGCGCAGCTGCCACTTCAGGTGCGGGTCGATCACAGTGAGCGGCTCGTCGAACAGCACCGCCGACACGTCGCTGCGCACCAACCCGCGCCCAAGGGAGATCTTCTGCTTGGCATCGGCCGCGAGGCCGGCTGCGCGCTGGTTGAGCTGGCCGCTCATGTCGAGCATCTCGGCAATCTCGCCCACGCGCTTCTTGATCTGGTCGGCCGGCACCTTGCGGTTGCGCAGCGGAAACGCGAGGTTCTCGGCCACGGTCATGGTGTCGTAGATCACCGGGAACTGGAACACCTGGGCAATGTTGCGCTCCTGCGGCGTGGCGCGCGTCATGTCGCGGCCATCGAAGGTCACGCTGCCCTGCGAGGGCACGAGCAGGCCCGAGATGATGTTCAGCATGGTCGTCTTGCCGCAGCCCGAGGGCCCGAGCAAGGCATATGCCCCGCCGTCGCGGAAGCTCATCTTCAGCGGCAGCAGCGCATAGTCGCTGTCCTGCGTCGGGTTGGGGCGGTAGGCGTGGGCCAGGTCGAGGTCGATGCGTGCCATGACTAGTTTCCTTTGCGCCATGCCGGCGCCAGCGCCAGCTTTTCGCTGGCATCGAACACATAGGCTTGCGACGCGCTGAAATACAGCGTGATCGAGGCGCCCAACTCGAAGCGGTGCACACCGGTGAGCTGTGCCACCAGTTCGCCCACCGCTGTCTCGACGTGCACGAAGGTGTCGGAGCCCGAGATTTCGGCCAGCTCCACCTTGCCGGGCAAGGCGATGTCGCCCTGCCCCGCATCCACGTTCAGTGCGCTCGCGCGCAGGCCGACCGTGACGGCGCCTGCAACGCTTTCAGGCACAGCCAGAGCCAGCGCGGGACCACCAGCCAGTTGCACCTTGCCGGCGGTCGCGGTGCCGGCCAGCAGGTTCATCGGCGGATCGCTGAAGGCGCGTGCCACTCGCAGCGACTGCGGCGCGTGGAACACTTCGGCCGTCGGGCCGTACTGCAGCAGCTCGCCGGCATCCATCACGGCCGTGTAGCCGCCAAGCAGCAACGCTTCGCCGGGCTCGGTGGTCGCGTAGATCACGGTCGAATCGCCGGTGGCGAAGAGTTGCGTGAGCTCTTCGCGCAGGCCTTCGCGCAGCTTGTAGTCGAGGTTGACCAGCGGCTCGTCGAGCAGCATGAGCGGTGCGTTCTTGGCGAGCGCGCGCGCCAGCGCCACGCGCTGCTGCTGGCCGCCCGAGAGTTCGGCCGGATAGCGGTCAAGGAACATGCCGATGTGCAGCTTGTCGGCCAGCGCCTTCACGCGTGCATCGATGTTCGACTCACCGCGCAGCTTGAGCGGCGAGGCAATGTTGTCCGACACCTTGAGCGACGGATAGTTGATGAACTGCTGGTAGACCATCGCGACATTGCGTTCGCGCACGGGCATGCCGGTCACGTCCTTGCCGTCGACCAGCACCTTGCCTTCGGTGGGCGTGTCGAGCCCCGCCATCAGCCGCATGAGGCTGGTCTTGCCGGCCTGCGTTGCGCCCAGCAGCACGGTGACCGCGCCGCTTCTGGGCGCGATGCTCTGCTCGTAGAGCCATGTCTGCGCACCCACCTTCTTGGTGACGCGCTCCAGTGTCAATTGCATTGGCGCTCTTTCCCTTGTGTTCGGTCTAGTTGTTTTTGACGCGGACCTGCTGCTGCAGCAGCCAGCGCGCGACCTGCTCGCGCTCTTCGGGCGTGTAGTGCAGCCCCAGCTTGGAACGCCGCCAGAGCACGTCTTCCGCGCTCACGGCCCATTCGCGGTCCTGCAGGAAGCGCAGTTCGCGCTCGTACAGGCCGGGCGCCACTTCGTCGCCCAGGTCGGCAAAGGACTTCGCTTCGCCCAGCAACTCCGCGATGCGGGCGCCGTAGCCCCGCGCGAGGCGGCGCGCCAGGTGGCCGTAGAGCCACGGATATTTGGCTTGCACAGCCGACACGAAGCGTTCGAAATCGTCGTCGGGCCGCTTCGCAGCGCCGATCCATGCCGACAGGTCGCCGCCCGCGAGAAAGGCGCCGTCGGTCCAGGCCGGGCGCTGCGCGCTCGACTGGCCCAGCATCCTGCCCACCTCGTCGGCCGCGTCCTCGGCCAGCTTGCGGAATGTGGTGATCTTGCCGCCCCACACCGACAGCAGCGGCGCTGCGGTGGTGTTCGATTCGAGCATGTAGTCGCGCGTGACGGCCGATGGGTCGCCCGAGTCGTCGTCGAGCAGCGGCCGCACGCCCGAGTAGGTCCACACCACGTCGGCCGGCACGATGGGCTTCTCGAAGTAGCGGCTGGCCTGGGTGCAGAGGTAGTCGATTTCTTCCTGCGCGATGCGCGCGGCGCCGGGGTCGTCGCCGGTGAGCTCGATGTCGGTGGTGCCGATCAGCGTGAACTCGCCCTGGTAGGGAATGGCGAAGATGATCCGCTTGTCGGGGTTCTGGAAGATGTAGGCGTGGTCGTGCTCGAACAGGCGCGGCACCACGATGTGGCTGCCCTTCACGAGCCGCAGGCTCTTGGTGGCCAGCGCCTCGCCCTTGGCCGACTGCGCGACGCCGCGCAGGAATGATTCGGCCCACGGCCCCGCGGCATTGACCACCGCCCGGGCGCGCAGCGTGCGCTTGTTGCCGTCGGCGCCTTGCAGCGTGGCAGTCCATCCGTCGGCGTCTCGCTGGGCGTGCACGCAGCGCGTTCGGGTCAGCACCTCGGCACCGCGCGCCTGCGCGTCGAGCGCGTTGAGCACCACGAGGCGCGCATCGTCGACCCAGCCGTCCGAATAGATGAAGCCGCGCTTGTACTGGTCCTTCAGCGGCTTGCCCGCGGCGTGGCGGCGCAGATCGACGCTGTGCGAAGCCGGCAGCACCTCGCGTTTGGCAAGGTGGTCATACATGAACAGGCCGATGCGGATCATCCAGGCCGGGCGCATCGACGGGTCGTGCGGCATCACGAAGCGCAGCGGCCACATGATGTGCGGCGCGCTCTTGAGCAGCACCTCGCGCTCCTGCAGCGCCTTGCGCACCAGCGAGAACTCGTAGTACTCGAGGTAACGCAGCCCGCCGTGGATCAGCTTGGTGGAGGAAGACGATGTGTGCGAGGCGAGATCGTCCTTTTCGCACAGCACCACGCGCCAGCCGCGGCCCGCGAGGTCGCGCGCGATGCCGCAGCCGTTGATGCCGCCGCCGACGATGAGCACGTCGCAGTCGGTGGCCGGCGCGGGCGAAATGGAAGAGAAATCGCTCACAGAAATTGAGTCCGTTGAAGCGTGACTTTGGTCACTAACGGCGGCCATTGTATTTTCGCGTCTTTTCATTTGGATTCCTTTTGGCGCGATTTTCCTACGAGTTTTCCCTTAGATGGCTTCGTTTTCTTTCGCTTTAAAGTGGCGCGCTCTGTACCCTCGGTCGCAGTCTTCCTGCTTTCCACGACGCCCCTGTGAACTCCAACCCGCGCCAGATCAACCTCCTGGACACCGTGCGCGCGCGCGGCTCCGTCACCGTCGAGCAGCTGGCCGACATGCTCGGTGTCACCCTGCAGACCGTGCGGCGCGATGTGCAGCGGCTGGCTGACGAAGGCCTGCTCACGCGCTTTCACGGCGGCGTGCGCGTGCCCAGCTCGACCACGGAAAACATCGGCTACCAGCAGCGCGAGACCCTGCACGCCGAAGGCAAGGCGCGCATCGCCCGCCGCGTGGCGGAGCTGGTGCCCAACGACTGCTCGCTGATCCTCAACATCGGCACCACCACCGAGGCCATCGCCAAGGCGCTGCTGCGCCACACGGGCCTGCGCGTGATCACCAACAACCTGAACGTGGCCACAATCCTCAGCGGCAACACCTCTTGCGAAGTGATCGTGGCGGGCGGCTCGGTGCGCCAACGCGACCGCGCCATCGTGGGCGAGGCAACCATCGACTTCATCCGTCAGTTCAAGGTCGACATCGCGCTGATCGGCGTGTCGAGCATCGAGGCCGACGGATCGCTGCGCGACTTCGACCTGCGCGAGGTGAAGGTGGCGCAGACCATCATCGCGCAGGCGCGCGAGGTGTGGCTCGCGGCGGATGCGAGCAAGTTCAACCGGCCGGCAATGATTCAGCTCGGCACGCTCTCGCAGATCGACCGGCTGTTCACCGATGCCGAGCCGCCGGCGCCATTCGCCGACCTGCTGCACACCGCCCAGGTGCGCCTCGAGATCGCGCGCGAGAACTGACAAGAAAGAACACGAACGAATGACCACCTACCTGCTCGCCCTCGACCAGGGCACTTCGAGCTCCCGCAGCATCGTGTTCGACCGCGAAGGCCACATCGTCGCCATCGCGCAGAAAGAGCTGACGCAGATCTACCCGCAGCCGGGCTGGGTCGAGCACGACCCGATGGAAATCTGGCGCAGCCAGCTCGCCACCGCGCGCGAAGTGCTCGCCAAGGCGAAGCTCAAGCCCACAGACATCCACGCCATCGGCATCACCAACCAGCGCGAAACCACCGTGCTGTGGAACCGCACCACGGGCCAGCCCGTGCACCACGCCATCGTCTGGCAGGACCGCCGCGCCGAGCCCTTGTGCGCCAGGCTGCGCGACGAGGGCATGACCGACACCATCCGCGAGAAAACCGGTCTGGTGATCGACGCGTACTTCTCCGGCACCAAGCTGCGCTGGCTGCTCGACAACGTGCCCGGCGCGCGTGCGCAGGCCGAGCGCGGCGAACTCGCCTTTGGCACCGTCGACAGCTGGCTCATGTGGCAGCTCACCGGCGGCAAGGTGCACGTGACCGACGTGAGCAACGCCTCGCGCACCATGCTCTTCAACGTGCACAGCAACGAGTGGGATGCCGACCTGCTGAAGGCACTCGACATTCCCGCCGCGCTGATGCCCAAGGTGCAGCCCTCGAGCTCGCACTTCGCCGACACCGATGCGGCGCTGCTGGGCCACACGCTGCCCATCGGCGGCGTGGCCGGCGACCAGCAGAGCGCCCTTTTCGGCCAGGCCTGCTTCGAAGCCGGCATGGCCAAGAACACCTACGGCACCGGCTGCTTCCTGTTGATGCACACCGGCGGCGCGTTCCAGCCCTCGCACAACGGCCTGCTCGTGACCAGCGCCGCGCAGACCGATGCAACGCCGCAGTACGCCATGGAAGGCAGCGTGTTCGTCGGCGGTGCCGTGGTGCAGTGGCTGCGCGACGGGCTCAAGGCCATCAAGGGCAGCGCCGAAGTGCAGTCGCTGGCCGAGAGCGTGCCCGATGCCGGCGGCGTGATGATGGTGCCGGCCTTCACCGGCCTCGGCGCGCCCTACTGGGATGCGGATGCGCGAGGCACCATCACCGGCCTCACGCGCGGCACCGCGGTTGCGCACATTGCGCGCGCCGCGTTGGAAAGCATCGCCTACCAGAGCGCCGCGCTGCTGCAAGCCATGAGCCGCGACGCAGTGGCCGCCGGCGGCAAGCCCGTGGCCGAGCTGCGCGTGGACGGCGGCGCGAGCGTGAACGACCTGCTCATGCAGTTCCAGGCCGATCTGCTGGGCATTCCGGTGGTACGGCCCGAAGTGATCGAGACCACCGCGCTGGGCGCCGCGTACCTCGCAGGCTTGTCGACCGGGGTCTACACCGACGCGCGCCAACTCTCGAAGCTGTGGAAGATCGAACGCCGCTTCATGCCGACCATGGGCCGCGCGCAGGCCGAGGAATCGATGGCGCGCTGGGAGCGCGCGGTGCGCCAGGCCACTGCGACCTGATGATCCAAAAGACCTCGCCACCATCGGGGCACTGAGGTCCGCTGCACGAGCCCCGGGGCAGAATTCGGCCGCCCCCGACTTGCCGCGCTGCCTGCTTGACCACTCCAACCAACGAAGTCTCTCCGTCGCGCAACGCGCTGCTCGCCTGCGGCGTGGTGGGCGCGACGCTGCTGGCGCTCATCGCGCTGGGCCATGACGGCCGCCGCATGGCGCAGCTCGCGGTGCTGGCAATGCCGATGGTGTTGTGGCTTGCGTGGCCGCTGCGCAGCGCGCGGATGCGGCGCATACGCACGCTGCTGGTCTGGCTCTGGGCCATGGGGTTCGCACTCGACGGCGCGGTGCGCGCCTATCTGCTCGACGCCTACCAGGCCGCGCCCGACGGCGCGATGGTGCTGGGTGCAGCGGCCAACACCAATGCGCGCGAGGGCTCCGAATACCTGTGGATGCATTGGCGCTCGGCTGCGGTGTGGTGTGCCGCGCTGGTCGTGGCGGGCGTGCTCGTGGGCATGTTCGCACAGCGCGGCGCTGTAGCCGATGCGACGGCTCCGTCCGCCCGGCCCGCGCGATGGGCCGTGGCGCTTGTCGCGCTGCTGCTTCTCGTCGCATGCGTAGCCTACGCAAGCAAACCCTGGCGCCGGCTGCATCCCGCGGTCTTCTGGACGCAGTGGGCAAATTCCGTTCACACGCTGGGCACCGCCTGGGCCGACCAGCAGAAGCAGCGCGACCGCCTGATGGCGCAAGCCAAAGGCATCGCACCCGTGATTTCGCAGACCGGCCCTTCCACGGTGGTGCTGGTCATCACCGACAGCATCAACCGCGACAACATGGCGCTGTACGGCTACGGCCGCCCGACCACGCCCCGCCTGCTGGCGCACAAGGCGCAGACCGGCGACCAGATGGCGGTGCTGAAGAACGCCTGGTCCGTCGACGCAAGCACCCTGCCCGCGCTGCGCAACATGTTCCACTTCGGCCTGCCCGAGAGCGAGAACCCGCCGCACCTGCTGGCGCTGGCACGCGCTGCCGGCTACAAGGTCTGGTGGATCAGCAACCATGACGACCTCGCCATCGAGCAGCAGCATGCGCGCCTCGCCGACGTGGTCGACATGGTCAACCGCACGCCCGGCCGCGCCAGCGCCTCGCTGGACGGCGAGATCCTCGACTGCGTGCAGGAGGCGCTGGCCGATACGAGCACCGACCGCAAGCTGATCGTGGTCCATCTGATGGGCGCGCATCCGCACTACAGCCTGCGCTTTCCGGCCAACGCCAACCCCTTCGACGACGATGTGGATGCGGTCGAGAACGGCCTCGTGAAAGACGGCCGCTCGGCCTGGGTGCGCCGCTTCCGCCAGGAATACGACGCCGCGCTGCTGTATCACGACTTCGTGGTGTCCGAGCTGCTGCAGCAGACGCGCAGCGCGGGCAAGCCGGGCGACTACCGCGCGTGGATGTACCTGTCGGACCATGGCCAGGAGGTAGGCCACGTCAGCGACCGCGCGGGGCACAGCCCGGCGACCGCCTCGGGCTATCGCATTCCGGCCGTCGTGTGGCGCAACCAGCAGCCGCTGCCGTCGGCTGCGGCGCAGCAGCACCCGTTTCGCGCAGACTGGTCGGGCTGGACGCTAATGGACCTGCTCCACATCCAGTGGAACGGGCAGAAGCCGGAACGCGATGTGCTGCAGGATGCCTACCGCTGGCAGGCGCCCACGATTCCGGTGGCGGTCGAATCGTTTTCGCGCTAGCCGTGCCGGGGCGACAGATGAACGCCGGCGATCATGCAGCGCACCGATCCGCCCGCCATCTCGATCGTCGGAACCGGCAGCGGAACCAGCCGCGCGGACCGTTCGATGACAGCCTTCTGCTGGCTGCTCAGGCTGTTGCAGGCGCGCTGCGACAGCGCGAGCACGCGGCCATCGCGGCCTGACAGCTCGATTGCATTGCCTGCGAACTCGGCGATCTGCCCTGCGGTGAGTGCAATGACCTCGCGCCCCGATTCCTCCAGCCGGGCGCGCACCTCGGCCGCGCGACGCGCATCCGGGATCATGTCGAAGCCGACCAACGCGAAGGCCGTGGCCACGCACATCAGCACATTGGTGTGATAGATCGGCCGGCCGGCTTCATCGGCCGTGTCCACCAGCATCGGCTCGAAATTGAAGTGCGTGCTGAAACGCTCGAGTGCCACCGGATCGGCCCGGTTCGAGCGAGCGGTGTAAGCCACGCGCGCCAGGTGGTCGAGCACCATCGCACCGGTGCCCTCCAGGAACAGGCCGTCGTGCTCGAGGCCGGAATAGTCGATGACGTCCTGCACCCGGTAGTTGGCCTTGAGCATCTCGATCACGTCGCTGCGCCGCTCGCGGCGGCGGCTCGGCGAATGCATCGGGTAGATGGCAACGTGCCCGCCCGGGTGGGTGGAGAACCAGTTGTTGGGAAAGACCGAGTCCGGCGTGTCGTGCTCGCCCCGGTCTTCGAACAGATGCACGCGCACGCCTTCGGCTTCGAGCTGCTCGACGGCTGCCGTTACCTCGCGATAGGCGGCGTCGGCCACGGCTTGCGCGGCCTCCTTGGCGGCTGCGGTCTGGAACGCGTTGTCGGCAGCAGTCTCCGGGTTCGGCGTGAACCTGTGCGGACGGACCATGACCACGGCGGCCGGCGCCTGAACGGAGCGGATCGCGGCCGGCATCATCAAGCCACCCTTCGGATGACAGCACGCGAGGCGCCGCTGCGAGTGTGGCGGAACAGGTCCTTCGGGTCATCGGCCCGGGGCACCAGCTCGACGTCCACGCCGAGGTTGCGACGCTCGGCCTGTTCGTGCACATAGCGCAAGGTGGCGTAGTCCTCGAGCGCGAAGCCGACCGAATCGAACACCGTGACTTGTTCAGCGCTTTCGCGCCCCGTTGCCGTGCCGGCCAGCACGCGCCACAGGTCGACCACGGGGGAGTCTTTGGGCAACTGCTGGATGTCGCCCTCGATGCGCGTCTGCGGCTCGTATTCGACGAACACGCGCGCGCCGCGCAGCACGTCGGCATGCAGCTCGGTCTTGCCGGGGCAATCGCCGCCGACGGCGTTCAGGTGCATGCCCGGCTCGATCATGTCCGGCGTGATGATGGTGGCGCAGGCCTTGTCGGCAGTCACGGTCGTCACGATGTCGGCGCCGCGCACGGCCTGCGCCGTGGAGTCGGCACGAATGATCTTGGGCGACGAAAAGGCCGAGAGGTTGCGCACCAGCTTGTCGGTGGCGCGGGCGTCGATGTCGTACACGGCGATTTCTTCGATACCCAAGTGGCAGTGAAAAGCCAATGCCTGGAATTCGCTCTGCGCGCCGTTGCCGATGAGCGCCATGCGCCGCGCGCCGGGCCGCGCCAATGCGCGCGCCGCCATCAGCGAGGTCGCGCTGGTGCGAAGCGCAGTGGCAAGGGTCAGTTCAGACAACAGCACGGGGTAGCCGGTCTCGACATCGGCGAGCACGCCGAAGGCCATCACCGTGTAGAGGCCTCTGCCGGTGTTGGCCGGATGGCCGTTGACGTACTTGAAGGCGTAGCGCGAGGCGTTCGACACAGGCATCAGTTCGATGACGCCGATGTCCGAGTGGTTTGCCACACGGGCCGATTTGTCGAAATCAGGCCAGCGGATGAAGTCTTCCCGGATGGTGTCGGCCAATGCGCCGATGAAGGGGGCCACGCCGATCTCCTGCACGAGGCGGGACATGGCGGGAACGTCGATGAAGCGGGTCATGGGGGTCTCCTGAACGGTCCGGCAGCATCGCGCAGCCGTCTTTCGATTGTTCCGGGGAGACGTGCCAGACTGAACCCCTCAACTTGTCAAGTTAGCCCTTGAACCTTACATTTCGCTCGATCTGATTAGCAATTTGACAAATGGCAATGGACGACATCGACCGACAACTCATTGCCCTGCTGCGCGACGACGCGCGCATGCCGGTGGTGGCACTGGCCCAGAAGCTCCGCGTGGCGCGGGCGACCGTGCAGAACCGGATTGCCAAGCTGGAGAACGACGGAACCATCGTCGGCTACACCGTGCGGCTGAAGCCCGAAGCGGAGGCGCACCGCATCCGCGCGATCATGAGCATCGAGATCGAAGGGCACCGCGCCGAGCGCGTGAGCCAAGTTCTGCGCGGTCACCCCAACGTCGTGGCCCTGCACTCGACCAACGGCCGCTGGGACCTGATGGCCGAGCTGCGCGCCGACTCGCTAGAAGCCTTCGACAAGGTGCTCAATGCCATCCGGCAGATCGAAGGCATCTCGAGCACCGAGACCAGCATCCTGCTGTCGACGCACAAGCTCTGAGCCGGGCGCCAGCGGCGCACCGGCTCTCTACCGCTCAGTGCGCGGGAACCAGGAAGTCCTGGCTGATGCGCCCGCCCAGCTCGTTCACGCGGTCGAGGAACTGCGTGAGGTAGGCATGCAGGCCGGTCGCGAGGATCTCGTCGACCCGCGCGTATTGCAGGTCGGCCAGCAGCTTGCCGGCGCGGCGCTGGGTTTCGGCGCTCTGCTCGTTCTGCACCTTCGCGAGGTTGTTCACCACCTCGACCAGGCTCGCGTGCAGTGAGCGCGGCATGTCGGCACGAAGAATCAACAGCTCGGCCACGCGCTCGGGCTTGATCACGTCGCGGTACACCTTGCGGTAGACCTCGAAGGCCGAAACGCTGCGCAGGATCGCGCTCCAGTGATAGAAGTCGTACTCCTGGTCTTCCTCGGTGGCGGCGCCGAAGAACTCGCTGTTGAGCGCATGGAACTTCACGTCCACCAGCCGCGCGGTGTTGTCGGCGCGTTCCAGGAAGGTGCCCAGGCGCGAGAAGTAGAAGGCCTCGTCCTGCAGCATGGTGCCCAGCGTGACGCCGCGCGACAGGTGCGAGCGGAACTTGACCCATTCGAAGAACTGGCCGGGGTCGCGCTCGAAATCGCCTGCGCGCAGCATGCGATTGACTTCAAGCCAGGTGGTGTTCTGCGTTTCCCAGGCTTCAGTGGTGAGCGCACCGCGCACAGCGCGCGCGTTCTCGCGAGCGGCCTTCAGGCAGGAGACGATCGAAGAGGCATTGCTCTCATCCTTGACCATGAACTCCATCACGTCGTGTGGCGTGATCTGGTCGTACTTCTTGTTGTACCAGGGCAGCAGCTCGCTGATGGAGAGCACGCCCTGCCAGCCGTACTTGGCCACTTCGGCGGACTGCGGCAGCAGGGAGGTCTGGTAGTTGACATCCAGCATGCGCGCCGTGTTCTCGGCGCGCTCGGTGTAGCGGGACATCCAGTAGAGATGGTCGGCGGTGCGAGACAGCATCGGTTGTGCTCCTACTACGATTGGCTTTGCGACTGCGCGGGCGCCGCCTTGGGCTTGGGTGCGCGGTCGGCTTCGAGAATCCAGGTGTCCTTGGTGCCGCCGCCCTGCGACGAGTTGACCACCAGCGAGCCTTCCTTCAGCGCCACGCGCGTGAGGCCGCCGGGCACCATCTGCACCTCGCTGCCCGAGAGCACGAAGGGGCGCAGGTCGATGTGGCGCGGCGCGATGCCGGCGTCGACGAAGGTGGGCGAGGTCGACAGGCTCAGGGTGGGCTGGGCGATGTAGCCGTCGGGCTTGGCGATCACGGCCTTCTTGAAGTCTTCAATCTCGGCCTGCGTGGCGGCCGGGCCGATCAGCATGCCGTAGCCGCCGGCGCCGTGCACTTCCTTGACGACCAGGTCCTTCATGTTGTCGAGCGTGTACTGCAGCTCGTCCTTGTTGCGGCACATGTAGGTGGGCACGTTCTTCAAAATCGGCTTTTCGCCGAGGTAGAACTCGACCATCTTCGGCACGTAGGGGTAGATCGACTTGTCGTCGGCCACGCCGGTGCCCACTGCATTGCAGATGACGACGTTGCCTTCGCGGTAGGCGCGCATCAGGCCGGCGGTACCGAGCGTGGACGTGGGGCGGAACACCTCGGGGTCGAGGAAGTCGTCGTCCACGCGGCGGTAGATCACGTCGACGCGGCGCGGTCCGCGCGTGGTGCGCATGTAGACGAAGTTGTCCTTGACGAACAGGTCCTGGCCCTCGACCAGTTCCACGCCCATCTGCTGGGCGAGGAAGGCATGCTCGAAGTAGGCGCTGTTGTACATGCCGGGCGTGAGCACCACCACCGTGGGCTCGGCCGTGGCCGGCGGCGCGCTGGCGCGCAGGGTTTCGAGCAGCAGGTCGGGGTAGTGCGCGACCGGTGCGATGCGGTTCTGGTTGAACAGCTCGGGGAAGAGCCGCATCATCATCTTGCGGTTTTCGAGCATGTAGCTCACGCCGCTGGGCACGCGCAGGTTGTCTTCGAGCACGTAGTACTCGCCGTTGCCGTCGGCATCGGGGGCACGAACGATGTCGATGCCCGAGATGTTCGAGTAGACGTTGTGCGGCACGTTCACGCCCATCATCTCGGGACGGAACTGGGCGTTGTTCAGGATCTGCTCGGCCGGGATGATGCCGGCCTTGATGATTTCCTGGTCATGGTAGACATCGTGAAGAAAGCGGTTGAGCGCCGTGACGCGCTGCACCAGCCCTTTTTCCATGCTGTCCCACTCGTGGGCGGGAATGATGCGAGGCAGCAGGTCGAACGGGATGAGCCGCTCGGTGCCGGAGCCGTCCTCGTCCTTGGCGCCATACACCGCGAAGGTGATGCCGACCCGGCGGAAAATCAATTCCGCCTCTTCGCGCCGCGAACGCATCACCTCACCGGGTTGCTTCGCGAGCCATTGGTCGTAGCGCTTGTAGTGCTGTCGGATTGCAGCCCCCGCATAGGGCAACTGCTCATACATCTCGTCAAATTTGTGCATGGAACGACCAATCTCCTTGAGCTATAGCTTAGCAAGTTCAGGGCCAGTAGAACCCCTTATGCCAAGGCCGGAGACGGGCCGGAAGACTTTTTCTTCGCTCAGCGCTCAGGCCCTTCCTCGCTGGCCGTCAGCTTCTTGCGGGGCGAGAGAAATCCCTTGATGCGCTCCCCGCTCTCGTCGCTGTAGAGGCTGGCCAGGAAGGATTCGCGCTCGGCGTCGAGCTGCTCACGCCGGCTGCGCCCACGCGCCGAATACACGAGTTGCTTGATGCGCGCCTGCACCTCGAACGGGCCGCGCGCGAGCTGCTGCGCCCAGGCGAGCGCGGTGGCACCGGCCTCCCCATGCGGCACGACCTTGTTGACCACGCCCAGTTCGTGCAGCCGCTTCGCGGTGCTGGGCGTGCCGTCGAGCAGCATTTCGAGGGCGGCCTGCGGCGGTAGCGCGCGCACCAGCGAATCGGTGCCGCCGCCGTCGGGCGTGAGGCCCACATTCACATAGGACATGGCGAACTTCGCGTCTTCCGCGGCCACGATCAGGTCGCAGGCCAGGCACAGCGAAAAGCCCCCACCCATGGCCGCGCCCTCGACGGCGGCAATGACGGGCTGGGGAGCCTCCTGGATCGCCATGATCCATTCGTGCAGCGCATCGATGTGGCCATGCTGCTCGGCGGCCGGCAGCTTGCGTTGCCGGGCTAGGCGTCGCAGGTCGCCGCCGCCGCTGAAATGATCGCCCTCCCCGCACAACACGATGGCACGCACGGTGCGAAAACCCGAGGTGGCGCGCATCGCCTTGGCGGCCGCGCGGTAGACCGACGGATTGAGCGCATTGCGCGCCGCGGGGTTGCTCAGCGTCAGCACCAGCACCGGGCCTTCGCGGTGCATCTTGAGCCGCGCGCCGGGTGCGGCCGCGGCGCTCGTGCTGGTGATGGCCGGAACAGCGGCCGTCACGGCGTATGCCCGGAAAACAGGTCCCACCGAAGGCCTTGACGGTTGCTCATGCTGTCCCCTCTTCTGAGTTGTAGCCAAACGATACAACGCATGGGACGCCAGTACGAGCACGCTGACAAGTGGCCTTTCGGACTACTTTTGACAATTAGTTCACGATTTCAGGGCTGTGCTGCCAGTACCGCGCATGGCGCTCGCGCTCGCAGGCCACGTCGGCGGGGCGTGTGCTGGTCCAGTGCGCGGCGCCGCAGCGGGTGTTTTCGACCAGCCGCACGCCGCGGTCCCGGTAGCGCGCCGCCACCTCCTGCGCCGGATGGCCGAAGCGGTTGCGATACCCCGCCTGGACAAAGGCAATGCCCGGCTGCACCGCATCGAGGAAGGCCGGGCTCGACGAAGTCTTGCTGCCGTGGTGCGGCGCCAGCAGCACGTCGGCGCGCAGCAGCTGCGGCGTGCGAACGACGAGCGCGGCCTCCTGCAGTCGCTCGATGTCGCCGGCCAGCAGCGCCGCCGCGCGCCCGTTGCCGATGCGTAGCACACACGAGACGGCATTGGGCTTGGTGAAGCCGCGGTAGTCGGTGTCGAACGGATGCAGTACCTCGAAGTGCACGCCGTCCCAGGTCCAGGCTTGCCCCGCCTCGCAACGCCGTGCCGCCAGCGTCGCCTGCAGCGGATGCGTGGCTTCGAGGGAACTCAGCAGCTCGGCCCGCGGCTGCATCGCGAGCACCGCGGGCGCACCGCCGGTGTGATCGGTGTCGCGGTGGCTCAGCACCAGCGTGTCGAGGCGCTCGCCATGCGCCCGCAGCAGCGGCACGAGCACGCGATGGCCGGCATCGCTTTCAAGGCTGTAGCGCGGGCCGGCGTCGTAGAGCAGGCTGTGCGTGGCGGTGCGCACGAGCACCGCGTTGCCCTGGCCGATGTCGGCAGCGAGCAGCTCGAATTCGCCGGCCGCCGGCCGGGGCGCCTGCCACAGCAACACTGGCAGCAGCAGCGGAATGCCGAGGCTGCGCAGCGACCAGGACAGCCGCATGGCGAGCAATGCACCGCCGGCCACGCCGCAAGCGGCCATCCACAAAGGCGGCGCGGCCATCGACAGCGTGGCATACGGCAGCCCGGCCAGCCATTGCAGCAGCAGCGCCAGCACCTGCACGGCCCGGGCTGCAAGGTCCCACAGCGGCGCCACGGCGACGCCCAGCATGGCCAACGGCGTGATCACGAGCGTGACCCAGGGGATCGCCACCGCATTGGCCAGCAGGCCGATCAGCGACACCTGCTGGAACAGCAACAGGCTCAGCGGCGTGATCGCCAGCGTGATGACCCATTGCTCGCGAAAGAACAGCAACAGGCGGGAAGCGGCACCGGTCTTCCGCTCGCCCGGCACCGCGGCGTCCGTGGCGAACAGCACGCCCACCGCCACGAAGCTCAGCCAGAAGCCGGCCTGCATCAAGGCCCACGGATCGAGCGCGACCACCACGGCCGCCGTCAGCAGCCACACATGCGGCCAAGGCCAGCGCCGGCCCGTGAGGCGCAGCAGCGCGACCGTCGCCAGCATCCACACAGTGCGCTGCGAGGGCACACCCCAGCCGCTGAAGAGCGCGTAGAGCGTGGCCAGCAGCACGCCGCCTATCAACGCTGCCTGCTGCGCCGGCAAGCGCAGCATCAGCCGCGCGCTGCGCCGCCAGAGCAGGCCGACGACGTGCGCGGCCAGCCAGGCAAACATCGTGACGTGGAGGCCGGAGATCGACATCAGGTGTGCCACGCCCGTGGCGCGGAACACGTCCCAGCCCGAGCGGTCGATGGCGCTCTGGTCGCCGGTGACCAGGGCCGCGATCACGCCCGCCTGCGCGCGGTCGGGCACGCGCTCGAAGACGCCGTCGCGTACGGCTTCGCGTGCGCGTTCGATGGGATGCCACCACGTGCTTGCCACCAGCATGGGTGCCGCATCGCGCGCGCCGGTTCGCACATAGCCGCTGGCATGCAGGCCCTGCTCCCACATCCAGAGTTCGCTGTCGAAGCCATGGGGATTGCGGCTGCCGTGCGGCGCCTTCAGACGCACCGTCAGCCGCCATCGCTCGCCGGCGTGCAGGGAGCCGACTGTGCTGGCCAAGGGCGTGCGGCTTTCGGAAGCACGGCTCCACAGGCTCGAGCCTTCGGCATACCAGCCGAGTGCAATGCGATCGGGCACCGCGGGCCGCCCCTGCGCATCCGGATCAGCCCAACCCGCGGACTCGACATCCAGGCGGAACTGCGTTCCAGCTTCGTTGCGCTGGGGCATCTCCGACACAACGCCCGTGACCTGCAGGTCGCGCCCTTCGAGCGCCGGGTCGAGCGCGCCGCTCGCATAGACCGCCGCGCGCCATCCCGCAAGCCCTGCGCCGGCCATCGCGCCGCATAGCAAGGCGATGAGCATCAGGCCCCTGCCCGGCATGCGTCGCCACCACAGGCCGGCCACTGCCACGAACAGCAAGCCGGCGTAGGCCCACGCCGGCCAAAGCACCGCCTGCTGCAACTGCAAGGCCGCTCCCAGCAGCGAGCCACCCAGCGCCACGAACGCCCCCGCTCCACCCATGGCACCGCCAGACGCACGAAACGGCGTCAACGAAAAACTCCCGAACCCATGATGCAAACCCTCCCCAAAGTCACGCTCAGTGGCGCGTTAATTGCTTGGCATCTGGGCTAGTATGCGTCTCACAAGAGACATCTTTTCGATGCAATCTCGCAGTACTGCACACAAAAACGCATGTCCATTCACGCCGCTCTCCACCACGTCACCCACTACAAATACGACCGCCTGGTGCAGTTGGGCCCACAGGTCGTGCGCTTGCGTCCCGCGCCGCATTGCCGCAGCAACGTCATCTCGTATTCGCTGCGGGTCGAGCCCGCCGAGCACTTCGTCAACTGGATGCAGGACCCGTTCGCCAACTACCAGGCGCGGCTCGTGTTCCCCGAGAAGACGCGCGAGTTCAAGGTCACGGTCGACCTCGTGGTCGAGATGGCGGTCTACAACCCCTTCGACTTCTTCCTCGAGCCGCAGGCCGAGAACTTTCCTTTCAAGTACACGGCCTCGCAGGCTGAAGAGCTCGCCCCCTACCTCGTCACCGAAGCGCCCACGCCGCTGCTGCAGGCCTACCTCGACAAGATCGATCGCAAGGAGCAGCGCACCATCGACTTCCTGGTCGGCATCAACCAGCAGGTCCAGCAAGACGTCAACTACCTGATCCGCATGGAGCCCGGTGTGCAGACGCCGGAAGAAACGCTCACCAGCGGCAGCGGCTCATGCCGCGACTCGGGCTGGCTGCTGGTGCAACTGCTGCGCCACTGCGGGCTGGCCGCGCGTTTCGTCTCGGGCTACCTGATCCAGCTCACGCCCGACGTGAAGGCGCTCGACGGCCCGAGCGGCACCACGGTCGACTTCACCGACCTGCACGCCTGGTGCGAAGTGTTCCTGCCGGGCGCAGGCTGGATCGGCCTCGACGCCACCTCGGGCTTGCTGGCCGGCGAAGGCCACATTCCGCTGGCCTGCACGCCCACGCCTTCGAGCGCGGCGCCCATCGAGGGCGGCGTCGACGAATCCGAGGTCGAGTTCGGCCATGAGATGAAGGTCACGCGCATCTACGAATCGCCGCGCGTCACCAAGCCCTACACCGAAGAGCAGTGGTCCGAAGTGCTGGCCCTGGGCGACGCTGTCGACGCGCGCCTGAAGGCCGGCGACGTGCGCCTCACCATGGGCGGCGAGCCGACCTACGTGGCCACCAGCGACCGCGACGCGCCCGAATGGAACACCGACGCCCTCGGCCCCACGAAGCGCGGCTACGCCACCGAACTAGTGCACAAGCTGCGCGCCGAGTATGGCAAGGGCGGCTTCCTGCATTTCGGCCAGGGCAAGTGGTACCCGGGCGAGCAACTGCCGCGCTGGGCGCTGTCGATCTTCTGGCGCGCCGACGGCCAGACGCTGTGGCACGACCCCGAACTGTTTGCCGACGAGCGTTTTCCCACGCACTACACGAGCGAGGACGCGCGCCGCTTCACCACCGTGCTGGCCCACAAGCTCGGCCTGACCGAGCGCTACATCCAGCCCGGCTACGAAGACATCTACTACTACCTCTGGCGCGAACGCCGCCTGCCGGTGAACGTCGATCCCTTCGAGTCGAAGCTCGACGACGAACTCGAACGCGTGCGCCTGCGCCGCGTGTTCACGCAGAAGCTCGACGCGGTGATCGGCTACATGCTGCCCATCGAGCCCGGCAATGCGAACGGCGACGCCCCCGCGCTCGCCGGCCCGGCCTGGAAGACCGGCCCCTGGTTCCTGCGCGACGACCGGCTCTACCTGATCCCCGGCGACTCGCCCATGGGCTACCGCCTGCCGCTCGACTCGCAGCCGTGGGCCAGCAAGGGCGACTACCCCTACCTGATCGAACGCGACCCGACCGCGCCACGCGGCGCCCTGCCGAGCGCGGCCGACTACCGTGCGCGCTACAGCACGGGTGTGGCCGGTGCTGCAGGCCTCGGCGACGTGCCCTACACCTTCGGCACGCCGCCAGTGGTGCCTGCGTCGCTACGCATGCAAAGCCCCGGTGATGCGGCGAGCGGCGATACGGCGGCTGCAGCAGCGGCCGATGAGTCCACCGACAAATCGACCACCCGCCAGCCGCTGCGCGGCGAATCAGCCCACTGGGTCACGCGCACCGCGCTGTGCGTCGAAGTGCGCGACCCGCGCCGGGCCAACGGCCCCTCGGCCGAGAAGAAGGGCAATGCCTCGGGCGTGCTCTACGTCTTCATGCCGCCGCTCGCGCGCCTGGAGGACTATCTCGACCTGGTTGCGGCGGTCGAAGCCACCGCGCGCGACCTGGGCGTGCGCATCGTGATGGAAGGCTACCCGCCGCCGCGCGACCCGCGACTGAAGATGCTGGCCGTCACGCCCGACCCGGGCGTGATCGAAGTCAACATCCACCCGGCCCACAACTGGAAGGAACTGGTCGACCACACCGAGTTTCTCTACAACGCCGCGTTCGAAACCCGCCTGTCGGCAGAGAAGTTCATGACCGACGGCCGCCACACCGGCACCGGCGGCGGCAACCACTTCGTGATGGGCGGCGCCACGCCCGCCGACAGCCCCTTCCTGCGCCGGCCCGAGCTGCTGGCCAGCCTGCTGCTCTACTGGCACAACCATCCGTCGCTGAGCTATCTGTTCTCGGGCATGTTCATCGGCCCGACGAGCCAGGCGCCGCGCGTGGACGAGGCCCGCAACGACCAGGTCTACGAGTTGGAAATCGCCCTGAAGGAAATCGCGAAGAACCGCGAGATCTACGGCCAGAACATGCCGGCCTGGCTGGTCGACCGCACGCTGCGCAACATCCTGATCGACGTGTCGGGCAACACGCACCGCAGCGAGTTCTGCATCGACAAGCTCTACTCGCCCGACTCGAGCACCGGCCGCCTCGGCCTGCTGGAGCTGCGCGCTTTTGAAATGCCGCCGCATGCGCGCATGAGCATCGCGCAGCAGCTGCTCATTCGCGCGCTGGTCGCCCGCTTCTGGGACGAGCCCTACAAGGCCCCCGTCACCCGCTGGGGCACCGAGCTGCACGACCGCTTCCTGCTGCCGACCTTCGTCAAGATGGACTTCGACGACGTCATCAGCGAGATGCGCCAGGCTGGCTTCGCCTTCGATGCCGACTGGTTCGCGCCGCACTTCGAGTTCCGCTTCCCGCTGGTGGGCCAGATGCAGGCGATGGGCGTGGAGCTCTCGCTGCGCAACGCGCTCGAACCCTGGCACGTGATGGGCGAAGAAGGTTCGGCCGGCGGCACGGTACGCTATGTCGATTCGTCGCTCGAACGCATCGAGGTGCGCGTGACCGGCCTGAACGAGAGCCGCCACGTCATCACCGTCAACGGCAAGGTGCTGCCGCTGCAGCCCACCGGCGTGGTCGGCGAGTTCGTGGCCGGCGTGCGCTACAAGGCTTGGAACCCGCCTTCGGCCCTGCACCCGAGCATCCCGGCCCACGCGCCGCTGACCTTCGACCTGGTCGACACCTGGATGAAGCGCTCGCTGGGCGGCTGCCAGTACTTCGTCGCCCACCCGGGCGGGCGCAATTACGACACCTTCCCGGTCAACGCCTACGAGGCGGAAAGCCGCCGCCACTCGCGCTTCACCCGCACCGGCCATACACCCGGACTCATGCGCACACCCCCGGCAACCATCGAGCTGCCGGGCAGCCGCGAATTCCCGTTCACGCTGGATCTGCGGCGATAAGGGGACATTTAGCACGCTGCCCAAACGGATACCCGTGAAGGCAGTGTGACAATCCCCCTCCTGTGGAACCTTTGAACGAATCCCTGTTCGACGCCCAGGCACTGGAGTTTCCAGCGGCCCTGGCGTCGGCGCTCGCCCCGCCGGCCCTGCCCGGCCATTTCGACGAACTGCGTGGGCAGGCCACCGCGGTAGCGCCTGTACGGCCAGTGCCGGGGGCTGCGCCAGCCCCTGCGCCCGCCCCGCTGCTGTACGACGCCGCGGTCGAACGACCACCGGCCGCCGGGCAGTCGCAGTCCCAATCGCAGTCGCAGTCGTCGCTGTCTCAATCCCAGACGCAGACACAGGGCCCCTCCGGCGAACAACCGCCGCTCACGCCCGCCTGGAACGCCTTCTTCGAACAGCTCGGCCCGGGCGGCTTCAACGACCTGCCCCGACGCGCGGCCAGCCTTGAACGGCAGATCCGCGACAACGGCGTCACCTACAACGTGTACGCCGACGCCAACGGCCCGCAGCGGCCGTGGTCGCTCGACCTGTTCCCGCTGATCGTCTCGCCCGAAAGCTGGAGCCAGATCGAGGCTGGCGTGCTGCAGCGCGTGCGCGTGCTCGACCGCGTGATGGCTGACGTCTATGGCCCGCAGCAGTTGCTGGCCGAAGGGCTCATTCCCCCGGCACTGGTGCGCGGCCACCCCGGCTACCTACGCGCGCTGCACGGCGTGAAGCCGCCGGGCGACACCTGGCTGCACATCACCGCCTTCGACCTCGCGCGCGGCCCCGACGGCAACTGGTGGGTGGTTTCGCAGCGCACGCAGGCGCCCTCGGGCCTGGGCTACCTGCTCGAAAACCGCCTCGCCATCACGCGGCAGTTTCCTCAGGCCTTCGAGGCGCTGCACGTGCAACGCCTGGCCGCCACCTACAGCGCCATGATGGAAGGCCTGCAGCGCATGTGCCCGGCCGGCGTGCCGCCGCACATCGCGCTGCTCACGCCCGGCCCGTACAACGAAACCTACTTCGAGCACGCGTATCTCGCGCGCTACCTGGGCATCACGCTGGTCGAAGGCAGCGACCTCACGGTGCGCGACCAGCGGCTCTACCTCAAGACGCTGCAGGGCCTGCGCCCGGTGCACGGCCTCATCAAGCGGCTCGACGACCAGTTCCTCGACCCGCTGGAGCTGCGCCCCGATTCCACGCTCGGCGTGCCCGGCCTGCTGCAGGCCATTCGTGCCGGCAACGTGCTGGTGGCCAACATGCCGGGCTCGGCGTTCCTCGAATCGCCCGCGCTGCTCGGCTTCTTGCCGGGGCTGGCGCGCCGCCTGATCGGCGAAAAACTCAAGCTGCCCGCGCTGCCCACCTGGTGGTGCGGCGAGCGCGCCGCGCTCGAATCGGTGCTGCCGCAGCTGGCCGACTGCGCCATCAAGCCCACCTACCCCGGCTTCGACGGCCGCGCCAGCTTCGACGCCGTGCTCGGCAGCCAGCTCGGCCGGCGCGAGCTCGACGAATGGGCCGGCCGTATCGTGCGAGAAGGCGACGTGCACACCGTGCAGGGCTACCAGCCGCTGTCGCAGATGCCCACCTGGGCCAACGACATGGGCCCGGGCCATATCGCGCCGCGCGCCGTGCTGCTGCGCGTGTTCGCGGTGAGCGACGGCGCGCAGTCGTGGCGGGTGCTGCCCGGCGGCCTGGCCCGGCTCGCTGGGCCCGATGCGCAGATCGCGTCGATGCAGCGCGGCGGCAGCAGCGCCGACGTGTGGGTGCAGACCCACGGCGAGGTCGACCGCACCACGCTGCTGCAGCCGCACGCCACGCCGGCCTCGCTCGCGCGGCACCGCGCGCCCGTTACCAGCCGCGCCGCGGAGAACATGTTCTGGCTCGGCCGCTACACCGAGCGTGCCGAGAACGCCGTGCGCCTTGCGCGCCTCACGCTCAACTTGCTGGGCAGCGAAGACCAGTCCTCGCGCCCGTTGCTCGAATGGCTGCACCGCATGGCGCTGCGCAATGCGCTGGTGCCGGCCGAGGCGCCGAGCGCGCCGCAGTCGCGCCGTGTATTCGAACGCGCGCTCATCGCCGAGCTGGGAGATGTGGAACGCGGTGCCAGCGTCGGCTTCAGCCTGCGCTGTATCCGGCAGGCCGCGGCTGCGGTGCGGGAGCGCCTGTCGCAGGACAACTGGAACCAGATCGTGCGCGCCGAGACCGACTTCCTGCGCCGCGCGGCCGAGCAGGCCGGCGAAGGCAGCTTTGCCAGCAGTGCCGCGTTGCGCGCCCTCGAGTCCGCCAGCACCGCGCTGGCCGCCATGACCGGCGCGCAGACCGACCGCATGACGCGCGACGACGCCTGGCGGCTGCTGTCCATCGGCCGCCACATCGAGCGACTGGGCTTTCTGTCGAATGCGCTGGAGGCCGGCTTCGACAACGGCGCCGTGCACGAGGTGAGCGGCTTCGAGGCGATGGTGGCGCTGTTCGACAGCACCATCACCTTCCACGCCCGCTACCAGCAGCGCCGCGATGTCGCCACCATGGTCGACCTGCTGGTGCTCGACGCCGAAAACCCGCGCTCGCTCGCATGGGTCACGCAGACCCTGCGCGGGCGCATTGCACGGCTGGCCGGCAGCGCGCCCGGCAAGCTGACCGCGCTGTCGTACGAACTGCCCGACCCGGCCGGCTGGACGCTCGAACACCTCTGCGCCGCAGGGCCCGAAGCCAACTACCCGGCCCTCGTCGAGCTGCTCGCCAACTGCGAGACGGCCGCCTACCATGTGTCCGATGCGATCGGCACACGCTACTTCACGCTGACATCCGAATCGCTGCGCTCGGTCGGAGCCTGATTCCCAGACAAAGACAGTTCCAAGGAGGCATATCCATGTCAGGCATCGCCATCAACCGCCGCTTCGCACTCACCGCCGCCGGCATGCTCGCGGCGCTCGCCATCGCGGCCTGCAGCAAGCAGGAGCCTGCCGCGCCCGCCGCAGCCAGCGCACCGCCTCCACCTGCCGCCGCCCGGGTGCTGGTGGTCGGCACCGACGCCGCCTACACGCCCTTCGAATCGCAGAACGACAAGGGCGAGATCGTGGGCTTCGACATCGACGTGGTGAAGGCGGTCGCGCAGAAGGCCGGCATCGAGGTGAAGTTCGTCAACACGCCATGGGAAGGCATCTTCAACGCGCTCGACCAAGGCGACCGCGACCTGCTGGTGTCGGCCATCACGATCACTGACGAGCGCCGCCAGACGATGGATTTCTCGCAGTCGTATTTCGACGCCAGGCAGCTGATCGCCGTGAAGAACGACTCGCCCGTCACGAAGTTCGATGACATCAAGACCCTGAAGGTCGGCGTGCAGAACGGCACCACGGGCGACGAGGTCGTGGGCAAGCTGCTGGGCAAGTCGAGCACCGCCATCAAGCGCTTCGAATCGACGCCGCTCGCGCTCAAGGAACTCGAAGCCGGCGGCGTGCAGGCCGTGGTGGCCGACAACGGCGTGGTGGTGCACTACATCGCCAACAACACTGCAGGCGGCTTCAAGACGGTGAGCGATGCGAACTTCCCGGTCGAGAAGTACGGCATTGCCGTGAAGAAGGGCAACACCGAACTGCTCGCCAAGATCAACCAGGGCCTCGAAGGCATCCGGGCCGACGGCACCTACGCCAAGATCTACGCTTCGCATTTCGGCGCCGAGTCGAAGTAGGCCAACCCATCATGCTGCTACACGTCACCCACGAAACGCGCTACGAGTACGCGCCGCCGGTCGAGACGGCGCAGCACCTCGCCCACCTGAAACCGCTGGCCACCGACTCGCAGCGGCTCGTGAGCCACAAGCTCGCCATCGAGCCCGCGCCCGCGCAGCGCAGCGAAGTGGCCGACCTGTACGGCAACACGCGCGCCTTCTTCGCGCTCGAGGCCACGCACGACCGGCTCGTCGTCACGGCCGAGAGCGTGGTCGAAACCTCGGTGCCCGTGCTGCCCGCCACCGTGGCGCGCGAGCTGCCCTGGGAGAGCGTGCGCGAACGCTTCCGCTTCCGCAAGGACGCCACCTTCGACGCGGCCTCGGAGTTCGTCTTTCCGTCGCCCTACGTGCCGCGCCACGACGACTTCACGGCCTACGCCCGCGCCAGCTTCGTGCCCGGCCGCCCCACCTTCGACGTGGCGATGGACCTCACCGAGCGCATGTACGAAGACTTCGCGTACGACGCCGACAGCACCGAGATCAACACCCCCGCCGTCGAGGCCCTCGCGCAGCGCAAGGGCGTATGCCAGGACTTCGCCCACATCATGATCGCGTGCTTCCGCACCATGGGCCTGCCCGCGCGCTACGTGAGCGGCTACCTGCTGACACAGCCGCCACCCGGCCAGCCCCGGCTGGTGGGCGCCGACGCCTCGCACGCCTGGGTGTCGGTGTACCTGCCCGGCGACGGCCCCGAGGGCGTCGGCAGTCAAGGCGGATGGGCCGACTTCGACCCCACCAACGGCCGCCAGCCGGGCGAAGACTACGTCACGCTCGCCATCGGCCGCGACTACTCCGACGTATCGCCGATGCGCGGCGTACTCCACGGCGGCGCAAGGCACACGCTGCGGGTCGGCGTGACCGTGCAGCCAGTGGGGGAAGTGGTCGAGGGCCTTCCGCAAACCCGGACACAATCGCCTTCCCAAGACAAGGAGTCTCCATGAGCGTTTACGACAAACTTTCCAGCCTCGGCATCACCCTGCCCCCGGTCTCCGCCCCTGCCGCCGCCTACGTGCCCTTCGTGCAGACCGGCAACCTCGTGTTTCTCTCGGGCCATATCGCGAAGAAGGACGGCAAGGTCTGGGCCGGCCAGCTCGGCGCCAACATCAGCACCGAAGAAGGCAAGCAGGCTGCACGCGCCATCGCCATCGACCTGCTCGGCACGCTGCATGCGGCCGTGGGCGACCTCAACAAGGTCAAGCGCATCGTCAAGGTGATGAGCCTGGTCAACTCGGTCGGCACCTTCACCGAACAGCACCTGGTGACCAACGGCGCGAGCGAGTTTTTTGCCGAAGTCTTCGGGCCTGAAAAGGGCGCGCATGCACGCAGCGCCTTCGGCGTGGCGCAGGTGCCGATGGGGGCTTGCGTGGAAATCGAGCTGATTGCTGAAGTCGGCTGATCCGTTTCTTTCGCATCTCCACGATTCGAGGCCTGACGGCGATGGTCGTCAGGCCTCTTTGCATTGCGTCGACACCATGCCATTGACACCCACCGGCTTGATCGAGCAAGCCATGCAGGACCCGGTCAACGCCGCGCTGCTTTCACGCCTGCCCGGCCTCGGGCTTCGCCAGGGCTTCCTGACCGCCGGCTGCCTGTTCCAGGCGACGTGGAACCGTCTTTCCGACAAACCGCCCGGCTGGGGCGTGAAGGACTACGACGTCTTCTACTTCGACGACACCGACCTGTCGTGGGAAGCCGAAGACATCGTGATCCAGCGCGTGCAGAAAGCGGTGGCCGACCTGGGCGTGAGCGTGGAGGTCAAGAACCAGGCGCGCGTTCACCTCTGGTATGAGCAGCGCTTCAAGTCGCCCTACCCCCGGCTCGGGTCCGCGCGCGACGGGATCGACCGCTACCTCATCGCATGCACCCGCGTCGGCATCGACCTGGCCGACGGAACGCTCTATGCGCCCGACGGGCTGGACGACCTGGCAGCGGGCATTCTGCGTATGAACCCGCTGCTCCCGATGCGCGAGTTGTTCCTCAAGAAGGCGGCGGACTACCAGGCGCGATGGCCGTGGCTGCGGATCGTGCAGCCAGAAGCGGCTACTCGCGCTTCCAGTTCGACACTGTGATGAACACGTCCACGGTGCTCATTCCTCATGCTCCCCGGGTTGCTGCGAACCGCGAACACAGCAGTCGCATGGCGGCCGAGATGGGCGCGATCACCGGCACGTCGAACCGTGGGGCCAGCGCCAGTGCGGCCTGCCCCAGCGGGCCGCCGCCGATGATCACCGCCTGGGCGCCGTCTTCGTCGATGCAGCACTGCACGGCCTTTGCCAGCGCTTCTTCCAGCGCCTGCGGATCGGCTGCCAGCGCGCGCGGGTCGCCTTGCGTCAGGCGGATGCCGGTGTAGAGAGCGCGCAGTCCCAGCGCGGCCGCCCTGCCCTCGATGGGCGACACCAGTTCGGGCGTGACCGTGGCAATGCCGAAGCGGCGGCGGCCCTCGCTGGCCGCGAGCATCGATGCTTCGGCGATGCCGACCACCGGCACGCTTGCTTCACGGCGCAGCAACTCGATGCCCGGATCGCCGAAGGCGCTGACAATCACGCCATTCCACCTTCCGCCGGCAGCGGAACGCCAGGCTTTCAACACCTCCGTCGCAGCCGCATTCAGCTCGTCTTCATTGACGATCATGGTCGGCCCGCCGGCCGCGGTGATGCCTGTCACGCGGCATCCGGCCGGTGCCTCGCTGCTGGCGATCTTCGCCATCATTGCGGTGGTCGACGACGACGAGTTGGGGTTGATGAGCAGGATTTCTTGCATGCGTGAGAACTCTCTGAAAATTCAACCCGGCTGCACGATCTTCGTGGTCGGGGCAGCGTCATCGCCGGGGCGTTCACCCGGCAGCGGCAACGCATCGGGCGACTGGCCATAGGTCTCGGGCACGCTCTGCACGCTGACCACGAAGACCGCGTACATACCGGCCGCAAGGCCGAACACGCCGACCAGGCCGAAGGCATCGAAGAGCCGGCCCGCCACCAGCGGCATCAGCGCGCCTGCCGCTGTGCCAGTGGCAAGAATGAAGGCCGTGCCGAAGGCTCGCACCCGGGTCGGGTACAGCTCGGGCGCGAAGATCCAGATCGTCGTGTTGAGCAGCAGCACGAAGAACTGGAACACCGCGCCGGCAATCAGGATCACCACGATGCTCTTGGCAACGAAGCCGATGGTCAACGCCGCCAGGCAGGCGCACACGGCGCCGGCCGTCAGCACGCGCTTGCGCGGAAAGTGAAAACCCAGCAGCGAGGCTGCGATGGCCCCCAGCAGGCTGCCGCCCTGCATCACCATCGTGAAGAGCAGACTCTTCGACATGCTGTAGCCCAGGGCAACAAGGATGGTCGGCATCAGCGTGAGCACCGAGATCTGCGCGCCGTAGGTCATCCAGATCGTGATGCACAGCGGAATGGTCCGCCGCGCCAGTGCGCCGCGAAAGATCTCGGTCACGCGTACCTTGATGCGGGCATTCGGCGCGGCCAGCCCATCGTCGGTGATGTACTGATGCTGCGGCACGTTCTTCTTCGAAAGCCTGCCCGACGCCAGTCGCGACAACACCGCATTGACTTCCTTCACCTTGCCCTGCGACAGGAGGAAGCGCGGCGTCTCGGGGATGTAGCGGCGATAGAAAGCACCGAGTAGCGCCGGCACCATCAGGCAGGCGAACAGCCAGCGCCATGCGTTGTCGCCCGGGAACATCCAGAACACCAGCAGGCCGAAGCCCGGCGCCAGGAAGTTGCCGAGCCCACCCGCACCGACGTTCACCAGCCCGACAGCGGTGCCGCGGAACTTGGTCGAGCAGAACTCGGCCAGCATGGTGACGGCGATCGCGATCTCGCCGCCCAGCCCGAAACCCACGACCGCGCGGCCCAGCGCCATCACCGCCAGGTTGGGCGCCATCGCGCAGATGCCTGCGCCGAGGGTGAACAGCAGCAGGTCGATCGACAGCATCACGCGCCGGCCGTAGCGGTCGGCGATGAAGCCCGAGATGATCCGCCCCACCGCCGCGCAGGCGAAGGTAACGGTGTTCAGCAAGCCGATGTCGGAAGCGCTGAGCCCCCACTGCTCGCGCAGCATCGGTCCCACGATACCCACGGCGTTCTGCTCGAAGCTGTCGAACAGGCAGCCGATGAGGATCAAAAAGATGATCGTGTGGTGCGATCGCGTGACGCCGATCTTGTCGAGCGCTCTGTCGAGTTCGGCGACCCGGGGCGAGTCGGGTCCGGAAGAAAGTGCAGGTCCAGCCATAGGAAACCCCTTGAGAAAGGTATGAAGTGCTTTGCTCGGCGCAGTCCGGAATCGCTTCGCATGCTATCGGCGACTCCATCGGTCTGACATATCGATTTCACCTAGTTTGTTTTGTGAAATCTAAATTTCATGCGAAACATACCTATGCAAGCGACATGCCCGCCTGCGCGTGACGCACGTAAACCACGTGCCGCAGGGGTACTTTTCAGAGGGGAAAGCGTGGAATGACCGTCACAGGCGGGCGCATCCGAGACCTGTTGCAGTCTCTGCGGATGCACCTTGGATGGGCAGATGCGCACTACGGTCGTGCGTCTTTTCAGTGCACTCCGACCAGATCAGGCCAGTCGAGCGCCGCTGCCGCTCAAAGCTCGCCGTTTTCCTCGTGCTCGAGCTCGATCGCGGCCAGACGCTTGCGACCGGCGGAGCCCGAGGCTTCGATCACCATCGTGGCGATCAGGTCGCAGATGCCCATCACGGCAGTGTGATTGTCCAGAAGCCCCGGCCCCCGGCAATCGCATTGCAGCGACCAGGTGGCCCCAGCGAAGTCCGGCGAGGCCTTGTCGCTGATGTAGACGATCTTCGCGCCGGCCTTGCTGGCGCCCGCGAGCAGGATGTCCATCTGCCGCGTCTGCCGTCGCGTGCCGAAGACGATCACGCAGTCGCGCCCGGTCAGGCCAGCCAGGTGCTCGGCCAACGTCTCGCCGGGCCCCGGAATGGCGGTGACGCGCGGCACCACCTGCACGATCTGCCAACGCAGGTAAAGGGCAAAGGCATGGCTGCTGCGGCTGCCGAAGATCAGCACCTGCCCCGCGCCGATGATCGCCTTCACGATGCCGGCCATCTGCCTGTCGTTGAGCCGGTCGAAGGTGCTGGCCAGGTTGGCCTGAGACTGCTGGAAATGCGTGGCGACAAGGTGGCCGCGCTTCGACGCCTCGGTCGCGTTCTGGAACAGCGGCGAACCCGTCTGCTTTTCCTCGCGAACCTGGCGCCGGGCCTCTTCGTAGTTCTCGTAGCCGATGCGACGGATGAAGCGGCTCACCGTCGAAGGCGACACCCCCGCCAGTTCCGCCAGCTCGTTGCCCGCATAGCTGGCCAGCTCGCCCGGAAACTCCAGGACGAAATCGGCAAGCTGCCGCTCGGTTGCGGACAACTGGTCGAGCTGGCTGCGGACGCGGCGGACAAAGGAATCTGCGGACATGGGCATGCGAGTGGGAGAGGCGCACGATGATGCCATGCCGTCCCCTTCCCGCAGCAGGATGTACGTCCCTCCTCTTCCCTGAAGATGACTTGATCGCAGCATCCCGCACCCTCGTCGCCCTGGCCGCACTGGTCGTTGCAGCGCATTCAATGTCGAGCCATGCGGCAGAACCGACGTGGTTCATCATGAACCGCGAATCGGGCTGCGTACCGCTCGCGGAGTTGCGCGACGTCTTTCCGTCGCTGACGGATCGCGAGGCAGCGCGTTGGCGACGACCTGCACCGCCTCGCGCCGACGACGCACCACGGCGGTCGGCCGCATCCGCGGCCCGCCCGGCGCCCTCGGGCGATTCCGATGCGCCCCATTGACGATGGGCAGCGGCTGCGCCGATTGCCGGTGCGCCTCGAAGCGCGCTTCCTTCTGCTTCAGGTAATGCATGAGCACATGCGAAACCATATTGAGCCCGAAGGTGCCGAACGCAGCGGGAATGATGTAAAGCGCAATCGACAGCTCTGACGAGAAGACGATGTCGTCAGCCAGCGAAGGCGTGGCCTGCGCCTCCAGCGAAAGCGCTCGCAGCACGAAGATGTCCACGCCCGCGAGCAGGATCAGCAGCAGGCCGAAGGCAAGCACAGCCTTCTTCGAGAACTCGCGCCGCACGAACAGCGTGACGAAGATCGCGGCCGGGCACACCAGCGAACACAGCACCAGCACCCAGAAGCGCACCTGCGTGAAGACCGTGGCGTCCGAAAGCATGTGCATGACGGACATTGAGCCACGAACCGCGCCCGTCAATTTGTCCGGGAAGTGAAGCGCCGGTAAAAGCGCCTCTCAAAAAGTGTGGGCTAAGTCTTCGCGCGCGTCCCTGTGAGCGTAGGCATTTCGGTTGCGCTGGAGTTCACATTGACGCTGCGGTCGAAGCGCATGTACGGTCCGGAGAAGCGGCACTCCACGGTGTCGCGGAAGGCCGACTCGACGAAGGTCCACGTCATGACGAAGGTGCGCGCGTCGCGCCACTCGCCGCTGGCCACCACGCGCATCACCTCGGGCTGGTACTCGTGGTGCAGCTTGTTGCCGGTGATGGTGGTGTCGCCCTCGAAGGGCTTGCGCAAGCCGACCTGCACCTTGTGCGTGCCGCGGTCGTCCTCCATGGTGAAGACGCACGACTCCGCGGAAGAGAAGTCGAGCCGCATCGACTTGATCTTCTCCGGGTTCTCCGCAAAGTCGAAGCGCTGGCCCGACACGTTCGCGGCAACGGGCGAGCTGGTCGGCTTCACCGGTGGGAGCAGCTGCAGCGTGCGCGTGCGGGCCTTGAGCGCGGCGTAGTCCTTCTCGCTGGCCACGGCAGTAGCGCCGAATGCCGCGGGAAAATGCTTGTACAGGATGCCCGCGTTGAACCCCGCCTTGGGCGGCAGCGCAGAATTGAGCGCGAGCACCGCGTTCTGTTCAGGGAACACCACTGAATACTGCCCGAACAGGCCATCGGCGTTGTACGCGCCGTGCTGGCCCAGCCACCACTGGTAGCCGTATCGGTCCTTGGTGTGCGGCGCGTGCACCGAATCGACCCAGGCCTTCGTAAGGATCTGCTTGCCGTTCCACTGCCCGTTCTGCGCATGCAGGATGCCGAGCTTGAGCGAGTCGACCGTCTTCCAGCTCAGGCCGTTGGCGCCTGGCGAAATGCCCTCGGGGCCCACGTCCCACTCGTAGCCGGTGATGCCCAGCGGCTCGAAGAAGCGCGGCTTGAGGTAGTCGGCCGTCGATTGCCCGGTGGTCTTCGTCACGATGGCCGACAGCATGTAGGTAGCCGCGCTGGTGTAGACGAACTTGCTGCCCGGCGTGTAGACCACGGGGATCTTGAAGAACTCGGCAATCCAGCTTGTGCGAATGGGCCGCCACACCGAGCCCGACACCATCGACTCGTGTCCGGTGCGCATGGTCAGCAGGTCGCGCACGGTCATGGCCGCGAGGTTGGCGCTGACCGTGGGCGGCAGGTGCTCGGGAAAGAAGGACACGACCTTGTCGTCGAGTCCGAACTTGCCGTCGGCAATGGCCATGCCGACCGCGCACACGGTGACGCTCTTGGTCAGCGAATGCGTCATGTGCCGGCGCTCGGGCTTGTAGGGGTCCCACCAGCCCTCGGCCACCACATGGCCGTTGCGCCACAGCATGAAGCTGTGCAGCTCGAACGCGCCGCGCTCGGCATCGTCGAGAAAGGCGAGGATCGACGCCGACGAAATGCCCTGCACCTCGGGCCGGCTGCGCGGCAGGCCGTCGGCAAAGGTGGGTACCGCGGCGCCAGTGGCTGCCCAGCCGATGCCGGGCAGCGAGGCCATGGCGGTGCCGCCAAGGGAAAGGCGCAGCAGGCCGCGGCGCGAGATGGCGGGGGTCGTTGTTGTTGTCTCTTCCATGTTCCTGGCTTCCTTGTCTTGCGGGATGGACCGGTTTCGACAGTGTCGCGCCGGTGGCTGTCAATCGCCTGTCCGCAGCGGCAGAGGAAACCCGATGAGGCCCCGGTCGCGCGCCATGTGTTCAAAGGTCAGCGAGGCAGCGCCCCTCAACCCGATCAACGCTCGCCTGCAGGGCCCGCCTCGATATCGACCGCAAACTTCTGCAGAAGCCGCACCAGCTCCTCGAAATCCTGCTGTTCCCACTTGGCAAATATGGCGCGCCCCAGCCTTTCCCTTGCTGCATCCACGGCATCGGTCATGACCTTGCCCTTCGGCGTCACGATCGCTTCGCGCACGCGCCGGTCGTGAACGCCGCCCTGGCGCTCCACCAGGCCAAGACTCTCCAACTTCGCGACCTGCCGGCTGACCGTGGTGTAGTCGCGCCCGACACGGTCGGCGAGCTCGACCACGCCGATCGGTCCTACGCGTTCGATGCCCACCAGCAGCGGAAACAAGGCGCGGTCGAGCGAGATGCCCGCTTCGCGCACCATCGCCTCGTCGCGCTGGGGGCGATTCATGACGCTCACAACGGTCAGCAGCGCACCGTGCAGCGCCCGCAGTTGCTCGGACATATGTGTATCTTGCACATTTATTTTCTTTGGCATAGCATCCGCTCCTATTGAGTGCATATTACACATATTGGAGTTTGCCATGACACAGCAGTTTTCCGCCGACGTCCTGATCTGCGGCGCCGGCGCAGCCGGCCTCACGCTCGCCATCGACCTGGCGCGGCGAGGTGTTTCCTTCCGCCTGATCGAGAAGATGGACGCGCCTTTCCGGGGCTCGCGCGGCAAGGGCATCCAGCCGCGAACGCAGGAGGTCTTCGAGGATCTGGGCATCCTCGAGCGGATCGTCGCGGCCGGCGGCCTGTATCCGCCCTCGCGTGAATACAGCGCTGACGGCAGCCATGCCGATTCGCTGGTGATGGCGCACGAAGCACCGACACCTTCTGAACCCTATGGCTCTCCTTTGATGGTCCCGCAGTTCCTGACCGAGGGCGTGATGCGCGAGCGCCTGACCGAGCTCGGGCATCGACCCGCCTTCGGCTGCGAACTGATCGGCTTCGAGCAGGACGAGGACGGCGTGACGGCGCGGCTGGCCAGCGCGGCGGGTGAAGAAACGCTGCGCGTGCGCTTTCTCGTCGGCGCCGACGGTGGCCGCAGCTTCGTGCGGCATTCGCTGGACATCGGCTTTCCGGGCAAGACGCTGGGCGTGCGTGCCGTGGTGGCCGACGTCGTCCTGTCAGGGTTGGGGCGCGAAGCATGGCACCGCTTCAACGAAGGCGAGATGAATGCACAGATGTCCCTGTGCCCGCTCGCCGGAACGGAGCTGTTCCAGCTGCAGGCACCGATACCGCTGGAGGGCGACATCGACCTCTGCGCGCAGGGACTGGCCGCGATGGTTGCCGAACGCACCGGCCGCGACGACATCCGTATCCACTCGGTCTCGTGGGCCTCGGCCTTCAGCATGAACGCGCGTCTGGCCGATCGCTACCGGGCAGGTCGCGTGCTGCTGGTCGGCGACGCCGCACACGTCCATCCCCCCACCGGCGGCCAGGGGCTCAACACCAGCGTGCAGGACGCCTACAACCTTGGCTGGAAGCTGGCGGCAGTTGCCGCCGGCGCACCCGGTACCGTGCTCGACAGCTACGAGGAGGAGCGCCGCCCGATTGCCGCGGACATGCTCGGGCTTGCCACGAAGTTGCTCGGCGAAGCCAAGCGCGGCGAGATGCGGCGCGGGCGGGAAGTGCATCAGCTCGACCTCGGGTACGCCGAATCGTCCCTCGCGATGGAAAAGCCGGCGCGCGTTGGCGGCCTGCGTGCGGGTGACCGCGCGCCGGATGCGCCGGTCACCGGCGCCGCCGGGCAACCGACGCGCCTGTTCGAGCTGTTCAAGGGCGCGCATTGGACGCTGCTGGGCTGCGAGGTCGAGCGTCGCGACGTGGCACCGCGCCCAGGCCTGCACATCCACACCTTCGGCGAAAGAGGCGACCTGCGCGACCATGGCGGCCATTTCCGCGAAGCCTATGGGCTCGCGTCGGGCGACTGGGTGCTGGTGCGCCCGGACGGCTATGTCGGCGCCATCGTCGACTCCGCCCACATCGAAGAGCTGCAGAGGTATCTGCGCGACCTCGGCATGACCTCGACCTGACTTCGGAGACAAGGGAAAACGCCAAGCCCTGATTGCACGTTCATTCCTACAGTCGAATCCGTCCGCGCGGACGCAGGCAGCACAGAACAAAAGGAAGAAGCGCCATGGAATTCGACTACGTCATCGTGGGTGGCGGCTCCGGCGGCGCCACGCTGGCCTCGCGGCTGAGCGAAGACCCCACCGTGAAGGTTTGCCTGGTCGAGGCCGGCGGCGACGGCCGCGGCATCCTGGTGCGGGCGCCTGCCGCCACGGTGGCGATGCTGCCGGGCCGCCCGCGCATCAACAACTACGCCTACCAGACCGTGCCGCAGCCTGGCCTGAATGGACGCCGCGGCTACCAGCCACGCGGACGCTGCCTGGGCGGCTCCAGCGCGATCAACGCCATGCTCTACGTGCGCGGCCATCGCGACGACTACGACGACTGGGAGCGCGCGGGCTGCACCGGCTGGTCGTTCGACGCAGTGCTGCCCTACTTCAAGCGCGCCGAGGGCAACCAGCGCGGCGCGAGCGCACTGCACGGTGCCGACGGGCCGCTGCAGGTCTCGGAGCAACAGAGCCCGCGCCCCATTGCCGAAGACTTCGTGCGGGCCGCTGCGGAGTGCGGCATTCCGCGCAACGACGACTTCAATGGCGCCGAACAGGAAGGCGCGGGCCTCTACCAGGTCACGCAGTTCCACGATGGCGCGCGCAACGGCGAGCGCTGCTCGGCGGCCGCCGCCTACCTGCATCCGGTGATGAACCAGCGCCCCAACCTCACAGTGCTGACCGACACGCAGGCCCTGCGCGTGGTGCTCGAAGACCGGCGCGCCACCGGCGTGGAGGTGCGGCGCAAAGACGGCAGCATCGAGACCCTTCACGCCCGGCGCGAAGTGGCGCTGTGCGGCGGCGCATTCAACTCGCCGCAACTGCTGATGCTCTCGGGCATCGGCGACCCGGCCGAGTTGGGCCGCCACGGCATTGCCGTGCAGCATGCACTGCCGGGCGTCGGCCAGAACCTGCAGGACCACACCGACTTCATCCTCGCCTACACCTCGAAGCACACCGACCTGTTCGGCATCGGCGTGGTGGGTGGCCTGCATCTGGTGAAGGCCATCGCCGAGTGGCGCAAGAGCGGCAAGGGCATGATCGCGACGCCGTTCGCCGAGGGCGGCGCCTTCATCAAGTCGTCGCCCGAACTGCGGCGGCCCGACCTGCAACTGCACTTCGTGATCGCGATCACCGATGACCATGCGCGCAAGCTGCACGCGGGCTTCGGCTTCTCGTGCCACGTGTGCGTGCTGCGTCCCAAGGGCCGCGGCGACGTGCGCCTGAACGATGCCGGCCCAGGCTCGCCGCCGCGCATCGATCCGCGCTTTCTGTCAGACCCCGAGGACATGGCGCTGCTGCTGCAGGGCGTGAAGAAGATGCGCGAGATCCTGCGCGCGCCGGCGCTCGAAAAGTACCGCCACCACGAGCTCTACACGGCCGACGCGCACACCGACGAAGAACTCATTCAGCACATTCGCGCGCGCGCCGACACCATCTACCACCCCGTGGGCACCTGCAAGATGGGCACGGATGCGATGGCGGTGGTAGACGCGAAGCTGCGCGTGCATGGCATCGAAAACCTGCGCGTGGTCGATGCCTCGATCATGCCGACGCTGATCGGCGGCAACACCAACGCGCCGACGATCATGATTGCCGAACGCGCGGCCGACTGGATGCGCGGGCCGATCACCTTCGACCGCGCGCAGCAGGATGCTAGAGCGCCTGCGACGAGCCTCGTACCACCAGCTCTCCAGGCAGCAGCAACTGGCGCGGCGCAGCATCCAGCCCACGCAGCCGCTCGATCAGGCAGGTAGCGGCCGTGCGGCCGATGGCGTCGGTAGGCTGTGCCACGGTGCTCAGGCCGGGGCCGATGAGCGAGGCCCATTCGGGATCGTCGAAGCCGACAAAGCCGAGGTCGGCGCCAAACTGCCAGCCCAGCCGCGCCATGGCCTGCGCGATGCGCAGCGTGACCACGGCATTGCCCGCGACCACCGCGGCCCGTCGGCCGCGCTTGGCGCGCTGACGCAGAGCGCGCAAGGCCTCGTCGAGCGCATCGCTCTCGCCCTCGACGCACTCGAACACCTCGCCCGCCACGCGCGGCTCGTGCGCGGCCACGCAGGCACCGAAGGCGGCCGTGCGTTCGCGCCGCGAGCTCACGCCCTTCTGCGGCTCAGTGACGTAGAGCAGCTCGCGATACCCGCCCTCGACCAGATGACCGCAGGTGGCCTGCATCGCGGCGTGGTTGTCGAGCGAGACGAAGTCGGTGTGCATGCCGGTGTGGCGCCGGTCGACCAGCACCGCCGGCTTGCCGTGCAGCGTGACCGCGTCGACCACATTGCTGCCGCGGCCCAGCGTGTTGAGGATGAAGCCGTCGACCTGGTAGCCCGCCAGCGCGTCGATGGCCTCTCGCTCGCGTTCGCTCTCGTTGCCGAGGTTGAACAGCATCACGAGGTAGCCGGCGTCCTGGCAGGCCTTCTCGGCGCCGCGCAGCACCGCCACCGAGTACGGATTGGTGATGTCGGCCACGATCAGGCCGATGAGCCGCGAGCGGCCATGGCTCAGCGCCTGCGCCATCGGGCTCGGCGAATAGGCCAGCGCCGCGATTGCGACTTCGACGCGCGCGGCGATGTCGGGGCTCAGCAGCCGCTCGCGGTGATTGAGGAAGCGCGAGACGGTGGCCTTGGAGACGCCGGCGGCTTCGGCGACGTCGGCGATGGTGGCGCGGCCGGTCGGCTTCATGGTTTTGCTCCCGCCCTCCCCCAGCGGGGGAGGGAGAAAAACCGGCTCGTGCTCATGCGGATGCCGTGTCGTACGGCGCAGTCGGCTTCTCGCCGGCCAGCACCTGCAGCAGGTTCGTCGTGGCGAGCTCGGCCATGGCGTGTCGCGTCTCGTGCGTGGCCGAGCCGATGTGCGGCAGCGGCGTCACGCGCGGATGGGTGCGCAATGGCGAATCGGCCGGCAGCGGCTCTTTCGCGAACACATCGAGGCCGGCGGCGCGCAGTGTGCCGTGGTCGAGTGCGTAGAGCAGCGCGTCTTCGTTCACGGTGGCGCCACGGCCACCGTTGATGAAGGCTGCACCAGGCTTCATGCGCGCGAAGAAGGCGGTGTCGATCATGCCGCGCGTTGCGTCGGTCAGCGGCAGCATCGCGAGCACGATGTCGGCGCGCGCGAGCAGGTCGTCCAGCGGCGTGTGCGTGGCGCGGCCTTGCAATTCGGGCGCCTGCGTTGCCAGGTCGACCGGGCGGCGTGCGTGATACAGCACCGGCATGCCGAAGCCCAGCGCACCACGGCGCGCCACGGCCTGCCCGATGCGGCCGAAGCCGAGAATGCCCAGCGTCTTGCCGTGCACGTCGGTGCCGAAGAGCTCTTCGCCGATGTTCTTCGTCCAGTGGCCTTCGCGCACGAGCGTAGAGAGTTCGACCACTCGGCGCTGCGTGGCCATGAGGATCGCGAACACCGTGTCGGCCACCGTTTCGGTGAGCACGTCGGGCGTGTGGCACAGCACGATGCCGCGCTTGTGCAGTTCGGCCAGCGGATAGTTGTCGACACCGACCGACACGCTCGAAATCACCTGGAGCTGCGGCGCCCCGTCGAGCAGCGCGGCATCGACCGTATGGCTCGACCCGATCAGCCCGTGCGCGCTGCGCAGCGCGGCGGCAAAGGCCTCGGGTTCCTTGCGCGGATCGGCCACGACCACGTGGTGCACGGCTTGCAGGCGCGCCAACTGGTCTTCGGGCAACGGCCGGAAGACGAGCACGTTCTTCTTCGACACATTCGTCATGGTGTTCAGAGCCCCGCTTCTTCGAGTTGCGCCCGCGTCGGCAGGCCTTCGGTGTCGCCCAGCACCTGCACTGCACGCGCGCCGATCCATGCGCCGCGGCGCACGGCCTCGGGCACGCTCTTGCCTTCGAGCAGCGCGCTCACCACGCCGGCTGCGAAGCCGTCGCCCGCGCCCACGGTGTCGATCACTTCCTTCACCGGGAAGCCGTCGACACGGCCGGTGCCGGCCACATCGCTGTCGTAGTAGGCGCCCTCGGCGCCGAGCTTGACGACCACCAGCTTCGCGCCGCGATCGCGATAGAACTTCGCCACGTCCTCGGGCTTGTCATGGCCGGTGAGCAGCAGGCCCTCTTCAATGCCGGGCAGTACCCAGTCGGCGCGCGAAGCGAGTTCGTTGACCCAGTGGCGCATGGTCTCGGTGGACGACCACAGCGTGGGGCGCAGGTTGGTGTCGAACGAGATGGTGCGGCCGGCGGCGCGCATCACGTCCATGGTCTTGAGCGCAGCCTGCAGGCTGGTGTCGGAGATGGCGGCGAACACGCCGGTGGCATGCAGGTGGCGCGCCGAACGCAGCCAGGCTTCGTCGACGTCGGCCGGGCCCATGTGGCTCGCGGCCGAGCCCTTGCGGTGGTATTCGATCGGCGGGTCGCTGCCGTCGGTGACGCGGCCCTTGAACTGGAAGCCGGTGCGCTGCGTTGCGTCGGTGATCACGTGCGAGCAGTCGATGCCTTCGGCGCGCATCGCGGCCAGCAGCGCGCGGCCCATCGAGTCGGTGCCGAGCCGGCTGGCCCAGCCCACCTTGAGGCCCAGGCGCGAGAGGCCGATGGCCACGTTGGTCTCGGCGCCGGCAGTGCGCTTGTGGAACGCCTCTGCGTTTTCCAGCGGGCCGGGCCGATCGGCCACGAGCAGCAGCATGGCTTCGCCGAAGAGTGCAACGTCGAAGGCGGTTGGTTCTGTCATGTGTTTGTTCCTACGCCCGCGCGGCGCGGATGAAGTCGATCTGCGCGCGGGTAACGGCCAGCAGGTCGTCGCCCACGAGCGGGTACTCGATGGCGTGCGGCACGTCGGCCGGCAGCGCACGCAGCACCGAGCGCCATGGCGCGACGGAGTCACCCAGCGGCACCGCCACCCATTTGTGCGGCAGGCGCTGCGCGCCCTTGCAATGCACATAGCGCACGCGATGGCCGAGCGCCTGAGCGGCCTGCAGCGGGCACTCGCCGAGCCAGTGCCAGTTGCCCATGTCGAAGGTCATGCCCAGCGGCACGCCGGCGCGGTCGGCCACGTCGAAGAAGGTCTGCAGCGCGGGCAGCGTGCCGGCGCGCACGGTCTGGTCGTTCTCGATGAGCAGCTCGACGCGGGTTTCCGCAAGCTCCACCTTCAGGCCCCAGAGTGAGCCGTGAGAAGAAGCCTGGAAGTCGCCGATGGACATCTTCAGCCGCTTCGCGCCCACGCGCGTGGCGGCGGCGATGCCGCGTTTGAGCGCTGCACTGTCGAGCCAGCCGCCCTGGGCCCACAGACCCTCGGGGCTGGAGTACACGGAGGCCAGCCCGCTCAATGCGGGCAGCTCGGCATCGGCGTCGCGCAACATCTCGCCGCGCACTTCGACCGAATCGGCACCTGCCGCGCGTGCCAGCTGCGAACACCAGAGCTGGCCATGCCGCCCCACCTCGGCCGCGCCGAAGGACGACAGAGAAATCAGAACGGAGAAAGACATTCAGTGTGCTTGGTGGGAGCTGAGGATCTGGCCGAGAAACTGTCGCGTGCGCTCGTCCTTCGGGTTACCGAAGAACTCTTCGGGCGGCGCCTGCTCGACGATCTTGCCTTTGGCCATGAAGATCACGCGGTCGGCCACGCTGCGGGCAAAGCCCATTTCGTGCGTCACGCACAGCATGGTCATGCCGTCTTCGGCCAGGCCAATCATCGTGTCGAGCACTTCCTTGACCATCTCGGGGTCGAGCGCCGAAGTGGGTTCGTCGAACAGCATGATCTTGGGTGTCATGCACAGGGCGCGCGCAATCGCAACGCGCTGCTGCTGGCCACCCGAGAGCTGGCTGGGGTACTTGCCAGCCTGCTCCGGAATGCGCACGCGCGTGAGGTACTTCATGGCTACCTCTTCTGCTTGCGCCTTCGTCATGCCGCGCGAACGCATCGGCGCGAGCGTGCAGTTCTCGAGGATGGTGAGGTGCGGGAACAGGTTGAACTGCTGGAACACCATGCCGACCTCGGCACGCACCGCGTCGATGTTCTTGCCGCCGGCCGTGAGGTCGATGCCGTCGACCACGATGCGGCCCTTCTGCACCGTCTCGAGCCGGTTGATGCAGCGGATGAGCGTGGACTTGCCCGAGCCCGAAGGCCCGCAGATCACGATGCGCTCGCCCTGGCGCACCGACAGGTCGATGCCGGTCAACACCTGGAATTCACCGTACCACTTGTTGACCGCTTCCATGCGGATGATCGATTCCGTCGTCATGCCAGGATTCCTTCAGCCTCGGGGGTTGCTTATTGCATCTTGGGCAGGTCGGCCTGCAGCCACTTCTGATACAGCTTGTTGAGCTCGCCGTTGGCGGTGTTCTTCTGCACGAATTCGTTCACCGCCTTGTGCAGCTCTTCCTGGCCCGGGCGCATCGCGATGCCCATCGACTGCTGCACCAGCGTGAACTTGTTTTCGAAGGTGTTGGCGGGTACGCGCTTGGCGATCTGCGCTGCCACGGTCACCGAGCAGCCAATGGCGTCGACCTGGCCCGAGATCAGCGCCTGCATAGCAGAAGCGTCGTCGTCGAAGCGGCGGATTTCGGTGCCTTCCGGTGCGGCCTTGGTCACGGCCACGTCTTGCGTCGAAGCGCGAGCCACGCCCACGCGCAGGCCCTTCAGGTCGCCTGCCGCCTTGATAGGGGCCTTGGTCGCGCCGTACAGCACGATGGTGGCGGCAGCGTAGGGCTGCGAGAACTGCACCTGCTTCGCGCGCTCGGGCGTCACGGCCAGCGAAGCCACCAGCAGGTCGACCTTGTTGGTCAGCAGGAAGGGAATGCGGTTCGGGCCCGTCACCGGCACGATGTTGGCCTTGACGCCCCAGTCCTTGGCCAGCAGCTTGGCCACGTCGGCGTCGTAGCCGTCGGGCTGGTTCTTGGCGTCGGTGGTGCCGTAGGGCGGAAAGTCGACCAGCATGCCGATGGTGATCTCGCCCTTCTTCTTGATGTCGGCCACGGTCTGCGCCGAGGCGAAGGGTGCGAACACGGTGAGGGCGGCGCCGAGGCCGAGGGCTGCGAGCGCTGCGCGGCGGGAAGTGATGACGGTCATTGGATGTGTCTCCTGAATAAGGGAAGGAAGCGACGAGAAAGAAAAAGAACAACGAAAAGGATCAACGCGCGAGCGCCCGGGCGCGGCGGCGCTCCATGCGCGCGGCCAGCAATGAAAGCGGCCAGCAGATGGCAAAGTAGATGACTGCCACCACCGAGAACACGATGAGCGGCTGGAAAGTGGCGTTGTTGACGATCTGCCCCGCACGCGTCACTTCGACAAAACCGATGATGGCCGCGAGCGAGGTGCCCTTGATGATCTGCACCAGGTAGCCCACCGTGGGCGCCAGCGCGATCTTGAAGGCCTGCGGCAGCACCACGTCGCGCATGCGCGAGCTGTACTTCAGGCTCAGCGCCTCGGCCGCTTCCCACTGTCCGCGCGGAATGGCCTCGATGCAGCCGCGCCAGATCTCGCCGAGGAAGGCCGCGCTGTTCAGGATGAGGGCAACGCCGGCGGCAACCCACGGGTTGATGTCCAGCCCCAGCACCGGCGCGCCGAAGAACACCAGGAACAGCTGCAGCAGCAGCGGCGTGCCCTGGAAGATCTGGATGAAGGTGGTCGATACGGCCCGCGCCCACGTCGACTCCGACGTGCGCATCAGCGCAATGATGAGCCCCAGGATCGCGCCGCCCACAAAGGCGATGGCCGACAGCGCCAGCGTCCACTTGGCCGCTTCGAGGATGAAAAGGAATTCGGGAAAGCCGAAGGTGCGCATGTTGTTGTCTCCGTCCGTCGCCTCTTACCGGCGGTCCGGGTAGTTGAGCGTGCGCTTGTAGATCAGCTTGAACATGGCCGAGAAGGCCAGCGCCAGCGCGAGATAGATGGCGGCCACGACGATGTAGATCTCGAAGCTGCGGAAAGTCTGCGACTGCAGGTTGGCGGCCACCGAGGTCAGGTCGTCGGCCGAGATGACCGACACCACGGCCGAGCTCAGCATCAGCAAAATGAACTGGCTCGTGAGCGCCGGGTAGATGGCCTTCAGCGCGGGCTTGATGATGACGAAGCGGAAGATTTCCCAAGGCTTGAGGTTCAGCGCCCTGCCCGCCTCGATCTGCCCCTTGGGAATCGACTCGATGCCCGCGCGGATGATTTCCGTGGCGTAGGCGCCCAGGTTCACCACCATGGCCACCAGCGCTGCCGTCTGCGGCGACCAGCGCAGCCCGATGGCCGGCAGCGCGAAGAAGAAAAAGAACAGCTGCACGAGGAACGGCGTGTTGCGGATCACCTCGATGTAGGCGTTGACCAGAAAGCGCAGCCAGCCCGGCCCCGAGGTCTTGCCCCAGGCACAGAAGATGGCCACCACCAGGCCCAGCACCGTGGCAATGAGCGAGAGCTGGACCGTGATCCACGTGCCCTTGAGCAGCAGCGGCCAGGCGGCAAAGACGGCGTCGAATTGAAACTGGTAGTTCATGGTGGGCGGACCCGAATGCGCGCCGGGTGGGCGCGTGCGTGCCCCGAAAGCAAGGCTTGCAGCTTATATGAAACCGGTTTCAGGCTCATATAGGGATTCCCCTAGGTGGTCGTTTTGTCTCACCTTCTGCCTACACTGAAGTCCATGCTGAACCCACCCGCGGCCACCATGCCCACAGAGGCACATACGCCCCTCACGGGCGCCCCCACCGTGCAGCATTTCCGCCAGGCCCTTCTCTGGCCCTTGCGGCTGATGCCTGCGCCGCACGCCAGCCCCGCGCACCATCACGGGCCCTGGCACGTGCTGCGCGAGATGGGTGATGCCTCGCCATGGCGCGAAGAGGTCGACGAATACACCGGCGACAGCAGCCGCTTTCACGAGCGGCACTACAACGAGTTCGTGAGCTTCCTGCCGTACGTGCAGCGCTTCCTGTACGGCGAAGGCCGCTCGCGTGGCGATGGCATGGGCGGCGACGGCGATTCGCCGATGCGCATCTTCCGCCGCCACGACATTGCGGCCGTGCGCCTGGTGGCGCAGCCAGGCGACGCGCCGGTCACGCTCGATGTGATCCATTGCGACCTGTACTTCTTCTTCGACATCGACGTGGTGCTGCTCAACCTCGAAGTCGGTGCGAACAACCTGAGCCTTGCGCAGGCGCAAGACATCCTCTACCGCTTCGGCCGCGCCTACCCTTCAGGCTGGGAGCCCGACGGCTCGGCGCTGCACTGCATGGCCAGCGTCGAATGGCTGGCCGCCGACGGCCACGTGCTCGCGAGTTCCGACGCGCAGCAACGCGAGGCCTTTCTCTCGCACGTGGCGCAGCATCGGGCGCCGCGCATCTCCGCCCATTGGGCCTACCTGATGCAGCCGCTGGTGAGCGACCATTCGGAAGACCCCGGCGTGCTGCGCTACCGGCAGATCGAGTACTACCGCATGCCGGTCATGGCTTATCTCTCGCTGGACGACCCGCGCCGCCTCACGCGCGACGACTTCGTGCGGCTCGCTCTGGTCACCGGCGCAGGCGCCACCGACGCCCACCTGCCCTACGCGGAACATCACCTCGCGGACTTCGAGCACAAGTACTGCTACGACCGCTTCTGGGTGAACGCAGGAGCAGCGCCCAACACGCGCTACCTGTGCAACGGCCATGCGCTCATCGTGGTGGGCGACGCGAACTCCGAATTCTTCTGCTGCCGCGACCGCGGCGTGCTCGCGCAGTTCAGGCACCAGCACTTCCTGCTGTTCCTCATTGCGCATTTCCAGAAAGCCTCGCTGCTGATGTTCTCCGACCAGTTGGTGGAGGCGCTCAAGCGGCTGGACATCCGCAGCACGCCGAGCGTGAAGCAGTTCAAGCGCGCCATCCGCGCGAGCTTCGAGCGCTTTTTGCGCTTCACGCATCGCTACTGGTTCCACGAGATCTCGGAGCAGGCGCAGGTGCGCGCGCTCTCGCACATGTGCGCCACGCACCTCGGGCTCGACCCGCTCTACGACGAAGTCAAGGCACGCATCGCCGACATGAACACGTATCTCGACGCCGACAGCCTGCGCAGGCAGGCCAGCACTGTCGTGCGGCTCACGGTGGTCACGCTGTTCGGCCTCATCGGCACCATCACCACCGGCTTCCTCGGCATGAACCTGCTGGCTGAGGCCGACGCGCCGCTGTGGCGCAAGGCAGTGTGGTTCGGCGTGGTGTTCGTCGCGACGACGTGGCTGACGATCTACACGATGGTGAAGTCGCAGCGGCTGTCGGACTTCATCGATGCGCTGTCGAACGACCGGCTGGGATTCAGGGGCAAGATGGCCGCACTGGCGCGGGTGTGGCGGCCTGGGGCGGATTGACCGGCGCTTGCCCCGAGCCACTCATCGATCAGGTTCGCAGACTTGCTTGCTCAAAGCGTCGCGCAAGGAGCCGATCGTGCTGTCCGCAGCGTCGATCCGCCGTTGCAGCTCCTCATTGACCAGGCGGAACAGTGCGCCGAATTCGGATCGGGTTGGATAGATCTCCTCGCGCTCATTCACCTGCGTCGGAACGACGAGCTTTTCGAGGCATACGTAGGCGCTGTGCACTTGGCGAATGCCCTCGACGTCGTCGCCTGCTTGCAGGGCAACCGACTCGGCATTTGAATGGGGATGAACCGACTTCGGCGTTGAGGCGGTATCGGTTTTCGGCGCGTGCTTGAGCACGCGAGCAGACTTGGTCACGGACGACCTCCAGAGGTTGCGATTTGCAAAAACCGCCGCTCTCGCTGTCAAACGAGGGCGGCAGCTCGGACGGGTTGACAGACCGGGCAACCTCTTGCGAGAAACCGGCAGGGCGCGAGCCCTCCCATCCGAGCCGCCAAAACTGGGGCGCGAACGAAAAAGCCGCAGGTCCTGCGGGGAAACTGCGGCTCACGTCGCAGAGATTGCTTCAGGCTGTCAAACCCGATCACGCCTCATTCGGCGTGACGGGCGCAGTATAGCCACGCGGTTCGCTCGCGGCCGAGTGCTACCAGGCGCAAAGCCTTTCATTGGCAGCTGAAACTCTCGGCCTTCTCGATATCGCCCGTGCCCTTGTAGCGCGCAACCTTCGGGTAGGCGCAGAGCGGCCGGCTGCGGGTGGGCGACCAGCCGGAGGGAACATCCCCGTTCACGCCGCCTGCGTTGCCCGCACCGCGCGCCGAGGCGACGACCGAATCGGCGGCCTCGCCCTTCTCCACCCAATTGACGAGCGGTGCGAGCATGTCGAACTGATCGGTGGTCGGGCCGCCGGCGCAGTGGTTCATTCCGGGCACCCGATAGAACCGTGCGAAGTTGGACGCATCGCCGCCGTTGGCCGCCGTCAGCTGGTCATACCAGTGCTGCGTATCGTCGCTCGAGAAGATGGGGTCGCTCGTTCCATGGTAGGCCATGACCTTGGCGCCGCGCTTCTTCAAGCGACTCAGATCCGCAGGGTTCGGCGGCGTCATGAACGAAAGCGAGTTCTCGGTGTAGAGCCCGTCGGTCGACGTGATCTTCGAGAGGATCGAATCGATGTTGGCCGTGAGCGTGAAATTGGGACCATTGAAGCCGGTCGGGTTCTCGGGCGGCACCTGCCAGACGAAGGCGACCGCACCCGAGTCGAGGTTCAAAGAATTCGAGAACTTCCACGATGACCAGCCGGTGGTGTTCAGGCCCGCGTCGAACGGAAAGCTCGCATAGAACTTCTTTCCGCCGCCGTCGAGCGCACCCGCGAAGAGCTGCCCGATGCGAAGCTTCTGGTCGGCCGACAGGCATGTGCCATCGCGCGAGCCGCTGCAGGTGGGAACGTCGCGGTCGAGCGAGAAAGCCGCCTGGCATGCGCCGGTGTCCTGGACGATGCCGTCGGTGGTGCCGTCGAGGGCGTCGCACTTGGCAAGGACTGCATTGGAGACCAAGGTACGTTCGGCCAGCGTGAAACCCGTGCCCGGATCGCCCGGGGTGGTTGCCAGGGCGTTGTAGTTCTGGGCGCCGACGATGTTTGCGGAGGCCGCAAGGGGAAGCCGGAAGCCGGGGTCGCCCACCAGGAAGCCGTCGTAGTCGTCCGCATAGCGTGACATGGCAACCATCGTGTGGCGCCCGCCGTTGGAGCAGCCGCCGATATAGGAGCGGTCCGGGCCCTTTCCATAAGCCGACGCGATCAACGCCTTCGCCATCGGCGTGAGCTTGCCGACCGCCTGGTAGCCGTAGTCGAGACGAGCCTGTGGATCGATGCCGAAGAACGGCGTGGGCGCCTGGTGCCCCGCGTCGGAGCTGATCACCGCGAAGCCCTTGTTCAGGGCGTTGTCCAGAACGCCGCCTCCGCCCACCGGCCCGGTGGCTGTGCCGACGCTGCCGTCGAGCCCCCCGTTGGCCTGATAGAAATACCGCCCGTTCCAGTTCACCGGTAAGCGCATCTCGAAGCCAATCGCATAGCTCTGGCCGTCGACCGGGCTTGTGCGCTGATACATCGATCCGCGCACCTGGCAATGCGCCCCCACCGGCTTGCCGGCGACGCTCAGGGTGCCGGCGGCAATCGAATTGGCTGCAGTGATCGTCGTGTTGGCAAAGGTGAAGCCGGCGAGCGAGGCGCAATCGATGAGCGCCGCGCCGGTGGCCGCGCCGAGCACCGGCAGTGTCTCGACAGGCGGCAGCGGATTGTCGGAAGGAGTCACGGGATTGCCGTTGCCGGCCGGCGGGGCGCTCGTCAACGTGCCGGTCGCCGGGAACGAGCCGGCGAAGCCGCCACCACCATTTCCTCCGCCGCAGGCGGTCAGCAATGAAGCGACAAAGATCAGGGATGCGGGGGTCTTCAAGAATGTCTCCTTCGACGCCTGGATGCAGCGCCTATAGTTAATCTACTTAACTATCAAAGATAACCAGTTATGGTTTTCCATTAAGTAGTTTGCACTCCCACGACGATCCCCTGAGCCAGTTAGATCAGGCAGTGAATCACTTGGAGGCAGAACGACAATGCCCGGAATGCCCAAGAACAGAAGCAATCCGGTAGATGCCACACCAGCCGGCCGGCTGGTCGAAGCGTCCCTGCATCACGTGCTCGGCTATCAGCTCGCGCAGGCGACGATCGTCACCGACGCAGTGTTCGCCGAGCGAGTAGGCACACCTTTCGACCTTCGCCCCGTCGAGTTCACGGTGCTGTGCCTGATTCACGAAAATCCCGACGTGTCGGCCGCCCGCCTGGCAAAGGCACTCGCGGTCACGGCGCCCAACATCGCGGCATGGCTCGAACGGCTGGAGAGGCGAGAGTTGATCCGCCGCACCCCGCACGCAACGGATCGAAGGGCCCAGTACCTTCGCGCCACCCCGACCGGCGCAACGCTTGCCAGCAGCGCTACACGGTTGGTGATCGAAGGCGAGCAGCATGTGCTCGGCAACCTCTCCAAGGGCGAGCAATTGATCTTGATCGAGCTCCTGCACAAGGTTGCCGTGTCACGCAGGGTGTGAGCATTCAGGCATCCATTCGATGCAGGCTCTTTCGCCTGCGGGCGCACGCCCGTGCCGCGCGCGGTTCGTGCAGGCTGCGTTCAGTCGCCGAAGGCGACTTCCGCGCTGGCCACGGCGCGGATCGGCACGCCGAAGCTCGTGATGTCCGACAGCGTGGCGTTGTGATGCTCGCGGATCTTCGCGCCCGTGGCGTGCGGCTTGTCGTGCGAAGTGTGCGCATCGGCCGCGAGCACCACGTGGTAGCCGAGGGCGGCAGCGCGGCGCACTGTCGTGTCGACGCAGAACTCCGACGAATAGCCGCAGACCACCACGCGCTTCACGCCGTGCCCGGAGAGCCAGGCTTCCAGCGGCGTGCGAAGGAAGGAGTCGGGCGTGGTCTTGCGGATGCGCGCGTCGCGCGAGTCGGTCTTGAGCGCACTCGCAAGCTGCCAGCGCTCGGAGTCGAATTCGAGGTCGATCGCGTTCTCGTGCTGGATGAAGGCCACCGGCACGCCGGCCGCGCGGGCGCGTTCGGTGAGCGCATTGATGCGCTGCATCACCTCGTGGGCCTGATGGGGACGCGGCAGATCGTCGCAAAGGCCACGCTGGACGTCGATGACGAGAACGGCAGTTTTCATGGGTCCGGAATCGGCGGGTTCTTGACCGGCGCGATTGTGCCCCACGCTGCCTGACCTGCGCCCTACTGCCAGGCGCTCACCTCCAGCCGCACCTTGCCGCTGATGCCCGGTGCGGCGGGCGCCGCCCCAAGGCTGGACAGCGGCACCACGAACTGCAGCTTGCCGCCGGCCAGCTGCTTCGGGCTCATCGGCAGCGAGGCCCGCCCGGCCGTGTCGGTCTGCCAGCCGTACTTGACGTTCCAGTTCTGCGCCGGGTCGTCGGCCTGGGGCGGCGCGATCTCGATGATCAGCGTGTCGCGGAACAGCGAGCTGCCCTCGTAGTGGCCGTCGAGCCAGAACTTGTTGTTGACCTGGTAGTCGGGCACGCGCACGCCGAGCGTCATGGCATAGGCCAGCGTCGGGCGGTCCTGCTTCACGCGGGCCTTGTTGGCGAGGAACACGGTCGAGAGGTAGATGGAGCGGCGGTCGGCCTTGGCCGGGTCGGTCAGTTCCTTGTGCGTGCGGCAGGCGGGCGAGTCTTCTTCGGCCACGCGCCTGCTCAGGTACCAGCGCTTGCCGCGCGGCGCAGCGAGCAACTCGACCTGGTAGAGCGCATCGACGTCGGCGCCGGCTGGCAGGTCGGGCGGCAGCGTGACGCCGTCTATGTCGAACCACAGGTCGACCCGCACGTCGCCGAACAGGAAGCGCGTGAGATTCTGGTAAGCCTCCTCGGAATTGACGATGCCGAAGAAGCCCGAGTGCGACCGGTAGGTGAAGGCAGTGGCCACCGGCTGCGTCTTGCCTGCGGCATCGGTGGACCAGAGCGAGGCGTTTTCGATGCGCACGAGCCCGTCGCTGCCGTGGCCCGCGAACATGCGCGACAGGCCCTTGGCGCTTTCATAGTCGCCGCGGTTGGTGCCGACCATGCAGAAGAAGCGCTCGGCCGGAAAGGCCGTGGCCGGCAGGTAGTCCATGCGGCCGTTGATCGGCTGCGTGGCCAGGAACTCGGACATTTTCTCGCGGTTGAAGGTGTTCATCTCGTTCACCGTGAGCCAGGCCGGCACGTTGATGCCGCCCATGTCGATGCCGTTGTGCGGCGTGGCATAGGTGAACACCTTGTCGACGCAGGCACGCGCGGCCGCATCACCGAGTGCGGCGTTCTGCAGGAAGGCTCGCACCACCAGGCCGCCCATCGAATGCGCGACGAGGTAGCAGCGGAAGTCTGCGGGCGAATAGCCCGGCCCCTCGCGCAGCGCCACGAGCTCGCGCACGCGCAATATCAGCTGGCTCAGGCCCTGCGCATACACCTTGACGTCCTTGGCCTGGCCGTCGCCCAGCAACTCGGAGCCCGAGTCGTAGTAGCGGTAGATGATGACCGAGGCCGAGGGGATGCCGTCGACGTCCCGGCCGTTCTCGTCCGGCGAGGGCTTCCAGTCGGGGTCGAGGATGTCCAGGCCGTTCTGGTAGACGCTCTGGTACTGGAAGTCGGCCAGCAGGCGCACCATGGGCGATTCGAAAACAAACTTCTGCGCCGGCGCTTCCTTCTTGACGGTGGCGCGATACACCGTGGAGCCAATGTTGAAGCCGCAGAACGGATCGGCCGCGGTTTCGTCCCGCTCGGACTCGGTCATGGCATAGCCGCGCACGTAGATGATGGGATAGCGATTGCTGCTCATGGAATCTGCCGCCTCGTCGAAAGTCGATGAAGCTTTCCAGTGTGCCGAACCTGGCAGGGGCCCGCCATACGGCTCATGGCATAGGAAGGCCGGGGGACATTCGCGCAGGGGAGACCGATATACCCCCGCGCCCCAAATGTTTCTACCGCTGAAACCATTGAAACGTTCGCCGTGGCTACTCTCGCGCCATCCTGCAAACAAAGATCCAGAGGGTTTTCTCATGGCTGACGATTCGGGCTCCCAGGGCTCCTACCTGCCCCAACTGCTGCGCCGGGGCACCGTGCTGGCCGCGGCCGGCTGCGCCCTCGTCGCGGGCTGCAGTGCCGCCGGCAGCGGCGAGACGCGCTATGACAGCTCGCCGCAATTCAAGGACGGCGGCTTCCACAACATGGCCAACCCCGAGCTGCCTGCACAGGCCAGCGCATGGCGCATCTGGTCGCGCTTCATCGTGGGCAGCAAGGTCGACACCGTGCCGGTCGATGCAATTCCGGTGAAGGCGCTGGACCGCGGTGCGCTCGATTCGCTCGACGTCAAAGCCAACCACGTGGTGCGCCTCGGCCATTCGTCGCATCTGCTGAAGCTGCGCGGCAAGTATTGGCTGATCGACCCCGTGTTCAGCGAACGCGCGTCACCCGTGCAATGGGCCGGCCCGAAGCGCTTTCACCAGCCGCCGATCACGCTCGAACAACTGCCACCCATCGAAGGCGTGATCCTCTCGCATGACCACTACGACCACCTCGACGTGGCAACCATCGAATACCTCTCGAAGAGCGTGCAGCGCTACTTCGTGCCGCTGGGCGTGCGTGCGCGGCTGATAGTGATGGGCGTGCCGGCCGAGCGCGTGACAGAGCTCGACTGGTGGCAAGGCGGCGAACACGACGGCGTGAAGCTCACCGCCACGCCCGCACAGCACTTCTCGGGCCGCACGCTGAACGACCGCGACCGTACGCTGTGGGCCTCATGGGTGGTGCAAAGCGGCGACCAGCGCCTCTTCTACAGCGGCGACTCGGGCTACTTCCCGGGCTTCAAGCAGATCGGCGAACGCTTCGGCGGCTTCGACATCGCGCTGATGGAAAACGGCGCCTACGACACCATGTGGCCCGCCGTGCACATGACGCCCGAGCAGAGCGTGCAGGCCTTCGAAGACCTGCGCGGCAAGGTGTTCTTCTCGGTGCACAACAGCACCTTCGACCTGGCGTTCCACACCTGGCATGACCCGCTGGACCGCATCGCTGACCTGGCGGAGGCGAAGAAGATCGAGCTGGCGACGCCAGTGATCGGCGAAGTGGTGACGGTGGGGCAGGCGCGGACCAACACGCGGTGGTGGCAAGGGTTGCGCTAGTCGCAACGCGAGGCGCTGGGCTCCTCGATACGTGAAACCTCGCCGTTTCCGGCCAGAACAATCCTGCGCAACTGAATGGTGCAGCGAGGCGCCGATGCAGGCCAGAGAAAAATCGCTTCGTACTGTTCGCCGCTGCGAGGGACGAAGCGAACGGTTCCCACGCAATTCGACCACACGGTGCTGCCGCCAGCCAGCAGCACCACTTCAGCGTCCGCCGGAATGATCCGCTCAGAGCTCATGAAGTCGGTACTCAGACGGGGCGCCATGCCTACCCTCCTGGACTCCGATCGCTCGTTGAAGAGCACACCGCCCTTGGGTCCCTCCCTGCGGCAACTCTCGCGCACCGCGAAGGAGTAAGAGATCACCCGGGCCGACGCATTCTGGACAACACGCAGCCTTGCAGTCCTGTCGCCCGTAGCGTCCTTGTATTCGACGCTCGCACACCCCGACAACACAGCCGCTGCGCCTGCGAACGCGATATAGCGAACGCAACCGAGCAGTCCCTCAGCTACTGCCATAACGCTCCCTCCTCCTGCTGTTCGACTCCAAGCGCAAGCGGCCATGTTTACTCGCCGCGCTCCTTGCGCTCACGCGCGCGCCGCACCTGGCGCGTCTCGTTGGCCTGCGACGCAATGCGGTTCTTCTCGCGCTTCTTCGCCGCCCGCTTCTCGCGCATGCGACGGCCCAGCACGTAGCTGCCAAGGCCCGTGACCACGGCAATGAAGATCCCGATGACGCTGATGTCGATGCCACCCATCACAGCACCCGCACGATGCTCGTCGGCTTGAAGCCCAGGTCGGCCGCCTTGCCCTTGCGCGCGCGGCTGCCGCGCGCGTTGTTGAGGGTGCGGATTTCCAGCGTCTCTTCTCGCTCCTTGGCACCGCGGCCGATGCCTTCGATCTTCACGCTGCGCGTGTAGGCAGCGGCTCCGGCCAGGGTGTCCTTGGCCTCGAGGTCGATCAGCGTGAGGCCACGGCCGCCCTTCGGCAGGCTCTTGAGCTCGGTGATGTCGAAGGTCAGGATGCGGCCGCCGGTCGAGGCGCAGGCCACATGCGTGGCAGGGAGCATCGGTTCGGCGCCACTTGCGCCACCCACCAGCGACGGACGGCACAGCTGCTCGCCCTCGCCCACGTCGATGAAGGCCTTGCCGCCGCGCTGGCGCGACATCATGTTCTCGACCGTGGCGATGAAGCCGTAGCCGCCGGTGTTGGCCAGCAGCACGCTGGCGCCCACCGGGCCTGCGAAGAAATGCGTGACGTGCGTGCCCGCATCGAGCTCGATGAGCGTGGTGACGGGCTGGCCGTCGCCGCGCGCGCCGGGCAGCGAGGCCACGGGCACGGTGTAGACGCGCACGCTCTTGTCCTTGGCGCTGCCGAAGACCAGCAGCGTGTCGACGCTGCGGCACTCGAAGGCGCCGTAGAGCGCGTCGCCCGACTTGAAGCTGTATTCGGGCATTGCGCCCTTTTCTCCATTCGCGCCATTGCCCGCGGCCTTCTCGCTGGCCCAGCCCTTCTGTGCACGAACCCAGCCCTTCTGCGACACGATGACGGTGACGGGCTCGTCGACCACCTTCACTTCGGCCACTGCGCGCTTCTCGGCCTGGATCAGCGTGCGGCGCGCGTCTTCAAAAGTCTTGGCGTCGGACTCGATTTCCTTCACCAGCAGGCGGCGCAGCGCGGCCGGGCTGCCGAGGATGTCCTCGAGCTTCTTCTGGTCCTCGCGCAGTTCCTTGAGCTGCTGCTCGATCTTGATGGCTTCGAGCCGCGCAAGCTGGCGCAACCGGATTTCGAGGATGTCCTCCGCCTGCACTTCGCTGAGGTTGAAGCGCGCGATGAGCGCCGCCTTCGGGTCTTCCGCCGCGCGGATGATCGCGATCACCTCGTCGATGTTCAGCAGCACCAGCTGCCGGCCTTCAAGGATGTGGATGCGGTCCATCACCTTGCTGAGCCGGAACCGCGAACGCTTCTCGACGGTGATCTCGCGGAACGCGATCCACTCGTTGAGCATCTGGCGCAGCGACTTCTGCGTGGGCTTGCCGTCGATGCCGACCATCGTGAGATTGATCGGCGACGAGGTTTCGAGCGAGGTCTGCGCGAGCAGCGTGGTGATGAAGTCGTCCTGGCTGATCCGCGAGGTCTTGGGCTCGAACACCAGGCGTACGGCGGCGTCCTTGCTGGACTCGTCGCGCACCACATCGAGCACCGACAGCATCGCGGCCTTCAACTGGGTCTGCTCGGCGGAGAGCGCCTTCTTGCCGGTCTTGACCTTCGGGTTGGTGATTTCCTCGATTTCCTCGAGCACCTTCTGCGTGCTGACGCCCGGCGGCAGCTCGTTGACCACGAGTTGCCATTGCCCGCGCGCCAACTCTTCGATCTTCCAGCGCGCGCGCACCTTGAGCGAGCCGCGGCCGGTGCGATAGGCGTCGGCGATGTCGCTCGCGCTGCTGATGATCTGCGCGCCGCCCGGGTAGTCGGGGCCGGGCACGATGGCGAAGAGCTCTTCTTCGCTGAGCTTGCCGTTCGACTTGATCAGCGCCACGCAGGCGTCGGCAATCTCGCGCAGGTTGTGGCTCGGGATTTCGGTGGCCAGGCCCACGGCAATGCCGCTCGCGCCGTTGAGCAGCGTGAACGGAAGCCGCGCGGGCAGCAGGCGCGGTTCTTCGGTGCTGCCGTCGTAGTTGGGAATGAAGTCGACCGTGCCTTCGTCGATCTCGTCGAGCAGCAGGCTGGTGATGCGCGCCAGGCGAGCTTCGGTGTAGCGCATGGCCGCGGCACCGTCGCCGTCGCGGCTGCCGAAGTTGCCCTGGCCGTCGACCAGCGGGTAGCGCTGCGAAAAATCCTGCGCCATGCGCACCAGCGCGTCGTACGCGGCCTGGTCGCTGTGCGGGTGGAAGCGGCCGAGCACGTCGCCGACCACGCGCGCGCTCTTCACGGGCTTGGCGCCCACAGTGCCGTTGGTGCCGCCGAAGCCCAGGCCCATGCGCGACATCGAGTACAGGATGCGGCGCTGCACCGGCTTCTGGCCGTCGGACACATCGGGCAGCGCGCGGCCCTTGACCACGCTGAGTGCGTATTCGAGGTAGGCAGTCTGGGCGTAGTCGGCGAGGGTCAGGGTCGTGTCGCCGTCGGTAGGACCCTGGAGATCGAGCGGAGGTTGGGAATCCATGAAAGAGAAGGTGAGAAAAACAGTTGCTGCGGGCCGTGCGCGAGGGTAGTCGCGATCAGCCCAATGTGAATGCCTCGTGCACCGCGGACTGCACGGCGCCGCCGAGCACCGCGCCGCCGCCCGCGACGTAGATCCAGTCACCGATGACGGCCGCGCCCACGGCGTGGCGCGGCGTGGCCATGGGAGCGTGGCGTTGCCAGGTGTCGTCCACGGGGTTGTAGCTTTCCATCTGGCCGAACACCTTGGCCTGGCGCGGTACGCCGCTGACGAGAATGCCGCCCTCCCCGCCCATGGCGAAGAAGCGGCCTCGATACACCACGAGGCCATGGCCCGAGCGCGCAGTAGGCAGCGGCGAGCGCAGCTCCCAGGTGTCGCGTGCGGGCAGGTAGACGTGATGCAGGTCGGTGTTGTATTCGAAGGTGTTGAAGCGTCCGCCGATCACGTGGATCTGGCCGCCATGCGACACGCAGCCGACGTGGTCGCGCGCGCCGGGCAGCGGCTTGGCGGTGGACCAGCGATCGGCCTTGGGGTCGTAGACCTCATGCCAGCTGACACTCGCGCGTTCGGCAGCAGGCTCCGACGCTCCGCCGATCAGGTGCAGCGCACCGTCGAGCATTACTGCAGCCGCCGCGCCGCGCGGTCGCGGCAGCGGCGCGATGGCAGTCCAGCGGTTGGCGGCAATGTCGTAGACGTAGGCGTTCGTGTCGGAGCGGCGGTTCTGCTCGACGAAACCGCCGACCGCATAGACGCGGCCGCCTTCAGCCGTCACCGCGACGTGGTTGGCGCCGCGCGGCAGGGGCGCGCCGTCGAGCCAGCGATCGGCCTTCGGGTCGTAGATGTGGTGGTAGTCACGGTTGACCTTGCCCTCGCCATATCCGCCGACCACGTGCATGCGCCCCATCGCGGCGGTGGCCCAGGCCATTTCGCTGCGCGGAATCGGCAAGGCCGCGCGCGGCTCCCAGCGGCCTTGCGGGCCGGGTGGCGCGGTGCTCTCGGTGAAGCGCTGCGCCTCCTGGTCGGGCGTCATGTGGTGCGGCACGCCGCCCTGCAGCTTGGCATAGGGCTCGGTGGACGAAGGCGCCGTCGGCAGCGTGTCGTGCGTGGCCGGATGCTGTGCACGCGCAGTGCCTGCCACCATGCTGGCAGCGGTCGCGAGGACGAAGCTTCGACGGTGCATGACGGGCTCCTTCATCAGGACAGCGGTGCGCCGGGCGCATCGGCCGCGCCGGTCGGCACCGCCGAAGGCTCGGGAATGTCTGGCATGGTCGGCATGTTGCGCGGCGCGTCGGACGGCATGTTGCCGCGGCCGATGGCCCCGCCCTGCGGCACCGTCAATTCCATGCGGATCCGGCCCGGCGTCTTGCCACCACGCACGGCACCACCGCCACTACCGCCCGTTGCCACGGACGGCTTCAGGTACGCATACAGCTGCAGCACTGTCTGCACGTAGTTCTGCGTTTCCTTGTAGTTGGGGATCTTGTTGCCCGCGCGCTGCACCGCCCCCTCGCCCGCGTTGTAGGCGGCCAGCGCCAGCTCGATCTGGCCCGGGAACATCGCGATCAGGTCGCCGAGGTAGCGCGAGCCGGCAGCGATGTTGATGCGCGGGTCGAACAGCTTTTTCTCGATGGTGTTGCGCTTGTCCGCCGACACGCCGTAGCGCTGAGCCGTCGCGGGCATCAGTTGCATGAGGCCCATGGCGCCCTTGGGCGAGACGGCCTGCGCGTCGAAGCCCGACTCGGTCGCGATGAGCGCCTGCAGCAGTTCGTAGTCGATCGAATGCTTGTTCGATGCGTCGCGCAGCGCCGTCTTGGCGGTCTTGTAGCCAGGCGATGCCTCGAACATGGCGAGCAGGCTCTGCGAGGCAGGCGACACCTTGCCGTCGAGCTTGCGGCCACCACGGCCCAGCGGAGAAATGCCTTGCGCCGTGTCGAAGCTCTGGCCGCCGCGAAAGAAGATCTGGTAGCGCTCGTCGATCTTTTCGGAAGCGAAGTGCGCGATGCCCTTGCTGTCGATGTAGCCGTAGATGTCAGCGGCGTGCGCCAGCCCCTGCTGCGTACACAGCAGGAAGGCCAATAGCAACAAGCGCTTGAAAACTGACATGCGTGGTGGAGGAATCAAACATCGATGTCGACATCGTCGGCGCGCAACTCCATGAGTTCGCGCCGGGCTGCCGCTTCGCCCTTGCCCATGAGCTTGGTGATTTCGCCCTGGGTGGACGTGAAGTCGAACCGGCCCAATTGGACCTGCATCAGGCGCCGGGTGTCAGGATTGAGCGTGGTTTCCCACAATTGTTCCGCGCTCATTTCGCCCAGGCCCTTGAAGCGGCTGATGCTCCAGGCGCCTTCGCGCACGCCATCTTTACGCAATTTGTCGAGCGTGGCGGTCAGTTCGCCCTCGTCCAGCGCATAGACCTTGGAAGCCGGCTTCTTGCCGCGCGCGGGCGCATCGACCCGGAACAATGGCGGCTTTGCGACATACACGTGGCCGGCTTCGATGAGTTTCGGGAAGTGACGGAAGAACAGCGTGAGCAGCAGCACCTGGATGTGCGAGCCGTCCACGTCGGCATCGCTCAGGATGCAGACCTTGCCGTAGCGCAGGCCGCTCATGTCGGGCGTGTCGCTGGGGCCGTGCGGATCGACCCCCACAGCGACCGAGATGTCGTGGATTTCGGTGTTGGCGAACAGCCGGTCGCGCTCCACTTCCCAGGTGTTGAGCACCTTGCCGCGCAACGGCAGGATGGCCTGGCTTTCCTTGTCACGGCCCATCTTGGCGCTGCCGCCGGCGGAGTCGCCCTCGACCAGGAAGACTTCGTTGTGGCTGATGTCCTTGCTCTCGCAATCGGTGAGCTTGCCGGGCAGCACGGCCACGCCGGAGCCCTTGCGCTTCTCGACCTTCTGGCCGGCGCGCTGGCGCGTCTGCGCGGCCTTGATGGCCAACTCAGCCAGCTTCTTGCCGTAGTCGACATGCTGGTTGAGCCATAGCTCGAGCGCGGGGCGCACGAAGCTCGACACCAGGCGCACGGCGTCGCGCGAGTTCAGGCGTTCCTTGATCTGGCCCTGGAACTGCGGGTCGAGCACCTTGGCGCTCAGCACGTACGAAGCGCGTGCAAACACGTCTTCGGGCAGCAGCTTCACGCCCTTGGGCAGCAGCGAGTGCAGTTCGATGAAGCCCTTCACCGCAGTGAATAGGCCGTCGCGCAGGCCGCTTTCGTGCGTACCGCCGGCGCTGGTGGGAATCAGGTTGACGTAGCTCTCGCGCACCGGCTGGCCGTCTTCGGTGAAGGCCACGCACCAGTCGGCGCCCTCGCCTTCGGCGAAGTTGTCGGCGTTCTTGTCGGCATGGCCGCTGCCTTCGAACAGCGGGATGACGGGGTCGCCGTTGAGCGTCTGCATCAGGTAGTCGCTCAGGCCGCCCTTGTAGAGCCACTGCTGCGTTTCCTTGGTCTTCTCGTTCGTGAGCGTGACGCTCACGCCTGGCATCAGCACGGCCTTGCTGCGCAGCAGGTGCGTGAGCTCGCCCATGGGCAGCACGGCGGTTTCGAAGTACTTGGCGTCGGGCCAGGCGCGCACGGTGGTGCCCTGCTTGCGCTCGCCCGCTTCGAGCTTGCGGATTTCGAGCGCCTCGATCACGTCGCCGGCACTGAAGGCCAGCTTGGCGGCCGAGCCTTCCCGGTGCGAGGTGACTTCGAGCCGCTTCGACAGCGCATTGGTCACCGACACGCCCACTCCGTGCAGGCCGCCCGAGAAGCTGTAGGCGCCGCCCGAGCCCTTGTCGAACTTGCCGCCCGCGTGCAGCCGGGTGTACACGAGTTCGATCACGGGGGCCTTTTCTTCAGGGTGCAGGCCGAAGGGAATGCCTCGGCCGTCGTCTTCGACGCTGACCGAGCCGTCGGTGTGCAGGGTGACCTTGATCTTCTTGCCGTAGCCCGCGAGCGCCTCGTCGGCGGCGTTGTCGAGCACTTCCTGGATGATGTGCAGCGGGTTGTCGGTGCGGGTGTACATGCCCGGGCGCTGCTTGACGGGCTCGAGGCCCTTGAGCACGCGGATGGAGCCTTCCGAATAGCCGGAGGAGGCGGACGGTGAATTGGGGGGAGTCTTGGGGGGAGTCGCCATGGGGGCGGATTGTAGTCAGTCGCCGCCAAATGACTGGATACCCATACAGGAGCCTCCGGCCGCAGCCAGAGGTTTGCATGATGGCCAGGCCTACTTGTCGATGATGACCTGACCGGTGTAAGCCAGCGAGGCAAGCTCGGGCCTGGCCTTTTCAGCCGGCTCCATGTCCAGAACGATGCTCCCGGTCACCAGGCCGAACGACGGCGACATGCGCACGTACTTCGTTTCGCCGGCTTCGAGGGAAATGCCGAGCGTCTTCCTCAGGTCGCTCATGGTCGCAGCCTGGTAGGTGCCGGCGGGGCGGTCGACATAGAAGAAGCCACCGGACTTCGAAGCTCCCACCACCACCTTGTCGAGGCGAATGAGGGGCTGCAATGCCGAGCCGTAGGGGGTTGCAGCGCGGAAGAAAAAGATGCGGCCTTCGCCGGGCTTCACCTTGGGAATGGTGCCGGACATGTCCTGATATTTGGCGCCGGTAACGGCGCAGCCCGCGGTCGCGATCGTCATCACCGTGAGTACGGCAAGCTTCAGGGCGGTTCTTCTCATTGTTTGAATTCCTCGTGAGGAAAAAGCACTGCGGATGAATGTAACGAATTACAAACACGGATTTACGAGGCCCGCGTCAGCTTGATGCGCCGATTGCATCAAAGCCGCCCCGATAAATCATCAATGGCTTTGGCCGCCGTGCCACCTGCCAAAGCAGGCGAATCGTTACATTCGAAGTCATGCAATCCCCCGCCGCCCCTGCTCTCTCGGTCAAGCAAGTCCTGTTCTGCGGGGCAATGATCGTCACGCTCTCGATGGGCATCCGCCACGGCTTCGGGCTCTGGCTGCAGCCGATCACGCAGGCGCAGGACTGGAGCCGGCAGACCTTCTCGTTCGCGCTGGCCATCCAGAACCTCTCGTGGGGCATCTTCGGCGTGTTCGCGGGCATGCTGGCCGACAGGTTCGGCGCTTTCCGGGTGTTGATCGGCGGCTCTGTGTTCTATGCGCTGGGGCTGTTCGGCATGGCGCACTCGCCGACGCCGCTGCTCTTCACACTGAGTGCGGGCGTGCTGATCGGCGCGGCGCAGGCAGGTTCGACCTATGCGGTGATCTACGGTGTGATCGGACGGCAGATTCCGGCCGAGCGGCGATCGTGGGCCATGGGCGTGGCGGCGGCGGCCGGCTCGTTCGGCCAGTTCCTGATGGCGCCCATCGAGGGGCGGCTGATCGGCCACCTGGGCTGGCAGACAGCGCTGGCCGTTGTGGCGGTGTTGGTGCTGGTGATCATCCCGCTGGCCTTCGGCCTGCGCGAACCGAAGACGGCAGCGCTGGCCGGGCACCGCGAACAGTCGGTGCTGCAGGCGGTGGGCGAAGCCTTCCGCTACCCGAGCTTCGGGCTGCTGATGGCGGGATACTTCGTCTGCGGCTTCCAGCTGGCGTTCATCGGCATCCACATGCCGACCTACCTGCGCGACCGCGCGCTGCCGGCCGAGGTGGCTGGCTACGCGCTGGCGCTGATCGGACTGTTCAACGTGTTCGGCACGTATACGGTGGGGCTGCTGGGGCAGAAGCTGGCCAAGCGCAAGATCCTCGCGGCGATCTACTTCGCACGGGCCGTGTCGATCGCGCTGTTCCTGATGGCGCCAATCTCGCCGCTCAGCGTGTATGTGTTCTCGGCGGCAATGGGCTTCCTGTGGCTGTCCACCGTGCCTGCAACCAATGCAATCGTGGCGGGCATCTTCGGCGTGGCACATCTGTCGATGCTCAGCGGCTTCGTGTTCCTGAGCCACCAGGTCGGCTCGTTCCTGGGCGTGTGGCTCGGTGGCTACCTGTACGACACCACCGGCAGCTACGACATCGTCTGGTACATCGCGATCGCGCTGGGCGTGTTCGCGGCGCTGATCAACCTGCCGGTGAAGGAAAGCGCCATCGCGCGCTCGTCGCCCCAGCCGGCCGGTGCCGCAGGCTGACGGGATTGCGTATAAACCAGGGCCATGACTCCGCAAATACGCCACCACATCATCCACGCGGGCTGGCTGGCCGCCGCGCTGGCTGTGCTGGGCGGCGTATTCGCGCTTTACGTGCACCCGGACTTTCTGGTGACGCTGGTCGATCAGATCTGGTCCTGCTTCTGAGGCCGGGCCGGTCATGAAAGACGTAGCACCCATGCACGGCCTGTCCGCGCCTTCCGAATGGATCGTCCGCTGGTCGCACCTGCTCGCGCCTGGCGCCACGGTGCTCGACGTGGCCTGCGGCGCCGGGCGGCATATGCAGTGGTTTGCGGGCCGCGGGCACCCGGTCACCGGTGTCGACCGCTCGCCCGAAGCCATCGAGGCAGCCGGCGCCTTCGGCCGCACCGTCGAGGCGGACATCGAATCCGGCCCCTGGCCCTTCACCGGCCAGGCCTTCGGCGCTGTCGTCGTCACCAACTACCTCTGGCGCCCGCGCATGGCTGACATCGTCGGCGCAGTGGCGCCGGGCGGCGTGCTGCTCTACGAAACCTTTGCCGTGGGCAACGAGACCGTCGGCAAGCCCTCGCGCCCCGACTTCCTGCTGCAGCCCGGCGAGTTGCTGGCAGCCTGCGCCGGCCTGCGGGTGGTGGCCTACGAAGACGGCTTCATCCCTGAACCGGCGCGCTTCGTGCAGCGAATCGCGGCCATACGCCCGGCCGCACCCGACGCCGGCCAGCCCGCCCGCCACCTCCTTAAGGGAAACTGAGGGGGCCGGGGCGGCTGTCTTGCGGGGCGCCGGAGTAAGTAGAATCGGCGCTTTCGTCCACCGACAAAGAGATTCCCCCTTGGAGCAACTGACAGGCAGCATCGTCGCGCTCGTCACGCCGATGCACGACGACGGCAGTGTCGACTACCCCGCCCTGCGGCGGCTCATCGACTGGCACATCGAAGAAGGCACCGACTGCCTTGGCGTGGTCGGCACCACCGGCGAATCGCCGACGGTCGATGTCGAAGAGCACTGCGAAATCATCCGTGTCTCGGTCGAGCAGGCCAAGGGCCGCGTGCCCGTGATGGCCGGCTGCGGCGCGAATTCGACCAAGGAAGCCATCGAGCTCGCCAAGTTCGCCAAGGGCGTGGGCGCCGATTCGCAGCTCCAGGTCGTGCCGTACTACAACAAGCCCACGCAAGAGGGCCAGTACCAGCACTTCAAGGCCATTGCCGAGGCCGTGGGTGACCTGCCCATCGTGCTTTACAACGTGCCCGGCCGTACCGTTGCCGATATGGCGCACGACACCGTGCTGCGCCTGGCGCAGGTGCCCGGCATCATCGGCATCAAGGAAGCCACCGGCAACATCGAGCGGGCCCAGTGGCTCATTCGCGACCTGCCGAAGAACTTTGCCGTCTACTCCGGCGACGACCCGACCGCGGTCGCGCTCATGCTCTGCGGCGGCCAGGGCAACATCAGCGTCACGGCCAACATTGCGCCGCGCAAGATGCACGAGCTGTGCGTGGCGGCGCTGGCAGGCAACGTCAAGCGCGCCATGCAGATCCAGTTCGAGCTCATGCCGCTGCACCGCAACCTGTTCGTCGAGCCCAACCCGATTCCGCTGAAGTGGGCCATGGCCCGGCTCGGCCTTTGCGGCGGCGCGCTGCGCCTGCCGCTCACCGAACTCGGCGAAGCGAGCCGCCCCGCAGTCGAAGGCGCCCTGCGCGCCACCGGCCTGCTGAAGGGCTGAGCACCCCTCCCCCTACATTCCGGAACTGCCTTTTCCCTGGTCGCAGCAAGGTTAAGCAACCTTTTGCCCGAACCGTGCTCTGAGATGGCGGGCACTGCGGCCCATAGATAGACCGAACCATTCCAACAAGGAAGACGACGTTGAAGAACCTTTCGCGACTTGCACTGCTGGCCCTCGTTGCCAGCCTCGCCGCCTGCTCCGTCCTCGAGAGCGACAAGATCGACTACAAGAGCGCAGGCAAGGCCCCGACGCTCGAAGTCCCACCCGATCTCTCCCAACTCTCGCGCGACAACCGCTATGCCATTCCCGGCGGCGCCGTGACTGCCAATGCCTACCAGGCCGGCATCGCCAACGCCCCCGGCATCCCCACCGCCGTGAGCAACATCGGCGACGTGCGCATGGAGCGCTCGGGCACGCAGCGCTGGATCATCGTCAACCGCACGCCTGACCAGCTCTGGGACCCGGTGAAAGACTTCTGGCAGGAAAGCGGCTTCCTGCTGACCACCGACCAGCGCAACCTGGGCATCATGGAAACCGACTGGGCCGAAAACCGCGCCAAGCTCCCGCAGGACATCATCCGCGGCACGCTGGGCAAGCTGGTCGATTCGGTCTACTCGACCGGCGAACTCGACCGCTTCCGCACCCGCCTGGAGCGCACGCCGACCGGTACCGAGATCTTCATCAGCCACCGCGGCATGCAAGAGGTCTACAACAACTCGCGCCAGGACCAGACCGTGTGGCAGCCCCGCCCCAGCGATCCTGAACTCGAGACTGAATTCCTGCGCCGCCTGATGGTCAAGCTCGGCGTCTCGCAAGAGCAGTCGAAGATCCTGGCCGCCACCACCGCGCCGACCAAGACCGCCACCATCGCCAAGGTCGGCAACCAGCCGGTCGTGCAGATCAGCGAAGGCTTCGACCGCGCATGGCGCCGCGTGGGCCTCGCGCTCGATCGCACCGGCTTCACCGTGGAAGACCGCGATCGCAGCGCCGGCCTGTACTACGTGCGCTACGTGACGCCCGATCCCGACAAGAAGGAGCCCGGCTTCTTCGGCAAGCTGTTCAGCGGCTCGAGCAAGACCGAAGCGCCGCTCAAGTTCCGCATCTCGGTCAAGGGCCAGGGCGAAGCCACCACGGTGTCGGTGCTCAACGAAACCGGTGCGCCCGAAACCTCGGCGAATGCCGAGCGCATCGTCAAGGTCATCGCCGACGACCTGAAGTAACCCGCATGCTCCGCTTCCGAAGTCTCGGCAGCGGCAGCACGGGCAACGCCGCGCTGGTCGAAGCGACCAGCGGCGGCCGCACCTCCCGCCTCCTGATCGACTGCGGCTTCGGCATCAAGCAGCTCGATCTGCGGTTGGCCCAGGCGGGCCTTGCCGCCAGCGACATCGATGCGGTCTTCGTGACCCATGAGCACGGCGACCATATCGGCTGCGCCCATTCGCTGTCGCGGCGCAACCGAATTCCAGTCTGGATGAGCGAAGGCACGTGGCTCGCCACCGGCGGCCGCGATTTCGAGGGCCTGCTGAACCTGGCGCGCGACGATGCGGAGTTTGCGGTCGGCGACATCTGCGTGCAGCCCTTCACCGTTCCCCACGATGCGCGCGAACCGCTGCAGCTGCGCTGCACCGACGGCAACCGCACGCTGGGCGTGCTGACCGATCTGGGCCACGCCACGGCCCACGTGCTGGCCCGCCTGAGCGGTGTGCATGCGCTGTTGCTGGAGTTCAACCACGACAGCGATCTGCTGGCCAACTCGGCTTATCCGCCTTTTCTCAAGCACCGCGTTGGCGGCAACTACGGGCACTTGTCGAACACGGCCGCGGCCGAGATCGCGCGCGCGGTGCTGCACGACGGCCTGCGCCATGTGGTCGCGGCGCACTTGAGCGAGCAGAACAATCGGCCCGAGATCGTGCGGCGCCTGATGGCCGAAGCGCTCGGCGGTGATGAAGCCGAGATGCTTACCGCCACCGCATCAGAGGGCTCGCCCTGGCTCGACGTGTGAGCCGAAGCGTCCTCACTCTCTCCTAAGAAAAAAAGCCGCCTCATGGCGGCTTTTTGCATGGCGAATGCCGAGGCCTTGCTTATTGCTTCGGCGCTTCATTCTTCTTCGCGGCCTCGGTAGCTGCGTTCGCGGCATCGAGTGCCGACGAAGCACCGGGTGCAGGCGCTGCGGCGGGATCGGTGGCAGGCGCAGGGGCCGGAGCGGGCGCAGGTTCGGTCACGGGCGCAGGAGGCGGCGTCACGACAGCCGGCGCTGCATCCTCCTTCTTTCCGCAGGCGACGAGCGCGGCAGCGGCAATCAGCGAGGCAATCAGGACGGACGATGACTTCTTCATGGAATCTCCTTTGGCAATGAAGGTCTGGACGAAAAAATTCTAGACCTGCATACCCGCCCGAATATGTCTCGCGGCCGCATTCGCGGCATTGGCTTACAAGCCGAGTGTCGATGCAGGAAAGGCGGGCCGCGCAAGGCGCCAGCACTCGTCGATGGCCTCGCGCAACGCACGGCGCGCACGCGCGTCGTCACCGCTCACGCCCCTGCTGCGCTCGGGGTCGATGCGGTGCACGAACCACGTGGGCGTCCAGATGGCGCTCGGCACTTCGGAGCCCGCGGCCTTGCCGGTGGCGCGGCATTCGATGATGTGGTCCCACATGCGGCGCCACGGCACGAAGCGCGCATGGCCGCGCTCGAGAACATCGAAGCGCTGCGCGAGCAACATCAGGCGGCGGCCGCTGGCCGACCAGGCCTGCAGCGCTTCGATGGTCGCGCGCTCGCCCAGGGGCCAGTCGGCAAAGTCGGGGTCGCTGAAGACGATCTCTTTCCAGCCCTGCTGCGCCGCGACCGACAGCGCGCCGCGCAGGAGTGCATCGAAGGCCTCGCGGCCATCGAAGCGCCCTTCGGGCAACGATAGGCTGGGCGCGTCGTCATTCGGCATGAAGCCACCCTGCTTCGCACCACTCGCCCAGCAACGCGAGTGCGCCTTCGCTCGCACGGGCCAGTTCGCGTGCGCCGAGCGCGCGCTGGTCGGCCAGACGGCGCATCAGCGTCGCGTCGGCACCGCCTGCGCGAAAGCTCTCGCCGTTGATGTAGATGTGCCGCGTGTCGTAGAGCATGCGCGTGCGGCGGTCGAGCGCCACGTGCTGCATCGCATCGGGCGCCTCGCCGCCTTCGCCGAACCAGACGTTGGCCTTGGGCTCGGTGAGTGACTCGCCCAGTGCGCGATCGACGGCGTCAGGGTCGCGCAGTGCGGCCTCGATGGCCTTGCGCGCGAAGCCCTGGAGCGCGGCAGGCATTGCGGCCGGCGCATCGACCGCGGGCTGTGCCGGATCGCGGTAGCGCGCCAGCTCGGCCGGGCCTGCATCTTCCAGGTCTTCCGCGTACGCCTGCGCCATGCGCGCCAGCAGGTCTGCGCCGAGTTCGCCCAGGGCCGACGAACGCAGGCCGATGGAGCAGGTCATGCAATCGTCGCCCACGGCCACGCCGTCGTGGGCATAGCGCGGAGGCAGATACAACATGTCGCCGGGCTCGAGCACGAAGGTCTGCTCAGGCTCGAAGTTCTCGAGAATCTTGAGCGGCACGCCCGGCTGCAGGCGCAGATCGCTCTGCTTGCCGATGGACCAGCGGCGGCGTCCCTGTGCCTGCAGCAAGAAAACGTCGTAGCTGTCGAAATGCGCGCCCACGCCGCCGGTGTCGCTCGCGTAGCTGATCATCAGGTCGTCGAGGCGGGCGTCAGGTAGAAAGCGAAACTGCCGCAACAGTTCGTGCACACCCTCGTGATGCAGGTCGACGCCCTGCACCAGCAGCGTCCAGGCCGGCTGCTTCAACGGCGGCAGGGCGCGCCGGGCCAGCGGCCCATGCTTGAGCGACCAGCCAGCCTTGCCGTGGCGGATCAGGCGCGATTCGACGTCCTCACGCTCGGCCAGGGCGAACAGCTCAGTACGCTCGATCGGTGGCACCATCGCGGGTATCGCCTGGCGGACGAGCAAAGGTTTTTTCTGCCAGTACCGCCGCATGAACTGCGCGGCGCTCAGGCCGCCGAGCAACGGCAGCGGTTGGTTAATCTCCATGGGAGAATTCTGCAATGGAAATCTCTGAACAATGCGTGGTCGGCTTGACCTGGACCATGAAAGACACGCTTGGCGACGTGCTGGATGTGCTCGACGAGCCGGTGGAATTCATGGTCGGCGGCGACGATCTCTTCGACGTGATCGAAGCGGCCCTGCAAGGCCATGAGCCCGGCGCCCGGGTGCAGCTGCAAATTGAACCCGAACAGGGCTTCGGTGACTTCAACGACCAGTTGCTCTTTCTGGAACCCCGCTCGCTCTTCCCTGAAGGCACGGAAGAAGGCATGACCTTCGACGGCTCCGCCCTGCCCAAGGGCGTGAACAGCAACATTCCAAAAGACGCGATCTACACCGTGGCCGAGATCTATCCCGATCACCTCGTGCTCGATGGCAACCATCCGTTGGCCGGCATCGCGATCCGGCTCGACATCACGGTGCGTTCGGTGCGCGAGGCCACCGAAGAGGAAGTCGGCCGCGGCTCGGCAGGCACGGGCTTCTTCAAGGTGTCGCCGATGGCGCCAAGCAACCAGACGCTGCACTGACCGAAGGGCCGCCAGCGAGCGCCCACAAAAAAAGCCGGGCGACGCCCGGCTTTTTCACGCCCCGAAGGACGAAGCGACTTACATGCGCGAGATCTGACCGTTGTCGATGCGCACGCGGTCGCCGATGCGCAGGTCGCCCGGGCTCTGCACGTCGAAGGCGCGGAAGCCGCCACGGTCGGTCTGCACCGACACGCGATAGGTTTCATAGGCACGCGGGCCGTTCTGCTGAGCCTCGATAGTGTTGCCCAAGAGAGCACCACCCACGATACCCAGCGCGGTGGCTGCGGCACGGCCATTGCCACGCCCGAACTGGTTGCCCACCACCCCACCGATGACACCGCCGGCGACAGCGCCGCCGCCCGTGGTGCCGGTGCCAGCGGTTTCGCTGCGCAGCACCTCGATGTTGGCCACATGGCCGTACTCGACATAGGAAGCTTCGCGGTACTGAATGGCCTGCGGAGGCGCCTGGTACGGATAGCGCGAGGTCTGGTAGACCGGCGCCGGTGCCACGCATGCCGTAAGCGTGGCCACGGCCAGCACGGAAGCGGTGACGGAAACAAAGCGCATTGAGATCTTCATGTTGGGAGGCTCCTCGAATAGAACGATGCATGAAGAATGCATGCATCGGCTTGTGCCTGCCTGACTAACGCCGCAGCGCCCGCTGCGATGACGTCAGAACACACACTGATACCTTCGAGGCCGGCCGGCCTTTGCCGGTTCCGCTCTTTACCGCTCGGAAACCCAACTTCCCTCCCAGATCGGCTCAGTGCTTGCCCGTGGAGCCGTAGCCGCCCTCGCCCCGTTGCGAAGGTGCAAAGTCTGTGACCACCCGAAACTGCGCCTGCACCACCGGCACGATCACCAGTTGCGCGAGCCGTTCCATCGGCTGCAGCACGAAAGGCGTGTCGCTGCGGTTCCAGGCGCTGATCTTCAGCTCGCCCTGGTAGTCGCTGTCGATCAGGCCGACGAGGTTGCCCAGCACGATGCCGTGCTTGTGGCCCAGCCCGGAGCGCGGAAGTATCAGCGCCGCATAGGCCGGGTCGGCCAGGTGGATGGCAATGCCGGTGCCCACCAGCTGCCAGCCATTGGGCTCCAGCGTGATGGGGGCATCGAGGCAGGCCCGCAGATCGAGGCCGGCGCTTCCGGGAGTGGCATACGCGGGCAATTGATCCACCATGCGCGGATCGAGGATACGAACGTCGACTTTCACTTACTTGCTGCCTTGCTTCTGTTGCTGTTCTTTTTGCTTGCGGGCGGCTTCCTCGAGCACCTGCTGCCATTTGGCGACGCCGGGGGTGAGCTTCACGCCCTTCAATTTCTTGCCGAACCAGACGGCCAGGCCCGCCAGCAGGACCAGCACGCCGAACGGCACGCCGGCCGCCCACAGCACGAGGAACGCCAGTGCGCCGCCGACGCCCAGCACCTTGAGGGTCAGGGGGTCGAACGACCCGGGCTGTGACTTCGGCACTTCGCCGTTCGACGCTGCCTCGTTGCGTTGCTGCATGGCGGCAGTCACGGGGCCGCCCTGCTGCCCGGGTGCCGTCGTGATACCGACATCGAGCCCGGGCTCGCCGGGCTGCGCTGCCCTCTTCGGCAACGCGGCCTGCGCCGACAGCCGCTCGACATAGCGAGCGAAGTCGCCGTTCGGCGGCGTGTTCCATTGGGGATTCAGGTTCATCAGACCCTCCAGTCGGTAAGCCGGGCTGCAATTTCGGTCATCAGTTCGCGCGCCAGCGTGAGCTTGGGCGCGCGCGGAAGCTCGCGCACGCCATTGGCGTCCACCAGCAGCAGCGCGTTGTCGTCCTGCCCGAAGGTCAGTGGGCCGATGTTGCCGACCAGCAGCGGAATGCCCTTGCGCTCGCGCTTGGCCTTGGCGTGCTCGGCGAGGTTCTCGCTCTCGGCTGCGAAGCCAACGCAGAAGAGCTTCTTCGACTGGGCCCGTTCGCTCTTGGCGATCGTGAGGAGGATGTCGGCGTTCTCCACGAAATTCAGCACCGGTGTCTTGCCACTGCCGTCCTTCTTGATCTTCTGGTCGCTGTGCGTTGCGGGCCGCCAGTCCGCCACGGCGGCTGTAGCTACAAAAATGCTAGCAGACTGCGCAGCGCGAGTGGTCGCTTCGAGCATGTCTTGCGCCGACAGCACGTCGACGCGCGTCACGCCGCGCGGGGTCGGCAAGTGCACCGGGCCGGCCACCAGCGTGACCTCGGCGCCCGCCTCGCGGGCCGCACGGGCAATGGCAAAGCCCATCTTGCCGGACGAATGGTTGGTGATGCCGCGGATCGGGTCCAGCGCCTCGAAGGTCGGGCCGGCCGTGACCAGCACCTTCTGCCCTGCCAGCAGCTTGGGGCTGAAGAAGGCGGTGATGTCCTCGAGCAATTGCGCCGGCTCCAGCATGCGGCCGTCGCCGGTTTCGCCGCAGGCCTGCCAGCCGTTGCCCACGCCCAGCACGGTCGCGCCATCGGCCGACACCTGCATCAGGTTGCGCTGCGTGGCGGGATGGACCCACATCTCGCGGTTCATGGCCGGTGCGATCAGCAGCGGGACGCGGTCCATGGGGCGGGCCAGGCACATCAGGCTCAGAAGGTCGTCGGAACGGCCCTGCACCAGCCGCGCGATGAAGTCTGCGCTACAGGGCGCCAGCACGATCGCATCGGCCTCGCGGCTCAGGTTGATGTGCGGCATGTTGTTGGGCTCACGCGTGTCCCACTGCGAGGTGTAGACGGTGCGCCCGGAGAGCGCCTGCATGGTCACGGGGGTGATGAACTGCTCGGCCGCCTCGGTCATGACGACCTGGACGGTCGCGCCCGCCTTGACGAACAGGCGGCACAGCTCGGCCGACTTGTAGCAGGCGATGCCCCCTGTGAGGCCCAGGACGATGTGTTTGCCGGCGAGATCTTGCATGGGGCGTATTGTTGCTCACATGCCATCGAACAAGCGGCAACAAGCCCTTGGCGAAAGGTGTCGCGAAGGGCACACCTATAATCGCAATTTCCCACTGCCCGGATCTATGGTCCGGAACTGGCATGACCAAATTTGTCTTCGTCACCGGTGGTGTCGTTTCTTCCCTTGGCAAGGGAATCGCCTCCGCCTCGCTCGCCGCGATCCTCGAATCGCGCGGCCTCCAAGTCACCCTCATCAAGCTCGATCCGTACATCAATGTCGACCCCGGCACGATGTCGCCCTTCCAGCATGGTGAAGTGTTCGTCACCGATGACGGCGCCGAGACCGACCTCGACCTCGGCCACTACGAGCGCTTCATCAACACGCGGATGCGCAAGGCCAACAACTTCACGACTGGCCAGATCTACAAGACCGTGCTCGAAAAAGAGCGCCGCGGCGACTACCTCGGCAAGACGGTGCAGGTGATTCCGCACATCACCAACGAAATCCAGGAATACATCAAGCGCGGCGCCGGCATCGGCACGGCGCACGAGGTGGACGTGGCCATCGTCGAAATCGGCGGCACCGTGGGCGACATCGAGTCGCTGCCCTTCCTCGAAGCCGTGCGCCAGATGAGTCTGCGCATGGGCCCGAACAACTCGGCCTTCGTGCACCTGAGCTACGTGCCCTGGATCGCCGCCGCCGGCGAGCTCAAGACCAAGCCCACGCAGCACACCGCCAAGGAACTGCGCGCCATCGGCATCCAGGCCGACGCCCTGCTGTGCCGCGCCGACCGCCCGATTCCCGACGACGAGCGCGCCAAGATATCGCTGTTCTCGAACGTGCCCGAATGGGGCGTCATCTCGATGTGGGACGTGGACACCATCTACAAGGTGCCCCGCATGCTGCACGAGCAAGGCCTGGACGGCCTGATCTGCGACAAGCTGCGCATCAACACCCCGCCCGCCAAGCTGCAGCGCTGGGATGACCTGGTGTACGAAGTCGAGCATCCGCAAAAGGAAGTGTCGATTGCCATGGTCGGCAAGTACGTCGACCTGTCGGACAGCTACAAGTCGCTGAACGAAGCCCTGCGCCACGCCGGCATGAAGAACCATGCCCGCGTGAAGATCGACTACATCGACTCCGAGACCATCTCGGCACAAGACGTGTCGCGCCTGGCCAAGTACGACGCCATCCTGGTGCCCGGCGGCTTCGGCCAGCGCGGCGTCGAGGGCAAGATCTCGGCCGCCCGCTTTGCCCGCGAAGGCAAGGTGCCCTACCTCGGCATCTGCCTGGGCATGCAGGTTGCCACCATCGAATACGCCCGCCACGTGGCCGGCCTGAAGAACGCCAACAGCACCGAGTTCGACCCCGAGACGCCCACCCCCGTGATCGCGCTGATCACCGAGTGGAAGGACCGCGACGGCACGGTGAAGACGCGCGACGAGAAGTCCGACCTCGGCGGCACGATGCGCCTGGGCGCGCAAAGCTCCGACGTGGCTCCCGGCACGCTGGCGCACAGCATCTACGGCGACGTGGTCACGGAGCGCCACCGCCACCGCTACGAAGCCAACGTGAACTACCTCGACGAGCTGCGCAACGCCGGCCTCGTGATCTCCGCGCTCACGCAGCGCGAGCACCTGACCGAGATCGTCGAGCTGCCGCAGGACGTGCACCCGTGGTTCATCGGCGTGCAGTTCCACCCCGAGTTCAAGTCGACCCCGTGGGGCGGCCACCCGCTGTTCAACGCCTTCATCAAGGCTGCGCTCGAGCACAAGGACAAGGGCGCCGGCAGCACCAACAAGGCACTGAAGGCGGTCGCATGAGCGCCGCGCCGGGCCGCCCCAAGCAAGCTCGCGCCGCAGTGCGGAGCACGGAGGTATTCGAATGAGCAGCGGCTACGTCATCGCCCACGTCGAGGTGACCAACCCGACGCAGTACGAGGAATACAAGAAGTGGTCGACCGTCGCCATGCAGGCGCACGGCGCCGAAGTGTGCGTGCGGGGCGGCCAGATTCAACCGCTCGAAGGCGACTGGAAGCCCACGCGCATCGTCATCCTCAAGTTCGCCAGCTTCGAGAAGGCCAAGGCCTTCTACGAGACACCCGAGTACCTCAAGGCACGCGAAGCGCGTGCCGGCGCGGCAATCATGAACATGATCGCCGTCGAAGGCCTCTGATCCCAATTTGTTCATCCGCCAAAGAGACCAGAAAGAGAAAGACAAAAGATGAGTGCAATCGTTGACATCGTCGGCCGCGAAATTCTCGACAGCCGAGGCAACCCCACCGTCGAATGCGACGTGCTGCTCGAATCGGGCACCATGGGCCGCGCAGCCGTGCCTTCGGGCGCATCGACCGGTTCGCGCGAAGCCATCGAGCTGCGCGACGGCGACAAGAGCCGCTATCTCGGAAAGGGCGTGCTCAAGGCCGTGGAGAACATCAACACCGAGATCTCGGAAGCCGTGCTCGGTCTCGATGCCAGCGAACAGGCCTTCCTCGATCGCACGATGATCGACCTCGACGGCACCGACAACAAGGGCCGCCTGGGCGCCAACGCCACCCTCGCCGTCTCGATGGCCGTGGCCCGCGCAGCAGCCGAAGAGTCGGGCCTGCCGCTGTACCGCTACTTCGGCGGCATGGGCGGCATGCAGATGCCGGTGCCGATGATGAACGTCATCAACGGCGGCGCGCACGCCAACAACAGCCTCGACCTGCAGGAATTCATGATCATCCCCGTGGGCGCCAAGAGCTTCCGCGAGGCCGTGCGCTATGGCGCCGAAGTGTTCCATGCACTGAAGAAGATCCTGGGCGACCGCGGCATCAGCACGGCGGTCGGCGACGAAGGCGGCTTCGCCCCCAGCGTCGAGAGCCACGAAGCGGCCATCCAGCTGATCCTCGAAGCCATCGACAAGGCCGGCTACACTGCCGGCGAGCAGATCGCCCTGGGCCTCGATTGCGCGGCCAGCGAGTTCTACAAGGACGGCAAGTACGTGCTGTCGGGCGAAAACCTCTCGCTCACGGCCGAAAGCTGGACCGACATGCTCGCGACCTGGGTCGACAAGTACCCGATCATCAGCATCGAAGACGGCATGCACGAAGGCGACTGGGACGGCTGGAAGCACCTGACCGAACGCCTGGGCAAGCGCGTTCAGCTGGTGGGCGACGACCTGTTCGTCACCAACACCAAGATCCTGCAGGAAGGCATCGAGAAGGGCATCGCCAACTCGATCCTGATCAAGATCAACCAGATCGGCACGCTGACCGAGACCTTCGCCGCCATCGAGATGGCCAAGCGCGCGGGCTACACGGCCGTCATTTCGCACCGTTCGGGCGAAACCGAAGACAGCACCATCGCCGACATCGCCGTGGGCACCAACGCCGGCCAGATCAAGACCGGCTCGCTGTCGCGTTCGGACCGCATCGCCAAGTACAACCAGCTGCTGCGCATCGAAGAAGACCTCGGCGACATCGCCGTCTACCCCGGCCGCGGCGCGTTCTACAACCTGAAGTAACGCCCGGACGTCACGCGGCATGCGCGCCCGCCTCGTTCCACCGATCGTCCTGCTGCTCCTGTTGGCCATCCTGCAGTGGCAGCTGTGGAACGGGCGCGGCAGCGTGCGCGACGTGACGCAATTGCGCACCAAGCTGGCCGACCAGAAGGAAGCCAACGCCAAGGCTGCGCTGACCAACGAGCGCCTGACCTCCGAGGTCAACGACCTCAAGGACGGCCTAGAAATGGTCGAGGAGCGTGCACGCGCGGAACTCGGCATGGTGAAGCCGAACGAAGTGTTCGTACAGATCGCACATTAGGATGACCCCCAGTCTTCGCGCACTTCGTGTCGCTTCGCCACCCCCCTTCCAGGGGGCGACACCAGCGGCCCGGCAAGGCCGGTTCCGCGGTGTCCCACGCACAGACTGCGACGGTGCCCTCCGGGGGAGAACCTGATCCTCGAGCTTCTCTCGGCCCCTGCATTTCTGCTGTGGAGCTCTCCTGTCAGCTGGCTCGAGCTCGTGGCCTCGCTCCTGGCGCTCGCCATGGTCGGCTGCAACATGCGCGAGATTCACTGGGGATGGCCGCTGGCCATCGTCAGTTCACTGCTCTACGTGGCGGTATTCGCCAAGGCGCGCATCTACGGCGACGCCTCGCTCCAGGTCTTCTTCGCTTTCGTCGCCCTATGGGGCTGGTCGCAATGGCTGCGTGGCCATCGCGCCGACGGCAGCGCCTTGCATGTCACCCGGCTCTCGCCGCGCGGCATCGCGCTCACACTTGCTGCCTGCGCACTGGCGTGGCCGGCCGTCGCCCTCTTCCTGCGCCGCTTTACCGACACCGACGTGCCCTGGTGGGATGGCTTCGCCACCGGTCTGAGCCTGGTCGGGCAGTTCCTGCTCGGACGCAAGTTCATCGAGAACTGGCTGATCTGGCTGGCCGTGAATGTCGTGAGCGTGGGCCTGTTCATCCACAAGGGGCTGTGGCTCACCGTGGGCCTGTACGCGGTGTTCGCCGTGCTCAGCGTGGCCGGCTACATCGCGTGGCGGCAGCGCATGCCCGCGCAGGCGGTGCGTGCATGACGCCAGTGCTGCCGACCGGCTGCGTCATCGCACTCGTGGGCGCCGAGAGCACCGGCAAGACCGAGCTGGCCCGTGCCATCGCGCAGCGCCTGCAGGACCGCGGCACGCCGACCACGCTGGTGGGCGAATACCTGCGCGAATGGTGCGAGCGTGAAGGCCGCACGCCGCGCCCCGACGAGCAGCAGGCCATCGCCGACGAGCAGACCCGCCGTATCGACGCCGCGGCCGCCACCGGTGTGGTGGTGGCCGACACAACCGCACTCATGACGGCCGTCTACAGCGAGCAGCTGTTCGCCGACACCACGCTCTACGAAAGCGCCCTGGCCGCGCAACGGCGCTATGCCATCACGCTGCTCACCGCGCTCGACCTGCCCTGGGTGGCCGACGACATGCGCGACGGCCCGCACGCGCGCCAGCCGACCGACACGCTGGTGCGCGCCGCGCTCACGGGCGCGAAGCTCTCGTATGCCGTGGTGCACGGCACGGGCGGCGAACGGCTTGCCAATGCCTGGAACGCCATCAATTCCATCGCGGGCAGCGAAGGCCGTCCGCGTACGCGCGCCCAGTCCGACGCGAAGCCCGCCTCGTGGTCGTGGCCTTGCGAGAAATGCTCCGACCCGGAATGCGAACATAAGCTCTTCAGCGACCTGATCGCGCGCCGCGAGTAGCGGCGCGCCTCACTTCTTACCGGAGACCCGATGCCCCTTTCGACCGTCGCGCGCGTCACGCTTCTTCCCGGCGTTCTGGCCGCCCTGCTGCTGGCCACTGGCCAGGCCACCGCAGCCCCCGTTACCGCCACCGTCGAGAACGGCACCACCACCACCGCCTGCGCCGAGGAAGACAACGTCTCGCTGACCCTGCGCGGCGATGGCATCCGCCACATGCACATCGAGGCGCTGCAGCCTGACTATCTCGACAAGATCGGCAACGACGTCACCAAGCCCGACTTCTCGGGCTGCAATTTCGACGGCGGTGCGCACCCGACCGACCCGGCACACCACTTCCGCAAGCGCACCGTGGTGCTGATGGACAACGCCCAGTGGCGCATCGTCGGCATGACGCTGCCGACCTTCTGGCGGCCGCAGCGCGTGCCTGTGCAGGTGGGCAAGCGCAAGGACAGCGGCTTTCACCTGCTGCAGGTGTTCAAGAAGGAAAACGGCAAGGCGCTCGAAGCGATCGTGCTCTACCCGTCCGACGGCTACTGGCGCATCAAGCCGCTGCCCGAGGCCCGCTTCGGCGATGGCGTGTACGGATCGTCGTTCCTGCTCGGCCCGGTCGAGGCGGCCGCGCGGCCGGTGGTGAACATTGCGTCGATCCGCATCGTGCCGCGGCCGCTGGCCATTAACGTGCGCTTCACCGACGGCGGCAGCGCCGCGGTGCGCGTGGACGAAATCAGCCGCGCGCGCACCGCGCTCGACGTGACGCTGTCGAAGCCCACCGCGAGCGCACAGCCCTTCGCTGTGCTGCGCTCGATGTACGTCACGCCCGACAACGCCGACGTGAGCGAAGTACGCTGGCAGGCATCGCCTCAAGCGGCGCTGCAGGTGCTGCCGTTGCCCGAGGTGAAGACGCTGCAGGCCACGCAAGTGCGCTTCGGCCGCAGCCTGCCGTCGAAGCACAACACGAGCGCGCCCGACATAGCTTTCAGCGAATTCGACGACGGCGCGCGCTGAGCCTGCCCAGCCCGGGCACCCAGGACTACTGAACGACCGGACTACCCGGAATCTGGTCGCCCAGCGGCTTGAACAGCTGCGCCGCGTCGACCGCGTCGAAGCGGTACTGCTTGCCGCAGAAGTCGCAGCCCACCTCGATGTCGCCGCGCTCGGCGAGGATGCTCTCGGCCTCCTCCACGCCCAGCCCGCGAATCATCTGCGCCACGCGCTCGCGGCCGCAGGTGCACGCGAAGTGCGGGCCCAGCAGGCCGGCCTGCGGCTCGAAGCGCAGCAGCTTTTCTTCCCAGAACAGGCGGCGCAGGATGGTCTCGATGTCGAGCGTCAGCAGCTCGTCGCGCGTCAGGCTCGACGCGAGGATCGAGATGCGGTTGTAGTCCTCGTTGCGGCCGATCTGGTCTTCGTTGGCCTGGTCGTGGTCCTTGTCGGAGGTGCCTTCGAGGTTGCCCTCGCCCTTCACAGGCAGGCGCTGGATCAGCAGGCCAGCAGCCACCTTGTCGTCGGCCGCGAGCACCAGCGTGGTGTCGAGCTGCTCGCTTTGCAGCATGTAGTGCTGCAGCACGTCGCTGAGCTTGCCGAGCTTCTCGCCCTCGTCGCCGAAGAGCGGCACCACGCCCTGGTAGGGGGTGGCGCCCGGCAGCTTGTCCTTGGGGTCGAGCGTGATGGCGCAGCGGCCCTTGTTGTTCACGTTGACCATGTCGGGCAGGCGCGCATCGGCCGGCAGGTCGCCGATCACCTTGGCGGTGGCGCGCAGGCTCAGGTCGGGCTTGGCCTCGGCCACGGCGACCTTCACGGGACCGTCGCCGAAGATCTGCAGGATCAGCGCGCCGTTGAACTTGATGTTGGCCTGCATCAGCGTGGCGGCAGCCGTCATCTCGCCGAGCAGTTCGGCCACGGGCGGCGGATAGGCGCCGGTGGCGGTGTTGGAGGCGCGCCGAGCAAGGATCTCCTGCCACGCATCTGTCAGGCGCACGATCATGCCGCGCACCGGCAGGCCATCGAACAGGAATTTGTGCAGCTCGCTCAAAACGTCTTCTTTCTGTCTGTGCCTGGAACCGGGCGGTCAGGCGATCTTTTTCAGGCCCTTCGCGAAGCGACGGGCGTTCAACACATAGTGCTCGGCACCCTGTCGCAGCTTGGCGGCCGCCGCGTCGTCGAGGGTGCGCACCACCTTGGCCGGCGAGCCCATGATGAGCGAGTTGTCCGGAAACTCCTTGCCCTCGGTCACGACGCTGCCGGCGCCAACGATCGAATTGCGGCCGATCCTCGCGTTATTCAAGACCACTGCCTGGATGCCGATCAGCGTGTTGTCGCCGATGGTGCAGCCGTGCAGCATCACCTGGTGGCCGATGGTCACGTTGTCGCCGACGGTCAGCGGGCAGCCGATGTCGGCGTGCAGCACCGACAGGTCCTGGATGTTGCTGTTGCGCCCGACGGTCAGCAGCTCGGTGTCGCCGCGCAGCACGGCGCCGAACCACACGTTGGCGTTGTCCGCCAGCTTGACGTTGCCCATGACCTCAGCGCTGTCGGCCACCCATGCTCCTTCGCCCATCTGGGGGGCCACGCCGTCGAGTTCGTAGAGCGCCATTGCTTTCAGTCCATGGAAGGTCAAAAACTAGAATTGTAGGGATGCACCCCCGTTTGAGCGCGCTAGCCGCGCTACGCCTGACAGACCCCGACGAAAAGGTGGCTGCAACGCGCGCCATATCTTTGTCCGGCGCTACCGATTCCATAGCAACCGACCCGATCCGCACCGCCGGCGACGATGTTGGCGTGCCGGGCCGCCCCGAACGACCGCTGCGCGTGGCCGCCACTGCCGTGCAAAAGCGCTCGCCCTTCACCACCGAAGGCCGTGCCGCGCTGATCCATTCGATCTGCCACATCGAGTTCAACGCGATCAACCTCGCGCTCGACGCCGTGTGGCGCTACGACGGCATGCCCGAGGCCTACTACCGCGACTGGCTGCGCGTGGCCGACGAAGAAGCTCTGCACTTCACCCTGCTGCACACGCACCTGCAAGACATGGGCTGGCGCTACGGCGACTTCCCCGGCCACGACGGCCTGTGGAACATGTGCGAGAAAACGAAGGACGACGTGCTCGCCCGCATGGCACTGGTGCCGCGCACGCTGGAGGCACGCGGGCTTGACGCCACGCCGCTCATCCAGGGCAAGCTCAAGCGCGTGAACACGCCCGATGCGCTGCGCGCGGTGGAGATCCTCGACATCATCCTGCGCGACGAAGTGGGCCACGTGGCCATCGGCAACCACTGGTACCGCTGGCTGTGCGACGGCGCGGGCCTCGATGCGGAGGCGACCTACCCCGCTTTGGTGGCGCGCTACGACGCACCGCGCCACAAACCGCCTTTCAACCTCGAGGCGCGCAGCCGGGCGGGCTTCAGCCCCGAAGAGCTCCGTGCGCTGACCGACTCGCGCCCCGAATGAGCAACATGATTTCCGACCAGACCTGGTCGCGCCCCGACCTGCTGGCCTGCCTGCAAGACCACAAGGGCGCCGAGCCGCTGCATTTCGAGCGCTGCAATTTCGATGAAGCCGACCTGTCGCGACTCGACTTGCGCGGTGCGCAGTTCACGCTCTGCAACTTCGCCGAAACCTCGTTCGACCGCGCGCTGCTGTCGGAGACGCGCTGGGCCGGATGCAGGGCACGCCAGGCCGACTTCGGCCTTGCAGACCTGACGAACGCGCGCTTCCAGGACTGCGACCTGAACAACACGCAGTGGACGCGCGCCAAGCTGGCCTCGGCGTTCTTCAGCGGCGTGAAGCTCACGGGTGCGCACTTCGGCGAAGTCTCGGCGCTGGGCATCGGCTTCAAGGATTCGCTGCTTGTGGACGCGCACCTGCGGGGCATGTCATTCCGCAAGCAGAAGCTCGAACAACTCGACTTCTCCGAGGCCGACCTGTCGGGCTGCGATTTCCGCGAGGCCGTGTTCGAGGGCGGCAGCCTGCGCAACGCGCACCTGAAGCTCGCGCGCTTCGAAGGCGCGGACTTGCGCGAGGTCGACCTGGGCGGTCTGCGGCTCGCGAACGCGGCCCAGTTCAAGGGCGCCACCATCTCACATCGACAGGCCGCCTCCCTGGTCGAGGAACTGGGCCTGCGCGTGGTCTGAACTCAGGCCGATGCTGGCCTGCTGTGCACCACCAGCTTCGGCGTGAAGGATTGAAGCACTTCGCCGCGCTGGTTGAGCGTCTGGCAGTGCATCGTCACCATCGCGCGGCCGGGCTTGGAGCGCGAGGGCATGATCTCGACCACCTCGCTCACCACGTGCAGCACGTCGCCGGGGCGCGTCGGCCTGGGCCATTGGAGCTCGCCGCCCGAACCGATGATGCCGTCGGCCAGGGGGATGCCGCTGTCGACCAGCAGCTTCATCGTGAGGGCGGCCGTGTGCCAGCCGCTCGCGGCGAGGCCGCCAAAGAAGGTGGCTTTGGCGGCCTCTTCGTCGGTGTGGAAAGGCTGCGGGTCGAACTGCTGCGCGAAGGCCTTGATCTGCGCCACGTCCAGCACGTGCTCGCCGCTCTGGAAGCGGTCGCCTACCGCCAGGTCTTCCAGGTACAGCTTGCGCTTCGCGCCGGCTTCAGTGCTTGCCGTCACATCGGGTCTCCTTGTGGTTTCTGCCCGCATTCTCGGACGCTCAGACCCGCTCGAGAATCGTCGCAATGCCCTGCCCGCCCCCGATGCATTGCGTGGCCAGCGCATAGCAGCCCTTCTCGCGCGCCAACAGCGATGCAGCCTTGCCGGTGATACGCGCACCCGTCGCGCCCAGCGGATGGCCGATCGAAAGCCCACCGCCGTCGAGGTTGATCTTCGCCGGATCGAGCCCGAGGTCGCGGATGCAAGCCAGCGCTTGCGAGGAGAAGGCCTCGTTGATCTCGATCACATCAAGGTCGGCCGCGCTCAGGCCAGCGCGCGCCAGCGCCTTGCGGGTCGCGGGAATCGGGCCGATGCCCATGATGGCCGGGTCGACGCCCACGGTGGCGAACGACCTGATGCGCGCCAGCGCCTGCAGGCCATGCTTGGCAGCGAAGGCATCGCTGGTGACGAGCACCACGGCCGCGCCGTCGGTCAGCGGCGACGAGGTGCCGGCCGTCACGACGCCATCGGGGCGAAATGCGGGCTTGAGGTTCGCCAGTGCCTCGGCCGAAGTCGTGGGCCGGATGCAGCCGTCGGCATCGACGATGTCGCCCGATGCCAGGCGCACGGGCACGATCTCGCCTGCCAGGCGCCCCTGCGCGCGCGCCTCGGCCGCCTTGCGGTGCGACTCGACCGCAAAGGCCTCCTGGTCGGCGCGGCTCACGTTCCAGCGCTGCGCCACGTTCTCGGCCGTCTCGCCCATCGAGATGTAGGCGTCGGTGTTCTCCTTCAGCTCGGGGTTCGGCGAGAAGTTGAAGCCGCCCTGCGGCACCATCGTCATCGACTCCACGCCGACGCACAGGAAGGCGTCGCCCATGCCTGCCTCGATCTGCGCGGCGGCGATGTGCACGGCCTGCATCGACGAGCCGCAGAAGCGGTTCACCGTCATGCCGCCCACCTCGTGCGGCAGGCCGGCCAGCAACCCGACGATGCGCGCGAGGTTGTTGCCCTGCGAGGCTTCAGGGTACGCGCAGCCGAGGATGACGTCTTCGAGCAGCGCAGGGTCGAGGTCGGTGCGCTGCAGCAGGCCACGCACTACGCCCGCAGCGAGCGTGTCGGGCCGCACTTCAGCGAGTGCGCCTTTCTTCGAGAAATGAAAAGGGGAACGGGCGTAGGCAGAAATGACGGCTTTCATGGGTGTGCTCCAACAGGTTTGTCTACCATCCAATCGGTAGGCTACGAGGTCAAAAAATAGGCACGCCGAAACGTGCCTGCATCAGGCCTGGCGGTCAGCCGGGCAGTGAACTCCTGAGTTGCGCGACGGCTTCGTCGAAGTCGTCCACGCGCCCTGTCATGCGCGCCGACAGCAGCGCGCCCTGGCAGACCGAAAACACATAGGCGGCCAGCGAAGCGACTGAAGTGCCCTTCTTCCGCGCCGGCATCAGCGCGCCGAGCACACCGGTGAGCCAGGTCACCTGCGTATTGCGCAACTCCTGCACGGCCTGGCGCAGCTCGTCGTTGATGACGCCCCAGCCGGGCGCCAGCGCCCCGGCGGGACACATGCCCGAGCCAGCCCGCAGCGTGTTGCGGTACATGCGGAAATACGATTCGAGCGCGTCCTTCGGCTCGCGCGCCCGGGCGGCGTCCCAGTCCTTGAAGCCCTGCGTGGCCGCGCGAATCACCGCGACGCCCAGCGCCTCCTTGGTCGGGAAGTGGTGGTACAGGCTGGCCTTGCGCACGCCGACCGCGTCGGCCACGTCCTGGAAGCTGAAGCCCAGGTAGGAGCGCGTTTCGATGAACCCGCGCGCCACCGCGAGGATCTGCTCGCGGGTGCTGCCGGTGGCAAGGGCTGTGGCGCTGGTCATCTACCTACTATAAGGTAGGGAAAATCAAACCACAAGCCGAGGTGTCATTCAGGCGTCAGTCGGCCTTGATGCCCGCGGCCTTCACGATGCGGCCGTTGCTTTCGAACTCGCTGGCGATCTCTTTCGCGAACGCAGCCGCGGTGCCGCCGGTCGGCACGTTGTCGGTGGCCGTGAGCTTGGCGCGCAGCTCGGGGCTGGCCAGCGCCTTGTTGATCTCGGCGTTGTACTTCGCAACCAGAGCGCTCGGCGTGGCTGCGGGCGCGAACACGCCGAACAGTGAATTGATGTTGGCCGCCTTGTAGCCAAGCTCGCCCAGCGTGGGCACCTGGGGCAGGCTCTCGAGACGCGCGGGCGCGCCCACCGCCAGCGGACGCAGCTTGCCCGACTGGATGTGCGACGACAGCGTCGGGCTCGCGTTGGTCGACAGGATCTCGAACTGCCCGCCGATCGCATCGTTGAGCTGCTGGCCGCCGCCCTTGTAGGGCACGTGCGTGATGTCGACGCCCGCCGCCGCACGCAGCTGCTCCAGCACGATGTGCCCGAGCGAAGCCGGCCCCGACGTGGCCCAGCGCACCGCACCCGGATGCGCCTTGGCGTCGTCGATCAGCGCGCGGAAATCCTTCGCCTTGCTGGCCGGCGTAGCGATCAGAAGCACCGGCGAATACATCACGCTGGCCACCGGTGCCACGTCTTTCAGCGGGTCGAAGGGCAGCTTGCCCAGGTGCGGGCTCAGCACCAGCGGGCTGATGGCCGAGAAGCCCAGCGTTGCGCCGTCGGGCGCGGCCTTGGCGACGGCGTCCATGCCGATGGCACCGCTCGCGCCGGCGCGGTTGTCCACGATCACCGTGATGCCCATCTGCGCAGCGAGCCGGTCACCCAGTGCGCGCGCGACCACGTCGCTGACGCCGCCCGCCGGGTAGGCAACGATGAGCCGAACCGTCTTGGGCACGGCCTGCGCGTGCGCGCCGGAAGCGGCGCACAGCGCGGCGGCGGCAAGAAGGCGGGTCGCCATGCGGTGCGAGGGCTTCGAGGAAGCAAGGAAATTCATGGTGTCTGTCGTTCGTCTGCGAGGGTTGCGTCGCTTCTCATTGTCCGCCTTCATCCACGCGGATGGTGCTGCGCATGCAGCTGCTTCAGGCGCTCGCGCGCCACGTGCGTGTAGATCGTCGTCGTCGAGATGTCGGCATGCCCCAGCAGCAGCTGCACCGCGCGCAGGTCGACCCCGTGGTTCAGCAGGTGCGTGGCGAAGGCATGGCGCAGCGTGTGCGGCGACAGCGGCACGTGGATGCCGGCCGCGGTGGCGTGCTTCTTCACGATGATCCAGAACATCACGCGCGTCATGCCCGCACCGCGCGCGGTCACGAACAGGTCGGGCGTCTGCTGCCCATCGAGGATGGCGGGGCGCGACTCCTCCAGGTAGCGCTCGATCCAGCGCCGCGCTTCGCCGCCGAAGGGCACGAGCCGCTCCTTGTTGCCCTTGCCCAGCACGCGCAGCACACCGTCGTTCAGGCTCATGTCGATGGCCTTGAGCGCCACCAGCTCGCTCACGCGCAGGCCGCTCGCATACATCAGCTCCAGCATCGCGCGATCACGCAGGCCGAGCGGCGACTCGACGTCGGGCGCGGCCAGCAGGTCGTCGACCTGCTTTTCCGACAGCGTCTTGATGGCGCGCGGCATCTGCCGCGCGGGCGCGAGCCGGATGCTCGGGTCGGCCACGACACGGCGTTCGCGCAGCGCCCAGCGGTAGTAGCGCTTGAACACGGTGAGGCGGCGGTTGGCCGAAGTGGCCTTGCCCTTGGTGGACAGGCGCGCGCCCATGTAGGCCTGCAGGTCGGACTCCTTCGCGGCATCGAGCCCGGCGCCGCTGCGCTGCGCGTGCAGCCACTGCGCGAACAGCGCGAGGTCACGGCGGTAGGCGGCCAGCGTGTTCTTCGACAGCCCGTCTTCGAGCCAGAGGGCGTCGATGAAGTCGTCGATGTCGGGTGTCTGCGTGGCTGCCTCGGTCATGCCTTGCAAGATAACAAAAGAAAAAGCCGCCCGGCATGCGGGCGGCTTTCTTTCGTGCGAAGAAGAGTTATCAGTCGAGCTTCAGGTTCTGCTTCTTCACGACCTGCTTGTAGACCTCGTACTCGGCCTTGATCTGCGCAGCGAACTGCTCGGGCGAGTTGGCCACGATCAGCGAGCCCGTGTCCTCGATGCGCTTGCGCACCGCCGGTTCTTCCACGGCCTTCTTCACGCCAGCGCTGATCTTTTCGACCACTTCCTTCGGCAGGCCCTTGGGGCCGAGGATGCCGTAGTAGGCCATGCGGTTCACCGGCTCCAGGCCCACTTCCTTGAAGGTCGGCACATTGGGCAGCGCGGCCAGGCGCTGCGGCGCCGACACCACGATGGGGATCAGCCGGCCGCTGGTGATGAAGGGCATGGCCGAGGGAATGTTGTCGAACATGATCGGCACCTGGCCGGCCACCACGTCGTTCAGCGCCGGGCCCGCGCCGCGGTAGGGGATGTGCGTGACGAAGGTGTTGGTCAGGCTCTTGTAGAGCTCCATCAGCAGGTGGCCGATGCCGCCCGTGCCCGACGAGGCGTACGAATACTTGCCGGGGTTCTTCTTCAGCTCGGCTACGAACTCGGCATAGTTCTTGGCCGGGAAGCTCGGGTTGACCGCAATGATGTTCGGCGTGGCCGCGATGTTGATGATCGGCGTGAAGTCGTTGATCGGGTCGTACGGCGTCTTCGGGTTGATGGCCGGGTTGGCCGCCGTGCTCGACACGGTGGCAATGCCGAGCTTGTAGCCGTCGGGCGCGGCGCGTGCCGTTTCGGCCGCGCCCACGATGCCGCCGCCACCGGCGCGGTTGATCACCACCACGGGCTGGCCCAGCACCTTGCCCAGCGGATCGGAGATCACGCGCGCCACGATGTCCGTCGTGCCGCCCGGTGCAAAGGGCACGCTCAACTCGACGGGCTTGTTGGGGTAGCCCTGCGCAAAGCTCTGACCCGCGATGGCGACCAGTGCGGCGCCTCCCACCAGCGCGCTCCATTGACGACGTTGCATCGAAAACTCCTTGGTATTTGAATGAATGATGTCGAAAAACGAAGCCCGGATGCTAGCGGTTCAGGAGCGCTCTCCATGCTGTGGATTACCCATGGTCAAGCGGGTTTATCCTCGAAGCGGTGAATTACGCTCAGCTGCTTTTCCCCGACTTCTCCCTCATCGCCATCGGCTGGCTCCTGTGCCGCTACACCGCGCTCGACCGCCGCGTGTGGGATCAGGTCGAGAGCCTCGTTTACTACTTTCTTTTTCCCGTACTGCTGTTCCATTCGATCGTGCGCAGCCCGCTCGACTTCGGTGCGACATCGAGCCTGCTCACGGCGGGCGTCGGCGTCGGTGCCTGCGGCATCGCGATGGCCTATGCCCTGCCCTTTATTCCGGGCCTGCGCACCCACATCGACCGGCGCGACCACGCGGCCAGTGCGCAGGTCGCGTTCCGCTTCAACTCTTTCATCTGCCTGGCGTTGGCGGAGCGGCTGGCCGGGGCCGAGGGCCTGTTGCTGATCGCGGTGCTGATCGGTGTGTGCGTGCCCATCTTCAACATCGCGGCCGTGTGGCCGATGACGCGACATGCGCAGACCGGGTTCGTGCGGCAGCTGGTGCGCAACCCGCTGATCGTCGCGACGGTGGCAGGGCTGCTGGCGAATGTGCTGGGCTTGGCTGTGCCTGCCTGGGCGACGCCTACGTTGACGCGTATCGGGGCTGCGTCGCTGGCGTTGGGGTTGCTGGCTGCGGGGGCGGGGATGAAGTTCTCCACGCTGGGGGCGGGGAAGGTGCTGGCTGTTTCGGTGCTGGCGATACGGCATCTGTTCTTGCCGCTGGTCGCATGGGGGTTGGCGCTTTGGTTGCGGCTGGATGCGACGCATGCGGCCGTGTTGATGGCTTTTTCTGCTGTGCCTACGGCTTCCAGTGCTTATGTGCTGGCTGCTCGGATGGGGTACAACGGGCCTTATGTGGCGGGGTTGGTGACGTTGTCTACCTTGCTGGGGGTTTTCAGTTTGCCGTTTGCCTTGGCGCTGCCTCGGTGAAGCCTTGCTGGTTTAGTGCGTTCCGGGGCCGGGTCTCGGCCCGGCGGCCGACTCACTTTCTTTTGCTTCGCCAAAAGAAAGTAAGCAAAGAAAAGGCGACCCTGCTGTCTGCGTCCCTTCGCTTCGCTACGGGCAACCTGCGGTGCTCGACGCAGCCAGAAGGGATTGGGGAGCCCAACAGGCCATCGCTGCGCTCGGCCTCTGAACAGCCGATACCAAGCCGAGCGAAGCAAAGGCCCGTTCCGTCTCCCCTCCCCTCTGGCTGCGCCGAGGAGCGCAGCGTTTCGCGGATAAGGGCTCGCCCTTGTCTGAGCGAAGCGAGTTTGGGCGAGACCCCGCGAAACGCGAGCACCACAGGTTGCCCCTTCGCAAAGCGAAGGGGTCGCAGACAGTGGGGTCGCCTTTCTTTTGCCTACTTTTCTTTGGCGAAGCAAAGAAAAGTAGGTCGCCCGCCGGGGCGAGTCCCGGCACCGGGAAACAACCCCTCATCACCACTCAAAAAGAACTTCAGCGCCGCAACAAAGCAGGCACTGCAGAAGCCAACAAAGCCACCCCAGAAGCAGTCAACAACCCCAACACCAGCTTCCGAAACGCCACCTCACTGATCCCGATATAAAGCCGAGCCCCCAGCAACACAGGCACAGCAACAGCCAGGGCAACAAGCCCCAGCAGAGGCACCACAGCTCGCCCGATGCTCCCGCTGAAAACATGAATGGCAAACGCCACCATCAACATCGAAAGATTGAAGTTCTGGATCACAGCCCGCTGCGTATCACGCTGAAAACCGCGCAAGGTGCACCAGAGCGTAGGAAGAGTTCCCGAGAACCCGCCGATGCCCGCCATCGCGCCACCCATGGCACCCACAACGCCATCAGCCCAACGCCCACCGAACGAAACCTTCGGCAGATGCTGCGACATCAGCATCGCCGGACACCACAGCACCAGCAGCACGCCAAGACACAGCTTGAAGACGACAAGATCGAGGTGCGGCAGCAGCCTGACACCGAACGGCACCCCGACCAGCCCACCGAGCACAAAGGGCCAGAGAACGCTCTTGTCGAAAGACCGCCGCACCGTGACCGCCGCGATCACCTGCCCCGTCAACGCGCCAAAGAGAGCAAGCACCGCCGCGAGCTGCGGCTCCAGCGTCCACGCCCATACTGACATGGCCACCAGCCCGAACGCAAAGCCCGACAGGCCCTGCACGAAACCCGCCAGTACAGCACCGGCGATCACATAGACATACAAGGCTTGCATGCGGCCGATGATATCGACCGCCCTTCGATCAAAAAGAAGGGACTCAGGCCGAGGCAGGCACCAGCGCCGTGCGCCGCACGCGGCGCACGTTGAACGCACTGGCGATCAGCACACCCTGCACCAGCGCCAGCCCCACGATCACGCTCGTGTACTGCCCATGGTCCATCAGCCGCCCGAACACCAGCGGCGCCAGGGCCTGTCCGATGTCCAGCCCCGCATACACCACGCCGTAGACGCGCCCGGTCGCATTGGGCGGCGTCGACTTCTTCACCAGCAGGTCGCGCGACGGCCCTGCGACACCCGAGACGAAACCCATGGCCCCGAACAGCACCGGCACCACGACCGGCGGAAAGCTCGCGAACGCCAGCACCAGCGCCAGCGCGGCCGCAATGCCGAAGCCCGCGCCCACGATGCGCTCGCAGCGCGTCGGATCGGAGGCCAGGAAGCCACCCACCACCATCCCCGCGGCGCTCGCCACCATGTAGACCGTGAGGCACACCGCCACCAGCGCCACCGGCACCGCATGCAGGTGTCCCGCGGCCACCGGCGCGAAGGTCTGCACCACGCTGATCACCGCGGCATAGAAGAAGAAGAAACCGAAGCACATCCATACGGCCGGAATGCGCAGGAAGTCGAACTCGCCGCCGACGGGTGCGGGCTCGCCCTGCCCCGTGGCCTTGTGCACGGCCGCCGCGTCGAGCGACAGCACGCTGCGATACGCCCACAGCACCAGCAGCACCACGAGAGCCACCACGCCCGCCGAAGCCAGCGCCACGCGCCACGAGAAGGCGATGGCGATCGGCACCACGAAGGCCGGCGCCAGCGCCCAGCCCAGGCTGCCGGTGATGCCGTGCACGCTGTAGGCATGGCCCAGCCGCGTCGGCGCGACCTTGCGGTTGAACAGCGTGTAGTCCACCGGATGGAACACGCCGTTGCCGATGCCGCCGACCACCGCGCACAACAGCAGCATCCAGTAGCTCTGCGCCGCGGCGTAGCCGAAAGCCGCCAGCCCCAGTGCCCCGAGCCCGACGAACAGCACCGGCCGCGGGCCCAGCTTGTCGACGATGAAGCCCGAGGCCGCCTGCACGATGCACGAGACCACGAAGAACACCGTGAGCACCGCGCCCAGCTCCACATAGCTCACGTTGAACGCGTCCTTCAGCCACGAGAACAGCGGCGCCAGGATGAGCTGGCTGAAATGGCTGACCGCATGGGCCAGGCCGACCAGCCCGATCAGCTTGGCGTCGGTGCGCAAGGTGTTGTTGTGAGGAGGAGAACCAGCGCTCGCGGACGAAGTGGAAGACATGGATTGCTACAAAAAAACGGGGCAGGCATCGATGCTATGCGCCGGGGACGCGGCAGAATGGCGATACAGCGACAACATTTGTCGAAACTATGCCAAGCGCCGCCTCACCCACCTCCAGGAGCGCCGCGCCCGCCAGGCCGCGCGGCGCGCTCCCCGCCCCGATCACCAGCGTTGCCTCTCTCACGCCGCACCTCTACGCCCCCGACGCGGTGCGTCCGCTGCGCGCCAAGGAGCATTTCCTGAGCGCGGACACGCTGGTCGAACTGCACGAGCACCCGTGGCCGCAGCTCACTTTTTCCACACGCGGCGTGATCCGCCTGAGCACGCAGGACGGCAGCTACATCGTGCCGCCCTCGCGCGCGCTCTGGGTGCCGGCCAACATGCCGCACAGCATCACGCTGATCGAAGACGCCGAACTGCGTACCGTCTACCTGCACGCCTGGATCGCGCCCACCTGGGAAAAGTGCGAAGTGCTGGAAATCAGCCCGCTGCTGCGCGCGCTGATGCTGGCTCTCGACACCACGCCCGATGGCCTGCCGCCGACCGATCCGCACGCACCGCAGCGCGAACGCATGATCGCGCCGCTGCTGGTCGACGAGGTGGAGCGCGCCACGCAGATCCGCATCGACGTGCCGCTGCCCACCGACAAGCGCCTGCGCCAGCTGTGCGAGGCGCTGCTGCGAAACCCGGCCGACCGCGCCACGCTGGCCGAGCGCGCCGCCACCATCGGCGCCAGCGAGCGCACGGTGGCGCGCCTGTTCCGCGACCAGCTCGGCATGAGCTGGCAGCAGTGGCGCCAGCAAGCCGTGATGGCACATGCGCTGCCGCTGCTGGCGCGCGGCATGGCCGTGAGCCAGGTGGCGGCCGCCAGCGGCTATGCCACCGACAGCGCGTTCTGTGCGATGTTCAAGGCCGCCACGGGCCGCTCACCCACTTCGTTCCAGCACCGCAAGCGGCCCACCACCCCCTGATGCAGCGGGGCATCGCGGGGATGCTTCATGGTGCTCTGGCAAGATCGGCGACCGACAACACCATGCACTCACCGATCCCCCTGCACATGGCGCCCGACGCCCGGCCCCCCACGTGGACCGCCGAGATCTGGTTGCGCGTGCGCCGCCACTTCCTGCTGAAAGCGGTCGGCACCACCGTCTTCACTTGGCTGTTCTTCATCGGCTACTTCCACCTGCTGCGCAACCCGGCCTTTCCGGTGGTGGTGATGCCGCTGACGCCGCTGGACCACCTGATTCCGTTCCAGCCCTACACGCTGGGCGCGTACCTCTCGCTCTGGGTGTACGTGGGCATCGCGCCGGGGCTGCAGCTCACGTTCCGCGAACTGGTGGTCTACGGGCTGTGGATCGGCGCGCTGTGCATCACCGGCCTGAGCCTCTTCTACTTCTGGCCGACCCAGATACCCCCTATGGCCATCGACGGCACCGGCTACCCCGGTTTCGCGATGCTGCAGGGCGTGGACGCGGCGGGCAACGCCTGCCCCTCGATGCACGTGGCCGTGGCCATCTTCACCGCCATCCGCGTCGAACACGTGCTGCGCGAGGCGCGCACGCCGGCCCTGTGGCGCGTGCTGAACTGGGCCTGGTTCGCCGCCATCGCCTATTCGACGCTGGCGGTCAAGCAGCACGTGGCACTGGACGTGGCGGCCGGCGCGCTGCTGGGTATGGCCTTCGCACTACCCTCGTTGCGCTGGCGCCCGGGGGCGCGTTAGCGAGGGGATGCCCCTCGGGTCGGAGCGGATATCATCTGCAATCACTGACCACACTCACCACTGGCCGACGAGGAAGGGATCGATTCAATGGCAACCACCACACGGTGGCAATCGATCAACGGCACATGACGACAGGCATTGCACGATGAGTTCGCTGAAGGAATTGCAGGACCTGATCCACGAGAAGTACGGCATCGAACCGTCGAAGCTCGACCCCCACGCCTCGATGAGGGAAACCGGCGGACTCGATTCGCTGGCCCTCGCCGAGTTTCTGTTCGCCATCGAAGACCACTTCGGCATCACCATGCCCGACGAGGACGCGAGCATCGACACCCTGGCCGAACTCGCGCTGCTGGTCGACAAGGTACGAGCCGCGAAAGTCGCGTGAACCACGAGGTCGCAGTCACCGGACTGGGCGTCATGGCGCCGCACGGCGGCGAGCCCGACGCGCTGTTCCAGGCCCTGCTGCAGGGCCGATCGGCCATCCAGCCCATCTTTGCGGATCTGCCCAAGCCGGCCGCCGCGGCCACCGTGGCCTTCGATGAAACCCGCTGGTTCACCAAGCTGCAGCTGGCGGGTGTCGACCGCGTGAGCCAGCTGGCCGTGGCCGCCGCCGACATGGCGATGCGCGACGCGGGCCTGGCCGTTGCCGACGCCGACCCGGAGCGCGTGGGCGTCTTTGCCGGCTGCGGCATGGGTGGCGCGGCGGCGCTCGAAGCGGCCTACCGCGGCAACGGCCGCGTGTCGCCGCTCACGATTCCCGCCTTCATGCCCAACGCGCCGGCCGCCCATGTGGCAATGCGCCAGGGTGTTCAGGGCCCGGTGCTCACCTACTCGGTCGCCTGCGCTTCTTCTTCGGCCGCGATTGCCGAAGCGGCCAAGGCCGTGCAGCGCGGCGAGGTCGACATCGCCATTGCCGGCGGCAGCGAAGCGCTGATCGTGCCGGGCGTGGTCGTGGCCTGGCAGGCCATGCAGACGCTGGCTACCTTCCAGCCCGGCGAAGCGGCCGGCGCGGTGCGGCCCTTCGCAACCGACCGCAGCGGCTTTGCGCTCGGCGAAGGCGCGGCCTTCCTGATCCTCGAATCCGCCGAGCGGGCACGCGCACGCGGCGCCCGCAGCTACGCCACGCTGGCCGGCTGGGGCCTGAGCAGCGACGCCACCCACCTCACCAAGCCCGATGCACCGGGCCAGGCCCGCGCGCTGCGCACCGCCCTGCGCCAGGCCGGCCTGCAGCCGCGGGACGTGGGCTATTGCAACGCCCACGGCACGGCCACGCGCATCGGCGACGTGGTCGAGCGCAATGCGCTGGCTGAGGTGTGGGGCGACGAGCTCGACACGCTGCGCGTGAGTTCGACCAAGGCACTGCATGGCCACCTGCTGGGCGCGGCGGGCGCGCTCGAAGCGCTCATCACCGTGCTGGCGCTGCACCAGCGGCAACTGCCGCCCAACGCCAACTGCCGCGAGATCGACGCAGACTGCAGGCTGAACCTGGTGACGCAAGACGACGCGGCGGCGCCGTCGCTCGAAGCTGCCATCAGCAACTCGTTCGCCTTCGGCGGCACGAACTCGGTGCTTCTCTTCCGCCGCGCCTAGGCAGGCAAAGTTTCTGGCAGTGCGGCCGCCGCGCACAGCCATGCCACGAAAGCGCTGACCAACGGATCGTCCGTACGGCTCGGCGCCACGAACACGCTGTAGCCCCGGCTCGACGGCGCCCGATGCGGGCAGGCCAGCACCAGCTCGCCCGAACGCAACTCGCGCTCGACGAAGTACTCGGGCACCAGCCCCACGCCCAGGTCGGCACGCACCGCTGCAACCAGCGACGAGAACAGGTCGAAGCGGTGCCCCGTCACCAGGTTTTCGGGCCGCTGCGCATGTGCCGTCTGCTCAAACCACTCTTCCCAGGCGCCCACACGCGTGCGCAGTTGCAGCAGCGACGCTGTGCGGAAGTCGCCCCGCGCCATGGCCGCTCGCCCCTTTGCCTGTGGCGAGCACACCACCACGCAGGACTCACCCATCAACGGCAGCGCATTCGCGCCCGGCCACACCGCATCGTCGTACTGCACGCCCACGTCGAAGGACATGTCTTCCATGTAGAGGTGCGTCGGAAACACCTGCAGGTGCAGGCTGCAGCCCGGGTGCCGCGCGATGAATTCCGGCAACCGCGGCGTCAGCCAGCCCTCGGCCAGCACCGGCACCGCACCTACCAGCAGGCGCAGGCCGTCGGTGCGCTGTGCCATGGCTTCGAGCGTGTGGTTCTGCAACCGCAGCAGGTCGCCTGAAATCTGCCCGTGGTAGCGCCGCCCGGCTTCGGTGAGCTCGGTGCCGCGCGCCGTGCGCTGCACCAGCCGCACGCCGATCTGCGTCTCCAGCAGCCGCAGCTGCTGGCTCACCGCGCTGTGGGTGAGGCACAGCTCCTCCGCGGCCTTGCCCACGCCATGGTGGCGGGCCACCGCGTCGAAGATCAGCAGCGCTCGGGTGCTGGGGATGTGGCGGCGCATGGCGGGCATTGTTAGAAAAACTGACGACGCCGAAGATTAAACCAGAGCGCACGGCTAACACAGCCGTAAGAATCGCTGAAGACGCCGCGTCGGCGTTGCTCGCCTACAAGGACATCCCCGCACCATGCCCCGCCTCGTGTCGCTTCGTCTCGCCCCGCTCGTTATTGCCCTGGCCTCCGCGGCCGCCGGCCTCGTGCACGCCCAGAGCGGCAGCGTCGCGGCCACCCCCACGCAGGTGCGGCCAGACGTGGACAAGGCCTACACACAGCTGATGGCCTCCCCCGCCATCCAGAAGCTGCTCGACGCGGTCAAGGCCGACCACGATCGCTCGGTCGAAGACCTGAAGATGCTGACCGAGATCGAGGCGCCCCCCTTCAAGGAACAGAAGCGCGCCGAAGCCTTTCTCGCCCGCATGAAGGCCCTGGGCCTGACGGACGCAAGGATCGACGCCGAAGGCAACGTGGTCGGCCTGCGCAAGGGCACGGGCAACGGCCCCAAGCTGCTGATCTCGGCTCACCTCGACACCGTGTTCCCCGCCGGCACCGACGTGAAGGTGAAGGAGCGCGACGGCAAGCTCTACGCCCCCGGCATCTCCGACGACACGCGCGGCCTGTCGGTACTGCTGTCGTGGCTCAAGGTGCTGAACGACAACAAGATCCAGACGGTGGGCGACCTGCTGTTCGTAGGCAACGTGGGCGAAGAGGAACTCGGCAACCTGCGCGGCATCAAGGCCATCTTCCGCGACAACCTCGACATCGACGGCATGGTCGGCCTGGAGCCCGCACCAGACGGCTCGGTGCTAATGCTGGGCACGGGCAGCCACCGCTACGAAGTGACTTTCAAGGGCCCGGGCGGTCATAGCTACGGCGCCTTCGGCCAGGTGCCCAGCGCCATCCACGGGATGGGCCGCGCCATCGCGAAGATCGCCGATATCCGCACGCCGAGCTTCCCGAAGACCACCTTCACCGTCGGCACCGTGGGCGGAGGCACCTCGGTCAACACCATCGCGCCGGATGCCCGCATGGCGGTCGACATCCGCTCCGACGAAATGGCGCCGCTGCTCGAAACCGAAAAGAAGATCCTGGCCGCCATCGACGAAGCCGTGGTCGAGGAAAACAAGCGCTGGAACGTGAGCACGCTGAGCGTGAGCACCAAGCTCATCGGCGACCGTCCGGGCGGTCGCACGCAATCAGACACCGTGATCGTCGAAGCTGCCACGCGCGCGAACAGCGCCTTCGGCCACAAGACGCTGCTGACGGGCGCGAGCACCGACGCCAATGTGCCGATGTCGCTGGGCATCCCGGCGATCATCATCGGCGGCGGCGGCAAGACCGGCGGCTTCCATGCGCTGTCCGAGTGGATCGACGTGACCGACGGCTGGAAGGGTGCGCAGAACTCGCTGGTGACGGTGCTCGGCCTGGTCGGGGTGCAAGGCACCAGCGCACCGCTGCTCGAGAAGCGCCCGCCCCGCACGAAGTAAGCAGGCAAGCGGGCGTGCACCGAGGGGGTGCGCCCATGGAAGTCTCCGGTATGCTGGTGGCCGCTTTCCATCACGCTGACCGACAGGAGGACACCATGCACGCCCGTTCCACCCTCATCGCCCTGGCTCTGCTTGCGGCAGGCGCCTCGGCGCAAGCCAACGACCTGCTCGACCAATTGAAGGAAAAGGCCGGCGAAGCGGCTACCTCCAACTCGCAAGGCAGCGCAGGCGGATCTGCGCTCGGCAGCCTCGGCAGCAACCTGGGATTCAAGATGCCCGCCATCGGCTCCAGCACCATGGGCAACGCAGCCGGCGTGCTGCAGTACTGCGTAAAGAACAACTACCTGGGCGGCGACGCGGCCTCGGTGAAAGACAAGCTGCTCGCCAGGATCACCGGGCAGAAGAAGCAGGAAACCGGCTTCGCCAGCGGCGCCAAGGGCCTGCTGCAGGGCGGCGACGGCAAGTCGCTGAACTTCAAGGGCCTGTCGTCGAAGGTGAAGGAAAAGGCTTGCGACTACGTTCTGAAGAACGCGAGTTCGCTGATCTGATCCCGACCCGCATTCCACATCGCTCCCGCGCGGCGCACCGCGCATGCGTTTGCAGTTTTCCCCAGTGCGCCCGCAAATCTCCATGACCCCGGCTGCCCCCTCTCCCTCCCTGCGCCAGCGCCTCGCGCGCTGGGTTCCCTGTCTCGCCTGGCCGCGCCCTTCCGCCGCGCTGCTGCGCAACGAGGCGATGGCTGGCATCACCGTGGCGCTGATGGTCATTCCGCAAGGCGTGGCGTATGCGGCACTGGCGGGCATGCCGCTGGTCACGGGCGTGTACGCGGCGCTGTTCCCGGCGCTGATCGCGGTGATGTTCAGCTCGTCGCAGCGGCTGTCGGTCGGGCCCACGGCGCTCACCAGCCTGCTGGTCGGCGCCTCGCTCGCGCCGCTGGCGGTGGCGGGCAGTGCCGAGTGGGTGGCAATGGCGGTGTGGCTCACGCTGATGTCGGGCACGATCCAGATCGTGCTCGGCGCGGGGCGCTTCGGCTGGCTGCTGCGGCTGGTCAATTCGCCGGTGCTCATCGGCTTCACGCAGGGCGCGGCGGTGCTGATCGCCATCTCGCAATTGCCCGCGCTGCTCGGCTTCACGGGGCGCACCATTCCGCAGGTACTGCAGGGCGGCCCGCTGCCCGACCTCGTGGCCATTGCCTTCGGGCTCGGCAGCATCGCGGTGCTGTGGCTGGGAAAACGCATGCTGCCGCGCTTTCCGACCACGATGGCGCTGGTGGCCGGCGCTGCCGCCATCAGCTGGGTCATCGACTACGCGCTGCGCGGCGGCGCGGTGGTGGGCAGCCTCCCTTCGGGCCTGCCCTCGTTCTACTGGCCGGGCCTGCTGCCGGTGAGCACCTTCAGCGCGCTGGTGCTGCCGGCGCTGATGATCACGCTGGTGAGCTTTCTTGAAACCGCATCGAGCGCCAAGGTCGACAACGCGCGTGCCGGCACGCTGTGGAACGAAAACCAGGACCTCATCGGCCAGGGCCTGGCCAAGCTGGCCTCGGGCTTCACGGGTGCGTTTCCCACCAGCTCGTCTTTCTCGCGCTCGGCCATCACGCTCTATGCGGGCGCGCAGACCGGCTGGGCCACGCTGTTCAGCGTGGTCGTCGTGGCCGGCGCACTGCTGTGGCTGATGCCGCTGCTGTATCACGTGCCGCAGGCGGTGCTGGCGGCGGTGGTGGTCACGGCCATTCTCGGGCTGGTGAAGCCAGCGAGCTTCACCGCGCTGTGGCGCATCTCGCGCATCGAGGCGGGCATTGCCTTCGGTACCTTCGTGCTGACCATCGCGACCGCGCCCAGCATCTACTGGGGCGTGCTCGGCGGGCTGCTGGCCGCCCTGGCGCACTACATGTACCGGCACCTGCACCCGCGCATCATCGAAGTGGGCCTGCACCCCGACGGCAGCCTGCGCGACCGCAACCTCTGGAAGCTGCCGCCGCTGGCGCCGCAGCTCTATGCGCTGCGCATGGATGCCGAGCTCGACTTCGCCTCGGCCTCCACGCTCGAACGCGCGCTCACCGTGGCGCTGGCCGAGCGGCCCGAGCTCACCGACGTGTGCCTGTTCGCGCAGCCCATCAACCGCATCGACATCACCGGCGCGGAGGTGTTCGGCTCGATCCGCCGGATGATGGAATCCAAGGGCATCCGCCTGCACCTGAGCGGCCTGAAGCTGCCCGCGATGCAGGTGCTGGAGCGCGCCGGCCTGCTGGCCCCGGGGCCGATGCTGTTCAGCTACCGCACCGACGGCGAAGCGCTTGCCGCGCTGATGCCGCGCATCGACGACATGCCCGTGGTGCAAGAAGCAGAAGCCTGACCTGCCAGCGCCCATGAAGACCACCATCGAAGAACTGGTCGCGTTCCGTACGGTGGTGGACACGGGCTCGATCACGGCCGCGTCCGAACAGCTGGCGCAAACGGTCTCGGGCATCAGCCGCGCCCTGAGCCGGCTCGAACAGAAGCTCGACACCACGCTGCTTCGCCGCACCACGCGGCGGCTCGAACTCACGGAAGAAGGCGCGGCCTTCCTGCAGCGCACGCGCGCCATCCTCGATGCCATCGATGACGCCGAAGAGCAAATGGCCGCGCGCCGCCAGCAGCCGGCCGGCAGGCTGCGCGTGAACGCGGCCTCGCCCTTCATGCTGCATGCCATCGTGCCTCTGGTGCCGGAGTTTCGAAGGCTCTACCCGCAGATCAGCCTCGAGCTCGACACCGACGACCTGCCCATCGACCTGCTGGAGCGCCGCACCGACATCGCGATCCGCATCGGCCCGCTGCGCGATTCCACGCTGCATGCGCGGCCACTGGGCACGCACCGGCTGCGCGTGCTCGCGAGCCCGGCATACCTCGAAGCGCACGGCAAGCCGCGCAAGGTGGCCGACCTGGCCGAGCACGCGCTGCTGGGCTTCACCCAGCCCGAGTCGCTGAACCGCTGGCCCCTGCGCGGCGTGCATGGCGACGAATGGAACATCGCGCCGACGCTGATGGCGTCGAGCGGCGAAACGCTGCGCCAACTGGCGCTGGCCGGCGTAGGCATCGTCTGCCTGTCGGATTTCATGACGGGTGCCGACCGCGCCAGCGGCGTGCTGGTGCAGGTGCTGGCGAAAGAAACGGCGGACGTGCGCCAGCCGGTCAACGCGGTGTACTACCGCAACACGCAGTTGACAGCGCGGATCACGTCGTTCCTGGACTTTCTGTCGCAGCGTATGGCCTGAGCTGCGCGGCCGGTGCGGCTTACTGCGGCTGCTTGGCCACGAAGCGCTCGACCGCGGCCGACTTGATCTCGTAGCCGCTCACGCCCATGTCCACCGACGAATAGCGCGCCGCCTTCAGCGTGCCGCTGACGTACACCGTGTCCATCGCGTGCAGGCCCTTCACGGTGGCGGCCGCGATCACGTGAACGATCTGGTTGGCGGGCGGCGGCGGTGTGTGGATGCAGGCGCCGAAATACGGCACCAGCAGGAATTCGCGGATGCCGTCCTGCGTGCTGTCGAGTGGCACGACGAAGCCCGCCAGCTTGGCCGGCTTGTCGTCCAGCGCCACGTTGACCGGCGCGTTATCCCAGACGGCGCGCATCTCGTCGAGCATCTGGATCGCGCGCGGGTCGTTGTCGCGCAGCGCCTCGAGGCTGATGTTGCGGTAGCGCTTGGTCGGGTCCCAGCTCTTGGGAACAAGCTCTTCCCACTTGAGCTCGGGGGCCGGGGCGGCGCTCGCGGTCTGCTGCGCCGCCACTCCCGGACCGCAGCCGGTCAGGAGCGCCGCGGCCGGCACCAGCAGGAGCGCGGCCAGCACGGCGCGCGAAAAGAGCCTTCTCATGACCACGATTGTGCTTGGGAGATGTTTCAGGTCCGTAAAGCAGGGCCTTTTGCACTCATTTCATCCCAGATTCCACAAATTTGATGCAACGCGCCAAAATGCCGCACCACGAACAACGAGGGGATCCGCATGGCACCGACAGGATGGCTGGGACTCACGTCCCTGGGCACAGTTCATACCGCGATCAGCCTGATCGCCGTCGCCGCAGGGCTGCTGGCCCTGTTCCGCTACAAGGAGATCACGATGCGCACCGGGCTCGGCCAGGTCTTCGTGTGGACCACCGTGCTCACTTGCCTCACGGGCTTCGGCATCTTCCAGCATGGCGGCTTCGGCAAGCCGCATGCGCTGGGCATCATCACGCTGCTGGCGCTGGCCGTGGGCACGCTCGCGGGCCGGGGCGTGCTCTTCGGCAAGTCGGCGCGCTATGTCGAGGCCATCGCGTTCTCGGCCAGCTTCCTGTTCCACTGGATTCCGGCCTTCACCGAAACGCTGACGCGCCTGCCGCTCGGCGCCCCGCTGCTGCCGAACGCCGACGCGCCGGAGCTCAAGGCGATCACCGGCGTGCTGCTCGTGCTGTACCTGATCGGCGTCGGCCTGCAGATCCGCCGGCTGCGCGGCGGCGCTGGCGCGCTCAGTCCCGCACCGGCCCGCGCAGGTTCTTGATCTGCGCGCGCTGGCTCTTGCCTTCGAGCCGGCGCTGCTTCGAGCCGTAGGTCGGCTTGGTGGCGCGCCGCACGCGCGGCGGCGTGGCCACGCTGTCGATCACCGCCTGCAGGCGCGCGAGCGCGTCGGCACGGTTCATCTCCTGCGTGCGATGCTGCTGCGCCTTGAGCACGAACACGCCTTCCTGCGTGATGCGGCTGTCGCGCAGCGCGAGCAGCCGTTCCTTCACGTCGGCCGGCAGCGAGCTGGCGTGGATGTCGTAGCGCAGGTGCACCGCGCTCGACACCTTGTTGACGTTCTGCCCGCCCGCACCCTGCGCCCGGATGGCACTGAAGTCGACCTCGTCGGGGTCGATCAGGATGGGTGGGCGGAGCATGTGGGTCAGACTCTTTCGAAGACGGCGGCAATGCCCTGGCCGCCGCCGATGCACATCGTGACGAGTGCGTAGCGGCCGCCCGTGCGATGCAGCTCCGCAATGGCCTTCGTCGTGATGATCGCGCCGGTCGCGCCCACCGGGTGGCCCAATGAAATGCCCGAGCCGTTCGGGTTCACCTTGGCCGGATCGAAGCCCAGTTCCTTGATAACCGCGCAGGCCTGCGCCGCAAAAGCTTCGTTCGACTCGATCACGTCGAAGTCGCTCACCTTCAGGCCGGTGCGCTCCAGCACCTTGCGCGTGGCGGGCACGGGGCCGATGCCCATGTATGCGGGCTCGACGCCGGCGTGCGCATAGCCGACCAGGCGCGCCAGCGGCTTCAGGCCCCGCGCCTTGACGCTCTCGCCGCTTGCCAGCACCACGGCGGCGGCGCCGTCGTTAATGCCCGAGGCGTTGCCGGCGGTGACGAGGCCGTCCTTCTTGAAAGCGGGCTTCATCTTCGAGAGCGCGTCGACGGTGGTGTCGGCGCGCACGTGCTCGTCGGTGTCGAACAGCACGACACCCTTGCGCGTCTTGATCTCGACCGGAACGATCTGCTCCTTGAAGCGTCCTGCCTCGATGGCGGCTGCTGCGCGCTGCTGGCTGCTTACGGCCAGTTCGTCCATCTGCTCGCGCGTGATGCCGTAGCGGGCAGCCACGTTCTCTGCAGTGATGCCCATGTGGATCTTCTCCCACGGGTCGTGCAGGATGCCCAGCATGTAGTCGACCAGCACCGCGTCGCCCATGCGTGCGCCGTAGCGGGCCGAGGTGTCGAAGTACGGCCCCCGGCTCATCGATTCCGAGCCGCCGCCAATGGCGATGTCGCAGTCGCCCAGCGCAATGGCCTGCGCAGCCGACACGATGGCCTGCAGGCCCGAGCCGCAGAGGCGGTTGACGTTGAAGGCCGGCGTCTCGATGGGGCAGCCCGCGTCGATGGCGGCCACGCGGCTGAGGTACGCATCCTTCACATCGGTGGGAATCACGTTGCCCATGACCACATGCCCAATGGCATCGGCGGCCACGCCGCTGCGCTCGATGGCGGCCTTGACGGCGGTGGTGGCAAGCTGGGTATTGGGCACGTCCTTCAGCGCGCCGCCGAAGGTGCCGATGGCGGTGCGGGCGGTGCCGACCACGAAGATGTCGCGCGATGTCATGGAATGTCTCTCCTGATGAAAGCGAAAGCCGCACTCAGCGGCGGCTGCAGGAGGACGATTCTGACGGCGAAAGGCGCGACGGGTTGTCGCGCCTGAAATAGCAGTGGCTCAGCCGCGCGAGACCGATTTCGGCGACACGTCGGTCACGTCGCTGGCGCTGCCGCGAATGCGCACCGGGCGCTCCACCGATTCGCCGCGTGCCCGCGCATTGGCCACGTCGGCGGCGGTCGGTTCGGCCGGCTGTGCCGCATTACGAAATTTATCGAAGCCCGAGCGCGGGTTGAAACGCATGACCCAAGGCGTCACGGGCTTGCCCGTGAGACGCCCCCAGGCGTAGCGCACACCCCACACAGCCGCCAGCAGCATGACCGCCACGGCCAGGCTGGCCGCGAAAACCAGCCCCAGGAGCAGAAGAATGACGCGAAAAATGAAGTTCATCATCCAACTTTAGGCCGAAGCCGCCGCCGTTGGTTCCCCGGCCTTGGCGAACGAGAACTTGCCCGGCGACTGGATCGGGTCGGTCGTGACCTCGATCGTGTCCTTCGGCCCGAAGCTGCCGTCGAGCAGCAGCTTCGAGAGCGGGTTCTCGATGCGCTGCTGAATGGCACGCTTCAGCGGACGCGCGCCGAACACCGGGTCGAAGCCGACCTTGGCAATTTCTGCCAGCGCCGCCGGCGACACCTCCAGCCCCAGATCCATCTTCGCGAGCCGCGCCTTCAGCACCTTGAGCTGGATCGCCGCGATCGATTCGATGTTCTTCGCGTCGAGCGCGTGGAACACGACCGTCTCGTCGATGCGGTTCAGGAACTCGGGGCGGAAGTAGTTCTTCAGCTCGTCCCACACCGCTTCCTTGATCTCTTCGGAAGGCTTGCCCACCATGGCCTGGATGATGGGCGAGCCGATGTTGCTCGTCATCACGATCACTGTGTTCTTGAAGTCCACGGTGCGGCCCTGGCCGTCGGTAAGGCGGCCATCGTCGAGCACCTGCAGCAGCACGTTGAACACGTCGGGGTGGGCCTTCTCGACCTCGTCGAGCAGCACCACGCTGTAGGGCTTGCGGCGCACGGCTTCCGTGAGGTAGCCGCCCTCCTCGTAGCCCACGTAGCCCGGCGGCGCGCCGATCAGGCGCGCGACCGAATGCTTCTCCATGAACTCGCTCATGTCGATGCGGATCAGGTGGTCTTCGCTGTCGAACAGGAAGCCCGCAAGCGCCTTGCACAGCTCGGTCTTGCCCACGCCCGTGGGGCCGAGGAACAGGAACGAGCCGGTCGGACGGTTCGGGTCCGACAGGCCCGAGCGCGAGCGGCGGATCGCGTTGGCGACCGCACCGATGGCCTCGTCCTGGCCGACCACGCGCTCGTGCAGCTTGTCTTCCATCACGAGCAGCTTGTCGCGCTCGCCCTGCATCAGCTTGGCGACCGGGATGCCGGTGGCACGCGCCACGACCTCGGCGATTTCTTCCGCGCCGACCTGGGTGCGCAGCAGCGTGGGCGCGCTGGACTTGCCCTTGTTCGCTTCGTTGGCCTCGGCCTCCTTCAAGCGCTTTTCGAGCGCGGGCAGCTGGCCGTACTGGAGCTCGGCGACCTTGTTGAAGTCGCCCTTGCGCTTCCACTCTTCGATCTGGAACTTGATCTTGTCGACGTCTTCGCGCACTTGTGCGCTGCCCTGGGCCTGGGCCTTCTCGGCCTGCCAGATCTCGTCGTAGTCGGCAATTTCCTTCTGCAGCTTCTCGATCTCGTCCTCGATCAGGCCGAAGCGCTTCTGCGAGGCCTCGTCCTTTTCGCGGCGCACGGCTTCGCGCTCGATCTGCAGCTGGATGAGGCGGCGATCGAGGCGGTCCATGACCTCGGGCTTGGAGTCCATCTCGATCTTGATCTTGGCCGCGGCCTCGTCGATCAGGTCGATGGCCTTGTCGGGCAGGAAGCGGTCGGTGATGTAGCGGTCAGACAGCTCGGCCGCGGCCACGATGGCCGGGTCGGTGATCTGCACGCCATGGTGCACTTCGTATTTTTCCTGCAGGCCGCGCAGGATGGCGATGGTGGCCTCGACGCTGGGCTCGCCCACGATGATCTTCTGGAAGCGGCGCTCCAGCGCGGCATCTTTTTCGATGTACTTGCGGTATTCGTCGAGCGTGGTGGCGCCCACGCAGTGCAGCTCGCCTCGAGCGAGTGCGGGCTTGAGCATGTTGCCCGCATCCATCGCGCCTTCGGCCTTGCCGGCGCCGACCATGGTGTGCAGCTCGTCGATGAAGACGATGGTCTGGCCTTCGTCCTTCGCGAGTTCGTTCAGCACGGTCTTCAGGCGCTCTTCGAATTCGCCGCGGAACTTGGCACCAGCCAGCAACGCAGCCATGTCGAGCGACAGCACCCGCTTGCCCTTGAGCGAATCGGGCACCTCACCCGCAACGATGCGCTGTGCGAGGCCTTCGACGATGGCGGTCTTGCCCACGCCGGGCTCGCCGATGAGCACGGGGTTGTTCTTGGTGCGGCGTTGCAGCACCTGGATGGCGCGGCGGATTTCCTCGTCGCGGCCGATGACCGGGTCGAGCTTGCCCAGGCGGGCGCGCTCGGTCAGGTCCATGGTGTATTTCTTGAGCGCTTCGCGCTGCCCTTCGGCATCGGCGCTGTTCACGCCCTGCCCGCCGCGCACGGCGTCGATGGCGGCTTCGAGCGACTTGCGGCTCAGGCCGTTTTCGCGGGCGGTCTTGCCGATGTCGGCCTTGCTGTCGGCCAGCGCGAGCAGGAAGAGTTCGCCGGCAATGAACTGGTCATTGCGCTTGAGGGCTTCCTTTTCGGTGGCCTGCAGCAGCTTGCCCAGTTCGGGGCCGACCTGGACGATGTCGTGGCCCTGCACCTGCGGCAGCTTCTTGATGGCGGCCTCGGCCGCCTGCGTCAGGCCAGGTACGTTGACGCCGGCACGCTCCAGCAGGGCGCGCGGGCCGTCGTCCTGGCGCAGCATCGCGACCAGCAGGTGGGCCGGTTCGATGTAGGCGTTGTCGCTGCCCAGCGCGAGCGTCTGGGCATCGCCCAGCGCTTCCTGAAATTTGGTGGTGAGTTTGTCTTGTCGCATGGTGGTATTCCTGCATCCAAAATAGGGCTGTTCGGGCACGATTCAAGGCTGCCGGCTACGCCGGTGCCGTGGGCACGGCTATTGCACAAGATCCGTTTCCCCTGCCCGTAGGCATTTCCCTCTCTCTCGAATGGAGTCGATCATGGTTTTTTCAATGCAGCGCGTTCAACCGGTGCGCCGGGCGATCAGCGTGGGCTTCTTTCTAGCCGCCATGGGCCTGTCCGGCCTTGCGCAAGCGCAAAGCGGCACCCCCATCCGCCTGCTCGTGGGCTTCCCCGCCGGCGCCGGCACCGACGCCATTGCACGCACGCTGGGCGAAAAACTCAAGGATGTGCTGGGCGTGCCCGTGGTGGTCGAGAACCGCGCCGGTGCGGGTGGGCAGATTGCTGCAACGGTGCTGAAGTCTTCCCCGGCCGATGGCCACACGCTGTTCCTGTCGCACGACCACACCATCTCGATCCTGCCGCAGGTGGTGAAGAACCCGGGCTTCAACCCCGCCACCGACTTCGTGCCCGTGGCCGGCTTCGCCACCTTCGCCAACGTGCTGGCGGTGTCGGGCGGCACGCCGGCCAAGAGCATCGACGAGTACGTGAAGTGGGTCCGCACGCAGAAGGGCGGCAAGGAAACCATCGGCATCCCGGCGCCGGCCTCGATCCCCGAGTTCCTGGTGAAGATGATCTCGGACAAGTACAAGATCGACGTGCAGCCCGCGCCCTACCGCGGCAGCGCGCCGATGACGGCCGACATGCTGGGCAACCAGATCACCGCAGGCATCGCCTCGGTGCCTGACTTCATCGAAAACCACAAGGCGGGCAAGGTGCGCATCGTGGCCTCCATCGGCGCCAAGCGCCAGGCCGTGATTCCGAACGTGCCGACCTTCACCGAACTGGGCTTCTCGAACCTGGAAGACCTGCCCTACTACGGCATCTTCGCGCCGGTGGGCACGCCGCAGCCGATCATCGACAAGTACGGCGATGCGCTGCAGAAGGTGCTGGCGATGCCTGACGTGAAGCAGAAGCTCACGACGATGGGGCTGACGGTCGGCTACGAGCCGCAGGGCCAGTTCGCGGGCCGCGTGCGCACGTACACGCAGACCTGGGAGCGGATCATCCAGGCGAGCGGCTTCAAGCCCCTCTGAGCGTCTTCAGGCATTCGGGGCCCTGATGCCCCAGCGCGCCAGCGCCGCGTCGTCGGCCACGCGCGCATCGACCCAGCGGGCGCCTTCGGGCGTCTGCTCTTTCTTCCAGAACGGCGCCTGAGTCTTGAGATAGTCCATCAGGAACTCGCAGGCCTCGAAGCTCTGGCCGCGGTGCGCCGACACCACCGCCACCATCATGATCTGGTCCAGCGGCTGCAGCAGCCCCACGCGATGGATCACGCGCGCGCCGAGGATGTCGAAGCGCTTGTGCGCCTCGTCGATCATGGCCTCGATGGCCTTTTCGGTCATGCCGGGGTAGTGCTCCAGCTCCATCGAGGCGACGGTGCTGCCGTCGTTGCGGTCGCGCACGGTGCCGACGAAGCTGCAGACGGCGCCCACGCGTTTGTCGCCGTCGCGCAACGCGGCGACCTCCTGCGAAAGGTCGAAATCGGCCGTCTGGATCGAAACACGCGCAACGCTCATGTCCGAATTGTGGCATCGCGATAGACTGCCGCAATGCCTTGTCCCGCCACGCTCTTCCCGGTGCCTTCGCACCCCGAAGGCCGCCGCGCGCGCCAAGGCAGCAACAAAGCCAAAAAACCAAAGCTCGTCTGACCGGAGCCGAGGTTCCGTCGTCGGATGAGCGACGGAACCTGCCAAGGTTTTTTTGGCCCTCTCATGGGTTTCGCGCGCATCGGACGGTGGTTCTTTCCATCGGTCGATTCCTGAAAGGAAACCCGCGTGCCTCATCAACAACCAAGCTCCGCTACCCCTGACTTCTCCGGCTTCTGGGTGGCCCTCGTCACACCGTTCCGCGACGGCGCTGTGGACCATGCCGCCCTCGCCGCGCTGACCCGGCGGCTCGCCGACGACGGCGTGACGGGCTTCGTGCCCTGCGGCTCCACTGGCGAGGCCGCCGCGCTCGACGAAACCGAGCAACTGGCCGTGCTCGACACCGTGCTGGCAGCGGCCGGCGGGCTGCCGGTCGTCATGGGCATCTCCGGCTACCACCTGGGCAAGGCCACGGCCTGGGCGCGCAAGCTCTCGGAACGCCCGCTGGCGGGCCTTCTGGTGTCCGCGCCGAACTACATCCGCCCGTCGCAGGCCGGCCTGCTCGAATGGTTCCGCGCCATCGCCGATGCGAGCACGGTGCCGGTGCTGGTCTACGACATTCCCTATCGCACGGGCGTCACCATCGCCCGCGACACGCTGCTGGCGCTGGCCGGGCATCCGCGCATTCACGGCATCAAGGACTGCGGCGGCGACATGGCCAAGACGCGCGCGGTGATCGCCGATGGGCGGCTGCAGGTGCTGACAGGCGAAGACCACCAGATCTTCGGCACCATGGCCGAAGGCGGCGTGGGCGCCATCGCGGCCAGCGGAAACGTGCAGACGCGCCGCTTCGTCCGGCTGGTGCGCCTGCTTGCGGAAAACCGGCTGCCCGAGGCGCGCGCCGAATGGCAGGCGTTGCAGCCGCTGGTGGAAATGCTGTTTGCCGAGCCGAACCCGGGCCCGCTGAAGGCATTGCTGGCGCACATGGGCGAAATGCGCGACGAGTTGCGCTCACCGATGACCCGCGCGTCCGACGGCCTGCGCGAGCGCCTCGTGGCGCTGGATGCCCGGCTCAACCGCCCGTGACAGGCGGGAAGAAAGCGACTTCGCAGCCTTCGCTCAGGGTGGCGGCCTCGTCGCTCATGGCCTGATCGAGCGCCATCCGCACCGCCTTGCCGCGCGCAAGCGCGGTGGCGTAGGCGCTGCCCCTGGCGATGAGTTCGTCGCGCAGGGCCGACAGCGTTTTGGCTTGCGTGTCGACGGTTTCACCGCTGCTGGAAAGTGCCTCGCGCACCGAGGCGAAATAACGGACCTGGATCTTCATGACGGGATTCAGCCCAGCAGCGATGCGAACGGAATGAAGTTGACGGTGTCGCCCGACTTGATCGTCTGGCCCGACGGGTTGTCGACCACGCCGTCGCCCCAGACCATCGAAGTGAGCACGCCCGAACTCTGGTTGCCGAACAGGTCGAGGCCGCCGGCCGCATTGCGCCGCGCGCGCAGGAACTCGCGGCGTTTGTCGGCACGCAGCCAGTCGAAATCGGCGCGCATCTTCACCGCCTCCGGCGCGACGCGCGTGGCACCCTGCAGCGTCAGCAGAAAGGGCCGCACCAGCATCAGGAATGTGAGGAAGCTCGACACCGGATTGCCGGGCAGCCCCGTCACATGACATGCGCCCTGCCCGTTGCTGCGCGCAATGGAGCCATAGGCAAAAGGCTTGCCGGGCTTCATCGACAGCGACCAGAGCTGCAGCTCGCCGAGCGACTGCAGCGCCGCGCGGATATGGTCTTCCTCGCCGACGGAGACGCCGCCGGTGGTGATGATCAGATCGCTGGCCTCAGCCGCGTTGCGCAACGCGGCGATGGTGGCTTCGCGGTCGTCGGGCACGATGCCCAGGTCGTTCACCTCGCAGCCCAGGCGGTGCAGCAGGGCCCGCATGAAGAAACGGTTCGAGTTGTAGATGGCGCCGGGCTTCATCGCGTCGGGCGCAACCTCGCCGGGCATCACCAGCTCGTCGCCGGTGGAGAGCATGGCCACGCGCGGCTTGCGGGCCACCTGCAGCTTGTGAAAGCCGACGCTGGCCGCGAGGCCGAGTGCGGCTGGCGTGAGGCGTTCGCCCTGCTTCAGTACGACGTCACCGGAGGCCACGTCTTCGCCGGCACGGCGAATCCACTGCCCGGCCGCCGGAACGATGGCGATGCGCACCGAGCCCAGGCTGCCTTCCTGCGGCGTGGCCGTGGTGTCTTCCTGCATCACGACCGCGTCGGCCCCCTCCGGGATCTGTGCACCCGTGAAGATGCGCGCCGCGGTGCCGGCCGCGAGCGGCGTGCCGACAGTGCCTGCAGGAATGCGCTGCGCCACTGTCAGCTCGGCGCCCGGCGCGACGCAGTCGGCGATGCGCACGGCATAGCCGTCCATCGCGCTGTTGTCGCGCGGCGGCACCGTGAGGCCGGAGACGAGGTCTTGCGCCAGCACGCGGCCGTCGGCGTCGAAGGTGCCGACGCTTTCGGTGGGCAGCTTCGGCTGCGCCTTCGCGAGCAGGACCGCGATGGCCTCGTCCAAAGGCATCAACGGCGGGCGCGAAGAAGAAGCGGAAAAAGGAACGGGGGATTCAGCCATGGTGATCGGGGTTGTATTCGAAGCGGTCGCCGCTGTCGATCAACCACTTCGCAATGGCCTCGGCGTCGTTGAGGTCGAACAGCGGCCGTTCGGTGGGCGACGGCAGGCTGGCCGGCGCGTCGGTGGCCACGGCGGTGACGAAGGGATCGTTGGTGTACAGCACGGGCCGCGAAGGCTCGCCCGCTTCCGGCTCGCGCCAGACCTCGATCTTGAGCACGTCGCTGTGCCGGAAGCCTTCGACCAGCACCCAGTCGGCCGCCGGGTGCACCTCGGCCAGCAACTGGTGCACGCTGAGTTCAACGGGAACTTCGAATTCGCGCATCACGGCCAGCCGCTTGTCTGACGCCACGACCACCTCGAAGGCGCCGGCCTCGCGATGGCGGTAGGTGTCCTTGCCCGGATGGTCGATGTCGAACTTGTGGTGCGCATGCTTGACCACCGACACGCGCTGGCCGAGCCGCTTGAGCGCCGGAATCAGGCGCTCGAGCAGCGTGGTCTTGCCCGCGCCCGAATAGCCGGCGAAACCGACGACCTTCATGCGGGAGCCCGGCCGTGATCAGTCACAGTTCTCTGCGATGTAGGCCTTGACGGCTTCCGCGTCCGCCGGCAGCTTGACGACGCGCTTGGGCAGCGCCTCGATGCCTTCGAACTTCTTCGGCCGCGCGGGCTCTTCGCCCAGTGCCTCGACCAGCGTGGCGGCGAACTTGATCGGCAGCGCGGTTTCGAGCACCACCATCGGCACGCCGGGCGTGATCTGCTCGCGCGCGGCCTTGAGGCCGTCGGCCGTATGCGGATCGATCAGCGTGGCAAAGCGCTTCTCGGTGTCGCGGATGGTGGCCAGGCGGTCGGCGTGCGTGCTGCGGCCGCTGCGGAAGCCGAAGCGCCCCGCGGCCTGCTTGAACGCCGGGTCGGCGCTCAGGTCGAAGCTGCCCTGCAGGCCCAGGTCGTCCACGAACAGCTGACGCAGCCTGGCGGAGTCGCGCCCGACCAGGTCGAACACGAAGCGCTCGAAGTTGCTGGCCTTGCTGATGTCCATCGACGGGCTGGAGGTTTCGTGCGTATCGACGGCCGCGCGCACGCGGTACACGCCGGTGCGGAAGAACTCGTCGAGCACGTCGTTCTCGTTGGTGGCGACCACCAGCGTCTGGATCGGCAGGCCCATCATTCGCGCCACGTGGCCCGCGCAGACGTTGCCGAAGTTGCCCGAGGGCACGGTGAAGCTCACCGGCTTGTCGTTGCTCGCCGTGGCCTGGAAGTAGCCCGCGAAGTAGTAGACGACCTGCGCCAGAAGGCGCGCCCAGTTGATCGAGTTGACCGTGCCGATGCGGTACTTGCGCTTGAAGCCCAGGTCGTTCGACACCGCCTTGACGATGTCCTGGCAGTCGTCGAACACGCCGGTGATGGCGATGTTGTGGATGTTGGCGTCCTGCAGGCTGAACATCTGCGCCTGCTGGAACGGGCTCATGCGGCCGTCGGGCGAGGTCATGAAGACGCGCACGCCCTTCTTGCCGCGCATGGCGTATTCGGCCGCGCTGCCGGTGTCGCCGCTGGTAGCGCCGAGGATGTTGAGCTCGGAGCCGCGGCGGGCCAGTTCGTACTCGAACAGGTTGCCCAGCAGCTGCATCGCCATGTCCTTGAAGGCCAGCGTGGGGCCGTTGGACAGGGCTTCGAGGTACACGCCGTCTTCGAGCTCGCGCAGCGGCACGATCTCGTCGGTGCCGAACACTTCGGCTGTGTAGGTCTTCGCGCAGATCGCCTTCAGGTCGGCCGGCGGAATGTCGTCGATGTAGAGCGAGAGGATCTCGAAGGCCAGTTCGGCGTACGGCAGCGCGCGCCATTTGGCGAGCGTGGCGGTGTCGACCTGCGGATACGTTTCGGGCAGGTAGAGGCCGCCGTCGGGCGCGAGGCCTTCAAGAAGGATTTCGCAGAAGCGCTTGCGGTCGGGGTGGCCGCGGGTGCTCAGGTAGTTCACTTCAGCTCTTCCTTGCGGATGCGCACGATGGGTTCGAGCACGGTCGGCAGCGCCTGCAGCTCGGCAATGACGTCATTGACGGTGCCTTCGCGCGCATCGTGCGTGAGGATGATGAGGTCGGTCTGCGTGGAGCCCTCGCCGCCCACTTCGTCGGCTTCGCGCTGCAGCACGGCGTCGATGCTGATACCGGCGGTGGCCAGCAGGCCCGTCACCTTGGCGAGCACGCCGGCCTGGTCGGCCACGCGCAGGCGCAGGTAGTAGCTGGTGACGACTTCCGACATCGGCAGCACCTTCAGGTCGCTCATTGCGTCGGGGTGGAAGGCCAGGTGCGGCACGCGGTGCGCGGCGTCGGCGGTGTGCAGGCGGGTGATGTCGACCAGGTCGGCGATCACGGCGCTGGCGGTCGGCTCGCTGCCGGCGCCCTTGCCGTAGTAGAGCGTGGTGCCGACGGCGTCGCCGTGCACCACCACCGCGTTCATCGCGCCTTCGACGTTGGCCAGCAGGCGCTTCGACGGCACGAGCGACGGATGCACGCGCAGCTCGATGCCCTTGGCGGTGCGCTTGGTAACGCCAAGCAGCTTGATGCGGTAGCCCAGTTGTTCGGCGTACTTGATGTCCTGCGCGGCGAGCTTGGTGATGCCTTCGATGTGGGCCTTGTCGAACTGCACCGGAATGCCGAAGGCAATGGCGCTCATCAGCGTGACCTTGTGGCCGGCGTCAACGCCTTCGATGTCGAAGGTCGGGTCGGCTTCGGCATAGCCCAGGCGCTGCGCCTCCTTGAGCACGGTCGCGAAGTCCAGGCCCTTGTCGCGCATCTCGGACAGGATGAAGTTGGTGGTGCCGTTGATGATGCCGGCCAGCCACTGGATGCTGTTGGCCGTGAGGCCTTCGCGCAGCGCCTTGATGATCGGGATGCCGCCGGCCACCGCAGCCTCGAAGGCCACCATCACGCCCTTGGCGTGCGCGGCCGCGAAGATCTCGGTGCCGTGCACCGCGAGCAGCGCCTTGTTGGCCGTAACCACGTGCTTGCCGGCCGCGATGGCCTCGAGCACCAGTTGCTTGGCAATGCCATAGCCGCCGATGAGCTCGATGACGATGTCGATGTCGGGGTTGGCGATGACTTCGCGCGCGTCGCTGACCACCTTGACGCCTTCGCCGACCACTTCGCGGGCGCGGGCAGTGTCGAGGTCGGCCACCATGGTGATCTCGATGCCACGGCCGGCGCGGCGCTTGATTTCTTCCTGGTTGCGCTGGAGCACCTTGAAGGTGCCGCTGCCGACCGTGCCTGCGCCGAGCAGGCCTACTTGGATGGGTTTCATTGGGAGAGTCGCGTTCATGGTTTGGATGGGGTGGCTGACGGCGTGGAAGTCACGACGCGGCTGACGTAGCGGGGCAAGGTCCAGGCGCCGCCGGCAAAGCCGCGGCACATGCCGTCGCCTGTGGAGCCGGTGCGCACGAAATCCTTGCCGTTGAAATGCCAGGTCTCGCTCGACCAGCAGTCGCCGATGCCTCGGCCTTTCATGGCAGAGGTGACGCTGCCTTCCTTCTCGTCGAAGTCGCCATTCGCCTCGATGGACACCGGCGCATAGGGCGGTTTGTCGTTGGCGATCCAGAGCAGGCTGGAATAGTTGTAGGCGCCCATGCCGCAGCCCAGCGACAGCAGCACCTTCCGGTCGGTCAGGCGCGAGACGTTCAACGACTTGGCGTTGATGTCTTCGCGGTTGTTGCAGTCTTCCTTGGCGCTGTCCAGCTTCAGGAACGGGAAGATGCGCGCGGCGAGCGCGTCGTCGCCGGGGTGCGCCTTCGGCGGCACGACCACGTTCACGACGGGGGCCGTCACCGGCGGCAGCACCGAAGACTCGGGCTTGCTGCCGCGGCGCACCAGCGCACCCGGCGTGCCGACGCGGCCCTGGGCTTCGTCCATCTTCAGCAGCACGGCGTTGAGGCCGGCGAGCGAAAGGGTCCACTTCTTGCCGCCGTTGGCGGTCACCGTGGCGTCGTCGCCCTTGAGCAGCTCGGGCAGGACGGTGCGAACCTGGCTGTCGTCGAAGCTGGCGGTGCCCGCAGCCAAGCCCGAGACGGTGGCCTTGCCGACCTTGAAGCGCAGCGGGCCCTTGACGCCGTCGTCATCGCCGATCTGCAGCTGGATGTCTATTGCCGTGCCGGGCCCGGCCTTGCGGGTGATGAGCATCGACACCGGCTCGCTCGCCCCGCTGTCCGGCTGGTAGCCGGCGGCGCGGCAGGTGCGCGTGTTGTCGCAGGCCAGCTCCCAGTCGTTGTGCGAGAACGAGACAAGCTCCTTGTCGGCGGCTCCGGCGGACAACGCGGCGAGCGACAGCGCCGCAGCAGCGATGCAGGCAGATTTCATGTGCGCGACTTGCGGCGCAAACGGTACTGCTCCAGGAACTTCGCGATGCGGTTGATGGCCTCGCGCAGGTCGTCTTCGTGGGGCAGGAACACGATGCGGAAGTGGTCCGGCGTGGCCCAGTTGAAGCCGGTGCCCTGCACCAGCATCACGCGGGTTTCCTTCAGCAGCTCGAGGAAGAACTGGCGGTCGTCCTCGATCGGGTAGACCTCGGGGTCGAGCTTGGGGAACATGTAGAGCGCTGCGCTCGGCTTGACGCAGCTCACGCCCGGGATGGCGGTGATCAGCTCGTAGGCCAGGTCGCGCTGGCGGCGCAGGCGACCGCCCTCGCACACGAGGTCGTTGATGCTCTGGTAGCCGCCGAGCGCGGTCTGGATGGCCCACTGGCCCGGCACGTTGGCGCACAGGCGCATGTTCGAGAGCATGTTCAGGCCCTCGATGTAGTCCTGCGCGCTGCGCTTGTCGCCCGACACCACGAGCCAGCCGGCGCGATAGCCGCACGAACGGTAGCTCTTGGACAGCGAATTGAAGGTGAGCGTGAGCACGTCGGTCGACAGGCTGGCGATGGCCGTGTGCTTGACGCCGTCGTACAGCACCTTGTCGTAGACCTCGTCGGCGAAGATCACGAGGCCGTGCTCGCGCGCGATGGCCACGATGCTCTTGAGCAGATCGTTCGAGTACAGCGCGCCGGTCGGGTTGTTCGGGTTGATGACCACGATGCCCTTGGTGCGCGGCGTGATCTTGGCGCGGATGTCGTCGAGATTGGGCATCCAGCCGTTGGCTTCGTCGCACAGGTAGTGCACCGGCGTGCCGCCCGACAGGCTCGTGGAGGCAGTCCACAGCGGGTAATCAGGGGCCGGCAGCAGCAACTCGTCGCCGTCGTTGAGAAGCGCGTTGGTGGACATGGCGATCAGCTCGCTGGCGCCGTTGCCAAGGTAGATGTCGTCGAGGGTGACGCCCGCAATGCCCTGCTTCTGCGTCTCGTGCATCACCGCCTTGCGCGCGGCGAAGACGCCCTTGCTGTCCGAATAACCGGCCGAGGTGGGCAGGTTGCGGATCATGTCCTGCTGGATTTCCTCGGGGGCATCGAAGCCGAACACGGCCAGATTGCCGATGTTGAGCTTGATGATCTTCTGGCCGTCTTCTTCCATCTGCTTGGCGGCGTCCATGATGGGGCCGCGGATGTCATAAAGAACGTTGGCCAGCTTGGCCGATTTCTTGAGCTGCTTCAAAAGGCCCTCCCGGGCGCGGGTTACGGAGTTGCTTGGATGCGCTTGATGCGGGGTCACCGCGGAGTCAAAGGCCCTTGCGAGCCCCGTGGCACTAGGGAAAACCTATAATTTGACCACAGTTCCCAGTGCCCAGATGAAGCTCCAGCCCGACAAATCCGACGCTCAGTCCCTCACCGCACACGGCCCCGGCTGGGTGGCAATCAACAACGAAAAAGTCGAAGGCAGCGTAGTGGTTGGCTCGCGCGGCGAGCGCTTCGAATGGAATTGTTCAAGCTTCGACCAGCTCGGCGCCGAACATTTCGCGCAATTGGCGACCCTGGGTGCGGAATTGATCATTTTCGGCAGCGGAAACCGTATCCGCTTCCCCCAGCCCGCATGGCTTAAGCCCCTGATGGCGCAGCGCACCGGCGTCGAGACCATGGACACCGCGGCGGCCTGCAGAACCTACAACATCCTGGCCGGAGAAGGCCGGCACGTGATTGCCGCCCTGCTGGTCGAGAGCCCGGCGGGTGGCTGAGAGAGGTATTTTCGGGGTAAAATACCGGGTTGCGAACAGGCCCGCTACCCCAAAGTTAGCAACGACCAATCCTCCATTCCTTGAGCAAGTCCCGTCCGAAACGGGACGAGAGGGCTCGGGAACGGAATCTAACGGAGAAAACAAGTTTCATGGCGATCGTTGTCAACAAACCCATTCCTGAATTCGACGCCAACGCCACGGGCGGCCTCAAGGTCTCGAATACCTCGCATCTCGGCCACGTGCTGGTCATGTATTTTTACCCGAAAGATAACACTCCGGGTTGCACCACCGAAGCCATGCAGTTTCGCGACCGCTACAAGGACTTCGAAAAGGCCGGTGCCACGGTGTTCGGCGTGTCCCGCGACAACATGAAGTCGCACGACGAATTCAAGGCCAAGCTCGAGCTGCCCTTCGAGCTCATCGCCGACACGGAAGAAAAGATGTGCCACATGTTCGGCGTGGTCAAGAACAAGATCATGTACGGCAAGAAGGTCAAGGGCATCGAACGCAGCACCTTCCTGATCGGCGCCGACGGCATCCTGAAGGCCGAATGGCGCGGGCTCAAGGTTCCCGGCCATGTCGACGACGTGCTCAAGGCCGTCAAGGCGCTCAAGAAGGCTGCCTGACCGCCGCCCGGCGAGCCGGCGGTGCACTTTTCCGCTCTGGCGTGGGGAATGCCCAACGCAGTGCGTAAAGAGCCTCCGGCGCGTCATCCGCGGTGTGCATAATGGTTTCATGCCGTTGAGCTCCACGACCGCATCCCCCGAACAAAGCCGCCTTGGTCTTCAGGCGGCTTTTTCGTTTTCTGGTTCCCACTTTCTGCGAGCGATCTGACACATGCCACTGCCCCCCGCCCCCACGAAACGCGCTGCATTGCTCTCGCCGGACGCACTCGATGCGCCTGCCCGGTCCTCGCACAGGGGCTCGCGCCGTTCCGGCGATTCGCGCGCTGACGAAGCCACGGTGCACAGCCCGCAGCCGCTGGAATTGTTCGACAGCCTCGGCACTGAAGGCGCCGGCGGCGCCACCACGCGCCCGACGCGCCGGGCCAGATCCAAACCTGCGCCGGCACCGGCGCCCGTGAGCGCACCGCAACCGGAGGCCATGGTGCAGGTCGAGACGAGGAAGGCGCCGGTCGTCGAAGTCGCACCAGCTCCCGCCCCGGCACCGCAAGCGCCGACACGCCCCAAACGCAACAAGTCCACCGGCCCGGCCAAGCTGTTCGTGCTCGACACGAACGTGCTGCTGCACGACCCCATGTGCCTGTTCCGCTTCGAGGAGCACGACATCTTCCTGCCGATGATCGTGCTGGAAGAACTCGACGGCCACAAGAAAGGCACCACCGAAGTCGCGCGCAACGGCCGCCAGACCAGCCGCACGCTCGATGCGCTGGCCGGCGCCCAGGACGCCGACATCGACAAGGGCCTGAAGCTCGACACCACGGGCCACCGCGAGGCCGGTGGCCGGCTGTTCTTCCAGACCGCCCCGCTCGACTACTCGCTGCCGATCAGCCTGCCCCAGGGCAAGGCCGACAACCAGATCCTCGGCGTGGTGCACGCGCTGCGCGACGAGTACGCCAAGGACCGGCCGGGCAAGCCGAAGCAGGAAGTGGTGCTGGTGTCGAAGGACATCAACATGCGCGTCAAGGCGCGCGCGCTGGGCCTGGCCGCCGACGACTACCAGAACGACAAGACGCTGGAAGACGGCGACCTGCTCTACGCCGGTTCGCTCGCACTGCCGCCCGACTTCTGGACCCGCCAGAGCAAGACGGTCGAAAGCTGGCAGAGCGGCAGCAACACCTTCTACCGGATCAGCGGTCCGCTGGTGCCCAACCTGTACATCAACCAGTTCGTGTACTTCGAGGCGCCCGGCGAGCCGAGCATGTACGCCCGCGTCACCGAAATCCGCGACAAGACCGCGGTGCTCAAGACGCTCAAGGACTACAGCTCGGGCAAGAACGCGGTCTGGGGCGTCAACACGCGCAACCGCGAGCAGAACTTCGCGATGAACCTGCTGATGGATCCGGAGATCGACTTCGTCACGCTGACCGGCACCGCCGGCACCGGCAAGACCCTGATGGCACTGGCTTCCGGCCTCACGCAGGTGCTCGACGACCGCCGCTACACCGAGATCATCATGACCCGCGCCACCGTGAGCGTGGGTGAAGACATCGGCTTCCTGCCCGGCACGGAAGAGGAAAAGATGGGCCCCTGGATGGGCGCGCTCGACGACAACCTCGAGTTCCTGGCCAAGGGCGATGGCGGCGGTGCCGGCGAGTGGGGCCGCGCGGCCACCAACGAGCTGATCCGCAGCCGCATCAAGGTCAAGAGCATGAACTTCATGCGCGGACGCACCTTCCTCAACAAGTACGTGATCATCGACGAGGCGCAGAACCTCACGCCCAAGCAGATGAAGACGCTGATCACCCGCGCCGGCCCCGGCACGAAGATCATCTGCATGGGCAACCTCGCGCAGATCGACACGCCGTACCTGACGGAAGGCTCCTCGGGACTGACCTTCGCGGTCGACAAGTTCAAGGGCTGGCCGCACGGCGGGCACATCACGCTGGCGCGCGGCGAACGATCGCGTTTGGCGGATTTCGCAAGCGACGTGCTCTAGAACCAGCGGCACCGGCCGACACAAGCCCGCGCATGCTCCCCGGAGCATCGCGGGCTTTTTTTCGCCTGCGGTGACAGGCTACTGACAAGACGTTGTCAGTAGGCGGCTCGCACCATCAGGGCTCCTTCAACCGACACGAAAGAGAGCCCCAGAATGCAAAAACAGAACGCCATCAGCTGGTTCGAGATCCCGGTCGCCGACATGGACCGCGCCCAGGCCTTCTACGAAACCGTGCTGGCCCGCAAGCTGCGCCGCGAGAACTTCGGCGGCGAGACGCTGGCCGTGTTCCCCTACGACGATCCCGCCACGGGCGGTGCCCTGCAGGCCGGTGCCAACGCCAGCGCGCGCGCCGGCACGGGCATTCGCATCTACCTCGACTGCAACCCCGGCATCGACGCCGTGCTTGCGCGGGTCGAAGCCGCCGGCGGGCAGATCGTGGCGCCAAAGTCTGCGTTGCCGCCCGGCATGGGCTTCATCGCCCACATGCGCGACACCGAAGGCAACGAAGTCGGCCTGCACGCGCTGGATTGATCCCGTCATGACGCAACGCAACTGGATTGCCGTGGCCAGCGCCGAGCACGCGCGGCTCGGCCGCGACCACCGGCCGCTCGGCTTCATGCAGGTCGGCCACGGCAAGCATTCGCCGCTCAAGCGGCTCGCAGCGGGCGACCGCGTCGCCTACTATTCACCGTCCACGGTGTTCGGTGGCACGGACAGGCTGCAGAGCTTCGTGTCGATCGGCGTCGTGCAACCCGGCGAGCCGTATGAGTTCGACATGGGCAACGGCTTCGTGCCGTGGCGGCGCGACGTGAGCTATGCAGCCGGGCACGAGGCGCCAATCGCACCACTGATCGAGCGCCTGGCCTTCATCGAGAACCCCAAGCAATGGGGCTACAAGTTTCGCTTTGGCATGTTCGACGTCACCGACGCCGACATGAAACAGATCGCCCAGGCCATGAAGGCCGATCTGAAAACACTGTCGCTTTGAGGAGAAGCCCCCCATGGAACCTACCCGTCAACATCAGGACGCCTTTCACGTCGCGGGCCTCACCATCCGCACCACCAACCGCGAGGAGAACGAGCCCGCAACCGCCCGCATCGGCAAGCTGTGGGGCCGCTTCTTCGGCGAAGAGACTTACGCATCGACGCCGGACCGCACCGGCGACGCTCGCATCTTCAGCGTCTACTCGGCCTACGAATCCGACGCCCACGGCGCCTTCGACGTGACGGCGGGTGTCGCCGTCTCGGACAGCGAGGGCAGCCGCGCCGTCGAGGCCGGCGACTATCTCGTGTTCACCGGCCAGGGAGAGATGCCGCAGATGGTCATCGCCACATGGCAGCGCATCTGGCAGTATTTCGAGGCGCACCCGGAAGTCGCGCGCCGCTACCGCAGCGATTTCGAAGCCTACGAAGGGCCGGACAAGGTGGCGATCCACATCGGAGTTTCATGAGCCCCAAGAAGAGCTGGCGCGACCGGCTGGCCAGCTACCCTCACCTGCCGAACGTCAAGGAGATTCCCGCCGCCATGCGCTCCCGGCGCGGCGAAGGGACCATCGCCACGCCGTCGCCGCAGGAGGTGCAAGCCGCGATGCGCAGCATTCCGGAAGGCCGGCTCGCAACGGTGATGGGCATCGGCGAAGACATCGCACTGCGCCACCAGGCGACCATCGGCTGCACCGTGACCACGGCGATCTTTGCGCACATGGTCGCGCATGCGGCCGAGGAGGCAGAGAGGACGGAAGAACGAACGCCCTACTGGCGCACCCTCAAGATCGGTGGCGAACTCAATGCCAAGTACCCCGGCGGCATCGAGGCGCAGATGTCGAAGCTCGAAGCCGAAGGCCACACGGTCGTGCAGCGCGGCAAGCGCTACTTCGTCGAAGACTTCGCGAAGAAGCTCACCGGAACACGCTGATGCGCCGCGCAGACCGCCTGTTCCAGCTCGTGCAGCTCATCCGCGGGCGTCGTCTGACCACGGCCGCGTTCCTGGCGCAGCGCCTCGAAGTGTCGGAGCGCACCGTGTACCGCGACGTGGCCGATCTGCAGCATCAAGGCGTGCCCATCGAGGGCGAGGCAGGCGTGGGCTACCGGCTGGGCGCCGGCTTCGAGCTGCCGCCGCTGATGTTCACGCAGGACGAGGCCTCGGCGCTGGTGGCCGCGGCGCGGCTTGCGCAGAGCTGGGTCGATCCGGCACTGGCACGCGACATCGAGACCGGGCTGGGCAAGATCCTGTCGGTGCTGCCACCGGCGGCGCGGGTCTCAGCCGAGGCACTGGCGCTCTACGCACCCGCAATGGGCCTGGACGACACCTTGCGCGCGCGGCTGCAGACGCTGCGCGAGGCGGTGCAGTCGCACAACAAGCTGCTGCTGCAGTACCACGACGTATCGGGCGATGCCAGCGAGCGCACGGTGCGGCCGCTCGGCTGCTTCTATTGGGGCAAGGTCTGGACGCTCTCGACCTGGTGCGAGCTGCGCAATGACTTCCGGGGTTTTCGCCTGGATCGCATGGATGCGATCACGGTGCTGCCCGAGCGCTTTCGCGACGAGCCGGGCAAGACGCTGGCAGACATGCTTCGACAGATGAAGGCCGAGACGGCGCAGGGCAAGGTGGTGCCGCAGAAGCCATCGGACTCGCCGCCCTGGTCCGGCAACGGCTCCAGCTGACGACCTTCCGAGCCGGCTCAGTACTCGTCGTTGTGGCTATAGCCCACCAGGTTCTCGAACTTGGTGATCGGCTTCAGGAAGGCCAGCTTGATGGTGCCGGTCGGGCCGTTCCGGTGCTTGCTGATGATCACCTCGGCCACGCCCGGCTCCTTCGACTCCTTGTTGTAGTAGTCGTCGCGGTAGATGAACATGATGATGTCCGCGTCCTGCTCGATGGCGCCGGATTCGCGCAAGTCGCTCATCATGGGGCGCTTGTCGGTGCGGCTTTCAACGCCGCGGCTGAGCTGGGACAGCGCGATCACCGGGCACTTCAGCTCCTTGGCCAGCATCTTCAGGCCGCGCGAGATTTCGCCCACGGCGGTGGCGCGGTTCTCGTCGCCCGAAGTGCTGGTCGACATCAGCTGCAGGTAGTCGACCACGATCAGGCCCAGGCGCCCGTACTGGCGCGCGAGGCGGCGCGCGTTGGCGCGCAATTCGCTGGTCGAGAGGCCCGGCGTTTCGTCGATGTGCAGCGACACGGTGCGCAGCTTCTCGATGGCCTCGGTCAGGCGCGGCCACTCTTCGTCGCTGAGCTTGCCGGTACGCAGGTGACCCTGGTCGATGCGGCCGATGGAGCCCACGATACGCACCGCCAACTGCGCGGCGCCCATTTCCATCGAGAACACCGCCACCGGCAGACCTTCTTCAAGCGCCACGTGCTCGGCGATGTTGATCGCGAGCGACGTCTTCCCCATCGAGGGACGAGCAGCCAGCACGATCATGTCGCCCGGCTGCAGGCCCGAGGTCATCTTGTCGAAGTCGTTGAAGCCGGTGCGCACGCCCGTGATGTCGTTCGGGTTCTCGGCCATTTCCGTCACGCGGTCGAGCAGTTCGACCACCAGGGCATCCATGCTCTGGAAGCCCTGCTTCATCCGCGTGCCTTCTTCGCCGATGTTGAAGATCTTCTGTTCGGCTTCGTCGAGGATCTTGTCGACCGCCTTGCCCTGCGGATTGAAGGCGTTGGTCGCGATCTCGTCGCTGGCGGAAACCAGTTTGCGCAGGATCGAGCGCTCGCGCACGATCTCGGCGTAGCGGCGGATGTTGCTCGCGCTGGGCACGTACTGCGCGAGCGAATTCAGGTACACCAGCCCGCCGATGTCGTCGGCCTTGCCGAGGTTCTGCAGCTGCTCGTAGACGGTGATCACGTCGGCCGGCTTGCTGGCGTTGATCAGCCCGCCGATGGCGGCGTAGATCAGCTTGTGTTCGTGGCGGTAGAAGTCGCCGTCGACCAGCAGGTCACCCATGCGGTCCCAGGCGCCGTTGTCGAGCAGCAGGCCGCCGAGCACGCTGGATTCGGCCTCGATGGAATGAGGCGGAATGCGCAGTTGGGCAACCTGGCGATCGGCCGACGGGTCATTGTCGGCATAGGAGAAAACGGCGGACATGGACTTCCCTTGCAACCCTGCATGCTAAGCCGCGCGCGCCGATGCGTGTGTGGACAAGGTTGTGAATAAACAGTGATCTTCCAGTGCAATCGACTGGAAAACTCAGGCGCAGAAAAAGAAAAGCCGCCCGAAGGCGGCTTTTGCTGCAGCGCACAGGCGCTGTGGACGATCAGGCGGTTTCGCCGTAGACCGTCACGGTGATGTCGACCACCACGTCGGTGTGCAGGGCCACGCTCACGGTGCTGTCGCCGACGACCTTGATCGGGCCGTTGGGCAGGCGCACTTGCGACTTGGCAACCTTGTAGCCTTGCTTGCCCAGTTCTTCGGCGATGTCGCCGTTGGTGACCGAGCCGAACAGACGGCCGTCGACGCCAGCCTTTTGCGTCAGCTTGATGGTCGTGCCACCGAGCTTTTCGCCTTGAGCTTGCGATTCGGCCAGCTTGGCGGCCGCAGCCTTTTCGAGTTCGGCGCGCTTGGCTTCGAATTCGGCCTTGTTGGCGGCGGTGGCGCGGCGGGCGCGGCCCGTCGGGATCAGGAAGTTGCGTGCGTAGCCGTCCTTGACCTTGACGATGTCGCCCAGGCCGCCGACGTTGACAACCTTGTCCAGAAGAATGATTTGCATGGTGTCGACTCCTTAGACGCGGTGCTGGTCGCTGTACGGCACCATGGCCAGGAAGCGCGCGCGCTTGATGGCGGTGTTCAGCTGGCGTTGGTAGATCGCGCGCGTGCCGGTCAGGCGGGCGGGGATGATCTTGCCGTTTTCGCTGATGAAGTCACGCAGCGTGTCGATGTCCTTGTAGTCGATTTCCTCGACGCCAGCGACGGTGAAGCGGCAGAAGCGCTTGCGCTTGAACAGCAGCGACTGGGTGTTGCGCTTCGGGCGCTTGTCTTTGTTGAATTTCTTGAACGTGGCCATTTGGGGACCTCTTGTCGAAAATTAATCTTGCTGAAAATCCTGGATGTGCAGGACCGGATGCTTGCCGTTGCCCGGTGTCGCGAGAAAGCCCTGAAAACGCCAGAGACTTCCCATCGACTGCTTTGCGAGCCGTTCGGCGATGGCGCCGAAGGCAACGGCCTTGAGGGCCGTCTTCACCTGCCTGGGTTTACCTGCCTCCTGGAGCGTCGACTCGTGTTCGAGCTTCAGGTCTATGGCGGGCAAGCCGGCTGGTGTGAATCGCAATGCTCCGAGTTCGGCAACGGAGGCGGTCAGCAGAAGCTGGTTGACCCCGGTTGCCGCAGCGGCAGCAGTCACGCCATCAGTTGTTGTTGGCGGCGTATTCGGCCTGCTGGGCCTTGCGAGCCTCTTCGCGCTCGACCGTCTTCATCATCGACGAAGGACCGGTTTCGGCCTTCTTCTTCTGAACGGTCAGGTGGCGCAGCACGGCGTCATTGAACTTGAACGCGTGTTCGAGCTCGCCCATCACGGTTTGCTCAGCTTCGATGTTGACGCACAGGTAGTGGGCCTTGTTGAGCTTGTTGATCTGGTAAGCCAGCTGACGACGGCCCCAGTCTTCAACGCGGTGGATCTTGCCGCCGCCGGCCGTGATCAGGCCCTTGTAGCGCTCCAGCATGGCCGGAACTTGTTCGCTCTGATCCGGGTGGATCAGCAAAATGATTTCGTAGTGACGCATGGCACTCCTTGTGGATTCTTCCGAAGAAGAGGAAAAGCCACCTGCAGCGTCGGGCGCAGTGTGGCAAGGCAAAGCCGGCGATTATAGCCCTGTAGCGCGCACTTCGGCAAGCCACCTCAGTCGTTGAGGGCCTTGTCCAGGGCGGCTGCCTTTTCCGGGCCCACCGCGGCCCGGATCTTGGGTGCCAGCGCCAGGAGGTCTTCGTAGCTCGTCGTGCCCTCGACCTGCAGGTTGAGCCGGAAGCCCATCAGGCCCAGGCCGCCGGTGAGTTGCGTGGCGATGGGATAGGCATCCTTGTAGCGCTGCTGCTTGCTGCGCCCGGAGGAGCCCACAGCGGGAGCAGCGGGTGCGGCCGGCGCGACCGGTTTCGCCACTGCCTCAGCGGATGCGCCTCCGGCGGCCGGCGATGCTGCACTGCCCTCCGCCGGCTCGAGCAGGCCCAACGCCACCATCTGGTCGATGTCTTCGCGGGCAATGCCCATGCCGTTGGCCAGCACCTCATCGACCGAGCGCTTGCCGTCGAACAGGATGAAGGCCGAGCGCTGGCGCGGCGACAGAGGGACCGAGCGGTCCTTGAGAACCTGATGGCCCGTTTGCGTCTTGACAAGAATCATGGTGGTCTTCCCTTCCGGGATGCGCCCGTGAATCTCACAAGTCTGGCATCAATTACGCAATTCGTTTCAATAACACCCCGCCGTCGCGGGAATCCCCCCATGGGGATTTCCGCAGTCCGGGCTTCAGCGCTTGGCGAGTTGCTGCCAGGTGTCGATCACGCTGTCGGGGTTCAGGGAAATCGATTCGATCCCCTCCTCCGCCAGCCACAGCGCGAAGTCCGGGTGGTCGCTGGGGCCCTGGCCGCAGATGCCAACATACTTGCCCTCGGCCTTGCACGCCTTGATGACACGGCTCAGCAGCGCCTTGATGGCCGGGTCGCGCTCGTCGAAGTCGGCTGCCAGCAGCTCGAGGCCCGAGTCGCGGTCCAGGCCCAGCGTGAGCTGGGTCAGGTCGTTCGAGCCGATCGAGAAGCCGTCGAAGAACTTCAGGAACTCCTCGGGCAGGATGGCGTTGCTCGGCACCTCGCACATCATGATCAGCTTGAGGTCGTTCTCACCGCGCTTCAGGCCATGCTCGCCCAGCAACGTGGTCACGCGCTCGGCCTGGCCCAGGGTGCGCACGAAGGGCACCATGATCTGCACGTTGGTCAGGCCCATGTCGTTGCGCACGCGCTTCAGCGCTTCGCACTCCATGGCGAAGGCCTCGCCGAAATCGGCGCTCAGGTAGCGTGCGGCGCCACGGAAGCCCAGCATCGGGTTTTCTTCTTCCGGCTCGTAGCGGCTGCCGCCGATCAGCTTGCGGTACTCGTTCGACTTGAAGTCCGAGAGGCGCACGATGACCTTCTTGGGCCAGAAGGCCGCCGCGATGGTCGCGATGCCTTCGGCAACCTTGTCGACGTAGAAGGCGCGCGGCGAGGCGTGGCCGCGTGCCACCGACTCGACCGCCTTCTTCAGGTCGTTGTCGACGTTCGGGTAGTCGAGGATCGCCTTCGGGTGCACGCCGATGTTGTTGTTGATGATGAACTCGAGCCGTGCGAGGCCCACGCCGTGGTTCGGCAGCTGCGCGAAGTCGAAGGCGAGCTGGGGGTTGCCCACGTTCATCATCAGCTGGATGTCGATCTCGGGCATCACACCGCGCTGCACTTCGGTCACTTCGGTTTCGAGCAGGCCGTCGTAGATGAAGCCGGTGTCGCCCTCGGCGCAGCTCACCGTGACCAGCGTGCCGTCCTTCAGCAGGTCGGTGGCGTCGCCGCAGCCGACCACGGCCGGAATGCCCAGTTCGCGCGCGATGATGGCCGCGTGGCAGGTGCGCCCGCCGCGGTTGGTGACGATGGCGGCGGCGCGCTTCATCACCGGTTCCCAGTTGGGGTCGGTCATGTCGGTGACGAGCACGTCGCCGGCCTGGACCTTGTCCATCTCGCTGATGTTGTGCACCAGCCGCACGGGGCCGGTGCCGATTTTCTGGCCGATGGCACGGCCCTCGGCCAGCACGGCACCTTTGCCCAGCAGCTTGTAGCGCTGCTCGGCCTTGCCCTGCTGCTGGCTCTTCACCGTTTCCGGGCGCGCCTGCAGGATGTAGAGATGACCGTCGGTGCCGTCCTTGCCCCACTCGATGTCCATCGGGCGGCCATAGTGCTCTTCGATGACCAGCGCGTACCTGGCGAGCTGTTCGACATCGGCGTCGCTCAGCGAGTAGCGGTTGCGCTGCTCGGCCTTGACGTCGGTGGTCTTCACCAGCTTGCCGCTCGCCTTTTTCTCTTCGGGCGTCGCGAACTCCATCTGGATCAGCTTGGAGCCGAGGTTGCGGCGGATGACGGCCTTCTTGCCGGCGCGCAGCGTCGGCTTGTGCACGTAGAACTCGTCAGGGTTCACGGCGCCCTGCACCACCGTTTCGCCCAAGCCGTAGCTGGAAGTGATGAACACCACGTCTTCGAAGCCAGACTCGGTGTCGATGGTGAACATCACGCCGGCGGCGCCGAGGTCGGAGCGCACCATGCGCTGCACGCCGGCCGACAGCGCGACCACGTCGTGCTCGAAGCCCTTGTGCACGCGGTAGCTGATGGCGCGGTCGTTGTAGAGGGAGGCGAACACCTCCTTCATCTTGTGCAGCACGTCATCGATGCCGACCACGTTCAGGAAGGTTTCCTGCTGGCCCGCGAAGGAGGCGTCGGGCAGGTCTTCGGCGGTGGCCGACGAGCGCACGGCGAACGAGGCGGCCGGGTTGCCGGCGCTCAGCGTGGCAAAGGCTTCGCCAATGGCTTTCTGCAGGTCGGCCGGGAACGGCTGGGCTTCGACCATGGCGCGGATCTCGGCGCCGGCGGTGGCCAGCGCGCGCACATCCTCGGTGTCCAGCGCGGCGAGCCGCTTGCTGATCTTGTCGGCCAGGCCGTCGTGGGCCAGGAACTGGCGGAATGCGTGCGCCGTGGTCGCGAAACCGGTGGGCACCCGCACGCCCTGCGGCAGCTGCGAGATCATTTCGCCGAGGCTGGCGTTCTTGCCGCCAACCGCCTCGACGTCGGTCATTCTCAGGTTTTCAAACGGTACGACCAGGGCGGTCGCGTCGAAAAGTGCAGACATGGGGAAGCTCCAGAAGTTGAAACCGGTGCCGCATGCAGACGGCGCGGCACGATCGTTGTCGTTGCTTTGGGTGCGGGCGCGGTGTGCATGGAAAGAATTGGGGCTGGGAAGCGGATTCCCGATAATGGCCCGGATTGTAGGCGTGGCAAGGTTGCCCGCGCCGCAGGACAAGGCCGCATGACCACGCATTCACGCACTGTTTTCTTCATTTCCGACGGCACCGGCATCACCGCCGAAACCTTCGGTAACGCCGTTCTGGCCCAGTTCGAGATGAAACCGCGCCATGTCCGACTACCTTTTACCGACACGGTCGACAAGGCCCACCAGGCGGTGCGACAGATCAACCACACGGCCGAACTCGAGGGCGTGCGCCCCATCGTCTTCACCACGCTGGCCAACATGGACGTGCTGGAAGTGATCGAAACCGGCTGCAAGGGCATGCTGCTGGACATGTTCGGCACCTTCGTGCGGCCGCTCGAAATCGAGCTGGCCGTGAAGTCGAACCACCGGATCGGCCGCTTCAGCGACGTCAGCAAGAGCAAGGAATACAACGACCGCATCGCCGCGATCGACTTCAGCCTGCAGCACGACGACGGCCAGAGCAACCGTGACCTGGAAGGCGCCGACGTGATCCTGGTGGGCGTGAGCCGCAGCGGCAAGACGCCGACCTCGCTCTACCTGGCAATGCAGCACGGCCTGAAGGCGGCCAACTACCCGCTGATTCCGGAAGATTTCGACCGGCGGCAACTGCCACCGGCCCTGATTCCGCATCGCAAGAAGATCTTCGGCCTGACCATCCAGCCCGAGCGGCTCAGCGAGATCCGCAACGAGCGCCGGCCGAATTCGCGCTACGCCAGCCTCGAGAACTGCCGCCACGAGGTGAGCGAGGCCGAGGCGATGATGCGGCGCGCCGGCATCCGCTGGCTGTCGACGACCACCAAGTCGATCGAGGAAATCGCGACCACGATCCTGCAGGAGCTGCGGCCCGAGCGGCTGGTCTACTGAGGTTGATTGCTATCTTTTGGATAGCAATCAGCGACAAGAACAATAGCTACCCGAAAAGATACTGGACCGTGCCGTCCACGCTCGTCACCGGCTGGCACGGCGTGCCCCAGACCGCCTCGATCAGCCCCGCCTGGAGCACCTCAGCCGTCGCCCCCTGCATCAGCCCGCCCGAAGCGCCGCCCAGAACCACCACCTCGTCGGCGTAGCGCCGCGCGAGGTTCAGGTCGTGCAGCACGGCCACCACGCCCACGCCGCGCGCGGCCCAGGCGCGCAGCAGGCGCATCGCCGAATGCTGGTGCGCGAGGTCGAGCGCCGCAGTGGGCTCGTCGAGCAGCAACCAGCGGGTCGCGCCGTCGGGCCGCGGATGCCAGAGTTGGGCCAGCGCCCGAGCCATGTGGGCCCGCGCCTTCTCGCCACCCGACAGGGTGTTGAGGACGCGCGGCGCCAGCGCCGACACGTCGGTCAGCCTCATCGCCTCTTCGACGATCGCGTCCTTGTCGCGGCCCGGCGATCGGCGGTGCGGGTAGCGGCCCAGCGCCACGATCTCCTGCGCTGTGAAGTCGAAGGCGACCGCGCTCTCCTGCGGCATCAGGGCCCGGCGCAGCGCCAGTGCCGGCATGCCGTGGTCTTCGAGCGGACGGCCGTCGAGCATCACCCTCCCCCGCGTCGGCGCGCGCTGGCCGGCCAGCACCGACAACAGCGTCGACTTGCCCGCGCCGTTGGGCCCGAGGATGGCCGTTACCCGGCCCGGCGCCAGGTGAACCGAAGCATCGGCGAGCAGCGTCTTTGCCCCGACGCGGACCTCCACACCGGCGCAGCACAGCGCCATCGGATCGCGCGGCATCGCAGTCATATGCGCCCCTTGAAGTGCCGCAGCATCCACAGGAACATCGGCGCGCCGATGAACGCCGTGAGCACGCCCAGCGGCAGTTCGGCCGGCGCCATCACCGTGCGGGCCACAGTGTCGGCCGCCAGCGCCAGCGCCGCCCCAAGCAGAGCTGACGCCGGCAACACCACGCGGTGATCGGGCCCGGCCACCATGCGCACCCAGTGCGGCGCGATCAGGCCGATGAAGCCGATGATCCCGGTCGTCGCCGTCACCGCCCCTACAGCGACGGCCGTGACGACGATGGCGCGCCGCTTGATGCGTTCGACGTCCACGCCGAGCAGCGCCGCCTGCGCCTCGCCCAGCGCAATGGCGTTCAGCGGCGCCGCCAGAGACCGCGCCGCCACGCACGACAGCAGCACCGCCGCGCCGACCAGCAGCACGGCGCTCCAGCGCGCACCGCCCAGGCTGCCCAGCAGCCAGAACTGCAGGCTGCGCAATTGCTCGTCGGTCGCCATCACGCTGAGAAAACCAAGCCCCGCGCTCGCCAGCGCATTGACCGCGATGCCCGCCAGCAGCATCAGCGCCATGCGCGTGCCACCTTCGCTGCGCGACAGGCCGTAGATCAGCAAGGTCACCGACAGCCCGCCGCCGAATGCCATGAGCACCAGCGTCCAACTGCCCAGCGTGCGCGGCAGCACGGGCCACAGCCATGCGCCGAGGATGATCGTCACGCCCGCCGCCAGCGCCGCGCCACTGCTGATGCCAACAAGCCCCGGGTCGGCCAGCGGGTTGCGGAACAGCCCCTGCATCAGCGTGCCCGCCATGCCGAGTCCCGCACCCGCCGCCACGCCCAGCACGAGGCGCGGCAGGCGGATGTTGAGAAACACCAGGTGCTCGGGCGATTTGTCGGCGCCCTGCCCCAGCGAGGTCAGCACGCCCCAGAGTTGCGGCAGGCTGATGGCATACGCCCCCGAAACAGCCCCCACCACGAAGGCGGCGACGAGCAGCAACGCACTGCCGCCCAGCACGGCCTGTGCCGAGAAGCGCTGGCTCATGCGGTGGCAGCCAGGAACTTTTCGTGCAGTTCGGCGATGGCCGCAGGCATGCGCGGGCCGAAGCCCAGCAGCAGCAAGGCGTCCTGCGTGATCAGGCTGCGCTTCTTGAACGCCGGCGTGAGCGCAAGCTCGGGCCGCTGCCAGAACTTGTCGACGCCACCGTGGGCTTCGATGCTCTGCGTGCTGGTGAGGATGATGTCGGGCGCGGCGCTGGCCATGGCTTCGGCGGTCATCGGCCTGTAGCCCTGGAAACCGCCGAGTGTGTTGACGCCGCCCGCAAAGCCGATCACCGAGTGCGCAGCGGTCTTCTCGCCCGAAACCTGCGGGCTGGCGCTGTGCGACAGCACGAACAGCACGCGCGGCTTGCGCCCCTTCGACGCTGCGGCCACGCGCTGTTGCACTTGGCTCCAATCGGCATCGAGCTTCGCCTGCAGCTCGCGCGCCTGCGCCTCGCGCGCAGCGGCGCGGCCGACGGCCTGTACCTTGCGCTGCACTTCGCCCCAGCTGTGGTCGGCCTCGATGATCTCGACCTTGACGCCCGCGCTGCGAACCTGGTCGAGCACCACGGCCGGACCCGATTCGTTGGTGGCGATGATCGCGTCGGGCTTCAGCGACAGCAGGCCCTCGGCCGACAGCTGGCGCATGTAGCCGACCTTCGGCGTGGCACGCGCGGCAGCGGGATACAGACTGGTGGTGTCGGTGCCGGCAAGCTGCGCTTCCGCCCCTAGCAGGTAGACGACTTCAGTGATCGCGCCGCTGACGGTCACGAGCTTGGGCAGCTTCGCGTCCTGCGCGAACAGGGGCAGCGCGGTGGCGCCCAGCGACGAGGCGCCGAGCAGGCGCAGCACGTCGCGGCGCTGCAGCGGAAAACGATCGTTCATTTCGTGAAAGGAGGTCATGGGGCCTCGGTCGCAGGTTGAAGACGCGGCAGCTCGCGCACGATGCGACGCCATTCCTCGCGCTCCGGCATGCCGGGCTTGCGCGCGCCGAAGAACATCGCCATCAGCTCGCCCTGCTGGTCGAAGGCTTCGACCGATGTCACGACACCGTCGCTGGTCGGCTTCTCGACGATCCAGACGCTGGCAATGCGGTCTTCACGCATGTGCAGGTTGAAGCCGGGGTCGAGCACGTTGAGCCAACGCATCGGCGTCGCGTTCTCGCCGTGGCCCTTCATTTCCATCGGTTCGATGCGCACCACCGGGCCGGAGTGGATCTGGATGCAACCTGGACTGCCGACGAAAACCATGATCGGCGTGCCGTCGAACGCGGCTTCGTTCAGCAGGCCGCTGATGGCACTCAGTTCGGCGCGCTGAGTGAACTCGCCTTCGGTCAGGCGAAAGCTCTGTTGGCGCTCCACGCCGAACTTGTTCAGCAGGCCGAAGAACTCGTGCGTGTCCTGCATGCCGCGCCAGGCTTCGGCGAGGCCTGCCGTGTCGATGACGCTGTCTTCGCGCGGCACTGCCTTGTCTTCGGGCGCGGCAAACACCACGGGTTCGTCCGGCGCGGTGAAGCTGTCGATGACCGACTGGAAGGCATCGCGGTCGGTGGCGTCGCGCACGAAGATCTTGTGCACGGCCACGCCCTGCGCATTGAAGAACTGCAGGCTCAGAGACGGCAGCACGCCCGGGTTGGCCGCTGCCTCGCTCACCGCGAAGCCCGCATGCCAGCGGCTGAAGAACAGCCGCAGGTCGATGGCCTCGCCCAGCGCGAGCCCCATCGCGTCGCTGCCCGACACCTTTTCATAGACACCGGTCTTCTCGTGCACCGTGGTCTCGTTGCGCGTGAGCGCCAGCACGGGGCCGCACAGCTCCAGCGCCTGCAGCAGCTCGACCCACGGGCCGTGCAGTCGCGTGGCGCGCAGGGCCTTGTCGTGCGTGTCCATGTGCGCGGCCACCGCCGCGCCTTCGGACAGGCCCATGGCCGCAGCGGCGTCCTTGTGGCGCATGCCCTTGGCGCGCAATGCGGCGAATCGGTCTCGGATGTCTTGGGCGTTGATCATCGGGTTTCCTTGTTGTGGCGAGAGCGGGGTGCGGCGATCAGAAGTCCGCCACGAGCGACACGTTGAAGCTGCGGCCCGGCTGGGTGTAGGCGTCGCGGATCGTCGAGGTCGAGGTCAGGCCGCGCACGTCGCTCCACATCCAGTAGCGCTTGTTGGTGAGATTGACGATTGCCGCGTTCAGGCGCAAGTCCTTGCGGATGCGCCACTGTGCGCTCAGGTCGAAGGTGGTGGCAGCGGGCGTCCGGAACTGGGTGCCGGTCGTGACCTCGGTGCCGTCGATGTCCGACCACTTCTTGCGTGCGTGGTTCACGGCGTCGAGGCGCACGCTCCACACCGGCGCCTGGTACTTGACGCCGACGCTGGCCTTGCTCGGGTCGATCGAGTTGAGTGGCCGGTTGTTGGTGCGGTCGCGCCCGCGCGTCTGGCCATAGGCGAAGGGCACGGAGAAGCCGTTGCCGTTGTCGGTGAAGTCGAGTTCGCCCTTGATCTCGAAGCCGCTGATGCGCGCGCGCCCGATGTTGACCGACTGGAAGGTCGCCGGATTGGCGCGCGAGCCGAACACGCCGCCGACCTGGCGGTCGTTCTCGATCAGGTCCTTGTAGTCACCGGTGAACGCGGCCACGTCGAAGCTCAGCACGCCGGTGCGCCCGCGCACGCCGAGCTCGATGTTCTGGCTCTTCTCGGGCTTGAGGTTCGGGTTGGGAATCGTCCTGTAGCCCGAGATCACGTTCTCGAAGAAGTTGTTGACCTGGAACGCGTTGGGCGCCTTGAAGCCAGAGGCGTAGTTGCCGTACACGCTCCATTGCGGCGTTGCGCGGAACAGCACGCCGAGCTTGGGCGATACGGCCGAGCCCGAAAGCGACACGACCTGCGCGCCGAAACCGGCCTGCTTCGCGTCGAGCGAGAAGCGGTCGAAGCGGATGCCCGGCGTGATGCTCCAGCGGTCGTGGATGAATTCGTCCTGCACGTAGAACGCGGACGAGGTCTCGCGCGTGTCGGGAAAGCGCTTGAGCGGGAAGGTCTCGCCGGCCGGGGGTACCAGGCCGGTCTGCAGGTTCTCGACGTTGGTGCGCGTGTAGTCGAAGCCGTAGGTGATCTTCTGTGCCCAATCGCCCGTGCGCACGGTCTTGTCGGCCTGCAGGCCGAACTGCCAGGTGCTTTCGTCGTAGGTGACGTCGCGCGTGCGGTCGGCTGCGGTGAAGCGGTCTTCGTAGATGAACTCGCGCGACTTCGCCTTCTGGTAGCTCACCACGGCGAGCAGGCTGTCGGCCATGACGGAGTTCAGGCGCAGGCGGCCGTCGTAGGTGAAGCGGTCGCGCTGCAGGTCGTTCTTCGCGTTGAGGCCGATGACCGAGGTGGACGCATAGGGCGGCTTGGCGACGCCCGAGAGCAGGTCGTAGCGGCTGGTCTTCTCGATGTGCTCGAAGGTGAAGCCGTGGCGCTGGTCGGCATTGGGCGTGAGGATGACCTTGGCGAGCAGCGCCTTGTTGCGGTCGCGCTCGGGGTTGGGCGTGGTGCGGTCGACGTTGGCGGCGTTGTTGGTGCCCATGTTCTCCAGCGCGCTGGAGCGGCCCATGTTGGCCGAGATGAGCCACTGCAGCGTGTCGTTGGCCTTGCCCGCCAGCGTGACGCCACCATGCGTGCCGTTGTCGTCGCCGCTGTAGCCGATGCTGGCGCTGCCGCCGAAGCTCTTGCCGTCGCGCAGGTAGGACGACGGATCGCGCGTGATGAAGTTCACCAGGCCCGCGAGGCCGTCGGAGCCATAGAGCGCAGAGGCCGGGCCCTTGATGATCTCGATGCGCTCGACAAGGCTGATGTCGAAGTAGTCGCGCCCGAACGCGTTGGCACTGAAGACATAGCTGCGCGGCGTGCGGATGCCGTCCGTCAGCAGCAGCACGCGGTTGCCGTCGAGGCCACGGATGTTGAAGCCCGCATTGCTGTCGCGGCCGGTGTTGCCCTGCGCGAGGCCGAAGCGCGCGGGGGCGCGCTTGACGGACACGTTGGGCAGGTCGCGCACCGCGTCGCGGATGTCGGTGATCTGCTTCGATTCGATGTCGTCGCGGTTGATGACCTCGGTGCTCACCGGAAGATCGTCCCTCGCCTGCTCCGAGCGCGAACCGCTCACCACCACTTCATTGAGCGCCGCGACGCGCTGGGCCCACGAGGGTGCCGAAAGACCGAGCCCGGAGGCGATCAGGCAAGGCAGGAGGGCAAGGCGATGGGAGGGACGTCGGTTGAGTTTGGAGGCCACGAAAAAAGGTCCAGAAACAGTTAAAGAACTGCTTGCTGGACCTTCAGGCGCAGAAGACTGCGCGAACGACCTGGCTGGCAATGAAGGGCTGTCGCCCAAGCCTTTTATTGTATGAGAACAATTCTCATTGAAACAACTTAGGACTTACTCATGCAGGGGCCGATGTGCGGATCAGATGGTCGAACGCACCGAGCGCCGCCTTCGCGCCGTCGCCGGCCGCGATGATGATCTGCTTGAACGGCACCGTGGTGGCATCGCCCGCCGCGAACACACCGGGCACAGAGGTCTGGCCGCGCGCGTCGACGATGATTTCGCCGTGTTTCGACAGCTCGACCGTGCCCTTGAGCCAGTCGGTGTTGGGCACGAGGCCGATCTGGATGAACACGCCTTCGAGCTCGACCTTCTTCAGCTCGCCCGTGGCGCGGTCCTTGTAGACCAGGCCGTTGACCTTCTGGTCGCCGGTGATCTCGGTGGTCTGTGCGTTGGTGAACACGTCGACGTTCTTCAGGCTCCTGAGCTTGCGCTGCAGCACGGCGTCGGCGCGCAATTGCGTGTCGAACTCGATCAGCGTGACGTGGCCCACGATGCCGGCCAGGTCGATCGCCGCTTCGACGCCCGAGTTGCCGCCACCGATCACTGCGACGCGCTTGCCCTTGAACAGCGGGCCGTCGCAGTGCGGGCAGTAGGCCACGCCCTTGTTCTTGAACTCGTGCTCGCCGGGCACGTTGATGTTGCGCCAGCGTGCGCCGGTCGAAATGATGACCGACTTGCTCTTGAGCGACGCGCCGCTTTCCAGCTTCACCTCGATGAGGTCGCTGCCGGGCACCAGCGCTTTTGCGCGCTGCAGATTCATGATGTCGACCTCGTAGTCGCGCACATGCTCTTCGAGCGCGTGCGCGAACTTCGGTCCTTCGGTTTCCTTGATCGAGATGAAGTTCTCGATGCCCATGGTGTCGAGCACCTGGCCGCCGAAACGCTCCGAGGCAACGCCGGTGCGGATGCCCTTGCGCGCTGCGTACACCGCTGCTGCCGCGCCGGCAGGGCCGCCGCCGACGATCAGCACGTCGAACGGGTCTTTGGCGGCGATCTTCTTCGCTTCGCGCTCGACGCCGCTGGTGTCGATCTTGGCGAGGATCTCTTCCAGGCTCATGCGGCCCTGGCCGAACTCGGTGCCGTTGAGGAACACGGTGGGCACAGCCATGATCTGGCGTTCCTTCACTTCTTCCTGGAAGGTGCCGCCTTCGATCATCGTGGTGCGGATGCGCGGGTTCTGCACCGCCATCAGGTTCAGCGCCTGGACCACGTCGGGGCAGTTGTGGCAGGTGAGCGAGACGTAGATCTCGAACTCGAAGTCGCCGTCGAGCGCCTTGATCTGGTCGAGCACTGCCTGCTCGACCTTGGGGGGATAGCCGCCGATCTGCAGCAACGCAAGGATCAGCGACGTGAATTCATGGCCCATCGGCAGGCCGGCAAAGCGCGGGCCGTGGTTTTCGCTCGGGCGGTTGACCGAGAACGAAGGCTTGCGATGGTTGTCGTCGCGGCTTTCGGTCAGCTTGACCAGCGGGGACGACTCGGCAACGTCCTTCAGCAGCGACAGCATTTCGCCCGAGGCCTTGCTGTCGTCGAGCGAGGCGACGATCTCGATCGGCTGCGTGGCGCGTTCGAGGTAACTCTTCAATTGGGCTTTGGTGCTTGCGTCGAGCATGAGGGACTCTCCTTCGATAACTGAAAACTATCAATTGGGGGCAAAAAAGCCCGGGGCCTCGTGAGCGCCCGGGCTTCGCACGCAGGCGCTTAGATCTTGCCGACGAGGTCGAACGAGGGCTTCAGCGTTTCGGCGCCTTCGGTCCACTTGGCGGGGCAGACTTCACCGGGGTGTGCGGCGACGTACTGGGCAGCCTTCACGCGGCGCAGCAGTTCGGCAGCGTCACGGCCGATGCCGTTGTCATGCACTTCGATGGTCTTGATCTTGCCTTCGGGGTCGATCACGAAGGTGCCGCGGTAGGCCAGGCCTGCGTCTTCGCCTTCTTCGATCAGCACCTGGAAGGCGCGGGCCAGTTGCTGGCTCGGGTCGCCGATCAGCGGGTACTGGACCTTGCCGATGGTGTCCGAGGTGTCGTGCCAGGCCTTGTGGGTGAAGTGGGTGTCGGTCGACACGCCATACACCTCGACGCCGAGCTTCTGGAATTCAGCGTAGTGGTCGGCCAGGTCGCCGAGTTCCGTGGGACACACGAACGTAAAGTCCGCCGGGTAGAACACCACGACCGACCATTTGCCCTTGAAGTTGTCGTTGCTGACGGGCACGAACTTGCCGTTGTGATACGCGGTGGCCTTGAAGGGAATGATTTCGGTATTGATCAGGGACATGCTGGTTCCTAGTGGTGGTGACTGATGAAAAGGGCGAAGCATCAGTATAACTACCAATCAAGATATTTTGATAGTTGATATCTATCAAAAGTATTGCAAGTCGCTATGTTCACGATGAGCCTGGAACCTCCTTTTCGAGGCCGCAATACGAACGTGTATCACCATCACACGCATGCAGACCGGCGCAGCATGGGATTGCTTGCAAGTGCCACCGCGCCCCTCTGACAATCACCGCTTTCAGAACAAGGAAAAAACCATGAAGGGCGACCCCAAGGTCATCGAACATCTGCAGGCGCAGCTCAAGAACGAGCTCACCGCGATCAACCAGTACTTCCTCCACTACCGCATGCTCAAGCACTGGGGTCTGGACAAGCTGGCGAAGAAGGAATACGAGGAATCGATCGGCGAAATGAAGCACGCCGACAAGCTGATGGACCGCATCTTCATGCTCGACGGCCTGCCGAACCTGCAGGACCTGGGCAAGCTGAACATCGGCGAAGACGTGCCCGAACTGCTGCGCTGCGACCTCGGTGCAGAAACCGGCGCGCAGGCCACCATCAAGGACGGCATCGCGCATTGCGAATCGGTGCGCGACTATGTCTCGCGCGATCTGCTGCAAGAGATCCTGGACGACACCGAAGAGCACATCGACTTTCTCGAAACCCAGATAGACCTGATCGACAAGGTCGGGGTGCAGAACTACCTGCAATCGCAGATGGGCGAACTCGAGTAACGCGAAGCTCTCGCACCAGCCAATCAACGGGACTTCGGTCCCGTTTTTTATTGCTTTACGTAACTTAACTCTGCACGAATAACAGTCATTCTCATTTGCACGGATAAAATCCGCGCCTTCGATGACTGCCACCCGCCCCGACAACCGCCGCCGTGCCTACTGGCTCAAGACCCTGCACGAATGGCATTGGGTGAGTTCGGCCATCTGCCTCATCGGCATGATCCTGTTCAGCGTCACGGGCTTCACGCTCAACCACGCGGGGCAGATCGAGGCCAAGCCGGCCGTCACGAAATTGAGCGGTTCGATCGACGAAGCCCTTCGCGCGCAACTCGAAAAGCAGTTGCCCGCAGCCAAGGCCAGCAAGGGAAAGGCGCCCCTGCCCCCTGAACTCCAGGCCTGGGTGCAGAAGCACTGGGACGTCGGCACCGCCGGCCGCGAGGCCGAGTGGTCGGACGACGAAATCTATCTGTCGCTCTCCCGCCCCGGCGGCGATGCCTGGCTGCGCCTGAGCCTGGCCGACGGCGAAATCGAATACGAGCGCACCGACCGCGGCTGGCTCTCCTACTTCAACGACCTCCACAAGGGCCGCAACACCGGCGCCGCGTGGAGCTGGTTCATAGACATCTTCGCGGGCGCCGCCCTGGTCTTCTCGATCACCGGCCTGTTCATTCTCAAGATGCATGCAGGCAACAGGCCGTTCACCTGGCCGATGGTGGGCATGGGGCTCGTCGTGCCGGTGCTGCTCGCGCTGATGTTCATTCACTGATTCATTCATCAATCGTCGATCCAGGAAAAGAGGTTTCCCGTGCACGTTCGCTATTCACTCGCGCCGCTGGCCATGTCGGCGCTGTTCGCAGCCCCGGCCTTCGCGTCGGGACTGGCCGTCAACATCGAGATACCCCGGCTGAACGTCTCCGAGTACCACCGCCCCTACGTGGCAACCTGGATCGAGCGCGCCGACAACACCGTCGCCGGCACGCTGGCCGTCTGGTACGACGTGCGCACCAAGACCAACAACCCCGAAGGCGAAGGCACGAAATGGTTGAAGGACATGCGCCAGTGGTGGCGCCGCGGCGGCCGCGAACTCGCGGTGCCGGTCGATGGCGTGACGGGCGCCACCAAGCCCGCCGGCAAGCACCAGCTGAGCTTCACTGAAGGCACGGCGCCCATGCCCAAGCTCGCACCGGGCGCCTACAAGCTCGTGGTGGAAGCCGCGCGCGAAGTCGGTGGCCGCGAGGTCGTGAGCATTCCCTTCCAGTGGCCGCCGACGGCAACGGCACAGCCGACCGCAACGGGCAAGGAAGAGCTCGGCGAGATCAAGCTCGAACTCAAGCCCTGACTTGCGCCGCACAGCCCCTTTCACCGCCAGCCCGTCACATCAAGGAACTGTCATGACCCATTTCAACCTGCGCGCTGCCTCCATCGCCATTGCCCTGTCAGCCGCCGCCTCGCTCGCCCAGGCGCACAACGCCTGGCTGCTGCCCTCTTCCACCGTGTTCTCCAAAGCCGACACCGTCACCGTCGATGCCGCGGTGTCGAACGACTTGTTCGTTGCCAACCACGCACCGCTGCGACTCGACGGCCTGCAGATCACCGCGCCCGACGGCAGCACCATCAAGCCCGAGACCGAAGCCAAGCTCAAGCTGCGCAACGTGTTCGACGTGAACGTGGCGCAATCGGGCACCTACCGCATCGCCGTGCTCAATGCCGGCGCCTTCGCGAGCTGGAAGGACAAGGCCACGGGCCAGACCAAGCGTGCGCGCGGCACGGCCGAGACCATCGGCAAGGAAATCCCGGCCGATGCGCAGGACGTGACGGTCACCCAATCGTCCGGCCGCATCGAGACCTTCGTGACGGTCGGCAAGCCTTCGGTGCTCAAGCCGACCGGCCAGGGGCTGGAGCTGATCGCCACCGGCAGCCCGACCGACCTGGTCAAGGGCGAGAAGGCCACCTTCACGCTGAACCTCGACGGCCAGCCCGCCAAGGGACTCGAAGTGACAGTGACGGCAGGCAACACCCAGTACCGCGACAAGCTCGAAGAAATCAAGCTCAAGACCGACGACAAGGGCCAATTCAGCGTGACCTGGCCGGCCGCCGGCATGTACTGGCTCGACGCCAGCACCAAGGACAACAAGACCACGGTGCCGCAAGCCAAGGAACGCCGCCTGAACTACGCGGCCACCCTTGAAGTGATGCCCTGACGCAGCAAGCCACCTTGGGCATTTCGTTCAGCACATGGCGCGCTGGCGGCTACGCCAACGCGGCCGTACCGCGTCCCGCCGATCCCGCGACCCTGCAGCAGCTTGGCGGGCAGACCATGGGCACGACCTGGTCGCTGCGCTTCGACAATCCGCGGATGCTGCCGCTGGCGCAGGTGCGCGCGGCCGTCGAATCGGCGCTTGGCCGTGTGATCGCGCAGATGAGCCACTGGGAGCCGGACTCGGACATCAGCCGGTTCAACCGGGCGCCGGCCGGGTCGCTGCACGTGCTGCCCGCGGAGTTCGCCGAGGTGATGCGCTGTGCTGCGCGATGGGCAGCAGCCAGCGGTGGTGCGATCGATCCGACAGTCGGTCCGCTCGTCGCTTGCTGGGGCTTCGGCCCCGAAGCGCGTGAAGGCGGCCTACCTGCTGCAAAGGCCCTGGCCGATGCGCGTGCGCGCGTCGGCTGGTCGCGGCTGGCCTTCGATTCGGTCGATGGCTCGCTGCTGCAACCGGGCGGCGTCGCGCTCGACCTTTCGGGCATTGCCAAGGGCTTCGCGGTCGACCACGGCGTCGAGGCGCTGCGCGCACTTGGCCTTGTCGACCTTCTCTTTGAAGTCGGCGGAGAGTTGCGAGGCACCGGGCAACGTCCCGGTGGGCAGCCCTGGCAAGTGCTCGTCGACGGCGACCCGACCAAGGCGCGGCGCGTTGCGCTCGCCGACATGACCATCGCCACTTCGGGCGACCGCTGGCATCGGCGCTCGCACGAAGGGCGCCACTGGTCGCACACCATCGATCCGCGCACGGGCGAGCCTGTCGCACATGCGCTGGCCAGCGTCACCGTGCTGCACGCGGAATGCATGCAGGCCGACGCGCTGGCCACCGTGCTGACGGTGCTGGGCCCGGACGAAGGATTCGACTTTGCGCAGCAGCACGACGTTGCCGCACTGTTCGTGAGCCATGGCGACGCATCGCCTGCGGCAAAGGCCACTCGCGCGTGGCCCGCACCGGCCGGGGCATGAACGACCTCACCTTGCGCGCGCTGGGCGCGGGTTCCACCGTGGTGGCGTATGCGGCGCTTTGTGCGTCGATCTACATGCGCGAGCGCAGGCGTCAAGCCGCTGCCGCACGCGACGCCGTGGCGCTCTCGGGGAGCGGCGACGAGCCCCCCGTTCTCGTGCTGTTCGCCAGCCAGACCGGCCAGGCCGAAGCCATCGCCTGGCAGACCGCGCGGCAGCTGAGCGCCGCAGGCATGCCGGCTCGCGTGATGGAGCTGAACACGCTCGATGCCCCGACGCTTGCCGCCGCGCGGCGTGCACTCTTCATCGCAAGCACCTACGGCGAAGGCGACGCACCTGATGGCGCCAGCCTGTTCGCCGAACGCGTGATGATGGATTCGCCACCCAAGCTGCCTTCGCTGCGCTATGCCGTTCTGGCGCTGGGCGACCGCCAGTACGCCAACTTCTGCGGCTTCGGCCGCGCGCTCGACGAGTGGCTACTTGCGACGGGCGCCAAGCGCGAGTTCGATCGCATCGAGGTCGACAACAGCGACCCTGCGGCACTGGCCGCATGGCAGGCGCAATGGGGCGATATGCCAGCGGCCGACGACAGCGCGACTACCAGCTTCACGCAGTGGCGGCTCATTGCACGCGAGCGGCTCAATCAAGGCAGTGCGGGCGCACCTGTCTTCCACCTCGGACTTGTGCCGCAGGCCGGTGCGATGCCGCATTGGGTTTCGGGCGACCTGGCGCAGGTGGCGGTGGCGAGCGATCCGGCGCGCCCGCGCGACTATTCGATCTCATCCGTGCACGCCGACGGCGAACTGCACTTGCTCGTCCGGCAGGAGCAGCATCCCGACGGGACGCTTGGTGCTGCATCAGGGCTGCTCACGTCCACCCTCAGCATCGGCGACACGGTGGCCTTGCGGCTGCGGCCTCATCGAGGGTTCCGCCTGGATGGCAACGAAACGCGGCCGCTGATCCTCATCGGCAACGGCACCGGCCTGGCTGGTCTGCGCGCGCACCTGCGGGCCCGTGCCGCCGCGGGCAGGCACGACAACTGGCTGGTGTTCGGCGAACGCCAGGCGGCCCACGACTTTCTTTATCGCGAAGAAATCGAAACCTGGCAGGCCAACGGCGTGCTGCAGCGGCTCGACATGGTGTTCTCGCGCGATCAGGCGGAGCGCTTCTATGTCCAGCACCGGCTGCTGCAGTCGGCCGACGCCTTGCTGCGGTGGCTGCACGACGGCGCGGCCGTCTATGTCTGCGGAAGCTTGCAAGGCATGGCGTCGGGCGTGGACGCCGCGTTGCGGCAGGTTGCGGGTGAGGCGCTGGTGAATGAGCTGACAGCCAGCGGGCGCTATCGCCGCGACGTCTATTGAGGCCCGCACGCCTGCTTCAGTTGCGCGATAGCAACAGAAAGCAAAACTTTCGGATTAGAAAGTGCTCCATCTGCGTTTCTTCGTATTGAGAAGCAATATCATTCGCAGCGATTTACAAACGCTTTGTAAGTCGACTCACCCAGCCAGTCCGCCCTCGCTTCTCCAGAAAACGCAGGCCGCCAGGACATCGCCAATCGAGTCCTGCTGCCGCCCTTTTCGGAGAAGAACTTCATGGCCTACATCAAGAGCCGCAAACACACCGTTTCGCGCGCCGTTCCACACCTCTCAGGCGCTGCCGCCGCCACGCTGATGGCCATTGCGGCCCCAGCCGCTCTCGCCCAATCGGGTGGCGCGCTGCCTGAAGTCCGCGTGCAGGACTCCACCGCCGCCGACTACAAGACCGACAACTCGTCGAACCCCAAGTTCACGGCTCCTCTGGTGAACACGCCCCAGACCATCCAGGTCATCAAGGAACAGATCATTCGCGACCAGGGCGCGACCACCCTGACCGAGGCGCTGCGCAATACGCCCGGCGTGGGCACCTTCTTCCTCGGGGAAAACGGCAACACCAACACGGGCGACGCCGTCTTCATGCGCGGCTTCGACAGCTCGAGCGCGATCTTCGTCGACGGCATCCGCGACCTGGGCTCGGTGTCGCGCGACGTGTTCAACATCGAACAGATCGAGGTCGTGAAGGGCCCGTCGGGCACCGACGTGGGCCGCACCTCGCCCACCGGCTACATCAACCTCGTCACCAAGAAGCCGAAGCTCGAAGACAGCTTCCTGGGCTCGATGAGCTTCGGCAGCGCCGACTTCAAGCGCGGCAGCGTCGACTGGAACAAGTCGCTCAGCAGCGCCAACGGCATCGGCGCGGCGTTCCGCCTCAATGCAGTAACCGAAGACGGCGGCGTGGCCGGCCGCGATTTCGTCAAGAACAAGCGCACGGCGATCGCCCCGTCGCTGGCCCTCGGCCTGAACAGCCCGACGCGCATCTTCCTCGACTACCTGCACGTCAAGCAGAACAACATTCCCGATGGCGGTGTGCCCACCATCGGCCTGCCGGGCTACAGCACGCCTGACGCCACCGCGATCACGCGCGGCCTGGCGCGCCGCACCTACCTGAACGCCGCCGCGCGCGTGGATTCGAGCAACTTCTACGGCACCAGCTCGGACTTCGACAACGTGACCGCGGACATGTTCACCGCGCGCATCGAGCACGACCTGACGCCCGACATCACCATCCGCAACACCACGCGCTACGGCAAGACCTCGCAGGACTACATGCTGACGTCGTTCATGGGCGGCGGCCTCACGGCGTCGGCAACCGGTGTCGGCCAACTGCCGGCCGCGAACGCGGGCTTCCTCAACACGGTGATCCCCACGATTCCCGCCAGCTGGACCGTCACGCGCAACCTGCCCACCAACAAGGACCAGGAAAACACGATCTTCACCAACCAGACGAGCGTGTCGGCCAAGTTCAACACCGGCAGCATCAGCCACTCGTTCAACGGCGGCCTCGAATTCATCCGCGAGAAGCAGACCGCCAACAACTACTACGCTGCGGGCTACCCCAGCGTAGGCACCACGCTGGCAGCAGCCGGTTCGTGGCCAGCCGCCAACCTGTACAACCCGAACCCGTACGTGAGCGGCTACAACCGCATTGCCAACGGCACCGGCTCGGACGGCAGCACCGACACCATCGGCCTCTACGCCTTCGACACGCTCAAGTTCAACGAGCAATGGCAGTTGACCGCCGGCCTGCGCTATGACCACTACTCGACCACGTACAACGCCACCGCGCTGACGCTGGCACGCACCGGCAACGGTCCGCAGACCTCGACGATCACGCCGACCAACCTGAAGCTGTCGGACAACCTGCTCTCCGGCAAGATCGGCCTGGTCTACAAGCCCACCGAGAACAGCAGCGTCTACGCGGCCTACGGCACCGCCGCACAGCCGCCGGGCGGCGCCAACTTCCAGCTGGCCGCCAGCGGCACCGGCAACAGCGCCGGGCGCACCGACTTCCTGCCGCAGAAGGCCAAGACCTACGAGGTCGGCACCAAGTGGGACGTGATGAACAAGCGCGTGGCCCTGACGGCGGCGCTGTACCGCACCGACGTGAGCAACGAAGTCGTGCAGGACGCGGTCTCGCAGCAGTACTTCCAGACCGGCAAGAAGCGCGTGCAGGGCGTCGAGCTGGGCGTATCAGGCGCGCTGACCGATAACTGGGGCGTGAGCTCGGGCTTCACCACCATGAACACCCGTGTGGCGAGCGGCCCCTCGGTGCTGGCCGATGGCTCGACCGCCCTCGCTTACACGCCGAAGAAGGCCTTCACGCTCTGGACCACCTACCAGTTCCCGTTCGGCCTGACTGTCGGCGGCGGCGCCCGCTACAACGGCAAGCTGCAGCGCGGCACCGACGGTGCGGTGGGAACGCCGGCGTACGTCGATTCGTACTGGGTGTTCGATGCGATGGCCTCCTATCGCATCAACAAGAACATCGACATCCAGCTGAACCTGTACAACCTGTTCGACAAGGACTACGTGGCGGCCATCAACAAGAGCGGCTACCGCTACACGCCGGGCACGCCGCGCTCGGCCAAGATCACCGCGAACTTCGCGTTCTGACGGTCCTTGCGCGCGCCGGGCTTGCCCGGTGCGGTGCGAAACTCGAGCCCCGGCCCGCGCCGGGGCTTTTCTCATTGCGGAGTTCCTGAAAATGATGCTGCATGTGCCCGAAGTGCTGAGCCCTGACCAGGTGCGTGAAATGCGCACCGCACTCGATGCCACGCAATGGACCGACGGGCGCGAGACGGTCGGCGCACAAGGCGCGCAGGTCAAGCGCAATCGCCAGTTGCCGGAACAGTCGGCCGTCGGCCGGGAGCTGGGCAACATCGTGCTGGCCGCGCTGGCCCGGCACTCGCTCTTTTTCTCGGCAGCGCTTCCGTCGCGCTTCGTGCCGCCGCTGTTCAATCGCTACGAGGGGGGCGAGCATTACGGCGTTCATGTCGACGGTGCGGTCCGTGCTCTGCCCGGCAGTGGTCAACAACTGCGCACTGACCTGTCGTGCACCCTCTTCCTGTGCGACCCCGAAGACTACGAGGGCGGCGAACTGGAGGTGATCGACACCTACGGCTCGCACGAAGTGAAGCTGCCGGCCGGCGATCTCATCCTCTACCCGGCCAGCAGCCTGCATCGCGTTCACCCTGTGACCCGGGGAGCGCGGATCTGCTCATTTTTCTGGCTGCAGAGCATGGTGCGAAACGATCAGCAGCGCAGCATGCTGTTCGAGCTCGACCAGAACATCCAGAAACTGCGCGCGCGCCTCGGCGAATGCGAGGAAACGGTGGCGCTGACCGGGCACTATCACAACCTGCTGCGGCTCTGGTCGGAGGTCTGATTCCGGGGGAACAAGATGTTGCATGAATCAGTAACACATAGTTATTGCAAATGCGATGGATTCTTATTTATAATCGACCACATCCAACAGCCAGCCAACTGCCGCTTTCACAGCCATGATCGTTTGCGTCTGCCGCCGAGTCTCCGACCGAGAAATCGCACGCCATGTGCGGGCCGGCATGACTTTTGACGAAGTGCAATTCGAACTTGGCGTGGCCACCCAGTGTGGTCAATGTGAAGGTTGTGCGCGCGATATCGTCGCGCAGTGCAGCGCTTCGCATCCGGTCGCCGCGCTGAATTGCGATTCGGGTCCGAGAGCGATCCAGCTTGCCAACTCCATCAAGGAAAGCAAGGCATGGAACTCGTCTCGGCACTCGGCGGCAGCCTGATTCTGGTCGCAGGTTCGGTCTGGTGGATCTTTCGCAAGTAGCGCGCGTGGCGTCTTCGTAGCGGTTTTGCTGCAATCGGGGCACCTTTCGCGGTGCCCGCATTCGAATGGTTGATCGTGTCTGACCGCTTTGCTCCCCCCCCATCCGTCCTTGGCCTTTCGCGCAATGTCGTCATTGCCGGCGGTGTCATCCTGTTTCACGCGGCCGCGCTCTGGGCGCTTCAAAGCGGATTGCTGCGCCGCGCCGCCGAAGTGGTGATTCCCGTCGAGATACTGAGCCAGTTCGTCGAGCCACCGAAGCCGAAGGCGGACCCGCCTCCGCCGCCCCCACCACCGCCCCAACCCAAGGTGACCAAGGCGCCGCCTCCGCCGCGGCCCCAGGCCATTCGCGAGCCGAAGCCCACGCCGGCGCCCATGGCGCCCGTCGGCGTCACGGAACCGCCCCCACCGGCAACGCCGCCAGCACCTCCCGCTCCACCGGCGCCGCCTGCACCGCCACCTGCGCCCCCGGCTCCGCCGGCCGTGCAGCTGCCATCGAGCAACGCCGACTATCTTCAGAATCCGAAAGCCACCTACCCCGCCATGAGCAAACGACTCGGCGAACAGGGCAAGGTGATCGTGCGAGTGCTCGTCGGTGTCGACGGTCTGCCCAAGAGCGCCGAGGTCAAGAAATCCAGCGGCTTCGATCGCCTCGACGAGGCGGCCGTGGAATACATCATGAAATGCCGGTTTGTGCCCGGCAAGGTCAACGGCGTGGTGCAGGCCATGTCCTATGACGCCCCCGTCAATTACGTCCTGAACTAATTTTTCTCTGGAGCAACTTCGTATGGATTCCCAATTTGGCTTGATGAACGTCTGGAATCAGGGCGATTTCGTCACCAAGGCCGTGGCGGTGCTGCTGGTCGGCATGTCGCTCGCGTCGTGGATCGTGATCATCGTCAAGGCACTCGATGTCGTCCGCTACAAGCGCCTCGCCAAGCATTCGCAGGACTTCTGGCACAGCGAAGACTTCGCCACCGCGCTGAACAAACTGGGCAAGGACGACAGCAACCCCTTCCGCGCGCTGGCCCTCGAAGGCCGCGAGGCGGCTGCTCACCACCGCAACACCAAGGCCCATCTGCACGATGCGCTCGACGTGAGCGACTGGATCACGCGCGCACTGCGCAATGGCATCGACGCCTTCACCGCCCGACTGCAGACCGGCCTCGCGATCCTGGCTTCGGTCGGCTCCACCGCACCGTTCATCGGCCTGTTCGGCACTGTCTGGGGTATTTATCACGCGCTCATGAGCATCAGCTCGGCCGGCCAGGCGACCATTGACAAGGTGGCTGGCCCGATCGGTGAAGCGTTGATCATGACGGCGCTCGGCCTTGCCGTGGCCATTCCCGCGGTGCTGGGCTACAACGCACTGGTGCGCGGCAACAAGTTCGTGCTGACCAAGCTCAACGCCTTCGCCCACGACCTGCACGCCTACTTCGTGACCGGCGCCCGCGTCCAGAGCGGCAGCGGCGATGCCGTCGTGGTTCCGCTCAAGAAGGGCTGAGCATCATGGCTTTCGGAACGCAAGACGAACCCGATGAGGTGATGAACGAGATCAACATGACGCCGCTGGTCGACGTCATGCTGGTGCTCCTCATCATCTTCATCATCACCGTGCCGGTGATGAAGCACGCAGTCAACATCGACCTGCCGCGCGCTTCCAGCGAGCCAGAGCAGCCCAAACCGCAGAACATCCTGTTCAGCGTCACGGCTGACGGTTCCTACTACTGGAACGAACAGAAGATCGACGACAGCGAGTTGCCCAACCGCCTCGCCGCCGAAGCCGCCAAGGAACCGCAGCCCGAGCTGCACATCCGCGGCGACAAGGCCGTGCGTTACGAGCGCGTGGCCAAGGCGATGTCGGAGGCCCGTGAAGCCGGTGTGCGCAAGATCGGCTTCATCACGGAGCCTGAAGCGAAGTGATCTGAAATCGCAAGCCAAAAAAAGTTGATCGCGACGATTGACTTTTTATTGCGAATCATTATCATTCACTCATCGCTTCGATAAGGGAACTCCAGATGCCAGCCACACCGAATGCCTTTTCTGTCCTGAACCATCCTTCGCTCGACCAGTCGGGTGGCGGCCATGCGTCCATCCAGGCAACGCGTCCGGTGCCGATGGTTGAAAGCACGGAGCTTCTGAAAGGAAGCAAGACTGTGGGCATCATGCACAACGGTTCTCTCTACCGGCTTCAAGCCACCAAACTCGGCAAGCTGATCCTGACCAAGTAAGTCGTCCAGCCCGCCCTTCGCGCAAGTTTCATCGTGGGGCGACTCAAGGAGATTCATCTCCGAAGGGTCGTTTTTTGCTAGCCAACGGTTCGCCGACTAGCCAAGCTTTTTTTCACGCTGAAGCAGCCCAAAAGAAAACGCCGACCTCGAAGTCGGCGTTTTGCTTTGTGCGGAAGAAAAACTCAGAGGCCGAGAGCCGCAATGCCCGCCTTGGCAATCTGGGCATCTTCATTCGACTTCACGCCGCTCACGCCAACAGCGCCGATCACCTGGCCGTCCTTGACGATCGGCACGCCGCCTTCGAGCAAGCCCTGCACTTCGGGAGCCGTCAGGAACGCCGTGCGGCCGCCGTTGATGATGTCTTCGTAGACCTTGCTTTCGCGCCGGCCCATGGCTGCCGTGTGCGCCTTGGCAGGAGCGATGTGCGAAGACAGCGCCGCGGCGCCGTCCAAGCGCTGCAGCCAGAGCAGGTTGCCGGCGTCGTCCGAGATCGCGATCGTCACCGCCCAGTTGTTCTTCAGGGCCTCGGCTTCAGCCGCTGCGGCAACGGCCTTGACGTCGGCGAGTTCGAGGAAAGATTTGGTCTTCATGATGAGCTCAGTTTGCGTGAAAACCCGACAGCATAACGGCCATGCTGCCAGGGGTGTCTTAAGGGCTTGAGAACACCCCGCATACGGTCTTTGCGACACCCCCTCTTGCAGCCCCCTAGAATGCGCCCAACTGCGTCATTGCAGCAATCACAGGAGCTCCGGCCATGAACGACCGCGTTACCACCCTAGATACTTCAACAGGCTACGGCCAGCCGCTGGCGCAGGCTGAACGCCAGCGCGTACTGCGCAACACCTACTGGCTGCTTGCACTGAGCATGCTGCCCACCGTTCTGGGCGCCTGGGTCGGCGTGAGCACCGGCATCACCCGCTCGCTCACCGGTGGCCTGGGCCTCATCGTCTTCCTCGGCGGCGCCTTCGGCTTCATGTTCGCCATCGAGAAGACCAAGAACTCCGCCGCCGGCGTGCCGGTGCTGCTGGCCTTCACCTTCTTCATGGGCCTGATGCTGTCGCGCCTGATCGCGATGGTGCTCGGCTTCAAGAATGGCTCGGAACTCATCATGACGGCCTTCGGCGGCACCGCCGGCGTGTTCCTCGTGATGGCCTCGCTGGCCACGGTCATCAAGCGCGATCTGTCAGGCATGGGCAAGTTCCTGTTCGTCGGCGCGCTGGTGCTGATGTTCGGCGCCATCATCAATGTGTTCGTTGGTTCGACCACGGGCATGCTGGTCATCTCGGTGGCTGCCATCGGCATCTTCTCGGCCTACATGCTCTATGACCTGAAGCAGATCATGGACGGCGGCGAAACCAACTACATCAGCGCCACGCTCGCGCTGTACCTCGACCTGTTCAACGTGTTCCAGAGTCTGCTGGCGCTGCTGGGCATCTTCGGCGGCGAGCGCGACTGAACGAACGAACAAGCGAGCGAATCGCGCTCACCAGAACAAAGGGCCCCGAGGGGCCCTTTTTCATTCCAGCTCGAAGACCGCTATCGACTCGACGTGCGCGGTGTGCGGAAACATGTTGACCACCCCCGCGAATGTGCAGCGGTAGCCCGCCTGGTGCACCAGCAAGCCGGCGTCGCGCGCGAGCGTCGACGGATTGCAGCTCACGTACACGATGCGCTTGGGCGGCGTCCAGCCATCGGTGCGCAACTCGGGCTGCTGGTGTAGGTCGGCCATGGCCTTGGCCAGCGCGAATGCGCCTTCGCGCGGCGGATCGACCAGCCACTTGTCGGCGCTGCCATCTGCCACCAGCATCGCCGGCGTCATGTCGAACAGATTGCGCGCCACGAAAGTTGCAGGCGACAACGCACGGCGGGCCGACGTTGCAGGCTGGTTTCTTTTGAAGTTGTCGGTCGCGCGCGCCACCAGCGTGTCGCTGCCCTCGATGCCCAGCACCTCGCGCGCCTTGCTCGCCAGCGGCAGGGTGAAGTTGCCGAGGCCGCAGAACCAGTCGATCACGCGCTCGTCCGACTGCACGTCGAGCAGGCGCAGCGCCTTGCCCACCAGCGCCCGATTGATGTGCGGATTGACCTGCGTGAAATCGGTGGGCTTGAACGGCATCGTGACGCCGAACTCCGGCAACCGATACGCCAGCGGCGTGCCGCCCTCTTCCAGCAGCTTCACGGTTTCCGGCCCCTTGGCTTGCAGCCACCACTGGACGCCTTCGTTGCCCGCGGCAAAGGCCTTCAACCGATCGATGTCCGCACGCGAGAGCGGCTCGAGGTGACGCAGCACCAAAGCGATCGTGCCGAGCCGCGTGGAATCGGGTGCGTCACCGCAGGCCAATTCGATCTGCGGGCATGTCTCGCGCGCATCCATCGAACCGATCAACGCGCGCAGCGGCATCAGCATCTTGCTGACCTGCTTCGGCAGCACCGGGCACACCTGCATGTCGGCCAAGTAGCGGCTCTTGCGCTCGTGAAAACCGATCAGCACCGTGCCCTTCTTGACCACATGGCGCACCGAAAGACGCGCACGGTAGCGGTAGTGCCAGGCCGGCCCTTCGAGCGGCCGCAGCAGGTTGTCGGGTTTGACCTTGCCGAGGTGCCACAGGTTGTCTTCCAGTGCGCGCTGCTTCACGGCCACCTGGGCGGCTGCGTCCAGGTGCTGCATCTTGCAACCGCCGCAGGCACCCGTGTGCAGGCCGAAATGCGGGCAGCCCGGGCGCACCCGCTGCGACGATTCGCGGCGGATGGTCGTGACCGTGCCCTGCTCCCAGTTGTTCTTGCGGCGATGGACATTGAACTGCACTTCCTCGAAAGGCAATGCGCCTTCGATGAACACGACCATGCCGTCGGCCTTGTGCGCCACGCCCTGCGCATCGAGGTCGAGAGACTCGACCTGCAGCCATTCTTCGCCGGGATTCGTGGGGACTTTCTTTTCTTCGATGGATTCCGTCATCCCCCGATTGTCTCAGCGTGGACGGGGGCCTCTAGAACAGCGCGTCGCGCCCCACACCCGAACGGGCCAATTGGCGGCGCATCTTGGCCAGTGCCTCGTTCTGGATCTGCCTCACACGCTCGCGCGTGAGGCCGAGGCGCACGCTCAGCACCTCCAGCGTTTCGGGCTCGCGGTCGTGCAGGCCATAGCGCCCCTCCAGCACCTCGCGTTCGCGCGCATCGAGGGCGTGCACCCATTGGTCGAGCAGGCGTTCCACCTCGTGCGTGTGCGCCACGCCAGTCGGACTACTCTGCTCGTCTTCAGAAGCCACGGTATCGGCCAGCGTGAAGCCCTCGTCTCCCCGGGCATCGCCCGCATCCAGCGAGCGCGGGGCCTCGGACAGGGCAAGCAGGTCGGCCACCGCCTGCACCTCGCGGCCCAGCAGCGCGGCAATGTCTTCCACGCGCACGCCGTCGGGCCGGTGCGCAAGGAATTCGGCGTCGCCTTCGAGGGTGCGGCGAGCCCTCAGAACTTGCTGCAGTTCGCGCACCACATGCACCGGCAGCCGGATCGCACGCGCCTGCGTCATGACGGCGCGCTCGACAGACTGGCGGATCCACCAGGTCGCATACGTGGAAAAGCGAAAGCCGCGTTCGGGCTCGAACTTGGTGATGGCGTGCATCAGGCCAAGATTGCCTTCCTCGATGAGGTCGGACAGCGGCACGCCCCGGCCCAGGTAGCTCTTGGCGATGTTGACCACGAGCCGCAAGTTGTGCTCGATCATCGATTGGCGCGCGGCGAAGTCGCCAGCCCGCGCGGCGCATGCAGTCTGGTATTCCTGCGCGGGCGTGAAGAGCTCGGTGCGCCGGACCTGGCGCAGGTAGATGGTCAGCGCATCCGCGCCCTCGCCGCCAATCAGTTCGCTCGCGACGCCATTGGGCAGCGCGGTGTCTGTCGACGACGGATCTACGCCTTCTTCTTGGGGACCAGCGCTCTCGCTGGTGAGCTCGCGCTGACCCTTGCTGGAAGATGGGCTGCTGCCCCTGCCCGCCGACCCGCGCACAGGCAACAGCGTGCGGCGGGGGCGGGAGGCAGCCATGGCATCACCGGCCGGGCAGGTAGCGCGAAGGATCGACGGGCTTGCCCTGGCGGCGAATCTCGAAATGCAGCTTCACGCGATCAGCATCGCTGTTGCCCATCTCGGCGATCTTCTGGCCCTTCTGAACCGACTGGTCTTCCTTCACGAGCAGCGTCTGGTTGTGCGCATACGCCGTGAGGTAGGTGTTGTTGTGCTTCAGGATGATCAGGTTGCCATAGCCGCGCAGACCTGCACCCGCATAGACCACACGACCGTCGGCGGCGGCCAGCACGGGGTCGCCCGCCTTGCCACTGATGTCGTAGCCCTTGTTCTTGGCTTCGTCGAAACCTGCGATCAGCGAACCGCTGGCGGGCCAGATCCAGCCGAGGTCTTCATCACCCGAGTTGCCGCTGCCAGGACTGGCCGGGGAAGCCGTAACGGGAGCCGGTGGTTTGCTCGCACCGCTGGCAGGCGTCGTAGGCACCACCGCAGGCTGCGGCGTCACAGGCTTCGTGACCGCACCTTCGGAAGAAGTGGCCGGAGGCGTCGCGGGCGCGGCCGCAACAGCCGTTCCCGAACCAACTGGCGGAATCACGCGCAGCACCTGGCCGACTTCGATCAGGTCTGGGTTATCGATGTTGTTCCAGCGAACGATGTCCTGCCAGCGCTGGCCGGTTTCATTGCCGATACGGCGGATCGTGTCGCCCGGGCGCACGGCGTAGTAGCCAGGCTTGCCATAGTTTTCGATACCGGCGAGTGGCTTGCCGTTGGCATCTGTGGTGATGGGCGGGCCGCCGGGCACTGCTGCGCCTGGCGCGCGCGTCATGGTGCCGCGGTCTTCGACCGGTGCCGGCCCACGCGGTGTGGAACAGCCCGCGATCACGAGCACAAAGGCCAACGTGACGCCAGCGAACCAACTCCGATTGCCAAAACCCTGCATTTGTTATTCCTTCAAGCGATACCTGATTTTAGGGGGACAAAGTGAACCGCCTCAAGAATGAGCCGCTCCAGTCCCCGTGAGGTCTTGTCGATGACGACAAGGGCTTGACCACCACTCGCTGATTGGGTTGGCGCCACGATGCGGCCGCCCACCGCGAGCTGCGCAATCCAGGCCTCGGGCACCGCCTCGCCGCCTGCCGCGGCAATGATGCCGGCATAGGGCGCGCCCTTGGCATAGCCGACCATCCCGTCGCCCAGCATCAGGTGCACCGTGGCCAAACGGAAGTGCCGCAGGTTGGCGCGCGCTCGCTCGTGCAGGCCACGCAGGCGCTCGATGCTGTAGACCTCGGTCGCAACATGATTCAGCACGGCCGCCTGGTAACCGCAACCGGTGCCGATCTCGAGCACGCGGCCCAGTTTGTCCTGCGGCTTTCCTGCCAGTGCGGGTGCACCCATCAGCAGCTCGATCATGCGGGCCACCACGTTGGGCTTCGAAATGGTCTGTCCCAACCCGATCGGCAGGCTCGTGTCCTCGTAGGCCTGATTGACCAGCGCACTGTCGACGAAACGATGACGCTCCACGGCGCCCATTGCGCGCAGAACGCGCGGATCGGAAATTCCTTGTGCTGCAAGCCTCTGCACCATGCGCGCGCGCACGGCATCAGACGCCATCGAGGGCGTGGAGTGCACCAAGGGCTTGGCCGGCACGGCGGGCATGCGCCCACGCGTGGCGGCAGAAGCAGTAGGTGTCAGGCGAACGGGGAAACTGGGCCGCTGTGTGGCCATGTCAGTTGCCGAGACGGGCCACCGTCTCGCGCCATTGGCCGAGGTTGGCGTGGTCGGTCAAGTCGATCTGCAGCGGTGTCAGCGCGATGTGGCCGGCTGCAGTGGCATGGAAGTCGGTGCCTTCGCCGCTGTCCTTGGCGCCGCCCGCGCCGGCGATCCAATACATGGTCTCGCCGCGCGGACTGTCCTGCGTGATCACCTTCTCAGCCGCATGGCGACGGCCGAGCCGGCAGACCTTGACGGGCTTCAACTCGTCGAAAGGCAGGTTCGGCACGTTCACGTTGAGCAGGAAAGCACCGCCGTCGAGCATGCGTTCGCGTTCGATCTGCTGCACCAGTCGACGCGCCACCTGGGCGGCCGCATCCACATGTGCCCAGCCTTTTTCGATCTGCGAGAACGCAATGGCCGGAATGCCGAACAGATAGGCCTCCATCGCCGCACCGACCGTGCCCGAATAGATGGTGTCGTCGCCCATGTTGGCACCGTTGTTGATGCCGGAAACCACCAGGTCGGGCCGATAGTCGAGCAGGCCCTTGAGCGCGATGTGCACGCAGTCGGCCGGGGTGCCGGTCACATAGCGAAAGCCGTTGTGCGCCTCGCGCACGTAGAGCGGTGCCGCCAGGGTCAGCGCGTTCGACTTGGCACTGTTGTTGTGCTCGGGTGCAACCACCTCGACCTCGGCGATGTCCTTGAGCGCGTCGTGCAGCGCGACGATGCCCGGCGCCTGAAAGCCATCGTCGTTGGAAATTAGTATCTTCATGGTGTCCTGGATGCGCTCAGATTGTAGGCGTCGGGTGCGTCGCAGCAGGGACAAGCCCACCCCACCGCGCCACCTATCATCGCCCGCATTCATTGGCCGAACATTACCTACCCGAAGGAGACCCGAGCATGCACGCATGGCTTTGCGAAAACCCCACCGGCGTCGACGCGCTGACCTGGAAAGAACTGCCGACACCGACACCGGGCCCGGGTCAGGTGCTGATCGAAATCAAGGCGGCGAGCCTGAATTTCCCAGATCTGCTGATCGTGCAGAACAAATACCAGATGAAGCCGCCCCTCCCCTTCGTGCCGGGCTCTGAATATGCGGGCGTCGTCCAGGCGGTCGGCGATGGTGTCACGCACCTCAAGGTCGGGCAGAACGTGGCCTGCCTTTCGGGCACTGGCGGCTTCGGCACCCATACGCTGGCGCCCGCGGCCCTGTGCATGCCGCTGCCTGAAGGTTTCGGTCACGTCGATGCGGCGGCTTTCATCATGATCTATGCCACATCGTGGCATGCACTGATGGACCGCGCGCAACTCAAGGCCGGCGAAACCGTGCTGGTGCTCGGCGCGGCCGGCGGCGTGGGCACGGCGGCCATCCAGATCGCAAAGGCTGCAGGGGCCAAGGTGATCGCGGCAGCCTCCACCGACGAGAAATGCGAGCTTTGCCGTTCCATCGGCGCCGATGCGACGATCAACTACACGACGCATGCGCTGCCCAACGGTTTTCGCGACGCCATCAAGGCCGCCACCGATGGCAAAGGACCGGACGTCATTTACGACCCGGTGGGCGGTGATTTTGCAGAGCCGGCCTTTCGCTCCATCGGCTGGCGCGGCCGTTATTTGGTCGTCGGTTTTGCGTCCGGCCCGATTCCGTCGCTGCCATTGAATCTGACGCTGCTGAAAGGCGCTTCGCTGGTCGGCGTGTTCTGGGGCGATTTCGCCAAGCGAGAACCCAAGGCCAATGCACAGATGATGGCGGAATTGGCGCACTGGTACGGTCAGGGAAAGATCAAGCCAGTGATCGACAGCACGATGCCGATGGCGGAATTGAAGGCCGCATACGCCCACATGGGTTCGCGCGGCGTTAAAGGAAAACTGGTGATGGTGAACTGAGCGCGTCACCCCTCAACGCCCAATAAAAAAGCCCGCGCATGCGGGCTTTTTTATTGGGCACCTGCCCAGCGAAAACAGGGGCACTTACTTGATCTCGTAATCAGAAAGCGACTTGCCTGCGGCCAATGCCTCAGTCACCCAACGCGGCTTACGGCCACGGCCACCAGACCAGGTTTCGCCCGTCGGGCCGCGGTATTTGGCGGCAGCCTTGGCCGGAGCGGCTCCCGCACTGCGCTTGGCCGCGCCCACACGGCCGGTAAGTTTCAGATCGGAAGCCGTCAAACCGTATTCGGCGATCTTCTTGCGCAACTCTTCAACCACGCCTGCGCGTTCCTGGTTGCGCAGGTCTTCAGCCTGCTTGCGCAATTGCGCAATCTGCTCGTCATGCTTCTTGATCTGGGAATTGATATCGGCGAGGGTCGAAGCCATTGTTGGACTCCTGAAATTGAAAACGGGTGGATTTTAATTCAGTTTACATTTGCCACAAGTACCTTACCGAGCGAAAAAAATGGCGGCGCATTGCATTAATGCAACAACTCGCAACGTAAAGCGCACCACTTTGGACGCGTTATATGCGAGTGAGATGGGGAAAAGAGTCTGCGGCGCGCAGGCAGAAGAAGAAGTTGCGGCGGCCAGAAATGGCAACGCCGGGGCAAGCCCGGCGCTGTGATCCTTTGAGCGCTATTGCGCAATAGCACAAAGGAGATATGAGATATTTTTTGGGGTGGCTGATGGGACTCGAACCCACGACGACCAGAATCACAATCTGTAGTCACAACCCAACATCTATGCGGGCTGCGGCGATGTTCATGGGAAGTCTACCAGCATTTTGGCATCGATCCGGCGCGGCTCGCCGGGCGACGGTTCCCACGTGTGTGAGGCCTCAACACCTCGAATCCGCTGCGTAGGCCGAAGAACATCTATTCACGAGCATGCCTTTTTCGCCCCTTCCACAGAGGGGGGAGAGCCGAATTTATCTATTCATCGACCCTGTGCAGTTCGTTGCCGGCGAGCATTGCAAAGCAGTTCGGCCGCGCACACGAAAGCTGTATATTCATACAGTGTCCTCCCGAATTCTTTACGAGGTGTTCCGCACCCGATTTGAAGGCAACAAACTGCCCTCGGAAGAGGCGGTCAAGCACACGCGCGCGGTTGGCGATCTGGTCTACACGGAGCGAGTCCCAGGGCCCAGGCCGGGGCGCGGAGTCTGGGCCGCCATGCTGCTGCGCGATGACCGCGAGACCTACATCATCCCGATACTGGACCGTGCGCGCCTTCGTCAGATCAGCGGCGGCATCCTCATCAGCGGCATCGAGATCGTGCCGCGCGGCCGCGGCATGAAGAACATCCGCTCCGATAACTACCCGCAGACCTGGTGGTGCCGCCCAGTCGCGATCACGAACAGCGGCTTCGAGCACGACGAGATCCCCAGGCCTTCGCCCGCCGAGTCCCGCCGCCAAGCGCGAGAGCTCGAGCACTCGGCGGAAGCGGTGCGCATCGCCGAGGCGATCAACCGCCGGCCGACCCGCAGGATGCCCTACAACCCAGAGACGGCCTCGGGCAACAGCCCGGGCTATTTCTAAGGCCCTGGCCTATCCTCCGCCCATGTGCAGCAACTACGAAGCCGTCTCCCGCAAGGACCGCCTGCTTTCGTTCTTCGGGGTCATTCGAGAGGACGATGACCGTCCGGTGCTCACCTGGCCGACGGGCATGGCTCCGTTCATCCGACTTGCCGAGGACGGGTCCGGCAACCGCCGCGTCGACGACGGTGCCTTCGGCCTGCTGCCCGGGTTCGCCAAGGAGCTCGTCTACGGCAAGAAAACCTACAACGCAAAGGCCGAAACCATCGCCACGCTGCCAAGTTTCAGGAGCGCCTGGCGCATGGGGCAGCGCTGCGTGATCCCTGCTGAAGCGATCTTCGAGCCCTACTACGAAACGGACCAGTCGAAGTCCGTGCGCTATCGCATCCAACAGCCTGGCGAGGTGCCCTTCGGCCTCGCCGGCATCTGGGAAAAGTGGACGACCCCGGAAACCGGCGAGGAGCTTTTCAGCTTCGCGATGATCACGATCAACGCTGATGGTCATCCGGTGATGTCGCGCTTCCACCGACCCGGCGAAGAGAAGCGCATGGTGGTGATCCTTGATCCTGAGGACTACGACGACTGGCTGAGCTGCCCCGTGCACGAAGCCCCGCGCTTCCTCCAGCAATGGATGGGGCAGTTGGAAACCTACGAGGCGCCGCTCGCTCCACGGGCGAAGAAGGAACGCCCAGCCGGCGAGCGAGCTCCGAAGCGCGCAGCCAAGGGAACACCGACACCACCGCCCCCGCAGTTGGACCTCTTCTAGACCCACTACGATCGCGCCATGACGACTCGCCCACGGATCTACCTTGCCGGCCCCGATGTTTTCCGGCCGAACGCGGCCGAGCACTTCGCCATGCTGACGGCGGTATGCGACTGCCTCGGCCTGGAGGCACTGGTGCCGTTCGACGACCAGGTAACCGCCGCGACTTCGCCGCAAGCGATCTACGAGGCGAACATGCAGAAGCTGCGCATGGCACAAGGCGTGGTGGCCAACCTCGAGCCCTTCCGCGGCGCGGAGCCAGATTCAGGCACGGTGTTCGAGGTGGGCGTGGCGGTGATGCTCGGGCTTCCAGTTGTCGCCTATGGGGTGCCGCCAGGGGACTACGTGAACCGCGTGGGCGAGCGTGCGCCGCTGCACCGTGACGCCGGCGGCGTGCTCCGAGATCCGGAGGGAATGGAAGTTGAGGACTTCGGCCTTCCGCTGAACCTGATGCTCTCGAACTCAGTCACGCAGGCCGTCGACGCCGAGGATGCGCTTAAGCAGCTCGCCGAGCTACTGCACGCCCCGCCCTAAGGTTCGGTCACCGCGTCGGCGTGTCGCTCGCAGATGGTGCCGGCACCGTGGGCAGCGTCAGCGAATCGCCCCAGCTCCCGAAGAGCCGCTCCACTCCCGCCGAGCAGCTCGGTAAGCAAATCGAGGGCGGCTTCGGCTGGCGGCCTTCCGCCGGCAACGACGGGCGCTGCGCTGGCTGCACGGACGGCTGCACGGAAGGCTTCGAGTTGTGCGCGCATCCGGCGCTCAGCAGTGCCAGCACGATCGGCATCAGCACGGTACACAGCAATCTGTTGTTGGCCATCTTGAATTACTCCATCGACGCGCGTGCGCCAGGTCTGTTCTTGGGCGCGCTGCGCGCGCTCTGCGAAACGAGCCGACTCCGCTTGCGCAGCGCGGTAGTCGGCGAGCTCTTTTTGCGCATTGGATGTCGCGACTTGCGCACTGGCAGCGCGGGACCGCTCGGCACAGCCGACGCCCCAACCGGACACAGCCAATGCCACGCATAACCAGATGACGATGTTGCGGACGTCGGGCATATCAGGCGGTCTGTAGTGCGGCCACGATGTCAGCGGCCGTGCTGGCACCCGTCAATGCGCCGATGGCGGTGATCGCACCAGGGCTCAGCTTCGCCGTATTGCCAGCCAGCGCCGTTGCGGCGGTTGTGCCCAGCGCCAGGCTCGACGTTCCTGCGCCGATCGCGGTTCGCGCAGCTGCTGCATCCGCGCCGGCCGCGATGAACGCCGGCTTAGCAGTCACTTCGGACCACGCGGGCGCGTAGTTGCCTGCCTTGGCCGTAGCAGCGGTGGTGCCCAGCACCAGGTTGCTGGTACCTGCACCGATGGCAGTTCGCGCCGCCACCGCATCGGCGGAAACAAGCACGGACCGGCCCACCTCGGACGCGTCTGTGATGTTTTCGGACGATACCGACGAGGGGCCGCCGGAGCCGCCATCCGGCGTTCCTTTGATGACGACTTGCACCACTTCGTCAGGATAGAGGGCGACGGCGAATGGTGGGCCAAAAGGCTGGAAGCCTTCGGCAATCCGAGCCGCAATGATCGTGTCGATCTGGTTCATCGGCGCGTGAACGAGCCGGTATTCGGTGATTGCCATGGAGGCTCTCCTTTCTGTGTTGATCTACTGGGCGGCCACGCAGGCGCGATGCCGCTCCTGCTGCCGCGACCACACGCCCTTGCAGCCCTGAGGGCCCCAGTTCTGCGGCAGCCGGCAGTCGCGGCCGGCTTGGAAACGCCATGCCAGTAGCGCATCGCAGGCCCCGCGATAGTCACCGCGCAGCAGCCAGGTACGCGGCGACTTCGGCTTCAGCCAATTGCCGATGCCGTATTGCCCCTCGAAATCCATGTAGAGGTCGTATTCCTCCTGGAGCAACTCCACACCGGGCAACGACTCAGCGAAGCGGCGCTCCTCGGCGCGATGCAGGTTGCGCGCGAGCTCCTCGGCGCGCCGGCGCGTGATCGCCGGATCTGCCAGCGTCACGCGCTTGCCGTCTTCGTAGCGGGTCGATCCATGACCGATCGTTGGAACATCACCCTGGGTAGGGATGTAGGGCTTCAGCACCTCGGCACCGTCCGCACGGACTGCAACAGGGCCGGTGCCCTCGTGCTGCACCCACGCGGCGAAGCCAGCTGCCGATAAGGTGAGGGCGGCAACCGCGATGCGTACGCCCTTCATCAGTCGTCCCTGCCCAGCTCGCCGAGGTCGGTGTCCGATCTCATGCCGCGGCGCAGGCGCGCGACGCGCAGCTCGTGCTCGACCAATTGCCGGCGGTTGGCCTCGCGCTTGTAGTACCACGCCAGCACCAGGCCGCCGATGGCTACGAGGGCGCCGACCAGTCCAAAAAACTCGTTGGAGAGGAACCAGCCCACACCGGTCATGCCGACGCCGGTCACGGATGCTTTCCCGCCCACGGCGGCCAAGGTGTCGATGGTTTCGTTTCGCATGAGCCCGGATGATTCCGGGCCGCGGCTTGTCTGTGAAACCCTACAGGGGCCCTTCTATTGGTCCGCGCGCATGCGCGACAGGTCCTCGCGCATCTGTGCGCGCATCGCACGCGGCGCCGTGTCTGCGATCCGCTGATCCTTCGACTTCTGCATCTCGCGCACCCGGCGCATGACGTCGGGGATGCGGATAAGCATCTTCTGCTCGGGGTTCTTGCCGTTCCAGTCAGCCACCGCCGCGCGCGCCTCGCGCACCTTGGCCTCGTCCTTCTCGAAGATGCCTGCCGCCCACTGCGCGCGAATCTCCTGTGCCCGCAGGTTGTAGAAACCTTTCGCCTGCTGGTTGAGGCTGTTGGCCTCCTGGATGGTGGCCACGCTTTGCGGCTGGAATCCGATCGCCTTCAGCGCCGCCTCGAGGTGGTTGGTGTCCAGCACCTTGTAGCCCTTGGCGTCCCGATACATGCCGGTCGCGGCCATGTCGGCACCCTTGGCCGCGTTGCGCACCGCTACGGGCGAAACCTCCAACAGACCGGCGCCCACGTTGCCCGTGGCCACGTTGAGCGCGCCCGAGAAGATGCGGCTTGCGAAGTCGCCAGCGGGTCCTGCAATCTCCAGGACGTCGCGCGTGTGGCTGGTCTTCTGCTGCAGCAGGCCAGTGCCCGGGATCAAGTTGCCCATGCCCAGTCGGCCCGAAACGTCGAGCGGCGCGCCCGGCAGGCCGCTCACGCCCTTGTCGAGGAAGTCAGCGATGCCCTTCGGCAGCATTGCTTCGAGCGCCTCCTGGCGCGCCTTCTTTGCCGAGAAGTTGTAGCCCAGCAGCTGCGCAAGACCGTCGATCACATCCTCGAGGTCTTCCGCGAAGGGAAGCCCGCCCGAACCGCCCATCATCATCAGCGTACCCAGCGCCAGGAGCGCGGCGCGCTTCCCTTCGGGTCCGCCCTGGGTGTACATGCGGTGCAGCAACTCGAGGTAGGCGATCGAGTAGGTCTTGAAGGTCATCAGCGTGCCGCCCACGGCGCCGCGACCCCACTGCATCTTCGATGCCTTCGAGTAGACGAACTGCGTTTCCTTCACGGCCCGGCTGGCGAAAGCCGCCGGGTCAGCCTCACCGCGATCGCGCGCCACACGGTACGCGGCGATGAAGGTGATGCGCCGGTTCACCTGCTCGGCCGCGCCGAAGACCTTGCCCCAGGCGAGAGACAGCCGAGCCAGCGCGTTCTGGCCAGCGGCGCGTGCCTCGCCCAGCCGCGTGCCGTCGCCAGCGCGCAGCGAGCCCGAGCCGCGTGCCTGCGCCATCAGCTGGTGCACCTCCTGCGGGCTGACCACGCCCTCCTCCTCGGCGGTCTTGAGCGCCTTCGCCAGATCCGGCTCGTACTGGAAGCCCTTCGTCGCCATGTTCTTGGCGGCGGCGCCAAGCGCCGCGGCGGCCTTGCGCGCGCCGCCGAACTGGCTGAGCCACGGGAAGGTCACGGCGGCGGGCTGCGTCATGTTCACGAACGCCGACGCGATCGAACCGCCCAAGTACTGAGCGAACAGCAGGCCGCGCACGGCCTGGGCCTCCTCCTGCGGGTTCTTCACGTACTCCGCCAGGCGCACCGCCACGTCCATCAGCTCCCCTTGCTCCTTCGGAATCGCATTGACTGCCTCGCCCAGGTCGCCCATGTTCAGACCAGCGGCCGTTTGACGGGAATTGCTGTAGATGAACGACGCCAGCACGCGGCCCACGTCTTCGCTGAAGCCGGCGATGCCCTTGCGGTGGATCAGCCGGCGCATCGCACTGCGGTTGGTCTTCGTGAGCTTGAGGTACTCCTGGAACGCTTGGTCCTGCGCGCGATCGCCGGTCGAATCCAGGCCCAGGGCGTTGCCGAAGAGCTCGAGCGTCTCGGGGGTCACGCCGGCGAACATCTTGAAGGCCTCCTCGGACAGCGTGCCTTGGCCCACCGCGGCGTCACCGAACTCGCCGCGCATGTTCGCGGCCATCGTGTTCGCCTCACGCGCGGTCTCGAAGAGGCCGAAGTACTGCCGCTCGCCTTTCGCGTCCACGACGTCGACGGTGTAGCGGCCGAAGCGCGACAGGGGCGCGTAGCCGCGGGCCTGCAGATCGCGCACCTTGTCGGCCCGATCGATGATGCCGTTGGCGGTGTTCATCAGCAGCGTGGAACGGTCGGGCTGGTCGCTGGCCAGTTGCGCGAGGTGGTCGCGAATCAGCACCGCCGCCGTCTGCGCGTCCGGCGCGTCCATCACCATCGTGCGCAGGCCCTTCGCGTCGTCGCCGGCGAAGCGCAGCATGTCGGCGCGTGCCATGGTGTCGAGGCTGCGGTTCGTGGCATCCCGGAACTCACGGTACAGCGCGACCTGGTCGTCGGTTAGCTGGAACATGCTGCGCAGCTCCGCATCGCTCCAGACCACGCCGGGCTGCAGCATGCGCGACTCGTAGCGCGATGCCACGGCCTTCTCGTAGGACTCGAGCGGCATGCCCTGCCACGCCTTCAGCATGCGCTCGTCGATCTGGCCATTGCGCAGCAGGCGCTGGGCCTTCTGCTCGGCGGAGAGACCGGCTGCGGCATCGATCAGGGTCTGCACCTGCACCGGCTTGCCTTGCTCGTCGCGCGCCCATGTCAGCGTACCCTCGAAAACGGGCTTGGCCACCGCCGTGTTGTCGGCAGCCGAGATTGGCGATTTCTTGATGTCGCGCCAGGTCTCCAGCTTCGGCAGCAACTTGGGGGCCAGTTCGGCCGCGTCTGTGGCGTAGTGGCTCACGTCGTCGACGAAGCCCTGCGCGGCATCGAACACAGGCTTGAACGCCGGCGAGCGTTCGGCCAGGTTGTACATGGTGCCGATCGTCTTGTGCCACCAGCTGAGCCGGCCAGGCGCCGAGAACGTTTTGTTCAGTTCGGCGGCTGCGGTGCGCGCGTACTCGCCCACGGTCGACCGACTGAACATGATGTCCGGGTTCAACTCATCGAAGGTGCCAGCGTTGCCGGTCGCGCTCTTGATCTGCGTCGGCTGGAAGGCAACGAATTCGCGCTCGCCGCCCTTGTGGTTCACGATGATGCCGTCGTAGCCGCGGCTGGCGAGCTCCTGTCGGACATAGTCCGCGTCCATTTCGGCACCGGGCTGCTCCATCACCTCGTTGACCACCTCCATCGGGGCGGGGTTCTTGATCGACAGGTAGACCTCGAGCGTTCGACCTTTGTCTCCCTGCGCATAGCCGTCCGCCGCCTGCTTCGAGTCGGTGAAGTAGAAGCCATTGCCCCAATCGGTGTTGCCGTTGCCCTCACCGATGAAATCGTCATCGAAGGCTGTGAAGGTCTGGTCGGTACCGTGGTAGACCTTGAGCGGTTTGCCGTCGCCGTCGACAACCTTGCTGTCCCCGAACCAGGCACGAAACGCCGGCGTGTCGGTCGGGTCAGCGGTCACGGCAGCCTCGGCCGCTGGGTTGACGCTGTAGATGCGATCGAGGACACTACGGATTGCTCCGGCACCCGCTCTGGCCTGCACCCCAGCTTCCGCTGCATCTGCACCAGTTTTGAAGGCGGTCTGCCGGAGTTTTTCTTTTAGGACTACCTCGTGCACGTACATGCGCTTGGCATTCGAGTCCGCCCTCACCAGCACCACCTCCACCATGTCGCGATCGCCAATGCGTACCGGCGCGGCCACGTGGTACACCATGCCCGCGTCGCGCGAGCCTTCCATCGCCTCGGCGTGGATGATCTTGCCGTTCTTCAACACGTCGGGCACCGCGGCAAAAGCGGTTGCCTTGTCACGGCCGATGCCGTGGAACAAGCTGCTCTTCACCGCTTGCCGATCCAGTGACACCAGGCCGATGCCCGCCACGTCCACCTGCGTGTTGCCGGTGTTCTCGTAGAACTGGGTCACCTTTTCGGTCAGCGGCACGCCGTCGGATGCAAACTCTTTGCCGCTCATCTCCGCCACCGGCGCTCCATCGAGGAACGAGCGGCTCTCGGCATCCACGTCGACGCCCTCGGCGCGGCTGAATGCGAGCCGCGCGCCTGCCTTGGCGGCACCTGCACCTCGCTCCACGAATTGGCGCGCTGGAAGGATGAAGTTGCGGATGATCTCGTCGTCCGTCAGCCGAAGGCCACGGAAACCCGGCACGTGCGCGCGCAACCAGGTCCTGATGGCAGCCACCGCGCGCCGCACGAAGTGCAATTCGGGCGTGTTCTGGGCCATCTCCGCCAGCACCTCTTCGGCAGCCGCACGACGGTCCAATTTGCTGACGCCTCGCAGGCCGTACTCGCGGATCTTCGCGTCCACGTCCGCGCGCCGCATGGTCGCGATCTGGTTGAGCACGCCGTCGAGCTGCTTGCCGAATCGACCGCGCAGCCCGTGGTGGCCGAGCACCTCGTGGTACAGCACGCGCGCCGCATCCTCTTGGCTGCCCAGCCGCGATGCCATCAGGTAGGCCTTGCCGCGGTAGTAGAAGCCCTCGGGCGCACCGCGGGCACCGCCGCTGCGCTGGCGCAGGTCGGCGCGGCGCGCCGCCTCTGGCACCACTGCGTCGTTCATGTCGAACGCCACCACAACATCAGGTGCGTTGTTCCAATTCGCACGGACCGCGTCGACCGTCTTCTGTACGCTCGCCACAGCTTGCATGCGCGCCCTCGGCGAGTACGGCATCCGGCTAAGCGCACGCATGGCCTCGGCGGCCGCCGGCGTCATGTTGGCCAGACCGTCGTCGGAGCGGCGGAACAACGCCATGTTGCCGCCCTCGCCTTCGCGCGTCTGGATCACGCCGACCAACCTGTCCAACGCCTGATTGATGGCGATACGTTCGGCGCCGTGCGGGAAGGGCCGCTTGACCCCCCAAGGCGTCAGGATGCCGGCGTTCTCCGGGCCATAGTTCAGGAACGGGCTCGTGCCGCCACGCTCTGCGATCTTGTCCTCCACATAGCCCTGGAAGGCTCGCGCGGCCATCTCGTGCGGCGTGGTCCAGTAGTCTTGCCCGCGGCCCTGGTCCAACTCGCGCGCATCCATGGCGAAGCTGGTGGGCACAGCACGCGTCTTCTCGGTGCTCTCCTGTGCGTCGGCCAACATCTTCAGGCGCTGGCTGTAGCGCTGCATGTCGCCGCGCAGCGCATCCAGCGTGCCCTTCTGATCTGCGGTGAACCCAGCCTGGCCGCGCACAGCCTTCAGGATGCCGCTCATCTTCTCCAGCACGTCATTGGTCCAGCGGAAGCCGGCCAGGCGCGCGGCTGCCTTGGGGTTCTTCGACTGCACTCGCAGTTCCAGCGCCTCGCCGTTGATGATCTGTTGGGCCAGCGTGTCGAACTCGGCCAACTGCTCGGCCGTAGCAGGCTTGTTGTTGCGCCTGAAGTAGTCGGGGAGCTTCTCCGAGAGGTATTTCCGGATGCCCGCCAGGCGGTTCTCCACTTCATTGCGCGACGTCGCGACGAACTGGTCGGCCTTCGCCGTGTCTTCGGTGTACTGCTCCGCCTTGCGCGTGATGGTGTTCATCAGGGCGCGGTAGGCGTCCTGAACCTCTGCGCGCATGCCCGAGCGCTCCCCGCGCGTGCCACCGGTGGCCGCATTGCGCTCGAAGTCATTGTTCACCTTCAGCGAGCGCGTGCCATCCTTGTCCGTCACCCACTCGGTGGGCGCCTTGCCATCCTGCCGCCCGAAGTAGTGGTCCATGGCGTGGAACCACTCATGCGCCAGCGAGCCGGCGCCGTTCATCTTCGTCAGGTTGATGACGGCCTTTTCAGGTTCGTAGTGCGCGCGTGCGCCGCTCAAACCGCTGCCGCGTGCGCCGAATGCCAAAGCCAGTTCACCGTCGAGGCTGATGGCCCGCGGCGGGATGCCCATGACATCGGCCAGGTCCAGCAGGCCGTCGTATGCATCGTTCAGCAGCTGCTGGCGGTCGGCTTGGTTGTTCCAGTTGCCGAACTCCACGCCGCGGAAACCGAAGGTGTCCCCGAAGTCGCCGTCCTTCACGTCGCCCGTGCGGCGCGCAGCTCCGATACGCTGCTCGCTTGCGGGGCGCGGCAGATCCGCTTCCCCGAAAGTGGTGTTGGTCTCGATGATCGCTGAAGCGTTCTCGGCCATGTAGCGCAGAGCATCCTCGCGCGTGTCGAAAGACTGTTCAACCACCTTCACGCGCTTGCGGTCGGTCACGTCACGCCAGATCTCGAACTTGCCGTCTCGCGTGTACGTCACCCGGTGTTTCAAAGCAACGGCCGCCAGGGGAAGTGCAGCCTCCGCTTCCTCGCGAGTCGCGTAGGTATCACGGCCGACCTGCCGAGGTTGCTTCATGAAGTCAAGCGAGCGCGTATCGCGGATGACCCAGCGCCCATCCTCGCTGCCGTCTCGACTCTTCGCGATCTGCGACACCTGGAAGCGACGCGCCCAGGCCGGGCGGTCGTCCTTCGGCGCGGCCACGCCGCGCGCGCCGGTCTTCTCCGCACGGTCCTTGCGAGCGCCGCCGATCTTCTCGCCGAAGTCCACGATCTTTCCGGCGTCAGACACGGACTCTGCAGGAGCAGCTGTTGGGGCTGCGGCCGGAACCTGCACCTTGGGTGTCGTTCCACCCATGCGCGCCGCCGGCCCGACCTTCAACTCGCGCTCGCTTGGCTGCGTGCTGTGAGTACGCTCAAGCTCGCCAGGAATAGGCTCAAACTTCGCCGCCCCGACCTTGCGCGCGGCGCGCACGGTGACCGACCAATTGCCCTCCTGGTCGGCTGGCTTGTAGCTGATGACTTCATCGAAGCCTTGGCCATAGCTGCGCACCACGTTGCCCGGCGTGAAATACGAGGCACGGGCTTCCTCCGCCTCGCGGGCGATACGGTCGGCCTTCAGTTCCCGCTTGGCTTTGGCCTCCCGAACCTTGGCAACAACACCTCGTGCCGGCTTCGTGGGTGCATCGCTTTTGCCGCTGGTCTTCTCAGACTCGGCAGCAGGCGCGGCGCTCGCCGCAGCAGCCGGGCGTGCCGGAGCGCTCGCGCTCGCTGCGTCGGTTGTGGAGCTGGGGAACTCGTGAGCAGCCGCAAGCAGGTCGTCGATGGGCGCATCTAGTCGGATGACGCGCACATCGCCGCCGCGCTCACGCGCCGCGAGCCATTGGTGGTGGCCATCGAGCACATGCCCGTCGCGCGACACCAGGATGGCGCGGTCGCCCCCCTGATAGTCTTTCGCCTGCTGCACGCGCGCTGGGCTGAACTCGGCCTGCGTGGGCTTGAGACTTGCCGCTGGCACGGTCTCTTCGGCGTGCGCAATTCCGCGCGCGTTCATGAAGTTGGTCATGGCGCCGCGGTGTTCGGCCTTGATTTGCGGCATCTCAGCCCGCGGTACGCCCTTGGTGCCTGAGTCGTTCGCGAACGTCGCCCACTCACCGTTCGACGTCTTCCGGTTCGGTTCAACAGGCGGCGTCGCTACAGAGGGCGCCGCGGCCACCGGCTCGGCGGACTTCGGTTGCACCACGAACCGCCGGTTGTCGGGCACCACCTGGTGCGTGTCGCTCAGACCCGAATCGTTTACGAAGGCGTCCGCCTTCTCCTGCGACAGGAACCAGGCCTTCCCTTGCTCCACGCGCTGCACCGCCTTCTCGCGCTTTGCCACGGGCGCGCCGCCAGCGGCAACCACACGCGCAGGCGCCACTGCCGGCGCTGCTGCCGACGGCTGCTCAGCGCGGCGGCCGCGCGCGCGCGCAATTCCTTCCTGCACGCTGGCCGGTGCCGGCGCTGCAGTCGCGGCGGCCGCCGCCGCAGCAGGTGCGGCTACTGCTTGCGTGGGCTGGGCTTGTCCTTGCTCGATCGGAGCTGCAGCAGCAACCGGTCGCGCGCCTTCGGCGACATCTGCCGCAGGCGCAATAGCGCCGCCAGCACGTTCTTCCGGGCCTGCGGCTCCGCGGGCAGTTTGAATGGCATCTGCAATCTCCTGATCGTTCGCGCCGAGTGCGCGGAGGAATTGTTCATCGGTAACGTTGCGCTGGTCCCCGAAGTCGGGGACGTCGTCCTCGAGCGCCGCTGCCATGTGGCCTTCGGTCTCGCGGTCCAGCGTGCGGTAGTAGTCGTCATAGAGCGAGCGATCTCGCTCGTCGAGGTCGGAGTAGTCGAGGACCGGCGGCGCGGCGCGGTTCGCAGCCGCCGCCTGTTCCTGTTCGGCCAGCGCGGCCGCATCGACCTGGCGCTGCGCATCCTGCAGCAGCTGGCCATGCGCGCCAGAGTCCACCGCGATCGCCGCGCCGGCCGACAGTGGGCCCGCAGTTGGATCGAGGCCCATCACTTCGGAGGGGCGCGGTGGTGCCGCGTGCTCGGCGAGGGCAAGTTCGCCCGTGTCGAACTCGCGGCGCACACCGGCGGGAGCGCCCTCGAATGGCACGCCATCTGTGGGAACCGGCGGCATCACATCGAGGGGAGGCCGGCTGCCGGGGTCGCGGGGATCGAACGTGCGTTGGATGCTCGCTGCCCCGCCCTCCACAACCGGCAGCACCTCCTCGCGCGCCACTGGCGGCTGCTCCTGCGACGAAAGCGTCATGCTGTCGGCAGGTGCCACCGGCGCGGTCTCGCCGCGCGCGCCAACACCATGCACCAGCGCCGCGCCGCCACCCATCGCGCCGCCGGCCAGCAGGCCCTGCGCCGCGGCCGCCCCCACGCCTTCGCCGATCGGCTTGTCCAGTGCGAGGTTCTGCAGCGCCTGCTCGGCCATCGACTGCGGCACCTCTTCGAGCACGCCTTCGGACACCACGCCCTCGCCTACCTGGCGCGCGAGCGAGCGCTGCGATGCACGACCAGGACCATTGATCGAGCCCTGGGCCAGCATCGTTTCAGCATCACCGATGCCAAGGCGCTGGGCTAGCTTTCCGCCCGCGGCGCCGAAGGCTGCGGTGGTGGCGCCCGTCGCAGCCGCCAGGGCCGACTGGGTTGGTGTCAGCAACCCGTCCTTGGTTTCGCCACGGATCTGCTCGGCCTGCGAGCCGGCACCGATCACGCCCTCGCCAGCAGCGCCAGCAACAGCGGCACCAATCTTCGGCGCGACTTTCAACAGCCCGCGTGCAACACCTGCGCCGCCCAGCATCTGGGGAATCGACTCGCCCACGCTGGTGGCGATCGTGCTCGGGTTTTCGAGCATCGCCTGGGCGGTACCGACAAAGCCATCCGCCGCGGCGACCTTCTTGTTCGCGGCCTTCTGGGCATCGGAATACTGATCCGCCAGGAAATCCTGGGTGTCCTTGAAACGGACGCCTGCATCGTCGAGCGCCTTGCCCACCCGGCCGCCTGTGGGAATGTCGGCAAGGCCGACGACAGCCTGCGGCAGCCCAACGGCGCCTTTCAACGCAGTGACGCCGATGTCCTTCGCGACGTCGAGGGCGGAGCGCTTCGGGCTCTCGGGCGAGTCGAGCTCACCCGAAAATGGCTTGAGGCTCTGCGGTGGGGCGTCGAGTTGCCCGTCAAAGGGCTTGAGATCGGAACTGGCCATCCCCCCATCCTCTAGGCGAGAGGAGGGAGAGTCGAACCCTATAGGGGTCCACCCCTCACGGGGCAGAGTCGGGCCAGCTAGCTGGCGGCACCTCGCCGAATCCGCACGGGTGCTGAAATGCCTTCGGGCTGGCTTTCCTGGGGTTCTACCGGCGGCGATCGCAGCTGGGGCTGATCGCGGGCAGCAATCTCTTTCCAACGGGCCTGACGTTTTGCGACGCGAGCCACCACGTGAGGCCATTCCAGCTCCACGAAGTTCGCAGGCGCCATCTTGAGGACGTCAGGCGATACCGCGCCCAGGGGGTTCAAATCGTGATGCACATAGCAGTACCTTGCATGATCTGAAAGCGCGATCGAAGCAATCTGGCGGCATGCTTTGGGAAGCTGGTCGGCGGCGTTCGGGCCGCTTATCGTCTTGAGGTACGCCTCGGCGATGTTGATCGCCCACTGCGCCTGCATCGGCCCATTCCCTTTGCGCTTGGCCGGAATGATGTGCAAGTTTGCCAACCTACTTTCCAGGCAAAGCAGTGGGTGCATCACCTTGATGACTGCCCCGCCGTGGAGTTCCACCCTTACAGCCAGGTCGTGAATGCGTTCGCTGCTCGGGCCGACAATGGATCTCATGAAGTCCATGAGCAGGATCCGCCCGTCGGGGCGTTCCAAATAGGCCAAGGCCGAACTCAAAGTGGGGTCAAAGTCAGGCGCGAGTTGCAGTTCAACTGATTCCTTGGGGCCCAGAAGGTCGCAAAACCACTTTGCGTCAACCTTGCCGCCAAGCCAGTCGACGTCTTCTGTGAGAGGGTTTGCTTCACCAATGGGGTTGGGTACATCCAGCAAGACCCCCCAAACCTCGATCGCTTGCCCACCAACTAGGATGAGTCGTGAGGGATCAGTGGCAAGCTTGCTGCTGACAAAGCGAAAATCGTCTCGAGTGAACGAGTCAATCCCCTGCCTCCTTACTTGAAGGCTCAGCCGCATAGAGGGAAAAACTTAGAGCTCAGGCCAGCAGATGACCTTGGCCGCAGCATCCGCCGGCAGAAAGCCGAATGCGCGTCGCGCGTCCTCGACCCGAGGACCGCAACTTGAGGCAGAGACTCGACGGGCAGCCTTCTTCACGGCAGCAAGATTCGGTCGTCCCAGCTTGTGAGAGGAACGCTTGGCCGCAACGGGAGAAACTGACATCAAAATCATTGAAGGCCTCAACTGTTTCTTCAACCAAATTCACGCGCTCCAAAGTGGAGCAAAAAAGCACACGCTTTTGCGTGTGCCAACTCGTGAGATCGATCGTTCGAAACGTTGCTGAAAGAATGAAGTGATTTTCGCACACCATTTTGGTTTGTCAAAACCAACAGCGTTTAAACAAGCACTTAACGTAGAGCTTTCTGAATAGAGCACCCAAGTTTCGCCGAAGTGAAAAGGAACTACATCAGAGATTTGGGGAGCATTCTAATGAAATCAAGGGATTTTCACAGAGTGCTCACTAACTTTTCGCTTCAATGTCCGTGGCACCCCGCTCTTCCTGACGGGTTCTTTGCCAACATTGAAGCCCGCCCAAGGCAGGTTGGATAGAGAAAATCACCCTCCAACGAAGCGTTTGCCCTGCGCGTCCTCGTAGACCGGCTTGCCTCCCGACGTGCCGACTTGGCGCGTCATGCCCGGCGGCAGCCCGGCGCGCTGCCCTTGGCCGGCCGGCTGATCGACGAACTGCCCGGTCTGGTTGTTGAACACCCGTGCCGGTCGAGTCGTGAGCTGCTGCGTGGTCGGGTCCACTTCCTGGCCACCGGCGACGACGGTGAAGCGGTTGGAGTGGTCCTTGCCCGTCAGCGTGCGGATCTGCTCGCCGATCGCAGCCCTCTCTTCGGGTTTCGCCTTTTCGTACTGCTCGTACAGCTTCTCCACACGCTGCGCGCCGCGCGTCTGGAAGCCCTGGGCTTCCTGGCGCAGCGCCAGCTCTCCACGCTGAACGTCGTTGGACGCGCCGGCGCGCGCATTGGCGCCGGCCTCCTGCGCCACCGTGCGACCGGACGCGCCCGACTGCTGCATGGCCTCGCGTTCCAGCGCCGCCGCATTGTTGGCGGCCGTGGTGTCGCGCGTTACGGCGTTCCGCGCGTTGGCTTCGTCCATGCCCGCAAGCGTCCGCAGCTGGTTCGCCGTGAGCTGCCCGTTTGGCGACCCCCTGTATGCCGTGCTCGCAGCCCCGATTGCGGTCCGGCGCACTCGGTCTGCCTGCGTATCGTCTCCGATCACCGAGAGGCCGTTGCCAGGGCTGAAGCCGCGGGCAACAACATCGGTGGCGGCCACGCGCTCGCCGGCTCGCGCCGCTACGCCGCGCGCCTCGAGCGCATCTGCGGCGGCCATGTTCTGGGCACTGGGCCCGCTCCGCGGCGCAAAGCCCGCGGCGGCAGCTGCTGGCGAGTCGCCGTAGCTGTTCCCCTGACGGTACACACCCGGCATGACCTGACTCGCGGCGGGAGTGGCCGCGGGTGTCTCGGTCGACGATGACGCGGTGGTCGGCGCAATGACGGGCGCCGTCGCAGCGGGTCGAACGGCAGGGGCGGCAGCCGGAGCGGGACCTGCCGGGTGCCCACGGCCCCACCCCTCGCCGACGCCAGCAAATCCGCGGCTGGTTGGCGCAGGCGCCGCACTCTCGCTGCCCTTGAACAAAGTGGAACGTGGGTCGGTGAATGCATCGAGGCGTCCAGATCCATCTTGCACCTTGGCTGGCTCGAAAGCCGAGGGCCCGGTTGCCACGTAGGGTTGCATCATGCCGCCGCGCGTGCCCGCCGTCGGCTCGCGCCGATAGACGCCGAACGCAGCACCCTGCGTCTGCGCGAGCGGATTCGTCTCGGCGCGCGGTGCGGGCGCGGCCGCGGGCGCCGGGAGCGCCTGCGGGCTCGGTGCCATGGATGCCGTCAGCATCGGCAGCGGCGCCGGGATACTTGCGCTGACGTCCGATCCTCCCGTGGGCCCCCCAGCCGCCCTGCGGCGCGATTGCTCGTCGATTAGGCCGCCGTCGGCAAAGAACAGCTCCTGGTCATCGTCGCGGGGGCGGAAACCACCCGACGCGCCCGCCGGCGCGTGCGTCGCGTCCTTGATCGCATCAAGTGCCTGCACGCCGACAGCATGCACCTGCTCGGGCGGCAGCTGGAATTCGCCATTGCTCAGGTTCACCGGCACCTTTTCCGGGCTGAAGCCCAGGGCTGCGACACCCTCCTCGCCCATTTGTTCGGTTGAATCGGCCGGCATGATGTAGGTGCCTGGGCGGGCCTCGGTTTCGATGCTGTCGGACGTCCCGGTGCCCGGCCCCCGCACCGGGCCGCCGTCCTTCAGCCCGGCCGCCTTCATGCGTCGCTCTGTCGCGCTCATGCCTGCGTACTGGGTCAGCGCCCGCTCGGGCGCGGGCGCAGGAGCGGGCGCCGCGATCGGCGCGGGTGCAGGCGTTGCTGCGGCGCCGGCGTCGACCGGCTCCGGAATGCCCATCACGCGACGGATGAGGCCTCGCACCAGGCCTCCTTCGGCAAGGTGTTGCGCCGGAGCGCGCTTGGTGGCGGATTCAAAGCCGTGCATGGGTCTACCTCTCGATCTCGATGCGCGCCATTCTTTAGACGTACTGCCCACCCGTCGAACCCCACGGGGGTGCGAGTAACATTTCGCAAAAATTGGAGGTAGGTGTCCATGAAACGCATCGTCTTTCTGGCCCTGGTGCTGGCCGCGTGCAGTGCCTCAGCGCAGGTCACGAAGTGCAAGCTGCCGAACGGCACGATCACGTACGGTGACGGGCCTTGCCCGGCCGGCGCCGCGGATTCCCGCATCAACACGACGGCCAATGTCCTCGATGGCTCGGACCAGCGCGCAGCGGCCGCGCGCATACGCGACGCCCAGTCGCGCAACGATCAACCGGCGCCCGGCGCCGCCATCATTGGCGGCGGCAGCACGAGGTCGGGAGTGCCCATCGACGATGCGGCATGCCGGGCCGCGCAACGCGACTTGACCATGGCTGGCAGCAGAGTACGCACAGAGGTTGCCCGCGGCAACCACCCAGGCCCGGGCGGATCGGCAGTTCGCTCCGCCGAGCTCAAGGTCGATGCCGCGTGCGGCACGAACCTGGCGGAGAGTCGCACAGCTTCGAGCAACGCGCGCCCGACGAGCGCGGCACCATCGCCGATTCCCGAAGCGCCCGCACAGATTGTCAACTGCGATCCGGCTGGATGCTGGGACACGGCGGGCCGACGCTACAACAATGCAGCGGGCGGCAACTTCACCCGGTCAGATGGAGCCTTCTGCACTCGCGCGGGACCAAATGCAATCTGCAATTGATCGGTGAGCGCAAAGGTGGCATGACCCCTTAATCAGTAGCTGTAGTTGTAGGTGGTGCTGGTGCTGGTGCTGTTGGAGTCCGAGCTGCTGGCGCTACCCGATCCGCTAATACCTGCGGAGACGTGCATGGCCGACATTGCGCCCGCGGCGAGCTGCGCGGTGTATTGCCCCAACGCCTTGGCAGCCTCCAGTGCGATCTGCGCTTGCTGAACCGCGTTCTGCATCCTGGCCGTGTACTCGCTGATCTGCATCTGCGCGTACGCGATGTTGGTCCGGGTGTTCATGTCGGCGAAGCGGGATTGCATTTCGGCGTCGGCCACCACTGCGTTCGACTTCGCGCGCCAGCCCTCTACTTGCGCCTGGTAGACCTGCGTGCTGTACTGCACCTCGCGCAGGCTTGCGTCAATGCGCGCCTTGAAGGCATCCACGTCGGCCAGGAATTTCGATACCTTCGTGCGGGCCGCCTCCATCTTGATCTGCGCGCCCTTCACCTTGATCTCCGCCTTGTTGGTCACGGCCTGCACCGTGGCCGCGTATGCACGCGACTGCGACTCCAGCACGCCTGCTTTGGCCGCCTCGCCCTTCACGCGCGACTCGTAGGCATCGAACTTCACCTTCTCTGCGCCCACCTGCTCGGCGAACGCCTGCACGTCGGCGCGGTAGGCGTCGAACTGCGACTTGATCGTGTCGGCGCGCACGGACGCGCCCTGCATGAGGGCCTTGTAGACCTCCACGTTGGACTGCACCGCTTCGATCTTGGCCTTGAACACCTCGACGCGCTGCTGGTTGATCTGGCCCAGCGCCACCTGCCCTTCCACCGCCGTCTTGTAGGCAGTCAGTTTCGAGAGGGCGGCATCCAGCCGCGTGCGGTAGACCTGCGCCAGCGTCTCGAAGGCTCCGTTCTGCGCGTTGAACAGGCTGATGCGCGCGTTGAAGACGTTGATCTGGCTTTCGGCCTGAAAGCGCGCCACCTCGAACAGCCGCTTCGCCATGTTCTCGTAGAGGTTGGTCGTGAGCTGCTCGAGCGCCATGCCTTGCTGCACGGCAAAGCGGATGTTCTCGATCTCCCACTTCGCGGCCTCGACGAGGATGTCGCGGTTCAGTTCCGCGGCTTTGAGACGGCCCTGCTCTCGGATCACGCTCGCCTGCTTCGTGAGCATGCCCGGCGGCATGGAGAAGCCACGCGCCGCCCAGGTGTCGACGGCCTCCTGCACCGCGCGCCCCGTCTCCGCGCTGTCGCGTTCGCGGGCCCGCGCGAAGAGCGCATCCTCAACGGCCGGCGGTAGGCCGGTGCCTCCGGCCATCATCGCCTTCACCTTCGCCTGCAGCTCATCGAGCACTTCCGATTCATAGACCGGCTCCGCCCAGTTGATGAAGACGTTGGGCACGGCGATGCCATCGGCATTGGGCGGCGCGGCGTCGAACGTCGGAAGCTGCGGAAACTCGAACACCGGCAAGTTGATGCGTTCCAGTGCCTCCATTTCCGGCATGGTGATGTTCGGCGCTGACGGCAGCTCCACCGTCGTGTCGACCTGCGGCCGTTGCGGTGCCGGGATCTCGGCCATGCCCGGCGCTTCAGGAATGTTGATCGGAATAGCAACTGGTGGGTCGGGCAGGTCCCCGAGGTCACCAAGTTCCAGTCCAGTCAGCAGCGCATCGATATTGATGTCGGCGGGCGAAGATGGCAGGACCAGGTTGGGCGGCGAGTAACCTGGCGCGTCGCCGAGGTTGATCGCGGGCGGGTTCGCAACGGGTGCCAGCGGTCGCGTCGGCACTGGCACGTCGGGCACCTGCACCGCGCCGATCTGCGCCAGGGCGGCGCTCAGCAGCGCGTTGTAGCGGTCTGCGAGTACCTCCAGGTCCGCCATCTTGTCGGTGACGGTTTCCACCGCCACGCCGAGGATGCTGTCGGGTTGAATGCCCATCACACTCTCCTTTTCGTTGGCGCCACATCGACGCTCAAGTCGTTGATCAAAGCGCGCTGGCCAGTCAGGCGGAGCGCGAAACTGAAGTGGCGGCCGCGTAGCCCTCGGCCAAAGATGAAACGCCCGTTGGTCAGTTCGCCGGCAGGCTCGACCGCCAGGGCGTAGGTGTAGGTCTCGGCCGTCCCGCTTTGCGTGCTGGTCACGTCCATCGCGGCGGTGCCATCCAACTCGTATTCCAAATAGGCCGCCACCGGGTGCACCAGGGCTCCCTGTCCTAGGTCAAGCTTTCCCGTAACGATCCGCCCCGCGATGGGGTCGGAACCGCCGTCCAAGGCGTGCACACCATCCTCTGCAATGCCGTACAGCACACCGTCGATCACGGCGACGCTGCTGAAGGTGTACGGCGCGTACCGGCTCATGGCCCAGGTGTCGGTGTTCGCGGTCCATGCCTGCCCGACGCCGGCACCAAGGGGGCCGCCATCCGCAACAGCGCCATCGATCACGAGATCTCGCGCATGCAGGTGATCCAGCACCGCGGAGGTGATCCCTGCACGGTCGACCAACGCCGCACCCGCTGTTTGGCGCGCATCGAATGCCTCATCGGCGAGCGCGGCGCTGTCCACAGAAAGCGATTCGGCCTGCACGCGGCCACCAGCCCAGTCGCTCGCGGCCGCCTGGTCCACCAGCATCACGGAGGCGAACTGGCCGCTGAAATCAGAGATCTTCGCCGCCTCGCTCACCAGTACCTGCGCGCGCCGCACACCCAGCACCTCGTCGCTGACGCGCACGGACTCGGCAACAAGCGTGAGGGACCTGTCCATCACCTCGTCCGTGCCGACGGCCGAATCCAGATGGAGCGCCAGCAGGCGCTCGGTCAATCGATCGCGGACCGCTGCGTCCTCGGCGACAAGATTGCGCGCACGCAGTACGTCGGACACGGAATCGCTCGCGGTCGCCCTCTCGTGGGCGAAATAGCTGGTGCTTCCGAACACCTCGTCGCCAGCAGTCGCGCTGTCGGCGTGCGTCACAAGCAGCCCGAACAGCACCACGCTGACGATCTTTGCAGCCTCCTCCGTGACGGCCGTCAAGCGAATCCACGTGGAGTCGCTCGCGACCGCCGTGTCCTGGCTGTCGTCTCGGTAGTTACTCATTGATGGCTCCAATGAAATGATGGGCGGTCTTGTGGTCCGCGAGAGAGGTGAAGCCAAATCGTTTGCGCTGCTTGGGGGCCTCGGGATCGCTCTCCGATGTGTTGGCGTAGGTTGTGTCTCCCGCGACGTTGCAAATCGCGTCAACGTAGAACACGTCGCCAAAATCGTTGGGGGAAGCGGTGAAGTAGCCCAGGCTCGGGTCCGCGTTCACTCGCTCGGGTTGATTCAGGATGGAGATCTGAAGCAGCCCCTCATTTTTGGAAGGCGCGCGAGTGGTGACGCTGTACTCCCGGACCGTTGGCGGGCCGCCGCCACCGCTTTGCAGCCATTCGTTTTTGTTGGGGTGAATCAGCCAGGTGTAGTCCTGCGGCAGGCCGCCCATCCAGTCACCTTGGTCTGCGAAGTCGGAGCACTGGTAGGGGACATAGTTGTAGCCCGTGACCCACACCGGATTGCCCTTGTTCGGCGCGGGCGAGACACCGGGCGCGGTTGCCATGTTGCCGCTGTGGCTGCCGCCCACCCACGCCCACACAAAGTCGTAGGTGAAGTAGCGGTAGCTGTTCGGGTCCGTGATGGAATAGACGGACAGGGAATCGGTTTTCGATGCCCCCGTGGTGGACTCACGCTGAGCGTGCAACACCGCATTGCGCGAAAGGTACGGCACGCACAAGGCGAGCGTCTTGCTGAAGCCCTCCGTGGTTTCAGCGTTGACCTTGTGCTGAAAGAATCGATTGCGCCAGATGGTGCCGACCATTGAGAAGAAGTGGTCGAAGGCGAACATCGGCACGGTGTCGTAGCCCAGGTCCGTGCCAACCGTCTTCGTAACCGTCGTGACCGGCGCAGCGGCTTCGCGCTCATCGATGTCTGTGGTGTAGAAGTTCCCCATCAGGGAAGTGTCGCCAGCGGTCGCGGTGCGCTCCCAGGCGCCCGTGATCATGCATTCCTCGTAGTTGTCCTCCACGTCCTGCTTGTAGGTCCGTTGGTCGAGGAAGTACTTCGCCGCCTTGAGCTGGTCCCCGAGGTAGTACCCGAACATGATGGTGTTGCACTTCACCGTTTGGCCTGCGGGCACGGCATCGATGCGAGCCGGCGAGAAGTCGAACGACACGCACCCTTCCATGAAGGGCTCCGGAAACTTGATCTGTGGCTGAAATTTCGGCTTGGCGCCATGCCACAGCTTGCCCTCGCCCACCTGCGCAATCGAGCCGCCATGCGTTGCAATCGGGTCTACTTCAAGGGCGTCCCAGTACTCGGCCTCCCCGGCGCCGGAGCGCTCTGAGCGAGCCAAGATCGCGGCGATCGGCACGCGGCGCAGCTTGTACCGGATCGCCAGCTCTCGAGGGCCGTTGTTTCCGAGGTGGCCGTTGAGCATCGCGAGGTACTGATTCAGCCGCTGCGCCTGGTCGGGGTCTTCGGGCTTGAATGCCTCCGGCAGCCTTCCAGCATCCCGGGCTGGTTTAAGGGCCAAGCTCAGCTTGAACGCCTTCCCGCGGCCCACATCGTCGCTCCCATAGTCGTAGCAGGTGTTGAACCCCTCGGTGCCACGCTCGTTGAACGACCAGCCGATGGCAGAGGTGTACATCAGGTTCTGGTAGAAGCTGCCCGCGTCGCAGACCTTCACGATGACCCCAGCCCGGCGCCAACTCTCGAAATCATCTGACTTGGATGGGAAGCTCTCGCCCGAAGGCATGCCCCCGAAGCGATCAAGGATCCACAGAATCTCGGTGTCGGAAACTTCCTCCATGTATTCCCGGAACGCTTCGGTCGTAGTCGCCGGGACCAGCGGTAATGGCATCGCATAGACGCCTCGCGTGTTCACGCGCAGCAGCCAAGGCTTGCCGTCGGCGTCGAACCCGACGCCATGTGTCTGGTTGAACTTGTAGTCGAACTGGAACTTCCCGTCTCGGGGGGGCAGACCTGTGTAGCCAGGCAGGCGCAAGCCAGAAATCTCGCGCTCGATGGGTGCACGAACCTTCTCCGGCAGCAGCAAGCGTGCGCGCTCAATCGGGTCATCAGGCAGCGCCTTCATGTCCTGCTTGCCGTAGCCGCCGACGATCTGCATCACCTGCGCCATGCCGCCGGAATACCAGGTCGCCCGCTGGTTCGCGTACTGAGTCGTCACCACGGTCGATGCGATCTTTGGCATCAGCTCGGACACCATCTCGTGATGCTCGATGACGAATCGCTGCAATCGCACAACCGCCGGCGGCAGTTGGGCGTCCTTCTCATAGCCCGCCAGGCGCTGGCGCGTCTGCATGGTCAACTTGAGCGCAATGCCTTGTTCAGGAAAAACGCGCCCTTGATCGATGGTGCCGGAGAACATCATTGGGATGAAGCCCTTCGCGAGTCCATCCGTTTGAGGCGTCGCAGTAGGCTCCGGCGGCTTCTGAATGATGAGACGCAGCACCCCGCCCGCGTCTTGCGCGATGGCAATGGCACCGCTCGGAAGCGTGCGGGCCATCTTGAGCGAGTCCACGCCGGAGGCGTCCTTGAAGTTCGTGAGACGACGCAGCAGCAACTCGGCAGCCGCAGCATCTTCCTCGGAGCTTGCCTCCCCCAGCGTGCCGTGCGGGCGCGGTTGATGCATCGATCAGACGGTCAGGCTCAGGCGGTAGCCGATTTCGTACACGTCGCCGCTCTGGAAGACGCGAGCAGCAGCGTATTTCGTCGCAGATACCAGCGCACCAGTGGTGCCGCCCTTGGTGCTGTTCGTCAGCATGGCTGCACCGGTCACGTTGAGCTGCGCTGCGGTCGCGATGGTCACACTCGCTGCGGCCGCCAGGTTGTCGATGGAACCGGTGTTGGTATTGGCCGAGGTCCACGCCGGTCGCGTCGGGCTCGTGTAGCCCTCCGTCAGGCTGACGATCTCCGATGCGACAGCCGCGAAGCTGGCCGCGGTCCAGTTCGCCGCTGGCGCGGCTGCGCCGCTGAACAGCGCCAGAAAATAGCCCGCAGGCTTCGGAATGCTGCCGAGCGCGACATTCAGGATGTGCGCCAGGCCTTCGGTCACGATCAGGTTCGGCGTGCGCGCCCAGGCGCCGCCGTTCACCCGGTCGAAGTATTCGCCGCGGGCCAGCACGCCCTGGCGAGGAAAGTAGATGCCGCCATCGCTGACATCGAATTGTTCTTTGTGGATGGCCGCGGCCAGCTCGTTGCGCAGGGTCATAGGAAGCTCCTGTGGAAGTCCTATGGCGCACTCCTGCGCACCGGTTGGAAAGCCCGCGGGTGCGGGAAAGTCTCAGACTACAGCGGTCAGCAGCCGCCGATCAAACACTACAGAGGTGCCGGCCCGCGCGGTGATGTCGCGCATTACGCCGGCCTGCAGCTCGGCCACCTGGCCGGACTGGGTGCCGGCCACGTAGCCGTTCTCCGCGAGCCAGATCGCTGTGCCCCCGCCACCCTGCGACAGGTCGGAGCCCATCGTGTCGGCATCGACCAGCATGGCACTGCCTGGCACCGGTGCACGCGCCGTCTTGCGCACCATGTTCAGGGTCTCAGGCGCGGAGCCTTCGAGGAAGGCCACATGATCGACCTGGCCCACCCAGATACCACCATCCACTGGTTGCACAAATGTGATGCGCTGCGGCATCTGCACGAAGCCGTGGCGCTCATCGTGCAGGTGGTAGGCCAGCGCCTCCGAGAAACGCAGCACGTTGGCCTTAGCGGTCAGCAGGCGACCGCGCCAGTACTTCAGGTACTTTCCCGTGGGCATGGGCGACAAGTTGAGGAATTGCGGCGGCCGGCCAAGATCGGGCAGCCGAGGGATTGAGATACCTGGGCCGCCCACCGCGTGGTCTTCTACGCGCGCCAGCTCCCCGCCGTTGGGCCGCGTCAGGTACAGCCGCATGCCCGTTACGCTCGCGTCCAGACACATAGGCGGCGTGATCTCCAGCGAGCCTGCATCACCCACCTCGGTGAAGCTGATCGCCGACGGCGCCGACTCCAGGGCACCACGCAACCACGCCACGGCCACGCCGTAGGTCCCGGCGCTCATTGAGCCACCACCGGCCAGGACCATCGGTGCGGCGGGCGTATCCAGCGTCAGGCGCTCTGCACGTGAACCGTTGAACGAGAAGATGCCAGCTGGTGCCGCCAGGCATACCTGGTTGTTCAGGACCTCGTGCGACACATCGCCCTCGCCCACCACCGCCAAAGACTCGCTGGCCCAACTCACGGGGTCGACCTTCACCCATTGACCGGCGAGCGTGCCGAAGGTGTCCCGGTGCAGCGGGCTTTGCCAGAGATCGCGATAGGGAATCTCGGTGACCCGTCGCGTTCCGGCGCGCAGCGAGGGCTTTCCCGCCGGCGAGACATCGACGTTTACAGCATCGCGCACGAACAGTCGCGGGTTCTCGCCGCCGCGCTGTAGCGCAGCCTCTTCCGCCACCAAGTTCATGCCGGCCAGCGGCATCAGGGGAATGGGTTTCATCAGAAAGCTCCTTTGCGATATTGATCCGAGTTGCCATCCGGTCGGATGTAGTGAAGGCCAGAGCGAACCCCGGGCGCCCCGACGCGCGCGGAATCGTGGCCAGCGGTGTTGATGTTGCGGCGGCCGCCCCACCCGTCATCTGCGTTTCGCACGCGCATGCGCTTGGCGAATTCCTGGAAGTCGTAGTCGCTGACGAAGGAATCGTGGCCCTGCGTCTGGAGCTCGCGCACCCGATGCGAAGCCCAGGCCGTCCCCAATGAGCTCGCGTCGAATCCAATCGGGATCGTTGGCCTCTTCGGCCCGACGTGCAGCGCCTGTGGCATGTAGAGCGTGCCCAGGCCCTCCGACGACCCCATCGCCTGCGAGAAGTGCCCGACTGCCTTCAACGTTCGATGGCGATGCTCCACCAAAGCACGTCCGAATGCCTGGAACGACCCGCCCGCGGGCTTGGCGAACGACGGTCCGGAATAGGGCGGCGGGGCAACGGACGGGCGCCCGGTCGCGTAGCCCGCAACCCCCTCTTCGATCACGATCCGCTGCGGACCGGGAATCGAGGTCCAGCCCATGCGCTGCATCGACGTGCCGACAGGTCGAAGAAACTGGAGCTTGTTGTAGATCGTGTGACGGCCGACAGCCCAACCGTCGGCCGAGTAGCTCTGCTTCACATCGCCGCGCCAGGTGAACACGCTTGGGCGGCCGAACACCGCCTCGGACCGCACGACGTGGAGCGTTTCCCGGCTCATTCCGTGGTTGCGGATGGCCTGGTCCGTGGCCTCTAGCACGGCATAGATCGTGTGGGGAGACTGCGCGGGCTTGCCCATGACAATCGTGTAGTCCATGCCTGCCACCTCGATCCGACGATTGAGCAGCGAGACATCCGGCTCCCCAATGTAGAAATCGAAGATGCCCGGTTCGACGCGAATGGTGTTTGCCGTGACCGTGGGCGTCCCCATCGCCAGCATCTCGGGGTCGGAGAATGGCTTCCCGTGGAAGATGTAGCCCTTCAGCAAATTGGGAACACCGGTCTGCGGATTCAGAGGCTTGATGCCATAGCCCTCTTCGCTTTCGACCTCTACGCCATCAGGTGGGATAACGAAGATTCGAAGATCGATGTACTGAGCTACCACTGGGTCCGCGCCAATGCGGCGAACCGTCACCTTATCGCTCACCAGCATGAAGTTCGCTCCGGGCACTCCAACACGCTGCTTGCGGTCGGCAATGCGCGCGGTGCCGAACAGCTCCATGCGCGTCCCCTCTGGGTTCACCACTCGCCACTGCGTGCGCACGAGCGTGTTGCCCCATTCGTCGCTCGCGCGACCGCGCGTGCGCAACTCGGGCGTCTTGTTGCGCAACGTGGCATCGCCGAACAGGTCACGGTGCGTCCACCGCGGCGTGACCTTGCGAAAGAAGATGTTCAGCGCCGGCGTGCCCATGCCGCCTGGCGGCATGCCGACGGGCGTGACGTAGCGCGAGTACAGATCCACGACTGGCAGCTCGATACGCGGCGGCGCGATGCCATAGCGCGACTCGAAGGTCAGCCCGCGGATGCGGTCAGCGACGAAGGGATAGCCGAACCACGCTGAATCGAAGCCTTGGACACGGTAGAAGCGCCGGAGATTGACCACCTCGGGTCGCCCATACTGCGTAGCCACGATACCCCTCGGCAAGATGGGCCGCGCGCCGTTATACGCCACAGCCCACTTCGACATCAACGGCGCCTCGATGCCGTCCAGGTTCAACGGGCGAATGCGGTGCGACACGGCGCCCGCCTTTTCGTACTCCGGCAGCACGGGCGCGGCGATGCCGGTCGCCGCCAACAATCTGGCGTTGTTGTTGATCGCGGGCGCGGTGATCCGCGTGGCGGTGAACCCAACGACGCGCAGCACCTTGTTGCGGTTCTCGATGGCAGTCCACTGCGGCCATGGCAGTGGCCACAGGCCGCTGCTCTGATCCTCGTACATGGCGATGTACTGCCGCAGGTTCCATGCTCTCGCCGTGCCCCAGCGCTGCGCTTCCTCAGGATAGGTTCGCACGCTCTCCGGGCGCAGATAGCGCTTGCGGTTCTGCACCGTGGGCCAGCCATAGCTGGCGAAGAATGGCGCCGGAAACACCTCGCGGTTCTCGGGAATGATGCGCGTCAGCCAGCGCGTCGCCTCGAACCCCTCCGCGCCCAGATACCGCGTGCCCCCGATGCTGTGCAGATGCATGTCGGGCTCGCGGATGCCCAGGGGCGCGAGCGTCCGCAGACCGCGGTCCACCCATGCACCTCCGAGGGCCATGAACTCGCGTCCCAGCGGGCGAACGGCCCGCGTGTTGTGCTCCACGCGCGCGCTACCGTAGGTGCCGCCCTCGATCCCCTTGCCGTCGGCAACGATGACGCGATAGGCGAATCCCACCGTTGCTACGCCCACGAGCAGCGTTTCGTTGCCGATCTGAAGAATCGGACGAACGGCCGGCCACACAAAGGGCGCCGGCACAGCAGGGGCAGCAACGCCTGCGGGCGCGAGACTCGGGGTTTGCCACAGCACGGGCCGGCCAACAGGCTGGAGCGGCACGGGCACGCCGCTGGGGGCGATCTCGCGCACGCGCCAGCCCACCACCATGTGCCCCAGGCGACCGAACTGCTGCGAGTCGATACCGGGGGGTGCGACGGACGGCGTCTTGTTGCGTGCCGCGGTGGCATCGCCCACGGCGCCCGGCGGAATGCCCATTGCGAAGAGCGTGCGTCGGGTGTTGCGCACCTCCGCCCATGGCGACATCTCCAGCGACGCCAACCCCGGCACCGACACGCGGAAGTCCTTCAGCCGAAGAGCCGTGTCGCCAAACACGGACGTGACCACCGACGCTGCATGGAAGATCCTGCGGGCACGGTCGGCCACACGCGGATACCCCGTGTCATAGCCGCCAATCCCACTCGGTCGCAGGTAGCGCGTCTTGTAGATGACGATCGGATACCCGAAGGCTGACGTGTCGAAGCCCAGCGGGCTGGGGTTGCGCCGCACCAAGGGCGTCCCGATGAGCCCGATGAACCCGCGCGGGAAAATCGTCTGGGGCGAAACGAAGGGCTTGCCAGCAACAGGTGGTGCAATGCCATCCGGCTTTGCCGTCTGGTCTGCCCTGGTGTTGATGACCTTGACCGCTCCCATGGCGAGCGCCGCGAGCCCAGTGGGCACCACAGACTTAACGCCGCCCTGTGCATAGGGCAGCCCCCACAGGGTAGCCACATGGCCAGGTGGTTGCAGGTACTGGCGCCAGTTGAAAACGCGAGCCGCGCCCGCGGAGCCGGGCGCGATGCTCGCGGGCGTTATGGCCCGCCCGGTGTTCGTCAGGTTCCCGAGGCCAAACTGCGCTGACGCGATGCCAAAGCCAGAAAGGCTGATGGTGCGCGAGCTCGTCTGGATCGTCGGCAGCCCGAACACGGCACCGGCCGATGCGCTCGTAGGTCGAATGCCGGCCGGCTGGGCAACGGTGTGCGCCCCCACGCGCAGCTGATCGAGCAGAGAAACGCTGTTGACCCGGCCCGCGCCGAGCACACCGAACTCGAGCGCGACCACTCCGCCAGGTGGCGGCGAATACGGCTCTCCGAGCCAGTTGAGCACCGCGCTTGACCCTGGAGGCGGGTTGTACCCACCGGCCAGGCGCACGCGCGTGACAGAGTAGAACGATTCGGCGGGAGCGCTGATCGTCTCCGGCACCAGGAACCGGCGCCATCGAACGTACTCTGGCGTGCCAACAGCATTGGCCGGCGGTTCGATGGAGGCTGGTCGGATGTGAGGAACATCCAGCTCAACGACCGGCTTCCCCAGTGAAGCGAATGCCGACCCGGTGACGCGCAGGAAGCGCGCGGCATTCCGAACACCGGTGATGCCGAAGCTGCCGGCCGCGAAGCCGCCAGCCTGGCGAACTGCAGCGGACACCGCGCCGAATTCGAGATTGACATCGCCGCCCGAGGGGACGGAGTAGCCGTCGGTGAATCCCAGCCCTGCGGAGCCACCAGCCGGAGGGGTATACGCCATTGCGCCCTCCTTAGAGAACCGGTGTCACATGAGCATAGACAACGCTGTTCTGCTCGGCCGAGTTGTCCACGCCCATGAGGGTGTAGACACCATTTGCAATTTCCTCGAATGCATATGCCCCGTCGGCAAACGTGTCGCGCGAGTCCACAATGACGCCAGATTTCTGCTCGAGCAGGTCAACGCGCCGCGCCGTCGGCATGCCGAGGACCGTGGTCGAGCCCGCAAGCCGGAACCTGCCGGTAAACGGCGTCATGTTGTACAGCTTCGTGAAGTTGCGGATTCGCGCGAAGCCATTACCGCGGGTGACCGTGGGAAACAGGGTCTGCGCCAGTGCTGCGCTGTTGTACTTGAACGACTGGCCGTTGCCCGGCAGCACTCGGTTCGTGATCGAAGCGGGCGGCACCGCCGTCGCATCGTACGTGTTGGTGCCACTTAGCGTGAACGTCTGATCTGCCCAGGCACGCTGGCGAGTCCACGTTGTGCCGTTGTCGCTCCAATACAGCGCAAAGTTCTTCGGCGAGAAGGTCACGCTGAAGTCGCTCGGGTAGTAGATGCGGATCTCAACGATGTCTCGCGGCGTCCCTCCGAAGTCGTACTGCAGCCACTCTGTCGCACCCGCGGGCGTGGTAGCAGAGTTCCACAGGTTGCCCGTCGCAGTGATGCCGTCGAAAGCCTTTGACGCCGGATATGTAGCGTTCAGAACGCTGCTGGCAGACGGAGTGCCCCCGGTGCACACGGACGCGCCCCCAGGGGTGATCGCCATGATCAACTCGCCGACAAGGGTCTGCGTTCCCCCGTTCGTCTGCGAGAAGTGGACACGCCAGTAGCGGTGCGCGGCCATGGTTTAGCTATCCCATGGGCCAGTGATGTCCAGCATGATGCAGCCCGACGTGGAAGACTGCTGGCCATAGAGGCACAGCAGCTTGCGCCCCATGAGGCCTTGAACGTTCTCCACGACGTCGAGGTTGTTGAACGCACGGCCATGCATCGGCTCGTAGAACCCGGGCATGCGGCCGCGGATCACCGCGGGCGAACCCTGCGTAACCATCACCGGCGCCATGTAGAAGCCGTTGTCGACCGCGTGCGGGTAGCTGATCGGCGCCGCGGAGCCAAGGCATGTGCCGGACAGGCCAGTGCCGTAGAGCGACACGTAGCGCGAGCCCGGGATGGCGGTGAAGTCACGCGCCAGCATCATGCTGGACGTGAATGTGGTCCCCGACGTGATCGAAGTCGCTGCGTTGAACAGCCCGTTCGTCGGGCTAGAGGTCTGCGCCTGCGCTGTCCCACCAGTCAGCATGGTTGCCCAAACGTCGCCTGGCTTGTACGAGATCACATCGCCGAAGCCCATGCAGTAATTCGTGTTCGAATTCGACGGGATGAGGGTGGTGTTGTCCGCCTGAACAATCAGGTAGAACACCTTTCCGTCGGACACGAGGATCCATGTCTTCGGCACAGTGTCTGCGGTGCTGGACTTCCGCCAGATGTAGCCGAACGTGCTCTGGGCAATGGTGGGGAACATGTTCACACCAGTGTCCACGTCCGTCATGCTCTCGTAGGCCCAGACGCGAGCCTCGAGCGCGGCACCGGTGCCGCCGCCATCATCCAGCACACGCAAGTAATGGCGATTGCTCGACAGGTCGTTGCAGCGATACACCGCCTTGTTGGGGCCCGCAAAGACCTTCGTGTAGCCGACCGGCGAGCGCTTCGCCGTGATCGTGCCCGTGGCGGGCGTCGCGGGCGAGTTCAGCACGCTGTAGGTGAACGTGGTGGCGGTCAGCACCGTGACCACTGCGTCGACGTTGTAGTCGGCCTGCGCCGCCCCGCCGATGGTTGCCGAGTCACCGGTCGCCAGTCCGTGGGGCGTCGCCGTGGTTACGGTGGCCGTGGTACTCGTCCGGGTGATGCTTGTCACGTTCACCGAACCGTAGCCGTTCTGGAGTACGGCATCGAGGAAGGTGACCATGCTCGCGTTCTGACCGAACAGCGAAGGAGCGCCCTGGTCGGAACTCTTCAGAATCTTGATTGCCATATCAGTTGCTCCTGCCCAATGGGTCTTCGTTCGGCCAATAGCCCTTGGCCCCGTGCCATTGCGTATAGGCATCCAGCAGCGCCTGGTCGCCCACCTGGGCAGCCTCACGGACAGCGCACTCGGTCGCCCAGACGTGCGAGTCGCTGGCGGATCGGCCGAAGCGCTCGCATGCGTACATCTGGAACGGAGGCAGCGCGGCCACCGCGCCCCAGTTGACGCGCAGAGTCGGTTCGGGCGTCAGCACGATGGGCTTGGGCTCGATGCCAGTCACACCGATGACCAGCGGCGGCGGTTTCGCGGGCTGTTGGGCGTTGACGGAATCGGTCATTTGTCGCGCAGGGCTGGTGATTGATGGGGCGCGAGAGCCGTGTAGGCCCCCTGCGTTTGCGGGTCGAGCATGGCCACCATCGCGCGGGTCGCTTCAACCGTTGCAATGGGTGTGCGCAGCTCGGCGCTGGCCAGCGCCAGGTTGTCTTTCAGTGACTGCTCGGTCACAACTCCCTGGCCGAGCTGGTCGAACAGATCGGCGTACATGCGCTGCGTGCTCTGCAGGGCGTTCTGGAGTTGCCGGCCTTGCTGCACCCAGAAGTCGCGCTCAATCAACAGAGCGCGGTTCTTGGCAGTCAGCCGCGCGATCTCTGCATCCTTCGACTGAGACTTGAACGCGGCCATGCATCAGACCTTGAAGATCTTGTTCACCCCGTTGTCCCAGGTGACGATGATGTCGCCGCCGTTGGGCGTGATGGGCAGACCCGTCGCCGTGTCGATGAACGCAACCAGCGGGCTGGTGGCCTCTGTACCGGTGTCGATGTAGATCACGATGGCTTCGATGGACGGGCCAGACACGCTGGTGAACGTCACATCGGCGCCATCGGCTGCGCCGCCCGTGGTGGTCTTCGCTGTGAGCGTCACCGGTCCCGCGATGCGCGAGCTGATCGGAATGTCGGCCAGATACTGGTGGACCGCCGTTTGCGGCGTATAGGCGCCGGTATCGACCAACAGGATCTTGACCGTATCGGTCATCCAGTTGATCTGCGCTTCGAGGAAGCGCTGGCGGGCGGCGTCATAGAGAGTGTTTGCCATTTTTGGCCTCTTCTGTAGAAGAGGCGCACTCCTGCGCGCCGGTGTGGATGCGCCCACCTGGGCGCACGATCGGGGTCTTTGGGTCAGCGCAGATCGCGAGACGAGCGCGCTGGCCCGACTTTTGAGTGAGCGTGACAAGCACGTCGCCGATGCGCACGGTCTCCCCCGCGCGCAGTTCGATGTGGTGAAGGGTGCTGGCCACTATGGATGGACCACTGTGAGGTGGTCGGTGTCGTCGCGCGTGCTGCGCCGCAAGTCCGAATCGGGCAGCGGACCGAAGTAGGCCGTGAACTCGGCTTCGGCGGCCGCCGAGCGGGTTGGGTCGAAGGTCTCGGTATCGGGGATCGAGAAGCCGCGATGCAACGCCCATTGCACCAGGTGCTCGTGGTGGGCTGGATGGATTTCCGGAGCGTCGGTGTTTTCGACCATGGGAACGAGCGGCAGCCGGTAGCCCTCGATGCGAAGGACGCCAGCGCCCACGGGCGTGCTCACGAGCCTGATGGTCGTTTCTCCCTGGATGGCGAACAGGATCTCGCCGGCTTGCAGGTGCTCGCCCGCGCGCCAGCCCGGGTTCTTGCGATCGAGCCATTCCCGCGTCACCAGCTTCGGCGTCGTCGTCTCGAACTGCGCGCCTTCAACCTGTAGGTGCACCAGCTCGTACAGTGCCGCATGCAGCGGGTAGGTGTGCTGGCCGGCTTGGATGGCGATCTCGCAGATTTCAGGCTTGGCATCCTCGAGCAGGAGCCGACCGCGCACGGCCGCCTGCGCCTGGGCGTCGTTGAGCCAGTCACGCACGTCAGCATCCGGCCAGAACGGCGGAATCTCACGGTCGAAGGCGAGCGTGCGAAAGCGACGGATCAGGTCCTGCAGCGTCATGGATCAGGGCACGCCGTACTGGTCGATCATTTCGACAATGCGGGCGCGCATGTTCTCCACGGACAAGTTCTTCGGCACCTTCTGGCTGAACTTGGTGACGCCGAATTCCTGCAGAGCGTCCTTGTCCATCGAGTCCAAGGTCTGCACGAGGTCGAGTCGGTTCTGTTCGGCCAACTTGCGCGCGTCCTCGGTCTTGTTGGCTTCAGCGAGGCGCTCCTCGGTGTCGTCAGCAGGCTCCTCGGCCGCTTCGTCCTTGGGTTGGGTTTCCCCGGTCGGCGCCGCCGGCGGTTGCCCATCAGCTTCGGTCGGCTTCGCGCTCACGCCGCCGCCTTCGCCACTGGCGCCCTGATCGCCTTCGCCGCCCTGCGCGCCGGCCTCGCCAGCGGGCTGCACAGGAGCGGTCGTTGGTGCGGGTGCGGGTGCGGGTGCGGGTGCGGCGGACGCTACGACAACGCGCTCGAAGCAGTCCGAGTGACGCAGAAACTTCGCGACCAGATCAAGGTCGCTGATGGTGCGCACCTGCTCGGGGACGAAGGTCAGGTTCGAGCCGTAGAGGCGGTCGTAGAACGGGTCTTCGCGACCGATGTACTTCACGGGCACGCCGGCGGTCTTGGAGGTCATGGTGGTTCCTTCAGAACGGGAGAGGGACAGGGGAAGGCCGGTGGCCCTCCCCTGCTCGCATTACTTCGCGCCCAGGCGTTCGCCGTGGACGATGAAGTCGATGCGGCTGGCCTTGGCGTTGGCCGCGCCCGCGAGCGTCAGCACCAGGAAGGCTTCCTTCGCCAGCGTCACCGGCGCCTTCGACGAGCTCGTGCGCAGACGGGCGGCGGCGTTGAGGACGATGCCCGCCCCGAAATAGGCGAGGTCCTGAGGCACCTCGGCGCTGTCCTCGCCGTCGGCATACTCGAAGCCGAGCGAGCCGGTCACGGCCGCGGTCATGGCGATCGACACGATCGACTGCAGGTCCTCAAGGCGGAAACCCGCCGGCAGGCTTTGCAGGTACACCTTGTCGCCGATGCCGAGAGGCGTGGTCGCGTTCGCTCGCACAGCTGCGCCGGAGGCGTCGGTTTCGAGCGTGGCCCGCAGCGTGGTGACGTTGCCGTAGGCGGCCATGCCGCCGAACTGGTTGATGCCCAGTCCCTTGAGTTTGATGTTGGCCATGTGTGGCTCCTTGATGGGGTGAAGGGAGAGAGGCCGGGTTGCCCCGGCCCTGGGTCATCAGCCGCGCGGCTTGATGATCGGCACCACCGTGTCGAGGACCGTCACACCGTGGTCGGTGAACTGGGTCTCGTCGCCATGGTCGATCGCGAAGCGAACCTTGGACATGCCCAGGATCGCGCCGATCAGGATTTCCAGCTTGTCGCCGTGGTCGTCCTTCTCTTCGCTCCAGAAGAACGGCATGCCGCTGTGCTCCGAGGCGCCGAAGGCCTGCGCCAGGCCCTGGCCACCCATCAGGATGGCGCGGTCGATGGCGAACTTCGTGGTGAAGCTGGCCGGCACGACCGCGGCCGTCTCGTTCTCGGAGTCGTAGGCGGCGCAATACCGGATGGTGTCGCCGGCGTAGAAGCGGATCGGCTTGGGCATCTTCACCATGAGGATGCCGCCCCACAGGCCAGCTTCCATCAGGAACAGCGGATGGTCCTTGGCCAGACGCGCACGGGCCACCGCGTTCGCCTGGAAGTTGCGGAAGGCCGGGTCCGTGGCGAAGCCGCTGTACTGCGCGGGCGACAGCAGCATCACACGGATCGGGCTGTCGGTAGCGGCCTGGTCGTCGTCGAACTTGACCGGGGGCGGCGGCAGCGGGATCTGGTCGATGTAGGTGCGCACCGCATCGACGGTGCCCATCTTCAGCAGGTCGGTCGAAGCGATGTCGACCTCGCCGGCATTGACGGTGAACTGGTCGATCGCGCCGGCCTTGGCCATGAAATGGCGGTTCTTGGTCGGCGCCTTGACGCGGTTAACCAGGATCTCGGAGAACGCCGGGTGCGTCTCGACCGGCACACGCCACTCGATGTTGTCGTGGAAGCCGCGCGCGCCCGCCGCGTGGACCAGGATCGACTGGTCCAGGTAGTCGTCCATCTTCTGCTGAGCAAGCGGGCGCCCGACTCGGCGCAGGTCCACCGGGCTGCGAATCTGCGACATCACATCGCCCATGTCGATCGGGAAGCGCGCCTGATTGACGCGCAGCCGGTCTTCGGACAGCTTGATGCCCACGCCGCGGCCCTTGGCGTATGCGCTGCCCATGATCGGGTAACCGCCGCTCGGGTTGATGAGGTTGAACTTCACCTCGTCGCCCTTGCCCTGGCCAAGGTCCTGCGCCTGCACGATCGGCATGTGATTGCTGGACTGCTTCTTGATCGTGCTGATCGCGCCCTCCAGCTTCGGCATCTTGCCGACCAGCCGGTTCATGGTGGTGTTGCGTTGCTGGCTGACGGCGAACACGCCAGCTGCCTGCTGGACCATCGCCTTCGGGTCGCCATACGCGGTTTGCGTTTTCGTTGCGGTCATCTAGACCTCCTTGTGTGTGGTGCTGCGTGGGCCTGACGGCTCACAGGGATCGGTTCAGGAACGCATCGATCTGCGCGGGCGTCATGCCTTGCATGGCGTCGGCCATCGATACGGGGTCCATGGCCGCCAGTCGCTCGTGCGGCGACAGCGCGTCAGCCCGCCCGCCCGGAATGTCCGAGAGGGAGGCCGGCACGGCTGGTGCCGCCGCAGCGATGGCGGCTTGCGCCGCGACCTTTGGGTCGGTCGTGGCGGCTTCGCTTTTTCCAGGAACCGGAGCCGCGGCAGGCGCGGCAGTGGCCTTCTTGAAGTCGTTGAACAGTTCGACCACCTGCGCCGTGGTGCCCTTCTCCAGCACGCCACGCAGCGTGGGCTGCAGGTAGCTGGGTTGCGCACCGATCCACTGCTGCAACTCGGCGCTCTCCGCCATGGAGTCCGCGTCCGGGTGTGCCTTGTAGATGGCGTCGTAGTGCGCGTTGCGAGCGGTGTGCTGCTGTTGCTGCTGTAGCGGAGCGATCGCCTTGTTGATCCGCTCCTCCACGCGCTGGTCCACCAGCGTCGCGATGCCGTTCGCCAGCGCCTCCTCGGAGAAGTCACCGAAGAGAGCCGGGTCCACCCCGCTGGCGATCGCCGCTTGCGCGGCCGCCACCTGGTTGTCCGTCTTCGTCGGCGCTTGCCCCGCATCAGCGCGCTGTTGCGCTTGGGTCTGCAAGTCAGCGAGTTGGCGCTGGGCCGTCTCCGCTTGCGCCTTCCAGTGCTGCTCGCCCTCGCGGGCCTGCACCAGCTTCTCGTAGGGGATGGTGTGCTTGCCATCCTTCGCGAGCAAGATTGCGTTGGACGCATCGGGCTCGGCCGCGGGAGCTGCTGCCGGCGCCGCGGCGGGCGCTGGAGCGGGGGAAGGTGCAGGCGAAGCGGCCGGAGCGGCTGCGCTGCTGTTCGTGTTGGCGGCACCCGCTTCGGTGGAAGCGGCGGCGTCTGCAGCAGTGGTGGACGCGGGCGCGCCACCGTCATCCAGCCCGAAGCTGGTATCGCCCGATGCGAGCTCGAGGAGCTGCGCAGCCTGCTGCGGCGTCAGTGCGCCGGTGATTTCGTTGTTCTGGAAAAAGTCGTTGGATGTCGTCATGCCTGTCCCGCCACATATCGCCGTGGCCGCAAAGGGGCCAGCAATCCGGTGCGAGCCACGTGGGCCCGCGCCATCTGCCTTGAATCCACGGTGTTGCCACCGTGACGTCGCCCCAACGCTCGCGCGCGGTGCTTGAGGGGCAGTTTCAAGAGACGGGAGACAAAGACGAAACCCTACAGGGGGGCATGAAAAAGCCGCCTCGAGGGCGGCTTCTCAGTTGCAAGCGGGAAGGTGTGTCGCTCAGCGCGGGTGACGGTCCACTTTGATCGGGCCGTACATGCCGCTGTAGATCAACGCCTCCCACATCTTCTTGATCGCCTGGCCCGAGTCCTGGCTCACGAACAACGACGACCGGCTGCCGTGCGGAGAGCCAAGCAAGTAGGAGCGCATCGTCTCCCACGTCTCTGCAAGCTGCGCCCACTTCCAGCCTGGAACTTCCTTCTCGAGCATTAGAGGCATCGCGATGGAAAGGGGGATCGGCTCGTGAGGAGACAGCCGCCGCGTCCATTCGCACTTGACCAGCACCGGCGTTGCGTCTGTCGTGTAGAGCTTCACGTCGAGTTTTTCGGCAGTGATCCTCGCCGCGTCCTGATGCGGTAGCGCATTCACTGAAGCGATGAGCTTGTCCGCGCCGTTGCCGTAGGGGCAGCTGATGAAACCGTGCACGAAGGCCCGAGTGTGGTCGAGCCCTTTGTAGCCGCACCGATCGCTCGGAAACGTCACTGGTTGGCGCTCGTCGTGATGCGTGACAAGGGGATGCCACGAGGGGTAGGTGCTGATGACTGGGCCGAGCTGCTCCGAGATTTGCCACAACGCATCTCGGCTCTCCGCGCGCTCCTTCTCGCTCACGGTCAAGGCGCGACCAGTGAAGTAGTCCTCGACCTCCTGGTAGCCGCTTTGCTTGGATTCGTCAGCCCTGAACGCTGCCATAGGTCGCCCCCTAAAGTTGATAGTCTGCGCATGATATGCCACTTTCATGCGCAACCATTCAACATTACGGATTGAATGGCTATTCTGCGGGCGACGCCTCCAATCCCTACGCCTACTCGACCACTACCCAGTCCTCGGCCAGCATGTCCGTCTGCGAAGCCAGCCAGCCCATCAGGATGCCGCCGTCGACAGTCTTCATGCTGATCGAGGGCAGCACGACCGCACTGCCGCCGTTCAGCCGCGCATATTCGCTGTTGTTGGTCGACCAAAAATTCTCGAACGCGATTTCGCGCCCGGTCAGTGGGCCGCTGAGCGACAGCCACATGCCTTTGCCGTTCCAGCCCGCGCGCGCTACGCGATGGCCGGCCTTGAGATGGCGGATGGCGTCGCCGAAGTCGAAGTGCGGGGGAGCGTAGCCAGCCGCCGCGAGCACTGCATCGGCCGCGATGGCGATTGCCGGCTCGACGCGGTGATCGTCGCGCACGGGCAGGCGGACCAGTCCCGCGTCGGCGGCAGGGCTGGTATCCCGCAGGCCAAGCGCCGACGCGGGTGCGGGCACCTCGCTCCAGAACGCGCCGTGCAGGTAGTTCCACGCGCGGTTGACGTGGTCGTTGAAGCCTGGATGCAGGTCCGCCAGCTCTTCCATGGCGTTGCGGATCGCCGGGTAGAGCACTCGCGACGCATGGGAGTCGCCCGCCGACGGCTCTGCGCCGGCGCCCTTCGCCAGCAACGCATCGAGCGCCTGGCGCACCGCGGCGCCGATCTGTGCTCCGGTGTGGGTCATGTCGGCGGTGCGGCCGGCTACAGCGTGTATGGCGCCCAGTTCCATTTCCTGGCGGAAGGTGCGCGGGACACAGGGCGACGCCACAGGTTCCTTTGCCTCCGCCACCTGCTTGGCGGCTTGGCCCCTCTGAAAAGGCATCCAACCGCAGAAAGCGCAGTCGGGCGCCGCGTCGTCGCCTTGCACCATGGTCACGCTGGTGCGGCTGTGCGGCGTGCCGTTGGCATCGAAGACGGTCAGGTTGAGCATCCTGTCGTTCCAGACGCGAGCGATGATGGCCGCGTAGGGCCCGCCGCTCTCGTTGCGAACAAAGCCCGACTCGGCAGTGTTCGACGCAGGGTAGAACCAGACGACACGGCCGACGGTCGGGATGATGATGGTGTTGGGATCGGTCACAGTGGGCTCCTTGCAGAAGTGCAAAGGCCCTGTGGTCTGGCATCCCCGGTAGCGGCCGTCCTCCTTTCGGAGGTGGGATGCCAGAACACAGGGCTCTGGGTTGGTTGTCGTGGCCGCTACCCGTTGACGTGGTGATCGTCGGACGGCTCGGCGTGCGCAGCGAACCCTACAGGGGGCGTGCGGCAGAATGCGCAATCGGCCCTACCTTCCTACACCATGTACCCCATCGTTGAAGTTCAGCGCGGCGCGCCCGCGGGCCATGACGTCGAATCGTTTGAAGCAAAGGTCGCCCGTGTGTGCGGTGAGCACCTCAACGCTGGTAGAGCCAAGGCGTTCGCGTTCGTCTTCGCGAGCTTCGAGGATGGCATTACCCAAGGCATCCTCACCGACCACGTATGCAACCGGGAGTTGCATCGACTGTCGGGGTCTGAGCTGACCATCTTCTTTCTATGGTCCAACATGTATCGGGCCACTGCGGAAAACTTCAATGAAGTGATGATGGGCAAGCTTGGGCTGCCGCCGGATCAGAAGCTCCCATGCATCGTTTTCTTTCGAGTCGAGGACGACAAGGCGAGCCGCATCGAGGCGGTGTCGCTTGTCGAAGACTGGCTGCGTGGCTACCAGGTGCTGCGGAAATCCATCGAGCGCTTCCTGGCCGGCGAGCAACAGGCCGCCTACCTAGACGATGTCGAGTTCACGGACATTCCCGTGAAGGACCTCACGCTCAAGCTGCTCGAGACGTTCTCCGCAGCCCGATAGCCAAGCGGCTCACGCCGGCACGTTGTCGGTGGTGCGCGCTGTCTCTATGCCGTCCATGCCGCTGGCCCCTTCCCCCGCACGCGCGGGGAACGTTGGGCTGGTGTTCTCGCGTAGTGGCGGCGTCGCTCCTGCCTCCTCCTCCGCCTCGGGCGCCACCAGCGCCGCGCCCTGGCCCTGGATGTACGGGTCCTTGATGTTCATCGCCGCGGTCTGCGCCGGCGTCGGGAAGTTGGGGTCGTCGCCGCCTGGGGTGGGCCGCCTATAGCCCGCGCCCTGCATGATGGCGTCGGCGATCGGCGCGATCATCGGCATCTGCGCCACCTGCGCGCCGCCCTGCATGGCCGCGAACGCTGCCTGCACACCGGTCTGCACCGCCTGGGCCATGACCTGCTTGATCTGCGCGTCGGTCAGCCGCTCCTTCATGTCGAGCTCGCGGGCCTTCAGATCGTGGCCGGCCAGCTTGACCTCCTGCGCCACGCGCTCCTGGATCTGCTTCTCGATGTCCTCCGGCGAGGCCTGCTGGCCCGCGGCGCGCAACGCTTCCACCAGGTCGCGCTTGAACGGCACGTCCATGAGGCTGGCGAGGAACGGCATGGCTGCGGCCTGGTACTGCGCCGGCAGGCTCTTGACGGCCTCGCTCATCGCGTTGAGTTGCTGACCGCGGTAGCTCGAGCTGCTCGGCACGTCCTCGAGCGCGACCTTCAGGCGCGTGCGCTGCAGGTCATTGGACAGGTAGGCCACGCCGGTCCTCGGATCGGTTTCGGGCTTGTTGATGAGGATCGTGCGATCGGGCGTGATGGCGTCGCCCTCGATGACGATGGTGTGCGGCTCGCGGCCCATGTCCTCCACGATCATTGCCAGCAGCAGCTCGCCGACCTGGGAGCGCGCGGCCTTGAAGTTGTCCATCAGGTGGGCGAGGCCCTGGTTCGCCTGCTCCACCTGCGTCTCTTCCTGCACGCCGCTGGTGGCTGTGCCGCGCCGGCCGGAGAACGCCGAGGCGGCCGCCGGCGACACGCGCTCCAGCGCCATGCGCGCGTCGTTGAGCATCTGCAATTGCTGGTCCGTGAGCTGCACGTCGCGCTTCACCTCGAACCGGGCGCCCGGCTGCGCCATGTGCGCCGGGTCCAACAAGATGTCGGCGTTGCGGCGCCCGACCTGGCGCCGCAGCTGCTCGTCGGTCATGGCCACCGCGCCTTTGGTGCGCTCCACGCGATAGGCGGTCATGCCCCACGTCATCGCCGCGGTGCCGCTGTTGAGGCGGTCCTGCTGGAAGATCATGCCGCGCACCAGGCCGTAGGGCACGCGCGTGCCGTCCTCGCGGTAGCCCCAGAACGGCACGTAGGGGAAGTGCCGATGGGTGTACGGGCTGGGGCCGTCGTGCAGGCGGTGCGGCCCGAGCCAGAAGCTGCGGCGCACGCGAGGGATGACAGCGTGCTGCGGCCGCACGAGACCACGCGCCAGCGAGTAGTTGTGCACCGGGTTGTCGGCGTCGTACTCCACCACGCGGCCGTCGGGCGATCGCAGGACCGTCGCCTCGGCCCAGCGGCGGTACCAGACCTCGGCCACGCTCATGTCCTTGCTGACCGGGTCGTACCAGTTGTGCTCGGCCACCGTCCAACCGCGCGCCGCATCCCAGGCGCCGGTCGTCAGCCCGGTAGAGCCACCGCCGTCGAGCGCTTCCGGAGACAGGTTCACCCACCAGGATTGGCCGTGCCGACCGCATTCGAGGATGAGCTCGCGATGCTTCGGGAACACCTTGGCGATGCGGCTCGGTTGCAGCCAACGCTCGCGGCGCAGGTATCGCGCATCGCTCAGGTCGTCCTCCTTGGCATAGAAGTCCCAGTGGATTTCGTTGCGGTGCACGGCAGAACACCGGTACGGGTACTTGAAGGGGTCCGACTCGCGCGAGACCTCCACCCAGCCGAGGCCCACGGCCGCCTGCGGGCGGAAGGCCTTCGAGCACGCCTGGTCGGCCTTCGAGTGTCGCTCTGCCTCGTTGAGTCGGAAGTTCAGGGCGTCGGCGACGTCCTGACCGTCCGGCTGCCCGTTGGGTGAGACGCGCCAGTCGGTGCGCACGGTGGCTTCGTAGCCCTGAATGGCCAGCAGCGCGGGCCCGATCAGGTCTTCCTTCGCCGGCGGAATGCCGAGGTCCTTCTGCGCACGCAGCAGCTCCGTGTCGAGCTGGTTGCCGTCGGCATAGTCGAGCTCCTTGTCTGCCACGCCACGCCACGGCGGCTGCTGCTCGATCTCGTAGATGAACTGGCGGTATTCCTCGAGGGTGAGCGCGCCGTCGGCGTCCATCTCCTCCTCCATGCTCGGGGTGGTGGTGCTGTTGTTCATGTTCATTGGGTGCTCCTACGCGCGCCAGTCGGAGACGGGCGCTTCGACGTAGGCGGTGTTCTGGGTGAGGTTGGCCAGCAGGCCCAGCTCTTTGGCCTGGGCCCATTGGCGCAGCGCGTCGGCGCCTTCCGTGCAGCCGTTGCTCTTGTCAGGCTGGTCGATGAAGCGGTTCTCAGAGGTGCTGTACTTCTTCTTGTAGCCCTGGATGCGCTCGATGCCCTGCTTCGTGCCATCGAGGTCGAAGAAGGCACCCTTGATGTGCTTGCGCACGCTGTAGATGCCGGTCATCAGCTCGGTGACGCGCGGCACGATGAAGAAGGCCTGGCCGGGCATCAGAAGCTGCAGCTGCTCTCGCGTGCTGCGGTTGTAGTCGCCGAGACGCTTGTGGTCGGCGTCGTGCGGCAGGAAGTGGCCACCATAGAGGTAGCCGCGCTCTTGGAGGTGCCGCGCATAGTGGCGCAGGTCCTCCTCGTGCTCCTCGTAGTAGCCGATGAAGCGGTCTTCGTTGCGCAGCATCTGCATGAACCAGATCGCCGTGCCGTCGCTGTTCCCGATGTCCCAGAACGTGAACACTGGCAGGTCCAGCAGCGGCACCTGGCAGATGGCGCCGCGCTTGCGCAGCAGCACCATGTCCTTCGCGTAGTAGTGGCCGGCGGTGGACTGCTGGAATGCCTCCTCGGGGGTCGAGGGGTACTCCTGCCACATGCGCTCCTCTTTGCCAGAGAAGTCGTTGCGCAGCTTCTCAACGTACCAGGCGCGCTGGCCCAGGTCGATCTTGACGTCGACCTTCGTCTCGAGCTCGTCGAAGTAGTCGTGCTGCTCGGGGCTGATCGGCACACCGACCGGGTCGATCGAGTAGTTCGGGTCCTGCCACCAAGCGTAGAAGTGGAAGCGGTACTGGCTGGGCGTGAGCTTGCGCGCTCCCGCCACCAGGGCCTGCGCGCGCTGGCATATCTCGTAGAACTCGCCCTCGGTACCTTCGGCGGTGCTCTCGATGACCAGGATGCCCGACAGCGGCACGGCCTGGAACGAGCCGGTGACGACTTCGTTGGCCTTCGCAGGGAACTTCGCGCAGATCTTCCCGAACTCGGAGACGTGCAGGCGGTGGATGGTGCCGCCGCGCACGCTGGTGGCCACGCGGATGCTGCTGTTGTTGTGGCCGAACAGCAGCTCCTTCGTGCTGGCGCGGGCGAGCGGGAAGCGCTGGCGGATTTCCTCGGGCAGGTGGTCGTAGGCGAACACAACCTTGTCGCGGAAGATGGCCTCGGCCGTCTCACGGTCCTGGGCGATCATGCCGCAGCGCTGGTTCCCGTTGAACAGGGCATGGTCGAGCCAGAGGATGGCAATCAGCGTGGTGAAGCCCAGCTGCCGGGCCTTGAGGATGGCGTTGCGGTGCCAGAGCCGCGTGATGAAGCGCCGCTGGGCCCGATTGGGCTTGAACGGCATGACGAAGGAATCGCCCTCGTCGATGATCTCGCCCGCATCGTTCTTGACCGGCTCGCCCTTGACGATGATCTGGTACAGACAGCCGCTGAACAGGCGCCATTCGGGGTCGCGCAGGCAGCGCTCGAGCTCCGCCGCATTGGTGGGCAGGATCTCGGCGTGCTTGGCGATGTGCGGCCCGCGCTTGGGCCGGCGCCGGTTGTCCCAGCGATGCCCGAGCTGCACGTCGACCGCGCGGCCGGCCTCTACGTCCAGCGCGGTGTCGTCTTCATCGAGCGTGCCGGCGTCGGCCAGGCTCGAGGCCTGCTTAGCCTGGACGGCCATCGTCGACATCCTCCCGCGGCATCAGGCTGTTGGGGCCCGTCGGGGCTTCTGGCGTCTCAGGGTCGTTGGCGACAGGCCGGAAGCCATTGCCGTTTCCGTTGGCAATGCTGTGCAGCAACGCGGCCAGCGGGTCGGTCTTCTGCTGGTTGTCCTTCTCGTAGAGGCCGAGGTGCTTGAAAAGCTTCTCCATCGCCGCGCCCTTGTCATGCATGGCGATCTCGATGCCGTACTTCGTCATCTTGGCGCCGGCGTAGAGCGCTTGCGCACGTGGCGACAGGCGGCGCGTGTCGGCCAGCACCGTGCGCGGATGGCCATCACCGCCGCAGTCCGGGCAGGCCGGATGCGGTGGCTTGAGTGGATCGAAACCGATGCCGCCCTTCTCGTCGAAGTCAGCCAGGCTGCCAGCCTTCAAGGCGTGGTGCTCCTGGTCGTGATTGAACTCGCCGATGGTGCGTTGGAACTTGAAGCCCTCGCCCCAGCAATGCCGGCAGCAACCGACCTTCACCTGCACCAGCTCTCGTGGGTCGGCCAGCATGATGTTCCACGCTTCCGTCACCACGCGATCGGCATCGACCTGGGTGCGCTCCTGTTGCAGCTTCCGTGCGGCAGCGATAGCAGCCTGGATGTACGGTTTTGACAGGTTCTCGGACGCCATTTGCCGGGCGCTGTCTGGGCTGTAGCCTGCTCGGATGGCAGCTTGGGTGCCGTTCAGGTCTACCAGGTACTCGTCGACGAAGCGCTGTTGGAGGTCAGTGACTACCAGCTGCGCGGGTTGGGATGCTGGTGCTGGTCGAGCTGGTCGAGCGGGCTTCTTCGCCGTCTTGGCGGGCGGAGCCTTCTTGCGCGCAGGTGCGCTCGCGGCCTTCTTGGCGGCTGCGGGCTTGGTGGTGGTCTTCTTCGGTGCGGGTGCCTGCTTCTTGGCAGGCTTGCGAGTTGCCATGCGCGCGAGTCTTCCCGCCCTTGGCCCAGGGGTCGAACCCTATAGGGGGACAATGCGCTGCAACCAAAACGAGGAGCGATTCATGATCGAGAACGAGATGCTGGTGCACGCATGCCTGCTGAAGGTCAGCGGGGGCCATGGGCGGACTCTTGACGACTATCAGATCAAGGTCTTGAAGACCGCCGGGCTGATCCAGGACTACGACGTGCCGAGCACCGACGACCCGAAGACTGCTGAGACCATCTTCAACTACCGGCTGACGCGAGCCGGGGAAGACTATCTCCGGCCGAAGGAAGAAAAATAGCCCACCGAGGGCGAACCTCGGTGGGCGAATCACCCGCAAGGTAGCAGGCGAGGAGACAACTGTCCGGCGAAAGCGCCGGGGGTTCGGTCCATCCGACTACGCACGCAATGTGCGCTGGACCGTGCGGTTCTCATCCCACCCTGAAACCCCTGGGATGCGCAAGGGGTCGATGCGGAGTGGCTTTCCCCCCACTCCAACGCCAGGGCTGACGCCATGTTCGGGGTCCGTGCTCGGTGAGGGAATGTTCTCGCGACTCGCCGACATGACGAATCCCTACAGGGGGCCTGCTCAGGTGGCGCTGAGATCCAGCCCGAAGCGGGCGGCGACGATCGCGCGGCCGACTGCAATGCGCGGCGTGGGGCCCTCAAGCCATGGGCCACCGGGAATGTTCGTGCCCGGCCTGCCGACGACAACAGCGCACCACTGAAGGTTCTTGCCTGGCATCGGGGAGGATTGGATGGCGTAGCGCTCGACGAGCTGCTCGAAGTCGGGCCAGATGCTGGCGAAAGCCTGGGCGCCGAGGGCCTTGGCCACCCAGGATTCCAGCTCTTTGCCGGCGAGTTCGGAGGTCTTGATGTTCACCAGGCCATTTTCGCTGGTGGTGTGAGGGTGGTGGCCGGTGCTGATCTCCGGCTCAAGGTGGCGCGCCTGTTTTCATAGCAGCCGGGAAACCGGCCTAGGAGGTCTGTCCACGCTGGTTCGCGCCCATGCGCCGCGCATCAGCCTGCGCATTCACCATCAAGAAAAAGAGCGGATCACCCGGCGGTCGGTATGTCGGTGGAGGTATCTCGGATTACCCTGGTCCACGCCCGGTTGCAGTTTTGCAGTGCCGCGCTCTTTCTTGATGGCCCCCGCTTCAGGGGCATCCCATGGGGCCGGCGCCTGCTCGCCTCGGCTTTCCCAATCCCTTCCTCCGTCCCTTCACCCGTTGCCCGGGTCGAATGCAGGTAGGTCCGGCAGTCACGCTTCACAAATGTCTGGTTGCGATGGACGGACTTGAACCGCCGACCTCTGGGTTATGAGCCCTGTGCTCTACCTGGCTGAGCTACACCGCGAGCGAACTTTGCCCCGTTGGCCGCCTTGGTGCCCGCCCTACAGGGGGTCTCGAACAGCTGGGCCTGGTTCGGGTCGATGCGCACCTCGAGGGCGGCGACCTGGCGGCGCAGGCGCTTCACCTCTTCACCAAGCTCGGCCGCCATGAGTGCAGTGTTGCGTCCCGTCTCGATGGCTGCGGCCTGCGCGGCGGCGCCGGCCATGAGGTTGGCGAGCGCACGGTCCTCGCGCGGCGTCAGCGTGAGAACCTCGTCGCCGATTTCGATCTTGACCATGCCGTCGGGCATCACGGTCTTCGACATCGGCCGGGCCGGCGGATGCTGCGGCGCCGGCACGTACACCCCGCGCTGCACGCGCAGGATGGCGCCGTCGTCGGCCAGGGTGCCCAGGCGGTCGTCGATCACGCTCAACTTCAGACCGGTGAGCTCGGCGAGCGTCTCGCGGGTGACGATCTGCTCCTGGTTGTTCAGGTCCTGCACGGCCTCGAGCACCAGTGCGGTTGTAGATTTGCGGGCATCTGCCATTCGATTGTTCTCCTCGTTAAATTCTGGCCAGCGCCCATTCAGCGGCGCGGCGCTCGCGTGGCGTGGCCGGCTGCATGCCCGCCACGATGTCTTGCCAGATGGCAACCATCCAGCGGTGGGCGGCTGCGAACCGCTCCACCTTCTCGGCGGCCGGCGCGGGCCCCTGGTCGAGCCAGCTATGGCAGCGCACGCATCCCCACACGGACCATTGGTCGTCTGCCTTGCGCGCGCCGGCCTTACCATGCACCGACTGATTGCTGTGGCAGGCCACGGTGGTGGCGGCGTCGCCTGTGCAGATACCCGGCACCTGCAGCAGGCAACGCTGACCCTTGGCCATGTTCAACAGCGCGCGGTTCTCCTGCTTCACGGTCTTCGGCATCGCCCCGCGAAAGTCGGCGTCGTTGATTGCAACCATGCTCACGATGCGGCCCGACATCGGCACCACCTTCGCAACCACCGTGATGTCCGGGCCCGAAGCGAGATCCACACCGACGACCTCGGGCCGACGGCGCTTGAACTCCGTGCGCATGAGTGGAGCGCTGCGCTTCATAGGCCGAAGTCCAGAACCAACGAAGGTTCGATCAGGCCCGGCATGTCGTCGATCCACACGTTGACGGCATAGCCGGCCTTGGCCGCGGCGTGCTTCTTGTACGGCCGACCGCCCGTGCACACGATGGGCACGCTGTCAGGCATGCGTGGCTCGCGCGAGAAGTCCGGCGGCGCACGGCGCGCGGTGACGCACACGACGGCGTGGCCGCGGGCCTGGGCCGTCGCAATGAACTGGCGCCACAGGTCTGGGTCGGCGGTGAAGGTGTCGTCGTAGTCCAGGCCGAAGAGGATGCGCTTCATGGCATGACCCGATCACACCAATGGCGCCAGAGGTCGGAAAAGATTGCGCCGCCGAGGAGTTGGCACACGGACTCGTAAGGAACGCTCATGACGTGTGCGATGGTTGGCGCGGCCTGCCTTTGCTCGCAGAAGCGGCGAAACACCTCGGCCGCCTGCTCGTGGGTAATGCCTCCTTCCAGCTGCGCCGCGGCCGGGCTCGGGAACAGAACGACCGTCACGGGCAAACCGCTCCGACGATTTCGCCCGTATCCGGGTCGACCTGCATCCGCTCCCACTGTTCGAAGCTGGCGGGGAACGTCACGCCGAGCTCGGTGGCGGCGAACGCGCTCACTCGGTCGATGAACCTGCTGTAGCCCTTCACGCCGAGGTCCTCGGAGCTGACGCGCACGCGCCGGCGCACCTTCTTGCCCGTGAGAGGGTTCTTGGTCGTGACGGTCTTGTAGCCCAGGTACTCCTCGCGGAAGTGCTCCTTCCAGACCTTGAGCGTGAACTGGGCCCCGTTCGGTCGCGCCTGCGCCGCGATCGTCTTCAGCACCACCCCGTGGTAGTACTTCCGCTGCCGATCGGTCTTCGCGTCTTCATGCAGGCGGATCTCGATTTCGAGGCGACGGCCCGCTGCCCACTGCTCCTTGCACCACGGCGCAACACGCTCGAGGAAGCTGGAGCGGGCCCGCTCCTGGTCGGGCCAAACAACAGTGAGGGCAAGGTCGGTCATCGAGCGGTTCTCCGGTAAGGCCACGCCACCATGGCGGCGTCGCGTTCGTGTTGGTTGCTGCGCCCGGCCCAGCGGGTCACGAGCGCGAAAGCCGCGGCATCCAGCTTGGCGCCCTTGGCGGTCGGGCTGATGCCGTGGGCGGGAATGCCGAGGTCGGCGCAGATGGCGGTGATGAGGGAGCACCAGGCGTCGATCTGCCCCACGTTGCGAGCGATCTTCAGCGCGGCTGCGCGGCTACCCGCGGTGGTCCACACCTTCGATTCAAGCCGGCTGTCCTCGAAGATCACGCGCGCCGGCGCGTGGTGGCGCAGGAAGTGCTCGATGGAGTGCGGCTCGATGGTGCGCAGCCACGTGAGCACGCCTTCGTCGAAGCAAGCCAGACCGGTGTTGGCGCCCGGGTCGATGCCGAGAATCTGGACCGTCAAAGCAGTGCCCCTTGCGGAGATGTGCGGAGCTGCTCGAGGCGTGCAGCCGCGACCTTCACCGCCTCGTGTCCGTCCTTCCAGTCCTCGCCCCAGATGGTGCGCAGCGCTGCCTTGTACTCCTCGCGGAGCGTACCGTCCTGGCGCGATCGCCAAAACTCGGGGCCGTTGGCGATGCCGCGCACCAGGCAGTCCCGGCAGTTCGCCGTGTAGCCTGGCCAGTCAGCGCGCACGGCTGCGCGGGTGCAGTTCGGGCACGTCATGCGCGGCGCCTTTCCGCATCGTTGGCAGCGTCAAGACCTGTAAAAGGCGTGGCGCGGTAGTTGCGCCAGCGATCGCCAGACCTCACTGCCTGTACCGTGGCCTGGCTCACCTCCATCTCGCGCGCGAGACACCGGGTGCTCCTCTCGCTTGTGAGGATCAGGGCGACCCGCTCGTCGTTGAGCTTCCCCGTGGCCTTGCGCTTGGCTGCCGCAATGGCGTTCCGGTGCAGCAGCGTCTTGGGCTTGCCCTTCAGCTTCACGCCGCGGTTGGCGCGCTGCATGTGCTCGAACAGCACGCAGTCGTCCGGATTCGCACAGGTCATCGTGATCGTGGTGGCGCGGTCGAGCTTCCGCTGCCTGACTCCCCAGATGCGCCGGCGCACAGAACGCTCGGTGCCCGCCCAGGCCGCGTACATGGCCGGGCCCCGGTCGGGGTCGATGCGCCCAGTCCACAACATGCAGCCGTCGATCGCACGGCAGCGGCCGTAGATCTCGTCCAGTTGCTCCTGCTTCGACGGGCCCCATGCCGCCACGGCGAGATGCCGGCTACCACCAAGGCGCACGAACTTCACTGCGCCGCTGGCCAGCAGTTCGTCGATGATCGGGCGCAGCATGCGGCGTGCGGTCTTGGTTCTTGCCAGGTCACTCCAGCGAACCGGCGTTTCCCGGATGCAGGCGAAAACCTCGTCCAGGTCGAATTTGATGATGGGACGGCGCGTGTTCATGCCGGTTCTGGCTCCTGGGTTGGAATAAAAGCGCCGTCGTTCGCCGGCACGAGGGCTGTGAAGTGCTTGGCGCACACCGCGAGGCGGCTCTGCTGCACTGCGCGATACCGATTGAAGGCTTCGCTGGTCGCGACCGAAAGCTCGCCGCGCTGGAGCAACGAGCGCTCCATGCAAGCGATCGCGTGCAACTGCTGCTGAGCGGACACAGCAACGCTCGTGATGGCTGTGGCATTGGTCATGCGGGAACTCCTTGTCGTTGCTCCACCGCGCGGCGAATGCGGGCGGTGTATTGCGGGAACGTCTCGCGGTTAACGCTGAGGTCGTGCTCGTTCCATCGGCCCAGGCCGAGCTCCTCGCCCTTCGCTTCGATGGTCGAGCGGTTGTCGTCCCAAGGTTTCTCGGGCATGCCCACGCCGGCGGCGATCTGTGCTGCCTCGCCAAGTTGTCGCTTCACGATGCCCAGCAGGTAGGCGAAGCCCTTGGGAGGGCTGGACTTGGCGCAGATGTCGGCTGCGGCCTCGAAGGTTTCGACAGGCACGCCCTTCGCGATCAGCGCGACGAGCTCGGGGTTCGACGGATTGACGTCGGCGACCTTGCGCGCCTTGATCGCACGGCAGACCTCCCCTGCCTTCGTTGGGCTTTGCCCATCCACCCCCACCGAACCGGCCGTAGTTCGGGCGTGGTGGGTGTTTTCTTCTTTACCAGTACTGGTTCCGGTTCCGGTTCCGGTGTCGTCTCTCCCGGTGCCATTCCGGGTGCCGTCCTGCTGATGTCCATCGTCTGTCTCATGGGACAGACCTGTCCTTTCCGCCTCCTTCCGTTGGCGGTACTCGGCCTTCCGGCGGCGCTCCGCCTCCCGGGCGGCCAGCATCTCCAGGACGCGCTTCGTCACCGTGTCGTGGTACAGGCGGCCGTCCTCGGCCTCCCACCAGCCGCGCATGAGCTTGGAACGCACCTTGACGAAGGTCTTCATGGGCATGCCGATGCGCACCGCGATGAGCTCGTCTTCGTTGGGCAGCGAGCCACAGGGCTCCTGGCGCCAGGCAGAAAGCCACAGCATCAGCAGCCACGGCTTCACGTCCGCCGGCGCCAGCGCCCACGTGTCTGATTGCTCAATGCGCTCGTGGTCCAGCTCGAAGCGCCAGCCCTTCGCGCGCGTTTCCGCGGGGTATGGAACTGGACGGGTCACGCAGCCAGCCTTTCCGCCTCGCGGCCGTAGTCGCTGTAGTTCGCTGCCACGAGGTAACGCATGGGCAACGGGCTCACCGAGTTGCCGCACATGCGCACCTGCGCCGTCTTCGTCAACACCTTGCCGGCGGCCGTGCGGTCGATCGTGTAGGTGGCAGGGAAGTCCTGGGCGTTGTAAAGCTCGCGCGGCGTGAGCATGCGGAAGCGGATGTCGACGATGACCCAGGGCTCCCCGCGGTACCAGACTGTCACCAGCGCCAAGCGGTCCTTGGTCGTGATGGTCGTGGCGGGGTCGCGTAGGTCGCTCCACTGGCCGCCAGAGCCGTGGTAGCGCATGAGGAACGCGGCACAGCGCAGCGCGCCCTCCTCGTGCTCCTTGCTCAGTTGGTACTGCACCAGGCCCTGGTGCTCGCCGCCGGCCGCAATAGTCGTGAGCGGCGCGCGCGCGTCGCGCCCTTCGCTGTGCTGCCGCAGGGTGGCCAAGTGCGCAACGACCAGTTGCTGCTGGCTGCCGCTTGTCGTGACTGCCGAGGACGGCTCACGCAGGTCCCGGGCGTGGGTGGTGTTGAAGCCCCCGTTCGCCTGCACCATGAACGCAGTGCTCAGCCCGTGCTTCAGGCCTCCGGCGACGACCGTGCCGAGCGGCTCGCGCAGGTTGAGCACGCGAGGCGCCTGCCCCTCCCGTTCGCCGTAGCCCATCTGAACCAGGACGGCCGCCGCCAATGCTGTCTCGCCGCCCTTGGCGGTGGTGATCGTGCGCGCGGGCTGCTGCACGTCGAAGGCGACATCGCGGGTATGCGTGACGGGCACCAGCGTGGGCGCCAGCTGCGCATGCGTGGTCGGAACCATGAAAGGGTCGGCGCTCTCTAGCACGAACTTACGCATGCCGTGCGCAATGCGCCGATGCGACGCGTCGACCAGCGGCTTCTTTCGGCCGAAGATGCTTTGCCCTTCGATGCTCCAGTCGATGCAGTCAGCGGCTGGGCGCCAGGCCTTGCGCTTCCCGTGCGGCTTCTTCGCGTGGGTGGGCTCGGGCCATACGATCGGCAAGCCATCACAGCGCGCGATCATGTAGAGGCGCGTGCGCGTGCTGTGCGCACCGTAGTCGGCATTGCAGATGACGCGCCATTGCACCGCGTAGCCCATGGCGCGCAGGCCTTCGACAAAGTGCTTCCAGTTGCGGCCGAGGTGCTTGCGGTCTGGCACCAGGAACTGGCGATGCCTCGGCACGTGCTCGCCCGGCTCCGCCACGCGGAAAGTCTTCCGCTTCGACACCGGGTCGACCACTTCGTCGAGGGTCAGAACGCGGCCGGTCTTCGGATCACGCTTCGCAATAAGCGGAGACCACTGCAACATCTGCTCGACGTTTTCGAGCGTGATGACGTCCGGCCGGACCTTGCCGCCCCAGCGGTGAACCACCCAGGCGAGCGAGCGGATCGCTTTCGAGCGCGGCTGGCCGCCCTTTGCCTGGCTGTGGTCGGTGCAATCCGGCGAGGCATGCAGCAGGCCAACCTGTTGGCCTCGTGTCACTGCAAGCGGATCAACCTCCCATACGTCGGCTCTGAAATGCTGCGTTTGCGGGTGATTGATTTCGTGCATGCCGATCGCGTCGGCGTCGTGGTTCACCGCGACATCGACGTGCCGGCCGATGGCCTGCTCGATGCCGGTGCTGGCACCACCGCCGCCGGCAAAGAGGTCGATCACCAGCTTCGCGGACAGCGCGAGAACGAATTGAGGGGTCAGCACGGGCGGGTCTCCGGAAAAAGTTGGGCCTGATCGGGCTGCGGGATGCGCAGCAGCTTCTGGCGCTTGTTGGTGTGGGGGTCGATACGGAAGCCGCGTTCTTCGAGGTGGCCTGCGGCCAGCAGCGAGTCGACGCGGCCGCACACGCCGTTGATCGGCATGCGGGCCTTCTGGCTAATCTGCTGGCGGCTCAGCGACACGCCGGGACGGAACAGGCGCATGACCTGCTCCTCCTTCGGCGACAGGTAGAGCGCCGGCGACAGGGAGCGGTAGGCTTCAGCAGAGGTTTCGGAGACGCTCATTGGCCACCAACCTTTCCCTGCAGGTCACGCAGCGCTTCGAGCGCCTGCTCGACATTGCGGACGGCACCCGGCAGACCGCGCCACGAAGACATCGGGTCGGCCTGCAGCGCGAACTTGATGGCGTGCACCTGGCTCTCGGTGGTTTGCCACCCGAGCACGTCGATGCCTGTCTCGTCCTGAAGTTTGGTGAGCTTGTCGACCAGCTCCTGATGCTTCTCGCCGCGCCGGCGCATCTCCTTCGCGATGCGCTCTTCGACGGTCTTGTCGACCTCGGCCAGCGCCGCGTTCTTGGCGCGATTCACCATGCCTTCGACGTCGCGCACTGGCTTCCGCAGCAGCGCGCCCAGGAACGTCCTGGTCACGGCCTTGGGTTCCAGCTTCGGCGCTGGCTTCAGCACCCGGGTCTTCACGCCGTTGAATTCCATGAAGCCCCAATTCGAGGGGATCTCATCCAGCTTGGCCACGTTGGGCGCTGCGAGAAGCCACCAGCGGTCCATGTACTGCATCACGGGCCAAGCCTTCTCCGGCTGCTTGAGCTCGCGCAACCAGTCGGAGCGCGCGGTCTTCACCTCGTATCCATTGAAGTCCATCCCGCGCGAGGGCCAGAGGTTCAGCACCACGATGTCGGCAGAGCGCGATGCGCTCGAGCCGGTGCCGTTGGCAACCTCGAACAGGCAGGCGTAGCCGTTCGCCTCGCTGTAGGTGGCGGCCATGTGGGCGTTCACCATCGGGGTGGTGACCTTGCCCGGATGAGAAGCCGGGGCTGCCTCGATCGCTGGTGCGCCGGCATCGAGAGCCTCCAACGCTTGGACCTCTACATCGTCAAGTTGCAGCTGGCTCATGCGGCCTCCAGGAGAGAAGGTTGGTGGCCAACGCGCTCCGCGAAGGCGATGCGTGCGCGCGCGATCGCGAGATAGCGCTCGTCAAGTTCGCAACCGATGAAGCGAAAGCCCTCAAGTACTGCGGCCTTGCCCGTGCTGCCGCTGCCCATGAATGGATCCAGCACGAGGCCGCCCGGCGGCGTCACAAGCCGGCACAGGTACCGCATCAGCTCCGTCGGCTTCACGGTCGGATGAAAGTTGCCCTGCTGCTTCGGCGCATGGTCCTCATCGCGTGGCGCGAGGTGCTGACCGCTGGTGTTGGACACCATGCCGCCTGTTTGCTGGGGCAGGTGCTCGCACCCTTCGCTTCGGTCCACGCCACCGGCTTTGGCGCAGTAGAAAAATCGCGCAGCACTGCCTTCGTCGTGTCGGGGTGCGCCAGGCTTCATCTGGAATGCACGAGAGTCATCCTCTTGCCGCGGGCTTCCCCGTCGCATCGCGCCGTAGACGTTTTGCGTCTTCCTGGCGCTGGCATCAGAACTCGCGTCCGCGAGTTGGCCCGGCGCATCTGGAAACGCTTCAACTACTTCCTCGCTGCCGTCATGGATGACATTGGCCGGCCACCGGCCGAGCTCGTGAGGTTGCCCGCACGGCGAGCCGTCGCGTATTTCGCTCTCGTGCCGGCGCGGCAATGCGCCCTTACCGAGGTTGGGGCGCATGGCCTCGGCAGGAACCCTGCAGCCGTCAATGTTGAGTGCCCCGGTGCCGTACACCTCCATGTTGGCGGCCACGCTGCGCCCTTTGTGCAGCGGCTTTCTCGCAACAACTATCGGCTCGTGCGCAGGCTTCAATGCCGTCCCCCAGCCCTTCCAGTCGCCGTCGAGATTTCGGGACTTAGGAAACCCCGAGCCGTACAGCCACATGATCTGGTCGCGGATCTCAAAGCCCGCGTCTTCGATGGCCACGACCATCCGGTGATAGGTGCGCGAGCCCGAGAAGCCCAGAAGGTGGCCGCCCGGCTTGAGCACCCGCAGGGCTTCGGCCCATGTCTCGGCGCGGAAGGCAACGTCACCGCCATCCCAGGCCATGCCCATGAAGCCGGTGCTGGTGGCGCCAGCGCGCGAGCGCGAGTAAGCGTTGTCTGCGCCCTTCCCACCGGGGCCGCCGCCGCTGTTCGTCAGGTGATACGGCGGGTCGGTCACGATGGCGTCGACGCTGGCTTCAGCCATGTCGCGCATCGCGGCCACGCAATCTCCCTGGTGAAGAACGAAGCGCTCCATCAGTGGTGCCCTCCCCGCTGCGCGAATTCGGGGCCCTCAAAAGGCCCTGTCAGTTTGCGCATCGCGTCGGTACGCTCCCCGTCATGAATCAACTTCTCCGCAACCATTTGTCGCCACGTCTTGCCGTAGCAGGTCAGGTAAATGAAGTCGCGCAGCAGCGTGGCCGTGTCGGTGTTGCTCAGAGCGCAGTGACGACGGAATACCTCGTCAGTCGTCTGGTCAACCTTGGTCTTCAGGTCCTCGGTCAGCTTTCCGAGTGGCCCGGCGATGCCTCGGGCGAAGGCCGGCTCTTGGTCTTGGTCGATGGTGGACATCTCGAACTCGTGGTGGGGGTGAAGTGGTCAGCCGATCGGCTGCAGGTCGGCGACGCGGGCAGCGAACACGTCGCGAAAGACGGTGTGGCGCCAACTGCCCTCGGGGAACGGGTTCGCCAGGGCGAGCTCTTCGCCCCGTTCGGCGGCCTGCGCGGCGACGTCGGCGACCTCTTCGTGGCTCAGTGAAGAGAGAGGCTTGACGTGCATCACACGACCTCCTTTGCGGTGGCAGCGACGTCGAGGACTGGACGACCCTTGGGGTGCGGCCAGTTCTTGTCAGGCACGCGCAACCACGGCGCTTCGGGGCGCAGTTGCTCGCAGACATAGCGGCCGTTCGTCGCGCGTTCGATCGTTGGGCAGTGGTGCTCCGGTATCGCCTTCCAGCCGTGCACGGTGGGCACAGCGAGGCGAACCATCCGAGCTACGGCCGTTGGGCCGCCGAGGTCTTGAACAGTGATCATGCGGCACATTCTAAGGTGCGCCTAAGATTCACCGCAAGGTGTGCCTAATGCTTTTTTTATTAGGATGGCCTAATGACCACCCTTCAGCAACGCTTCCGCATGCTCGCGCGCGAGCGACCTGACATATCGCAGGCGGACCTGGCGCGCGCCACTGGCGCCAAGCCGCCATCTGTGAACGCCTGGTTCAGCGGCGAGACGAAGACCATGAAGGCAGTGACTGCGGCGAAGGCAGCAGAGCTCTACGGTTGCAACACGCTATGGCTTTCCGATGGCGTTGGGCCAATGTGGCCGTCGTCGCACGCTGCTGCGCTACCACCTGGCCCACCTTCACCTGCTGCCGACGCGCCAGTCGAGAGCGAAAGTGAGGTCGTGATCGTCCAGTACGAGGTGAGCGGCGGGATGGACACCAGGGGCAAGCTGCTGCTGGAAGCTGAGCCGCCCGGCATCATCAAGAGCTGGAAGGTGGATCGCGAGTGGCTGCAGCTCAATGTGCGGTCGTACACGAGCCTTCAAAATCTGTGCATCGTGACGGGCTTCGGCCCATCCATGCGCGGCATGTTCAACCCTGGTGACCCCTTGCTGATGGACCGCGGCGTCAACCGCGTCGACCACGAAGGCGTGTACTTTTTCCGCGTCGGCGACGAGGGCTACATCAAAATTCTGCAGCGCGTCCCCGAGTTCAACGGGCCCGGCTTCATCCTGCGCGTGATCTCCAAGAACGAAGACTTTCCGCCATACGACCTCTCGCCGAAGAATCCGCACCTCCAGATCATTGGCAAGATTCTGACGGTGTGGAAGAGCGAGCAATACTGAACTCGCTACCCGAGCGACCACATCTGGAGCCCGCCGCGTGCGGGCTTTTTTTCGCGCGTCACAAACTGATCTTAGGCAGCCTTGAAAGAAATATTAGGCACACCTATTGACGTCAGCATTCGGCACACCTAAGATTTGCGCCGCGGCCACCGAATGGCACGCGAGGAGCGCAAATGCAAAACAACCACGGGCGAACCGCCCACCCCAAGCCGGCCGCGGTTTCGCCGCCTGGCGCTGACTTCACCGAAGAGCAACTGATCGCCTTCGACCGCGCCTATGCGGTCGCCAAGGACACCGGCGCACTGGACCAGATGCGGGTCGCGGCCGCCGTGAGCCTGGAGCTCTCCCACAACCGCTCGGCGAGGCTGGCATGAAGGCTGTCCTGCAAGCCCAGCTGCTGGAAATCCAGCGCCAGATCGCCGCCATGCGCCGCCGCTACGCCGAGGTGCGTCGCGAGCGCGCCATGGCGCCACTCGAATGGTGTGCAGCATGAGCCGCCGCATCGATTCCTCCGTGCTCGCCGTGATCGAGCGCGCTGACACCAGCGGCAACGCGCTCCGCCTGGTTGGACAGCTCGATCGCAAGACCTACTCCGCCGTGAATGGTGTCCTCGAGGCCGTCGGCGGCCGCTGGGACCGCAAGGCGAAGGCTCACCTGTTTGCCTGCGATGCCGATGACGCGCTCGAGCAGATTCTGCTGACTGGCGAGGTCCTCACGACGAAGACCAAGCAGCAGGAGTTCGGCTTCTTCGAGACGCCGGACGCGATCGCCCGCGGGGCCGTGGCCGCCGCCCTCGTCCCGCCCGGCGCGCTGGTGCTGGAGCCATCGGCCGGGCACGGCGCTATCGCCCGCCTTTTGCGCACCGCTGGCGCCACCGTGCGCTGCATCGAGTTCCTGCCGGAGAACGTCAGCGAACTGATCGGCCAAGGTTTCGAAGTGCAGGAGGCCGACTTCCTGACGGTAGCGCCGACCGCCATTTACGACCGCGTGGTGATGAACCCGCCGTTCGCGAAGCAGGCGGACATCAAGCACGTCACGCACGCGCTCCAATTCCTCAAGCCCGGCGGCCGACTGACCTCGATCATGTCGAACGGGCCCACGTTCCGCACCGATCGCCGAACGGTCGAGTTCAACGATCTCATTCGCTCGCTGGGCGGCACTGTCGAGCCGCTGCCCGAGGGCGCCTTCAAGGCGTCTGGAACGATGGTCAGCACGATCATGGTCACAGCGGAGATCGAAGCGTGAGCGCCGCCCGCCGCACCCCCGCACAGCTCGCTGTGGACTGGGCCCTCGGCACCCTCGCCTGCATCGTCCTGTTGGTGCTCATGGCCTGGATGGACAGCAAACAGTCGGAAACCGCCGCGCTGCGCCAGTCGAGCACGGGCTCCAACGATCGCGCCATCGAGCACGCGGCCGTGAAAGGCACGCGATGACCCGTGCCCGTCTCACCAACCTCCTCGCCGACCCGCACAAGGTGGTCACCGCCGCTTGCGCGCTGGCCGGCCTCTTCGTCATCGCCCTCCTCATCTACGAAAGGATCGCATCGTGAGCGTTCGCCTTGTCCATCCGCCGCGCCCGCACGCCGGCGTCACCGCACCGACCGGCTTTCCGCCGGCGGCCAACGATGAGGCCATCGGAGGCCTCTGGTTCCCCTCCACCGCTCGCGACTACCTGATCGTCGGCGCCCTGGTGTTGCTGCTGGTCCTGGCCGCCGTGCTGCTCGCCATGTACGGCGAAGGCCCGCGCGATTCCTGGTTCGCTCTCTGGGGCACCGCAAAGTGACTGCCGCACTCGCCCACACAGAGTCGGAGGTTCTCGCGCCGCAAGCGCCAGTGGTCCTCCCACCACGCAATGAGATTGCGACGGTCATGCACGCCATCACGGCGGCCGCCAACGACCCGAACGTCGACATCGACAAGATGGAGCGGCTGTTGAGCATGCACGAGCGCATGCACGCCCGCGCCAACGAACAGAAGTTCAACGCGGCGATGACCAAGGCACAGGCGGCCATGGGTCCGATCTCGGCCGACGCCGTCAATCCGCAGACCCGCAGCACCTATGCCAGCTACGCGCAGCTCAACCGCGCCCTACGCCCGATCTACACGAAGAACGGCTTCGCGCTCAGCTTCGACACTGCCACCAGCGACCAGGCGGGCCACGTCCGAATCCTCTGCTATGTCTCGCACGCGGCCGGCCACATGCGCACCTACAAGTGCGACATGCCCGCCGACGGCAAGGGCGCCAAGGGCGGCGACGTGATGACCAAAACCCACGCTTCCGGCTCGGCCATGACCTACGGCCAGCGCTACCTGCTGAAGCTGATCTTCAACGTGGCCATCGGCGAGAACGACGACGACGGCAATGGTGCCGACCCCGGCCCCAACGACCCGAGACAGGTCAGTGATGCGGATCGCCTCGCCGATTCGCTGTTCCATCGCCTCCAGGGCACCAAGACCGATGGCGAAGCCGCGGCACTGTGGGCAGAAGGATGCGTCGCGCTGGCGGATACGAAGCGCCGCGACCTCTATACAGAGTTCAAGGACGCGGTCATCGCGCACCGCCGAAAGCTGAAGGCTGGAGGCCGCCCGTCGTGATCCTGCTGAACTACACCCAAGGCAGCGAAGACTGGCTGCGCGCGCGCTGCGGCGTGGCCACGGCCTCCCGATTCAGCGAGGCGCGCGAAAAGGTCGGCGGCCTGACCGACCAGCAGCGCGTCTATGTCGAAGCGCTGCAGCTGGGCATGGATGAGCCTGATGCGCGCGCCAAGGCCGGCTACAAGACCAAGCCGGTGGCGGGGGGCATCGCCAAGGCGCTGAACGGCGAGCCGACTGAAGAGCCCGGCGCCGCGGCGATCAAGTACGCATGGCTCGTGGCCTTCGAAACGATCAGCCGCGAACCGCTCGACGACACATTTGTCACGTACGCAATGCGCCGTGGGCGGGATCTCGAACCCAGGGCGCGCATGGTCTACGAGAAGCGCACGGGCGCGCTGGTTGAGGAAGTCAGCCTGATCCTGACCGATGACGAGCGGTTTGGGTATTCGTCCGATGGCCTGATCGACGACGAAGGCATGGTCGAAATCAAATGCCCGTTCTCGTGCGACAAGCTGGGGCAGGTTTGGGCCAGTCCAGAAACCGCGCACCTCGAATACATCGACCAGATCAACGGCGGCCTCTGGATCACCGGACGCCAGTGGTGCGACCTGGTGGTGTATTGCCCGTGGCTGGAGCCGGTGGGCAAGGACCTGTTCGTCAAGCGCATCTATCGCAACGAAGACGCCATCGCCGCTCTCGAAGCCGACCTGATCGGCTTCATGCGGCTGGTCGACAGCCACCTCGAGGTGCTGCGCACGCCCACAAAGATGTCCGGCGCCCCCAGGGTTGCGCCGGCGGACGCGCCCGCGCCCGCCGTCGTGAGCGCCACGCCCCCCGCTCTGGCTCCCGCATCCGAGATTCCCCTGTTCCCCGAACCCGCCGCGCCCGTGCGCAGCGGCCGCCCCGTTGTCGACAACCCATTTTGAGAGGCCCTATGTCCGAGGTATCCACCCCCACCCCAACCGAAGTGGCCGTCAAGCCGCACACCATCGCCCAGGCGGCGCTTGCTCTCTTCTCCCCGCTGGAGACCGATGTCACCACGCTGGCAGATCGCCACCGCAACGTCGTCTTCGACATGACCACGCCGAAGGGCTTCAAGGCCGCCAAGGACGCGCGCCTGGAGTTGCGCGAGTCCGGCCGGTTCGCAGTTCAGCGCCTGCGCGACAAGACGAAAGACCAGCTCAACGACTGCAAGAAGGTCATCGAAGACGAGGCCACGCGCTTGATCGAAATCGTAGAGCCCGTCGAAACCTTCATCGACGGCCAGATCAAGGTGCACGAGAAGAAGCTGGCCGACGAGAAGGCCGAGCGCGAGCGCATCGAAGCCGAGCGCAAGCAGAAGCACCTGGACGCCATCGCCAAGATCGAGGGCTATGTGGCCATGGCCGAGGGGCTGCCCATCGAACGCATCGAAGCCGGGTTGGCCTACGTGCGTGACATCGATGTGAGCGCAGAGGTCTTCGCGGACTTCGCAGTCCGCGCCTCGGCGCAGAAGGACGCGACCATCCGCGCTCTGGAAAAGATGATCGCCGAAGCGCGCGAGCGCGCCGCAGCAGAGACGCTGCGCCAGGAGAACGAACGGCTGCAGGCCCAACTCGACGAACTGAAGCGCCAGCAGCCCGCCGCGGCGCCGGCAACAGAGCCGACCGACACGCCAGCCGCGCAAGTGGAAGAGCAGCGCCAAGAGGCCGAGCCAGTGCGCCCGCGGCCGACGCTGGCCAGCTACTCCGTCCGCCGTGCGGTGCACGCACCGGTTGCTGCGCCGGCGCCGATCCAGCAGGCCCTGCCAGTTGCGCCCGCCGCCAACGAATCCGCCGACCAAGGCGCGCCCACGTTGCGCATCGGCGTCATCGCCGAGCGGCTCGGGTTCGCCTTGACCGCCGAGCAGCTGCGCGGCCTGGGCATCGAGCCCGCCTCCCGTGAGCGCGGCGCCACGCTCTATCACGAGCACCAGTTTCCGCAAATCTGCGACGCCCTCGCGCGCCGCGCCGCAGAGGCCAAGGCCGCGCATCTGCAGCCGCTTGCGGCCTGAATCACCACCGACAGGAGCACCCATGTCCAAACCCTCTTCCGCCTCCTCGGCTGCAACCGCCGACGCCGACCTGATCGTCATCGCGATGCAGCCGGTGAAATCGAGCCAGTTGGCCTCCATCGGCTACGACGCCGCGAGCAAGACCCTCGCCGCGACCTTCGCGCGTGGGCCCGGCACCGTCTACCAGTACCCGAACGTGGACGCGAAGGTGTACGCCGACCTGATGGCTGCCGACTCCATCGGCAGCTTCTTCGGCAAGCACATCAAGCCGTTGCCGTGCAAAAAGCTCGCGCCGGCCGCGACCTGACCAGTTTCGGGCGAACCGTCGGCTGGGCACCCCTCCTCCATCCCTCCTCCCTTCCCGACCGACCCGCGCGAGCGGCGCCCACTTTCTTTCCACCCTCCACAAGGTGACCAACATGGAACTCCGAATCAATCTCGACCTCGAGGCGGCAGTTGCCGCAGCTCTCACGCCTGAGAAGCTGGGCCCGATCCTCGACAAGCACATTGGCGATGCCGTCACTAGCGCCGTCCGCGATGTCACCGGCTACCGGAGCGACTTCGCCATTGCGCTGCAAGCCCAACTCACGGAGTTGATGCCCCATGGGCTAAAGCTGGATGACGTTGCGAAGTTTCAGCAGGTACTGAACAAGTCGATTGCCGGCCTGGTGAACGGAATGAATGCGGACGCCATCAACACGGCGCTGCGCAAGGTCGCCCAGCAGGCGCTGCCCGAGGTGCCGGCTGTGGTCAAGTTGTCGAAGCTGCTAGACGACGCGCGCAGCGAATTCAATAAGGACCAGCACGAAGCGTTCTATGCACTGTGGGAGCCGTCCCATTACGGCGGTGGCCACCTCTACCTCCACAACGAGTTGCTGCGCGATTCGTCGGCGTTGTACAGCCGGACATTGAGCAAATACGACGCCCGGTATCAACTGGCTTGCAACACCGAGGGCGACGTCTACGCCCTGCGGCTCGATGGCCGCCAGATCACGCCGGCTTCGCGCCCCGACGTCATCAGCCAGTTCGATGCCGTCCTGATGGCCATGTACGTCGGACGCACTCGCCTTGAGGTCGACATCGATGCCAACGACGTGGAAGCGGCCGCGGCCGAGCAATTCGACTGAGGCGACCATGAGCGAGAACACCAAAATCGAGTGGGCAACCCACACCTTCAATCCCTGGGAAGGCTGCCAGAAGGTCGGTCCGGGCTGCGACCACTGCTATGCGGAGACGCGCAACGCCCGCTTCGGCGGCGGTAAGGCCATCAACTGGGGGCCCGGCGCGCCGCGGCGCCGCACCAGCGAAGCCAACTGGAACCTGCCGCGCCGGTGGAATGCCCAGCACGACGCCTTCGTCGCACAGCGCGGCCATCGCCAGCGCGTGTTCTGCGCTTCGCTGGCCGACGTGTTCGACAACGCGGTCGAACGGGAATGGCGCGACGACCTTGCGACGCTGATCCTTGACACGCCGAACCTTGACTGGTTGCTGCTCACGAAGCGCATCGGCAACGCCAGCGACATGCTGGGCGAAATGTTCTTGGAAGGCCCGCCTGACAACCTCTGGCTCGGTGCCACCATCGTGAACCAGGCCGAGGCCGATCGCGACATCCCGAAACTGCTGGCCACACCATCGCGCATCCGGTTCTTGAGCATGGAGCCGCTGCTGGGCCCCGTCAGCTTCGAGGGTTTCTTCGCGAATCCGGCAAACCCGGCTGACGGCACCAACGCGTTGGAAGCCATCGACTGGGTGATCGTCGGCGGCGAGAGCGGACCGGGCGCGCGGCCAATGCACCCTGAATGGGCCCGGAGCCTGCGCGACCAGTGCGAGGCCGTCGGCACGCCGTTCCTGTTCAAGCAGTGGGGCGAGTGGGCGCCGCCCGCCAAGCGCGACGACCTTCGCAGCCTCGGAGACATGATGCGCGCAGGCAAGGCCATCCACATCTACGGCGATGGTCGCGAGCCTGACGGGCATTTCCGCAAAGGAGACGAGCACCTTCTGCACATGGGCAAGAAGGTTGCCGGCCGCCTGCTCGATGGTCGCGCTTGGGACGGAGTGCCTGCCTGATGGGCTACATCAACCCCCTGCTCGATCTGCCCGCCGGCCGCGCACTGATGGCGCTGCCCGCCGAAGATCGCAAGCGAATCGAAGCAGTCATGCGCGAGCTTCGCGCCGAGGCGGCCGCGAACGCGGAAACGGCTTACCGACGCCACAAGGGTCCGATGTACGCCTACTGGCGCGCCGTCAGCACCTATGCGCGGCACTTGGCGCACGCTTTGTCGACGGCGTCGATCTGCGGCCGGAGGTCTGGGGGAGTGGCGTGCACTCTGCCCAAGGGCCACCGCTGCCCAGACTGCTCCAGCGTCGGCATCGATGCGGGAGACCCGTCGTGACCGAGGTGCGTGCCCCTATCACCCCGTGGAACCCCTCGCGCAGCGCCACGGCGCGCGTGAAGAACCCGCTGCCGGTACCGGATTGCTGCCCGAACTGCGGCTCGCCGGTCTTCATCGACTCGAACAGCTGCATCTACGGCCGTGAGCACGGCGAATGGCCCTGGGCCCTCATGTGCACCGGCTGCGATTCCTACGTTGGCCTGCACCCGTTCACGGGCATCCCGCTCGGCACGCTGGCCACGCCGGAGATCCGCGCGGCGCGAAAACAAGCGAAGGCAGCCTTCAATCCCTTGTGGGAGGGCGCCGGCGCGCCGATGACGCGCACGGCCGCATATGGCTGGCTCGCGGCCGCCCTCGGCATCGAGAACGTCGAGGAATGCCACATCGGATGGTTCGGCGTCGACCAGTGCCGAGCGGTCGTGGCAACCGTCAGGGCGCGCGGCGCCGCGCCGGCGCACCGCCATACCTGCCACTGGCCCGGCTGCTCGCGCGCCGTGCCGCCCGCCATGTGGGGTTGCAGCCCGCATTGGTTCAGCCTGCCCAAGGCGTTGCGCGATGACATCTGGCGCACGTACCGGCCCGGCCAGGAAATTACGAAGACACCCAGCGAAGCCTACATGGCCGCCGCTCGCGCGGTGCAGCAGTGGATCGCTCAACACCAGAAGGAAAACGCATGAGCACCGAACCGAACACCCTCTTCCGCAAGAAGCCCGTCGTGATCGAGGCGTTCCAGCTGCCCGCCGCCGGCGTGGACGTGCCGGATGCCTTTCACCACTGGTGCGAGCGCGTGGGCTTCGTGAACTTCACCTCCGGTCGCGATGAAACGCTGGAAATCCAAACGCTCGAGGGCACCATGACGGCGCAGCCGGGCGACTGGATCATCAAGGGGGTAAAGGGCGAGTTCTATCCCTGCAAGCCTGACATCTTCGCCGCGACCTACGAACCCGCGGCCACGCTGGCCAATGCTGCGGTACACGAGGCTGGTGGCCAGCCGTCCGGGGGCGCACTGGCACCCGATCCTGTTGCGGCGCACAACGCCGCGGTCACGGCTGCGATCGAGGCCATCCGCGAGACGGAATCGCGCAAGGAAGCAATCGCGTTGATCGAAGGCCTGCGGAAATGACCTTCGACCTCTTCGAAGCCTCCGTGCCAGCTGCAGTGTCGGCACCTGCGCCCGCGCGTCAGCCGAACCCGGACGCCGCGCGCTACGTGATGCAGCCGGTGTCCGGCGAGTTGAACCGCTGGACCTACAGCGGTGAGACCATCGTGTTCGACAGTCGCCGAGCTGTCGGCTCGAAGCTCGGCCAGTGGCGCACAGTGGAAGGCATCGACAGGCCAGTGCTGCAGAGCGACGACCGCATCGAGGTCTGCCGTGCGATTGACGCTCGCAACGATGCGAAGGGCCGCCCGTGAGTTGCCGCGACGTCCTCGTCGCCGCGATGCCCGGCACTCAGGCGCAGCTCGCACAGCGCGTGCAACGCAGCATCAAGACCGTGAGCGTTGAACTGGGCGCAATGGTGCTCGTCGGCCGCGAGGCCCACATCGGCAGTTGGTTGTGCCAGGCGCGCGGCGGAAAGCCCATCGCAATCTATTTCGCCGGCCCGGGCGTCAACATGCCGCGGCCGCCGCTCACGCCCGGAGCGATATACACGAAGCGCAGCCGTTTCCGCGGCCTGTACGAGCCTTCTGGCAGGGCGGCCCAGCCATGACGCGCACCTACAAGGTCAAGGGCGAGGACGAATTCGGCGTGGAGCTCGAGCGGACCGGCGACCTCGTGCGCCTTCGCACCCATACCCCCGGCTGGCCGTTCCCGGCCGAGCGCACGCTGCCGCGCGATGCCCTGGTCTGGATCTGCGGCGATCCCGAACCGGTGGCGGCCCCTCGGGAGACGGACACGGCATGACCTCAATCCTCATCGAGGTCGAATTCCATCTGCGCTTGCTTGATGACGCGCGCGATGTCGGGTCGGTGCTGGTCGCGATCGCGAAGGATCGGCACCGTCCAGGTCGGGCCGCCCTCACCCCCATCCATCCACCGCACACCGCCGAGGTGCACGTCGGTGACCTGCCCGGCCAGGCCCGGCAGCGCCTCGATGCGCTCAATCAGGATCTGCTGCAGCTGGCGCGCGGTTCGTGTGGCCTTTTTCATTTTTTGAGTATTGCACCGTGAGTACTGACCCCAACCGCCCCGACATGAGCGACGAAGAGATCGACTGGATTTGTCGCGGACTCACCCAGAACGCGGCCAAGGTCCGGCACCTGCGCCGGCTTGGCCTGCGCGTCGATCGCAGACCGAACGGACGCCCCTTGGTCGCACGCATTGAGTGGGCACGGCTTTACGGCCCGAAGGCTACGACCGCTCCGCCCGCGGCAAGCAATGGCCCGCGCTGGAAAACCCCTGTGGGAGCAAGCTGATGGGCAGGACTCGAGATCGAGCATCGGCCGCCGGCCTGCTGCCGCGCATGGAAGCCCGGCCCTGGTCCGATGGCAAGACCGTGACCTACCGGTTTCATCCGGTCGGGGGCAAGCCGATCAACCTGGGCACGGACCTCTCGGCCGCCTTGCGGAAGGTCCTGGACATGAACGGCGGCGCGCCCGGCGACGGCATGGGCACGCTCAGCTGGGTTTGGACCCGCTTCCAAGAGTCCCCGCGTTGGAAAAAACTGACACAGGGCACCCGCGACGACTACACCCTGGCGTGGAAGCAGATCAACGACCGGCTCGGGCACATGCACATGACGGAGGTCACCACCAACGTGGTGGCGCGCTATATCCACATCGAGCGCGCGGGCTCTCCGCGGCGCGCAGACATCGAAAAGAGCCTGCTTTCGCGGCTCTTCGGCCACGCGATCAAGCTCGGCGTCTGCACGATCAACAGCACCATCGGAGTGGAGCCACATGGCAGCGAGGCGCGCACCGAGGCGCCAGATACTGCCGTGCTGGCCCGGTTCCTGAAGTGGCTGGCCGAGCAAACACCGCAGCGGCGAATCATCGGCATGGCCGCGGAATACGCCAGCCTGGCCGGCAACCGCAAAGTCGAGTTTCTGCCCCTCACCTGGCCCCAGGTGGACCGGGCGGCGGCCGAGATCCGCGTCTTCCGTGCGAAGCAGCGCGGAAAGAAGCGGGAGCGCATCGTTGAAATCATCGCGATCACGCCGGCGCTGGGCGCCCTGCTGGACCGCCTGCAGGAGCTCCACAAGCAGCGCGGTGTGGACTGCCTTTATGTCTTTCCGACCCGCGACAACAACGCGTATACCGCGCGTGGATTTAAGACGCTTTGGCAGCGCTGCGTAATTCTTGCAATTGAAAAGAAGGTGCTGGCCGAGAGCGACAGATTCACTTTTCATGACCTCCGCGCCTATTACGCGACGCTGCACAAGCAGGTTCACGGCGAATTGCCGGATTTGCACACCAACCCCGCGACGACTGCAAAGGTTTATGACCGCAATAGGGAGGTGAAGCGCTCGGCGCTGTGACGGGCACCGGCGGATATTCCCACGGTGGGAATAAAACGAGAAAGGCGCTACAACTTTGATAGCTGTAGCGCCTTGAATTTCTTGGGGTGGCTGATGGGACTCGAACCCACGACGACCAGAATCACAATCTGGGACTCTACCAGCTGAGCTACAGCCACCGCAGAGCCTACGATTGTAGCGTTAAAAATCGCGGTTTTGACGGCAGCAATCAATGGCGAGGCTTGAAAGCCACATTTTCACCCGGCCGCCATTGGCCCGCCCGGGGTCACACCCTCCTGAATCTTGATCGAGCCATCGGATCTCTCGTGCGTGCCGATCAACAGTCCGCTGGCAATAGCGTGTCCGTGCAAGGCATCGACGATTTCGTCTCGGCCGGGAGTGTCTGAAAGCTCCGGAACGCTTCCAAGCGCAAACAACTGGAACGCGTATCGATGGATCCCGTGCCCAGGAGGCGGATCGGGCGGCAGCCAAGCTGCCTGCAGCGTCGAATTGCGCCCGACGTGCAATCCCGCGCCCTCATTGCCCTGACTGGGAATGGCAGCCTCGGCCAGCGCCCCGCTGTCCGCCGCAAGATTCACCACGATGGCATGCACCAGCGGATTCAGCGTGGGTGAATCGGCGTCTTCCACAATAAGCAGCAACGACGCCGCGCCAGCCGGCAAGCCGGTCCACTGGAGCGGCGGCGATACGCCTTCGCCATCAGCGGTATAGCGCCTCGGCAGCGGCGCATGGTCCGCAAAGGCCACACTGGTGAGCGCAATGGAGGCCATCCCTTCCCGCATGCCGAGAGTGTTGAAGACGATGTTGTCGAGGCCGGCGCGCACACCCTGCAGCGCCTGGCCGATGACTTCGGGCAGTTTTTCGAGCATGCGAACGGTGTATCGCGGCGCTGGCAGCAGACCTGTAGGACGCGGCGCAGCCTCCACGTCGCGAAGTCCGGCACAAATTCTCGCGCGCCTGTTCGATGTGCGTCGCCGGCACCGGCACGCATATCGCTCCGCTATCATGAATGCGGCCCGCGCAGACGGGCATGGCTTCTGGCCACTTCCACCACTTCACCACCAAAGGAATTTCTTCATGAGCATCGTCTGGACTATTCTGATCGGGTTCGTCGTGGGTCTTGTGGCACGGGCCGTCAAGCCGGGCGACGACTCCGCAGGCTTCATCGTCACCACCATCATCGGCGTTGCAGGCTCGCTGATCGTCACGTACGTCGGCCAGTCGCTGGGCTGGTACACCGCCGGCCAGGGCGCTGGCTTCATCGCCTCCGTGCTGGGCGCGATCGTGCTGCTCATCATCTACGGCCTGATCAAGCGCAAGAGCTGATGCGAAGAAGGGGCCGTGCCGCTCCGCGCGCACGGCCACTGTGATGCCCCGCAAACCACGCGCCAAGCATCATGTCTATGTGGTCGAACTCGACGACCGCGTATGGAACAACGGCCGCTTCAGGCGCGCCAACCCCGACTACCAACTCGGCAAGCCCTTCGTCTACGTCGGCATGACCGGCCTGGACCCCGACATCCGTTTCGACAAGCACAAGGCCGGCATCCAGGCCAACACCTTCGTACAGGAGTTCGGCCTTCGCTTGCTGCCCGCGCTCTACGAACGCTACAACCCGATGACCTACGAGGACGCGCGCCTGATGGAGGTCGACCTCGGCATCGCGCTGCGCAAGGCCGGCTACGGCGTTTGGCAGGCCTGATGCGGCAAGCCTTCAGGAGTAGGTGATCCAGTCTTCATACGCCGGACCATCCAGGTGCGGCAGCGTGTTGTAGGTCACGAGCATGTGCCGCTTGGGCGTGAAGGCGAACTCGGTCACCGACGTATTGCGGATGCGCAGGTTGAGCTCGATCGTCGTCTCGGAGCTCGTACCGAGCACATGCCCCACTGCCGTGCTGATCGGCCCTCCGCTCGACACCACCAGTACCTTCGCGCCATGGTGCTTGTCACGCACGTGGTCGAGCGCCGTCGTCACTCCAGCCAGAAAGTCGACATAGCTCGGCATGCCGACTGGCGCCGTCTTGCCCTGCATCCACGCGCTCAACCCTTCGCGCAGCAGGCGGAAGTGATGGCGGTACATCTCGGGCGAATCGGGCTTCTGAAGCTTGCCTTCGTGGATGGTGGCGATGACCGCTTCGCTGTCGTACTCGTTGAGGCCGGGCCACGGCAACACGTCGTCGCGCTCGAGACCAAGGCCCTTGGCGATGCCTTCCCACGTCTGGCGATGGCGCTTCAACGTGCCGGTGATGACGGCATCGAACTTCATGCCGCGCTCACGCCAGTACTCACCGAGGCGAACAGCTTGGCGATGTCCGAGTTCGCTCAGGTTGTCATAGTCGGCAGCGCCAAAGCTGGCCTGCCCGTGGCGCACGAGGTAGAGGGTTCCCATGCACGGGATTCTGGCAAGAAGCGAAGACGCCGCTTGTCCCTCGTGCGACCAATTCGCGCGGCCATGAAAAAAGCCCGAGCCTTTGATTGGCTCGGGCTTTGCCTGGCGACGCTCGTGTGTATCAGCGGCCCGCAGCAGTCGGCAGCGTTTCTGCCGGCTTCGGCACCAGGATCTCAGCCTTGAAGCGGTCCTTCAGCATGTTGTAGTAGGCGGCATCCTCAGCCGCGGACACGGACTGGCCGACCTGCGCCTGCTCCTGTTTTGCGAGCTCGGGTGGTGGCGGCGTACGCGGAACAATCTTGGTCACGCGGACCACGGAATAGCCCTGCGCGCCGAGGTCCACGCCCACGATCGCGGGAAGCTTGGAGCCATCCGCACGCAGCGCGGCGTCGATGACCGGCAGCGGCTGCGATTGCGCGTCGCGGCGCGACACCGTCACGGGTGCGCCGAAAGTCGCGCCGTCCGCCTTGGCGGTCCACGCGGCGAGCTTGGCCTCACCCTCGGTCTTGGCCAGCACCGCAGCGCGCTCGGTGACAAGCTGCGCACGGATCTTGTCCTTCACGTCGGCCAGCGGCACCGGGTGCGCCGGCGTGTACTTCGTCACGCGGCCCGATGCGAGCTGGCTGGGGCCGACTTCGATCGCTTCAGTGTTCTGCTTGCGGTCGAGCGAGTCGGCTGCGAACAGCGCGCTCAGGAAGTTGCGGCTGGCCAGCGGACCGGTAGCGCCCGGTGCAGGCAGGCGCGCGACGTTGTCGGCCGTCTTGATCGTGAGCTTCAGCTTGTCGGCCGCCGGCTTGAGGCTCTCGGGCGACTGGTAGACCGCATCGGTGAATGCCTCGGCCGCCTTCGCGAACTCCTGCGTCGCCTGCTGCGAGCGCATGTCGTTCTCGATGGTTGCGCGCACCTGCTCGAAGGGCGGCACCACGGCTGGCTTGATGTCGGTCAGGTGAATGATGTGGTAGCCGAATTCGGTTTCGACTACGCCGCTGATCTCACCCTTCTTGAGCGCGAACATCGCGTCCTCGAACGGCTTGACCATCGCGCCCTTCGTCACGAAGTCGAGGTCGCCGCCCTTCTCCGCCGAACCCGGGTCCTGCGAATTCTTGCGCGCGACTTCGGCGAAAGTGTTGGGCGCCTTCTTCACGTCGGCCAGCAGTTGCTCGGCCTTGGCCTTGGCCTTTTCGCGGTCGGCGGCGGACATGCTGGCTGGCGCGGTGATCAGGATGTGGCTGGCGCGGCGCTCTTCCTTGGTGCCGAAGCGCGAGGCATTCTGTTCGTAATAGGTCTTGAGGTCGGCCTCGTTCACGACGACGTTCTTCTTGGCCGCCTCGAGGTCGAGCACGAGGTATTCGATGCTGGCCTGCTCGGGCGCCTGAAACTGTGCCGTGTGGTCCTTGTAGTAGGCCTCGATGTCGGCATCGCTCACCGTCACCTTCGATGCGAAGCTCTCGGGGCTGAAGCGGGCCACCTGGATTTCGCGGCTGTCGTAGAAAGCGTTGATGGTGGTGGCGGCCAGAGCAGGCGGTGTGAAGGCCGTGCCCGAAACGCCCAGCAGCACCTGCTGCGTTGCCATGTCGGAGCGCACCGACGCTTCGTACTGTTCAGGCGTGCGACCGGTCACACGCTGGAAAGCATCGCGGTCGAACTTGCCGTCGGGTGTACGGAACGCAGCCAGGCCGGTGTCCTGCGCAAACATGCGCGACAGGCGGTCTTCAGACACCGTCATGTTGGCCTTGGCAGCCGCTGCGGCCAGCACGCGGTCGCGCACCATGCGCTCCAGAGTGGCGTAGCGCAAGGCATCGGAGTCGAGCAGCGTCGGGTCGACGTTGGGCGATTGCTGGCGAATGCGATCAGTCTCAACGCGGTGCTGCTGATCCCATTCGGGCTTCGTGATGTCGTGGCCCTCGATGCGGGCTACCTTCTCGTCGCGACCGGAGCCCTGGTAGCGCTCGACACCGAAGAGCACGAACGAGGGAATGATCAGCAAGAACAAGAAAATCATGACGATCTTGTTGTACTTGCGGAAGAAATCAAACATGCTTGAACACTCTTTTTCGACGGCTGTCGGACGGCAATAAAAAAGGCGAACTTGTGGTTCGCCTTTGCATCGGGTGGTGGTGGGTGCTGAGGGGCTCGAACCCCCGACCTACGCCTTGTAAGGGCGCCGCTCTACCAACTGAGCTAAGCACCCCACCGGGAATACTTTCCGAGTCTAACGTCTTAGTTCAGCGCGTCTTTCAGCGCCTTGCCTGGACGGAACTTCGGGATCTTGGCTGCCTTGATTTTAATCGCGTCGCCGGTACGGGGATTTCGACCGGTGCGGGCCGCGCGTTTGCCTACTGCGAAAGTGCCGAAACCGACGAGCGAAACGGAGCCGCCCTTTTTGAGCGTGGTACGAATGGCGCCGATGGTGGATTCGAGCGCACGGGTCGCTGCGGCTTTGGAAATATCGGCGTTCTTTGCGATGTGCTCAATCAGTTCGGTCTTGTTCACAAGGGCCCCTTGTAGAAAAAAAGTTGGTCGGCTTCCGTCAGCTGCGACCTGGCCGCAAACGGTGCGACTCAAGAGCCTGGCAGGCCTGACGCCTCGGCAGCGCACTGCCAGCGAGGATTACAACCACTGGTCTGCAGGGTGTCAATAAGACACAGAGCCATGCCGATCAGCGGAGCGCGCGATTTTAGGGGCCTTTCGTGAACTCCTTTTTCAAAGCGCCTCGGCGATCGCCTTGCCGAGGTCGCTGGTGCTGGCCGTCCCGCCGATGTCCGGGGTGCGTGGTGCTCCGCTTTGGGGCGCGAGCACCTTCTCGATGGTCGAAAGAATGGCGTCGTGCGCCTGCTTGTGGCCCAGAAACTCCAGCATCATCGCGCCGCACCAGATCTGCCCGATCGGGTTCGCGATGCCCTTGCCGGCGATGTCGGGCGCCGAGCCATGCACCGGTTCGAACAGCGAAGGCGTGGTGCGCTCGGGGTTGAGATTGGCGCTCGGCGCGATGCCGATGGTGCCGGTGCAGGCCGGGCCCAGGTCCGACAGGATGTCGCCGAACAGGTTGCTCGCCACCACCACGTCGAAGAAGTCGGGCCGCTGCACGAAGTGCGCGGTGAGGATGTCGATGTGGAACTTGTCGAGCGTGATGCCCGGGTAGTTCTTGCCCATCTCGGCCACGCGCTCGTCCCAGTACGGCATGGTGATCGAGATGCCGTTCGACTTGGTGGCGCTGGTCAGATGCTTCTTCGGCCGCGATTGAGCGAGCTCGAACGCGAACTTCAGTACCCGGTCGACGCCCACGCGCGACATCACGGTTTCCTGCACCACGATCTCGCGCGGCGTGCCCTGGTACATGCGCCCGCCGATGCTGGAGTACTCGCCCTCGGTGTTCTCGCGCACGATGTACATGTCGATCTCGCCGGGCTCGCGCGGCGTGCCGTCGCGCCGCACCACGGGCGCGATGATGCCGGGCATCAGGCGTGCCGGACGCAGGTTGACGTATTGGTCGAACTCGCGGCGGAACATCAGCAGCGAGCCCCACAGCGACACGTGGTCTGGAATTTTCTCGGGCCAGCCGACCGCGCCGAAGAAGATGGCGTCGTGCCCGCCGATCTGGTCCTTCCAGTTGTCGGGCAGCATCTGGCCGTGCTTCTCGTAGTAGTCCCAGCTCGAGAAATCGAAGTGGTCGAACTTCAGGTCGATGCCGAATTTGCGCGCCGCGGCATCGAGCACGCGCACGCCCTCGGGCATGGTTTCCTTGCCGATGCCGTCGCCGGCGATGACTGCGATTCTGTGGGTGCTCATGGGTTGGCTCCTGCGTGTGCGTGTTGTAGAGGTAGAAAGAATGCCTGGGCCTCGGCGAGCAATTCGTCCGGGGCCTCTTCGGGAACGTAGTGGCCGCACGGCAAGGCGCGGCCCGACACATCGGCGGCGCGGTCGCGCCACAGCGCGAGCACGTCGAAGGCCTTGCCGACTGCACCATGCTCGCCCCACAGCACGCGCAGCGGCTGCGCCAGCTGCCGGCCGGCGGCGATGTCGTCGCGATCGTGCACGAGGTCGATGGTGGCGGAGGCGCGATAGTCCTCGCAGATGGATTCGGCGGTGCCCGCGATGGCGGCGCAACGCTCGTATTCGACCAGCACCTCGGGCGCAAAAGGCGCGAGGCCGGCATGCCGCCCGCCCATTACGCTGCGCACGTAGCGCACGGGGTCGGACGCAATCAGCGCCTCGGGCAGCGGCGGTGGCTGAATCAGGAAGAACCAATGCCAGTAGGCCTTGGCAAATGCTTCGGAAGTCTGCTCGTACATCGCGAGCGTGGGTGCAATATCGAGCAGCAGCATGCGCTCGACTGCTGCGGGATGGTCCATCGCGAGCCGATGAGCCGCACGCGCGCCACGGTCGTGCGCCAGCACGCCGAAGCGCTCGAAGCCGTGATGCCGCATGGCGGCGAGTGCATCGAGCGCCATCTCCCGCTTGCTGTAGACCGCGTGTTCGGCATCGGCCGCCGGCCGACCCGAATCGCCGTAGCCGCGCAGGTCGACCGCGACCACCGTGAACCGCTCCATCAATGCCGGCGCCACGCGATGCCAGATCGCATGTGTCTGCGGATGACCGTGCAGCAGCAGCAAGGGAGCCCCGCTCCCGCCGATACGGCCATGGATGCGCACGCCGTTGCGCTCGATGTCGAAAGTGGGAAGGGAAAGAAATGAGGCCGTCACGGGAACGATTGTGCGTTGCGCCTCGACGATCATCAAGCAACAATCAGCCAATTCATACTTTCCGATTTGGCATGAATCAACTCTCGATGGACCGCGGCGACCTCGCACTGGTGCTGGCCATTCGCGACCACGGCAGCCTGGCGGGTGCGGCCGCCACGCTCGATGTCGTGCCCTCCGTCATCACCAAGCGGCTGGGCGCGCTCGAAGCCCGCCTGGGCCAGCGCCTGTTCGATCGCACCACCCGGCGGCTCAGCGTCACGGCCGAAGGCGAGGCGGTCTGCCTGCATGCGCGAACGCTGCTCGATGGCTTTGCCGCGCTCGAAAGCGAGCTCGGCGAACGCCAGAACGAGCTGACCGGCACAGTCCGCCTGGCCGCGACATTCGGCTTCGGCCGGCGCTGGCTCGGACCGGCGGTGGCGGCCTTTCAGGCACGGCACCCTGCGCTGCAGATCGAGCTGATGTTGACCGAACAGCTGCCCGACCTCGGTGCCGAAGGCTACGACGGCGCAGTCTGGCTCTGGGCCGTGCAGCAGCGCCATGCGGCCGACTGGGTTTCGCGGCGCATCGCACGCAACCAGCGCGTGCTGGCGGCGTCGCCCGGCTACCTGAAGCGCCGTGGCACACCGGCCACCGTCGAGGCACTGGCTTCGCACGATTGCCTGGTCGCCCGCGAGAACGGCGATGCCAGCCAGCGCCAGTACGCGCTCTGGACCCTGCGCCATGCGCGCGACGGCAGCACGGCGCGCGTGCGTGTTCAAGGGCCGCTGGCCAGCAACTCGGGCGAGATGGTGCGCGACTGGTGCGTGGCCGGGCACGGCGTCATGCTGCGCAGCCTGTGGGACATCGCACCGCAACTCGCGAGCGGCGAACTCGTGCGCGTGCTGCCGCAATACGCGATGGCGGAAGCTGACATCCACTGGATCGCGCCCTGGCGGCCGAAGACGCCGCGCCGCGTGCGCCTGCTGGTCGATCACCTCGTGGAGCAGTTCCGCGGCGAGCCCTGGAAGCCCGGCAAGGCCGGCGCACGTTAAGAAACCGGCCGCTCAGCGCCCGCTGCGCACCACGAGACTCACGCCCACCGCGGTGAGCGCAATGCCCAGCACTGTCACCAGCGTGATCGGCTCGGAGAACAGCAGCCATGCCATCACTGCCGTGCAGGGCGGCACCAGGTACAGCAGGCTCGTGACGGCCGTCGCCGTGCCGCGCTGGATCAGCATGTAGAGCAGCGAACTGCCGCCCAGCGACAGCGCCAGCACCGACCACGCCATCGCGCCGCCCGAGTACGCGTTCCATTCGATGCCTTGAGACTCCAGCGCAGCGAACGGCAGCGTGACCAGCAGCGCCGCCGCCATCTGCACGGCGCTGGCACTGCGCACGTCACAGGGCGCGACGAAACGCTTCTGATAGAGCGTGCCCGCCGTGATACACAGCAGCGCCATCACCACCAGTGTCATCGTCAGCGCATTGACCTCGGCGCCCTGCCCGAACTTGCGCGACACCACGAGCACCAGCCCCGCAAAGCCCAGCACCAGCCCCGCCCATTGCCGGCCCGAGATGCGCCCGCCGTTGAACGACATCCACACCGCCGTCAGCACCGGCTGGATGCCGACCAGCAATGCCACCAGCCCCGCGCCCATGCCGGCATGCACCGCGGCCCACACGCCGCCCAGGTAGCCCGCCTGCATCAGGATGCCCGTGACCGCCAGGTGCCCCCACTGCGCGCGCTGCTTCGGCCACTCGACCCGCGCCAGCGCGACCCACACGCCGAAGCACACCAGCGACAAGGCGAAGCGCACGGCCAGGAACTTGAGGGGTGGCGCATACGGCATGCCGTAGCGCGCGACGATGAAACCCGTGCTCCAGATCAGCACGAAGACCGCCGGCATCGCCCGCAGCCAGCCCCCGCCGGGGGCCGTGGCCGCCGAGGTCATTTGGTGCGGGCCCGGATTTCCGGAATGGCCTTCTGCAGGTAGTACACCATCGACCAGATGGTGAGCACGGCTGAGATCCAGATCAGCCACTGGCCCCAGACACCGGTGTCGATCACCTTGAACAGGCGCCCGTCATAGAGCAGGAACGGAATGGCGATCATCTGCACGGTCGTCTTGACCTTGCCGATCATGTGGACCGCCACGCTCTTGCTGGCGCCGATCTGCGCCATCCATTCACGAAGCGCCGAGATGGCGATCTCGCGGCCGATGATGATCAGCGCCACGAACACGTCGGCCCGGTTCAGGTGCACCAGCACCAGCAGCGAGGCGCACACCAGGAACTTGTCGGCCACCGGATCGAGAAAGGCCCCGAAGGCCGAGGTCTGATTGAGCCGGCGTGCCAGGAAGCCGTCGAGCCAGTCGGTTGCCGCGAAGACGATGAACATGACCGTGGCGATCAGGTTGCGCATCGGCTCGGCCATCGGCAGGTAGAACACACCGACGATCAAAGGGATCGCGACGATGCGCGTCCAGGTCATGATGGTCGGTAGTGTCCAGAACATCGCTTGATTGTGTCATGGCGGAAGTAACCCCCTTCGGGGGTCACGCCCTCAATGCAACGCCTTGTAGATTTCCTCCGCCAGGTCGGAGGCAATGCCCTCGACCGACGCGATGTCTTCCACGCTTGCCGCAGCCACGCCGCGGATGCCGCCGAAGCGCTGCAGCAGCCGCGCACGCCGCTTCGGCCCGATGCCCGGAATGTCTTCGAGCTGGCTGCCGCCGACGCGTACCTTCGCACGCTTGGCCCGCATGCCGGTGATGGCGAAGCGGTGCGCCTCGTCGCGGATCTGGGCCACCAGCATCAACGCGGCCGAGTCCTTGCCCAGGTAGACCTTCTCGCGGCCGTCGGCGAACACGAGTTCTTCGAGCCCGACTTTGCGGCCCTCGCCCTTCTCGACCCCAACGATCAGCGACAGCGGCAGGCCCAGCTCGCCAAACACTTCGCGCGCCATCGACACCTGCCCCTTGCCGCCGTCCACCAGCACCAGGTCGGGCATGCGTGCGGTCCGGGGCTTCGGCGGCGCGTCTGTGTCGTCGCTTTCGGCGTCACCCGGAGGCAAGGCATCGGTCTCGGCCGCCATGGCCTCTGCCAGCTTGCCGTAGCGACGATGCAGCACCTGCCGCATGGCCGCATAGTCGTCGCCAGGCGTGATGCCTTCGATGTTGTAGCGGCGGTACTCGCGGTTCTGCATGGTGTGGTGCTCGAACACCACGCACGAGGCCTGCGTCGCCTCGCCCGCGGTGTGCGAGATGTCGAAGCATTCGACGCGGAAGTTGTCGAGGTCGTCCGATGCCAATTCGAGCGCATCGACCAGCGCGCGCGTGCGCGCCTGCTGCGAGCCCTCTTCGGCCAGCAGCCGGGCCAGCTGCAGCTTGGCATTGGTCTCGGCCATTTCCAGCCAGTGCCGGCGCTGCTCGTGCGGCTGGAATACCGCCGTCACGCGCGCGCCGGCCTGCTGCGAAATCGCCTCGATCAGCTCGCGGCTCACCTGCTCGCTCAGCACCAGCGTGGCCGGCACGGGCACGTCGATGTAGTGCTGCGCGATGAAGGCCTCGAGCACCTGCACTTCGATCGGGTCGGCGGCAGCGGGCGGCGCATCGTCTCCATCGTCGTCAAGTTCGCCGTGATGGATCTGCGCCGCGTCTTCCACATGCACGGGAAAGTATGGCCGGTCGCCCAGGTGCCGACCGCCGCGCACCATCGCGAGGTTCACGCAGGCCTTGCCGCCTTGCACCTTCACAGCCAGGATGTCCACGTCCTTGTCGGACGCGATCTCGATCGACTGCTGGTGCAGCACGCGCGAGATGGCCGACATCTGATTGCGCAGTTCGGCCGCCTGCTCGAACTCGAGCTTCTCGGCATGCGCCGTCATGCGCTGTTCGAGCTTCGAGAGCACGAGTTGCGTGTCGCCCATCAGGAAGGCTTCGGCGCTGGCTACGTCTTGCGCATAGGCCTCGGGCGCGATGTAGCCGACGCACGGCCCGCTGCAGCGCTTGATCTGGTACAGCAGGCAAGGCCGCGTGCGGTTGGCATACACGGTGTCCTCGCAGGTGCGCAGGCGAAACACCTTCTGCAGCAGCTGGATCGATTCCTTCACCGCCCAGGCGGTCGGGTACGGCCCGAAGTAACGGTGCTTCTTGTCGACCGCGCCGCGGTAGTAGGCCAGCCGGGGGAACTGGTGCGACGCGATCTTGAGATAGGGATAGCTCTTGTCGTCGCGAAACAGGATGTTGTAGCGCGGCTTGAGCGTCTTGATCAGGTTGTTTTCGAGCAGCAGCGCCTCGGCCTCGGAGCGCACCACCGTGGTTTCCATGCGCACGATCTTCGAGATCATGTGGCCGATGCGGGTGCCGCCGTGGCTCTTCTGGAAGTAGTTGGCAACCCGCTTCTTGAGGTTGCGCGCCTTGCCCACGTAGAGCACCGCGCCCGCCGCATCGAAATAGCGGTAGACGCCGGGCAGCTGCGGCAGGGCCGCGACTTCGCTTAGCAATTGATCGGAATGCACGTCTGACATGGCGGCTATTGTGGCGCGCGGCACGCGGTGCGGCGCCCGCCTGCGCGCAAACCCCGACGTTGCTGGAATGGAATGTGCTGAAGATGGCTACGGGCGCGAGGAGCGCCCGTGGTTTTCAACATACCTACTCGGGAAATCCACATGAACAAAAACAACAGACGCGTCTGGTGGGCGCTCTCGCCCATCGCCCTCTCGCTGGGCCTGGCGGGCTGTGGTGGCGCCTCCAGAAACGACGCCCAAGACACGGCGACGATTCTTGCAACCATCGCCGCGATCAACGCGGCCAACCAGCCGCCCGCTCCCGACAACGGCTGCCTCACCTCGACAGGCAATTCATCCGTGGTGGTCGGCTCGGGCGACGCAGGCGACCCGGCTGCACCCGAGGCGGCGTCGGGCTATGCGCCGGGCCACAAGCTGGTGTATGCCAAGACTTACATGGTGGTGGCCAACCATCCGCTCGCCACCCGCGCCGGCTGCGACGTGCTGAAGGCCGGCGGCAGCGCCGTCGATGCGGCAGTGGCCGTGCAGGCCGTGCTGGGCCTGGTCGAGCCGCAATCCAGCGGCCTGGGCGGTGGCGCCTTCATGCTCTATTACGACGCCGCGACCAAGAAAGTGCAGGCCTACGACGGCCGCGAAACCGCGCCTACCGCCGCCAACGAGAACTACCTGCGCTACATAGACCCAACCGGTGCCGACACCACGCCGCCCCTGCCCGGTGGCGCGCGCGCCAGCGGCCGCTCCATCGGCACGCCGGGCGCAGTGCGCATGCTCGATCTCGCCTACCAGGACCACGGCAAGCTGCCGTGGAAAGACCTCTTCGGCTACGGCATCACGCTGGCTTCCGACGGCTTCCTGATCGGCGGACGCATGGCCGCCGCCATCTCGTCGTCGGCCACCAGCCTGAAGCGCGACGCCGAAGCCACGGCCTACTTCTTCAACGCCGACGGCACGCCGAAGGCGCTGGGCACGCGGCTGCAGAACCCGGCTTACGCGAAGACGCTGACCACCATCGCCACGCAGGGCGCCAACGCCTTCTACACGGGCGACGTCGCCAAGGGCATCGTCGACAAGATCGGCATCACCACCGCCGCGAACGACGGCTCGGCCATCACACCCGGCATGACCACGCTGACCGACCTGGCCAACTACAAGGCCAAGCGGCGCGACCCGGTCTGCGGCACCTACCGCGACTACTACGTGTGCAGCATGTCGCCGCCGTCCTCGGGCGGCATCGCGGTAGTGGCGAGCCTGGGCATTCTCGAGACCTTCAACATGGGCCTGTACAAGCCGACCGCCATCGACATCGAAGGCGGCAAGCCGACCGTGATGGGCGTGCACCTGGTGAGCGAGGCCGAGCGCCTGGCCTACGCCGACCGCGACAAGTACGTGGCCGACACCGACTTCGTGCCGCTGCCGGGCGGCTCGGTCGACACGATGATCAACAAGCCCTACCTGCAGAGCCGCGCCAGCCTCATCAGCCTGACGAAGAGCATGGGCGTCGCGCAGGCCGGCAACCTGGGCGCGGTGCCGCTGGGCATCGACAAGACCGAGGAGCACGGCACCACGCACTTCACCATCGTCGACAAGCAGGGCAACGTGGTCTCGATGACCACCACGGTGGAAAGCACGCTGGGCTCGTTCCACATGACGCAGGGCTTCATGCTGAACAACCAGCTCACCGACTTCTCGGCCAATCCGAACGACACGGTCGACCCCAGCATCAAGGTGGCCAACCGCGTCGCGCCGGGCAAGCGCCCGCGCAGCACGATGGCGCCGACGCTGGTGTTCAAGAAGCAGAGCGACGGCAGCATGGGCGAATTCGTCATGGGCACCGGCTCGCCCGGCGGCGGCACCATCATCCAGTTCGTCGTGAAGACGGTGGTCGGTGCACTCGACTGGGGGCTCGACGCACAGCAGGCCACCTCACTGGTCGACTTCGGAGCCTCCAACAGCGCGACCACCAACGTCGGCGGTGAGCATCCGAACATCGACGCGACGAACTCGGGACTCAACGATCCGCTGGTCGCCGGCCTGATCGGGCTCGGTCACAAGGTGTCTGTATCGGCGCAGTCCAGCGGCGTGAGCACCGTCATCCGCACCAGCGTCGGTGGCAAGACGGTGCTGACCGGCGGCGCCGACCCGCGGCGCGAAGGCATCGTGCTGGGCGATACCTTCACGCCCTGAGGGTCTTGAAGGCGCCGCTTACTACTTCGCGAGTTCGCTGACCAGCCGATACAGGAACTCGCGGCCGTCGTACAGCCGCTGGATCTCGATGCGCTCGTCGAGCCCGTGCGCCCGCGCATCGGCCGGCTCCAGGAACATGCCGGTCACGCCGTACATCGGGATGCCCGCGTTGCGCATGAAACGGCTGTCGGTGGCGCCGGTGCTCATGGCAGGCACCACGGGCACGCCCGGCCACATCTGCTGCGTGATCGACTCCACCGTCTTCACGAGATCGCCGTTCAGCGGCGACGCCGGGCTACGCAGCGGCTTGCCCAGGTTGCGCACCACGATCTTGTCGTTGCCGATGGCCTGGGTCAGCAGGCGCTCCACTTCCTCGGGGTCATCGTGCGGCAGGATGCGGCAGTTGACCGTGGCCTTGGCCGATTGCGGCAGCGCGTTCTCGGCGTGGCCGGCCTGCACCATCGTCGCGACGCAGGTGGTACGGAACTGTGCGCTGTAGGCCGGGTTGGCCGACATGCGCTCGATGACCGCGGGATCGGGATTGCCGCTGCCCACCGCGCGCATGTCGTCGGCCAGCTGGCCGGTGGCGAACGGTGCGCTGCGCGCGAAGTAGGTCTTGGTGACGTCCGCAAGCTTCACCGGGAAGCTGAAATTGCCCAGGCGCTCCAGGCCCGCGGCCAGCGCATAGATCGGGTTGTTCTTCGTCGGCACCGAGCTGTGGCCGCCCACGTCGCGCGCCTCCAGCATGTAGGTGGTGTACATCTTCTCGGCCACCTGCATGCGGTGCAGGTTCGGCTTGCCGCCGCGCAGCTCGCCGCCTCCGCCTTCGTTGATGCCGAACTCAGCCTGCAGCAGCTCGGGCTTGTTGTTGATGAGCCAGAAGGCGCCGTTGCTGAGCGCATCGCCGCGCTCTTCGTCGGCAGTCAGCGCGAGGATGATGTCGCGCTTGGGCTTGAAGCCCTCCTGCTTCAGTTGCCCCACCACGGAGACCAGTGCCGCAGCCATCGCCTTGTCGTCGATGGCGCCGCGGGCGGTGAAATAGCCGCCGGTTTCCTGCAGCTTGAAGGGATCGGTCTTCCAGTCTTCGCGCCGGGCCTCGACCACGTCGATGTGGGCCAGCAACAGCAGCGGTTTCTTGCTGCCGTCGCCCTTGAAGCGCAGCACCAGGTTGCCCTTCTTCGGGAAGGGTTCGAAGATCTGGACGTCGCCAGGCGCAAAGCCAGCATCGACCAGGCGCTTTTCCATGGCGCGCGCGGCCACGGTGTTGTCGCCCACCGAATGGGTGGTGTTGATCTCGATCAGCTCTTTGTAGATGTCGTGAAAGCGCTGCTGCTGCGGTGTGAGCGCAGGAGCCGAAGTCTGGGCCGACGCACCGGCCATGCCGCACAAGGCCAGCGACAGGGCGAGCACGGTTCTCGCGGAACGAAAGGACAGGGGCGAGCGGCGACGGGTCTGCATCCTCATGGGTTCTCTCTCCGGTGGTGGTTGTGCCGTCAGCATAGCAAGCACGGCCGGCAGCCCAGCCACCGAAGACAGGCACACTCGCGGCCATGCAATCCAGGCAATGGGACATCTTCTGCAAGGTCATCGACAACCACGGCGACCTCGGCGTCTGCTGGCGGCTGGCCTGCCAGCTGGCAGCGATTGGTGAACGCGCGCGGCTGTGGGTCGACGACGCATCGGCTCTGCTCTGGATGGCGCCCAAGGCTCGCACCGGCCGTGACGGCGTGGAGGTGATCGACTGGCTCGATCCCGCCGCACTTCAGGCGGCCGTGGCAGGGCCGGCGCCCGATGTGCTGATCGAAGCCTTCGGCTGCGAGCCGGCGCCGGAACTGATCGCCCGCTTTGCCGAAGGGCCGGGCCTTGCATGGATCAACCTCGAATACCTGTCGGCCGAGCCGTATGTGGAACGGCTTCACGGGCTGCCTTCGCCGGTGTTCAAGGGCCCTGGCGCCGGGTTGACGAAGCGCTTCTTCTATCCGGGCTTCACCCCCGCTACGGGAGGACTGCTACGGGAACCCCATCTGATGGAACGCCGGGCGCGTTTCGACCGCACGCAGTGGCTGGCTGCACAGCAGATCCCGTGGCAGAACCACGAGCGGCTGGTGTCACTCTTCTGCTACGAGCCGCCGGCGCTGGCCGCCCTGCTGGCCCGGCTGGCGGAAGGCCCAGAGCCCACGCGCCTGCTGGTGACGGCGGGCCGTGCCACGCAGGCAGTCCAGGCATGCTGTGCGAGCACGCCATTGCCCCACGGGCGCGGTGCGCTATCAATTTCATACCTTCCCCACCTCACGCAGCCCGATTTCGACCACCTGCTGTGGGCCTGCGACCTGAACTTCGTGCGCGGCGAAGATTCGCTGGTGCGCGCCCTCTGGGCCGGCGCGCCGCTGGTCTGGCAGATCTACCCGCAGGACGACGATGCCCACCACGTCAAGCTGAATGCCTGGCTGGACTGGCTCGGCGCCCCGCCCTCGCTGCGGCTTTTTCACCACGCCTGGAACGGCTTCGGCGACAGCGCCCTGCCCGCACCGGAAACGCAGGGCCCGTGGCGCGAAACGGCCCTGGATGCCCGCAAGCGGCTGCTAGCGCAGGACGATCTGGTCACGCAACTGCGGAAACTGATCGCCCAAAAAAGCTAAAATAGTGGGCTTTGCGGATTTCGGCCCGGATCTCATCGATCCGAGATGCTCTCCGCTAAACCTGCCGCGGGACCTGTACCGCGGGGCCAGACATAGCGGCAAACGTCCAAATAATCGAGACGGTCGCCGATGGCCCCGTGCACCGAGCGGCCAACATCCAGAGACCCTGTTATGAAAATCGCTCAAGAAATCCGCGCCGGCAACGTCATCATGCACGGCAAGGACCCGATGGTTGTCCTCAAGACCGAATACAGCCGCGGCGGCCGCAACTCCGCCACCGTGCGCATGAAGATGAAGAGCCTGATCGCCAACTTCAACACCGAAGTGGTCTTCAAGGCCGACGACAAGATCGACCAGATCGTGCTCGAGAAGAAGGATTGCACCTACTCCTACTTCGCCGACCCGATGTACGTCTGCATGGACGCCGACTACAACCAGTACGAAGTCGAAGCCGAAAACATGGGCGACGCCCTGAACTACCTCGAAGACGGCATGGCTGTCGAAGTGGTGTTCTACGACGGCAAGGCCATCTCGGTCGAACTGCCGACCAGCGTCGAGCGCGAAATCACCTGGACCGAACCCGCCGTCAAGGGCGATACCTCGGGCAAGGTGCTCAAGCCCGCCAAGATCGCCACCGGCTTCGAAGTGCCGGTTCCCCTCTTCGTCTCGCAAGGCGACAAGATCGAAATCGACACGCGCACCGGCGAATACCGCAAGCGCGTCTGAGTCTCGGCTTCACCGCTGACCACACCCTCGAAAAAGGCTCCGAAAGGAGCCTTTTTTGTTTGGTGGGCATGGTGGTTGCAACGCTGCACAATCTCCAAGGTACTTCTGTCTGGTTTCCCCATGAACAACACGCACAACATTCACGACAAACGCCTGGCCGATGCCTGGGCCACGCTCCGGTCCCATGCCGACCAGGGCCTGCCGCTCGACCCCGATCCCTCGCGCATCGCCTTCGCCGACCCTGAATTCCTGCTGCGCCGCGAGACGCGCGGCATCCGCATGCAGCTCGAGCTGATGAAGCCCGACATCGAGCAGCGCGCCCATGGCATCGAGAACACCGTGGTGGTGTTCGGCAGCGCCCGCTTTCGCAGCGAGGAAGACGCCGCCGCCATGATCGCCCAGGCCGATGCCAGCGGTGACGCAGCAGCGTCCGAGCGCTGGCGCCGGCTCGCGCGCAACTCGCACTACTACGAGAAGGCGCGCGCCTTCGGCAAGCTGGTGGCCCAGTACAGCAACGACAAGGAACCGCAGGACAAGCTCTTCGTCTGCACCGGCGGCGGCCCCGGCATCATGCAGGCGGCCAACCGCGGCGCGCACGAGGGCGGCGGCCTCTCCGTCGGCCTGGCCATCGCGCTGCCGATGGAAGAAGAAGCCAACCCGTACGTCACGCCGGCGCTGAGCTTCAAGTTCCACTACTTCGCCATCCGCAAGATGCATTTCATGATGCGTGCGAAGGCGCTGGTGGCGTTCCCGGGCGGCTTCGGCACGCTCGACGAGCTCTTCGAGGTGATCACGCTGGTGCAGACGAAGAAGTCGAAGCCGGTGCCGATCGTGCTGTTCGGCTCGGACTACTGGAAGCGGCTGATCGACTTCGACTTCCTGGTCGAAGAGGGCGTGATCTCGCCGGGCGACGTGAAGCTCTTCGAGTACGTCGACGCGCCGGAAGATGCGTGGAGCGCAATCAAGGGCTTCTACAAGCTCTGACCTGAACCGCGCCGGCTTCAGTCGGCGCTGTCATCCTCGGCCGGGTGCAGCGCCTGCTCGAGGAATCTCGTGAGCGTGCGCGCACGGCGCTTGCGCTCCGCCTCGCCGGTCTGCCCCACCGCCACCGCGTCGTCGGCCACGCCGTGCAGCGCATTGAAGAGGATCACGGCCGTGAGGGTCGCGTCCTCCACGTCCCAGAAGCCGGCGGCATCGCCCTGCTTCAGCAGCCCGACCAGTTGCGTGATGACCGCGTTGTCGTTGCGCATGCGGCGGTCTTCGGGCCGGTACTCGTGGAACACCACGTCGTGCAAGGCGACGTTGTCCAGATAGGTTTCGAGCCCCGTTTCGACCCAGGCCTTCAGGCGCTCGTGGTAGTTGTCGGGCCGATGGCGGTCCATGGCCTCCTGCAGCCGCGCGCAGAAGGTGTCGACAAAGCGCTGCTGCAGTGCGCCGAGCATCGCCTCCTTCGACGGGAAGTACAGATAGAAGGTGCCTTTGGCCACCTGCGCGCCGGCCGCGATGTCGTCGATGCTGGTGGTGGCGATGCCCTTCGCGATGAAGAGGCGCTCGGCGGCGTCCATCAACGCGGCGGCGCGCGTTTCGGGTGCCTTGGTGCGGCGGCGTGGCGCGGCCTCTCCCTCGGGAGATGCGGGAATCGTGACGGTGTCGCTGCTCTTGACCATCGGCTGCCTCAGGAAACGGCTGCCGCCAGGCGGGCCGAGCGGATCGCCGCACGCACAGCCGCCAGATCGAAAGGCAGGCCGCGCGGCGCCATTACGCGCTCGCCGAGCCACACCAGTGCGTCGTCGGCGTCGGCAAAGATGCTGGCGGGCACGCCGAAGAGTTTCTCGACATTCATCTTGCGCATTTTCTCGTACTGGTCGGCGGGCACCACGCTCGCCATGCCCATCATATGGCTGCGGATGTCGGCACCGCGCTCCTGCAACCATTGCCTGGCGCTCTGCGCGCTGCCTTCGGGGTGGACCAGCGCATCGGCGTCGGCGAACACGCGCAGAGAGGCGAAGGGTTCGCCGCGGTCGAGCCAGCGGTTCCAGTCCTCGGTGAAGGCCTGCATGCCTTCAAGTGTCTGAAGCCCGGCCGAGACGCTGATGACGAGGGGCCATTGGCTGAGTTCGTGATGGGTCATGAAAAGCTCCTTGGGAAAAATCGAACGAAGACGCGCACGAAAGCGCACCGGCACGTATGCGGCGGGCATGGCTGGACGAAGCCTCAGGCGCGCGCGGGCAAGGCGGCGGCGCGGGGCCGCACGCTCACTAGCAGCCCCGCCGCCAGCAGGCCGGCGATGCCGGCGCAGGCCACAGCGGCGTGGAAGCCACCGGCCAGCGCGCTGGTCAGGAGGCTGTGCGCGGTGGACGCATCGAGCGAACTCAGCGCGCTCAAGTCGTGCCTGCCCACTGCCGCAGCGGCTGCCTGCCGCGCGTTGGCCAGGCCCGCTTGCCCGAGCGCATCGGCAAGCAGCGAGGTGGCGCGCGTGCTCATCAGCGTGCCGAGCAGCGCGATGCCGATCAGCATGCCGGCCTGGCGCAGCGCGTTCATCGTGGCCGAGGCCATGCCCGAGCGCTGCGCCGGCACCGCCGCCATCACGGCCGTGCTCGTGGCCGGCACGGCAAGGCCGGTGCCCGCGCCGAGGAACACGAACAGCAGCGCCAGCAACGCATAGGACGTGTCGGCGGAGAACAGCGTCAGCAGCAGCATCGCGCCGCCGATGAGCCCGTAGCCCGCCACCATCAGCGTGTGCACGTCGAAACGTTTCGCGAGACGGCCGAACTGCGAGGCCACGACGCCGGTCGCAACGAACTGCGGCACCAGCCGCCAGCCGGTGTCGCTGGGCGACCAGCCCTGAACCTGCTGCAGGAACAGCGAGAAGAAGAACAGGCTGGCGTACGCCGAGAACCCGAGCACGAACGACGCGAAATTGGTGACCGAGAAGCGCGCATCGCGGAACAACCCGAGCGGCAGCAATGGCCGCGCCACGCGCGCCTCCACCATCAGGAACAGCACGAGCCCGATGGCGGCCGCCACCGGCGCGCTCGCGGCCTGCACCGAACCCCAGCCATGCTCGCCCGCCGCGATCAGCCCGTAGGTCAGCGCGCCCAGCCAGAGCACGCTGAGCACCTGGCCGACCGGGTCGAGCGCGGCATGCTCGGGATGCGAGCTTTCCTTGATGCCCCAGAGCCCCAGCCCCACCGTGAGCAGCCCGATCGGAATGTTGATGAGGAAGATGCTCTGCCAGCCCGCATGGTCCACCAGCAGCCCGCCGAGCAGCGGCCCGAGGACCAGCGACAGCGCCGAGAACGACGACCAGCCGCCGATCACCCGCGCCCGCCCGACCGGCTCCGGAAACGCGTGCGCCAGCAGCGACAGCGCGCCTGGAATCATCAGCGCGCCGGCCACGCCCTGCACCGCCCTGCCCGCCAGCAGGATCGGCAGGCTGCCGGCCATCGCGCACATTGCCGAGCCGATGGTGAACACGGCCACGCCGGCCAGCCAGGCGCGCTTGCGGCCGTCGCGGTCGCCCAGCGGCCCCGCCGACAGCATGAAGGCCGAGAGGCACAGCGCGTAGATGTCGATCACCCACTGCAACCCGGCGAGGTCGGTGGAAAGCGCCCGCTGCAACGTGGGCAGCGCGACGTTGACGATGCTCACGTCGAGCGTGGCGATGAAGCTGCCGAGGTACACCGCGGCAACCAGCGCGAGACGGCGGCGCGGGTCGGCCGCAGCCTGAATGGGGGAGTCCATGGACGCCTTCAAGGTCGTTGAAGAAGGCGCAGATACTGACTTCAAGTCAGTAAATTGTCAATCAGATGAGAATTGATCGCATTTGAAACGTGGATTTGGCGCCCTCGCCCCGTCAGACCTTGAGACCCCAGGTCGCACGCGCGCCAATCGCCACCACGCCCCCAACCACCCAGAACACGCCACCGATGCCGATCAGCGCGCCGAGCGAGCCGAACAACATCGGCATTGCCACGCTCGACGCATTGATGGTCATGAGCCGCAGGCCCAGCGCCTCGCCATGGCGGGTGTGCGGCGTGATCTGGTGGAGCATGCTCATCACCATCGGCTGCACCGCACCCAACGCAAACCCGAGCACCACCGAGCAGATGCCCATGGTCCAGGCCGAGTCCAGCAGCGGATAGATCGCGAACACCATCGCCGTGACCGCCGTCGAACTCAGGATCACGCTGCGCTCCGATGCCCGCGACGCAATCACCGGCAGCACCACGCGGATGACCGCCGCCGCGATGGCGAAGGCGCCCAGGATCGAGCCGATCACCGAAGCGCTGATGCCCCGGTCGTGCCCCAGCACCGGCAGCACGAAGGCGTGTACGTCCCAGCTCGACGACTGCAGCCAGTTCACGAACAGCAGGCGGCGGAACATCGGCTCGCGCAGCAAGTCCCAGGCGCGCGTCGGCTTGGCGCCCGCCACCGGGGCGGTGGGCGGCGGCTCGTGCGCGCCGCGCGCGAGCATCCAGCAGAGGATGGGCAGCGCCGCCATCACGGCGAAGCAGATGCGGAACGCGAGCATGTCCGCAGGTGCACGGCCCGCATGGTCGATCAGCATGCCGGCCAGGAACGGCCCCACGAAATTGGCCACGGCCGGCGCGATGGCGAGCCAGCTGAAAACGCGCTTGAGTTGCGTCGGGTCGGTGGCCGAGCGCCCCACATGCCGCTGCAGCGCGATGACCGTCGCTCCCGTGGCGCCGCCGGTCAGCAGGGCCGCGACGCACATCACCGGAAAGATCGGAAAGATCACCACCAGCCCCGCGCCGACAACCGCCGCGATGACCGACAGCCACAGCGGCCGCTTGAAGCCGTATCGATCGGCAAAACGCCCAGCCGGCAAGGCGAGAAAAACCTGGGTCAGCGCAAACAGCGAGATCAGCACGCCGACCGCCAGCGCGCTGTACCCCTGTTGAAGTGCCAGCAGCGGCGTGGCGAGCCGCATGCCGGCCATGGTGGCGTGCAGGCACACTTGGGCGCCGATGACACGCAGCAGTTCGGAGCCTTTCACGGGGTGTCTTCGCCCTCGCTGTCGGATTCGGCGTCAGTGCCAGCCGTGGGCGGCAGCAGCGCCTGGGCCTGCGCCTCGGGCAGCGCCTCGACCTTGCGCAGCGCCAGGCGCATCTGCCGGGCGCGCGTGTCGGCCTTGTCGAGCGTGTCCGAGGCCTTGGCCACCTGCTCCTTGATGCGCGCGACCCATTCGCCATAGCGCTCGAACTCGGTCTTCACCGCGCCCAGCACCTTCCAGACCTCGGACGCCTGCCGCTCCAGCGCCAGGGTGCGAAAGCCCATGTGCAGGCTGTTGAGCATCGCGAGCAAGGTGGTCGGGCCGGCCAGCGTCACGCGATGCTGGCGCTGCACCGCATCCATCAGGCCGGGCCGGCGCAGCACCTCGGCATAGAGGCTTTCGACGGGCAGGAAGAGGATGGCGAAGTCGGTGGTGTGCGGGGCCGCGAGGTAGTTGTCGGCAATCGACTTGGCCTCGGTGCGGATGCGCGCTTCGAGCGCCTTGGCAGCCAGCTCGGCGCCCCCGGCATCGGCTCGTTCGTGCGCATCGATGAGCCGCTCGTAGTCGTCGCGCGGGAACTTGGCGTCGATGGGCAGCCACACCGGCGCGCCGTCATCGCCGCGGCCCGGAAAGCGGATCGCGAAATCGACGCGCTGCCCGCTGCGCGGCTTGGTCTCTATCTGCTTGGCGTACTGGTCGGGCGTGAGCACCTGTTCGAGCAGCGCTTCGAGCTGCACCTCGCCGAAGATGCCGCGCGTCTTCACGTTGGTCAGCACGCGCTGCAGGCTGCCGACGCCCACGGCCAGCGTCTGCATTTCGCCAAGGCCCTTGTGCACTTGCTCGAGCCGGTCGGCCACCTGCTTGAAGCTTTCGCCAAGGCGCGCTTCGAGCGTGCTCTGCAGCTTCTCGTCGACGGTCTTGCGCATCTCGTCGAGCTTGGCGGCGTTGGTCTGCTGCAGCTGCGCGAGCTGCGTTTCCATCGTCTCGCGCACCTCCGACAGGCGCCGTGCGTTCGATTCGCTCAGGCCCTGCAACTGCGTATTGAGCGTGTCAGCCAGCGTCTTCTGCAGTGACGCGAGCTGCAGCGAGAAGGCATCGAGCTGCGCGTTCTGCGTGCGCGTGGCCTCGGCGCCCTGCTGCACCAGCGCCTGCTGGAAGGTGGCGAAGGCCTGTGCGGTTTCCTGCCGCGCACCGCGCGAGCTTTCGCCGATGTCGTTGCGCAGCTCGCGCTCGGTGCGTTCGTTGGCCGAGCCCAGCGCGGCCAGCACGCGCAGCAGGTCGCTGTGGTCGGCCGGGGCCTGCTGGCGGGCCAGCAGCCAGATCACCAGCACGAGCTGGATGGCCGCGAGTACGGCCAGTGCAATAAGAACCAGTGAAGTGTCCAAGGTTGCGGTATCGCCTCTGCCTATTTGCCGGGCACTGGCGTCACGGGCGTCAGCGGCCCTTTGCCGCCGAAGTACGCGATGAGGTTGTCCGCCGCGAGGTCGGCCATGGCGCGGCGCGTGGGCACGGTGGCGCTGGCGATGTGCGGTGTCAGCACCACGTTGGGCACGGTCAGCAGGTCGGGGTGGACCTTGGGCTCGCCCTCGAACACGTCGAGGCCAGCGGCGGCAATGCGCTTTTCGCGCAGGGCCACGGCCAGGGCCGCGTCGTCGACGATGCCGCCGCGCGCGATGTTGACGAGCGTGGCGGTCGGCTTCATCAGCGCGATCTCGGCCGCACCGATGGTGTGATGCGAAGCCGGCGAGTAAGGCACCACCAGCACCACGTGGTCGGCCGTCTTGAGCAGCTCTTCCTTGCTCACGTAGCTGGCCTTGCATTCGGCTTCGAGCGCCGCGTCGAGCTTCGAGCGGTTGTGATAGATCACCTTCATGCCGAAGCCGTGCGCGCCGCGCTTGGCAATGCCCTGCCCGATGCGGCCCATGCCGATGATGCCCAGCGTCGAGCCGTGGATGTCGGAGCCCGCGAACATGTCGAAGCTCCACTTCTGCCACTTGCCCGCGCGCAGGAAGTGTTCGCTCTCGGTGATGCGGCGTGCCGTGGCCATCAGCAGTGCAAAGCCGAAGTCGGCGGTGGTCTCGGTCAGCACGTCGGGCGCGTTGGTGCCGAGCACGCCGTGCGCGGCCATGGCATCGACGTCGAAGTTGTTGTAGCCCACGGCCATGTTGGCGCAGATCTTCAGGTCGGGGCAGGCGTCGAGCACGGCGGCGTCGATGCGCTCGCTGCCGGTGGTGAAGGCGCCCTGCTTGCCCTGCAGTTTGGCAATCAGCTGTTCCTTGCTCCAGCTCTCGTCCGACTGGTTCGACTCGACCTCGAAATGCTGCGACAGGCGTTCGATGGTCTCGGGAAAGATCGCGCGCGCGACCAGGATCTTGGGCTTGCTCATGATGTTGTCTCTCTGCGAAGGAAGGTCAGCGGAAGAAGATGAAGGTGCAAATGACGAACAGCGGAACCAATATGGCCACCGACCACGCCATGTAGCCGAAGAAGCTCGGCATACGCACCCCGCGGCTCTCGGCGATGGCCTTGACCATCAGGTTGGGCGCGTTGCCGATGTAGGTGTTGGCGCCCATGAACACTGCGCCAGCCGAAATGGCAGCCAGCGTGGAGGCGTAGGTGGTCATCAGCGCCGCCGGGTCTCCGCCCGCGGTGTTGAAGAACACGAGGTAGGTCGGTGCGTTGTCGAGGAAGGAACTCAGCACACCGGTGGCCCAGAAGTACATCGCCGGATCGGGCTGGCCGTCGGCGCGCGTCACGGCCGAGACGATGGCGCCGAACGGGCCCTGCGTGCCGGCCTTGAGCATCGCAATCACCGGGATGATGGTCAGGAAGATTCCTGCGAACAACTTGGCCACTTCGGCCATGGGCTCCCACTCGAACTGGTTGTCGGCGTGCACCTTGGGCGCGGTGAGTTTGTACGAGACCACCGCGATCAACGCCAGCCCTACGTCGCGCACCAGCCCTGGCAGGCCGACCTCGGTGCCGAACACGTCGAAGGCCACGGGCGATTTCCAGAAGCCGCTGAGCAGCACCAGCGCGACCACGCCGCCCAGGAGCCAGAAGTTGGCAGCGCCGTCGAAGCCGATGCCGGGCGTGTCGGGGGTCGGATCGACCGGCATCACGCCTTCCTTGCGGTAGTAGTGGCGGTCGATGGCATAGAACAGCGCCAGCAGCACGCCGAGGATGAACAAGGTTTCAGGCAGGATGTTCTGCGCGGTCCAGAAGAAGCCCACGCCCTTCAGGAAACCCAGGAACAGCGGCGGATCGCCCAGCGGCGTGAGCGCACCGCCCGCGTTCGACACGATGAAGATGAAGAACACGATCACATGCACCTTGTGCACGCGGTTGTCGTTGGCGCGGATCAGTGGCCGTATCAGCAGCATCGATGCGCCCGTGGTGCCCATGAAGCTCGCAAGCACCGCGCCGATGGCGAGGATCGCCGTGTTGAGGCCGGGTGCGCCATGCAGGTTGCCGCGAATGTGGATGCCGCCCGCCACGGTGAACAACGCCGTCAGCAGGATGATGAACGGGATGTACTCGGCCACCAGCGCATGCACGAGCTGCACGCCGGCAAGCTGCACGCCGAAGGCCCCGGCAAAGGGCAGCAGGAATGCCAGCGCCCAGGCCGCGGAGATCTTGCCGTAGTGGTGGTGCCAGAACGCAGGCGCGAGCAGCGGAAACAGCGCGATCGACAACAGGATGCCTGCAAACGGCACGCCCCACAGCGGCGAGAGGCTGCCGCCGTCGAAGTCGGCGGCCGAAGCCAGGGCGGGAAGAAAAAGCAGCGGCAGCGACACTGCGGCCGCCTTCAGTCGAATCGTTTTTTGCATGGGGGGCTGTACCGTACCAGACAGGTCAGTACAGCCTTCAAGCCGGAGGTTGTTCGATTTCGAACACCTGGCGCAGGTACGCCAGGTATTTTTCGTCCTCGCACATGTTCTTGGACGGCGTGTCCGACAGCTTGGCCACCGGCTGGTCGTTGCAGTGGATCATCTTGATGACGATCTGCAGCGGCTCATAGCCCAGGTCGTTGGTGAGGTTGGTCCCGATGCCGAAGGCCAGCTGGCAGCGGCCGCGGAACTGCTGGTACAGCTCGATGGTGCGCGGCACCGTGAGGCCGTCGCTGAAGATCAGCGTCTTGGTGCGCGGGTCGACCCGGTTGGCGATGTAGTGCGCCAGCATGCGCTCGCCCCACTGGAACGGGTCGCCGCTGTCGTGCCGCGCGCCGTCGAAGAGCTTGCAGAAGTACAGGTCGAAGTCGCGCAGGAAGGCGCTCATGCCGTACACGTCGGACAGTGCGATGCCCAGGTCGCCGCGGTACTCGCGCGCCCAGCTCTCGAAACCGAAGATCTGGCTGTCGCGCAGCCGCGGGCCGAGCGCCTGGCAGGCCTGCAGGTATTCGTGGGCCATGGTGCCCAGCGGGATCAGGCCGAGCTTCATCGCGTACAGCACGTTGCTGGTGCCCGCGAGCTGCGGCAACCGCGTGCCGGGCGGCGCCTGCACCGGCGGCGAAGTGACGGCGCCGAGGCGGGCGGTGAGAGTGCGCAGCACCTCTTCATGCCAGTCTTTCGAGAAGCGGCGGCGCGTGCCGTAGTCGGCGATCTTCAGGTCGGCGAGGCCAGCGTCCTGCAGCTGCGTGATCTTGGTTTCGAGACGGCGGCGGCCTTCGGCGATGTCGGGCTTCTTCTGCGTGTTGCGGAAGTAGACCTCGTTGACGATGGCCAGCACCGGGATCTCGAACAGGATGGTGTGCAGCCATGGCCCCTTGATGCGGATCTCGAGCTCGCCCGAGGGCTGGGGAATGATGTTGATGTACTTCTCGTTGAGCCGGAAGAGCCCGAGGAAGTCGACGAAGTCGCTCTTGATGAAGCGCATCGAGCGCAGGTAGGACAGCTCGGCATCGCGGAACTGCAGCGAACAGAGGCTGCGCACCTCGTCGCGGATCTGGCCCGCGAACTGGGCCAGGTCGACACCGGGGTTGCGGCACTTGAAGCGGTACTCGACCCGGGCCCCCGGGAAGTGATGCAGGACCACCTGCATCATCGTGAACTTGTAGAGGTCGGTGTCGAGCAGGCTGTGAATGATCATGGTGCTGGGCGCGGTGTCTCAAACTTTTCGGCGGCCGTTCGATTATCACGGGGCGCGTCGGCCTCTGCCTACGGGGCCTGAACAGCACGTCCTACCGGGAGGGTGAATCAGCCCCGCGACAGTGATTTCACGGCGGCGAACACAGCCCGTCGAATCAACCGTCTCAAAGGAGATTCGCATGAACAAGGACACCATCGAAGGCAACTGGAAACAGCTCAAGGGCAAGGTCAAGGAGCAATGGGGAAAGCTGACGGACGACGACTTCGACGTCATCGCCGGCAAGCGCGACCAGCTGCTCGGCCGCATCCAGGAACGCCACGGCATCAGCCGCGAGGAAGCCGAAAAGCAGGTCAAGGACTGGGAATCGCGCGACGGCCGCTCGCCGGACGCGCTCTGGTTCGAACGCTACTGAGCGCTGAGCGCCCCTCGATTTCATCAACTCCCCGAAGGAAAACAACCATGAAAAAGCACCTCCTCATGCTGGCTCTCGCCTCCACCTGCTTCGTGGCCACGCAGGCCAGCGCCATGACCAAGGACGAATACAAGGTCGCCAAGGAAAAGATCGAGGCCGACTACAAGGTCGCCAAGGCCCAGTGCGACACGATGAAGGACAACGCCAAGGACGTCTGCCAGAAGGAAGCCAAGGGCAAGGAAGACGTTGCCAAGGCGGAGCTCGAGCAGCAGTACCAGCCGAGCGACAGCCACGCCCGCAACGTGGCTGAAGAGAAGGTGAAGGCCGCCTACGAAGTCGCGAAGGAAAAGTGCGACGACCAGAAGGGCGAAGCCAAGACCGCATGCGTGAAGCAGGCCAAGGCGGATGAAGCCCAAGGCAAGGCCGACATCAAGGCCATGAAGAAGGCCATGTAAGGTCTTCGCGGCGGGGGGCCTCGGTTGCTCAGGTCAGTTCCTGAGCGAATCGACCACCCGCTGCAGCGCCTCGGGCAGCGCCACCGGCCGCTGCGTGGCGCGGTCCACGTAGACGTGGACGAAGTGGCCTTGCGCCGCGGCGGTGTCTGCCCCCTCGGCGAACAACGCAATCTCGTATCGCACGCTCGATCGGCCCGCCTGGGCCACCCGGATGCCCGCTTCCACCGTCTGCGGGAACGCGATCGGCGCAAAGTAGTTGCACTGCGTCTCCACCACGAAGCCGATGACCTGGCCCTGGTGGATGTCGAGCGCGCCGCGCTCGATCAGCAAAGCATTCACCGCCGTATCGAACCAGCTGTAATAGACGACGTTGTTGACGTGGCCGTACATGTCGTTGTCGGCCCAGCGCGTCGGGATGCTGCGGAAGGCGCTGTAGCTGCTGCGTACGTGCGGGGTGGGTTTGGTGGGGGCGCTGCTCATCGCGCGGCATTTTGCCAGCGGCCGTTGCCGTCGAAGGCGGCTTTGGACTTGAACGGGCCCGCCCGGCGGCCGAATTTAGAAGACGGCTTCTAAATTGCTGCAGGGCAGCAAAAACCCCTTGATCGCAAAACTCAGCTGCCTATACTTGGGGCCATGCTGCACCGCAACATAGACGGCGAGACAGCGCAACGTGAACCGACCACTCAATCATCCCTTCTGGAGATCCCAAATGGCCCTGACCGCTGACCAAATCCTCGCCGCCCAAAAAGCAAACCTCGAAACCCTGTTCGGCCTGACCACCAAGGCTTTCGAAGGCGTCGAGAAGCTCGTCGAACTGAACGTGACCGCTTCGAAGGCCGCCCTGGCCGAAGCCCAGAACACCGCCCAGGCTGCCCTGAGCGTCAAGGACGCACAAGAACTGCTGACGCTGCAAGCCAGCCTGTTCCAGCCCCTGGCTGAAAAGACCGCTGCCTACAGCCGTCACCTGTACGACATCGCCCAAGGCACCGGCGCCGAGTTCTCCAAGGCTTTCGAAGCCAAGGCTGCTGAAGCCCAGCAAGCCTTCGTCGGCCTGGTCGACAGCGCTTCCAAGAACGCCCCCGCCGGTTCGGAAACCGCCGTTGCCGTGCTGAAGAGCGCCGTGGCTGCTGCCAACAACGCTTTCGAATCGGTTCAAAAGGCCGTCAAGCAAGCGTCGGACGTCGCCGAAGCCAACTTCAACGCCGTGTCGACGCAAGCCGTTGCCGCCGCGAAGACCGCGACCGCTTCGCGCAAGCGCTAAGCCGCCGACCACCACCAGTTGTCTCCTTGGGTCCTCACGGATCCAATTCAGGGCCTCATCCTCGGATGAGGCCTTTTTTTTGGCCCGGCGAGGCGTCTTCGATAATGCGGGTCTCATCCAGGAGACTTCAATGCAGATCGATGGCAAGGTTTTTATCGTGACCGGTGGTGCTTCGGGCCTCGGCGAAGGCACGGCGCGCATGCTGGCCGCCAACGGCGCCAAGGTGGTGATCGCCGACATGCAGGCTGACAAGGGCGAAACCGTTGCAAAGGAAATTGGCGGCGTGTTCGTCAAATGCGACGTGAGCCAGGAAGCCGACGGCCAGGCGGCCGTGGCCGCCGCACTCAAGCTTGGCAAGCTGGTCGGCCTCGTCAACTGCGCTGGCATTGCGCCGGCCGAGAAGACGGTGGGCAAGAATGGCCCGCACGCGCTGGCCGTGTTCAGCAAGACCGTCACGGTCAACCTGATCGGCAGCTTCAACATGATCCGGCTCGCGGCCGACGCCATGGGCAAGAACGAGCCCGAAGCCACGGGTGAGCGCGGCGTGCTGATTTCCACCGCCTCTGTCGCAGCCTACGACGGACAGATCGGCCAAGCGGCCTACAGCGCCTCGAAGGGCGGCGTGGTCGGCATGACGCTGCCCATCGCCCGCGACCTCGCGCGCAGCGGCATCCGCAACATGACCATCGCCCCCGGCATCTTCGGCACGCCCATGCTGTTCGGCATGCCTCAGGAAGTGCAGGACGCGCTGGCCGCCAGCGTGCCCTTCCCTTCCCGCCTGGGCACGCCCGAGGACTACGCCAAGCTGGCGAAGCACATCATCGAGAACGACATGCTCAACGGCGAGGTGATTCGCCTGGACGGAGCGATTCGATTGGCTCCCCGCTGACCTCGGAAGCCGGCGGCTTCGCGCTGCCGGTGCGGTCCAGGCGCTCGTAGTTCGCGATCACCTGGGCCCCGAGCAGCACCAGCGTGGCGGCGATCTCCAGGCTCAGCAGCACCACGATGGCCGTGGTGAGCGAACCGTAGACCACGTTCACCTGCGACAAGGTCGAGAAGTACCAGATCAGCACGCGCCGCGTGGCCTCCCACAGCAGCGCGGCCGTCACGCCGCCCAGCAGCGCATGGCGCAGCGACATGCGCCCGGCCGGCATCACGAGGTAGAGCGAGGTCAGCATGAAGATCTCGCCGCCCAGCCCCAGCAGGTACAGCAGCAGCCCCGAAACGCCCGACAGCGACCAGCTGCGCCCCAGCAGGTCGACGCTTTCCCGCCCCACCAGCTGCAACGCGCCCGACACTAGCGTAACCAGCAGCAGCCCCACGCACAGGCACAGGATGTAGATGTAGGGCATGGCCACCGACACCAGGAAGTGGCGCTTGTGGTCGGCCTTGCGGTGGTGAAAGATCACCGCCATGGCGCTTTCGAGCACGCTGAAGGCCAGCGAGCTGAAGAAAAGCATCGTCACCAGCAGCACCGGCCCCAGCACGTCGCGATGGTCCAGGAAGCTCGACAGTTCGGCCACGATGGCTTTCGACTGCCCCGGCAGCAGCCAGCCCAGGTACTGTCCGATGGTGCGCAGCAGTTCGGCCTGCTCGATGACGTGCGACAGCGCGATCACGCTCACGATCAGCAGCGGCACGATGGAAAGCAGCGCGTAGTACGCCACCGCCCCTGCGAGCAGCAGCCCCTGGTTGGCGCGAAATTCCTTGAGCGCATCCCAGGCGAATCTCAGGGGGTGGCGCAGCAGCGGCGCGATGTGTTGCAGGGGTTTGGGCGTCGTCATGCATGGATTCCGGTCGCTTTCAGTATGCCGCCCGGCCGCCAGCCTTCGCCCGCTTGCGTATGATTTGCCGCTCTTCGCCTACATGACCATCCCCGCTTCATTCATCCAGGAACTCATCGCGCGCGCCGATGTGGTCGAGATCGTCGGCCGTTATGTGCAGCTCAAGAAGGCCGGCGCCAATTTCATGGGGCTGTGCCCGTTCCACGGTGAGAAATCGCCCTCTTTCTCCGTCAGCCCGACCAAGCAGTTCTATCACTGCTTCGGCTGCGGGGTGCATGGCAACGCCATCGGCTTTCTGATGGAGCATGCGGGCATGGGCTTCGTCGAGGCGGTGCACGACCTGGCCGGCCAGTACGGCCTGCAGGTGCCCGAGGACGACGCCTCTCCCGCCGAGCGCGCCCGCGCCGCCAGCCAGCGCCAGAAACAGGCCACGCTGACCGACGTGCTCGAAAAAGCCGGCGACGCCTATCGCAAGCACCTGCGGCAGGCACCCGGCGCCATCGAATATCTGAAGGGCCGCGGCGTCTCGGGCGAGGTGGCCAAGCAGTTCGGCATCGGCTATGCGCCGGCCGGCTGGCGCGCGCTGGCCAGCGTTTTCCCCGACTACGACGACCCGCTGCTCGCCGAGAGCGGGCTGGTGATCGTCAACAACGAGGAAGGCAAGCTCAGCGACGAAGAAGCCAAGCGCTACGACCGCTTCCGCGACCGCGTGATGTTCCCGATCCGCAACGTGAAGGGCGAATGCATCGGCTTCGGCGGGCGCGTGCTGGGCGACGAGAAGCCCAAGTACCTGAACTCGCCCGAAACGCCGGTGTTCAGCAAGGGCCGCGAACTCTACGGCCTTTATGAAGCCCGCGCCGCCTTCCGCGACCGCGGCTATGCGCTCGTCACCGAGGGCTACATGGACGTGGTGGCGCTGGCCCAGCTCGGTTTTCCGAACGCGGTGGCCACGCTCGGCACCGCCTGCACTACGGAGCACGTGCAGAAGCTCTTCCGTTTCACCGAATCGGTGGTGTTCAGCTTCGACGGCGACGCCGCCGGTCGCCGCGCCGCGCGCAAGGCGCTCGACGGTGCCCTGCCCTACGCCACCGACGTGCGCAGCATCAAGTTTTTGTTCCTGCCAGCCGAGCACGACCCCGACAGCTTCATCCGCGAGCACGGCGCCGAGGCCTTCGCCCGCTTCGTCAACGAGGCCACGCCGCTGTCGCGCTTCATGCTCGAAGCCGCCCGCGAAGGCTGCGACCTGACCACCGCCGAGGGCCGCGCCCACATGACGAGCAACGTGCGCCCGCTCTGGAGCGCTATGCCCGACGGTGCCCTCAAGCGACAGTTGCTGAGCGAGATCGCGACGCTGGTGCAGCTCGACGCGCCGGCGCTGTCGGAACTCTGGGCCTCCACGCCGGGCCCGCGCAAGGCCGGCGGCGCACCCGCGCCGCAGCGCCAAGGCGAGCCTTCCGGCTACGGCGGCGGTGGTGGCGGTGACGACTACTACCCGGACATGCCCCCGCCGCAGGACTTTGAACCGCCGCGCTATGAAAGCGATAGCAAGCCCAAGTTCCAGCCGCGCAAGTTCGTCAAGGGCAAGCGCTGGGGCGGCAAGTTCGAGGAACCCATCGAGCCCCTGCGCGGACGCGGTGCCCCGCCCAGCCGCCCGGATGTGGCGGTGCGGCTGCTGCTGTCGAACATGGCGCAATGGGAAGCCCTGTCGCACGAGCTCCACGTGATGCTGTGCGACCTGCCCGGCTCGCACGGCGCGCTCTTCACCTGGCTCGACAGCCAGCTGCACGAGCACGGCGTCCAGCCCTGGGCGGCCCTGCGCGAAGGCATGCGCGGACTCGACTTCGAGCCGCTGGCCGAGCGGCTGATGTCCGTCTCCGAGGCCGGTCCGGTGCCCGAGGGCGAGGAGGCGCAGCACTTGGCCGACGCCGCCCGCGAACTCTCCAGCGTGCTCGATTTCATGCTCGACGACCTTCTCAAGGCCCAGCAGAGCGAGGCCATCGCCGCCGTGGGAAAAGACCCGAAAGCCCTGGAACGCTACAAGGCGCTGGAAACCCGGCGGCTCGAATTGCGCGCCCGTCTGCGCGCCTCGGGTTCAGAAACTGCTTGAAATTTGCGCAACACGCTATAATGTAGGGCTTCGCAACTGGCGAAATTAGGCAAGAGCGACAGCAGCACCTCCGGGCCGACCCCTAGCGCAACGCACTCCAACGGTAAATTCCGGCGGAAAGGGTCAATAACCGCAAGGACTGCATACCAAATGTTCGCCCGACATCTTGCCTGTTGAGGAATTAATTCCTCTTTCCCATTTGTTTTTAGTCCGTGCCTGTGCACGGGCTGTGGTGGCGCTGTCCGCGTGACGGTGCGCCTGTGATCCCGCTTGTTCTTTCTTGCCGTAACGAGGTCGTATGCCCAGTTCAAAGAAGCCTGCTCCTTCACTTGCCAAAAGCGTCGCCACCAAGCCCGCAGCAGAAAAACCGTTGAAAGCCGGCGCGAAGCCGGCAACCAAGACGGCCGCCGCCGCATCCAAATCGGCAGCCGCAACGAAAGTGAAAACCGTGCCCACGAAATCGACCTCTCTCGACGATCCCAAAAAAGCAGCCGCCCCCGCAGCCAAGAAAGTCGGCCGCCCGCCCAAGGCCGCCGGCGCCGCCACGCCCGCCACCGGCGCCAAGCGCGGCCGCAAGCCCAAGGCTGACAAGGAAGCCCCCGAGAGCGACGTCGACCTGTCGGACATCGAGGACGACCTGGCCGGCGACGAGCCCGCGGTTGCGACGACCACCGAAGAGAAGGTCAAGCCGCTGCGCATGAAGATCAGCAAGGCGAAGGAACGCGCCTTGATGAAGGAGTTCGGCCTCGACGAGACCGTGCTCTCCGAAGAAGACCTGGCCAAGCGCCGCTCGCGCCTGAAGACCCTGATCACGCTGGGCAAGACCCGCGGCTACCTCACGCACGGCGAAATCTCCGACCACTTGCCCGACAAGCTGGTCGACGCCGAGACCATGGAAGTCGTGGTCACCATGCTCAACGACATGGGCGTGGCGGTGTACGAGCAGACGCCCGACGCCGAAACCCTGCTGCTGAACAACACCGCGCCCACCGCCACCACGGTGGAAGAAGCCGAGGAAGAAGCCGAAGCCGCGCTCTCCACGGTGGACAGCGAATTCGGCCGCACCACCGACCCGGTCCGCATGTACATGCGCGAAATGGGCACGGTCGAGCTGCTGACGCGCGAAGGCGAAATCGAAATCGCCAAGCGCATCGAAGGCGGCCTGATGGCCATGATGGAAGCCATTTCGGCCTCCCCCGCCACCATCGCCGCGATCCTCGAAATGGCCGCAACGATCCGTGAAGGCAAGGTCGTCATCTCGACCATCGTCGACGGCTTCTCGAACCCCAACGAGGCCGACGACTACGTGGCCGAAGAAGACTTCGACGAGTTCGACGAGGAAGACGACGACGACGGCAAGGGCGGCTCCAAGGCCCTGACCAAGAAGCTCGAGGAACTCAAGCGTGAAGCGCTCGATCGCTTCGACCGCATCGCCAGCATGTTCGAGAAGATCCACAAGATCTACGAGAAGGAAGGCTACGGCACGCCGGCGTACGTCAAGGCCCAGCAGGCCGTGTCCGACGAGCTGATGACCATCCGCTTCACCGCCAAGACCATCGAGAAGCTGTGCGACCTGGTGCGCACGCAGGTGGACGACGTTCGCAAGAAGGAACGCGAACTGCGCCGCATCATCGTGGACAAGTGCGGCTTCCCGCAGGACGAGTTCATCCGCGACTTCAGCGGCTACGACAAGAACGGCAACCGCATCGCCTCCAACCTGCTCAACCTGAAGTGGGTCGAGAAGCAGGCCGCCGCCGGCAAGCCCTGGAGCACGGTGCTCGCGCGCAACATCCCGCCAGTGCAGGAACTGCAGCAGAAGCTCGCCGACATCCAGTCGCGCGTGGTGGTGCCGCTGTCCGAGCTGAAGGACATCAACAAACGCATGAACGAAGGCGAATCGTCTTCGCGCGATGCCAAGAAGGAAATGATCGAGGCCAACCTGCGCCTCGTGATCTCCATCGCCAAGAAGTACACCAACCGCGGCCTGCAGTTCCTCGATTTGATCCAGGAAGGCAACATCGGCCTGATGAAGGCGGTCGACAAGTTCGAATACCGTCGCGGCTACAAGTTCTCGACCTACGCCACGTGGTGGATCCGCCAGGCCATCACCCGCTCGATTGCCGACCAGGCGCGCACCATCCGCATCCCGGTGCACATGATCGAGACGATCAACAAGATGAACCGCATTTCGCGCCAGCACTTGCAGGAGTTCGGCTTCGAGCCCGACGCCGGCATCCTGGCCGCGAAGATGGAGATTCCGGAAGACAAGATCCGCAAGATCATGAAGATCGCGAAGGAGCCGATCTCGATGGAAACCCCCATCGGCGACGACGACGATTCGCACCTGGGCGACTTCATCGAGGACAGCAGCAACACGGCTCCTATCGAAGCCGCGATGCAGGCCGGCCTGCGCGACGTGGTCAAGGACATCCTCGACAGCCTCACGCCGCGCGAAGCCAAGGTGCTGCGCATGCGCTTCGGCATCGAAATGAGCACGGACCACACGCTGGAAGAAGTCGGCAAGCAGTTCGACGTGACCCGCGAGCGCATCCGCCAGATCGAGGCGAAGGCACTGCGCAAGCTCAAGCATCCGTCGCGTTCGGACAAGCTGCGCAGCTTTATTGATACGCTCTAAGCCGGTCTCCCGGTATTTCCCGACGAGGAGGCGCCCGCAAGGGCGCTTTCTTTTTTGGCCTTCGCGATAAAAAGAACGGAGCAAACCTCATGAATCCCGATGCAGACAAACTCTGGCAGGCCCCGCGCTGGGCGCTTGCCGTGCTGCTCGCGGTGCTCGGCATGCTCGGGCCCTTTTCCATCGACACCTACATCCCGGCCTTCTCGGGCATCGCGCAGTCCATCGGCGCGACGCCGGCCGAGATGCAGCAGACGCTTTCGGCCTACCTGTTCGGCTTCGCGTTCATGAACCTGTTCCACGGCGCGCTGTCGGACAGCTTCGGCCGCCGCCCCGTGGTGCTGTGGGGCCTGGCCGTGTTCACGCTGGCCTCGCTGGGCTGCGCGCTCTCGCAGAACATCACGCAGCTGGTGCTGTTCCGCGGGCTGCAGGGCCTGTCGACCGGCGCCGGCATCGTGGTCTCGCGCGCGGTGATCCGAGACATGTTCCCGCCGGCCGAGGCGCAGCGGGTCATGAGCCAGGTCACGATCTACTTCGGCGTGGCGCCGGCCATCGCGCCCATCGTGGGCGGCTTCCTGTTCGTGCACGCGGGCTGGCATGCGGTGTTCTGGTTCCTGGTGGCGGTGGGCGTGGTGCTGTTCACTGCCAACTACAAGCTGCTGCCCGAGACGCTGCACAAGGACCACCGCCAGCCCTTCCAGGTGCGGCACCTGATGCGCGGCTACTGGGACCTGTGCTCCGACCCGCGCTTCCTGCTGCTGGCCTTTGCGAGCGGCGTGCCCTTCAACGGCATGTTCCTCTACGTGCTGGCCGCGCCCGCATTCCTCGGCGACCACCTCGCGCTGCAGCCGCAGCAGTTCTTCTGGTTCTTCCTGCTGACCATCGGCGGCATCATGCTCGGCGCGCGCGCCAGCGGCCGCATGGCCGGCAAGGTCGCGCCCAAGCGGCAGATCCGCGACGGCTTCGTCATCATGCTGGCCACCTCGGTGGTCAACGTGGTGGCCAACACTTTCTTCCAGGCGCACGTGGCCTGGGCACTGTGGCCGCTGGCGGTGTTCGCCTTCGGCTGGGCGCTGATGGTGCCGGTGGTCACGCTGCTGGTGCTCGATCTGCACCCCGAGCGCCGCGGCATGGCCTCTTCGCTGCAGGCCGTGATCGGCTCCACCGCCAACGGCATCGTGGCCGGCGCGGTGGCGCCGCTGGTGATGCATTCGACGCTCGCGCTGGCACTGACCTCCATGGGCATGCTCGCCATCGGCCTTGTCGCCTGGGTGTGGCTGCATGACCGCTGGCCAGAGATCGGGCGCATGGTGGCGCACGAAGGCTGAGAACGCGGGCGACGTTCCGATGCGCTTCGAAGCATTCCTGACTCATGCGCGCGCCTGGCTGCCAGGCCGCACCACCGTCGATGCCCGCGAGCGCCTGCGCGCGGTGGCGGGTGCGGGCCTCGGCCTGCTGGTCACGGCACTGCTGTGCCGATGGATGGCCGGCCCGCTCGCCGCCTCCGTCTGGCTGATCGCGCCGCTGGGTGCCAGCGCCGTGCTGGTGTTTGCTGTGCCGGCCAGTCCGCTCGCGCAGCCGTGGTCGGTCATCGGCGGCAACACGCTGTCGGCGGTGGTCGGCATTGCGGCCGCCAACTGGATTCCCGACCCGGCGCTGGGCGCCGCCGTTGCAGTGGCTGCTGCCATCGGCCTGATGTTCAGCGCACGCTGCCTGCACCCGCCGGGTGGTGCCGCGGCCCTGCTCGCGGTGCTGACACATACCACGCATTTTTCGTCCGCCCTCTTCCCCTTCTTCACCAACTCGCTGCTGCTGGTGCTGGCCGGCGTGGCCTACAACTCGCTGACCGGACGGCGCTATCCGCATGTGCAGGTGGTGGCTCGCCCGCCTGCGTCCGATGCGCGCTTCAGCCAGGCCGACATCGACGCCGTGCTGGCCCGCTACAACCAGGTGCTGGACATCAGCCGAGACGACCTCCAATCGCTGATCCAGCAGACCGAGCTCGAGTCGTACAAGCGGCGGCTGGGCACGCTGCACTGCGCCGACATCATGTCGCGCACGCCGGTCTCGGTGGAGTTCGGCACGCCGCTGCAGGAAGCGTGGGCGCTGATGCACGAGCGCCGCATCAAGGCCCTGCCCATCACCGACCGCACGCGCCGCGTGGTGGGCATCGTCACGCAGGCCGACTTCTTCCGCCAGCTCGACCTGCAGCATCACGAGGGCATCGCCGGCAAGCTGCGCGACCTGATCCGCGCCACGCGCACCGTGATGTCGAACAAGCCCGAGGTGGTCGGCCAGATCATGACGCGGCAGGTGCGCGTGGCCAGCGCCGACCGGCCCGTGGTCGACCTGGTGCCGCTGTTCTCCGAGGGCGGCCACCACCACATCCCGATCATCGATGGCGAGAAACGCCTCGCGGGGATGATCACGCAGTCGGACTTCGTGCGCGCCCTCTATCGCGCTGTGGGGCCGGCGTAAGAGCCGCTCCTCACTCAAGCACCACGTTCGCCTTCTTCACCAGCGCCGCATAGCGCGCGGCCTCGCTGCGAAAGTAGCTCGCGGCCTGCTCCGGTGTCGTGGGCTTGATGACGTTGCCCTGCTTGTCCATCGCATCGCGCACTTCGGCGCTGGTGAATGCAGCGGCCACCGCGTCGTGCACACGCTGGACATCGGCCGCCTGCATCTTCGGCGGCCCGATCACCGCGAACCAGCCTTCGACCGCGTAGTTCGGCAGCCCCTGCTCCGCGATGGTCGGGATGTCCGGCGCAGCCGGCGAACGCGTCGCGCCGCACAGGCCGATGGCGCGCAGCGCACCGCTCTTGATGTGCTGCTGCACGGCCGGCAGCGCAACCACGCCCATCTCGACCTGCCCCGCGATCATGTCGGTCACCATCGGCCCGGTGCCCTTGTAGGGAATGTGCCGCGCCTTCACGCCGGCCTCGTCCATGAACATTTCGCCGGCCAGGTGAATGATGGTGCCGTTGCCCGACGAGGCGTAGTTGTAGCCCTCGGGCTTCGCGCGCAGCAGCGCGACCAGTTCCTTCACGTTCTTCGCGGGCAGCTTCGGGTTCACCACCAGCACCAGCGGCGTCGCGCCCACCACGCTGATCGGCGTGACATCGTTGATCGCGTCGAAGGGCATCTTCTTGAACACCGCCGGGTTGATGACGTGGTTGTTCGACACCATGCCCAGCGTGAGCCCGTCGGGCGCGGCCTTGACGATGGCCGCGGCGCCGGTGATGCCGCCCGCGCCCGGCAGGTTCTCGATCACCACCGGCTGGCCGAAGGCCTTGCCGAGCGCGACCGATGCAGCGCGCACGATGGTGTCGACGCCTGAACCCGCGCTGATCGGCAGGATGAAGCGGATGGGTTTGTCGGAGCCCTGCGCAAGCGCGGGGCATGCGGCCACGGCGGCGGCGCACGCACCGAGGCCGAGCACCGCGCGGCGGTTCATCGAGGGAAGTGTCTGGGTCATGGTTTTGTCTCTCTTTATGTTCTTGAAAAGTCACTCTGCTCAGGCTACGGCCGATTCAGCGTGCAGCGCATCGACCTGCTCACTCGCGTAGCCCAGTTCGGCCAGCAGCTCGCGCGTGTGCTCGCCCAGCGTCGGCGGATGCAGCCGCACACCGAGGCGCTCGCCACCGAGCGTGATCGGGAACAGCGTCGTCTGCGCCATTTCTCCGGCACGCTCACCGTCCGGCAGGCGAATGTCGGCCAGGCCGCCGGTAGCTTTCAGATGCGGGTCGTCGTAGAGGTCTTCGGGCCGCGTGATCGGCGCGAACGGCAGCCCGCTGGCCTCGAAGATCGCCGAAAGCTCCGCCGCCGAGCGGCCTGCCAGGCGCTCACGCAAGTCGGCCAGCAGCGTGGGCCGCAGGCGCACGCGGTCGTTGTTGGTGCGCAGGGCGGGGTCGGCCTTCAGGTCGTCGAAACCCAGCGCGTCGCAGAAGGTCTTCCACTGCGCGTCGCTCACGGCGGCCAGGAATATCTGCTCGCCGTTCTTCACGGTGAACACGTCGTACAGCGCCCAGGCCGAGATGCGATCGGGCATCGGCGCAGCGGCCTGCCCGGTGATCGCGTACTGCAGCATGTGCTGCCCGACCAGGAACACGTTGTTCTCGAACAATGCCGACTGCACCTCCTGCCCCTTGCCAGTCTCGGCGCGCTGCATCAGCGCGGCGATCGCGCCAATGGCGCCGAACATGCCGCCCATGATGTCGTTGACGCTGGTGCCCGCGCGCAGCGGATCACCGGGGCGGCCGGTCATGTAGGCCAGCCCACCCATCATCTGCACCACCTCGTCGAGCGCAGTGCGGTGCTCATAAGGGCCGGGCAAGAAGCCCGTGTGGTTGACGTACACGAGGCGCGGGTTGAGCTTGCCGAGCGCGGCGTAGCCCAGGCCGTACTTGTCCATGGTGCCGGGCTTGAAGTTCTGCGCCACCACGTCGGCCGTGGCGCACAGGCGCAGCGCGGCTTCCAGCCCCTGCGGGTGCCGCAGGTCGAGCGCGATGCTCTTCTTGTTGCGGTTGAACATGGGGAAGAAGCCCGCGCCCGCGCCCAGCAGGTGTCGCGTGCGGTCGCCATCGATGGGCTCGACCTTGATGACCTCCGCGCCCAGGTCCGCGAGCACCATGCCGCAGGTGGGGCCCATGACCATGTGGGTGAACTCGACCACACGGATGCCGGTGAGCGGCAGTCGCTTTTCTCCGGTCTTTGCCGCGCTCACGCCGTGACTCCCGCCGTCGCGGCAAAGGTCTTCGGAAAGCCCGCGCGCCACACCGTGCCCTGCAAGGTTTCGCCTTCGAGCCAGCTCGCCACGCGTCGGCGCAGGTCGAGCAGCTTCGGCAGATCGACGCCGGTCGCAACGCCCATGCTCTCGAGCATGAAGACGAGGTCTTCGGTGTCGACATTGCCGCTGGCGCCGGGCGCGTGCGGGCAGCCGCCGATGCCGGCCAGGCAGGCGTCGAAGCGTGTGATGCCAACCTCCAGCGCGGCATACGCATTCGCGAGCCCCATGCCGCGCGTGTCATGGAAGTGGCCGCACCACAGCCGGTCGCCCGCGATGCGCAAGGCGCGCTCGAACAGGCTGCGCACCATCGCCGGATCGGCATAGCCCACTGTGTCGGCGAGGCTCACGCGGTCAGCGCCCGCATCGAGCAGCGCCTGCATCAGCCGCAGCACTTCGTCGGGCGCGACATGGCCCTGCAGCGTGCAGCCGAAGGCCGTGCCTACGCCGCCGTCGATCAGCGTCTTCGAGCCCGCCGCATCGCGCGCCGCGCGCATGCGCCCGACCTCGGCCACCACCTCGTCGGGCGTCTTGCGCAGGTTGGCAAGGCTGTGCGCGTGGCTGGCCGAAAGCGGCACGACCATCAGGTCGGCCTCGCCCGCAATGGCGCGTTCGGCGCCCTTGACGTTGGGCACGAGTACCGAGGCAAAGAGCCCCGGCAGCGTCTTCGCGTACGCCAGCAACTCGGCCGTGTCGGCCAATTGCGGCAGCAGGTGCGCCGGCACGAACGAGCCGACTTCGATCTCGCGCTGCCCGGCCGCGTGCGCATCGCGGATCCATTCGAGCTTGCGTTCGGTGGGCAGTACGCGGGCGATGCTCTGGAGGCCATCGCGCAGGCCCACTTCGCGGACGACCGCGCGCGGCGGCAGGAAGGCGTGAATCAAGACTTTGTCTCCGTCGTGAGGGTACGGAGTCGATGTTAGAAGTTCCGATTTGATCCACAAGGTATATTTTGGAAGCCATCTGATTCCAGAACGGAACATCATGAGAGACCTCGACCTGACCACCCTGCGCCTGTTCGTCGCCGTTTGCGAAACGCGCAGCATCGCGCGCGCCGGCGAACAGGCCAGCATCGTCGGCTCGGCCATCAGCAAGCGGCTGGCCCAGCTCGAAGAAGCCGTCGGCACGCCGCTGCTGCTGCGCAAGCGCCGCGGCGTGCTGCCCACTCCAGCCGGCGAAACCCTGCTGGAGCACGCCCGCGCGATGCTCGGCAGCGTGAATCGCATCGAGCGCGACATGGCCGCCTACGCCGGCGGCGCGCGCGGGCACGTACGCATCCTGGCCTCGGCCTCGGTCATGGCCGAATCGCTGGCCGAGGACGTGGCCGACTTTCTGCAAGACCCGGCGCACCGCAACATCCGCGTCGACATGGAAGAGCGCGTGAGCCCCGAGATCGTGCGCGGCATTCGCGAGGGCAGCGCCTCCATCGGCCTGTGCTGGGACGCGGCCGACCTCGAAGGCCTGGAGCGGCGCGACTACCGCACCGACCACCTCGCCATCGTCGCGCATCCCTCGCACCCGGTGGCGAAGCACGAGCACGTGCGCTTCGAGCAGGTGCTCGACCATGAATTCGTCGGCATGCCCGCGCTCAGCGCGGTGCAACTGATGCTGGCGCGCGAGGCGGCGGTGGCGGGCAAGCCGCTGGTCTACCGCGTGCTGGTGTCCAACTTCGATGCGGCGCTGCGCGTGGTGCGCGCCGGGCTGGCGATCAGCGTGGTGCCGGCGGAGGTCGCGCGGCCCTTCACCGATGCCTTCGGGTTGCGCCTGATGCCGCTTACCGATGCGTGGGCGCGGCGGCGTTTTGCGATCTGCTTCCGCAGTGAGGCGGCGCTGTCGCCGTCCGCGCAATTGCTGGTCGCGCACTTGGAGCGGCGCGCCACGGATTGACGGCCAAGCACGCCATTCGACCGAAATCCGAAACTATTCATTGCCCTGGAGCAGGTTTTTATTTCGATTCACGCAACCTACATTCGAGAGGTCAGAGCTGTCACTCCTTCACACCACACACAGAAAGACCACCGCATGTTCCGCAGAGCCCTCCTCTCCGCCGCCGCCCTCGCCACCACCCTGAGCCTTGCTCCGCTCGCCGCGCAGGCTGCCCAGCCGCTCAAACTCGACGTCTACAACCCCGGCACGAAGTCGATGTTTCCGGTCTCCTCGGAAATCGTCACCGGCCAGACCGAAGCCGTGCTGATCGACGCGCAGTTCCAGCGCAACGACGCCGAGGCGCTGGTGCAGAAGATCAAAGCCACGGGCAAGAAGCTCACCACGGTCTACATCAGCCACAGCGACCCCGACTACTACTTCGGCCTCGACGTGATCCAGGCCGCCTTCCCCGACGCGAAGATCGTCGCCACGCCCCAGACCGTGGCCGCCATCCAGGCCTCGAAGGACGGCAAGCTCGCGCACTGGGGACCGATCCTGAAGGACAACGCGCCCAAGGCGCTGATCGTGCCCGAAGCACTGGCCGGTGACAGCCTCACGCTCGAAGGTCGCAAGATCCAGGTCGTCGGCCTCGACAGCCCCACGCCCGAGCGCAGCTTCGCGTGGATTCCCTCGCTGAAGGCGGTGGTCGGCGGCATTCCAGTGTCGGCCAACATCCACGTGTGGGTGGCGGACACGCAAACGCCCGAATCGCGCCGCGACTGGATCAAGACGCTGGGCCGCATCGAAGCCCTGCAACCCAAGACCGTGGTGCCCGGCCACTACCTGCCGAATGCCGACGGCAGCGCGCCCTACTCGCTCGCCTCGGTGAAATTCACGCGAAGCTATCTGCAGGCCTTCGAGACCGAAGCCGCGAAGGCCAAGGACTCGGCAGCGTTGATCGCCGCAATGAAGAAGCGCTATCCGAAGCTGGAAGACGCCTCGTCGCTGGAACTCGGCGCCAAGGTCATCAAGGGAGAAATGAAATGGCCGCAATGAACGAAGGCGCGAATGAAGGCGCCACGCTCCACTACATCTTCGATCCGCTGTGCGGCTGGTGCTACGCCGCCGCGCCGCTGGTCGACGCGGCGCGCAGCGTGCCCGGCCTGAAGGTCGAGTTCCACGGCGGCGGCATGATGACCGGCGCCAACCGCCGCTCGATCACGCCGCAGTGGCGCGAGTACGTGATGCCGCACGACCGGCGCATCGCGGAACTCACGGGCCAGCCCTTCGGTGAAGGCTACTTCGAGGGACTGCTGCGCGACACCGGCGCGACGATGGACTCCGAGCCGCCGACCACCGCCATCCTCGGGGCCGAGTCGCTGCGGGCAGGCGGCGGGCTGGACATGATCCATCGCCTGCAGCGAGCGCACTACGTCGAAGGCCAGCGCATCGCCGATGAGCAGGTGCTGAAGGCGATCGCCGCCGAACTCGGCTTCGACGCCGAAGCCTTCGCGTCGGCCTTCGAACGCCTGTCGGGCGAATCGACCGCACGGCACTTCGCCGAAAGCCGCCAGTTCCTGCAGCGCGCTGGCGGCCAGGGCTTTCCGACCTTCGTGCTGACGCAGCCCGATGGCCGCGCCAGCCGCATCGACATCGGCCCATGGCTCGGCCGCGCGGAAGACTGGAAGGCGCGCCTGGCGGAACTCGTCTAGCGCGCGACGCCCAGCAACCGGTCGAGCACTTCAGGCTGCGTGCGCAATGTCGCGGCCTTGTCGGTATGCACGATGGTCCCGTGGTCCAGCACCACCGCTTCGTCGGAAATCGCGAGGATCGCCTGCGGATGCTGCTCCACGATGATCGCGGCCAGCCCCTCGTCCTGCGTGATGCGGCGGATGGCGCGCAGCAGCTCTTCCACGATGATCGGCGCGAGGCCTTCGAGCGGCTCGTCGAGCAGCAGCAGCTTCGGGTTCAGCACCAGCGCACGGCCCACGGCCAGCATCTGCTGCTCGCCGCCCGAGAGCTGCGTGCCCAGGTTCGTCTTGCGCTCCGCAAGGCGCGGGAACATTTCGTAGACCCGTTGCGGGCTCCACTTGCCGGGCCGCTCCACCGCGGTGAGGTTCTCGTGCACCGTGAGCGACTTGAAGATGTTGCGCTCCTGCGGCACCCAGCCGATGCCGGCTGCCGCGCGCTGATGCGGCGCGAGCTTGTGCAGCGCCTGGCCGCCCAGCGTGATGCTGCCGCCGTGCTGGCGCGTTGCGCCCGCGAGCGTGTTGATCAGCGTGGTCTTGCCCGTGCCGTTGCGGCCCAGCAGCGCCAGCGTCTGGCCTTCGCCGAGCGCGAACGCCACGTCGTGCAGCACCACGGCCTCGCCGTAACCGGCGCTCAGGTTTTCTATTCGCAGCAGCTCAGACATGGGCGCTCTCCCCGTGGCCCAGATAGACCTCTTTCACCTTCGGATCGTTGGCGATGGTTTCGGGGTCGCCCTCGGTCAGCAGCGTGCCGTTGACCAGCACCGTCATGCGGTCGGCAAAGCTGAACACCAGGTCCATGTCGTGCTCGATCAGCAGCACCGACACATCGGCGGGCAGCGCGGCCACGGTCTGCAGCAGTTCTTCGCGCTCGCCGGCGGGCACGCCCGCCACGGGCTCGTCGAGCAGCAGCACGCGCGGCTCACAGGCCAGCGCAATCGCGATCTCCAGCAGGCGGCGCTTGCCATAGGCCAGGTGCTTCACCTGCTGCTGCGCCACATCGCCCAGGTGGAACTGTTCGAGCAGTTGCCCCGCGCGCTCGGCAATCGCCTTGCTGGCGCCGAGCGGCCGCCACCATTGCGCGCCGATGCCCTGGTGTTGCGACACGACCAGCGCCAGCGTTTCGAGCGGCGTCATCGAGTCGAAGAGCTGGTTGATCTGGAAGGTGCGCACCAACCCGCGCGCCACGCGCTTGTGCGGCGCGAGCGTGGTGATGTCTTCGCCCAGCAGCGTGATGCGGCCTTCGGTGGGCGTGAGCACGCCCGTCAGCTGGTTGATCAGCGTGGTCTTGCCCGCTCCGTTGGGGCCGATCAGCGCGTGGCGTGCACCGCGCTTGAGTTCCATCGTCACGTTGTTGGTGGCCGTGATGCCGCCGAAGCGCATCACGAGGCCGTGGGTCGAAAGCACGGTGTCGGTCATGCGGCACCGCCCTTCTTCTTGCCGCCCAAGCCGAACCATGTCCACGGCTTCAGCAGGCGGTCGCGCCCCACCAGCACCAGCAGCACCAGGATCAGGCCGATCCAGAACATCCAGTACTGCGGCGTCACGGCCGACAGCCAGGTCTGCAGCAGCTTGAACACGATGGCACCCGCCACGCCGCCATAGAGCCAGCCCACGCCGCCGATGACCAGCATCAGCAGCACGTCGGCCGAACGGTCGAAGGCCAGCACGTCGAGCGAGGCGAAGCCGGTGGTCTGCGCCAGCAGCGCGCCCGCGGCGCCGGCGATGCCCGCCGCCACGGTGTAGATCACCACGAGCCGCGACACGACCGGAACGCCGATCGCCATGGCACGCAGCCGGTTGTCGCGGATGGCCTTGAGCGTGGCGCCGAACGGCGAATGCACGAGCCGGCGCATCACGAGGAACAGCACCAGCATCACGGCCAGCGAATACCAGGCGGCCGTGCGGCCGTACAGATCGAACTCGAACAGGCCGAGCACCGGCCCCATCACCACGCCCTGCAGGCCGTCGGCGCCGCCGGTGAGCCAGTCGAGCTTGTTGGCGAGTTCGAGCAGCAGCAGCGCGGTACCGAGCGTGACCATCAGCCGCGTGAGGTCGCTGCCGCGCAAGATCGTCACGCTCGCCACGAGGCCCAGCAATGCCGACAGCACGGTCGCGATCACCAGCCCCACGGTCGGGTCCGGCATCACGAGCTTGGCGAACAGCGCCGCGGCATACGCGCCGAAGCCGAAGAAGGCGGCATGGCCCAGCGACACGATGCCGGTGTAGCCAAGAATCAGGTCGAGCGACATCGCGAACAGCGCGACGATGGCGATCTCGTTGACCAGCAGCGAGTGCGAAGGCATGACGAGCGGCAGCGCGAAGGCCACTGCCCAGGCCACGAATTCGAGCGGGTGCCAGCGCGCCTTGCGCAACAGGGCCGACTGAAACTCGGTGGTGGAAGGCGCACTCATCAACGGCCTCCCTTGCGAGTGAACAGGCCCTGGGGCCGCCACATCAGGATCATGATCATCAGCAGGTAGACGGTGAATGCACCCATCTTCGGAATGAAATACTTGCCCGCCACGTCGGCAATGCCAAGCAGCAGCGCCGCCGCGAGCGGCCCGGTGATCGACGAGGTGCCGCCGACCGACACCACGATCAGGAAATAGATCATGTACTTCAGCGGGAATGTCGGGTCGAGACCAAGGATCTCCGCGCCCAGCGCGCCGCCCAGCCCCGCGAGCCCGGAGCCCACGGCGAAGGTCAGCAGGAACACGATGTTCACGTTGATGCCCAGGCCCGACGCCACGCGCGGGTCGTCGACCGCAGCGCGCAGCCGGCTGCCGAAACGCGTCTTCGAGAGAATGAGCTGCAGCACCACCGTGAGCACAGCGCACACGCCGATGATGAAGAGCCGGTAGTGCCCCATGCCCAGCAGCAGCGCGCCGTCGCCGATCTCGGTGCGCCCGCGCAGCCATTCGGGCAATTGCACGTTCTGCTGCGAGGAGCCCACGAAGTAGTCGATGGCCGCCACCGCCATGAAGGCAAGGCCGATGGAAAAGAGCACCTGATCGAGGTGCGGCTTGCCGTACATCGGCCGGTAGAGCGTGCGTTCGAGCAAGGCCCCGGCCAGCGCGACGACGATGAATGCGAGCGGCAGGCAGGCCAGGAAGGGCACGCCCAACTTCTGCATCGCGAACACCGTGAGATAGCCACCCGCCATGGCGAAAGCGCCATGCGCGAGGTTGATGAAATTCATCAGGCCGAGCGTCACTGCGAGGCCTACCGCCAGCACGAAGAGCAGCATGCCGTAGGCGATGCCGTCGAAAAGAATGGTCAGCATGTCGTGTTTTTTACGAAGCTATTTCTGGGGCTGTTCGTTTCGTTCGGGGTGCGTGCTTATGCCGGCCGATCAACGACTGCTCTGAAAGATCACGCCGATGGGGTGCCTTGCGCAGCGAAATAAAGGAGGAGGCCGAAGGCCGGGGGACATTCGCGGAGCAAGGTACCCCGTCGGCGTGATCGCGCCCCGAACAACAACGCCCCCCAGAGACAAGCCTCACTTGGCTTTACCTGGGTCCTTCACGCCTTTGATCACATCGAACTCGACGTTGTAGAGCTGCCCGTCCTTCTTCTCGACCTTGCGCAGGTACACGTCCTGCACGATGTCACGCGTCTGCGCATCGATCAGCACCGGGCCGCGCGGGCTCTCGAAGACCTGGCCCTTCATGGCAGCCAGCAGCGCTTCGCCGCCGCCCTGCCCCTTGGTGGTCTTGAGCGCTTCGTAGATCACGCGCATGCCGTCATAGCCACCCACGGCCATGAAGTTGGGGCGCATCTTGGGGTTGGCCTTCTCGAAGGCCTCGACGAACTTCTTGTTCATGGCCGAGGGGTGCGCGGCCGAGTAGTGGTGCGAGGTGACCACGCCCAGCGCGCCGTCGCCCATGTCGTTGAGCTGGTCGTCATCCGTCACGTCGCCGGTGGCGATCATCTTGATGCCGGCCTTGTCCATGCCGCGTTCGAGGAACTGCTTCATCACCGCCGCGCCCGCGCCCGAGGGCACGAAGACGAACAGCGCGTCGGGCTTCACGTCGCGCACCTTCTGCAGGAACGGCGCGAAGTCGGGGTTGCGCAGCGGCACGCGCAGCTTGTCGAGCACCTTGCCGCCGTTGAGCTGGAAGCGCTCGCTGAAGAACTTCTCGGCGTCGTTGCCCGGGCCGTAGTCGGCCACCAGCGTGACGACCGTCTTCACGCCGCTCTTAGGCGCCCAGTCGCCCATGGCCACCGACACCTGCGGCAGCGTGAAGCTCGAACGGATGATGTAGGGCGAAGCCTCGGTGATGCTCGACGTGGCCGCGGCCATCACCACTTCGGGCGTCTTCGACTGCGTGGCAATCGGCGCCACGGCCAGCGCCAGCGGTGTGAGGCCGAAGCCGGCCAGCACGTTGACCTTGTCGTTCACCACCAGTTCCTGCGCGAGGCGCTTGGTCACGTCGGGCAGGCCGGTGTCGTCCTTGACGATCAGCTCTACCTTCTTGCCGGCCACGGTGTCGCCGTTCTGGGCCATGTACAGGCGCGCGGCGGCTTCGATCTGGCGGCCGGTGGAGGCCGACTGGCCGGTCATCGGAAGGATCAGGCCGATCTTGAACTTGTTGGCGTCCTGGGCACTGGCCAGCGACATTGAAAGCGCAAGTGCCGAGAGGGCGGCGGTCTGGATGAGATGGCGTCTTTGCATGTTTTTTCCTTTGAGGGGCGGAACGCGAACCGGGGCTATTTTCAACACTTTGCAACATCCGGCGGAGCAGGCAATCACCTAGCCGGCCATTACCGTTGACCTTTGTTGCGCGATTGCCAAATGAACTGCGCGATCATCGCGCAAGGCGGCCTGCGGAGCGCGCGCGTCAGCTGTCGGCGCGGTAGGCGGAGTCGAGCGTGAGAGTGCCCACGGCGCGTGACACGCAGGCGCAGATGCGCGTGGTCGACTTCTTCTCGTGCTCGCTGAGGAACACGTCGCGGTGATCGATCTCGCCGTCGACGGCGATCACGTCCATGGCGCACAGGCCGCATTCGCCGCGCTTGCAGTCCGAGAGCGTCTGCACGCCGGCTGCGTCGAGGGCTTCGAGCAGCGTGCAGTCGGCCGGCACGGTGATGGCCAGGTCGTGCCGGGGAATTCGCACCTGGAATGACTGCGTGGCCAGGCGGCCGCTGCTGCCGAAGGTTTCGAAGCGCAGGTCTTCGATGGCACGGCCGGCTGCGTGCCACGCGCGCTTGACGGCTTCGAGCATCGGCACCGGGCCGCAGGTGTAGAGCTGGCCGCCGGGCGGCAGTGCCGCGATGGCGGCGGCGAAGTCGATGGGGGCCGAGCCTTCATGCGCTTCGACGCCCTCGCCCAATGCTTCCTGCAGATGCGACAGATAGCCGAGCTCGCCCGCATGCCGCGCGCCGTAGAGCATCTTCACCGGCACGCCGGTGCGCCTTGCATGTGCGCCCAGCCGCTGCGCCATCAGTACCAGCGGCGTGATGCCGATGCCGCCCGCCACCAGCAGGTAGCCGGGAGCCGAGAGGTCGAGCGGAAAGTGGTTCTGCGGCGCGCTCACTTGCAGGCGGTCGCCCACGGCCAGCCGCCACATCGCGAGCGAACCGCCACGGCCGTCGTCGAGCCGCTTGACGGCGATGCGCCAGCACTGGCCGTCGCCCTCGCCCACCAGCGAGTACGAGCGGGTCTGCACTTTGCCCTGCGCCGTCAGCACCTGCACCTGCAGGTGGGCGCCGGGCTCATGGGATTCGGCAAAGCCGCCATCGGGGCGCAGTTCGAATTCGCGCACGGTGGGCGTGACGTCGCGCAGCGCAACGACTTGCGCCTGCATCCATTGAAGATCGCTTTTCATCGGGGGAGCAACACGAAAGAGGAGGGAAAAAGAAGAAACCGATCAGCCGCGCCGGCGGATCAGCTGCACACCCGGCAGCGGGCGCTGTTCGGCGGTCGGCGTGCCGTGCAGCGCATCGCGCAGGTTCCGCCGCGCAATGCGGCTGTGCTCGCGCATCAGCGCCTCGGCGCGCGAGCCTTCGCCGGACTCGATGGCGTCGAGCACCTGCACATGCTGGTCTTGCGCAATCACGAGCATGTCGCGTGCGGCCGGCGAGTTGGCCTGCACGATGACGAAGCCCGAGGGCGACGCGAATGGCAGGTTGATCACGCGCTCGAGCTGCTGCGCGATGACGGGGCTGCCCGCCATTTCGCAGAGCAGTGCGTGGAAGCGCTCGTTGTGCGTCACGTAGCGCGAGAAGGCCGCGTCGTCGAGCGCGGGCTCCCGCAGCAGTTCGTCGATGCGCTGCAGGCAGGCGCGCGCTTCGCGCAGCACCACGGGCGCCGCGCCGCGCTCGGCCGCGAGCCGGGCGACCAGTCCTTCGAGCGTGCCGCGCAGCTCGATGGCATCGGCCACGTCGCGCTCCGAAAAAGTACGCACCGCATAGCCACCGTTGGGCAGCGCCTCGAGCAGGCCTTCCTGTTCGAGCCGCATCAGCGCGGTGCGCACCGGCGTGCGCGACACGCCGAGCTGCTCGGAGATGGCAACCTCGGCAATGCGCGCGCCACCGGGCAACTCGCCCGCAAGGATCATCTCGCGCAGCCGCAGCTGCGCCTTCACGGCCTGCGAACTGCCGCTGTCGCCGGGCTCGGCTGTGGTGGAAACGGCAGCGACCTTCACGCGGCTGCCTTCTGGGCGGGCCGGATCGGGATCGCGGCGCGCGCGGGTTTTTCCTTTTCGATCATGCGATCGATCAGGCGTCGCGCCCACATCGAGCCGGCGTCGATGTTGAGGTTGTAGAACTTGTGATCGGGGTGGTCGTCCATCGCCTTCTGCTGCGCTTCGAGCACCAGCTCGTCTTCGCGGAAGATGCCGGCGACGCCCTCGCGCAGTTCGTGCGTAAGGCGCTGCTCACCGAGGCAGTAGTTGCGCGAGAAGGCCCAGAAGTAGAGGCAGGTCTTGTCGGTCTCGGGCGTGATGGTGTTGAGCACGTAGCCGTTGACGCCCTTGCTGCGGTCACCGGGGTTGCTGCCCTGGGGCACCGCGCCGCTGCCCGCCTCGGCCACGCCGACGTCGATGTTCACCGTGCACGGGCCTTCGAAACGGATGATCTGCCAGCGGTCGACCTTGCCGGTGTAGCCGCGCGCATGGCGGATCTGGTTGCCCCAGAACGGCGGTGGGTCGATGTCTTCCATCCATCGCGTGACGGTGGCCGAGCGGTCGCCGTGCGTGGCCACGAAGGGCGCCTCGGCCACTTCGCGGTTGCCGATGGACGAGCCGTGCACGAAGGTCTCGTGCGTCAAGTCCATGAGGTTGTCGACCACGAGGCGGTAGTCGCAGTTGACGCGGATCATCTTGCCGTCGCCGGCCCAGGCCGGGTCGTCGTTCCAGTGCATGTCGGGCACCAGCGCCGGGTCGGCCTTGGCCGGATCGCCTGGCCAGATCCACACGAAGCGATGCTTCTCCACTACCGGAAAGCTGCGCACGCATGCCGAGGGGTTCAGCGTTTCCTGGCTCGGCATGTGAGTGCAGCGGCCCTGGCTGTTGTAGACGAGGCCGTGGTAGCCGCAGACCAGTTCGTCGCCTTCGAGGCGTCCCAGCGACAGCGGCATCAGCCGGTGCCAGCAGGCGTCTTCGAGCACGGCCACCTGGCCGTCGGTGCGGCGGAACAGCACCACTTTCTGGTTGCAGATCGTGCGTGGCAGCAGCGCGTGACGCACTTCGACGTCGTAGGCGGCGGCATACCAAGCGTTCAGTGGAAAGGCGGTCGTGGGCGTTTTCATGAATACTCAATGTATACAGAAAACCTGAAATTTCTAGCCTTTTGAAGCATTTCGAGGGTAAACACCGAGATATCTGTATACAGTCATCGGCATTTCGAAGGCGATACGATGTTCCGCTCGTTCCCCAAATCACGACGGAGTCATCCATGTCACAGCACGCCGCCTTGCCTGCCCGCTACGACCACGTGGGCAGTTTCCTGCGCCCCAAATACCTGCTCGATGCCCGCGAACAGAAAGCCAAGGGCGAGATCACGCCCGAACAGCTTCGCCTCGTCGAAGACAAGGCCATCACCGAGATCGTCCGCTTCCAGGAAGACATCGGCCTGAAGAGCATCACCGACGGCGAGTTCCGCCGCACCTACTTCCACATCGACTTCCTTGACCAGCTCGGCGGCGTGAAAACCGACATCCCGGTCACCATCCGCAAGCCCGACGGCACCGAAGAACTCGCTCCGCCCGCGATGCGCGTGCTCGACAAGGTGCGCCACGTCAAGGACATCCAGCTCGCCGACTTCCAGTACCTCAAGAGCCAGGTCTCGGCAGGCCGTACGCCCAAGGTGACGATCCCCTCGCCGACCATGCTGCACTTCCGCGGCGGCCGCGCCGGCATCAGCAAGGAGGCGTACCCCGAGCTCGACCCGGCGTTCTACGACGACGTGGCCAAGGCCTACGGCGACGAGCTGCGCTCGCTGGCCGCCGCCGGCTGCACCTACGTGCAGATGGACGACACCAACCTCGCCTACCTGTGCGACGAGCACATGCGCGAAGCCGCCCGCAAGCGCGGCGACGACCCGAACGAACTGCCGCATCGCTATGCCGCCTTCATCAACAAGGTGGTGGCGCAGAAGCCCCCGGGCATGCTGCTGGCCATGCACCTGTGCCGCGGCAACTTCAAGAGCACGCACGCCGCGGCCGGCAACTACGAGCCCGTGGCCGAGGCGCTGCTCAAGGAGATGGACCTCGACGCCTACTTCATGGAATACGACGACGCCCGCTCGGGCGACTTCAAGCCGCTGCGCTATCTGCCCAAGGGCAAGACCGTGGTGCTCGGCCTCGTGACCACGAAGTTCGGCGAGATGGAAGACAAAGACGAGCTCAAGCGCCGCATCGAGGACGCAGCCAAGTACGCCTCGCTCGACCAGCTCGCGCTGTCGCCGCAGTGCGGCTTCTCCAGCACCGTGCACGGCAACAACATCGCCGTGGAAGCGCAGCGCAACAAGCTGCGCCTGGTGGTCGAGACCGCGCAGGAGGTCTGGGGCTCGACCTGACGCGCCGTTTCTGGTGAAGTCGGGGCATGACGACTCACATCTACTCAGGCCCCCTCAGCATGTTCGGCGCCAAGGTCGAGATCGCGGCACGCGAAAAAGGCGTGCCCTTCGAACTGGTCATGGTGCCCTTCACCAAGGACGATGCCTACGAGCCCAAGCACCCCGAGGTGCTTCGGGTCAACCCCGTCAAGCAGCAGGTGCCCGTGCTGGTCGACGACGAGGTCTCGCTGTTCGACTCGACGCAGATCTTCGAGTACCTCGAAGACCGCTATCCCAGCCTTGCGCTGTGGCCTGAAGGCATTGCCGAACGGGCCCGCGCGCGGCAGCTGGAGCAGAAGTCCGACGAGGTCTTCTTCCCGAACGTCATCAAGCTCTTCGGCCTGCAGCACGACATGCAGAGCGCCGCGGCAGTCACGGCCTGCGCCGGCTGCGCGCGCTTCTACGAAGAGATGGAAGGCCTGCTGGCCACACGCGAGTACCTGGCCGGCCCCTACTCCTTCGCAGACATCGCCTTCTACATGGCCTATGTGTTCGCCGACCGCAAGGGCGCCGGCATGACCGACGCCACGCCGCGCCTGCTGGCCTGGCGCACGCGCGTAGGCGACCGGCCCGCTGTGCGTGCGGTGGTCGATCCGATGATGCGGTTCCTGGCCTCGGAAGGGCGCGGCGTGCCGGCCTTCCTGCAACGCTGAAGGGACACTGAAGGCACAGCCCGCAACGCTGAGGCATCATCGGTCCATGCCGACCAAAGAGTTCGACTGGCTGCCCTCTCCTTCGCAGCATTTCCTCGTCGTCACTTTCGCGCTGCTGGTCTACGTGCTGACCACGCGTGCGCGCCGCGAGCAGCGCGCCCCCACCACGGCCATCGCCTGGGTCATGGGGCTGGTGCTGATGCCTTACTTCATCCTGCCGATGTACCTGCTGTTCGGCCAGCGCAAGCTGCGTCCGGCGGGGTCGCCCAGGCCGCCGCGCTCGGTGCCGCCGGGCCACTGGGCTGCCGACCTGATCGAGAGCTTCGGCCTCGCGCCGCCGGGGCGCTGCGCGATCCGCATGCATGCCGACGGCGAGGCCGCGCGCGATGCGCTGTGGCAGGTGATCGACGGCGCGCGCGAGCGCATCGACGTGTGCACCTTCATCATCGGCGACGACCCGCTCGGCCACGCGGTGATCGACCGGCTCGCCAAGCGCGCACGCGAGGGCATCAAGGTGCGGGTGCTGCTCGACGGCTTCGGCGCGCTGTCGCTGCCGCGCCATCACTTCGACCGGCTGCGTGTGGCGGGCGGCGAGGTGGCCGTGTTCCGCCCCTTCTTCAGCCTGCGCCGCATCGGCCCGCGCAACCTGCGCAACCACCGCAAGTTCACCATTGCCGACGACGGCTGGCTCTGGTCGGGCGGGCGCAACCTCGCGGGCGAATACTTCACCGGCAACGACAAGCACCCCGAGGCCTGGCGCGACCTGTCGTTCGACCTGCATGGCAGCGTGGCCGCAGCGGCAGCGCGCCAGTTCGACCACGACTGGGCCTCGGTGCGCAGCCGCAAGGCCCGCGCCATCACCGCCGACGACGTGCCCCCGGGCCCGGGCACGGCCATGGCGCAGTTCCTGCCGAGCGGCCCCGACCAGACCGAAGACACGGCGCACGCACTGCTGATCGATGCATGCTTTCGCGCCGACCACCGCGTGCTCGCGATCACGCCCTACTTCGTGCCCGGCGACGGCCTGCGCGATGCACTGCGGCTGGCCGCGCGGCGCGGCGTGCAGGTGACCATCGCGATGCCCGCGCAGTCGAACCATCGCCTTGCCGACTTCGTACGTGCACGCGCCATGCGCGACCTGGCGCGCGCGGGCGTGAGCTTCAGCATGCTGCCGTTCATGGCGCATGCCAAGGCCGTGGTGGTGGACGACGAACTCGCCATGTGCGGCTCGATCAACCTCGACCTGCGCAGCCTGCTGCTGAACCACGAGGCGGCCGTCGTGTTCTACGGCCATGAAGACATCGAATGGCTGGCCGAGTGGATCGAGACCACCGCCTCGGCCGGCGAGCCCTATCGTGCGCGACGCCCGGGGCTGATGCGCGACGTGGCCGAGGGGCTGCTGCTCACCGTCGCTTTCCAGCTTTAGGCGTTGTGGACGCCGGGGACGGCTCGGCCGCCTTGGCTTCCTTCGCCACGGCATCGAGCCCCGCGAGCACATAGCGCACAACTTCTTCGGCCAGGGCCTGCGTGTCCTTCAGGGCCGGCAACACCTTGCTGCTCAGGTCCTTGGGCGCCACCGTCATCACCAGGCACGGCAGCACCGTCAGCAGCAGGCTGCGCTGCACCGATGGATGGTCGTCGGGCAAGCCCATGATCTCGCCGACGATGCCGCGCATCAGCCTGGCCTTGGGCAGCACAGCCCGCTGGATCAGCGCCGGCATGGCAGGCGACGGCGACAGCGCCTCGCGCAGCACCACGCGGAACCCCCACGGCGCCTTCGGCTGGGCGCTCATCTCGACCATGTGCGTGAGAAAGGCGCGCAGCTTCAGGCGCGGATCGGTCGACTCCAATGACAGCGCCATCAGCTCGTCGAGGCTCACCAGCTGCTTGTGCGCTTCGACCAGCACCGCCTCGTAGAGCCCGTCGCGGCCGCCGAAGTGGTAGTTGATGGCGGCCATGTTGGTGCCGGCGCGGGTGCAGATTTCCTTGCTGGTGCTTTCTGCGAAGCCTTGCGCCGCGAACAGCCGGCCGGCGGTTTCGAGGATGTGCAGGCGCGTGGTGTTGCCGTCGGTACGCGGAGTGCGGGTTGCCATGCCCCGAGGCTAACCCAAACAAAAGAATACTTCAAATTCAAATTTCAATTTGATAACATCGCACCGACTTCCGGGCAGCAGCCTCGTCAGGACACACACGCCATGAACAAGAAGCCCCTCATTGCCATCGCCGCCGCGGCCATCGTCGCGGCGGTGGGCGGCTGGTGGTACACGCACCGATCCGCCACGCCCTCCGACCAGCTCGTGCTGTACGGCAACGTCGACCTGCGCCAGGTCTCGCTGGCCTTCAACGCCAACGATCGCGTGGCCGAACTGACGGTGCGCGAGGGCGACCGCGTGCGCGCCGGGCAGGTGCTCGGCCGGCTCGACACCCGCTCGCTGGTGCTGCGCGTCGCGCAGTCGCAGGCGCGCATCGGCGTGCAGGAACAGGCCCTGCTGCGCCTGAAGACCGGCAGCCGCCCCGAAGAAGTGGCACAGGCCAAGGCCCAGGTGGCCAGCGCGCAGGCCGATGCCGATCTGGCACAACAGCAGCTCACGCGCCTGCAGGCCATCGGCGCCAGCACGGCCGGCCGCGCCGTGAGCCAGCAGGACCTCGACAGCGCACAGGCCAGGCGCAAGGTGGCGCTGGCGCAGCTCGACAACGCCCGCAAGGCACAGCAGCTGGTCATCACCGGCCCGCGCAAGGAAGACATCGGCCAGGCGATTGCCCAGCTCGAATCGGCCCGCGCCGAGCTGGCGCTCATGAACCACCAGCTCACCGAGGCCGAGCTCAAGGCGCCCATCGACGCCGTCGTGCGCGCCCGCCTGCTGGAGCCCGGCGACATGGCCTCGCCTCAGCGCCCGGCCTTCACGCTCGCCATCACCGATCCCAAGTGGGTGCGCGCCTATGTGGCCGAGCTCGACCTTGGCCGCGTGCGCGCCGGGCAGGACGCCCGCGTGAGCACCGACAGCCAGCCCGGCGAAGCGATCGCCGGCAAGGTCGGCTACATCTCGTCGGTGGCCGAGTTCACGCCCAAGACCGTGCAGACGGAGGAACTGCGCAGCAGCCTCGTCTACGAGATCCGCGTGATGGTCGATGACCCGCAAGACCGGCTGCGGCTCGGCATGCCGGCCACTGTGCGTCTGCAACTATCGCCCGCCACCGGCAAACCCTGATGCCAATCACCGGGCCGGCCGTGGCCGGACGCTCGCTGCACAAGCGCTTCCTGCTGAAAGCGTCGAAAGAACCCGTGCTCGCGCTCGACGACGTATCGCTCGAAGTGCCCGCCGGCACGCTCACCGCCCTGGTCGGCCCCGACGGTGCCGGCAAGACCACGCTGCTGCGCCTGATGGCCGGCCTGATGCGCGCCGACGCGGGCGAGCTGCGCGTGCTCGGCATCGATGTATCGGCCGATCCGCAGGCCGTGCAGGATCGCATCAGCTACATGCCGCAGCGCTTCGGCCTCTACGACGACCTGAGCGTGCAGGAAAACCTCGACCTCTACGCCGACCTGCACGGCGTGCCACGCGACAAGCGGCGCGAACGCTATGCGCGGCTGATGGAAATGACCGACCTGGGCCGCTTCACCGATCGCCCGGCCGGCAAGCTCTCGGGCGGCATGAAGCAGAAGCTAGGGCTGGCCTGCACGCTGGTGCGCTCGCCCGACCTGCTCCTGCTCGACGAGCCGACCGTGGGCGTGGACCCGCTCTCGCGCCGCGAACTGTGGCAGATCGTGCAGCAGCTGGTAGACGACGAAAAGCTCTCGGTCATCGTCAGCACCGCCTACCTCGACGAGGCCGAGCGCTGCAGCCATGTGTTCGTGCTGCATGGCGGCAAGCTGCTGGCGCAGGGTGCGCCCAGCGAACTGCGCGACCGGGCACACGGCCTCTGCTTCATCGCGACACCGCCCGACGGCGAGCCGCCACGGTTGCTGCAGGCCCGCCTGCTCGACGCACGGCTGGAGATCATCGATGCGGTGCCGCAAGGTGGCGAGGTGCGCTTCATTCGCCGCAGCGAGACAGACGATGCGCGGCTCGATGCATTGCTCGAAGGCGCGCGCACCGAGCCGGTCGCGCCGCGCCTCGAAGACGGCTTCATGACGCTGCTGCGTGCGCAGCCGTCGCCCAACGCCGACGCCACCCCGGCCACCAGCATGGCCACTTCGCAACCGAGCACAGGCCAACCCGGCGAAGTGGTCATCGAAGTCAAGGACCTCGTACGCCGCTTCGGCGGCTTCGTGGCGGTGGCCAGCACCAGCTTCTCGGTGCGGCGCGGCGAGATCTTCGGCCTGCTCGGCCCCAACGGTGCGGGCAAGACCACCACCTTCCGCATGCTCTGCGGCCTGCTGCCCGCGAGCGGCGGCCAGCTGCGCGTGGCCGGCGTCGATCTGCGGCATGCCCGCGCGCAGGCGCGCCAGCGCATCGGCTATGTCTCGCAGAAGTTCGCGCTCTACGGCAACCTCACAGTGCACGAGAACCTCTCGTTCTTCGGCGGCGCCTACGGCCTGCGCGGCGCGAAGCTGCGCGAGCGCATGGACACGGTGCTGCGCCAGTTCGACCTGGCCCACTCGCTCGATGTACCCAGCGGCCAGTTGCCCGGCGGCTACAAGCAGCGCCTGGCCATGGCCACGGGCCTGCTGCACGAACCCGAGATCCTGTTCCTCGACGAGCCCACCAGCGGCGCCGACCCGCTCGCGCGCCGCGAGTTCTGGCGGCGCATCACAGCGCTGGCCGAAGGCGGCACCACGGTCGTCATCACCACGCACTTCATGGAAGAGGCGGAATACTGCGACCGCATCGTGATCCAGGACGCGGGCAGGGTGCTGGCCATCGGCACGCCGCAGGAAGTGCGCGCGCAGGCGCTGGGCGGTGAGGAAGACAGCGGCAGGCGCATCGACATGGAACAGGCCTTCATCGGCATCGTCGAGAAGGCACGGCAAGAAACAAAGACAGAGGTGACGGCATGAGCGGCTTCCGGTCCCGCCTGATCTCCCTCACGCGCAAGGAATTCCGCCAGCTGCTGCGCGACCGCAGCAACCTGGCCATCGGCATCCTGCTGCCGATGGTGCTGATCCTGATCTTCGGCTACGGCATGTCGCTCGACGTGAAGAACGCACCCGTAGCGGTGGTCATGGAAGACGCATCGCCAACCGCGCACGAGGCCATCGCCGGCCTGCAGCTCTCGCCCACCATCGCGCCGGTGCTGCTGGGCTCGATGCACGACGCCGAAGAGCTGATGCGCGAACGCAAGGTCGACGGAATCGTGCGCGTGCCTTCCGATTTCTCGCGCTCGCTGGCTGCCGGCAATGCGCGCGTGCAGCTCATCGTGCACGGCTCCGACGCGGGGCGCGCGAGCATCATCCAGGCCTATGTGACAGGCGCCCTCGCGCAATCGGCAATCCGGCAGATGGACAGGAGCGGCAACGCCTCCGGCGCCGACGCCCCGCCCGTCGGCAGCGTCACCGTCGAGCAGCGCATGTGGTTCAACGCCGCGAACACCAGCACCTGGTACCTCGTTCCGGGGCTCATCGTGCTCATCATGACGCTGGTCGGCGCCTTTCTCACCGCGCTGGTGATGGCGCGCGAGTGGGAACGCGGCACGCTGGAGGCGCTGTTCGTCACGCCGGTGCGGCCGGTGGAGATTCTGCTGGCCAAGATCATTCCGTACTTTGCGGTCGGCATGCTGGGCCTTGCGCTGTGCCTGCTCTCGGCGCGCTACCTGTTCGCGGTGCCCATGTACGGCTCGCTGCTGGTGGTGGTGTTCAGCTCGATGCTGTACCTGATCGTGGCGGTGAGCCTGGGCCTGGTGATCTCGTCGGTCACGCGCAACCAGTTTCTCGCGAGCCAGGTGGCGCTGATCGCGACCTTCATGCCCTCGATGATGTTGTCGGGCTTCCTGTTCGACCTGCGCAACGTGCCCACCGCCGTGTGGGTGATCGGCCACCTGCTGCCGGCCACGTATTTCATGGACCTCATCAAGACGCTGTTTCTCGCGGGCGACGTCTGGCCGCTGATCTGGCGCAACTGCGCGATCCTGATGGCGTATGCGGTAGGCCTGTTGCTGGTGGCGCGCGCGGTAACGCGCAAGAGCCTCGACTGAAAGCCCCGGCCATGAACGCCCTCATCGATTTCTTCCTGCGCGTTGCCAACCTCTGCCGCAAGGAGCTGCTGACCATCCTCAAGGACCCGGCCACGCGCGCCATCCTGATCGCACCGGCGATCATGCAGAGCCTGGTCTTCGGCTACGGCGCGACCTACGACCTCACCAACGTGCCCTATGCGCTGCTCGACCAGAGCCACAACGGTGCCTCGACGGAGCTGATTGCGCATCTCGACAGCACCGGCGTGTTTCACCGCGTCGCCACGCTGCGCTCGCAGGCCGACATCCGCGAAGTGATCGACACCGAGAAGGCACTGCTGGTCATACAGATACCCGCCAACTTTGAGCAGCAGTTCAGCGCGGGGCAGACGGCGGCCATCCAGCTGATCCTCGATGCGCGCAACTCCAACACCGCGGGCTCGGCGGCCGGCTACGTGAGTGCGGTGGTCGAGCGCTACAACGCCGAGCTGCGCACGCGCGTGGGCGCACCGCCGTCGCCACTGGTCGTGGAATCGCGCGCGTGGTTCAACCCGAATCTCGAAACGCGCTGGAACCTGCTGCCCGGCATGATCGCCGCGCTCAGCATGCTGCAGACGCTGCTGCTCACCGCACTGTCGGTGGCGCGCGAACGCGAACAAGGCACCTTCGACCAGCTGCTGGTAACGCCGATGTCGCCGCTCGAAATCATGATCGGCAAGGCGCTGCCGCCTGTGCTGGTGGGGCTGGTGCAGTCGTCGCTGATCCTGCTGGTGGCGCTCTTCTGGTTCGGCATTCCGATGGCGGGCTCGCTCGTCACGCTGTACACGGGGCTGCTGTTCTTCACGGTGGCGAGCGTGGGCATCGGCCTGTCGATCTCGGCGGTGTCGGCCAACATGCAGCAGGCCATGCTCTACGCCTTCGTGCTGCTGATGCCGCTGATGCTGCTGTCGGGCCTGACCACGCCGGTGCGCAACATGCCGCACGCGCTGCAGGTGGCAACGCTGGCCAACCCGCTGCGCTTTGCCATCGACCTGGTGCAGCGCGTGTACCTCGAAGGCGTGGGGCTGGGCACGGTCTGGCACAACCTGATTCCGCTTGCCGTCATCGCCGCCATCACGCTGCCGCTGGCGGCGTGGCTGTTCCGCAATCGTCTTGTCTGATAACGGGAGCACGTCATGCCCCTTCCATTTCCTCATTCTTCCGTCGCGGCCACGCTCTCTCTCGCTTTCATTCTTGTCGGCTGCGCCGTGGGACCCGACCACAAGCCGGCCGAAGCCCGCGCTCCCGCCGACTGGTCTGCATGGCATGGCGGTTCGCCCGCGCTGCTTGGTGCGGAGCGGCAAGGTTCCTTTGGCGGCGTCGCATCTGGCGACTGGAAGGCCTTCAACGATCCGGTGCTGGACCGCCTCGAGGCCATGGTGCTCGCGAGCAACCCCGACCTGCAGACCGCCGCCCTGCGCTTCGCGCAAAGCCGCGTGCAGCGCACCACCACCGCGGCCCAGCAGGGTCCACAGCTGAATGCGAGCGCCGGCGTCACCCGGCAGCGCCAGAGCGAGAGCGGCTCCGCCACGCGGATGATCGACGCGCTGGGCTCGTCGGTTTCCAACCGCGACCAGCTCATCCGCACGCTCAGCGAGCCCTACAACCTCTATCAGGCCGGCTTCGACGCCTCGTGGGAAATCGACCTGTGGGGCCGCGTGCGCCGCGCCATCGAGGCGGCCGATGCCGACTCGAGCGCATCGGCTGCGCTGCTGCAGCAGGCCCGGCTCAGCGTGCAGGCCGAACTGGCGCGCAACTATTTCGAGCTGCGCGGCACGCAGCGCGAACTGCGCATCGCGCGCGCCGACATCGCGGCGGCCGCCGAGTCGCTCGAACTGGTGCAGGCACGCGCCGACGGCGGCCTCGTCACCGACCTGGACCCGGTGCGCCAGCGTGCGCTGGTGGCCGAACTGCGCGCACGCATTCCCGCGCTGCTGCAGCAGGAGGCCGATGCAATGAACCGCATCACGCTGCTGGCCGGTGCCGCGCCTGGCGCACTGAACACCGAGCTGGCAGACACCGCCACTGGCGACACACCAGACGCCCCCGCGCTGCCCGCACTCACGCTGGGCCTGCCCGCCGAGCTCGCACGCCGCCGCCCCGACATCGCAGCCGCCGAGGCGCAGCTGCACGCCGCCACAGCCCGCATCGGCGTGGCCGTGGCCGACCTCTATCCACGCGTGACGCTGGGCGCCGGCTTCGGCTACGAATCGGTGGGCAGCGAGCGCTTCGGCGACTGGGGCAGCCGGCAGTGGCACGTGGGCCCGTCGATCAGCCTGCCGATCTTCGACAACGGCCGCCGCCGCGCCACCATCGAACTGCGCGAGCTGCAGCAGCAGGAAGCGGCCGTGGCCTTCCAGCAGACCGTGCTCAAGGCCTGGCACGAGATCGATTCAGCCCTCAACGCCTACGCCGCCGAGGGCCAACGCCAGGTCGAGCTGGCCGAGCGCGAACGCCGCAGCCGTGATGCGCTGGTGCTGGCGGCGGCTCGCTACAAGGGCGGGCTCACCGACTTTGGCGTTGAACTCGATGCGCGCCGCACCTTGCTGCAGGCGCAGCGCGACCAGGCACAGAGCACCAGCCGTCTCTCGGTGGGCCTGGTGGCGGTCTACAAGGCGCTGGGTGGTGACACTGTGGCGTCAGAAGCACAAATGCAACACAATTGAAACAAGTTGAACATGCAGACTAAAATACCCACCGGTTTCCGGGATTGACAAGCCTGCCTGCCCACTGATTCGTCATCGGGCAGACGTGAACGGATCTTCCGGCACCCCCTGCATCGCGGGGCAGCCCGCCTGGGCCCGGCCCCTGAAAAGGCCGACCGAGGCGTCATCCGTTTGAGTCCTGCGCCCCTGCCCCGGGGGAAAACCGATGCGAGCTTTCTTCTCGCTGCGTGCATTCGCGAGTCTGGCGTTCGTGCTACCAGCTCTGTTCGCGCTTTCTGGAATGGTGCCCGCCTTCGCCGCAATGGACGAAGTCGGTCGGGCCGCCCCCAGCACCCATCGCCTGAAGTTCATCGTCGACCCCGAGCTGGCCACCGACATCGGCGCCGCCGAAGCCGCCCGCCGGCTCGCGCAGTACGTGGCCGACGTCAACACGGTGTTCACGCGCGAGACCGTGCGCAGCTTTGCCTTCGACCCCGCCGCCGACCTGCAGCTCGCAGCCCCCGCCACCGCGCCGCAGTGCAGCTACAACGGCTTGGTCAACGGCGAGGTGGTGGTGTGCATATCGAAGTCCACCCGCGGCTACAGCCACGGCGGGTTGTCTACCAGCTGGACCTTTCCGCAGAAAGGCGTGACCTGGAACCTGAACTGGATTGCCATCCACGACCCGCTGCGCCTGTCGCGCGCGCCCACCCCGGGCGCGCCCGAGTCCACCGAGAAGGACTACCTCGCCCGCCAGCTCAAGACCCTGCTGCACGAGCTGGAGCATGTGTTCGGCGCCGGCGCGGGCGAGTACTACAACGGCGTCGCGGTGGCGGACACCACCGGCGTCGCGCCCATCGTCGACCTCGCCCTGGCCAACGACAACGACCGCTACTGGTGGACGCGCCAGCACTGGCGGCTCGACCCGCTGCTGGGCACCGTCTTCGAGCAGCGCCGCGACCCTGCGGCCAACCGCATCGCCACGCTGGAGATGATCCGCTTCACGGCCGGCACCAAGGCCAACATCGACACCGACTGGACCGACTGGCCCAAGCTCGGCAGCTCGAAGTTCATGGCGGCCACCACCGGCACCCAGGTGCGCGTGACCGACCGCGACACCGGCGCCGCGCTGCCCGGCGCGCAGGTGTCGGTGTGGCGCGACCCCGGGGCCGGCAAGCCGCTGGTCATGCTGGTGACGGGCGTGGCCGATGCGTCGGGCCGCTTCGTGTTCGACTGGAACTGCGGCTTCAGCTGCTTCGCCGTCGGCAAGACGACGCTGCTGGTCAAGGCGCGCGCCGCCAACCGCGCCCCCGGTGCGAGCTGGTTCACCATCTTCGATGCGTTCGAGCAGAAGGCCGTGCAGGGCCAGCCGATGTTCACCATCGACCTGGCGCTCGGCGGCACCGACGCGACGCCGCCGACCGTTTCGCTGGCCGCGCCTTCCATGGCCGTGGTGGGCCAACCCACCACCATCGCGCCGGCCGTGGTGGACAACGCGGGCGTGTGGGGCGTCAAGGTGCTGGGCCGGGACAGCATCCCGATCTGCACCTTCACCGCCCCGCCCTACACCTGCAGCTGGACGCCGACCGCGCCCGGCGTCCAGACGATCCGGGTGGTCGCGCTCGACGCGGCTGGCAACGCCGCCGTGGCCTCTGCCAACGTGATCGTCAATCCGCCTTCCGACACGGTGGCGCCGACAGTTGCACTGGCCCCGCCGCCAACCGCCGCGGCAGGCATGGCGACAAGGCTTTCCGCCACGGCATCCGACAACGTGGCCGTGGCTGAGCTGAAGTTCGTCGTCGACGGCAAGACCGCGTGCACGCTGCACGCCGCGCCGTACGTCTGCACGTGGACGCCGAAGAGGCCCGGCGCCGCGAACATCGAAGTGCGCGCCATCGATGCGGCAGGCAACGTCGCCACCGCTTCCGCAAGCATGCGCATCGAAGGCCTGCGGCCCGAAGACCTGTAGCGTTGGCCCGGCCTCAGGGCCGGTTGGTGAAGCTCGCGTTGCCCAGCCCCGTGCCGATGGTCAGCACGCCCCAGTGCCGCACGTCGCGCATGAAGGGAAGCTCGCTCAGGCCCTGCACCACCGCGTCGTTGTGCATCAACACCAGCGTCGGGCCGGAGCCCATCATCGGCATGCGGCGCCACAGCTGGCTCGGCAAGTGGAAGGCGTGGCCTTCCCAGTCGCCCGGCAGATTCTGCGCACCGCGCGCAATCGAGCCGTCCTGCCGGATCAGGCCCGGGCAGCCGATGCCGATGAAGGGCGCCAGCCGGATCTTCTTGCGCTCGCTGTAAAGCACCATGTCCTCGAGCATGCCGGCGATGTGATCGACCATGCCGCCGCGGTTGGGGTCCTCGTCCGCATGGCGCCACTTCTCGCGCCGCACCACCTTCGCGAGCGAGAAATCGGGCGCCTTGCGGTGGCGCGTTTTCACGATGCCGCAGCGCACGTTGGTGCCGCCGATGTCCACCGCGAGGATCGCGTCGTGCCCCTTCAGCATATGGGGCGGCACGAGGTGCGCCCAGCCGATCAGGCCGCCGTCGTCCACGTCGTGCGAGAGGCGGCCGATCTGCACGTGCAGGCCCATCTCTTCGAGGATGGCGCCGGCCTGCAGGATGGCGCGCTCGCCCGCGTCGCTCTCGGGAAAGCCGCCGCCGATCACGATGCGCTGCACCTTCTGCCACGAGGGCTGGCGCATGAAGCGCTGGATCACGAAGGCCAGCTCCTGCGCGAACTCCTCGATGGCTGCATGCATCACGTCGGTGGCTTCGGACGCCTTCTTTTCCTGCAGCGCCTGGTCGAGCTCCCTCTTGCTCAGGTCGCGCGAATGCGAGAGGCCCAGCGGGTCTTTTCCCTTCCTGCGGTGGCGCTTGCGCCAGCGTTCGAGCAGTTCGCGGAAGGCCGTCTGGCTGGCCTGGTCGCCTACGAAACCGTCCTTGTCGCGCAGTTGCAGGCTGTAGCCGTCTACCTGCACACCCGGCAGTTCGCGCAGGCCGTGGACGTCGGGGCCGGGGAGCTTGTCTTTCCTGGGTTGGGTCTTCATGGCCATCGACTGTGGGGCCGATCGGCGGCCCGCCGCATCGGCACCGCGCACCACGGCGTGTAGGAGATTGACGGGTACGCCGAACGGGGCGTTGTCTATACACTGGCCCGGATGCATCTGCCCCGCAGCCTCTGGCGCGCCGCCCTGTTGTTCGCCCTTGCCTGGCTTGCCGCGTCCGGCGCCGCTCGGGCCGCGGACGAGACGCTGCGCGTCGGCTCCAAGCGCTTCACCGAGTCGTACATCCTGGCCGAGCTGCTGGCGCAGACGGCGGCGCCGCACACTGCATCGCCCCCCGTCGTGCGGCAGGGGCTGGGCAACACGGCCATCGTCTACGAGGCGCTGCGCTCGGGCGCCATCGACATGTACGCCGAATACACCGGCACCATCGCGCTCGAAATCCTCAAGGGCTCACCGGCCAACACGCGCGAGGCCATGAACGCGGCACTCGCGCCGATGGGCCTGGGCGTGGCGATTCCGCTGGGCTTCAACGACGGCTACGCACTCGCGGTGCGCGCGCCCGATGCCGAACGGCTGGGCCTGCGCACGCTGAGCGACCTGGCGAAGCACCCCGAACTCAAGCTCGGCCTGTCGAACGAATTCATCGGCCGCGCCGACGGATGGAAGGGCCTGGCCGACCGCTACGGCTTCACGCAGGTGCCGACTGGTCTCGACCACGGGCTGGCCTACGACGCCGTGGCCGCCAAGCAGATCGACGTGATCGACATCTACACCACCGACGCCAAGATCGATCACCTCGGCCTGCGCGTGCTGGAAGACGACAAGAAATACTTTCCGCGCTACGACGCCGTGGTGCTCTACAAGCTGGACCTGCCCACGCGGCTGCCCAAGGCCTGGGCCGCGCTGCAGACGCTCGAAGGCAAGGTCGACGAGCACGCGATGATCGCGATGAACGCGCGCGCCGAGCTGCAGAGCGTGCCCTTCGACGTGATCGCGCGCGACTTCCTGGCGAATACGGGCAAGGATGCGAAGGCGCAGCCGCAGGAAGCGCGCCGCGGCTTCATGGCCAAGCTGTTCGGGCCCGACCTGTGGAAGCTTGCGCGGCAGCACCTGGTGCTGGTGGCGCTGTCGGTCGGCATCGCCATCTTGATCGGCGTGCCGATCGCGATCCTGGTGTTTCCGCATGTGCGGTTGCGCGCTGTGGTGCTGGGCTTGGCGAGCCTGCTGCAGACCGTGCCCTCGCTCGCGTTGCTGGCCGTGCTGATCTCGATGCTGGGCGCCATCGGCGCGCTGCCCGCGCTGATTGCGCTCACGCTCTATTCGCTGTTGCCGATCATGCGCAACACGGTGACGGGCCTGGCCGAAGTGCCCAACGGCCTGCGGCTCGCCGGCACCGCGCTCGGCATGACGCCGCCGCAGAGCCTTCAGCTGGTGCTGCTGCCGCTGGCGCTGCCAACGCTGCTGGCGGGCGTGCGCACCGCCACTGCGATTGCCATCGGCACGGCGACCATCGCGGCCTTCATTGGTGCGGGCGGCTTCGGCGAGCGCATCGTGACGGGGCTGGCGCTCAACGACCGCGAGCTGCTCGTGGCGGGCGCACTGCCGGCAGCCGCATTGGCGCTGCTGAGCGAAGGGATCTTCGAGCTCGTGGAGTACCTGATGCGGCGGCGCCGTCGCGCGCCGCCGTCTTCGCTGCCGCCCGCCTGAAGATCGATCAGGCCAGCGTGTAGGCCGTTTTCACCGTCGTGAAGAACTCCTGCGCATAGCGGCCCTGCTCACGCGGACCGTAGCTGCTGCCCTTGCGACCGCCGAACGGCACGTGATAGTCCACGCCGGCCGTCGGCAAGTTGACCATCACCATGCCGGCCTGGCTGTGGCGCTTGAAGTGCGTGGCGTACTTCAGCGAAGTGGTGGCAATGCCGGCCGACAGGCCGAACTCGGTGTCGTTCGCCGTGGCCAGCGCCTCTTCGTAGTTCTTCACGCGGATCACGCTCGCCACCGGGCCGAAGATCTCTTCCTTGTTGATGCGCATGGCCGCGGCCGATTCGCTGAAGAGGGCCGGAGACATGTAGTAGCCGTCGGTCTCCAGCTTCAGGCGTTCACCGCCGGCGGCCAGCGTGGCACCTTCGCTCTGGCCGATCTCGATGTAGTTCAGGTCTTGCTCGAGCTGCGACTTCGACGAGACCGGGCCCACATCGGTGCCCTGCGCGAGTGCGTCGCCCACCTTGATCTTCGCCATGCGTTCCTTCATGGCGGCGATGAACTTCGGATAGATGCCTTCGGTGACGATGAGGCGGCTCGACGCCGTGCAGCGCTGGCCGGTCGAGTAGAACGCGCTCTGCACGCTGAGCTCCACGGCCTGCGCGAGGTCGGCGTCGTCAAGAATCACCTGCGGGTTCTTGCCGCCCATTTCGAGCTGCACCTTCTTATGGTTGGTGACGCACTGGATCGCGATGTTGCGGCCCACGCCCACCGAGCCGGTGAAGCTGATCGCATGAATGCCCGGGTGGTTGACCAGCGCCTCGCCGATCACGCTGCCGCGCCCCATCACGAGGTTGAACACGCCGGCCGGAATGCCCGAGCGGCTGATGATTTCGGAGAGAGCCCAGGCGCTGCCCGGCACGAGGTCGGCGGGCTTGAGCACCACGCAATTGCCGAAGGCCAGTGCAGGCGCGATCTTCCACGCGGGAATGGCAATAGGGAAGTTCCACGGCGTGATGAGGCCGACCACGCCGACCGGCTCGCGCGTGATTTCCACGCCGATGTTGGGGCGCACCGAAGGCAGCAACTCGCCCGACAGGCGCAGGCATTCGCCCGCGAAGAACTTGAAGATCTGGCCCGCACGCGTGGCCTCGCCAATGCCTTCGGCCTTGGTCTTGCCTTCTTCGCGCGCCAGCAGCGTGCCCAGCTCTTCCTTGCGCGCCAGGATCTCGTTGCCGATCTTGTCGAGCGCGTCGGAGCGCGCCTGCACGCTGCCCGTGGCCCAGGCCGGGAACGCTGCGGTGGCGGCTGCCACGGCGGCGTCGACATGGGCGGCATCGCCCTGCGTGTACTGGCCGAGCACGTCGGACAGGTTGCTCGGATTGACGTTGGGGCTGTAGCTTGCGCCAGCACGCCATTCGCCGGCGATGAGGTTGTCGAAGTTCTGCATTGCGTCGTTTCCTTCAGCGCACCATGCACGGGCGCTTGTTGTCGAAAGTCCAGTTGGGAATGAGATATTGCATCGCCTGTGCGTCATTGCGCGCGCCGAGGCCATGTTTCAGGTACAGCTGGTGCGCCTTCTCGACTTCGTCCATGTCGAGTTCGATGCCCAGGCCGCCGCGAGTCGGCACCTTCACGAAGCCGCCTTCGATTTGCAATGGCGCTTTCGTCAGGCGCTGGCCATCCTGCCAGATCCAGTGCGTATCGATGGCCGTGACCTTGCCCGGCGCAGCCGCCGCCACGTGCGTGAACATCGCCAGCGACACGTCGAAGTGGTTGTTCGAATGCGAGCCCCAGGTCAGGCCCCAGGCCTGGCACAGCTGCGCCACGCGCACCGAGCCTTGCATGGTCCAGAAATGCGGATCAGCCAGTGGAATGTCGACCGACTGCAGCGAGAGGCTATGCACCATCTCGCGCCAGTCGGTGGCGACCATGTTGGTGGCGGTGGGCAGGCCCGTGGCGCGGCGGAACTCGGCCATGACCTCGCGGCCGGAGAACACGCCTTCGGCGCCGCACGGGTCTTCTGCATAGGCCATCACGCCGTGCAGGTCGCGGCACAGGCGGATCGCGTCCTGCAGCAGCCAGCCGCCGTTCGGATCGAGCGTGACGCGCGCCTTCGGAAAGCGCTCGTGCAGCGCGCGGATCGCCTCGACCTCTTCCTCGCCGCGCAACACGCCGCCCTTGAGCTTGAAGTCGGTAAAGCCGTAGCGCGCATGCGTGGCCTCGGCCAGGCGCACGATGGCTTCGGGCGTCATCGCTTCTTCGTGGCGCAGGCGAAACCAGTCGTTGTCGGCGTTGGGGTCGGTCTCGTACGGCAGATCGGTCTTCTTGCGGTCGCCCACGTAGAAGAGGTAGCCGAGCATCTGCACCGCATCGCGCTGCTGGCCTTCGCCGAGCAGGGCTGCCACGGGCACTTCGAGGAACTGGCCGAGCAGGTCGAGCAGCGCGGCCTCGACGGCCGTCACCGCATGGATGGTCACGCGCAGGTCGAAGGTCTGCTGGCCGCGGCCGCCGCTGTCGCGGCCGGCAAAGGCGCTGCGCAGGCTGTTGAGCACCGCGTTGTGGCGGCCGATGGGCTGGCCGACGATGAGGTCGCGCGCGTCTTCGAGCGTCTGGCGGATCTTCTCGCCGCCGGGCACTTCGCCCACGCCGGTGTGGCCGGCGCTGTCGGTCAGGATCAGCAGGTTGCGCGTGAAGAACGGGCCGTGCGCGCCGCTGAGGTTCATCAGCATGCTGTCGTGGCCCGCGACGGGAACCACGCGCATGCCGGTGACGACGGGGGCGCCCGACACGACTTTGGAAACAACGGATTCAGGACTTGTCATCTTCGGGCTCGGTGCCTCAGTCTGCGGTGATGTGGCGGGTGTCGATCAATGTCTTCCATCGCGCCCATTCGCGCAACTGGAAGGCGGTGAATTCTTCGGGCGTGCTGGCAACGATCTCCAGGCCCTGGTCGAGCATGCGCTTCTTCGTCTCGGGGTCTTGCATGGCGGCAATCGCGGCGTCGCTCAGCTTTTTCTTGACGGCAGGCGGCAGTCCCTTGGGTGCGGCCATGCCCTGCCACGAATAGACCTCCGCGCCCTTCACGCCGGCTTCGGCCAGCGTGGGCACGTCGGGCAGCACGGGTGAGCGCTTGTCGCCGGTAACGGCAATGGCGCGCAGCTTGCCCGCGCGGATGTGCGGCAGCACGGCATTCACGTTCTGGAACGAGAAGTCGACCTGGTTGCCCAGCAGGTCGTTGACCGCCGGCGCGCCGCCCTTGTAGGGCACGTGCACGCCTTCGGTTTTTGTCTGCTGCCAGAACAGTTCCGCCGAGAGATGGTCGGACGAGCCGTTGCCCGAGCTCGCGAACGAGACCTTGCCCGGCGTCTTGCGCAGCAGCGCCAGCACGTCGGCCACCGTGTGCTCGGGCCGCGCGACGTTAGCGACGAGCACATTGGGCGCCTGCACGGGCACGCTGATGTAGTCGAAGTCCTTGGTCGCGTCGTAGGGCACGCTCTTCTGCAGGTGCGGCGTGACGACGAAGGCGCCGAGCGAGGACACCAGCAGCGTGTAGCCATCAGGCGCCGCGCGCTTGACGAAGCCGGTGCCGATGGTGCCTGTGGCGCCAGGCCGGTTGTCGACGACGAAGCTGCCGCCGAGCTTGGTCTGCATCTGCAGCGCGATTGCGCGCGCCACCATGTCGGTGGAGCCGCCAGCCGGGAACGGCACGATGATGGTCACCGGCTTCTGCTGCGGCCATGCATCGGCTTGCGCCGAGGCATGCAGGGGCAGCAGCGCGGTCGAGGCAGCCGCGAGGGCCGCGGCAAGAAGGAGTCTCTTCTTCATGCGGACTAGATCCTCACGGCCTGGCGGGCGAGCAGCTTCCAGCTTCCGCCCTGCTTCTGCCAGACGCCGAGGATCTTCAGCGCCACCTTGCCGGGCTTGCCCGAGTCGTTGGTGTCGGCCGTGAGCGTGTGGCGCACGATGGCGGTGTTGGCATCGACCACCTTGACGGTCTGCTCGGTGATGGCGATGGACACGAAGTCCGACTTGCCGTCGAGCAGGTCGCTGATGAAGCTGGCCTTGGTGTCGACCTTGCCGCCCGAGTGGCCGTAGCTCAGGTCGTCGGACACCAGCGCGCCGAGTGCGGCAGGGGTTGGGTCGACCATCGCGATGCGCAGGCGTTCGGCGGCGGCAGCCACTTCGGGTGCGGCCGGTGCCGCACTGCCCGCGGGCATCATCGAGCAGGCCGAGAACAGGGCTGCCGAAGCGGCGATCAGGAAAAACTTCTTGAGGAACATGGCGTCTTGTCTCCGTTGTTGTTTGTGGTGTTCGACGCTGCAGGCTTACTGCGGGCCGAGCGCGTCGATCAGCGCCTTGAGCTGTTCCATCTCCGCGGGCTTCAGGTCGGTGAGCGGTGCGCGCACGGGGCCTGCGTCGTGGCCGACGATCTTTGCGCCGGCCTTGACGATGCTCACGGCATAGCCCGGCACGCGGTTGCGCAGCTCGAGGTAGGGCATGAAGAAGTTCTTCAGCAGGTGGTGCTGCGTGGGCAGGTCGTCGGCGGCAACGGCCTTGTAGAAATCCATGGCGGTCTTCGGAATGAAGTTGAAGACGGCCGACGAATACACCGGCGTGCCCATTGCCTTGTAGGCGGCGGCATAGACCTCCGCCGTGGGCAGGCCGCCCAGGTAGGCGAAGCGGTCGCCCATCTTCTGGTAGATGGCGACCATGGCTTCGATGTCGCCCACGCCGTCCTTGAAGCCGACGAGGTTGGGGTTGCGCTCGGCCAGGCCGGCCAGCGTGTCGGGCTTCAGGCGGCTGGTGGCGCGGTTGTAGACGATCACGCCGAACTTCACGCTCTTGCACACGGCTTCGACGTGCGCGGCCAGGCCTTCCTGGCCGGCTTCGGTGAGGTAGTGCGGCAGCAGCAGGATGCCGTGCGCGCCGGCCTTCTCGGCGGCCTGCGCGCACTGGATGGCAAAGCGCGTGGGGCCACCTGCGCCGGCAATGATCGGCACCACGCCGCGGCAGGTGTCCACTGCGGTCTTGATGATGCCGGGGTACTCCTCGCCGGTGAGCGAGAAGAACTCGCCCGTGCCGCCGGCCGCGAACAGCGCGCTCGCGCCGTAGGGGGCGAGCCATTCGAGGCGCTTGGCATAGCCCGCCGGGTTGAAGTCGCCGTTGCTGTCGAAGTCGGTCAGCGGAAACGAGAGCAGGCCGGAGCCCATGATGGTCTTGAGTTCTTGCGGGTTCATCGGGAATCGTCCAGTGAAGATTTGAGAAAAGAAAAAGGGGGGAAGCAGCCGGTCAGTCGAGCCTGACGTTGGCTTCCTTGATGACTTGCGCCCAGCGCGCGCGCTCCTTGGCGAAGAACTGGTCTTGCTCGGGCGCGGTCATGGTCACGACCTCGGCGCCCTGCCCCGCGAGGCGGGCCCGGATGTCGGGCGTGCGGATGATGCGAACCAGTTCCTTGTTGAGCCGGGCGATCACCGCGTCAGGCACGCCGCGCGCCGCGACCACGCCCTGCCACGTGCCCGACTCGTAGCCGGGCGCGCCCTGCTCCGCGATGGTGGGCACATTGCCGATCAGCGGCATGCGCGTGGCCTTGGACACGGCAATCAGCTTGAGCTTGCCGGCCTGCACCTGCGGGTAGGTCGCGAGCATGCCGTTCATGAGCACCTGCGTCTGGCCAGACACGGTGTCGAGCACGGCCTGCACGCCGCCCTTGTAGGGCACGTATTCCCACTTGGCGCCGACCTTGCGTTGCAGTTCGATGCCCGCGAGATGCGCGGTGCTGCCGCTGGCGGTAACGGCAAAGTTGAGATCGCTTTTCTTCGAGAGCTCGACCAGTTCCTTCAGCGTGCTGGCCTGCACCGAGGGGTGCACCACCAGCAGGTGCGGCGAATAGGCCAGCATGGAAACGCTGCGCAGGTCCTTCGACGGATCGAAAGGCAGCTTGGGGTACAGCGACGGGCTGATGGCCAGCGCGCCGAGGTCGCACAGCATCAGCGTGTAGCCGTCGGCCGGCGCCTTGGCCAGCAGGTCGGCGCCGAGGTTGCCGTTGGCGCCCGCGCGGTTGTCGATGATTACCGACTGGCCCAGCGCCTCCGACAGCGGCTGGCTGATGGCCCGCGCAATGATGTCGGACGAGCCGCCCGGCGGGTACGGAACGATGATCCTGATTGGCTTCGAGGGCCAGTTGCCGGTGCCGCCCTGCGTGCCCTGCGCAATGGCGCGCAGGGGCAGGCTGGCGGCCAGCGTCGTGGCCAGTGCGGCGCCAAGTGCGCCGCGTCGATTGATGGACATGCTGCCTCCTGTTGTTCGATGGTCGTCATGGCTGCGCACGGCTGGCCGTGCGAGTTATCAGTCATCGTACAACTAGAAAAACAACTTGTCCAGCGGGCAAGACAAGAAAAACTCAGCGGGAGGGAGCGTCGTCAGGCGACGGTGCGGCCGCACCCGCGCCGGCAGCCGCATCGGCTTTCGCCTTCTGCTGCGCGGCCTCTTGCGCCATGCGCAGCCGCTCGCGGCTGTTGGTCAGGTGGATGCGCATGGCAGCGCGCGCCGACTCGGGATCGCGGCGCGCGATGGCCGCGTAGATCTCTTCGTGCTCGCGATTGACGCGGCTCAGGTAAGGCGCGCCACCACCCTCGTGCGTGCGGATGGCGCTGATGCGCGTGCGCGGAATGAGCGTGGTGCCCAGGTGCCGCATGATGTCGGCGAAATACGGGTTGCCGGTCGACTGCGCGATCTGCAGGTGAAAGCGGAAGTCGGGCGCCACCGTGTCCCCCGCCACTGCCACGTTGTGCTCGAAGTCGTCGAGCGCCTGGCGCATGGCGACCAGTTGCTCGTCGGTGCGGCGGGTGGCGGCGAGGCCGGCCGATTCGGTCTCCAGGCTGATGCGCAGCTCCAGCACGGCCAGCACGTCGACCGAGGCGGCGATCTCGCCGGGATCGAGGCGGAACACCCCGCCGGCCCGCGGCTGCAGCACGAAGGTGCCCACGCCGTGCAGCGTCTCGACCAGCCCGCCGGCCTGCAGCTTCGACAGCGCCTCGCGCACCACGGTGCGACTCACGCCATAGGCCTGCATGATGGCCGACTCGGTCGGCAGCTTGTCACCGGGCCGCAGCGACTGGTTGCGGATCTTCTCGCCCAGGTCCTCCACCAGCCCATGCGCCAGGCCGCGTGCGCGCTGACGCGGACGGCCCACGAAAGCAGCAGACGCCGTTTCCGCCGGCGCCTCCGCTTCCGATATCAAGGGATTACCCGCAGTCGTCTGAACCATGGCCACGATGATAATCCTCAAACTAGTTGTACGACAACAGATAACTTATCACTCAACTCCTGGCGCCGCCGGCCATTCCGCCAGCGGCTTTCCGGTCTCCACGGCACCGACATGCAGCGCCCTTTCGACCTTGCTCCGTCGGCATCGTACCGGCCGCTTTCAGAAAAGCACCGTGACGGCGGGCCCTCGGAAACCATGACTCTTCCGTGTATGGACAGGCAACGATGAACGACAACAAGATGAACCGCCTCCTCCTGACCGGCGCGGCCGGCGGCCTGGGCAAGGTGCTGCGCGAGCGGCTCAAGCCCTATGCGAACGTGCTGCGCCTGTCGGACATCGCGTCGCTGGCCCCGGCCGCCGATGCGCACGAGGAAGTCGTGCCCTGCGATCTTTCCGACAAGGCCGCGGTGCATGCGCTGCTCGAAGGCTGCGACGCCATCGTCCACCTGGGCGGCGTCTCGGTCGAGCGCCCGTTCGAGGAAATCCTCGAAGCCAACATCAAGGGCATCTTCAACGTCTACGAGGCCGCGCGCCGCCACGGCGTGAAGCGCGTGGTGTTTGCGAGCTCGAACCACGTGATCGGCTTCTACAAGCAGAGCGAGCACATCGACGCGCATGCCGTGCGCCGGCCCGACGGCTACTACGGCCTGTCGAAGTCCTTCGGCGAGGACATGGCGCAGTTCTACTTCGACCGCTGGGGCATCGAGACCGTGAGCATCCGCATCGGCTCGTCGTTCCCCGAACCGGCCAACCGCCGGATGATGAGCACCTGGCTCAGCTACCGTGACCTGACCTCGCTGATCGAGAAGTCGCTGTTCACGCCTGACGTGAAGCACACCGTGGTCTACGGCATGTCGAACAACCGCGACGTGTGGTGGGACAACAGTGCGGCCGCGCACCTGGGCTTCGTGCCGCAGGACAGCTCGGAGGTGTTCCGCGACAAGGTCGAGGCACAGCCGCCCGTCGCGCCGACCGATCCAAACGCGATCTACCAGGGCGGCGCCTTCACCGCACAGGGCCCCTTCGGCGATGCAAGCTGAGCTCGTTCTCGACGCACGCAACGGCACCGGCGAGAGTCCGGTGTGGCACGCGGCCGAACAGGCGCTCTACTGGGTCGATATTCCCGCGCGCACGCTGAACCGCTGGCACGCGAGCGAAGGCCACGCGCAGTGGACGGCGAACGAAATGATCGCCTGCATCGCGCCGCGCGCCGACGCGCCCGGCGAATGGATCGCCGGCATGGAGAGCGGCCTGTTCTCGCTGAAGCCGCAGGCCGACGGCACGCTGGCTGCCACCTCGCTCGCCCCGGTCGAGCACGCGGCCCCGGCCATGCGCTTCAACGATGGCCGCTGCGACCGCCAGGGCCGCTTCTGGGCCGGCACGATGCTGCTGGACATGGCGGCGGGCGCACGCGTCGGCCGCCTCTACAGCTACGGCAAGGGCGACAAGAGCGCCGCTCTGCGCCTCGACGACCTCATCGTGCCCAACGGCCTGGCCTTCAGCCCCGACGGCCGCACGATGTATCTCTCGGATTCGCACCCCACGGTGCAGGCCGTCTGGGCCTTCGACTACGACACGGAAACCGGCACGCCAAGCAACCGCCGCCTGTTCATCGACATGAAGCCCCTGCCCGGCCGCCCCGACGGCGCCGCCATGGATACCGACGGCTGCTATTGGATCTGCGGCAACGACGCCGGCCTGGTGCACCGCTTCACGCCCGACGGCCGGCTCGACCGCTCGCTCGAAGTGCCGGTGAAGAAGCCCGCGATGTGCGCCTTCGGCGGCCCGGCCCTCGACACCCTGTTCGTCACTTCGATCCGCCCCGGCGGCATCGACCTGTCGGACCAGCCGCTGGCCGGCGGCGTGTTCGCGCTGCGGCCCGGCACCGGCATCGCGGGTGTTCCCGAACCAGCCTTCGGCACCTGAAGAACCTTTTTCGACAACCACCAAGCAGAGGATGAGACAAATGAAATTCACCAAGACCCTGATCGCACTTTCCGCGTGCGCCGCAGCCGCGCTGACCACACTGGCTGCACACGCCACCGAGTTCCGTTCGGCCGACATCCACCCCGACGACTACCCCACCGTGACCGCGGTGAAGTTCATGAGCGAGCGCCTGAAGGCGCTGTCGGGCGGCAAGCACAGCATCAAGGTGTTCAACAACAGTTCGCTCGGCAGCGAGAAAGACACGATCGAGCAGACCAAGATCGGTGCGCTGCAGATGGTGCGCGTGAACATCGCGCCCATGAACAACATCTGCGCCGAGACGCAGGTGCCGACCATGCCCTTCCTGTTCCGTTCGGTCGACCATCTGCACAAGGTGCTCGACGGCCCGATCGGCGAAGAGATCCTGAAGTCGTGCGAGAAGCAGGGCTTCATCGGCCTGGCCTACTACGACAGCGGCGCGCGTTCGATGTTCACGGCCAAGAAGCCGGTGCGCACCTTCGCCGACATGAAGGGCCTGAAGGTCCGCGTGCAGCAGTCCGACCTGTGGGTGTCGATGCTCGAAGCCATGGGCGCCAACGCCACGCCAATGCCGATGGGCGAGGTCTACACGGGCCTGAAGACCGGCCTGATCGACGCCGCCGAGAACAACTACCCCACGTATGAAAGCGCGCGTGCCTTCGAAGTGGCCAAGTACTACAGCAAGACCGAGCACTCGATGGCGCCCGAGATGCTGCTGTTCTCCAAGCGCGTGTGGGACAAGCTTTCGACCGAAGAGCAAGGCTGGATTCGCCAGGCCGCCAAGGAATCGGTGCCCTACATGCGCAAGCAGTGGGAAGAGCGTGAAGTGAAGTCGCTGGCCACGGTGAAGGCCGGCGGCGCCGAGATCATCGAAGTCGACAAGGCTCCGTTCCAGGCAGCGATGAAGCCGGTGTACGACAAGTTCATCACCGACGCGAAGCTGAAAGACCTCGTCAAGCGCGTGCAGGACACGAAGTAAGCCCGCCCTCGTCGACTCGACCTGCTCCCCTCCTTCCCCCTCGGGGGAAGGGCAAAGAAAATCTATGTACACCAAACTTTGCCGCACCCTCGCACGTGCCTGCATGTGGTTGGGCATCTTCGGCCTCGTCGCGGTGATCTGCGCCGTGAGCTGGCAGGTGTTCGGCCGCTACGTGCTCAACAACACCCCCACCTGGGCCGAAAGCCTCGCGCTGCTGCTGGTGCTCTACGTCACCATGCTCGGCGTGGCCGTGGGCGTGCGCGACGCGGGCCACATCGGACTCGAATCCTTCCTCGTGCTCGCGCCCGACTGGCTGCGGCTGAAGATGGAATACCTCATCCACGCACTGATCCTGCTATTCGGCATTGCCATGGCCTGGAACTGCGCCTCGCTCGCCGAATCGGTGTGGGACTACAGATTGCCCACGCTCTGGATCTCCGAGGGCTGGAAGTACGTGCCCGCCGCCGTGTCGGGCGTCCTCATCGTGATGTTCTCCATCGAACACATCATCGCGCTCGCCCAAGGCCGCGAAGTCGAACCTGCCTGGGCCTGAGCCACCATGACCATTCCTCTGCTCATTCTCTGCATCTCGTTCACGCTCTTCCTGCTGCTGGGCGTGCCGGTCGCTTTTTCCATCGGCCTGTCGGCCCTGGCCACGCTGCTCTATGAAGGCCTGCCGCTGGCGGTCGGCTTCCAGCAGATGACCTCCGGCATGGGCATCTTCTCGTTCCTGGCCATTCCGTTCTTCATCTTCGCCGGCGAGCTGATGCTCTACGGCGGCATTGCGGACCGCATCGTCAACCTGGCTCGCGACCTCGTGGGCCACGTGCGCGGCGGCCTCGGCATGTCGAACGTGGTGGCCTGCACGCTGTTCGGCGGCGTCTCGGGTTCGCCCGTGGCCGACGTCTCGGCCATGGGCGCCGTGATGATCCCGATGATGAAGAAGGAGGGCTATCACGCCGACTACGCAGTCAACGTGACGACCCATGCGGCACTGGTCGGCGCGCTGATGCCGACCAGCCACAACCTGATCATCTATTCGCTCGCAGCCGGCGGCAAGGTGTCGATCGCGGCGCTGATCCTGGCGGCGCTGCTGCCGGCGGCCGTGCTCACCATCAGCAATCTCGCGGCCGCCTACCTGGTGGCGGTGAAGCGCGGCTATCCGGCCGGCAGCTTCCCGGGTTGGTCCATCGTGGCGCGCTCGTTCGCGGCGGCGCTGCCTGGCCTGTTCATCGTGGTGCTGATCCTCGGCGGCATCCTGTCGGGCGTGTTCACGGCAACCGAGTCTGCGGCGGTGGCGGTGCTGTATGCGCTGGGCCTCACGATCTTCGTGTACCGCACGCTGAAGTGGGAACACTTCATCAAGGCGGCCTCGAAGGCGGTGCGCACCACGGGCGTGATCCTGCTGCTGATCGGCATCTCCAGCACCTTCGGCTACCTCATCAGCCTGTACGGCGTGGCCGAACTCACGGGCGAGATGCTGTCGCAGGTAACCAGCACGCCATGGGTGATCTTCCTGCTGATCAACATCATCCTGTTCGTGCTCGGCACCTTCCTGGACATGGCGGCCACCATCCTGCTGTGCACGCCGATCTTCCTGCCAATTGCCCAGCACTACGGCATGACCTCGGTGCAGTTCGGCATCGTGATGCTGATCAACTGCGCGCTGGGCCTGAACACGCCGCCGGTGGGCACGACGCAGTTCGTCGGCTGCGCGATCGGCGGGGTGTCTGTGGGCACGGTGATGAAGACCATCTGGCCGTTCTACGGGGCATTGATCTTTGCGCTGGGAGTAGTCACATTCGTTCCCGCGTTCTCGACCTGGCTGCCCAGCATGTTCATGGTCGTGAAGTAAGCAAGGAGCCCACGATGTCCGAACCCACCCGCCCACCGCTCTACATCCGCATCCACGCGGCAGACAACGTGGCCATCGTCGCGAACGACGGCGGGCTGAAGGCCGGCGCGGAGTTCGCCGACGGCCTTCGGCTGGCGGACAACGTGCCGCAAGGCCACAAGGTCGCGCTGGTCGACCTGGCCGAAGGCGACGCCATCCGCCGCTACGACGTGGTGATCGGCTACGCGCTGAAGGCGCTGCCGCGCGGCAGCTGGGTGCACGAGCGCGTGATGCGCATGCCGACCGCGCCCGAGCTCGACGGCCTGCCCATCGCCACGGTCAAGCCCCCTGCCCTGCCGCCGCTGGAGGGCTACACCTTCGAGGGCTACCGCAACGCCGACGGCTCGGTGGGTTCGCGCAACATCCTGGCCATCACGCAGACGGTGCAGTGCGTGGCCGGCGTGACCGACTTCGCGGTGCAGCGCATCAAGGCCGAGTTGCTGCCCAAATACCCGAACGTCGACGACGTGGTGGCGCTGGCGCACACCTACGGCTGCGGCGTGGCCATCGATGCGCCCGATGCCATCGTGCCGATCCGCACGCTGCGCAACATCAGCCTCAATCCGAACTTCGGCGGCGAGGTGATGGTGGTGAGCCTGGGCTGCGAGAAGCTGCAGCCCGAGCGCCTGCTGCCGCCGGGGAGCATTCCCATCGTCGACAAGCGCGGCGAAGACGAAGGCAAGCGAGGTGACGCGGAACTCGACGTGGTCTGCCTGCAGGACGACGAGCACGTCGGCTTCATGTCGATGATCGATTCGGTCATGCGGCAGGCCGAGGAACACCTCGCGCGGCTCAACAAGCGCAAGCGCGAAACCGTGCCCGCCAGCGAGCTGGTGGTGGGCGTGCAGTGCGGCGGCAGCGACGCCTTCTCGGGCGTCACCGCCAACCCCGCCGTGGGCTTCTGCACCGACCTGCTGGTGCGCGCAGGCGCCACCGTGATGTTCTCGGAAGTGACCGAGGTGCGCGACGGCATCGACCAGCTCACCTCGCGCGCATCCACGCCCGAGGTGGCCGAGGCCATGATCCGCGAGATGGCCTGGTACGACGCCTACCTGGAGAAGGGCCGCGTCGACCGCAGCGCCAACACCACGCCGGGCAACAAGAAGGGTGGGCTGTCGAACATCGTCGAGAAAGCGATGGGCTCCATCGTCAAGTCGGGCTCGGCTCCTATCACCGGCGTGCTCGCGCCCGGCGAGAAGGCAACGCAGAAGGGCCTGATCTACGCTGCCACGCCAGCCAGCGACTTCATCTGCGGCACGCTGCAGCTGGCGGCCGGCATCAACCTGCACGTGTTCACCACCGGCCGCGGCACGCCCTACGGCCTGGCCGAAGTGCCGGTGATCAAGGTCGCCACGCGCAGCGACCTCGCGCGCCGCTGGCACGACCTGATGGACGTGAACGCGGGCCGCATCGCCGACGGCGACGCCACCATCGAGGACATCGGCTGGGAGATGTTCCACCTGATGCTCGACGTGGCCAGCGGCCGCAAGAAAACCTGGGCCGAGCACTGGAAGCTGCACAACGCGCTGGTGCTGTTCAACCCGGCCCCGGTCACCTGACTCTTTTCATTCCCTTCAGACACGGAGCGACGACATGGAAGACCTCAAGGACAAGACCGCGCTCGTCACCGGTGCCAGCACCGGCATCGGCGCCGCCGTGGCCATCGCCTTTGCCGCACGCGGCATGCGTGTGGCGGTGCACTACAACAGCTCGGCCGATGCGGCGAACCGCGTGGTCGACACCATCCGCGCGGCCGGCGGCACAGCCTTCGCGCTGAAGGCCGACGTGCGCGACACGGCCGCGATCCGCGACTGCGTGAAGCAGGCCGCGGCGCAGTTCGGCCGCATCGACGTGCTGGTGAACAACGCCGGCAGCCTGGTCAAGCGCGTGCCCATCGCCGAGTTCGACGATGCACTGTTCGACGAGGTGATGCACATCAACGCGCGCTCGGTGCTCGCGTTCTGCCGCGAGGTGGTTCCGCTGATGCGCACGCAGGGCGGCGGCAACATCATCAACGTGACCTCTGTCGCGGCGCGCACCGGCGGCGGGCCGGCCGCATACCTCTATGCGGGCTCGAAGGGCTTCGTGAGCACGGCGACGCACGGCCTGGCGAAGGAACTGGTGGGCGACCGCATCCGCGTGAACGCGGTGGCACCGGGCGTCATCCAGACGCCGTTCCAGGACCGCTTCTCGACGCCCGCGATGCTGGAGAACTTCCGCGCCAGCATTCCGATGGGCCGCATCGGCGAGCCCGAGGAATGCGTGGGCGCTTTCCTCTATCTCGCCTCGGAACAGCTCTCGGGCTATGTCACCGGGCAGGTGATCGAGGTGAACGGAGGCCAGTACATGCCCTGACGCGCGAGGACAGTGAGGAAGCCCACAGAGGAAACACCCCCGGGGCTGAAGGATCAGATCAACAACGGAGACAAAGACATCATGAAGAGAAGCCAACTTCTTCGCGGCATCGCCGCCCTCTCGGCCACGGCCGCGCTCTCGCTCGGGTTGGCCGCGCCGGCCGCGGCGCAGGCCGATTTTCCGAACCGCACGATCGAGCTGCTGGTGCCCTACCAGCCCGGCGGCGGCACCGACGGCCTGGCGCGCGCATTCGCCGAAGCGAGTCGCAAGCACATCTCGCAGAGCATCGTGATCGTCAACCGCCCCGGCGCGGGCGGCGCCATCGGCTGGACGGAAGTGATCAACGCCAAGCCCGACGGCTACAAGCTCGCGGTGCTCACGGTCGAGCTGCTGACGCTGCCGCATCTGGGCCTGGCCAAGTTCAACTACGACGACTTCCAGCCCATCGCACAGCTCAACGCCGACCCGGCCGCGATCACGGTGAAGGCCGATGCGCCATGGAACACCATCGAGGAATTCCTCGCCGCCGCGAAGAAATCACCCGAGAGCGTGCGCGTGGGCAATTCGGGCAACGGCTCGATCTGGCACCTTGCCGCCGCAGCACTGGAAGACAAGACCGGCGCCAAGTTCGGCCACATTCCGTTCCAGGGCGCAGCACCCGCTGTGCTGGCGCTGCTCGGCGGCCACATCGAAGCCGTGGCGGTGAGCCCGGCCGAGGTGACGACGCACGTGCAGGGCGGCAAGCTCAAGGTGCTGATGGTGATGGCCGACAAGCGCGTGAAGGGCTTCGAGAAAGTGCCTACCGCCAAGGAGCGCGGCATCGACCTGTCGATCGGCACCTGGCGCGGCCTCGGCGCGCCGAAGAACACGCCGCCCGAAGTGATGGCGAAGCTGCGCGAGATCACAGCGAAGACCGCCGCCGAGCCGCTGATGCACGAGGTAATGGACAAGCAGAACCTGGGCTACGTCTACACCGACGGCGCTGCGTTCAAGGAAACGCTGGCGAAGGACAACGTGTACTTCAAGCAGCTCATCACCAAGCTCAACATCAAGCCCTGAGCCGCACAGCCATGAAGAAAACAACCATCGCATCGCTGCTGTGGCTGGCCGCCATCGGCCAGGCCTCGGCCGCGACCTGGGTCTATGTGTCGAACGCCGACAGCCAGGAAATCTCGGTGCTCGAACTCGACCGGGCCCAGGGCGCACTCAAGCCCGTTCAGACGCTGAACGTCGGCGGCACCGTGATGCCGATGGTGGTGAGCCATGACAAGCGCATGCTGTATGCCGCGCTGCGCTCGCAGCCGTTTCGCGTGACCGCGCTGTCGATCGACGGCGCCACCGGAAAACTGCAGAAGCTCGGCGAGGCGCCGCTGGCCGACAGCATGGCCAACATCGACCTGGACGCGAGCGGCAAGTGGCTCTTCGCGGCCTCGTATCAGGGCGGCAAGATCACGGTCAACGCCGTCGGAAAAGACGGCGCGGTGGGCCCTATTCACCAGCTGATCCAGACCGGGCCCAACGCGCACGCGATCCATGCGGACGCGAGCAACCGCTTCGTGCTCGCCACCAGCCTCGGCGGCGACAACGTGTCGAGCTGGCGCTTCGATGCGGAGAAAGGATTGCTGTCGCCCAACGATCCGCCGCTGACCACCACCGCCGCGAAGGCGGGCCCGCGCCACTTCGTCTGGGACAAGGCGCAGCGGCACGTCTATCTGCTGGATGAACTCGACGCGGCGCTGCACGTGTTCGCGTGGGATGCCGCGCGCGGCACGCTCAAGCTCGAACAGAGCACGACCACGCTGCCCGCCGGCTTCACCGGCAAGCCCTGGGCCGCCGACCTGCACCTGACACCCGACGGGCGCTACCTGTACGCGTCGGAGCGCACGTCGAGCACTCTCTCGACATTCAAGGTCGATGCCGCCACGGGGCAGCTTCAGCCGCTCGGACAGACCCCGACCGAGAAAACACCGCGCGGCTTCGCCATCGATGCCACCGGCCGCTACCTGATTGCCGCAGGGCAGGAGTCGAACGGCATCTCGCTCTACGCCATCGACGTCGCCACCGGTGTGCTGGGCAAGCCCCAGCACCTGGACGTGGGCAAGAACCCGAACTGGATCGAGATCGTCGACATGCCCTGACGGGCACCGCACCACACTTCAACAGGAGACCTTCGCATGCAACGCCGCACACTCATTCGCACCGCCCTCGCCTCTTCGCTCGCCGCCGGTCTTCCGGTGGCCTTCGCGCAGAGCAGCAACAGCTGGCCGACGGGCAAAGCCATCACTTACCTCGTGCCCTTTCCGGCGGGCGGCACCACCGACGTGCTGGGCCGGCTGATCGGGCAGAAGCTCGGCACCGTGCTGGGCACCAGCGTGATCATCGACAACAAGGGCGGCGCCGGCGGCAGCGTTGGCTCGGAAGTCGGCGCGCGTGCAGCGCCGGACGGCTTCACGCTGATCGGCGGCACCATCAGCTCGCACGCAATCAACGTGAGCCTGTATCCGAAGATCGGCTACGACCCGCAGAAGTCGTTCGCGCCGGTGACGCTGATCGGCACCAACCCGGTGGTGCTGGTGGTGAACCAGGCGAGCCCGTACAAGACGCTGAAGGACGTGATCGCGGCCAGCAAGGCCAAGACGGGCGGGCTCTCGTCGGCCTCGGCCGGCACGGGCACTTCGCAGCACCTGGCGCTGGAACTGCTGGCCTTCAAGTCGGGCGTGAAGTTCACTCACATTCCGTACAAGGGCAGCGGCCCGGCGATCCAGGACGTGATCGGCGGACAGGTCGACATGATGTTCGACACCACGGTGGTCGCGGGTCCGCACATCCAGAGCGGCAAGCTGCGCGCAATTGCAGTCACGTCGTCGAAGCGCCTAGCCTCGATGCCCGACGTGCCGACGGTGGCCGAGTCGGGCGTGCCGGGACTGCAAGACTTCGAGGTGGTGTCGTGGCAGGCGATCTTCGTGCCTGCGGGCACGCCTGCACCGGTCGTCGACAGGCTGCACACCGAGATCCGCAAGATCCTCGCAACGCCCGAGATGCAGGACAAGCTCAAGGGTTTCGGCATGGAGCCGACCGACCTGAGCACCACGCAGATCGCGGCGTTCCAGAAGGCCGAGGTGGAGAAGTGGGCGCAGGTGATCAAGGCGGCAGGCATCAAGGCCGATTGACCGGCTGACTGCGGGCCGGGCGAACCAAGGGAAGCTTCCTACGCCCCGAGGAAGAAGCGCTTTATAGAATGCCCCTCCGATTCCGCATTCCAGGCCTTCCCCACGTGTCCGACCGCTCTGCCGTACTGCCCCAATACCTGTTCCCCAAGCAGGCCCTGACCAATTTCGCCGGCTGGGTTGCGGGCAAGGAACGGGGCGCCGTGACGACGTGGATCATCCGGCGCTTCGTGGCCAAGTACGGCGTGGACATGGGCGAGGCGCTCGAGTCGGACATCCAGCACTACAAGAGCTTCAACCAGTTCTTCACGCGCGCACTCAAGCCCGGTGCGCGGCCGCTCGCGCAGGCCGACCTGGTCTGCCCCGTGGACGGTGCGATCAGCCAGTACGGGGCGATCCAGGGCGACCAGATTTTCCAGGCCAAGGGCCACAACTACACGACCACCGCACTGGTCGGCGGCGACGCCGTGCTGGCCACGAAGTTCGCGCACGGCAGCTTCGCCACGCTGTACCTGAGCCCCAAGGACTACCACCGCATCCACATGCCCTGCGACGGGCGGCTTGTGCGCATGATCCATGTGCCGGGCGACCTGTTCTCGGTGAACCCCACCACGGCGCGCGGCGTGCCCGGCCTGTTCGCGCGCAACGAGCGCGTGGTGTGCGTCTTCGAATCGGCGCATGGGCCCTTCGTGCTGGTGCTGGTGGGCGCCACCATCGTCGGCAGCATGGCCACCGTGTGGCATGGCGTGGTCAATCCGCCGCGCGTGGGCGAGCTGCGCGAGTGGCACTACACCGACCAGCAGATCGACATCCGCAAGGGCGACGAGATGGGCCGTTTCTTGCTGGGGTCGACGGTCGTCATGCTGTTCCCGGCGCCCGCGCTGGCCTTCAATCCGGACTGGTCGCCCACCCGCGCGATCCGCCTGGGCGAAGCCATGGCCAACTACACCAATTTGTGAGTGTTTGTCTCACAACCCGCATGCAGCATGCCCTGACAGCTATAAAACTAGTAGCATCCTCATCGATTGCGCTATAGTCGCCGGCCAACGAGACGGTTCATACCAACCACAAGAACGCTTCGAGGAGATGATGTCGATGAGTACCAAGGAAAACGCAGCCGTCAGCCAGTTGCTCGCCCTGCTCGAAGCCCGCTACGCGCTGCGCGTGCTCTGGGCCCTGCGCGACGGCCATGCGCAGACCTTCCGTTTGCTTCAGGACAGCGTGGGCAGCATCACTCCCAACACGCTCAACACCCGCATCAAGGAACTGCGCGAGGCCGGCATCGTCGGCCACGGCAGCGACGGCTACAGCCTCACGCTCAGCGGCCAGGACCTGCTCAAGCGCCTTTCCGACCTGCAGGCCTTTGCCGGCAAATGGCAACTGGGACAACTCAAGAAAGCAGCGGCACCCGCAGCGGTCGCATCGCCCGCCGCGCCGGTTTCTCCAGCGGCCGCACCCGCTCCGGCCCCGGTGGCGGCACCTGCGTCCACACCCGCGCCCCCTTCCGACGACACCAGCCAGAGCTGACGGACCACAGGCCTGCCTGTCCGGCATCGGTAAACTCCGCGCCTTCGATCCACTGATCTCACATCGACGCAAGGAGCGTTTCTCATGCCCACCACTTCCTCCGGCCTGCAATACGAAGACACCGAAGTCGGCACCGGCGCCGAAGCCAAGGCCGGCCAGCACGTGCACGTGCACTACACCGGCTGGCTCTACAACGACGGCGTGCAAGGCGCCAAGTTCGATTCGAGCCGCGACCGCAACGACCCGTTCGCGTTCTCGCTGGGCGCGGGCCAGGTCATCAAGGGCTGGGACGAAGGCGTGGCCGGCATGAAGATCGGCGGCAAGCGCACGCTGATCATTCCCGCATCGCTGGGCTATGGCGCTCGCGGCGCCGGCGGCGTGATCCCGCCGAACGCCACGCTGAAGTTCGACGTCGAGCTCCTGGACGCACACTGAGCATTCGAGCCGACGGCTCCAAGGCCCGATTCCGGGCCTTTTTCATGCCTCCGCGGCCCTTTTGGCCGCGTTTTTTCGCTTGAAATGCTTTGGGCCAGCCCCATGTGGCTGGCTAACGTTTGTTTTCCGGCACACGCCGGTTCTTTGAAAAATGTCTGACCCGCAACAATCCGCACAGAATTCTCAAATGCTGCAAGGCGAGCCAAGCCCCGAAGAACTGGAGGCTGCGCACGCCGCCAATGAAGCCGAGGCGCTCGACGCCCTGGCCGTGGCACAAGGCGAGCTCGCCGCCCTGCAGACCAAGAATGCCGAACTGGCCGACCAGTACCTGCGCGCCCAGGCCGATGTGCAGAACGCCCGTCGCCGCGCCGACGACGAGATCACCAAGGCCCGCAAGTTCGCCGTCGAGGCCTTTGCCGAGAGCCTGCTGCCGGTGACCGACAGCCTCGAAGCCGGCCTGGCCATCAAGGACGCCACCCCCGAGCAGATCCGCGAAGGCGCCGAAGCCACGCTGCGCCAGCTCAAGAGCGCGCTCGAACGCAACAAGGTGATCGAAGTGGCCCCCGCACCCGGCACCAAGTTCGACCCGCACCAGCACCAGGCCATCTCGGTGGTGCCCGCCGACCAGGAGCCGAACACCGTGGTGAGCGTGCTGCAGAAGGGCTACACCATCAACGAGCGCGTGCTGCGCCCGGCACTGGTCACGGTCAGCGCGCCGAAGTAAGCAACGCACACCAGCGTTCGCCGGCACACAAGATTCCCACAGGAAATCCCCGCTTCATACCTTGAATCGCGACGGGTTATCCACAAGTTCATAACAACATATTTTTCAGGCTTTCAGGAGTAAAGAACATGGCAAAGATCATCGGCATCGACCTCGGCACCACCAACTCGTGCGTGTCGATCATGGAAGGCAACACCACGCGTGTGATCGAGAACTCGGAAGGTGCGCGCACCACGCCGTCGATCGTCGCGTACCAGGAAGACGGTGAAGTGCTGGTCGGTGCCTCGGCCAAGCGCCAGGCCGTTACCAACCCCAAGAACACGCTGTACGCGATCAAGCGACTGATCGGCCGCAAGTTCGAGGAAAAGGAAGTCCAGAAGGACATCGACCTGATGCCCTACACCATCGCCAAGGCCGACAACGGCGACGCATGGGTGGAAGTGCGCGGCAAGAAGATGGCCCCGCAACAGGTCAGCGCCGACATCCTGCGCAAGATGAAGAAGACCGCCGAAGACTACCTCGGCGAAACCGTGACCGAAGCCGTGATCACGGTGCCGGCCTACTTCAACGACGCCCAGCGCCAGGCCACCAAGGACGCCGGCCGCATCGCGGGCCTCGACGTCAAGCGCATCATCAACGAGCCCACCGCTGCCGCCCTGGCCTTCGGCCTCGACAAGCAGGACAAGGCCGACCGCAAGATCGCCGTGTATGACCTCGGCGGCGGTACCTTCGACGTGTCGATCATCGAAATTGCCGACGTCGACGGCGAGAAGCAGTTCGAAGTGCTGTCGACCAACGGCGACACTTTCCTGGGCGGCGAAGACTTCGACCAGCGCATCATCGACTACATCATCGGCGAGTTCAAAAAGGACCAGGGCGTCGACCTGAGCAAGGACGTGCTGGCCCTGCAGCGCCTGAAGGAAGCCGCTGAAAAGGCCAAGATCGAACTGTCGAACAGCGCGCAGACCGACATCAACCTGCCCTACATCACGGCCGATGCCTCGGGTCCGAAGCACCTGAACATCAAGCTCACCCGCGCCAAGCTCGAAAGCCTGGTCGACGAGCTGATCGAGCGCACCATCGCTCCCTGCCGCGTGGCCATCAAGGACGCCGGCATCAGTGTGGGCGACATCAACGACGTGATCCTGGTCGGCGGCATGACCCGCATGCCCAAGGTGCAGGACAAGGTGAAGGCCTTCTTCGGCAAGGAGCCGCGCAAGGACGTGAACCCCGACGAAGCCGTGGCTGTCGGCGCCGCCATCCAGGGCCAGGTGCTCTCGGGCGACCGCAAGGACGTGCTGCTGCTCGACGTGACCCCGCTGTCGCTGGGCATCGAAACGATGGGCGGCGTGATGACGAAGATGATCGCCAAGAACACGACGATCCCGACGAAGTTCGCGCAGACCTTCTCGACCGCCGAAGACAACCAGCCGGCCGTGACCATCAAGGTGTTCCAGGGCGAGCGCGACATCGCCGCGGGCAACAAGGCGCTCGGCGAATTCAATCTCGAAGGCATTCCGCCGGCATCGCGCGGCACGCCGCAGATCGAGGTGAGCTTCGACATCGACGCCAACGGCATCCTGCACGTCGGCGCGAAGGACAAGGGCACCGGCAAGGAAAACAAGATCACCATCAAGGCGAGCTCGGGCCTGTCCGAGGACGAGATCCAGAAGATGGTGAAGGACGCCGAACTCAACGCCGAAGACGACAAGAAGAAGCTCGAAATCGTGCAGGCGCGCAACCAGGGCGAGGCAATGGTGCACAGCGTGAAGAAGTCGCTGGGCGAACATGGTGCAAGCCTCGAAGCCGCCGAGAAGGACGCGATCGAAGCAGCGATCAAGGACCTGGAAGAAGCCCTCAAGGGTGAAGACAAGACCGCGATCGAGGAAAAGACCAACACGCTGATGACCGCAAGCCAGAAGCTGGGCGAGAAGATGTACGCCGAATCGCAGGCCGCGGCCGGCGCCTCGGCCGCCTCCGGCCCGGGTGGCGCGGAAGCTGCTGCAAGCGCACAGGCCGACGACAACGTGGTCGACGCCGAAGTGAAGGAAGTCAAGAAGGGCTGATCTTCAGTCCCTTGAGCAAGGCTGGAACACCTGAAAAGGTGCTCCAGCCTTTCTCGCTTCAAGTTACCCGAGTTCCCGCTGCTTCCCTGATCTGCTGATCGACCTGCCATGGCCACCAAACGCGACTACTACGAAACCCTCGGCGTCCCCAAGAACGCGAGCGAGGAAGAAATCAAGAAGGCTTATCGCAAGCTTGCGATGAAGCACCACCCCGACCGCAACCACGGCGACACCTCGAAGGAGGCCGAGGCCAAGTTCAAGGAGGTGAAGGAAGCCTACGAAATGCTGTCCGACGGACAGAAGCGCGCGGCCTACGACCAGTACGGCCATGCCGGCGTCGACCCCAACATGCGCGGCGGCCCGGGCGCGGAAGGCTTCGGAGGCTTCGCGGAAGCCTTCGGCGACATCTTCGGCGACGTGTTCGGCGGCGGCGGCCGAGGCCGCACCAGCAGCGGCCGCCAGGTGTTCCGCGGCAGCGACCTGAGCTACGCGATGGAGATCTCGCTCGAAGAGGCTGCAGAAGGCAAGACCACCGAGATCCGCATCCCCACCTGGGACGAGTGCGACACCTGCCATGGCTCGGGCGCGAAGCCCGGCACCAAGCCCATCACCTGCACGACCTGCCACGGCGCGGGCGCGGTGCAGATGCGCCAGGGCTTCTTCAGCGTGCAGCAGACCTGCCCTACCTGTCACGGCAGCGGCAAAATCGTTCCCGAGCCCTGCACCGTGTGCCACGGCCAGGGCAAGATCAAGCGCAACAAGACGCTCGAAGTGAAGATCCGCGCAGGCATCGACGACGGCCAGCGCATGCGCGTGACCGGCAGCGGCGAGCCCGGCGTCAACGGCGGCCCGCCGGGCGACCTGTACATCGAGATCCGGCTCAGGAAGCACGACATCTTCGAGCGCGACGGCGACAACCTGCACTGCGTGGTGCCCGTGAGCATGACCACGGCGGCGCTGGGCGGCGAGATCAACGTGCCCACGCTCAAGGGCGCGGCGGCCATCGACATTCCCGAAGGCACGCAAAGCGGCAAGCAGTTCCGCCTGCGCGGCAAGGGCATCAAGGGCGTGAACTCGAGCTACCCCGGCGACCTCTACTGCCACGTGCGCGTCGAGACGCCTGTGAAGCTCACCGAGTTCCAGCGCAAGCTGCTGAAGGACCTCGACGAGTCGCTCAAGAAGGGCGGCGAGAAGCACAGCCCGACCGACAAGGGCTGGTTCGACAAGGCGAAGGAATTCTTCAGCTGAGCTGCCTTGTGAGCACCAAAGGCGTGCAGGGACTGGCCAGTTGCCTGAATCCCTGCCTGATCCGGCGCCAGCGTTACACGTCGGACCTGTTCTCCATCTGAGATATGTAACGCCGGGGGCTTCACTTCAGTGGATGCCACCACCTCCAACCAGGGCCGCTTAGCGGCCCTTTGTCATGCTGGAGTCGCCGGACTGGTGCATCCAGGCCTCCCAGGCCCGTAGCAGGCACATTGGCAGTGCGTCTTGCACCTCTGCGGTACATGCCGACCCGCGCCCAAGCTTCCTTCCCACGCCAACACGCGCAAGCGGCCCATCAAAAAGTGGCGCGAGGATTGCTTTTATATTTTTTTTGGCTGTGCAATAAACCAAACGACAGACCGCGCGTTATTGCAGGAGACGCCCGTTTTTTTGAGCCCTGAGGCTCAATAGGCGATGCTTTCCCGGAGAAAAGGCAAAAACGGACGATAGCCATTTGGCATAGGTGTTTTCACCCGGGGAGAATTGGGAAAGCGAGCCTTTGAATTTAACTGAAATCCGGAAATTTGTTCCTTGTTTTTCGTTGAACTTTACTCGTCCGTGTGGTTCTGAATTAACAAATGATTTGCCGGGTTCAATCTTTGCTTTATGCTGATTGTTAGCAGATTGTTGTAAGGGAGTTTTCCGCGGCATGCAGCCATGGGCAGGCACACCTTTAAATGTTGCGCAAGGCCTTTGCTGCACGCCATCGGGCTAAAAGCCCACTGACTTGATGGAGGCGTGACCATGGATGTGATCAGCAACTTTGCCGCCCGCTACGAGCGCACCCGCGAGGAAGTCATCTCGCTGCAGGACTACCTGGATATCTGCAAGCGTGACCCCACGGCCTACGCCACTGCCTCCGAGCGCATGCTCAAGGCCATCGGCGACCCGGAGCTGGTCGACACGCGCAACGACCCCCGTCTTTCGCGCATCTTCGCCAACAAGGTCATCAAGATCTATCCGGCGTTCAAGGAGTTCTATGGCATGGAAGACGCCATAGAACAGGTGGTGTCCTATTTCCGACACGCAGCCCAGGGGCTGGAAGAAAAGAAGCAAATCCTTTACCTGCTGGGCCCGGTCGGTGGCGGCAAGAGCTCGATCGCCGAACGCCTGAAGCAGTTGATGGAGCACGTGCCCTTCTACGCCATCCAGGGCTCGCCGGTGAACGAATCCCCGCTCGGCCTCTTCGACACGCTCGAAGACGGCGAGATCCTTGAAAAAGAATACGGCATCCCCCGCCGGTACCTGAATCGAATTCTCTCGCCCTGGGCCGTCAAGCGGCTCGAGGAGTACGGCGGCGACATCCGCCAGTTCAAGATTGTCAAGCGCTTCCCGTCGGTGCTGCGGCAGATCGCCGTCGCCAAGACCGAGCCCGGCGACGAGAACAACCAGGACATTTCCTCGCTGGTCGGCAAGGTCGACATCCGCAAGCTCGAAACCTATGCCCAGGACGATCCGGACGCCTACGCCTACTCCGGCGGCCTGTGCTTGGCCAACCAGGGCCTGCTGGAGTTCGTGGAAATGTTCAAGGCGCCCATCAAGGTGCTGCACCCTCTGCTCACGGCAACGCAGGAAAGCAACTTCAAGGGCACCGAAGGCTTCGGCGCCATCCCGTTCGACGGCATCGTGCTCGCGCACAGCAACGAGAGCGAGTGGAAGGCCTTCCGCAACAACAAGAACAACGAGGCCTTCCTCGACCGGATCTACATCGTCAAGGTGCCCTACTGCCTGCGCGCCTCGGAAGAAATCAAGATCTACGAGAAGCTCGTGCGCAACTCGTCGCTGGCCCAGGCACCCTGCGCGCCCGGAACGCTTCGCATGATGGCCCAGCTCTCGGTGCTCACGCGCCTGAAGGAGCCCGAGAACTCCAGCACCTTCAGCAAGATGCAGGTGTACGACGGCGAGAACCTCAAGGACACCGACCCCAAGGCCAAGTCGATCCAGGAGTACCGCGACTACGCGGGCGTCGACGAAGGCATGAGCGGTGTGTCCACGCGCTTCGCCTTCAAGATCATCTCGAAGGTCTTCAACTTCGACAGCTCGGAAGTGGCCGCGAACCCGGTGCACCTGATGTATGTGCTCGAACAGCAGATCGAGCGCGAGCAGTTCGCGCCCGAGATCGAGCAGAAGTACATCAGCTACATCAAGGAACTGCTGGCGCCGCGCTACGCCGAGTTCATCGGCAAGGAGATCCAGACCGCCTACCTCGAGAGCTACAGCGAATACGGCCAGAACATCTTCGACCGCTACGTCACCTACGCCGACTACTGGATCCAGGACCAGGAGTTCCGCGACGTCGACACCGGCGAAGTGTTCGATCGCGCCTCGCTCAATGGCGAACTCGAAAAAATCGAGCGGCCCGCCGGCATCGGCAACCCCAAGGACTTCCGCAACGAGATCGTCAACTTCGTGCTGCGCGCACGGGCCGGCAACGCGGGGCGCAACCCGGCGTGGACCAGCTACGAAAAGCTGCGCGCGGTGATCGAGAAGAAGATGTTCTCCAACACCGAAGAGCTCCTGCCGGTGATCAGCTTCAACACCAAGAGCAGCGCCGACGAACAGAAGAAGCACGAAGACTTCGTGACCCGCATGGTCGAGAAGGGCTACACGGCCAAGCAGGTTCGCCTGCTCTGCGAGTGGTATCTGCGGGTGCGCAAGAGTTCATAAAAAAGACGACCCTTCGTTCGTTCTCTCTTTGCAAGGAGCTTTGACAACATCGTGGCCATCCTGCAGCAGATCATCGACCGCCGGCTATCGGGCAAGAACAAGTCCATTGGCAACCGCGAGCGCTTCCTTCGGCGCTACAAGGGGCAGATCCAGGAAGCGGTGAGACGCGCCGTCAGCGGCCGCAACATCCGCGAACTGGAGCAAGGCGAAGACGTGACCCTGCCGCGCCACGACGTGTCCGAACCGGTGTTCGGCCATGCACGCGGCGGCGACCGCGAGTACGTGCACCCAGGCAATCAGGAGTACCTGAAAGGCGACCGCATCAAGCGCCCCGAAGGCGGGGGCAGCGGTGGTTCCGGCAGCGGCGAGGCCAGCGACAGCGGCGAAGGCGAGGACGACTTCGTCTTCCGCCTCACGCGCGAAGAGTTCATGCGCGTGTTCTTCGACGACCTCGCGCTGCCGCACCTCATTCGCACGCAGATCGCCGACGTGCCCGAGTGGAAGAGCCACCGCGCCGGCTTCACCAGCGACGGCTCGCCCAACAACCTGCACGTGGTGCGCTCGATGCGCGGTGCGCTCGCCCGCCGCATCGCGCTGGGCGGCGAACCGCGCAAGGAGCTCAAGCGCCTGGAAGCGCACCTCGAACACCTGAAGCTGCATCCGCAGGTCACTTCAGCGCTCATCCAGAAGGAAATCCGCGAGACCGAAGAGCGCATCGCCGAGCTGCGCCGCACCATGCGGCACGTGCCCTACATCGACCCCATCGACCTGCGCTACCGCAACCGCGTGAAGACGCCGGTGCCCAGTGCCAAGGCCGTGATGTTCTGCCTCATGGACGTGTCGGGCTCGATGGACGAGGCGCGCAAGGACATGGCCAAGCGCTTCTTCATGCTGCTGTACATGTTCCTCACGCGGCACTACGAGACCATCGACCTCGTGTTCCTGCGCCACCACACGCAGGCGCAGGAGGTGACTGAAGAAGAGTTCTTCCACGCCACCGAAACCGGCGGCACCGTGGTGTCGAGCGCGCTGGTACTGATGGACGAGATCATCAAGGCGCGCTACCCCAGCGGCGAATGGAACGTGTACGGCGCGCAGGCCAGCGACGGCGACAACTGGCACCAGGACAGCGGCCGCTGCCGCGAGCTGCTGGTCGAGAACATCCTGCCGGTGGTGCGCTACTACGCCTACGTGCAGGTGGCCGAGACCGAGCAGAACCTGTGGCAGGAGTACCAGCAGCTCGAGGGCGTCGCGCCCAACTTCGCCATGCGCAAGGTGTCTGACGCGCAAGACATCTATCCGGTTTTCCGCGACCTGTTCAAGAAGGAAGGGGTCACGTCATGAGCGCCATCATCGTCCCCCCCCGGCTCGAACGCCTGCCCAGCCCTTCCGACTGGACATTCGACCTCATCGAGACATACCACACCGAGATCGCCAAGACCGCCAAGGGCTATGGCCTCGACGTGTACGCGAACCAGCTCGAGGTCATCACGGCCGAACAGATGATGGACGCCTACGCGAGCGTGGGCATGCCGATGATCTATCGCCACTGGTCGTACGGCAAACAGTTCATCGCCACCGAGAAGAACTACCGCCGCGGGCACATGGGGCTGGCCTACGAGATCGTCATCAACTCCGATCCGTGCATCGCCTACCTGATGGAAGAAAACACCATGGCCATGCAGGCCCTGGTGATCGCGCATGCGGCCTACGGCCACAACAGCTTCTTCAAGGGCAACTACCTGTTCCGCATGTGGACCGATGCGTCGTCCATCATCGACTACCTCGTCTACGCACGGCACTACATCGCCGAGTGCGAGGAGCGCCACGGCCTCGACGCGGTCGAGGAACTGCTCGACTCCTGCCACGCGCTCATGAACTACGGCGTCGACCGCTATCGCCGCCCGCAGAAGCGCTCGCTGGCGCAAGAAAGCGCCCAGCGTACCGAGCGCGAGCGCCACATGCAGCAGCAGGTGAACGACCTGTGGCGCACGCTGCCGCGCAAGAGCGAGCAGGCGGCCGAGTCCGATTCGTCAAAACGCTTTCCGTCGGAGCCGCAGGAGAACCTGCTCTACTTCATCGAGAAGAACGCCGCGCTGCTCGAACCCTGGCAGCGCGAGGTGGTGCGCATCGTGCGCAAGATCGCGCAGTACTTCTACCCGCAGCGCCAGACCCAGGTGATGAACGAAGGCTGGGCCACCTTCTGGCACTACACGCTGCTCAACACCATGTACGACCGCGGTCAGCTGGCCGACGGCTTCATGATGGAATGGCTCAGTTCGCACACGGGCGTGATCTTCCAGCCGCCAGTGGGACACCGCGCCTACAGCGGCATCAACCCGTATGCGCTGGGTTTCGCGATGTACACCGACCTGCGGCGCGTCTGCGAGAAGCCGACCGAGGAAGACCGCCGCTGGTTCCCCGACTTCGCGGGCAGCGACTGGCTCAAGACGCTCGACTACGCGATGCGCAACTTCAAGGACGAGAGCTTCATCGGCCAGTTCCTGAGCCCGAAGACGATGCGCGACTTCCGCCTGTTCTCGATCCGCGACTTCCAGAGCGAGGCCGAGCTGGAGGTATCCGCCATCCACGACGACAGCGGCTACCAGGCGCTGCGCGAATCGCTGTCACGCCAGTACGACATCAGCAGCCGCGAGCCCGACATCCAGGTGTGGAGCGTGGCCACGCGCGGCGACCGTTCGCTGACGCTGCGTCACACGCAGCGCAACAACCTGCCGCTGCACGACGGGGCTGAAGAAGTGCTGAAGCACGTCGCGCGGCTCTGGGGCTTCGACGTGCACCTCGAAAGCATCGACAGCGCCGGGCGCATCAGCCGCAGCTGGAAGGCCACGGCGCCGAAGCAGCTCTACTAGAAGTACGAGGGTCAGGGCACCAGGGCCGCGATGGCCAAGGTGTAGCCCTTCACGCCCAGCCCCACGATGATTCCCTTCGCCGCGGGCGAGATGTACGAGTGGTGGCGAAACTCCTCGCGCGCGTGCACGTTGGAGATGTGCAGCTCGATCAGCGGCACGCTCGCGCCCTTGATCGCATCGTGCAGCGCGATCGACGTGTGGGTGTAGGCGCCGGGGTTCATCACCACGCCGAGCATGTTGCCCGCCGCCACTTCGCGGCCGGCTTCCTGGATCCAGTCGATCAGCACGCCTTCGTGGTTCGACTGGCGGCATTCGATCTCCACGCCCAGCTTCGCACCCGTGTCCTTGCACAGGCGCTCGACGTCGGCCAGCGTGTCGCGTCCGTACTGTTCGGGCTCGCGCGTGCCGAGCAGGTTGAGGTTGGGGCCGTTGAGGACGAGGATTTTCTTCATGATGGATGAGGGTCTGGCGGTCTGCAATTATGGTCTCGCGGCCGTCCTGCGGCGCCGCGCCGTAGACGATCCGACGTAGTAGTTGTACGAATCGATGTCGACCACGCAGCGTGCCATCAGGTCGACGAACGAGCGCAGCTTCTGCCCCATGTAGCGCTGCCGTTGGTAGGCACAGTAAATGCGCCGCGGCTCGGGCTGCCACTGCGGCAGCACCGGCACCAGCACGCCCTGCTCCAGCTCCGGGCGCACGAAGAAGGCCGGCAGCAGCGCGATGCCCAGGCCGTCGATGCAGAAAGTCTTCATGACCCAGTGGTCGTTGGTCTCGAAGGCCGGCTCGGGCTGGAAGGCAAAGCTCGATGCACCCGACACCAGCAGCACCTGCGAGCGCACCGAAGGCTCCTTCATCACGATGGACTGGTGCGTGGCCAGCTCTTCAGGCGACGACGGCGTGCCGCGGCGTGCCGCGGCGTGCCAAGTACTGCGGGCTCGCATACAGCCCGTAGTTCAGCCGCCCGAGCAGCTTGGCCACGAGGTTCGGCGCATCGGGCGGCTCGGAGCACACGTAGCAGTCGACATCGCCGATCTGCGGCGCGTGAAAGCCGTTCGCCACATCGAGCTGGCAGCGCACGTCCGGGTGCATTTCCAGGAACAGCTTGACGACATGGCAGACGAAGGAGGTGCTGAACTGCGTGTCCGACAGCAGCGAGAGGCCGCCCGAGACGCCCGCCGCCAGCGCGTGGATCTCGGTGCTGGCCGCTTCGAGCCGGCCCGTCACTTCGTCGAGCAGCCCTTCGCCGCGCGCAAAGAAGGCGCGGCCAGCCTCGGTGAGCGCAATGCGGCGGGGGCTGCGCATCAGCAACTGCGCGCCGAGCAACTTCTCCAGCCGCGTGAGCTGCCGGCTCAAGGTGGCCTTGGAGACACCCGAGAGGCTTTCGGCCTTGGTGAGACTGCCGCTCCGGGCGATCAGTACGAAGGCCTCTACAAGGGCGAGATCGATCCGGCTCATGAGGCCCGGCGTTGCAGGAATGAAAAGTAGCGTCTCTTCATGTGGCTTTCATCGGTGCGGCGGAAGCGTTACGGTATCACCGGCGCCCAGCCTTGCTCCCCCACGATCCATGAACACACAGAACACCGCCACCTGGCACCCCGTCGCGCGCTCGGCCGACCTGCGCGCCGGCACCAACATCGTCGCCGGCTTTGCCGAGGGCCAGGAGCTCGCGCTCTGGCGCGCCGCCGACGGCACCGCCCAGGCCTGGGAGAACCGCTGCCCGCACCGCAGCGTGCGCTTCACGCTGGGCCAGGTCGTCGACAACCGCCTGGCCTGCGCGTACCACGGCTGGCAGTACGCGGCGGGCAGCGGGCAGTGCACCAGCATTCCGGCGCATCCGGCCATGCAGGCTCCGCGCAACGTCTGCGCGAAGACCTTCGGCACGATGGAGGCCGCAGGGATGCTGTGGGTTCACCTGTCGCCCGAAGTGCCGCCCGCGCCCGCCGAACTGGAAGGCGCCGTCCCCACAGGTTGGCACTTCTGCCGCACGCTGACCGTGCGTGCGCCCGCCGGCACGGTGCAAGAAACGCTGGCACAGCGCGGCCTGACAGCCGATGCGGTCTCAGCCGCCTGGCGCGGCCTGCTCGACGACGTGAACACCGTCGCCCTTGTCCTCAACGCCCAGCCCCGGCTTGCCTTCGTCCACCTGTGGACCGATGCAGCCCCCGACTCCCCCGCCATGAAGACCCTGCACACCGCCGCCCGCGAACTGCGCGCCGGCATCGAAGCCCTGCCCCAAGGCTGAAAGCACCCCATGCCCTTCGTCACCGACGACCCCAACATGCTCGACGACTGGCTGGTCGTCGGGCCCGCGACGACCACGCCCCGCACGACCCGCCTGCTCGGCGAAACCGTGCAGCTCTGGACCGACGCCGACGGCACGCCCCAATGCCGCCTCGGCGACCAGCCGCTTACTGTGCAGTCGCGCTACGGCTACTTCTGGGTCTGCCCCAGCGGCCGACCCGCGCGCGCCCTGTTCGACTTCCCGGAGTACAGCGAGCCCGGCCGCCGCATCATCGACTGCGGCGGCATCGGCGTCGCGGTGTCGGGCCTGCGCGTGATCGAGAACTTCCTCGACATGGCGCACTTTCCCTTCGTGCATGCCGACTACCTCGGCAAGGTGCCGCACACCGAGGTGGCGCAGTACCAGGTGCAGGTCGAGCCCGCCACCGGCGAGATCTGGGCCACCGACTGCCGCTTCTGGCAGCCGCGCGCTTCCGCCGCGCACGATTCGGGCAGCGAGGTGCTCTACAAGTACCGCGTGATGCAGCCCTTCTCGGCCATGCTCTACAAATCGAGCTTCCGTGCGGGCGCGCTCGACGCGATCGGCCTCTTTCTTCAGCCCATCGACGACGAGCACGTTGTCGCCCACACGCTGCTCGCCTGCTACGACGACGACTCCACCGATGCCGAGCTCATCGCCTTCCAGCACACCATCTTCGGCCAGGACAAGCCCATCCTGGAAAACCACGCCTTCAAGCGCATGCCGCTCGAAGGCCGCGCCGAAACACCGACACGCGGCGACACATCCTCCGTCACCTACCGGCGATGGTTGCGCGAGCGCGGCATGCGCTTCGGCGTGAGGGCAGCGGCATGACGACGCTGAAGCTCTACGACTACCCGCTGTCGGGCAACTGCTTCAAGGTGCGGCAGATGCTGGCCTGGCTGGGTGTCGCGTACGAAACGGTGCCGGTCGATTTCTTTCCCGGCCGCGAGCACAAATCCGCCGTATTCCTGGCGAACATCAACCCGCTCGGCCAGCTCCCGGTGATCGACGACGACGGCTTCGTGCTGCGCGATGCACAGGCCATCCTGGTCTACCTGGCAAGCCGCTACGACGCGCAAGGCCGCTGGTACCCCGACGACCCGAAGCTGCGCGGCCAGGTCGCGATGTGGCTCGCCACTGCCGACGACATCACCCGCACCGCCTCGGCCGCGCGGCTGCACGACGCACTGGGCTACCACCACCTCGACATCGAGGCCTGCCGCAGCGGCGCGCGCGCCGTGTTCCGCGTGCTCGACGACCATCTCGCCGAGCAGGCCAGCGCGGGCCTGCGCTGGCTCGCATCCGCGCCCGAGCCGACCATTGCCGACCTCGCCTGCTTCCCCTACGTCGCGCTCGCCGGCGAAGGCGGCATTTCTCTCGATGAATTTCCCGCACTGCGAAACTGGGTCTGGGACTTTCGCCACCTGCCCGGCTTTGTGGGAATGTCGGGAATCTTTCCCGCCGGCCCTGTTTGAACGTCGTCTGGGTATCCTTACCGCTTCGCCTTTCTGAAGAATCACACTCGCCATGAAAACCAAAGCCGCCGTCGCCTGGAAATCCGGAGCCCCGCTCACCATCGAAACCGTGGACCTCGAGGGCCCGAAATTCGGCGAAGTGCTGGTCGAGATCAAGGCCACCGGCATCTGCCACACCGACTACTACACCCTCTCGGGCGCCGACCCCGAAGGCATCTTCCCCGCGATCCTCGGCCATGAAGGCGCAGGCATCGTGGTCGACGTCGGCCCCGGCGTCACCACGCTCAAGAAGGGTGACCACGTCATTCCGCTGTACACGCCCGAATGCCGCCAGTGCAAGTTCTGCCTGAGCCGCAAGACGAATCTGTGCCAGCTGATCCGCGGCACGCAGGGCAAGGGCCTGATGCCCGACGCCACCTCGCGCTTCAGCCTCGATGGCAAGCCGATCTTTCACTACATGGGCACGTCGACCTTCAGCAACTACACGGTCGCCCCCGAGATCTCGCTGGCCAAGATCCGCGAGGACGCGCCCTTCGACAAGGTCTGCTACATCGGCTGCGGCGTCACCACCGGCATCGGCGCGGTGATCTTCACGGCCAAGGTGGAAGCCGGCGCCAATGTGGTGGTGTTCGGCCTCGGCGGCATCGGCCTGAACGTGATCCAGGGCGCCAAGATGGTGGGTGCCGACAAGATCATCGGCGTGGACCTGAACCCCGAGCGCGAGGCCATGGCCCGCAAGTTCGGCATGACGCACTTCATCAACCCCAAGGACACCGAGAACGTCGTCGACGCCATCGTGCAGCTTACCGACGGCGGCGCCGACTACAGCTTCGAGTGCATCGGCAACACCAAGGTGATGCGCCAGGCGCTCGAATGCACGCACAAGGGCTGGGGCCGCAGCATCATCATCGGCGTGGCCGAAGCGGGCGCCGAGATCAGCACGCGGCCGTTCCAGCTGGTCACCGGCCGCAAGTGGGAAGGCTCGGCCTTCGGCGGCGCACGCGGGCGCACAGACGTGCCGAAGATCGTCGACTGGTACATGGAAGGCAAGATCAACATCGACGACCTGATCACGCACACCATGCCGCTGGAGGACATCAACAAGGGCTTCGACCTGATGAAGCGCGGCGAATCCATTCGCGGCGTGGTTCTCTACTAAACCCCGGGAGGCGCTGGCCATGAATCGCATGGAACCCCTGCGCAAGATCGAAGCGGGCGTCCTCGAAGTCGCCTACTTCGAAGCAGGCCCCGCCGACGGCCCACCCGTGCTGCTGATGCACGGCTTTCCGTACGACATCCACACCTATGCCGAAGTCGCGCCAATGCTGGCCGACCAGGGCTGCCGCGTGATCGTGCCGTACCTGCGCGGCTACGGCGCCACGCGCTTCCTGAGCGAAGCCACACCACGCTCGGGCGAGCAGGCCGCGCTGGGCGCCGACCTGCTCGCGCTGCTCGACGCGCTGAAGATCGACCGTGCCGTGCTGGCCGGCTACGACTGGGGCGGCCGCGCCGTCTGCGTGGTCGCGGCGCTGTGGCCCGAACGCTGTGCGGGGCTGGTGTCCCTCAACAGCTACAACATCCAGAACATCGCGAAGGCGATGGAGCCGGACACACCGGCCAACGAGCACAGCCTCTGGTACCAGTACTACTTCCACAGCGAGCGCGGCCGCGCCGGCCTCGAGAAAGACCGCAAGGCGCTCACGAAGCTGCTGTGGAAGCTCTGGTCGCCAACCTGGAAGTTCGACGACGCCACCTTCGAGCGCAGCGCCGCCGCCTTCGACCACCCCGATTTCGTGGACGTGGTGATCCAGTCGTACCGCCACCGCTTCGGCCTCGTGCCGGGCGACCCGGCCTACGCCGACATCGAACGCCGCCTTGCGGCCCAGCCCACGATCACCGTGCCCGCCATCACCTTCGACGGCATCGACGACGGCGTGCGCCCGCCTGCCGATGCATCGGCCCACGCACACCGCTTCAGCGGCCCGCGTTCGCACCGGCTCGTGCCCGGCGCGGGCCACAACATGCCGCAGGAAGCGCCGCGCACCTTTGCCGACGCCGTGCTCGAACTCGTGCCCGCCCTGCGCGGCAAGAACCCGCAATGACCGACAACACTCCGAAGACTCTTTCCGAGCACCACGCCTTCGGCGGCGTGCAGCGCTTTCTCGAACACCGCTCGCATGAAATCGGCCTGCCGATGCGCTTCTCGGTCTACCTGCCGCCGCAGGTCGCGCACGAGCGGGTGCCCGCCCTGCTCTACCTCGCGGGCCTGACCTGCAACGAGGAGACCTTCGCGATGAAGGCCGGCGCGCAGCGCATGGCCGCGAGCCTGGGCCTTGCGCTGATCGCGCCCGACACCAGCCCGCGCGGCCGCGAAGCGGAAAGCATTCCGGGTGCGAAGGACGACTGGGACTTCGGCATCGGCGCCGGCTTCTACCTCGACGCGCTCGTCGAGCCATGGGCCACGCACTGGCGCATGGAAAGCTGGGTCGTGCACGAACTGCTGCCGCTGGTCGCAAAGCACTTCGCCATCGACGGCGAGCGCATCGGCATCTTCGGCCACTCGATGGGCGGCCACGGTGCGCTCACCCTGGCGCTGCGGCATCCGGGGCGCTTCAAGTCGCTCTCGGCCTTTGCGCCGATCTGCGCGCCCACGCAGTGCCCATGGGGCGAGAAGGCACTCGGCGGCTATCTGGGCCAGCCCGGCGCCGACCGTGCGCAGTGGCTGGCGCACGACGCCAGCGCGCTCATGAAGTCGCAGGTGGTGGCGCCCTACCCGCAAGGCATCCTCATCGACCAGGGCCTGGCCGACAAATTCCTCGCCGAGCAGCTGCACCCCGAGGCCTTCGAGGCCGCCTGCTTCGCGGCGGGCCAGCCGCTCACGTTGCGTCGCCATGCGGGCTACGACCACGGCTACTACTTCATCCAGAGCTTCATGGCCGACCACATCGCACACCACGCGCAAACCCTGCGCTCCTAGGGCCGCGCCTCATCGACCACAGCGGCCCCGCGCCGTATCATGGTTCGCATGTCCGCCGCCCAAATTCCCGCCTTCCACCTGCGGTTGCGCGAAGGCAGCGCCGAAGAGAACATGGTGCTGGCCGGCATCTGGCGCCGCGCCTGGATCGCGGCCAACCGGGGCGTCCCCCATTTCGAGCCGATCGGCTACTGGCTGCACCGCGTGCAGACCGAGTTCGGCCCGCCCGCCGAAGTGGTGCTGGCGGAGCGCGACGGGCAGGTGCTGGCGTTCATGGTGCTGCTGGAGCGGCGCGAGTACGTGGCCCAGCTCTTCGTCGAGCCCCATCTGCGCAACCAGGGTTTGGGCAAGGCCTTGCTCGACGAGGCCTGCGTGCGCATTCCCACAGGCTGGTGGCTGCATGTGGCGGCCACCAACACGTCGGCGCAGCGCTTCTACGAGCGCTATGGCCTCGAGCGCGGTGCGGTCGATCGGCACCCCTCGAGCGGTCGCGAACGCATCGCCTATCATTGGTCGCCCTCGCGCCCGCCGTGGCGCATCGGCTGAACCCCATCTTCTTTTCGTGCCCATGCGTATCGACCACATCGCACTCTGGACCACCGATCTCGAACGCTGCAAGCGCTTCTATGTCGACTACTTCGGCGCCACCGCCGGCGCGGGTTATGTCAACCCGGCCAAGGGCTTCGCCTCGTGCTTCCTGAGCCTGGGCGACGGCGCGCGCATCGAGGCCATGACCACGAGCACGCTCTCGCCCGTGGCGGCCGAAGCCGGCGCGCAGCGCATGGGCTGGACGCACCTGGCGATCAGCGTGGGCTCAGACGCTGCGGTCGACGAACTCACGCAGCGCCTGAAGGCCGACGGCTACCCGCTGCTCGACGGCCCGCGCCGCACCGGCGATGGCTACTACGAGAGCGTGGTGCTCGACCCGGACGGCAACCGCATCGAGATCACCGCATGAGCGAATTCGTCGAAAGCCTGCACGAAACCTTCGAGCGGCTCGGCCGCATCGAAACGCGCCGCATGTTCGGCGGCCACGGCATCTGGCACGAAGGCCGCATGATCGCGCTGGTCGCCAAGGACACGCTCTACCTCAAGGCCGATGCCGAGAGCGCCGCGCATTTCGACAAGCTGAACCTGCCGCCCTTCACCTACGTGCGCCAGGGCAAGTCAATGCCGATGTCGTACCGGCAAGCCCCGGCGGATCTTTTCGAAGACCGCGAGGAAGCCGCCCTGTGGGGCCGCCTTGCATATGAAGCAGCGCTGCGCTCGGGCCAGCCACCGAAGCCGAAGAAAACACCCGCAAAGAAAGCCGCAGTGAAGAAAACCTCAGTGAAGAAAAAGACAGCGAAAGCAGCCTCCCGGTGAGCGAGAACCCCAAGCTCCCTCCCCTGCCCGAGCGCGAACAGATCGCGCTGCTCGAACCCTTCGAAGGCCTCGGCCTGAAAGACATCGTGGTCGTGCAGACACTGCAAGATGCAGAACGTGCCGCCGCCATGCTGCTCACCGCGGGCATCGCCGGCTTCGACACCGAATCCAAGCCCACCTTCGCAAAGAACGAGGTGTCGGGCGGCCCGCACGTGGTGCAGTTCTCCACGCGCGACACGGCGTGGCTGTTTCAGCTTCACCGCACCGAGTGCAACCCGGTGGTGGCCGCGCTGATCGCCTCCACCGAGCTGCGCAAGGTCGGCTTCGGCCTGTCGGGCGACCTCACGTTGATCCGCAACCGGCTCAACATCGAGCCGAAGGCGGTGTTCGACATCGACAACGAATTCCGCCATCGCGGCTACCGCAAGTCGGTCGGCGTGAAGGCGGCGGTGGCTCTGGTGTTCAACCGCCGCTTCATCAAGTCGCGCAAGGCGACCACTTCGAACTGGGCCAACAAGCAACTCACCGAGGCGCAGATCCGCTATGCCGCGAACGACGCCTATGCGTCGATCCGCGTGTACGACGCGCTCTTCAGCAGCAGCAACTGACCGATCGAAACGGGGTCAGTCGCGCCCCGCTTCCAGGATCGCCTGCGCGAGCCTCTGGGGGTTCGAGAAGAACATCTCGTGGCTGCCGGGGCACTCCACCAGCCGGAACAGGCCCAGCCGCTCCGACAGGCGCGGATGCCACGGCATGCCGTGCGGCAGTGCGGTGTCCTGCAGGCAGTTGACGTACGACTTGCCCAGCGCCAGCGCAGCCAGCGGCTGCTGCAGCCTGATCTTGTCGGTAAAGGTGCGGTACGGATGCGGGTTGAGCTTGCCGTAGGCGGCCGTCGCGGTCGCCAGGTCCGCATCGTTGATGAAGGCTTCGCGCCAGATCTCGAAGGGCAAGGTCACGGCATTGCCGTTGGCCTCCGCGACGGCGTCGAACATCGTCACGTAATGCGGCGGCACCATGTCGTTGAGCGATTCGCCATCGAGCGGCACGAAGGCGTTGATGTACACCAGCCGCTTCAGCCGCGGCGCAATGCGATCCGCCACGCCCGAGATCACCATGCCGCCGTAGCTATGGCCCACGAGGCGCACCTGCGTGAGATTCTTTTCCTCGATGTAGCGCACGGCGGAAGCGATGGCGTCTTCCAGGCCAATGCTGGAGCGATCGTCGCCGGGGTTGTTGCCAGCGAGCGTCGGGCAATACACGGTGTGCCCTGCTGCGCGCAGGCCGTCGGCCACGGCTTCGATTTCTGCGCCGGTGTGCCAGGCGCCGTGGACGAGAACATAGGTGTCGGACATGGTGGGTGTGTCTCCTTTTGTTTGTGACGGAGCACGACTGTAAGGAACATCGGTGACTTGCGCATGGCCGATGTGTGCCAGCGCGATGGCCGATTCGCGCCAGTCGTGTTGCTTCGATTCAATTATTCAACGATACTTGAATTATGGAAGAAAACGAAGTTGTCCGATCCCTTGCCGCACTGGCGCAGCCCGTTCGCCTGCGAGTGTTTCGCGCGCTGGTGGTGGCAGGCCCCGCCGGACTCACGCCCGGCGCGCTGACCGAAGCGCTCGAGGTGCCGGCCACGGGCCTGTCGTTCCATCTCAAGGAGCTCGTGCATTCGGGGCTTGTCTCGCAGGAGCGGCAGGGCCGCAACCTCATCTACCGCGCGGCGTTCGAGCAGATGAATGGACTGCTGGCCTACCTCACCGAGAACTGCTGCGAGGGAGAAACCTGCGCTGTCGGATGCCCGCCGACATGCTGAGCGCCGTTGCGATCTTCGTCTTCACGCTCGTGCTGGTGATCTGGCAGCCGCGCGGGCTGGGCATCGGCTGGAGCGCCTCGCTCGGCGCCGTCATCGCGCTATTGCTCGGCGTGGTCCAGCTGTCCGACATCCCCGTCGTCTGGAGCATCGTGTGGAACGCAACCGCCACCTTCATCGCCGTGATCGTCATCAGCCTGCTGCTCGACGAAGCGGGCTTCTTCGAATGGGCCGCGCTGCACGTGGCGCGCTGGGGCGGCGGAGGCGGGCGGCTGCTGTTCGCGTTCATCGTGCTGCTGGGCGCCGCTGTGTCGGCGCTGTTCGCCAACGACGGCGCGGCGCTGATCCTTACGCCCATCGTGATGGCGATGCTCGTGGCGCTGGGCTTCTCGCCGGCCACCACGCTCGCCTTCGTGATGGCGGCTGGCTTCATCGCCGACACGGCCAGCCTGCCGCTGATCGTCTCGAACCTGGTGAACATCGTGTCGGCCGACTTCTTCCGCATCGGCTTCGGCGAGTACGCCTCGGTCATGTTCCCCGTGAACATCGCGGCGGTGCTCGCGAGCCTGCTGGCGCTGATGCTTTTCTTTCGTCGCGACATCCCGGCAAGCTACGACGCGACCCAACTCAAGGCGCCTGCGGATGCGATCCGCGACCCCGCGACCTTCCGCGCGGGCTGGGTCGTGTTGGTGCTGCTGCTCGTCGGGTTCTTCGGGCTGGAGCCGCTGGGTGTGCCGGTCAGCGCGGTGGCCGCCTTCGGCGCGGTCGTGCTGCTGGCTGTTGCAGGGCGCGGCCCGGTGATCGGCATTCGCGGGGTACTGCGCGGCGCGCCCTGGCAGATCGTGATCTTCTCGCTGGGCATGTACCTCGTGGTCTACGGGCTGCGCAACGCCGGCCTGACCGGCTACATAGCCTCGCTGCTGAATGTGTTCGCGCAAGGCGGCGTCTGGGGTGCGGCGATGGGCACGGGCTTTCTCTCGGCGCTGCTCTCGTCGGTCATGAACAACATGCCTACCGTGCTGGTGGGCGCGCTGTCCATCGACGCGTCGAGCGCGAGCGGCGCGGTGAAGGAAGCGATGGTCTACGCCAACGTGATCGGCTGCGACCTCGGCCCGAAGATCACGCCTATCGGCAGCCTCGCCACCCTGCTCTGGCTGCACGTGCTCGCGAAGAAGGGCATGGCGATCGGCTGGGGCTACTACTTCAAGGTCGGCATCGTGCTGACCCTGCCCGTGCTGCTGGTCACCCTGGCTGCACTGGCGCTTCGACTGAGTCTTTGAAACCCGACACCACACTTCCATGAACGACATCACGATCTATCACAACCCCGACTGCGGCACGTCGAGGAACGTGCTCGCGCTGATCCGCAACACAGGCGACGAGCCCACCGTCATCGAGTACCTGAAGACCCCGCCCGATCGCGCGACGCTGAAGCAGCTGATCGCGGCAATGGGCATGCCGGTGCGCGAGGTCATGCGCCGCAAAGGCACGCCTTACGACGAACTCGGCCTCGACGATGCGAAGTGGAGCGACGATGAGCTGATCGGCTTCATGCTGCAGCACCCGATCCTCATCAACCGGCCGATCGTGGTGACGCCGCTCGGCACGCGGCTGTGCCGGCCTTCGGAAGCGGTGCTCGACATCCTGCCGCGGCCGCAGCAAGGCGCCTTCTCCAAGGAAGACGGCGAGGCCGTCATCGACGCAAAGGGCCAGCGTGTCGTCAAGCCCTGAACTGCCGAACATCGACGCCGGGCATTTCCACCGGCCGGACCTGCGGCAACTGCTGCCCACGGAGCGCGCCACGCACGCGCCGCGCATCCTGTTGCTCTACGGCTCGGTGCGCGAGCGCTCCTACAGCCGGCTGCTCACCGAAGAAGCCGCGCGGCTGCTCCAGGCCCTGGGCGCGGAGCCGCGCATCTACGACCCGCGCGGCCTGCCCCTGCCCGACGACGCGCCGGAAGACCATCCGAAAGTGCAGGAGCTCCGCGACCTCGCCCAATGGTCCGAGGGCATGGTGTGGACTTCACCCGAACGCCACGGTGCCATGACCGGCATCATGAAGGCGCAGATCGATTGGATCCCGCTGTCCGTCGGCTCGGTGCGGCCCACGCAGGGCAAGACGCTTGCGGTGATGGAAGTGTCGGGCGGCTCGCAGTCGTTCAACGCCGTGAACCAGCTGCGCGTGCTCGGCCGCTGGATGCGCATGCTCACCATCCCCAACCAGTCGTCGGTGGCCAAGGCTTTCCTCGAGTTCGAGGAGAACGGCCGCATGAAGCCCTCGCCGTATTACGAGCGAGTGGTCGACGTGATGGAAGAGCTGGTCAAGTTCACGCTGCTCACGCGCGACTGCGCGGGCTACCTTGTGGACCGCTACAGCGAGCGGCGCGAGAGTGCGGAGGCGCTGTCGAAGCGGGTCAACCTGCGCAGCATCTGAGCGACGGCTCAGTGCCGCGAGCGGCGCAGCTCACCCGGCGTGGCGCCCAGATGCCTGCGGCACTGGCGAACGAAGTGCGAGGCATCGGTCAGCCCCACGCGGAAGCCGATCTCCGCGATGCCCAGGCGATCGAAGCGTGCATCGGCCAGCATGCGCCGCGCCGCCTGCATGCGAAAGCCCGCCAGCGCGGTGGCGAAGGTGGTACCGCCTTCGCCCAGGCAGCGGTGCAGGCTGCGCTCCGAAATGCCCAGCTCGCGCGCCACGCCCGCGGCCGTGAGGCCCGGCTCTGCATGGCGCTCGCGCGTGGTGTCGAGCACGCGGCGGCGCAGCGCGGCGCGCCCTTCGCTCCCGGACTCTGAAGGGCTGTGCCCCGTGGCCAGTGCCAGCAGGCTACCGAGCTGGTCGCCCAGCAACGCCGCCGGCAGTGGCGGCTTTGCTGCCATCTGCGGTGTCAGCTGCCGCACGAAGCTGCACAGCACGCCGCCCCACCCCGCCTGCCCGTCGATGCGCCGCGCCACCTGGTCACCCGCGTCGGGAATCCATGCATCGACCCAGGCGGTCGGCAGTTCGAGCGAAATGGTGTCGGCCGATTGCAGCAGGTGAAATTCGTAGCGCCGGCGCGAGTCGACCAGCACCGCATCGCCGGGCAGCAGCCGCGCGGAACGGCCGTCCTGCACGGCCACCCAGGCCGAGTCGGTCTTGCACAGCAGGTAGAAGTAGTTGTTGCGGCTGTGGGCGATGGCGCGGCGCGTGCGGTAGACGTCCTGTGCGCTGCCGCGCACCTGGTTGACGACGATGGGGCCGAGCGGCGCGGATTCGAGCGTGGCGCCGAAGCTGCCGGCCACCGGGCTGGTCACATCCATCTCCAGGAAGCCCTCGCAGACCGCGCCCACCCAGTAGTCCAGCCGCTGCGCGGGCGGCACGGCGTCGGTGGACCAGCGGTGGATGGTGTCGATGGCTTCGCTCATTGAAATACCTTCGTGCTTCGCACTGCGGTGCGAGCTTGCTTGGGGCGGCCCGGCGCGGCGCTCATGCGCGCCAAACATACCCAAGCCATGCCCGCTTGCCAAGCGGGTATAGACCGTCTCCGACGCCACCCTGCGCCCGGCACCGGCAAAATGACCCGCGAACCAACCCGTGCGCGGGACATTCCGGCGCACGCACATGAAAGAAGGGCAAGACGGGTCATGAGCAGCAACAAGCAAAGCGATTTCGGACTGATCGGCCTGGCCGTGATGGGCCAGAACCTCGTGCTGAATGTGGAAAGCCGCGGCTTCCAGGTCAGCGTGTACAACCGCACCGAGGCCACCACCGAAGCCTTCATTGCCGCCAACCCCAGCAAGAAGCTGGTCGGCGCGAAGACGCTGGAAGAGTTCGTGCAGAGCCTGGCCAAGCCTCGCAAGATCCAGATCATGGTGAAGGCTGGCGCGCCGGTCGACCAGGTGATCGAGCAGCTCATTCCGCTGCTGGACAAGGACGACATCGTCATCGACGGCGGCAACAGCCTCTACACCGACACCGAGCGCCGCGACGCATACCTGAGCAGCAAGGGCCTGCGCTTCATCGGCGCAGGCGTGTCGGGCGGCGAGGAAGGCGCGCGCAAGGGGCCGTCGATCATGCCGGGCGGGCCGCTTTCCACCTGGGAGGTGATGAAGCCGATCTTCGAGAGCATCGCGGCCAAGGTGGACGGCGAGCCCTGCGTCATTCACATCGGCCCGGGCGGCGCCGGCCATTACGTGAAGATGGTGCACAACGGCATCGAGTACGGCGACATGCAGCTGATCTGCGAGGCCTACAGCCTGTTCAAGGCGGCCGGCTTCAGCACCGACGAGATGGCCGCCATCTTCAACGAGTGGAACGACGGCGAGCTGCAGAGCTACCTGATCCAGATCACCGCCAAGGCGCTCGAACAGAAAGATCCGGAGACGGGCAAGCCCATCGTCGACGTGATCCTCGACAAGGCTGGCCAGAAGGGCACTGGCCAGTGGACGCTGATCAACGCGGCCGAGAACGCGGTGGTCATCAGCACCATCAACGCGGCCGTGGAGGCGCGCGTGCTGTCTTCGCAGAAGAAGCAGCGCGTGGCGGCCAGCAAGCTGCTGCAGGGGCCGAAGATCGAGCTGTCGGTCGAGAAGAAGGCGCTGGTGGCCAAGGTGCACGACGCGCTCTATGCGTCGAAGGTCATCAGCTACACGCAAGGCTTCGACCTCATCAAGACCATGGGCGACAAGAAGAACTGGGGCCTCGACCTGGGCGGCATCGCGTCGATCTGGCGCGGCGGCTGCATCATTCGCGCGCGCTTCCTGAACCGCATCACCGACGCCTTCCGCACCGACCCTGCCCTGGGCAACCTGATGCTCGACCCGTTCTTCAAGGACCTGCTGAACCGCACGCAACAGAACTGGCGCGAAGTGGTGGCGCTGGCGGTGAGCAACGGCATTCCTGTGCCGGCCTTCAGCGCCTCGCTGGCCTACTACGACAGCTACCGCACCGAGCGCCTGCCGGCGAACCTGCTGCAGGCTCAGCGCGATTTCTTCGGCGCGCACACCTACGAGCGTACCGACAAACCCGAAGGCCAGTTCTTCCACACGGACTGGCCCGAAGTGATCGGCTGATGCCATGCCGGCCCTCGACTACCCCAGCCACCTGGTCGAGGACTGGCAACTGCGCGACGGTACGCCGGTGCGGATCCGCCCGATCCGCGCCGACGATCTGGCCATGCACACGGCCTTCGTGGACGGCCTCTCGAAAGAAACGGGCTACCACCGCCTGCTGTCGCCGCGAAAGCCGCAGCCCGACGAGCTGTGGCGCATGACGCACATCGACTACGACCACGAACTCGCGCTCATCGCGACGACCGAGGTCGATGGCGTGGAGCAGCAGATGGGCGTGGTGCGCTACGTGCGCGGCGAAACGCCCGAGACGGCGCACGTCGCCGAATTCGCCGTCGTCGTTGCAGATGCATGGCAGCACCACGGCGTTGCCCACAAGCTCATGCGCAGGCTGATCGACGCGGCCGCGACAGCCGGCGTAAAGCAGCTGGCGGACATCACGCTCTACGACAACAACGGCATGCTGGCGCTGGCGCGCAAGCTGGGCTTCAAGCTGCAGCGCGATCCGGGCAACCCGAACGTCACGCGGCTGCGCCTGGCGCTCGATGCGCCGCCAACGCGCTGAGCCTTACCAGGCCGCATTCATCACGCCCTGCTCAGCCGCTATCCAGTCGCGCACCGGCAACGGCAGTGCATGCGCCGGCGGCACGAGCCCCATGGCCGCATACGACTCCTGGTTCGGCACCAGCCCGCCGCGCCCCACGGCTGCGCCCTTCATGTAGCCGGCCGCGCACACCCTGTCGCCACGCACGAACTCGAAGCGCATGTAGTTCCAGTGCTGGTCGGTGGCGTCGAGCCGAAAGCGCAGCGTGTACACCTGAAAGGGGTTGAGCCCGCGCCGGTAGCTGATGAGCGAGCCGCCGGACATCGGCCTCCAGCCCTGGCGCAGCATAGCGGTTGCGAAGCCGGTGCGCACGAAGTATTCGACCAGCATCAGGTCGACCACCGTCAGGTAGCGGCCGTTGTTCATGTGGCCGTTGATGTCGAGGTCGTTCGGCAGCACGCGCAGTTGCCGCTCCAGCGTGTCGCCCGGCGCAAGGCGCGGTGCACGCCAGGCGCGCAGCAAGGTCATCAGCAAGCGCAGGTAGAGATTCATGGACAGCCTAGAATTGGTTCAATTCAGAACATTCTAGTTCAAGACTGAACCATCTCGATGCCCGCAGCAAAGTCCTCCAAGCCCGGCAAGACCGACAAGGCCCCCTCCTCGCCCCACGGCACGGCCGCATGGCTGGCGGTGGTGCGGGCCTACAACCTCTGCGATGCGGTGATGACGGCACGGCTCGCCGCCATAGGCCTGCGCGTGGGCGAGCACGAGGTGCTGGCCACCATCGCGACCACGCCGGGCATCACGCAGCAGGCGCTGGCCGCGCGCTGCTTCGTGGCGAAGAGCGGCGTCAGCATGCTGCTCACGCAGATGGAGGCCAGGGGCTGGGTGCGGCGCGACAGCGATGGCGCCGACGCGCGCGTGCGGCGCCTCACGCTCACCGACGACGGCATGGCAATGGCGCAGAAGTGCCTGGCGGTTCAGGCGGAGATGGTGACCGCGATGGTCGCGCCGGCCACGCGCGACGAACTGGACGCAGTGGCCGACGTGATGGGCCGCGTGGCCACCACGCTCGAAGGCATGCGCGCCGAACTCAAGGGCTGACCAGCCACGCCTTCACGGCCCCCACCGACTGCGCCAGCGGCGCCGTCGCATCCACTGCGAGCACACCCGCCTCTCCCACCGGCGACTCCAGCGTGGCGAACTGGTTGGCTACGAGGCTGGCGGGAAACATGTGCTCCCCCGCCCCGGCCCGCGCGGCCACGCGGCGCTCGGCCTCGGCCCGCTCGATTGCCATGAACACGAAGCGCAGCCCCGGCGCGGCCGCGCGCAGCTGCTCGCGGTAGATGCGCTTGAGCGCCGAGCAGGTCAGCACCGCGCCCTGCGGTGCATCGGCCAGCGCGCGGCCCAGCGTTGCAAGCCAGCCCGCGCGATCGGCGTCGGTCAGCGCGACGCCGTGGCTCATCTTCTCGACGTTGGCCGGCGGATGGTGGTCGTCGCCTTCTATGAGCGGCAGGTCGAGGGCGGTGGCCAGCGCCGCGCCCAGGCTCGATTTGCCGCATCCCGAAACGCCCATCACTACCAGCCAGACCCTGTCCATATGCACCCTTTTGGTAAAGCGCCACACCCTATTTAACGGAGTCGGCAAACTTAAATCTACTTCCTTATGATGCAAAACCTTTTTCCGTCGGAAGCAGAGAGCCCCCTCCATGGTCCAGCTTGCGTTGCGTCGTCCGTACACCTTCATCGTCATGGCGATGCTGATCGTGCTGGCCACGCCCTTTGTCCTCGCACGCATGGCGACCGACATCTTCCCGGAAATCAACATACCGGTGGTCAGCGTCATCTGGAACTACACCGGCCTGCCGGCGCAGGAAATGGGGCAGCGCATCTCGGGGCAGGTGGAGCGCGGGCTGACCACCACGGTGAGCGACATCGAGCACATCGAATCGCAATCGCTGGCGGGCGTATCGATCATCAAGGTGTTCTTCCAGCCCACGGCCAATATCGAGATGGCCATCTCGCAGGTGGTGGCCTCGATGCAGGCGCAGGTACGGCAGCTGCCGCCGGGCATCACGCCGCCGCTGGTCATCAAGTATTCGGCCTCCAGCGTGCCGGTGATCCAGCTGGCGCTGTCGAGCCCCACGCGCTCTGAAAACTCGCTGTTCGACTCCACCGTCAACCAGCTGCGCCCGCAGCTCATCACGGTGCCGGGCGCGGCCATTCCGTTTCCCTACGGCGGCAAGAACCGGCTGATTTCGGTCGACCTCGACACCCAGGCGATGCAGGCGCGCGGCCTCTCGCCGGCCGACGTGGTGAACGCGGTGAACACGCAGAACCTGATTCTTCCGTCGGGCACGGCCAAGTTCGGCGCCACCGAATACAACGTGAAGATGAACGGCTCGCCCGACGCCATCGCGGGCTTGAACGACCTGCCGATCCGCACGGTGAACGGCGCCACCACCTACCTGCGCGACGTGGCCTACGTGCGCGACGGCTTCTCGCCGCAGACCAACGTGGTGCGCCAGGACGGCGTGCGCGGCGTTCTGCTGTCGGTGCTGAAGAACGGCGGCGCCTCCACGCTGGACATCGTCTCCAACATCCGCGCCATGCTGCCCATCGCCGCGCAGACGATGCCGGAAGACATCAAGATCACGCCGCTGTTCGACCAGTCGGTGTTCGTGAAAGCGGCCGTCAAGGGCGTGGTGTTCGAAGCCATCCTGGCCGCCGCGCTCACCGCCGCGATGGTGCTGCTGTTTCTCGGCAACTGGCGCAGCACGCTGATCATCGGGCTGACCATTCCGCTGTCGATCCTGGCGTCCATCCTGGTGCTGTACTCGCTGGGCGAAACGCTCAACCTCATGACGCTGGGCGGGCTGGCGCTCTCGGTGGGCATCCTGGTCGACCAGGCGATCGTGACCATCGAGAACATCGAGCGGCACCTGCACATGGGCACGCCGCTGAAAGAGGCCATCGAGGTCGGCGCGGGCGAGATCGGCTCGGCGGCCTTCGTCTCCACGCTGTGCATCTGCATCGTGTTCGTGCCGATGTTCTTCCTCTCGGGCGTGGCGCGCTTCCTGTTCGTGCCGCTGGCCGAAGCTGTGGTGTTCGCCATGCTGGCTTCCTACCTGCTTTCGCGCACGCTGGTGCCGACGCTGGTGATGCTGCTGATGGGCGGCTCGCACGGCGGCGGCCATGCACCGGCGGAAGGCGCGAAGCAGAGCGCCCTGCAGCGCCTGTACCGCGCCTTCGACCGCCGCTTCGAACGCGTACGCCGCGCCTACACGCTGGTGCTGTCTGCGGTGCTGTCGAAGCGTGCCGGGTTCATCGGCCTGTTCCTCGGCTTCTGCCTGCTGTCTTGCCTGCTCTACCCCGCGCTGGGGCGCGACTTCTTCCCGACCGTCGATGCCGGCCAGATCCGCCTGCACCTGCGTGCGCCCACCGGCACGCGCATCGAGGAGACCGCTCGCCTCACCGACCAGGTGGAGGCCGCCATTCGCGAGCTGGTGCCGCAGGACCAGCTTGAAACCATCCTCGACAACCTGGGCGTGCCCAACAGCGGCATCAACCTGTCTTACAGCAATGCCGGCACCATCGGCACCTTCGACGGCGAGCTGCTGCTGTCGCTGAAAGAGGGCCATAAGCCGACCGAGCAGTTCGTGTCGCTCCTGCGGGCCGAACTGCCAAAGCGCTTTCCGGGCATCGAGTTTTTCTTCCAGCCGGCGGACATCGTCACGCAGATCCTGAACTTCGGCCTGCCCGCGGCCATTGACGTGCAGTTCAGCGGCAACGACATGGCCGGCAACGCCCTGCGCGCGGCCGAACTGACCAAGGCGATCCGCCAGATTCCGGGCGCGGTCGACGCCCACGTGCACCAGCGGCTCGACGGCCCGGCGCTGAGCCTGCAGATGGACCGCACGCGGCTGCAGCAGTACGGCCTGACCGCCTCCAACGTGGGGCAGAACGTGCTCATTGCGCTGTCGGGCAGCTCGCAGACGGCACCGGCCTTCTGGCTGAACCCGGTGAACGGCGTGGTCTACAGCATCGCGGTGCAGACGCCGCAATACACCGTCGACTCGCTCGACTCGCTGCTGAACATTCCGGTTGGTGCGGGTGCAGGCGCAGCAACGGGGGGAACCGGCGCGCAGCAGCTGCTGGGCAACCTCGTGAGCACGCAGGCCGATCGCCAGCCGGCCGTGATGTCGCGCTACAACATCGCGCCGGTGATCGACGTGTACGTGAGCGTGCAGGGCACTGACCTCGCCAGCGTGGCGTCGAAGGTGCAGAAGCTGGTCGACGAGATGCGGCCCAAACTCTCGCGCGGCAGCCGGGTCGAGATCCGCGGGCAGGTGCAGACCATGCAGTCGTCGTTCATAGGCCTGGGCGTCGGCCTCGCGATGGCGATCGTGCTGGTGTACCTGCTGATCGTGGTCACCTTCCAGTCATGGCTGGACGCGGCCATCATCATCACCGCCCTGCCGGCCGCGCTGGCGGGCATTGCGTGGATGCTGTTCATCACCGGCACCACGCTGAGCGTGCCGGCGCTGACCGGCGCGATCATGACCATGGGCGTGGCCACGGCCAACTCGATTCTTCTGGTGTCGTTCGCGCGCGAGCGGCTGCAGGCGGGCATTCCGCCGCTGTCGGCCGCACTGGAAGCCGGCGCCACCCGTATCCGGCCAGTGCTGATGACGGCGCTGGCGATGATCATCGGCATGATCCCGATGGCACTGGGCCTGGGCGAAGGCGCAGAGCAGAACGCGCCGCTGGGCCGCGCGGTGATCGGTGGCCTGATCTTTGCCACGGTGTCGACATTGTTTTTCGTACCCGCCGTGTTCGCGGGGGTGCACAGTCGGCTTGCGCACCGCCGGGCAGCCGCATCAACCGCCAGCGGGCGCAACGCCCCAGGAGAACTGAAACTTTGACCCCCACGCTCATTCACTTCGTGTATTCGCTGCCCCCCGAGGGGGCCGCAGCTCGCCTTGGGAGCGGCCCGGCGCCGAGCTGGTCATGACGGAGCAACGCCATTCGGCATTGGCCATCCACCCCATCGCCGTTGAAGAGGGCGAGGGTGAACTGCTGCGCCGCCGGCAGATCGTGCGGCGCACGCGCTGGCTGGTGCTGATCGTGCTGGTGCTGCTGGCTCTCGGTGCGGCGCGCACCGTGTTCGTGCGCATCGCCAACGCTCGCGCGCTCGAAGCGGGCACCAGCGAGCGCGCCAGGCAGTACGTGCAGACCGCCCTGCCCCGCGTGCCCACCACCGGCCAGACGCTGGCGCTGCCGGGCACACTGCAGGGCTTCGTGCAGTCGCCCATTTCGGCGCGCGCCAGCGGCTACCTCAAGCGCTGGACCAAGGACATCGGTAGCCGCGTCGAGAAGGGCGAGCTGCTTGCCGAAATCGAGACGCCCGAAATCGACCAGCAGCTCTCACAGGCCGTGGCCGCGCGCGCGCAGGCCGCCTCGGGGCTGGAGCTGGCGCGCAGCACCGCTGACCGCTGGGAAGCGCTGCGCAAGAAAGACGTGGTTTCGCAGCAAGACCTGGACGAGCGCCGCAGCGCCGTGGCGCAGGCCACCTCGAACGTGGCGGCGGCCGATGCCAACGTGCAGCGGCTCAAGCAGACCGAAGGCTTCAAGCGCGTGGTGGCGCCGTTCGCGGGCGTGATCACGCGGCGCAACGTCGACGTGGGTGACCTGATCGACGCGGGCGCGGGCGGCGGTGCCGGTCGCGCCCTTTTCCTGCTCGCGCAGACCGATCCGCTGCGCGTGTACATCAACGTGCCGCAGGCCTATGCGCAGCTCGTGAAGGCGGGCCAGCCGGTGGTCGTCACGCAGGCCGAACTGCGCGGCCAGAGCTTCAAGGGCCAGGTGGCGCGCACCGCAGGCTCCATCGACACGACCACGCGGATGATGCAGGTCGAGGTGTCATTGCCTAACAAGGACGGCGCGCTGCTGCCGGGTGCCTACGTGCAGGTGTCGCTGCCGCTGGCCGCGAGCCGCACGCTCACCGTGCCGTCGAACGCGCTGCTGTTCCGCGCCGAGGGCACGCGCATCGCGGTGGTCGATGCGAAGGGCCGCGTCGGCCTGCGCGCCGTGACGCTGGGGCGCAACTACGGCGAAAACGTCGAAGTGATCGATGGACTCGAAGGCACAGACCGCATGGTGCTGAACCCTTCGGACTCGCTGGCCGAAGGCGACATCGTGGCCGTCGCGCCCGAAGCGCCGCCGGCCGCCGCAAAGGCTGCCCCGCCCGTCATGCCGAAGAAGGAACCGGCGTGACATTGCGATCGCCAGCCGTTGCAGTGGCCGCTGCGGTGCTCGCGCTCGTCGCGGGCTGCGCGGTCGGCCCCGACTACAAGACACCCGACACGCCCCTGCCCGTCAGCTGGAAGCTCGAAGAGCCCTGGCGCGTGAGCACGCCCAGCGACAGCGCCGACAAGGGCCCGTGGTGGAAGCGCTTCGACGACACCACGCTCGACACATTGCAGGCGCAGGCCCTGGCCGGCAGCCCGACGCTGGTCATTGCCAACGCGCGGCTGGCGCAGGCGCGCGCCGCGCTGGCGTCCAACGCAGCCAGCCAGTACCCGCAGCTGGGCCTCGGCACGCGCGCCTCGCGCCTGAAGATTTCCGCCAACCGGCCGCTGACGAACTACGCGACCGCCAATGCGTCGACAGTGCAGAACGACTTCACGGTCTCTCTGAACGCCAGCTACGAGCTCGACCTCGCGGGCCGCGTGCAGCGCACCGTCGAGGGCGCCTCGGCTTCCGCCGAGCAATCGGCTGCCGACCTGGCCAACACGCGGCTGCTGCTGAGCGCCGACGTGGCCAGCAACTACTTCAACCTGCGCTCGACCGACATCGAGCTCGACGTGCTCTCGCGCTCCATCGGGCTGCAACGCCGCGCGCTTGAGTTGGTCACGGCGCGGCACGACCTGGGCGCGGTGTCGGGCCTCGACGTGGCGCAGCAGCAGGCGCTGCTCGAAACCACGCTGACGCAGGTCGACGTGCTGAAGAAGCAGCGCTCGCAGTACGAGCACGCGCTGGCCACCCTCACCGGCACGCCCGCGCCGAACTTCGCACTGCCGGTGGACCTGCGCGAGATCAAGCCGCCCGCGGTGCCGCTGGGCGTACCTTCGGAAATCCTGCAGCGCCGGCCCGACGTGGCCTCGGCCGAGCGCGCGATGGCCGCGGCCAATGCGCAGATCGGCGTGGCCACCGCGGCCTTCTATCCGAGTTTCATCATCTCGCCGACCGTGGGCGTGGACAGCCGCCTGATCGAGTCGCTGTTCAACGGGCCCAGCCTGCTGTGGTCGGTGGGCGTATCGGCCACGCAGATGCTGTTCGACGGCGGGCGCGTGCGCGCCAACGTCGACTTCGCCAAGGCCGGCTACGACGCCACCGTGGGCAACTACCGCCGCACCGTGCTGACGGCGATGCAGGAAGTCGAAGACGGCATCACCGGCTTGTCGGCGCTCGACAGTGCGACGACGCAGGCGCAGTCGGCCGTGACGGCGGCGCGGCGCGTGCTCGACATGGCGACCAGCCGTTATGAAGGCGGCGCCTCGACGTATCTCGACGTGATCACCGCGCAGCAGTCGCTGCTGACGGTCGAGCGCCAGGCCGCGCAATTGCAGGGGCAGCGGCTGCTGACCTCGGTGTTCCTGGTGAAGGCGCTGGGCGGCGACTGGTGCGGTGCCGACGCGACCGGTGCAACGCCCTCGTCCTGCCCCACCGCCGTCGCAGATCGCTCCGCCAAGGCGGGTTGAACGCGACAGGCGCAGGCGGCGACGCTAGGCAGCCAGCCTGGCTGCGGGCGCCCAATCCTGCTGGCTGAGCCTCTCCATCGCCATGTCGACGAACGTGGACACCGCCTGCGGAACGTACTGCCGGCTGGCGTAGATGACGCTCAGGCCGCGCCCTGCCCGCATGTACTGCGGCAGCACCGGCACCAGCCGGCCGGCCGCCACGTCGGACGCCGTCAGGATCGACGGCAGCGCGGCGATGCCCAGCCCTGCACACGCAGCCTTCAGCAGCACGCCCTGCACGTTGCTGATGAAGCGCCCCCTCACCCGCACGTCTTCTTCCACACCGTCGGGGCCTTGCAAGCGCCAGGTCGAGAGATTGCCGCTGTCCGGTGGCTGCGTCACGCAGTCGTGTTCGAGCAGCTCCTGCAGGCTGCCGGGTGTGCCCCGCGCCGCCAGGTAGGCGGGACTGGCAAGAAGGCCGCCGTAGCTTGCGAAGATCTTGCGGGCCACGAAGCTCGAGTCCTGCAGGGGCCCGCCGCGAAAGGCGACGTCGATGCGATCGCCGATGAGGTCGGCCACGACATCGTCGAGAACGAAGTCCAGCCGCACCCGTGGATGCGCGGCCAGGAAATCGGCAACCCATTCCATCTCGAAAAAATCGAAAAAACTGGCCGGCGCGGCCACGCGTACCAGGCCGCTCGGTTCCTGGCCGCCCTCGACCTGCAGCCGCCCGGCGCCTATCAACGCTTCGACCGCCGGGCCGCATCGTTCCTGGAAAGATTGGCCGGCATTGGTCAGCGCCAGTTTGCGGGTGGAGCGCTGCAACAGCCGGGTGCCCAGGTGCGCCTCGAGTTGCCGGATGCGCCGGCTCACTGTCGCCGACGGCACGCGCAGCTGCCGCGCGGCTTCCGCGAAGCTGCCGAGACGCGCCACTTGCACAAACATTGCGACTTCGTTCAGGTCGAGCACGGAGATTCTTTCTGCCTTTCCGCTGATCTCAGAAGTCCATCAGCTTGTCCACGTCCTGTGTCTTGCGGCGGGCCAGCGCGAGGTTGGCGCGCTGCTTGTCGAGCACGACGTAGAGAAAGACACCCTCCTTCGATGCCGAGGGACGGATGATGTGGTACTGCTTGCCCAGGGTGATCAGGATGTCCTCGATCACGTCGCTCAGGCCCAGAGCCTGCATGGTCTTGAGCTTGGCGCGCACGACTTCCGTGTTGCCGGCGGCGGCAATCTCCATGTCCACGCCCGAACCCACGGCGCCGAGGATCATGCCGCTGCCCGAGTCGACAACGGCGGCGCACATGGCGCCGTCGATGGTGAGGATGTCGTCGAGCGTTTGCTTAATGGATGCCAAGTTGTTCTCCTGTCGGATGGTTGAAAAGGTTGTTGTGGAAATCTGCTGTCATGCCTCGGCCAGGGTCTTGGCGAGTTGAGCGGCCTTGTAGGCCACCAGTGCCGGAACCGCGCTGTCGCGGGCGAGCACGCTGATGACGAGTTCGCCGTCGCGCCGGTGCACGCTGTGGAAAACCGCAAAGCCCGAATCCGTCAGGACCATCACGCTCTGATGGCGGCCGAGGCGTGCCTCTTCGGCGACAACGCCGCTGATCGCCACGATGGAGCTGGCCATGGCAGCCATGCGGGCAGGATCGGCATCGCCGATGGTTGTGGACGCCACGTCGAAACCGTCCACGGTAGCCACTACGGCAGCCGTCACGCCGTTCAGTTCGTCGACCAGTTTCTGCACCTCGCGTTGCGCGTGCGCGGTTGCCGTCCTGGACAAGCCATGTCGAACACTCACTCTGTCTCTCCCTGCATGTCGGCTTCAAGTTGCATCAGCAGCGCGTCGATCAGCAGGATCACGTCGACCCTGCTTCGCACGTCCACATCGAGAATCGGAAACACCCGACCCGTGGACTCGAGTCGTTGCGCGTAGTCGTCGAGGGTCGGCACAGGGTGGCGGTGCATCCGCCCCACGCCGATCACGCAAGGCAAGGTCCGCAGGGCTTCGGCGAAGCCTTGCATGTACATGGACAGGTCGCCCAGCGGGTCGGGCCGGGAGTTGTCCATCAGAACGATCACGCCCAGCGCGTTCCTGACGAGGATCTTCCAGAGAAATTCGAAGCGGGCCTGCCCGGGCGTGCCGAACAGGCGAACGCGGTCCCCGTTGTCCAGCGTGAGCTGGCCGAAGTCGAGGCCCACGGTGGTGCGCTCCTTGTCGATGGCCGCATCGGAGTTCGGCACCTCGGTCATGACCGGCGAGGTTTCGCTCACGCATCCGATCGCGGTCGTCTTGCCTGCCCCCACAGTGCCCGTGAGAAGGATCTTGTATTCCTTCATGACGCTCGCAGGCCCAGCCGGCGGCGAATGCCATCGAGGAGACTTCGCGCGAAGTCGCTGCGGATCGGCCTGTCGGATTGCGGTGTGAACGACGGCGGCAGGGCCTGCTCGACATGCAGCTCCAGCACGCCGGCCGTTCGCAGCGCCTGCAGGAACGCGGCGCACTGGGTGAATGGAAGCTGGCTGATCTCGGCCAGCTCACTCGCATTCAGCGCGCGCCGCGCCAGCAGGCTCGCCATGCGGATGTTGTCGAGGTCGTTGCGCAACAGCGTGGCCGGTGGCCAGCGGCGCAGCATGAAGCGGACCGCATCGGAAACCTCGACCTCCAGGGCGGTCTGCTCGTCCAGGGTCGGCCCCGCGGGTCGCGACTCGCGCAGTGCCTGCTCGGTGCTCTTGAGCCAGCGCTGCAGCTTGTCGGCACGTATCGGCCGCTCCAGCGCGTTGGGCTGTCCACCCGAATTCATGCGCGTGAGCCTGAGCACGGCCGCGGCCATGCCGACCACCGTGGGATATTCATGCTCCACGGCGGCGGCATCGACGAGCAGCGCGTCGTACGGCGGCGCGTTGACCAGCTGCCACGGAAAGGCAGCGTCGCTCGCATACAGCCGGACGATCGTCTGGATCACCACGACCTCGGCGACTGGCAACTTGTAGACGCCGAGCCTCAGCATGACCACGTGACGCGATGCCCGAGTCGTTCGAATCCCGGTTGTTTCGCTGCGCTCAAAGACCGTGTGTGCATCCGCTGTCCATCCTTGCAACAAAGAAAATCCGTTCATCTCCAGATCGGAGGAACGACGAAGACGAATGAATTGGCCTGCACCGAAAGACTCGTCCAATTCGAGGCGATCCCGAGATACGCTCCCAACGGAGCGGAAATGGATCAGCAATACGCCGCTCTATCGAGAGATGGCGTGTGACAATTGTTTACGAACTTTGGTACTCTCCGCTAGCACCCGGAATGAAATTCAGCCGCTCAGTTTTCGAGGCAATCCTGATGGCAGCCAATGCAATACGCACCGAATTGGGGCATCCACACCCAATATGGCTCACCCGGCGCCCGCAATTGGGCGAATCGCGAAATGCGATTCACCAATGAATTACGAGATGTCAATTAATGCGGGGGACGACGGTGTCCACTCCTGCAGGCTGAGCTTTTCCACGGCCATGTCGACGAACGCCGAGACTGCCAGCGGCCGCTGCTGGCGGCTGGGGTAGACGACGCTCAAGCCGCGGCCCGCCCGCATGTATTGCGGCAGCACCGGCACCAGCCGGCCAGCCGCCACCTCCGCCGCCGTCAGGATCGACGGCAGCGCGACGATGCCAAGCCCGGCGCAAGCGGCCTCGCGCAGCGCCACTTGCATGTTGCTGGTGAAGGCCCCTCTCACCCGCACTTCTTCCTCCACGTCGTCAGGACCCTGGAGGCGCCAGATGGCGAGATTTCCGGTCTCTGGCGGCTGTGTCACGCACGCGTGCCTGCTCAATTCCTCCAGATCGGCGGGCGCACCATGCGCCGCCAGATAGGCAGGACTGGCAAGAAGCCCCCCGTAGCTTGCAAAGATCCTGCGGGCAACGTAGCTGGAGTCCGGCAGGGATCCGATGCGAAACGCGACGTCGATGCGGTCGGCAATGAGGTCGGCCGTGATATCGCTGAGAACAAAGTCGATTTGCACCAGGGGGTGCGCAGCGAGAAAGGCCGACACCCATTCCATTTCGAAGTATTCGAAGAAGCTGGCCGAGGCGGCCACCCGGATCACGCCGCTCGGCTCCTGGCTATCCGCGACGTGCGATTGACCGGCTTCGATCAGTTCCTCGACCGCCGGGCCGCATCGCTCATGAAAGGTCTGGCCCGCGCTCGTCAGCGTCAGCTTGCGGGTGGAGCGCTGCATCAGCCGGGTGCCCAGGCGCGCCTCCAGCTGCTGGATGCGCCGGCTCACCGTTGCCGATGGCATGCGCAGCTGCCGCGCGGCCTCGGCAAAGCTGCCGAGGCGCGCAACTTGCACGAACATTGCGACTTCGTTCAGGTCGAGCACGGATATTCTTTCTGTGAATGGCGGAAATACAATTCGCTCGCAGCGTTCGGATTTTTCAATTTCTCAATTGCTATCGATCGATAACTGAAATGCAATCACACGGTGCCATTCGGCACAGGCACGATTACATCGACACTGAGCAGAAGCTGACCAATTGACCTTGACGAGTGTTCAAAAAAACCTGCATATCAATACTTACTCCGGCACTATTTATCCTTTGTTGCTTTGTTATAAACAGGCAGTCAATAGTTAATCTAATCAATCACTTGCCGCCAAAGCGGCTTGGCCACAGTTCTTCATTTCCGACTCGCATGCAAGCTTTTCCCAATGCAGATGCCTTGCGCGATCCGCGCTCCCTGGACGACCTGCTCCTGTACCGGCTGTCGCGCGCGGTGCGTGCCTGCAGCGGCATGGCAACCCGCCTGGTCGAGGGCGGCTTCGGCATCACGCATCGCGAGTGGGGAATGATCGGCATGCTCGCGCAGATCGGCGAGATCACCTCCTCCGCATTTGCCGAGCGCCTGCAGCTGGACCGTGTGCGCACTTCGCGCGGCCTGCGCAGCCTCAGCGAGAAGAAACTGGTGGAGCGGCGCCAGGATGCGCAGGACGGCCGCGAAGTACATGTGCGCCTGAGCTCCACCGGCCGCGAGCTCTGCGACGCGCTGTTTCCGCGGGTCGCCCGCCTCAACATGGATCTTCTCGACGGCATCGACGCGGAGCACCTCGACATCTTTCTCGAGTGCCTGCACCGGCTCGAATTGCGCGGCAGGGAACTGAGCGCGCTGGGCGTGGTCCCGGAAAAAGCCGACCGCCGCTCGGGCGGCACGCGCCATCGATGGCCCGAGTGCGCGCCTGAGTACGGCTAGAACAAGTTGCCCTGCCCCGCAGCCCCAGGCGGCCGGAACGCGGTGACATCCAGCGGAATGCGCTCGCGGTTGTAGCCGAGACGGTTCGTGGCCTTCTCGAAGCGCTGGTGGATCAGGTCGGCCCACAGGCCCGAGCCCTTCATGCGCGTGGCGAAGTCGGCGTCGTAGTCTTTGCCGCCGCGCATCTCGTGGATGCGCGCCATGATGCGGTCGGCGCGCTGCGGGTAGTGCAGCATCAGCCATTCCTTGAAGAGCGGCGCCACCTCCCACGGCAGCCGCACCACCGTGTAGAAGGCGCTGCGCGCGCCGGCCTCCCACGCGGCTTCGAGCACCTGCTCCATGTCTTCGGTGACGAAGGGAATCTGCGGCGCCACGCTCACGCCGACCGGCACGCCGGCGTCGGTCAGCGTGCGGATGGTGCGCAGCCGGCGATGCGGCGCGGCGGCGCGCGGCTCCAGCTTGCGGGCGAGTTCGCCGTCGAGCGTAGTCACGGTCACGTATACGGCCACCAGGTGGTCGGCCGCCATGGGCGCGATCAGGTCGAGGTCGCGCTCGATGGCGCTCGACTTGGTGACCAGCGCGAACGGATGCCGCGTTTCCTGCAGCAACTCGATGATCGAACGCGTGAGCCGCAGATCGCGCTCGATGGGCTGGTAGCAGTCGGTGGCAGTGCCGATGGCGATGTAGCTGGGCTTGTAACTCTTGCGCCCGAGCTCGGTGCGCAGCACCTCGACGATGTTGCGCTTGGCGATGAGCTTGGTCTCGAAGTCGAGTCCGGGCGAGAGATTCAGGTAGCTGTGCGTGGGCCGGGCGAAGCAGTAGATGCAGCCATGTTCGCAACCGCGGTACGGATTGAGCGATCGGTCGAAGTAGATGTCGGGCGAGTCGTTCCCGTTGAGCACCGACTTCACGTCCTCGAAGCGCACCTCGGTGGCAATGGGCTGGAGCTCATCGGCCTCGGCCACGCCTTCTTCGAGCGTGCCCCAGCCGTCGTCGAAGGCGTTGCGCTCGTCCTTCGAGAAGCGATGCGCGATATGCGTGGCCGCGCCGCGGCCCTTGATGGCGTGAATGGGGATCCGGGCAGCTGGCATGGCAACTCCTTCGAGGCTTGATTTACTGTTTATTCATACAGTATTCCACTGATTCACCGTTGTCGCCAGTTTTTCAATTTCTCTATTGACAGAAATTTCATAAATCCTAAACTCGACGCCATGGAACTCACCGACATTCAACGCAAGTTCGTCCTGCACTGGGGCGAAATGGGCTCCATGTGGGGCGTCAACCGCACCGTCTCGCAGATCCACGCCCTGCTCTTCGCACACGGCAAGCCGATGAACGCCGAGGAGCTGTGCGACACGCTCGGCGTCGCCCGCTCCAACATCAGCAACAGCCTGAAGGAGCTGCAGGCCTGGAATCTCGTGCGCGTAACCCACACGCTGGGCGACCGGCGCGACTATTTCGAGACCAGCGTCGACGTGTGGGAGCTGTTCCGCACCGTCGTGCGCGAACGCAAGGAACGCGAATTCGACCCCACCGTCCGCGTGCTGCGCGAGCTGGTCTCCAGCCCCGACTTCCAGAAAGAACCGGCCGATGCACAGGACCGCATCCGCTCCACCATGGAACTCATGGACAAGCTCGCCACCTGGGCCGACGAAATGCTGCGGCTGTCGCCCGGCACGCTCGACAAGGTGATGACGCTGGGCGCGAGCGTGCAGAGGTTCGTGCGCGGCGATACCGCTGCGACCGGCAAGGGCGGCAAGGACGAAGACCCGGACGCACACCATGCCAGCCTGCCGATGATCTGAGGCCCCCTTTTTTTGCCCTTCAGTTTCTGTTTTGACAGAAATATCGAGAACCAAAAGCAACATGAGCCACACCGCCCTTCCTGCCTACCCGCTCACGATCTACTTCGACGCAAGCTGCGCGATCTGCTCGGCCGAAATGGGCAGCCTCAAGGCGCGCGATGCGGGGGGGCGACTGCAACTGGTCGACTGCTCGCCAGTAGCATTCAGCAGCGGCCCTGCTCCGCGCGACGCGCTGATGGCGGCCATCCACGTATCGGACGCCGAAGGCCGGGTGTTCGTCGGCGTGCCCGCGATCCGCATCTGCCGCACAGCTGTCGGCTTGTCGAGCGGCAGCTTCCTGCTCGACCTGCCGATCGTCGCGCCGCTGGCCGACCGCGCCTATGCACTGCTGGCCCGCAACCGCTACCGCATTCCGCGCTGGCTGGCCGCAAGGCTGGCCGGGCGTGTCGCGCCTTCCTGCGACGACGGCAACTGCCGCCTCTGAGAACCAACGAACAAGCAACCACCGAGGGAATCGCCATGCCCACCGTCTTCCAGCCCGACTTCCGCGTGCCGCACGAAACGCCCCTGCGCACCCCGGCAAGCCACGCCAGCGCGCCCATCACGACCGAGGACACGCAGGACTACTTCACCGAAGTAGCGACCGACTACAGCGCCTGGAGCCCCAGCTACAACATGCACTTCGGCTTCTGGCGCGTGGGCCTGAACCCGCTGCGGCGCGAAGGCATGCTGGTGGAGATGAACCGCGTGGTCGGCAGTGCGCTGCAGCTCGGCGACGCACAGCCCGGCACCGCGCCACGCCGCTGCGTGATCGACATGGGCTGCGGCGCCGGCGCCACCGCGCGCACGCTGGTCGGCGACGATCCGTCGCTCTACGCCATCACCGTGACCAACGTCGCCGTGCAGAACCGCATTGCCGCGAAGCTCGACGCCGCTGCCGGCGTGGCCGACCGCATGGCGCACCTCGAAGCCGACTACACACGCACCGGCCTGCCCGCCGCGCAGGCCGATGGCGCGTGGGCCGTCGAGAGCGCCTGCTATGCCGACGGCACCGCCAAGGCCGACTTCATCCGCGAAGCCGCACGGCTGCTGAAGCCCGGTGCGCGGCTGGCTGTTGTCGACGGCTTTCTGCTGCGGCCCCGGCCCGGCAGCCTGGCAAGCTGGCTGCACCGCCTGTGGGCCGACAGCTGGGCCGTGCCCACACTGGCCGTGCGCGAAGACTTCGTCGCCGCGCTGCGCGAGCACGGCTTCGACGACATCGAGGTGAAGTCGCTGCGCTGGCGCGTGGCGCCCAGCGCGCTGCACATCCCGGTGCTGGCCACCCGCTTCACGCTGGCCGAGCTCTGGAAGGCGCGCGGCAAGCTCAGCCCGTGGCGGCGCAAGCACATCGTAGCCAGCTACTGCGCGCTCGCGCTGGGCATGTTCTGGCGCGACTTCGACTACTGCATGGTCACGGCGAAGCGCCGCGCCGACTGACAGGACGAACAACACAAGCACAACGAGGAGAAGAGGTTTCCACATGAGCAACGACAACGAAGAAAGCAGGCTCTCCGAGCTCGCCCCCGCCGAGCAGGCCGAGCCCCGGCGTCGCATGCCCTTCGCATGGTTCTGGCCGATCCTGGCGGGCGCGCTCGTCGCGCTGGTGCTGCGTGTCGTCTTCAGCGGCGGGCCTGGCCAGCGCTTCTCCCCGATGCTCGGGTCGTTCGTGTACTTCGTGCCCGCCGTGTGCGGCGCGGTCACGGTGTACCTGGCCGAGCGCATCGAGCGGCGCAGCTGGGGCTACTACCTCTGGGCGCCCTGGGTGGCGACAGCGCTGTTCGTCACCGGCACGCTGGCGGTGTTCATCGAAGGCATCATCTGCGCCATCGTCATCATTCCGCTGTTCGCGGTGATGGGCAGCGTCGGCGGGCTCGCAATGGGCATCGTGTGCCGCATCACCAACTGGCCCAAGCCCGCGCTGTACAGCTTCGCCCTGATGCCGCTGCTGCTCGGCGGCATCGAGCCGCAACTGCCCAACCCGGACCAGTTCTCGAACACCTCGCGCACGCTCTTCATTGCCGCGCCGGCCGAGCGCGTGTGGCACGAACTCAATGCCGCGCGCGACATCCGCCCCGCCGAAGTTGGCGACGCATGGGCCTACCGCATCGGCGTGCCGATGCCGGTGTCTGGGGTGACCGTCGACACGCCCGAGGGCCGCGTGCGCCAGGTGCAATGGCAGAAGAACGTGCACTTCGAAGAAATCGTCACCGAGTGGCAGCCCAACCGCCTGCTGAAGTGGCGCTTTCGCTTCTCGCCCGACTCCTTCCCCGCCGGTGCGCTCGACGATCACGTGATGATCGGCGGCCAGTATTTCGACCTGCGCGACGCCACCTACACGCTGACCCCGCGCGAGGGCGGCACCGAGCTGCGCGTAGAAGTGTCGTGGCGTCTGAGCACGCGCTTCAACTGGTATGCGGACCGGGTCATGCAGATGCTGCTCAATGACGCCTCGGAGAACATCCTGCGCTTCTACAAGGCGCGCAGCGAAGCCACGGCAACGGCGGCAGCAGGATGACGATGCAACCCGTCTTCCAGCAGGCGCTCGGCCCCGCGTGGGACCGGCTCGGCGACGTCATCCGCCGCCACTACACGATGACACCGTTCTCCGGCGACTACGTATGCGTGCGCGGCACGATGAACGAGGTCTGGCACGCCCCCTGGGCCGCGCTGCTGATGCCCTTCGGCCGGCTGTTCGGAGCGCTCGTTCCGCACCAGGGCACGAATGTGCCGATCGAGGTGCACTACCGCTGCCACCCCGACGACGCCAATCTCTACTGGGACCGTGTCTTCCACTTTCCGGGAAAGCCGCCCTTCCATTTCCGCTCGCACATGGAACGCGATGCGAAGCAAGGCAGCGAGGTGATCGAATACGTGCGCTTCGGCATCGGCATGCGCCTGGCGGTGAGCGCAGAAGACGGCGCGGTGGTGTTCCGCGACATGGGCTACATCTGGCGCATCGCGGGGCTGCGCATTCCGCTGCCGCTGGGCCTCTTTCTCGGCACCGCCTATGTCGAGGAGCGGCCCGACCCCGCCGATGCCGACCACTTCACCATGAAGATGCTGCTGCGCCACCGCTGGTTCGGCGACGTGTTCCGCTACAGCGGGCGTTTTCACCTGGGCCCGCGGTTAGGGCCACAATGAGCGCACCATGCCACGCCGCCCCGAAAACCTCTACGCCCAGTACCACGCCCACGTCTATTTCGCGCCCGACACGGTGGTGCAGGCCCGCGCCCTCTGCGAGCGCGCGGGCCACGAGCTGATGGTGGTGGTCGGCCGCGTGCACGAGCGGCTGGTGGGGCCGCATCCGCACTGGAGCTGCCAGCTCGCCTTCGACGCCGCCGAGTTCGACCAGGTCATCGGCTGGCTCGACGCCAACCGCAACGGCCTCGACGTGTTCGTGCACGGCGTGACGGGCGACGACTTTGCCGACCACACAGCCCATGCCATGTGGCTCGGCGAAGAAAGCGCGCTCGACCTGCGGATGTTCCGCCACTAGGCCTTTTCTTCGACCCCGGCGCCGTGCACCTTGAAGAAGGTCGCGCCCTCGACCTTCTGGCCAATGGCCTTCTCATAGGCCGCGCGCACCTCCTCAGGCTGCCCGGCCTGGCCGAAGAAATCCTTCAGATACGGCCCCAGCAGCGGATGCGCGGCCAATTCGGCACGCGGCAAGCCGTTCAGCATCTCGTCGCGGCACGCTGACGGCAGGAACACATCGCGGTTCTTCTCGGGATCGCGGATCAGCCCCTTGGGCTCGTGCGCCGGGTCGGCCTGCATTGCCTCGAGTTCCTCGAAGAAGCGGCGGCGCATCATCACGATGCCCTTGTCGCTCTGGCCCAGCTTCTCGCGCGTGCGGTCGGTGATGGCGCCCTGCCCGACCCACACCACGAAGTCCTGGTTGGCAACGTGGCTGGTAATCCACCGCCCGGTGACCGGGTCCTTGATGGGCCCGTACCACGAAGGAATGCGCTCCTGCACATAGGGCTCCTGCTCGCTCGGCACGCGGCTCAGCACCCACAGCACGCTGAGCGTGTGGTGGTCGTCGATGGGCACTCGCCATTCGAAGTGATGGCCGAGGAAGAAGCCGTTCGGCCACAGCGTGACGCGCCCGGTGGTCCACATCACGTTGTCTTCACGCTCGCCGCCGCGCAGGCGCTTGTAGACGAAGCCGTGCTCGAATTCCTCGAAGGCCAGCTTCAGGTGCGTGGGCACGTACGGCCCTTCTTCGCCCTGCAGGCGCGTGGTCCAGTTGTTGTGGGTCCACTCGAAGTGCACCGGGTCGATGGAGTTTTCCTGGCACTGGAACCAGTTGCACGGAATCTCCGCGAACACCGCCTGCGCAAAACCGTTCCTGCAGTTGAACAGCTCCCAGTCGGGCAAGAGCGGCGCGGGCTGCGGGCCCATGTAGGCCCATAGCAGGCCGGCCTTCTCCTGCACCGGGTAGGCCTTGATCTTCGTGTTCTTGCGCATGCGCGCGCCGGGGTCCAGCGTTTCCTCGAAGGGCTGGTGCACGCATTGGCCGCTCTGGTCGTACTGCCAGCCGTGGTAGCTGCAGCGCAGGCCGCACTGCTCGACGTAGCCGTACGACATGTCGGCGTTGCGGTGCGGACAGCGGCGGTCGACCAGGCCGTAGTTGCCGCTCAGATCCTTGTAGAGCACCAGGTCCTCGCCGAGGATGCGCAGCGGCTTCACGGCCTTGTCGTCGAACTCGCTCGCACCGGCAATCGGGTGCCAGTAGCGGCGCAGGTAGTCGCCCATCGGCTTGCCGGGGCCCACTTCGGTCAGCAGGCGGTTCTTTTCTTCGCTCAACATGCATCGTCTCCTTGTTCTTCTTCAATCGGCGCGGATGCCGAACTCGCGCACCAGCTTGCCGAAGCGCTGGTCGTCGTCTGCAATCTGCTGCGCCAGCACGGAGGGCGCGCCGCCCACGGGCTCGATGCCGAGCGCGGCCATCTTTGCCTGCACGTCGGGCATCTTCAGGATCTCGTTGAAGTGTTTGTTGAGCGCCTGCACGACTTCTGCCGGCATCGCCTTCGGGCCGAGCAACCCCATCCAGGCACTCACGTCCACGTCCTTGAAGCCCAGCTCGATGAAGGTGGGCACGTTGGGCATCAGCTTCGTTCGCTGGCGTTCCGCGACGGCGAGCGGAATCAGCTTGCCCGCGGCGATGTGGCCCGCCACGGCGCCGGGCGTGATCCAGCCCACGCTGACATGGCCGCCCAATGCATCGTTGACCACCGGCGCCACGCCGCGGTACGGCGCGTGCGTGGCCATGATGCCCGCGTCCTTGTTGAGCAGTTCGCCCGCAATGTGCATCGGCGAACCGGCACCGGGCGTTCCGTAGGTCGTGGTCTTGCCGGCCTTCGCGCCGGCAACGAGTTGCGCCACGCTCTGGATGCCGGTCGACGGCGCGGTCACCAGCAGCAGCGGGATGTTTCCGGTCTTCACGATGGGCGTGAAGTCTTTCACCACGTCGTGCGCCACGCCGGGGCCGGTCTTCAGCACGTGCTGCGCAATGGGAAAGGTGCTGGGCGTGAAGAGCAGCGTGTAGCCGTCGGCCGGCGCCTTGGCGACCCAGACGTTGCCGATCATCCCGCTCGCGCCGGGCCGGTTGTCGACCAGCACCGGCTGGCCGATGCGCTGCGACAGCTTCTCGGCATAGGTGCGCGCGATGGCGTCGGTGTCGCCGCCGGCCGGGTAGGCCACGACGATGGTGATCGGCTTGGAGGGCCAGGCCTGCGCCATGGCCGCGGTGGCGGCGCATAGCGAAAGAACGGCTGCTGCAGCGGCACGGACCGCGTTTCGCGGGTGAAACATCATGCTCTTTTCCTTCTCGGTGGGACGACGTTGGTGTCGTCCGCACTATAGGAACGGGGCCTCGAAGCCAGAAGATATAGTTTCACTGAGTGAACTTTTTTCCGGAGGCCAGCATGTCGGACACCACGGGCGCGCAGAGCGTGAAAGCCATCGACGCGCTGCGCCGCGGGCTCGACGTGATGCTGGCCATCCAGCGCTCGTCGGCCGTCACGCTGCAGGAGCTGCACCGGCAGACCGGCCTGTCGAAGGCCACGCTGCTGCGCATCCTCAAGACGCTGCAGCAGGCGGGCTGGGCCGAGCGCAGCGAGCACGACAGGCGCTACGTGCCCACGTCGGCCACCGGGCAGTCGGAGCCTGCAATGGCATGGCGCACGCGCCTGTCAGCGCTGGCGGCGCCCGCGCGCGCCACGCTGCAGCGGGTGGTGCCGTGGCCCATCGACCTGGGCGTGCGTGACGGCACGGCCATGCTCATCCTCGACACCGACCGGCCGCGCAACGGCCTGGCCGTCAACTACCGTGCACTGGGCTTTCGTCCACCGATGCTGCTGTCTTCGCTGGGGCGCTGCTACCTGGCGTTCTGCCCGGAAGACGAGCGACGAGAAATCCTCGCGGCGCTGGCACGTTCGCCGAACGACTTCGACCGCACCGCGCGGCGGCCCGAGAACATCCGGCGCATGGTGGCGCACGCGCGCGACCTGGGCTACGTGGCGCGCGACCCGACCTCGACCAGCATGGATTCGCCCGACCGCTTCGGCGCGATCTCGGTGCCACTGCGCCAAGGCGAGCTGGTGGTGGGCTGCCTCAGCTGCGCCTGGCTGCCGGCGGTGAAGAGCGAGCGCGAGATCGTCTCGGCCCACCTGGCCGACCTGCAGCAGGCCGCGCAGAACATCGAGCGCAAGCTCGCGCAGGCCGGCTTCGAGCCGCCCCCGGCGAGTTCATGAAGCGCGCGGCTCAGAACTCCGCGTCGAGCTCGTCGATCTCCTCGGGCTCCTGCTTCGCGGCCGTCACCCATTCCTTCATGGCCGGCAGCTCCATCACGCGCTTGCAGTAAGCCGCGCACACGCTGTCTAGCGCCACGTCGTAGCTCAGGAAGCGCGTGACCACCGGCGCGTACATCGCGTCGGCCATGCCCGGCTGCTTGCCGAACAGGAAGGGGCCGCCGTACGCCTTGAGACATTCGCGCCAGATGGCGACGATGCGGTCGATGTCGGCCTGCGCGCGCGACCACACCTTGAAGTTCTTGAAGTGGGCCTTGATGTTCATCGGCAGCGCGCCGCGCATCGAGCCGAAGCCCGAGTGCATCTCGCCGCAGATGGCGCGGCAATGAGCGCGGGCCGCCACGTCGTCCGGCAGCAGGCCGGCCTTGGGCTTGATCTCGTTGAGGTATTCGCCGATGGCCAGCGTGTCCCACACCTTCACGCTGCCGTGCTGCAGCGAGGGCACCAGCATCGACGAAGACAGCAGCAGCATCTCGGCCTTCATGGCCGGATCGTCGGGCGGAATGACCTTCTCGCTGAAGTCCAGCCCGGCCAGCCTGCACATCAGCCAGCCGCGCAGCGCCCACGCGCCGTAGTTCTTGCTGCTGATGGTGAGAACGGGTTTGGCCATCGTGAAGCTCCTTGGGCGTTGTGCTGTTGCGTGCAAGCGCCATGCCATGCGGTTGGCCCGCAACTTGCCTGCGAGGTATTCATGCTGTACCGGGCCTACCAGAACCAAGCCGACCTGCTCTCTCCGGCGCGGCTCGCGGCGCAGTACATGAGCAAGGCCCTGTGGAAAGACGGCACGGAGCGCACCATATTGCGGCGCATGGCAGCCCAGTTCGAGGTGTTCTCGCGCATGCGGCTGACCCACACGCGGCCCGACTACGGCATACACAGCGTCATGGTCGACGGCGCGGAAGTGGCCGTACACGAGGAGACGACCCTCGTTTCGCCCTTCGGCACCCTGCTGCATTTCCGCAAGGACACCGATGCGGTGCATCCGCCGGTGCTGCTGGCCGCACCACTCTCGGGCCATTTCGCCACGCTGCTGCGCGAAACCGTGCGCACGCTGCTGCGCGACCACGACGTGTACCTGACCGACTGGCACAACGCGCGCGACGTGCCGCTGTGGCACGGCGGCTTCGGCCTGGACGACTACACGCTGCAGCTCATCAGCTTCCTGGAGGCCGTGGGGCCGGGCGTGCACATGGTCGCGGTCTGCCAGCCCTGCGTGGCCGCGCTGGCCGCCACCGCGCTGATGGCCGAAGACGACAACCCCGCCACGCCGCGCAGCCTCACGCTGATGGCCGGCCCGGTCGATTGCCGCATCAACCCGACCGGCGTGAACACGCTGGCCACCAGCAAGCCCATCGAGTGGTTCAGGCGCAACCTCATCAGCCACGTGCCGTGGCCGCACGCGGGCATGATGCGGCGCGTGTACCCGGGCTTCCTGCAGCTCTCGGCCTTCATGAGCATGAACCCCGAGCGGCACAAGAAGCAGTTCGAGGACATGTACAGCCACCTGGTCGAAGGCGACATCGAGAAGGCCCGCACCATCGGCACCTTCTACGACGAGTACCTGGCCGTGAACGACCTGCCGGCCGAGTTCTACCTGGAGACCGTCGAACGAGTCTTCCAGACGTATGACCTGCCACGAGGCGTGCTCACCGTGGGCGACCGCACCGTGAACCCCGCCGCCATCCGCCGCACCGCGCTGCTGACGGTGGAAGGCGAGCGCGACGACATCTGCGCCGTGGGCCAGACGGTGGCGGCGCAAGACCTCTGCACGGGCATCCGGCCGTACCTCAAGACGCACCACCTGCAAGCCGGCGTGGGGCACTACGGAGTGTTCAGCGGCAGCAAGTGGAATGCGCAGATCTATCCGCGCGTGCGCGAGACGATCCACGCCGCGGCTGAATTGAACGGCTAGGACTGGCGCCGCGCGCGCACGCCCTTGCCGCTCACGCGCCGCACCGTCGCTTCGCCGGCCTGCGGCAGGCGCTCGCGCAGGAACGCGATCAGCTCTTGCGCCACCACGTTGCGCATCGGCCCCGGCAGGTAGGCCAGCACCACTCGGCGCTCGACGCGCGGCTTCAGCAGCGGCAGCACCACCAGTTCGGGGTCGCGCAGCGACGAGGTGTACAGGCGCGGCATCAGGCCCAGCGCCTGCCCGCTGCGCACCAGCGCATAGAGCGTCTCGGAATAGCTCACACGGTACGGTTCCGGGCCCTGCGCGAACTGCGCGCGCGCCGGGTTGCCCAGCGCAGGCATGCTGCCGCGTTCGAACAGCACCAGCCGCTCCTTGCCGATGGCCTCCCACTGGGCATCTCCGGCCGCCGCCAGTGCATGGTCGCGTCGTACCACCAGCACCAGCGGGTCGCGGAACAGGTCGATGCAGGTCAGCCCGCCCGGCGGCTCGGTGATGGCGGCCACCGCCATGTCGATCTGCCCGCTGCGCAGTTCGGCCAGCAGCGTGTTCGAGGGGGCGTCGCGCCAGGCCAGCTCCACCTCGCGCTGCCCACTCTGCAAAAACTCGCTGGCAGCCGCCGCCACGCGCGCACTGGCCGAGGGAATCACGCCGATGCGCACGAAGGCGCGGCCGCGCTGCACCGTGCTTTCGATGTCGCGCAGCGCCACCTCGAAGGTGTTGACCAGGAAGTCGGTGCGCGCCAGCACCTCGGCGCCCACGGGCGTGAGCTCCAGCCGGTGGGTGGAGCGCGTGAGCAGTTCGGCGCCGAGCAGCTTCTCCATCTGCTTGATGGCGTTGCTCAAGGCCGGCTGCGTGATGGCGAGCCGGCGCGCGGCGCGGCCGAACTGGCCTTCTTCCACCAGCACCGAGAAGAACTGCAGCTGGCGCAACGTGAGTGCACGCAGAGGCAAGGCGGCCATGGGCGAATCCCCGGTTATTGATTCAGTGAATCAAATTATAGAAATTCAAAATTTTCTTTATGAGAGCGCCGTTACTAGACTGGTCAGCATGACCAGCCCCACGCCTGCCACCACCGCGCCTCTCGCGCTGGAATCGATGCTCCGTGCCATGCCCAAGGCCGAGTTGCATTGCCACCTGTTCGGCACGGTGCGCCACGAAACCTTCAAGCAGCTCAACCTGCGCGCCGGCTCGCCGCTGGCGGCCGACGAGATCGAGGGCTTCTACACGCGCGGCGAAAAGCCCGTCGGCGTGCTGCGGGTGCTGCGCGCGCTCGACGCCCAACTGGTGCGCAGCGCCGGCGACCTTTATCAGCTCACGCTCGAATACCTGCAGGATGCGGCCTCGCACAACGTGCGCTACGCCGAGTTCTTCTGGAACCCGACCGGTACGGTGCACGAGTCGGGCATTGCCTACCCGCTCGCGCAAGGCGCCATCGTCCGCGCGATCCAGGACGCGCAACAAGAATTCGGCATCGTCGGCCGCCTCATCGCCGCCATCGACCGCGAAGCCAAGCCCGAGGCGGCCGTGGAGATGGTCGAGTGGGTCAAGGCGCATCGCTGCGAGGAGGTGATCGGCATCGGCATCGACTACCGCGAGGTCGACCGTCCGCCCGAGCTGTTCACGCAGGCCTATGCCGATGCGAAGAAGGCGGGCCTGAAGACCACCGCGCACGCGGGCGAGTTCGGCATGCCCTGGACCAACGTGCGCACCGCGCTCGACGTGCTGCAGGTCGACCGCATCGACCACGGCTACACGGTGGTCGACCAGCCCGACTTCGCGCGCGAATGTGCTGATCGCGGCGTGATCTTCACGGTGGTGCCGACCAACTCGTACTACCTGCGCACGCTGCCGCCCGAGCGATGGGCCATCGACCACCCGATCCGCCGCATGCCCGGCCTGGGCCTGCGCATCCACCCCAACACCGACGACCCGACGCTGCACAAGGTCACGCCCACGCAGGCCTGGCTGATGATGGTGCGCGACTTCGGCTTCGGCCTGGACGACCTGCGCGGCTTCATGCACAACGGCCTGGACGGTGCGTGGATCGACGACACGCAGCGCCGCGCATGGCGCACGCAGTGGAGCGATGAATTCGACACGCTGCGCGCCCGCCTCGATACCGAACCCGCCCCCACCACCCTCGAATGACCCACGCCATGAACACCCCTCGCCGCCTGCTTCTCGCCGCCGCACTCTGCGCCGCGCTTCCTACCGCGGCCCTCGCGCAGGCATGGCCCGCTGCCAAGCCCATCACGCTGATCGTTCCCTACACGGCCGGCGGCAGCGTGGACGTGAATGCGCGCCTGGTCGCGCAGCGCCTCGGAGAGCGGCTCAAACAGTCGGTCGTCATCGAGAACGTGAGCGGCGCGGGCGGCGCCATCGGCGTAGCCAAGGCGGTGAATGCCACGCCCGACGGCTACACGCTGGTGGTGGGGCCCGACAGCGCCATTGCCATCGGCAAGCTGGTCAACCCCACGGCCTTTCGCTTCGATCCGCTGAAAGACCTGGCGCCGGTCGGCCTGCTCAACACTGCGCCGATGGTGCTGGTGGCACGCCCCGGCCTCGAGGCCCAGACTTTCTCCGACTTCGTGAAGCTTGCGAAGGCCAAGCCCGGCAAATACAACTACGCGACCTCGGGCGTGGGCACGGTGCTGCAGCTGGCCATGGAACTGCTGAAGGAACGCAGCGGCATCTTCGTCACGCACGTGCCCTATCGCGGCGGCGCGCAGATTGCCACCGACGTGATCGGCGACCAGGTCGACCTGGCGATGCTGGTGAGCACCAGCGCCATTCCGCACGTGAACGGAAAGCGGCTGAAGGCGCTCGGCATCACCAGCAGCAAGCGGCTGGCCGCGCTGCCCAACGTGCCTACCTTCGACGAGATGCCCGGCCTCAAGGGCTTCGACATGGTGAGCTGGACCGGCATCTTCGCGCCCTCGAAGACGCCGCCGGCCGTGGTCGCGCAGATCAACCACGAGCTCAACGCGGTGCTGCAGGAAGAAGGCGTGCGCAGCAAGCTGATGGAGCAAGGCGCGCTGCCAGGCAGCGGCACGCCGGAGAGCTTCGCGAAGTTCGTGCAGACGGAGTACGCGCGCAACCAGAAGATCGTGCAGACGGCCAACATCAAGGAGTGAGCGCGTGAAGACGACGCCCATGCTGTCCCGCCGCGCCCTGCTGGGCGTGTCCGCCGCCGGCCTTGCAGGCATGGCCTTCGCGCAGAGCCCCAGCCCCGCCGAACTGGCACAGGCGCTTGCCGGCACGCCCGCCACGCGGTTGCCGCCCGTGGCAGGCAAGCGCCAGGTCATCATCGACACCGACCCCGGCCAGGACGACGCCATCGCGCTGCTGATGGCCATGGCCGCGACCGACCGGCTCGACATCGAGGCGCTGACGGTGAGCGTGGGCAACCTGCCGCTGACGGTGACAGAGAAGAACGCGCGCATCGTGCGCGACTGGGCAGGCAGGCCCGAGATTCCGGTCTACGCCGGCTACCCGCGCCCGCTGGTGCGCGAACCCATCTTCGCCGACGACGTACACGGCAAGACCGGCATGGAAGGCCCGACGCTGCACGAGCCGCGCGGCCCGCTGATGCCCACACACGCGGTGCAGTACCTCATCGAGACGCTGCGCGCCGCAGCGCCCAAAAGCATCACGCTCGTGGGCCTGGGGCCGCTAACCAACTTCGCGGCGGCGCTCAACTCGGCGCCCGACATCAAGCCCGCCATTGCCGAGATCGTGGTGATGGACGGCTCCTGGGGCGTGGGCGGCAACATCACGCCGGCCGCCACCTTCAACGTGTACGCAGACCCCGAGGCGGCATCGATCGTGTTCCGCAGCGGCGTGCCGGTGACGGCCATGTCGCACGACGCGGCGCGCCGCGTGCTGCTGACACCCGAGCGCATCGTGCCCTTCCGCACCATGGGCAACAACGCCGGCAAGGTGGTAGCGGATATCTTCGATTCGATGATGGCGTACGGCCAGCGCCGCCGGGGCGTGGCGGTCGGGCCGATCTACGACCCGTGCGTGATCGCATACCTGCTGAAGCCCGAACTCTTCAAGGGCGCGAAGGTGAGCGTCGATGTGGAAACCAAGGGCGAGTTCACGACCGGCGCGACGGTGGTCGACTTTCGCGGCTACAACCGCCGCACGCCCAATACGCTGTGGATCAGCGAGGCCGACACCGAAGGCTTCTACGCGCTGCTGCGCGCGCAGATCGCGCGGCTGCCCTGAACGGGCTGGCCGGGATCAGCCGGCCTTTTCGTCTTCCGCCGGCCAGTCGCGGATGTAGGCCTTGAGCATCTTGTTCTCGAAGTTCTGGCTGTCCACCACGGCCTTGGCCACGTCGTAGAAGCTGATCACGCCCATCAGCATGCGCTTGTCCATCACGGGCATGTAGCGCGCGTGGCGCTCCAGCATGATGCGGCGGATTTCGTCGAGGTCGGTTTCCAGCGTGCAGGTGACGGGGGCGTCGTCCATGGCCTTGCGGACCAGCGTGGTGCCGACCTGGCCGCCGTTGCCGACGATGGCCACGATGACTTCCCGGAAAGTGAGCATGCCGACCAGGTCGCCGTGCTCCATGACCACCAGCGAACCGATGTCCTTTTCCGCCATGGTGTTGGCGGCTTCTGCCAGCAGGTCGTCTGGCGTGATGGTGAAGAGCGTATTGCCCTTGACGCGAAGGATGTCGCTGACTTTCATCGTGTGCTCCTCTCGGACTCAATCTCGGCTATCTAGGCGGGCGTGCCGTTTTTGAATATAGCCCACAATCGACGCCGACCTGAGCGCCCATGTCGCGGACGCATGAATTGCATACGTAACGGGGCATTGCCAGGAGACAACTGCTCAGACCCAGAAAGGCCCTCATGCCCGGTTATTCCGACCCCGGTTTCGACACCCTCGCGCTGCACGCCGGCGCCGCGCCCGACCCCGCCACCGGCGCACGGGCGGTGCCGATCCACCTGACCACCTCCTTCGTCTTCGAGTCGAGCGATCACGCGGCGGCCCTGTTCAACCTGGAGCGCGCGGGCCACGTGTACTCGCGTATCAGCAACCCGACCAACGCCGTGCTGGAGCAGCGCGTGTCTGCGCTCGAAGGCGGCATCGGCGCCATCGCCACCGCCAGCGGGCAGGCGGCGCTGCACCTGTCGGTGGCCACGCTGATGGGCGCTGGCTCGCACATCGTGGCCAGCACAGCCCTGTACGGCGGCTCGCAGAACCTGCTGCACTACACGATGCGGCGCTTCGGCATCGACACCACCTTCGTGAAGCCCGGCGACCTCGACGGCTGGCGCGCCGCGGTACGCCCCGAGACCAAGCTGTTCTTCGGCGAGACCGTGGGCAACCCCGGGCTCGACGTGCTCGACATTCCGGCCGTGAGCGACATCGCCCACGAGGCCGGCGTACCGCTGCTGGTCGACTCGACCCTCACCTCGCCCTACCTGATCAAGCCCTTCGACTGGGGCGCCGACCTGGTCTATCACTCGGCCACCAAGTTCCTGTCGGGCCACGGCACCGTCATCGGTGGCGTGGTGGTCGACGGCGGCAGCTTCGACTGGGAAAAGTCCGGCAAATTCGCCGAGCTGACCCAGGCCTACGACGGCTTCCACAACATGGTGTTCAGCGAGGAAAGCACCGTCGGCGCCTTCCTGCTGCGCGCCCGCCGCGAGGGCCTGCGCGACTTCGGCGCCTCGATGAGCCCGCACACGGCCTGGCTGATCCTGCAGGGCATCGAGACGCTGCCGCTGCGCATGGAGCGGCACATCGACAACACGCAGAAGGTGGTCGAGTTCCTGTCCACCCACCCGTTCGTGTCGCGCGTGGGACATCCGCTGATCGAATCGCACCCGAGCCACGTGCTCGCGCAGAAGCTGCTGCGCCATGGCGCGCGCGGCGCGGGCGCGGTGTTCAGCTTCGACATCAAGGGCAGCCGCGCGCAGGGCAAGGCTTTCATCGAGGCGCTGAAGCTCTTCAGCCACCTGGCCAACGTGGGTGACTGCCGCAGCCTGGTGATCCACCCTGCGAGCACCACGCACTTCCGCATGACCGACGAGGCGCTGGCGGGTGCGGGCATCTCGCAAGGCACGATTCGCCTGTCGATCGGGCTCGAAGACCCGGCCGACCTGATCGACGACCTGAAGCGTGCCCTGAAGGCCGCGGAAAAGGCGGGCGCCTGACATGAACTACACCGTCAACGGCCACACCACCTACTGCTATACCGGCGGCAAGCCCTTCGATGCGGCCAAGCCAACCGTGGTGTTCATCCACGGCGTGCTCAACGACCACAGCGTGTGGATCCTGCAGAGCCGCTGGTTCGCCAACCACGGCTGGAACGTGCTCGCAGTCGACCTGCCCGGCCACTGCAAGAGCGAAGGCCCGCCACCCGCCAGCGTGGAGGACGCGGCGCAGTTCGTCATTGCGCTGCTCGACGCGGCCGGCGTGCAGAAGGCCGCACTGGTCGGCCACAGCTTCGGTTCGCTGATCGCACTCGAAACGGCTTCGCGCGCACCCGACCGCATCACACACCTCGCGATGGTCGGCACGGCCTACCCGATGGTGGTGTCGCCCGCGCTGCTCGAAAGCTCGGTGAGCGACCCGCAGCGCGCCATCGCCATGGTCAACACCTTCTCGCACTCGCTGCTGGCGCCGCCGCCCTCCTCGCTCGGCCCGGGCACCTGGCTCTACGGCAGCTCGCGCGCGCTGATGCGCCGCGTGCTCGCGAGCAACCGCGATGCGAACGTGTTCCACATCGGCTTCAAGGCCTGCAACGACTACGCCAACGGCGAGGCCGCAATGGAGAGGGTGCAGTGCCCGGTGCTGTTCCTGCTCGGCGACGCCGACCAGATGACGCCGCCGCGCGCCACCAAGGCGCTGGTGGGCAAGGCGCGCAACGCCAAGGTGGTGACGGTGCATGCCGGCCACTCGCTGATGAGCGAGGCGCCCGACGAGGTGCTGTTTGCGCTGCGCGACTTCGCGACAGCCTGAGCAGGCACGCTCTTATTCCGCTGCGATGCCCGCGCGGTGTGCAAGCGCACGGTAGCGCGAGATCTCGCCTTCCATCTGCGTACGGAACGCCGCAGCGCCGATTGCCACCGGCTCCATGCCCTGCGCTCGCAGTTGCGCCTGCAGCGCAGGGTTGCCCATGGTCGCTGTAACCGCGCGGGCGAGCTTCTCGATCACCGGCGCCGGGGTGCGGGCTGGCGCGGCAAAGCCATACCAGGCATCGAAGGTGGCGTCGGGCAGCCCCTGCTCGGCCAGCGTGCGCACTTCGGGCAGCATGCTGGAGCGCGTCGCGCCCACGATGCCGAGCGCGCGCAGCTTGCCCGAGCGCACGTGCGGCGCCACGGCGGCCACGGTGTCGATGCCGATCTCGATCTCGCCGCCGATCACCGCCATCGAACTCTGGCTGCTGCCCTTGTACGGAATGTCCTGAAGCTGGATGCCGGCGGCCAGCGCGAGCAGTTCGCCGGCCAGGTGCGGGCCCGAACCCGAGCCGAAGGTGGCGTAGCGGATGCTCTTCGGCTTGGCCTTGGCCGCGGCGATGAGCTCGGGCATCGAGTGCCAGGGCGTGCCCTTGCCCACCACCAGCACCAGCGGCGTGCGCGCCACGATGGCGATGGGCGCTAGGTCGCGCACCGGGTCGTACGGCAGCTTGGCGCGCAGGGCCGGGTTCACGCTGTAGCTGGTAGAGCCCGAGAGCAGCAGCGTGTAGCCGTCGGGTGCGGCCTTGGCGACTGCATCGGTGCCGATGATGGTGGAAGCGCCGGGCTTGTTGTCGACCACGATGGGCTGGCCCAGATGCTCCGACAGCGTCTGCCCCATTGCCCGCGCCACGATGTCGGTGCCGCCGCCCGGCGGAAAGGGCACGACCAGCCTGACGGGACGATCGGGCCATGCGCTCTGCGCGAAGGCGGGTGCCTGGACGCCCAGGACGGCGGAAGCGGAAAGCAGCAGGCCGAAGGCGCGACGGGAAATGACGAGGTTCATGGTGCGTGTCAGGAAAGGGAAGAAACGGATGGCGGCAGTTGCCCGGCGGCCCACGGCGCGAGCCCCGGCTCGCCCAGGTCCCAGTACAGGCCGGCCATGATCTGCAGGCCCTCGCGCGCCAGCGACGCGAGCAGGTGCTCGTTGGGCGCGTGCTGCGCACAGGCCGGGTATGAGTGCGGCACCCACAGCGTGGGCAGCCCCAGCAGGTCGGCGAACACGTCGTTGGGCAGCGAGCCTGCGAGGTTGGGCAGCAGGTCGACGCGCTGCCCGCTGCTTTGCGCGATGGAGTGGCGCGCCCAGCCCACCCACGGGTTCTCGACATCGAGCCGCGTCGCCGCGCCGGTCAGCGTGATCTGCACCTCGACCTGGCCGAAGCCGTGCGTATCCAGGTGCGCGCGCACGATCTTCTCCAGGTCTTGCCACGGCGTGCCGACCACGAAGCGCAGCTGGCAATGCGCCACGGCTTCAGACGGAATCGCGTTGACGGGACGCTGCGCCGAACCCGCGCCGAGCGCCAGCACTTCGATGGTGTTCCACGCCACCAGCCGCTCGGCCGGGCTCAGGCCGGGCTCGCCCCAGCCTTCGTCGACCGCGGGGTCGTCCGCGCCGCCGCCGATGGCGATGTCGGCCAGCGCATCGCGCACGGCCTGCGTGACCGGCGGCGGGCGCAAGGCTTCGACGAGGATGCGGCCGCGCGCATCCACCAGCGAGGCCACCGCATGGCTGATCACTGTGCCCGGATTGACCAGCACACCGCCCCAGTTGCCCGAGTGGTAGCCGCGCGGCCGCGCGCGCAGCCGCAGGCTGAAGTTGACCGCGCCGCGCGAACCGAGGAACAGCGTGGGCCGCGCGGCGCTCACGCGCGGGCCGTCGCTGGCGATGAAAACGTCGGCGCGCAGCTTGTCGCGCTCCTGCGCGCACACCGCGTGCAGGCCGGGCGAGGCGGCCTCCTCGCCCATCTCGACGAGCCACGTCATGTTGTAGCCCAGGCGCCCGCCGCGCGCCTCGAGCACGGCAGCGAGCCCGCCGAGGTTGATGCTGTGCTGGCCCTTGTTGTCGGCGGTTCCGCGCCCGTACCAGCGCTCGCCGCGCACGGTCAGCGCCCACGGGGCGAGGCCCTCTTCCCAGTGCGCGTCCTGCCCGCTGACCACGTCGCCGTGGCCGTAGGTCATTACCGTGGGCAGGGCCGGGTCTTCGATGCGGCGCGCGATGAGGAACGGCCCGCCGCCGGGCACCGGGTTGGCGATCACCTCGCAGGCGAAGCCGAGCGCCGCGAGCGGCGGCATCAATTCTTCGCGCAGGTAGGCCTCCAGCGCGGGCGTTGCGGCGCCGGTGTCGCTCTCGGTGCGAAAGGCGATGCGGCGCCGGAGGTCGGCGAAGAAGCCGCCCCCGTCGAAGTAGGCGGCGGCAGCGGCCAGGCTGTCTGTGCGTTGCATGAAGTGCTTCCTTGTCTGTCTTTCCATCGGGTGCAGCAAGTACAAGGCCTGAAGGCCGATGCTTCCAGCATCGTTTTGGCAAGCTACCATTGCCTTAAAGGCAATACTCTCCAGGCGCCATGACTCTCCCGCTTCTCAGCATCCCGATGCGCCACTTCCTCGAAGTGGCGCGCAGCGGCTCGGTCAACCAGGCGGCGGCGCGGCTGTTCGTGGCGTCTTCGGCGGTGAGCCGGCAGATCGCCAAGCTCGAAGACAGCCTGGGCACGCCGCTGTTCGAACGGCATGCGCGCGGCATGGCACTCACGGCCGCCGGCGAACGGCTGGCCGCGCACCTGCGCAATGCGCAGCTCGACATCGAGCAGGTGGTCGAGCAGGTACGCGATCTTGGCGGGCAACGCGCACGGCGCATTCGCATGGCCTGCACCGAGGGCTTCGCGGGGCATTTCATGCCGCTGGTGATGCGCAGCTTCGAGACGGCGAATCCGGGCTGCCAGCTCGAACTGCACGTGGGCTCGCCCGACGGCGTGAGCGCGCTGCTGGCACGCGGCGAGACCGACATCGCACTCAAGTACGTGGTTGCGCCCGAGCCGGGCTTGAAGATCGAGCACACGGCCACCGCGCCGGTGTACGCGGTGCTGCGCCCCGACCATCCGCTGGCGCGCCAGCGCGTGGTGTCGGTGGACGATGCGGTGCGCTATCCGCTGGCCGTGGGCGACAGGGGCGTGACCGCGCGCCAGCTGTTCGACCAGGCCTGCAGCCTGCAGGGGCTGCAGTACCACGCGCTGTTCGTGAGCAATTTCTCTTCAGTGTTGCTTCCATTGCTGCGCACACCCGACGTGATGCTGTCGGGTCTGCTCACGGTGATGCACCTGATCGACGCGGGCACGGTGGTGGCGCGGCCCTTTGCAGAAGCGCCGCTGCAGCAGCGGCAGTTGCAGGTGCTGGCGCTCGAAGGCCGCACGCTGCCGCCGCTGGCGCAGGACTTCGTGCGGCACCTGGTGAGCGCGATCGCCAGCGCGGGCCGGCGCAAGCTGGGGCGCGCGCGGGCTGCGGCAGCCTGAAGAAGCTCTTCAGCCCAGCGCGTTGATATCCGCCGGATCGAGCAGCACCTTCGGTGCGCCGTTGCGCGCCACGGCCAGCATGGCGCGACCGATCTTCTCGGTGGTCGTCACCTTGTTCGGCCACAGGCTGTGGGCCAGCCCGAGCACGGGCCTGAGCACGACGATCGCAGCGTCATAGAGCGGCGTCTTCGAGCGAATGCCATGCAGCGGCTGGATCATGCCGGGGCGGAACATGTAGGCCGCCTTGAACGGCAGGCGCAACAAGGCGTTTTCCGTCGCGCCCTTCACGCGCGCCCACATGCTGCTGCCGCGCTCGCTGCTGTCGGTGCCGGCACCCGTCACGTAGGTGAAAGTCATGGCCGGGTTGAGCCGCGCGAGCACGGTGGCGGCGGCCAGCGTCAGGTCGTAGGTGATGCGCTTGTACTCGGGCTCCTTCATGCCGACCGACGACACGCCGAGGCAGAAGAAGCAGGCGTCGAAGCCCTGCAGTTGCGGCTCGATGGCGCTGTAGTCGTACATGTCCTTGTGGACCAGGTCGCGCAGCTTGGGATGCTGCTGCCCCGTGGCATTGCGGCCGACCGCGACGACGCTCTCGACGTCGGGCGCCAGAAGGCACTCGCGCAGCACACCCTGCCCCACCATGCCGGTGGCGCCGAAGATCAGGATTTTCATGACGGGGCTTCCGGTCAGACCGTGAAGACGGTCGGTTTCTTGTTGAGCACGGCGAGCAGCAGGTCGACGTCAAGGCTCGAAGGCTTCGGCGGCTGCAGCGCGGAGAGCATGCGCGACAGCGTCTCGGCATGCGGCAGCAGCGGGCCCAGAAAGCGCGTGCCGTCGGCGCCCGCAACCAGCAGGGTCGGGAAGGTCTCTACGTCGAAGGCGTCGGCGATGTCTGCGTGGTCTTCGATGTCGACCCAGGCAAAGCGGAACTGCGGGTGCGCGCGCGCCACCTCTTCGAGCAGCGGCCGGTAGTCGCGGCAGGTGCCGCACCATTCGGCGCAAAGGCACACGACCCAAGGCGCATCGTTGCTGGCCGGCTCGACGGATTCGGGGGTGCTTGGAAGGGCGCTCAAGGCTGATGCGTCGGTGGTGTGATCGGAAGGCCGGGGTGGTGCGGCCGGAAGGTCGTGGCTATTATGGACAAAGCCCTCATCCGCCGGGACCACCGGGTTTCAGGGGCACAGGAGACTCGCACGATGAACACCACGACCGCCCCAGAATCTGCCGTCGATCCGCGTCAATTCAAGAGCTTTGCGCAGTTCTATCCCTTCTACCTGACCGAGCATGCCAACCTCACCTGCAGGCGGCTGCACTTCGCGGGCTCGACCATTTCGCTGCTGTGCTTGGTGGCGCTGGTGGTCACGCTCAACCCGCTGTGGCTGCTGGCCGGACTGGTGGCGGGCTACGGCTTTGCCTGGGTCGGGCACTTCGGGTTCGAGAAGAACAAGCCGGCCTCGTTCAAGCGGCCGCTTTACTCCTTCATGGGCGACTGGGCGATGTACCGCGACATCTGGCTCGGTCGGGTGAAGATCTAGATCAGGAGCACGTCGCCCAGGCGCAGCGAGCGCAATGGGCCTTTCTGCCACAGGTCTTCGAGCGGCTCGGCCTGCGGCATCAGCAGTTCTTTCAGCAGCGGCTCGATGGGCGTCGAAGGGTCCGCGAGCAGCACGTAGCGCGGGTCTTCGTTGGCGGGCTCTTCCGCGAGCGGCGCGATCCAGTCGAGCGCCACCAGCGTTTCGAGCACCGGCGCCAGTTGCAGCGCATCGACCCGCATGCGCGTGACCAGTTCGGTCGCGCCCATGCCCTTGGCCGGCGTGGCCTGCGCGCGGGCCAGGTGCTGAAGCGCTTCCATTGCCAGCTGCAAGGGCCAGCCCGCGGTGCCACCGCGCCGTGCCACGCCCGTGAGCAGGCTCGGCAAGTAGGCCGCGATGACCGCGCCGAGCAGCACGATCACCCAGGCCACATAGATCCACACCAGCAGGATCGGCACCGTGGCAAAGGCGCCGTACAGCACCGAATAGGTCGGCACCAGGCTCAGGTAGTAGGCCAGCACGCGCTTGGCGATTTCAATGGCGGCGGCCACGAAAATTCCTCCGGCCCATGCATGCGACCAGCGCACGTTGGTGTTGGGCACGTAGTGGTAGAGCGACGCCATGCCGACCGCGAGCAGCGCGAACTCGAAGGTGTCGAAGAACAGCTTGACCATGCCGCGCCCCACCACGTCGCTGGTAGCCGAAACCACGTACGAAGTGGTCGACAGGCTCACCGCAAGGATGATCGGCCCCAGCGTGATGGCCGCCCAGTAGATGAGCACCCGCTGCGCGAACGGCCGCGGCGAGCGTACGCGCCAGATGTTGTTGAGCGTCTTGTCGATGGTGAGGATCAGCGCGATGGCGGTGATCAGCAGCACGATCAGGCCCGCGATGCCCAGCCCGCTGGCCTTGCTCGCGAACTGGTTCAGGTAGCCCAGCACCTGCCGTGCGATGTTGTCGGGAATCAGGCTCTCGATGAGCCAGCGCTGCAGGCGGCCCTGCATCTTCGCGAACATCGGGAACACGGTGAACAGTGCCAGCGCCACCGTGAAGAACGGCACCATTGCGATGGTGGTGGTGAAGGTCAGGCTGCTGGCCGTGAGGCCGAGCCGGTCTTCGCGAAAACGCTCGCCCAGCACCGCTGCGGTGTTGCGCCACGGAAAGCGCGAAAGATCCCTCCAGAGTTGCCTGCGATTCATGGCGGCTATCATGCCATCCGCTCTTTTTGTCGCCGCTGGCCGCCTGCCGGGCGCTCTCTTCTCTTCGCCGCCCAACGTGTCCGACACTCCGCTCCCGCCCTCTTCCGTTCGCGCGACCCGCTGGGCCGCCGTGGGCAGCCTCGTCGGCCTCATCGTGCTGGGCCTGGCCTGGGAGCTGTGGCTGGCGCCGCTGCGCCCGGGTGGCTCGCTGCTGGCGCTGAAGGTGCTGCCGCTCGTCATTCCGCTCGCGGGTCTGTGGAAGAACCGCATGTACACCTACCGCTGGGTCAGCCTGATGATCTGGCTCTATTTCACCGAGGGCGTGGTGCGCGCCTGGAGCGACACCAACGGCGTGGGCCAGGTGCTCGCGCTCGTCGAGGTGCTGCTGTGCCTCGTGCTCTTCGCGGCCTGCGCATGGCATGTGCGGCTGCGCCTGCGCCACGCCAAGAACGCTGCCCGCCAACTGGAGGCTTCCGCCCAATGACCACTGCTGCTTCTTCTTCCCTGATCGATCAACTGCGCGCCATCGTCGGCGCGGCGAACGTGCTGAACGAGGGCGACCTCACTGCCTACGAGCAGGACTGGCGCAAGCGCGCGCGCGGCAAGTCGCTGGCCGTGGTGCGGCCCGGCACCACGCAGCAGGTGGCAGACGTGGTGAAGGCCTGCGCGGCGGCCGGCACGGCCGTCATTCCGCAAGGCGGCAACACTGGCCTGGCGGTCGGCTCCATTCCGGACGAGAGCGGCACGCAGGTGGTGCTGAGCCTGCAGCGCCTGAACGCGATCCGCACCATCGATGGCGCCAACCTCACGATGACCGTCGAGGCCGGCTGCATTCTTCAAACGCTGCAGGAGACCGCCGAGAAGGCCGGCTTCCTCTTCCCGCTGAGCCTCGCGGCCGAAGGCAGCTGCACCATCGGCGGCAACCTCGCGACGAATGCGGGCGGCACGCAGGTGGTTCGCTACGGCAACACGCGCGAGCTGTGCCTGGGCCTCGAAGTGGTCACGCCGCAGGGCGAGATCTGGGAAGGCACCAGCGGCCTGCGCAAGGACAACACCGGCTACGACCTACGCGACCTCGTCATCGGCAGCGAAGGCACGCTCGGCATCATCACCGCCGCGACCATGAAGCTCTACCCGCTGCCGGCCGCGCAGCTCACGGCCTGGGCGGCGGTGCCATCGCTCGACCATGCGGTCACGCTGCTGGGCCTTGCGCACAAGCACCTGGGCTCGGGCCTCACGGGCTTCGAGGTGATGGGCAAGTTTGCACTGAGCCTGGTCGACAAGCACATGCCGCAGCTGCGCGTGCCCTTCATCGAGGATGAGGCCGTGCCGTACTGTGTGCTGCTCGAAAACTCCGACAGCGAATCCGAAGACCACGCACGTGCGCGTTTCGAGGCGCTGCTCGAAACCGCCTTCGAAGACGGCTGCGTCACCGACGCGGTGGTGGCCGAGAACCTCACGCAGGCGCACCAGCTGTGGCACATCCGCGAAAGCATTCCGCTCGCGCAGGCCGAGGAAGGCCTGAACATCAAGCACGACATCTCGATTCCCGTGTCGCGCATCCCGGCCTTCGTGGCAGAAACCGACGCGCTGCTGGCGCGTGAAATTGCCGGCGTGCGGCTGGTGAACTTCGGCCACCTGGGCGACGGCAACCTGCACTACAACGTGCAGGCGCCGGAGAACATCGACACCAAGGCGTTCCTGAAGAACGAGGAAGAGCGCATCAACACGCTGGTGTACGACGCGGTCGAGAAGTTCGGCGGCTCGTTCTCGGCCGAGCATGGCGTGGGCTCGCTCAAGGTCGACAAGCTGGAAAAGCACAAGTCGCCGGTGGCGCTGGAGATGATGCGGGCGATCAAGCGCGGGCTCGATCCGAAGAACATCCTCAACCCGGGCCGCGTGATCCGGGTCTAGCCTGGCCCGCTCGCGGACTGCGTTCAGTCGATCCCGGTCTTCCCCGGTGCCCAGTAGGCCTTGGCCTTGATGCGCCGCGCCTCGACACCCTGCGCCTTGAGCGCTCGACTCACCTGCTGGATCGACGCGGCCTTGCCGGTCAGCACATAGTGCGTGCTGCCGTCCATGGGCGGCACCATCGCGGCCAGCAGCTCGCCGAGGTGCGAATCGTCGGTGCGGCGCTCCATCAGCGCGAGCGGCTGGACGCCCAGCGCATCCAGTACCTGACGCGATTCGGCGATGGCGTTCACCTCGAACACGGCGCGAACACCCTGCCCGGGCGCATCCCTGCCGCACAGCGACGCCGCGAGGCCGAAGGAGGTCTCGTCGCCGAAGAGAATCGTCGACGCCGGCAGCGGCTCGAGTTCCAGCGAGCGGCGCGGCCCGAACACCTGCTGTTCGTCGCCGGGCCGGGTGCGGCGCACCCATTCGCTGCCCGGCCCCTCGCCGTGCGCAAACGCCACAATGCGCGCGACGCCGCGTGCGGCATCCAGGCACAACGGGGTGTAGGTGCGCGCCTCGAATGCGCCGCCGACCTTGATCTGGAGCTTCTGGCCAGGCGACCAGCGATGGCCTTCGAAAGCCGCGCCTTCGAGGTCGATGAACCGGAAGTGCGTCGACAGGCTGGTGGCCGCAATGACACGCACCGGACGCAGGAACAGGCGGGTGAACGTGCGTTCGATCAGCCCGGGTTGGGGGGCATCAGGCGAAGGCGCCGCGAAACGGGAAGAAGACATAAGAAGGAACTCTCTGGACAGTGAGTGGATGCGGCAACGCCGCGAGAACCTGACAAGTTAGTTTCGACAGCCGGTGGCAAAAGTGGCAAAGGCGGCTCATCCGCGACGCGCCACAGTCATGTCTTCAGCTAACAATTCAGTGATACACTCCAATAAGAATAGTTCTTATTCACCCTTCCCGGGGATTTTCAAAACCAAATGCTTCTGCGGCCAGCTCGCCTCTTCCCACGTGGAAGTCGGGGCGAATCCGTCGGTGCGTTCTGGCGAGCGACCCCGGGGTCCATCGTCGATGCTTGCGAGAAGGCGGCCGGATGCGCGACCTCGTTCAGGAACTGGTAGCTCACTACGCGGACTTGCGCCGGCAGCTCACTCGCGACCTGAGAGACCCGCACTACGCGGCCGACATCGCGCAGTCCAGCTTCGAGCGGGTCTATGCGGCCTCGCTCAAGACGCGCGGCGGCAATCGCGGCGATGCCCTGCCCGATCTGCAGGACGCCGCCTATTCCATCGAATCGCCCCGCGCCCTGCTGTTTCGCGTGGCGCGCAACCTGTGCGTCGACGATGCACGCCGGCGCAAGGTCGCGCAGGAATGGGTCAGCACGCATGCGGGCATCGGCACGCACCAGACGGCCCAGTCCAGCGAATACGTCGTGGCCCAGCAACGGGTGCTGGCGCGGGTGGTCGAAACCATGGAACAACTGCCGCCGCGCCGGCGCGAGGTGTTCCTGTTGTTCCGCGCCTACGGCCACACGCGCGCTGAAATTGCGCAGCGGCTGAACATCACCGAGATGGCCGTGGCCAAGCACCTGCTGCGCGCCACCATCGATTGCTCGCGCGCGTTTGCCGAGCTGCGCTCGGAGCTGATCGAGCCGCAGGTCGTGCTGAGCCGGCCGGGCTTCGACGCGGCGCTGGCCGAAGACTTCTCGTGAACGGCGGCAGCATGGCGGCAGGCGCTCCTCCGCGCGAACGGCTGATCGAGCGCGCGCTCGCGCTGATCGTCGAAGGAGAGATCGCACCCGGCGAGGCCGCGGGCCGCGCCCGCGCGTTGCTCAACCAGTGGCGCGGCAAATCGGCGGAACATGCAGCGGCCGTGCAGGAGGCTCGCGAGCGCTGGGACGCACTCGGTGGCATGGCGAGCGACTTGCGCGCGCACTTCGACGAACCCGACGCCGCGCTGATGGCCAACGCGGCCGCCACTGCCGCCGCATCGACGCACCGGCAGCAGCGCCGCAAGATGCTGCTTTCGGTCGCCGCCTTGCTGGGCACCGGCCTGGTCGCGGGCCGGGGCGTGCAGTGGTACTGGCAGCAACCCGTGTTTCGCGCAGCTTACGAAACCCGTACCGCGCAGATGCTGAAGGTGACGCTGACCGACGGCCGCAGCGGCGCGCCCGGCAGCCAGCTCGACCTGGCACCGCAGAGCGCGATCGACGTGGCGCTCTATCGCCAGCACCGCGCCGTCGACATGGCGCACGGCGAAGTGCGCTTCGAGGTGGCGCGCGATGCAGACCGCCCTTTCAGGGTCCGCACGCGCGGCGCCACCATCGAAGTAGTCGGCACCGCGTTCACCGTGCGCGACCGTGGCGGCCCGATCACCGTGGGCGTGGAGCATGGCCATGTGCGCGTGCACATGCCGCCGCGCGACGGGTCCACCGGCGCAGAGACGGAAGTGATCGACCTGCGCATGGGCGAGCTGCTTGAAATCGACGACGGCCGTGCCGCCGCAGTGCGGCAAACCGACACGGCAGCCCTGTCTGCGTGGCGCAATGGCTGGCTCGTCTTCGAGAACACACCGCTCGGCGACGCTCTGGCCGCGGTCAACAGCTATCGCGCACGGCCCATCGTCAGCACGAGTTCGCGCGTCGACGCGATGCGGCTGTCGGGCCGTTTCCGCACCAACGATTCCGACGGCCTCGTGGCCGCCCTGCCGACGATCCTGCCTCTGGCCGCCGAACCGCAGCCGGACGGCAGCGTGACCCTGCGAACGCGCTGAGTCCTTCGCCGCGTCAGGCGCCGCGCACATTCCCCACGGGGTGGCCGGACTGCACCAGGCCCCACTCCGCCAGCGCGATGTCGAGCGCGCGCAGGTGCCGGGGGTCTTTCCCGAGCCACTGGGCCAGTTCCTCCGTGTTCTGCAGGGTCGGCGAGGCGTGCATGCAAGCGAAAAGCGACGCCGCGGTGCGGACGCATTCATCGGGCACGAGGCAGTGCGCGGCCAACCCGGCGCGCCTCATTCGAGCCCGCCCGTGGGCGGATGCAAATTCCTGCGGCGGCTGACGACCAGAGCGGCGCCCGCCAGTGCCCAGAGGCGCAGGGCGCGGTCGAATGCGGGCGGATGCGCCTGGTCTTCCCGCAGCCAGTGCGTCAGCTTCAACGCGCCCGTGCGGCATGGATTCTCTCGGAGGTCCATGTAGAGACGCCATGCGGTCTCCTCGGCGGACGGTGCCTCCGGATGGTTTTGCGGGGCCACTGCTACTCCAGGCGCTGTGTTGTTGATTCAGGGGGATGACCGTCGAGGCCGATGCGCACCGGAAAATGCCAGCGCGCAGGCGTCTAGAGAAAAAGACGATCCGCGGCCCCGAATGTTCAAGGAGGCCGGCCCGGCGATGCAGGGCCACGAGCGTCAAACGCATTCGGCATGTCCTTCGACTGCGGCGGGTGCGGCATCCGCGCACCGGGCCTGCCGCCATCCGCCGCCCATTGCACGGTAGAGCGAGACCCGTGCCTGCAAGCGCGCCATGCGCAACTGGACCGCCAGGTCCTGCGCGGTGTAGAGGGTGCGCTGCGCGTCGAGCAAGGTCAGCAGTGTCTCGGCGCCCGCACGGTAGCGGGCCTCCGACAGATCTGCCGCGCGGCGCGCCTCGGCCAGTTCGGCGCCTTGCGCCGTTGCCTGCGCATCGATGGCCGACACGCCGTTCAGCGCAGTCTCCGCGTCCGCGAACGCACCGACGATCGCGCCCCGGTAGGCGGCCAGCAATTCTTCGCGCCTCGCCTCGGCCAGGTGCTGGCCGCCCGCCAGTCGCCCACCGTCGAAAACCGGCGCTGCCAGCCCGGCAGCCAGGCTATAGAGCGGGTTGTCGAAGAGCCTGCCGAAGCGGCTATCTCCGGTGCCTACCGTGGCGCTCAGGGAGACGGTCGGCAGCAGTGCGGCGCGCGCCGCCAGCACGTTGGCATCGGCCGCAGCCAGATGCGCCTCCGCGCGTGCGATGTCCGGACGCCGCACCAGCAATGCAGAAGGCGCGCCCGCGCCAACGACGGGAACCTGAAGCGCATCGAGCCGCGGCCCCCGCAGTTCGAACGCCGGCGCCGCAGTGCCCAGCAGCAGCGCCAGCGCGGTCTCGGCGTCGCCCGCCTGCTGATGCAGCGCTGCGAGCGCACGTTGCTGCGCGGCCACCAGACCGCGCTGCTGTGCAAGATCCAGCGGCGACACCGCGCCGGCGCGGCTACGGGCCTCCACCAGCGCCAGCACGCGGTGCGCGTTGTCGAGGTTGCGTGCCGCAATTTCGGCGCGTTCGCGCAGGGCCAGCGCCAGCAGCCAGGTGGCGGCGACATCGGCTGTCACGGTGAGCCGCACCGTGTCGCGGTCGAAGGCGCTTGCGCGCAAGCCTTGCAGCGCTTCGTCGCGCAGCGCGGCATCGCGGCCCCACAGGTCGAGTTCATAGCTGGCGGCAAAACCCGCCGCATAAGTGCTGCCGGCAACCGTTGCATTGCCGCCCAGGCGGCCCTCGCGACTGACGCCGAGAGTGCCCGTCACCTGCGGCCGCAGCGCCGCGCCGGCGATGCGCGCCCGCGCGTCGGCCTGCCGCACCCGCGCGACAGCGGCCGCGAGATCGTTGCTTTGCGATTGCGCACGCGCAATCAGCGTGTCGAGTTCCGTGCTGCCGAAACTGCGCCACCACTGCGCATCGACCGGCCCCGTGTCGCCGAGTACCTGCGCATGTCGCCATGCGGAGGGAAGCTCCACCGCGCGCTCGACGCGATCGCCATGCAGCGCGCAGCCCGACGACAGCGCCGCACACAACAAAGCCGCCCACCAGCCGCATCCAGAGCGCGTTCGCAGCAACACCGTCATTCCCCCGCCAGCGCCACCACAGGGTCCAGCCGCGCAGCGTTGCGCGCCGGCATGAACCCGAAGATCACGCCCGTCAGCACCGCGCAGCCGAAGGCGCCCACGCTCGCCGCCAGCGAAAACAGCACCGGCACGCCGGCCAGCATCAGCCCCACGACGATGCCCAGCCCGGCAACAACGCCCACGGTGCCGCCCACCGACGTCACCAGCACCGCCTCGGTCATGAACTGCCGCAGGATGTCCCGCTGGCGCGCGCCCGTCGCCACGCGGATGCCGATTTCGCGCGTGCGCTCGCGCACCGTCATGAGCATCACGTTCATCACGCCGATACCGCCCACGATCAGCGACACGATGGCGATCAGCCCCAACATCAGCGTCATGGCGCGCGCGGTTTCGGTCTGCACGCGCAGCGCCTCGACGCGGTTCCATATCAGCACGTGGCGCCCGGCCTGCTGCCGTTCGAGCTGGGCCTCGATGGCGGTGGCCGTTTCCTGCGCCTTGTCGATGTCGCGCACCTGCACTGCAAGCCACGTCGGGTGGGGATGGCCGTAGACGCGCGTGGCCGCGGAAGACAGTGGCACCACCACCCGGTCGTCCTGGTCCTCGCCGTTGGTGGCGCCCTTCGACGCCAGCACGCCGACGACCTGGAACGGCACCTTGTCCACCAGGATGTCCTGTCCGACGGGGTCCTGCCCGTCGGCGAACAGGCGCTGGCGCACCGTTTCGCCGATCACCGCGACCTTGGCGATGCGCCGTTCGTCCTCGGCGTCGAACATCACTCCCCGACTCACGCCCCAGCCGAGCACTCGCGAGAAATCGACTGTGGCACCGCCGCCCTCGGTGAGGTGGTCTATGTTGCCGCGGCGCACGACCACCCTGTCCTCGATGTAGGGCGCGACGCCTTCGACATTGGGCAGCGCGCGAACGGCCAGCGCGTCGTCCAGCGTGAGCGGCGCGCTCGGATTGCGCAGGCTGGCGAGCTGCACGGAAACGAACATGGTGCGGGTGCCGAAGGTCTCGAACTGCGCCATCACCTTCCGCTGCGAGCCGCCGCCGACCGCCAGCATCACGATGACCGAGGCCACGCCGATCACGATGCCCAGCAGCGTGAGCCCGGTGCGGAACCGGTTGCTCCACATCACGCGCCACGCGGCCCGTGTCGCCTCGCGAATGTCGGCAGGCAGCGAGGCACCGCCACTGACAGGTGGACGACTGAAGACCGGGGCCGGTACGGCAGCGATTGCCGCCGCGCCTTCGCCGGTGTGCTCACCCGAGTCCGCCACGATGCGCCCGTCCCGGATCTCGATGATCCGCCGCGCCTGCGCGGCCACCGAGCGGTCGTGCGTGATGAGGATGATGGTGTGGCCCGCATCCGCCAGTTCGTGCAGCAGCGCCATCACTTCGGCGCCGCTCTTGCTGTCGAGCGCACCGGTGGGCTCGTCGGCCAGGATGATGCGCCCGCCGTTCATCAGCGCACGCGCGATGGCCACGCGCTGCTGCTGCCCGCCCGACAGCTGGTGCGGGCGATGGTCGAGCCGCGCGCCCATGTCCAGCCGTTCGAGCAGTGCGGTGGCGCGCGCACGCCGCTCGGCCTCCGGCATGCCGGCATAGAGCGCGGGAATTTCCGTGTTCTCGCGCGCCGACTCGCTGGGCACCAGGTGGTAGCCCTGGAACACGAAACCGAAGGCCTCGCGGCGCAGCCAGGCGAGCGCGTCGGCATCGAAGCTGGCCACGTCCTGGCCGTCGAACAGGTAGCGCCCGGCGCTCGGCCGATCGAGGCAACCCAGGATGTGCATCAGCGTGGACTTGCCGGAGCCCGAAGCACCGACGACGGCCACGAACTCACCCGCGTACAGGCGCAACGAGATGCCATGCAGCACGGTCGTTGCCGGGCTGCCCGCCCCTGTTTCCTTGCCGCCCCGGCCACCGCGCCCGCCGTACGACTTGCGAATGCCCTGCAGCTCGATCAGCGGCCGCGGTGCATCGCCCGGCGCATGCGCCGCGGTCGTCATGGCTTCGGAGCCCTGGCGGCGATGACGATGCGGTCCCCGGCCTGCGCGCCTTCCAGCACCTGCGCAGCGAGCCGGTTGCGCACGCCGACGCGCAGCTGCCGGACCTCGACCTTGCCATCGGGGCGAAGCACGCGCGCCGTGAAGCGGTCGCTGCTGCCGGCCACCGGCACCAGCGCGGCGAGCGGCACCGAAAGCGCGTCTTTTTCGGCGTACTCGACGAAGGCGACCTTGGCCGTCATCTGCGGCATGAGCTCGCCGTCGGCGTTGTCGACATCGAACAGCGCCGTGTAGACCACCACCTTGCTCGCCGCGGCGGAAGGCTTGGCGCTGCTGTCGCTGCCCGTCTTGTTCTCGGGCACCGGCGGCGCGGGCAGCAGCTGCCGCACGTGCCCCTGCCAACGGCGCTGGCTCTCGCCGAGCGTGGTGAAGTAGACCGGCATGCCGGTCTTGATGCGCCGCACGTCAGCCTCGGAAACCTCCGACCACACCGTCATCGAAGACAGGTCTGCGATGCGCAGCACATTGGGCGTCTGGTAGGTCGCGTTCAGCGTCTGGCCCTCGCGCGCCTCCACCGACACGACGGTGCCGGACATCGGCGCGTAGATGCTGGTGTAGCCGAGGCGGGCCTCGTCGGCCTTCAGCGTCGCCTGGGTCTGTGCGATCTGCGCCTCGAGCTGTCTTACGCGCGCACCGGCCGACGCCAGCGCGGCTTGCGCGGCCTGCACGTCCTCGTCCCGCGTGGCGCCGTCGGCAGCCATCTGGCGCTGTCTCGCATGCTGCTGCTGCGCCAGCACGTGCTGGGCCTGCTGGTCGTCGCGCTGTGCGCGCAGCCCCGCCAGCGAGGCTCGGCCCGCATCGACCGTGGCCCGCTGCACGCTGGGATCGATCTCCACCAGCAACTGCCCCCGCTTGACGACGTCGCCCGGCTGCACATGCAGCCGAAGGATCTGCCCGGAGACCTGCGCGCCCACGTCCACGTAGTGCCGCGGCTGCAGCACCCCGAGTGCCGAGACGCTGGACTCGATGGTGCCGCGCGCAACCGGCACGGAGTCGACGTCCATCGGCTCGCCCCTTCCCCAGAGCAACCCCGCGCCGGCCGCCGCGCAAAGGGACACGAGCACCGCGGCGACCGCACGGCGGCGCCAGGCGCCTTGACGCACATCACTCACGCCGGCTCCTCGTCAAGCGGCAAGGCGCTGCGCGCGCGGGCGAGCCCTGAAGCCCGCGAGCGGCAGCATCCTGCCGTGCTCGCGCGACGACTGGTGCTCGCTCGACGATTCCCCTGCGGACCGGTGCTCGCAGGACGAACAGGAGCCGTGGATCTGCACGTCGAAGGTACCCGCGAGCGGCAGGCCCTTGCTCTGGGCCACGCGCACCAGCGCCTCGTGAAGCTCGCGGTCCTGCACCTCGGTGAACGTGCCGCATCCGTTGCAGCGCATGCGCACGCTCAAGGCGTCGGCATCCGCACCGGGCGCGGCGTAGCGGAACACCGCCAGCGCACCGCCGCGGCTGCGCGCCCATTCGCGCTCGACAAGCCCCGAATGTTCGAACTCCTTGAGGATGCGGTAGACCGTGGTCAGGCTGGCCGAGGTGCCGCGCAGCAGCATGCGGCGAAAGACTTCTTCACCGCGCTGCCATTCGCTGCCCGCGTCCGCCAGCGTCTGGAGCACGCACAGCCGCACCACGGACGGCCGGATTCGCGCAGCCCGCAGCTGCGACATGAACAGCGGCCGCTGCGTATCGTTGGTTTGCGGGCCGTCGGTCATGCAGCAAGACTCTCCAGGTGGGCGCGGGGCCGGTCGTCCGCGATGCGGCCGGCGCTCATGGTGATGATGCGGTCGGCCAGGTGGAAGTAGCGGTCGTCGTGCGAGATCACCACCAGCAGGTGCCCCTTGGCACGCAGCTCGGGCAACAGCTCGGTATAGAACAGGTGGCGGAAGGTCGGGTCCTGGTCGGCGGCCCATTCGTCGAACACCAGCACCGGGCGCCCCTCGAGATAGGCGTGCACCAGCGCCAGTCGCTTGCGCTGGCCGGTCGACAGGTCCGTGGTGGTGAACGCACCGTTCTTCAGGCTCACCTTGTGTGCGATTTCCAGGCGCTCCAGGTAGGGCAAGGCGCGCTGCGGCAGCACCTGCATGCTGGCCTCGCCCTGCTCTTCGTCCGGGCCGGCTGCGAGGTCCTCGAACAGGTAGAAGTCGGAAAACACCGTGGTGAAGAGCTGGCGGTAGTCGTCGCGGCGCTCGGGGCCCACCGGGGTGCCGTCGATTGCCACCTCGCCTTCGTGCGGCGCGTACAGGCCGAGCAGCAGCTTGATCAACGTGGTCTTGCCGGAGCCGTTGTCGCCCACCACGAACACCATCTCGCCGCGGCGAAGCCGCAGGTCGATCGGCCCGAGCGCGAAGGGCTCGCCGCCCTCGGGCGCATCGAAGGCATAGCGCACGCCGCGCAGCGCGATCTCGTGCTCGAACTTCAGCTCGCTGCCCGCATGGCCGACGTGCAGGTGCGGCTCCGGCGTGGCGAATCGCGCCGACAGGTCGGCAATGCGCCGGAATGCGACCCGCGCGCGCCCCACGGCAGGCAAGGCACCGGCGATCTGGTCCATCGGCCCCTTGAGGAACAGCAGCACCAGCACGAAGCCGCTGAGCACCGCGGGCTCGGTCGGCCGGAACGAGGCCCAGCCCAGGATCAGCGCGATCAGCAGGAAGAACAGGCCCGAACCGAATGCGGCGGCAATGACGAAGGTGTTGATCGCGCGCCCGTTGACCGTGCGGATGTTGTCGACGATGCGCTCGATCTGCCCGCCGAACATGCGCTGGCGGCGCACGCGGTGCATGCGCAGCTCCTTGGCGCCCTCGCTGATCGCGCGGTAGGCCTTGTGCAGCTGGTCTTCATGTTCGCGCGCCTTCCAGAAACCGCTCACCCCGCGGAACTGCGCCATGGCCTGCACCGTCGCGCCGATCGCCAGCGCCACCAGCAGCACACCGAACAGCGGCAGCGACAGGTAGGCCAGGTAGGCCAGGCAGCCGAGCGCCGTGACGCAGGCGATCAGCGTCGCGGACAGCGCGAACGCCACGTCGCTGACCATGTCCACGTCCTGCGACAGCACCGGCATCAGCCTGTGGGTGCGGTAGCGCTCCAGCGCATCGATGGGCGCCGAAAGGATCTTCTGCGCCAGGCTCTTGCGGACCTGCGCGACCACCCGCTGGCCGACGAAGTTGGTCGAGACATCGGACACCATGCGCCCGAACAGCGCCACCGCGCACAGCCCGATGAACGTCAGCAGCAGGCCGCCGGACAGACCGCCCTGCCGGTTGAGCACCTGGTTGATGGTGCTCAGCAGCGCGACCGTGGCCGCGCCCGCGCCGATGCCCGTGACCGCCGACAGCAGGATCCACGGCAGGAACGGCTTGAGCAGGCGTGCGAACTCGCCGTCGGGAGCGGGGGCAGTTGTCATGCAAGAACTCTTTCCGCCCTTGGGCGACTGGGGTCCGGCGGCATGGGCAAGCCCTGCCGCCGGACGCGAAACGGATGGATGCGCCCCTGCCGCGCCGGCTGGGCCACAGGGCTGCGGGCGGCAACGGACCGCCTGTACCCCACTTGACGGGTGGCCCGCGCAAATGTTCACGCCGCGCGGCATGAACACCTGCGCGGCCCATCCGTCCTAGCTTCATGCCCCCTGCAAACCGCCGCACCGCCAACGCCTCCTCTTTCGCGACGACTCCATGATCGCCATGCTGGAACCCCTGTTCCAGGGCAACCTGGCGCCGCACGGCGAGGCGCTGCAGTGCGCGCCGCAGCCGCCCGCGGGCGCGCTGCGCGTTGCCGACCTGGTGCACTCGCCCGAACTGCTGGGCCGTGTACTGCGTCTGAATGCGTCGCACCTGGGGGTCGAGGGCAAGGACCTGCGCGCAGTGGCTTCGGCCTGGAGCCTGGACTACCTCGGCATGCTGCTGCCGCCGGTCGCGGCCGCGGCCAGCGTGCTGCAGCATGGATTTCCCGTTGCCGCCGAGCAGGTCTGGGTGCGCCTCGGCCCGCACGCCCACCCACTGAGCTTCCACATCCGCGAACTGGGCCAGCCGCAACGCGGCGCGACCACCGAAGAACGCTACTCGGCGCTGCTGCGGCAGCACCTGGAGCCGCTGTTCTCTGCGCTGTGCCGCCTGACGGGCATCGCCGCCAAGATCCTCTGGGGCAACGCGGCGCGCAACCTCGAACCGGTGCTCGACCAGGCGCTTGCGTTGACCGGCGGGTCGCCGCCGATCGCCGGCGACAGGCAGCAATTGCTGCACAACCCCGCCTGGCCGGCATGGAGCAACCCCCTGCCCGGCCGGCAACGCGAAATCCGCGTGCGCCTCGAGGGTCGCGAGCGGACCGTGAAGCTGCACCGCCAGTGCTGCCTCTTCCATCTGTTGCCACGCGAAGGCTACTGCGGCGCTTGCCCGCTGTCGCCGGCGCACCGCTGACAACGCCATCACGTCATCACGTCATCACTTCTTCCATCCACCCATCCATCGAGCGCATATCCATGTCCAAGGCAAAACTCGTCTACATCATGTCCCTGAGGAATGCGGCGGCCGACAAGGCCGGCCAGTACATCGACTACAAGGGCGGGCAGCGCTACATGAAGTCCCCGCTGGAGTACCTGGCCGAGGCACTCGAGCGCACGCCGCTGGGCGATGCCTACTCGCTGGAGGCCGTGCTCTTCGACGACGACGAGGGCTCGCCGCGCGACCGCCAGGCGCTGCAGGACTACGGCTTCGGCTTCGATCCGGCCCGCCAATGGATCTACCCGGGCGACCTGCAGGTGCAGGGCCGCCGGGCCAACGACATCTTCCACAACGTACCGTCGACCTACCGGCGGCTGCCGCTGGACGCGGCCGCCGAGCGCGCAGCCGGAAAGAAGGAGTTCGAGCAGCGCCTGCTCGAGCGGCTCACCGCGCTGGAGGCTGACCTTGTCGTGCTCGACGGCCTGCTGGTGATCCTCGACCAGCTGGCGCGCCCCGAAAGTCCCTTCTTCCGCCGGATCGTGAACATCCATCCGGGCATCACGCGCCTGGAGTCGCCATTCGAGCGCCGCGGCGCCTGGGCCACGCTCGACGCGCTGTACGGCGCCAAGGGCCAGCGGGTGGTCGACTGGCGCACGCGCGAGACGGTCGCGATCGAGCCGGTGCTGAAGACCGGCGCCTCCTTCCACTACGTGGACACCGGCATCGATTCGGGCGAAGTCATCTTCGACGTGCTGGGCACCGACATCGACCCCGCGGACACCATCCTCGAGCTGCGCTGGAACAACTTCAACCGCAGCCTCTTTCCCGCGCTCCACCAGGGCCTGGCCCTGATGGCCGAGACCGTGGAAGCGTGAACATCCCGCGCCGCCGAGCGTCTTCTTACACACGGCCCAGGGTGGGCTGCCGCATGCGGCGCGCCGCCCTCCACCACAGGAGTTGATTTCAATGCCACACGTCCATGATCTGGTCGGGATCGGGTTCGGCCCGTCCAACATCGCCCTGGCCATCGCCCTCGACGAAAAGCGCCATGCCGGCCGCCCGCTCGATGCGCTGTTCATCGAGAAGCAACTGAGCTTCGCCTGGCACCCGCACATGCTGCTGGACCACGCGCACATGCAGATCTCCTTCCTGAAGGACCTGGCGACGCTGCGCAACCCGACCAGCCGCTTCACCTTCATCAACTACCTGCACGAAAAAGGCCGGTTGACCGACTTCGCCAACCTGAAGAGCTTCTTCCCCAGCCGCCACGAGTTCAACGACTACCTCTCGTGGGCCGCCGAGCAGTTCGAAGACGCCTGCGCCTACGGCGAGGAGGTGTTCGAGGTGCTGCCCGAAGAAAAGGGCGGCGAGGTGGCCCTGCTGCGCGTGCGCTCGCGCAACCATGCGGGCAAGCTGGTCGAGCGGCTCGCGCGCAACCTCGTGGTCAGCATCGGCGGCATGGCGAACATCCCCGACGGCTTTCGCACGCTCCGCAACGACCCGCGCGTCTTTCATTCGAGCAGCTACCTGCAGGACATCGCACAGCTGCCGGACGCCCGCCGCATCGCCGTGGTGGGCGCGGGGCAGAGCGCGGCCGAGATCTTCATGGACCTGCAGGGCCGGCCCGGCGCGCCGCAGGTCGACCTCGTCACCCGCTCGCGCTCGATCCGCCCGGCCGACGACAGCCCCTTCGTGAACGAGATCTTCAACGCCGAGTTCACCGACTACACCTTCAGCCGCTCCGACGAGGAACGCGCCGCGCTGCTCGACGAGTTCTGGCACACCAACTATGCGGTGGCCGACCTGGAACTGATCCAGCAGATCTACAAGGCCTTCTACCAACAGCGAGTGACCGGCGGCAACCGCCTGCGCTTCCTGCGCCGGCACGACATCCGCAACGTCACGGCCGACGACCAGGGCGTGCACCTCACGCTGTGGGACCAGAACGCCCTGCGCGAGCACACCGTGCGCTACGACGCCGTGGTGCTCGCCACCGGCTATGTGCGAGAGCACCACAAGGCTCTGCTCGCGCCGCTGGCGGGCTATCTCGGCAGCTACGAGGTCGACCGGCACTACCGCGTCCTGGCCACGCCCGACTTCCATCCGGCCATCTACCTGCAGGGCGCCTGCGAGGATTCGCATGGCCTGAGCGACACCCTGCTGTCCGTCACCTCGGTCAGAACCGGCGAAATCGGCAGCGCCCTGCTGGCCACGCCGGCCGGCGCGGCAGTGCATCTCCGGCCGGAACCCGAGGCCGTCCAGAACTGAAATTCCGGCGCCGCACCCCGGCGTACTAAAGATTTGTGCAGGGAGAGTGTCTCTGTTTGATGAGTTCGAACGTCTTACTCATAGATGCGCCAGAGACCGGAAGTTGGGCCGGCATCCGCACCTGAATGTGAATGCGTCGTAATTCAAAAAACTGGAGTTGTTCTTTTATGCGTCCCCTGCCTCGTCAACATCTGCTGAATGCCGCGCTTGCCGCGGCGTTCGGTTCCGTTCTCACCGTCTGGGCCCCACTGGCTTCAGCGCAAGCGCAGGCTTCCGGCCAGGCCGTGGCGCAGGTGTTCGACGTGAAAGTGCCGTCGCAGGCACTCGGTGCAGCGCTCAACGAGCTCTCGCGCCAGACCAGCGTGCAGGTGTTTGCTGCCGGCGAGGTGGTCGCGGGCACGAACTCGCGCGCCGTCCAAGGCAGGCTCACGGTCGACCAGGCCCTGGGCCAGATGCTCGCCGGCACCTCGCTCGAAGCGACGCGCGCCGCCAACGGCAGCTTCACGATCCGCCGCACCGCCGACCTTGCCAGCTCCCAGGGCACTCTGCCCGCGGTGCAGGTGGTGGCCAACGCCGACGAATCGCCCACCGGCCCGGTCACCGGCTACGTGGCCCGCCGCAGCAGCACGGCCACCAAGACCGACACGCCGGTGCTCGAAGTGCCGCAGTCGATCTCCATCATCGGCCGCAATGAAATGGAGGCGCGCGGCGCGCAGGACGTCATGGAGGCCATTCGCTACACGCCTGGCGTCACGACGAACACGTACGGCCCCGACAACCGTGGCTGGGAATACATCCTGCTGCGGGGCTTCAGCACTTCCGCCAACGGCGTCTATCGGGACGGGCTCGCCCAGCCGGCGTTCGGCCCCACCTACTACCTGAGCGAACCGTATGGGCTGGAGCGCGTGGAGGTATTGCGCGGCCCGTCGTCGATGGTGTTCGGCCAGGGCGACGCAGGCGGCATCGTCAACCGCGTGAGCAAGGAGCCGACCGGGGAGAAGAGCCGCGAAATCGAACTCCAGTACGGCAGCTACCAACGCAAGCAACTGGCGTTCGACCTCGGCGACAAGATCGGCAACAACACCGATCTGAGCTATCGCCTAGTTGGCGTAGGCCTCGACAGCAACGACCAGGACAGATACCCCGACGGCCACAAGCTGAACCACACGCGCACCTACATCGCGCCTTCCGTGCGCTGGCAGCCCAATGCAACGACCTCGTTGACCGTCTTTGCGGAGTACCTCAAGAACAACACGTCTGAAGACCCGTACTACCTCACCCAGGACTACGTTCTCTACCCCGTGAAGGTGGGCGACTACAGCTTCGGCCAGCTCAAGCAGAAACAGGCCGCCATCGGCTACCGCTTCGAAACGGCCCTGAACGACACCTGGACCCTCCGCCAGAACTTCCGCTACAGCAGGATCGACTTGAACAGGCGAGCAGTCTGGGCCGGCTCGCTCGGCGATGACCAGCGCACGCTCTCCCGCGTTGCCAGAAGCTGGAACGACCCCGTGAACCTGGCAACGCTCGACACCAACGTGCAGGGCAAGCTGCAGTACGGCTCCGTCCAGCACACGGTGCTGCTCGGTTTCGACTACACCGACCAGAACGGCAAGCAGCGGCGTTTCCGCGGCGCGGCACCAGACCTCGACGTGCTCGCACCCGTCTACGGCCAGGCCGTGGCAACGCCCACCATCCCGGTGACCGATCTGTCGCAGTCGACGCGCCAGATCGGCATCTACGCCCAGGACCAGATCAAGTTCGGCGACAAATGGGTCTTCACCGTCGGCGGCCGCCAGGATCAGGTACGCCAGAGCACCAGCAACTACCTGAGCGAAACCTTCACCCGGAAGTCGGACAGTGCGTTCAGCGGCCGGGCAGGCCTTAGCTACCTGCTCGGCAACGGTTGGGCGCCTTACATGAGCTACACCACGTCCTTCCTGCCCAACAGCGGCGTCGACGCGAACAACCAGCCCTTCGATCCCAGCCGCGGCAAGCAGGTCGAGGTCGGCGTCAAGTTCCAGCCCGAAGGCACGCGCACCCTGTTCACCGCCGCGGCCTTCGACCTGCGCAAGACCAACGTGGTCACCTACGACCCGGCAACCTCCGAGGGGCGCCAGATCGGCAAGCAGCGCTCACGCGGCATCGAGCTGGAAGCCAAGGGCGAACTCGCACCGGGCCTGAACATCGCTGCTGCCTACACCTGGCTGGACATGAAGGTGCTCGCCAGCGCCGATCCGGACGAAGTCGGCAAGATCCCGCCGCTCGTGCCCAAGCAGTCCGCCTCGGTGTGGCTCGACTACACCCTGGGCAACGGCCTGGGCTTCGGCGGCGGCGTGCGCTACATCGGCAAACGCCAGAACGACGAGTACAACACCACGTTCGAACGCGGCGTGACGCTCGTCGATGCGGCCGTGCACTACGAAACCGGCCCGTGGCGCTTCGCGCTCAACGTCTCCAACCTGGCGAACAAGAAGTACAACTCGATCTGCTACCACGGCGAGTGCTACCAGGGCACCCTGCGCGCGGCGACCCTGACCGCCCGGTACAAGTTCTGATCGATCAGCCTCGCCCCCCGCGTGAATGCGGGGGGCGAGGCCATCCATCAGCGCGCGCCTGCTGTCTCCCCGTCCTGCGCATCGCACATGGCCGCATGCAGATGACTCAACATCGCAGCGTGGCGCACGATGCCCTGATGGTCGGCATCCACTTCGACTGAAGCACGCGCTTCGCCGTCGAACTGCGACAGGAGCGCGGCCTTCTCCGCAGCCGCTCTTCCCTTCTTCCACCAGAAATGCGGCGCCACGTTCAGGCGCGGGAACGCGGCGATCTTTTCCGTGATCGCGTTCATGCGCCTGGTTGCGACGATCCCCTGGACGATGTCGGCCGTCTTCATGCTCATGCCGGCCGCGGCCACGATTTCTTCGACAGCGTCGCGCACGGTCTCGTCCGATGCTGAGCGGATCGGTTCGAACCTGTCGAGCATCGCGTCGACGGCCTCGCGGCCCATGCTGCCGTTCGCGGTGTCCAGAACGAAATCGCGGAAATCCTGGTACCAGCCGTCCGGATCGAAGCTCTCGTCCAGCAGGAAACTGTCGACCATGCCGAGGAAGGCGACGTCCACGCCCTCCTGCTCCAGCAGGCTGGCGACATGCACTGCAACAACCGCTCCCAGTGACCAGCCGACGATGCCAACGGCACCCTGCGGCCGCGTCTTGCGGATGAGATCGACGTAGTACCGGGCCATCTGCCCGATGGACTCCAGCCCGGTGATGTCGTCCGTGTAGCTCAGGCCGTAGACGGCACGCGAGTCTTCCAGGTGGCGCGCCATCGGCCGATAGTCGACCGGATGGCGCAGCCCGGGCGGCACGCAGAAGAGCGGCATCGCTTCTGCCGGCCCGGCATACGCGTTCAGCAACTGGACAGGCTGCGGAGTCGCCCCGATGTCCAGCTGTGCAACCAGCCTGGCGATCGTCTGCTTCTGAAGCAGGTCCTGCAGGGAGATCTTCACGCCCAGCGCACGCGACTTGTTGATCCTGGCCAGCAGCCTGAGCGCGACAAGGGAATCGCCACCGAGCTCGAAGAAGTTGTCGTGGCGCCCCACGTGCGGCACGCCCAGCACCTGCCCCCAGATCGCTGCCAGTGCGCCCTCCACCAACCCCTGTGGCTCCTCGCCTGCCCGCGCCTCCCCGAACTCCGGCGCCGGCAACGCCTTGCGGTCGACCTTGCCATTGGCGTTCAGCGGCAATGTATCCAGCACCACCAGCGCCGCCGGCACCATGTAGTCCGGCAACGCCCCGGCAAGACGTTCACGCAACACGGCTGTCTCGATGGCCTGCCCGGCGTGGGCGGAGACATAGCCCACCAGTCGGGCTCCGCTTGCGGCATCTCGTGCCACCACCACCGCTTCGCGCACTTCGGGCTGCGCCAGGAGTTGCGCCTCGATCTCGCCCAGCTCGATGCGGAAGCCCCGCACCTTCACCTGGTGATCGATGCGGCCCAGGTACTCCAGCTGGCCCTCCGCATTCCAGCGAACGAGGTCGCCCGTGCGGTACAGCCGGGCGCCGGCTTCCGTCGCAACAAAGCGCTCTGCGGTAAGGGCCGCCCTGTTGAGATAGCCGCGCGCAAGGTTGACCCCGCCCAGGTACAACTCTCCCGCCGCTCCTGCCGCTACCTGGTTGAGCTCCGCATCCAGCACATGCGCCTGGGTGTCGCTGATGGGTCGTCCGATCGGCACCTGGCTCCGCCCGTCATCCCGGCAGGTCCAGTGCGTCACGTCGATCGCGGCCTCGGTCGGGCCATAGAGGTTGCAGAGCACCGCCTGCGGCAGCCGCCTGAACACTTCGTTCTGTGCTTCGGCCGACAGGGCCTCGCCACTGCACACGATGCGCCGCAGACTGGTACAGGCCTCGATGCCCTCGTGGGCCAGGAAGGCCTGCAGCATCGAGGGCACGAAGTGCAGGATCGTGACCCGGTGCTGCCCGATCAAAGTTCGCAAGCGTGCCGGGTCGCGGTGGTCGCCCGGAAGGGCAACCGCCAGGCGGGCACCGAACATCAAGGGCCAGAGAAACTCCCACACCGACACGTCGAAGCTGAAGGGAGTCTTCTGCAGCACGGTGTCGTCCGCACCGAGTGCATAGGCTTGCTGCATCCAGGCAAGGCGGTTGTACAAGGCGCCATGACGGTTGGCGGCGCCCTTCGGCTTTCCGGTGGAGCCGGAGGTGTAGATGACGTAGGCGAGGTTCTCGCCGCTCAACGCAATCTGCGGATTTGTCTCGGGTTCGGCGCGAACGTCCAGCATGTCGAACGACAGCACCTGCACGGCCTCGGTGCCCGGCACGGTGAGATGGCTCTGCGTCAACACCAGCCCGATGCCGCTGTCGGCCACCATGTAGGCCAGCCGGTCCGCCGGGTAGTCCGGGTCCAGCGGCACGTACGCACCGCCTGCCTTCAGGATCGCCAGGATCCCCACCACCATCTCGATGGAGCGCTCCACCGCGATACCAACCTTCGCCTCTGGCCTTACGCCAAGGCCAATCAGATGGTGCGCGAGGCGGTTCGCCCTCGCATTGAGCTGCGCGTAGCTCAGCGTCTCTTCGCCGAAGCTCAAGGCCGGCGCATCCGGGGTTCGTTGCGCTTGCCCTTCGATCAGCCGATGCACCGGTGTCGCGTTTTCATGGCGCTGCGTGTTCACACCCCACGCCGCGAGTTGCGCGCGCTCCGCCGCGCTGCAAAGATCGACGCCCGAAAAGGCCTGCCCCGGATCGACCGTCAATGCCTCGAGCAGGCGCACGTACCAGCCTGCCAGCCGCGCCACGGTCGCCTCGCCGAAAAGGCCCGTGTTGTATTCGATCTGCGCGTGCGCCCGCGTCGGTTCGATGAAGAAATCCAGTGACAGGTCGAACTTGGCGCTCGCATTGCGGGTACCGATCTCCTCCGTGCGCGCGTCGCCGAACGCGAGGCCGGCAGCGCTGTCGCCCATCTGCACGCCGAACATCACCTGGAACAACGGATTGCGCGACGCGTCGCGCTTCACGTTGCGGCTGGCCAGCAGCGCCTTGAGGGGAAGATCCGCATGCTCCAGCGCGGACAACGAATCGCGCCGCACCCGTCGGCAGATTTCGAGCAACGTGGCGCGCGGCTCGAGCCGCGCCCGGAACACCTGGGTCGTGATGAAAAAACCCACCAGATCGCGTACCTCGTCGCGATGGCGACCGGCATTGGCCACGCCGACGGCGAAGTCGTTCTGGCCGCTGTACCAGCCCAGCAGCATCTGCCACGTCGCGAGCAGGACCACGAAGGGCGTGCACTTTTCCGTGCGGCAGAACTTCTGCAACGCCACGGCCAGTGCAGGCTCCAGCTCGAAGCGATGCACGGCACCGTCGAAGGTCTGCCGCGAAGAACGAACCCCGTCCAGCGGCAGTTCCAGCGGCGGCACGTCGGCACCCAGATGGGTGTTCCAGTAGTTCAGCTGCGTCGCCAGGGCCTCGCCCTGCAGGCGTTCCCGCTGCCACAGTGCGTAGTCGGCGTACTGGACCGGCAAGGCCGGCAGCCGCACGGCCGCGCCCGCGGCCAATGCCAGGCGGTAGGCCGAAGCGAGGTCCGCCGCGAGGATGGGGTTGGACCAGGCATCCGACACGATGTGATGCAGGCAGACCGTCAGCACATGCTCTTCGTCCGACAGCCGGATCAACCTCGCCACCAGTGCGGGCGCGGCGCCCAGGTCGAACACGTGCAGGGCCATCTCGCTCGTCAGCGCATCGACACGCGCCTGCCGCACGACCCCGGACTCCAGGGACAGATCGAACCGCTCCAGCACGAACGTCACGTCCTGCACCATCTGCTGCATGGGAACGCCGTCTTTCTCGAAGAAGCGGGTGCGCAGGATGCCGTGGCGATCGATCACGGCCTGGAACGCCCGCTCGAGCGCATCCGCATCCAGCGGGCCCTGCAGGCGGAGCATCCTCGGCAGGTTGTAGGCCGTCAGCCCCGGCTCCAAGCGCTGCAGGAACCAGAGCTGCTCCTGCGCATGGGACAACGGCACCGCGTCGCCGTTCGACACACGGCGGCGGATTTCGTCGTCTTCCTCCGCCCACTCGTCTGCTGCCGAAATCCGCTGCGCCGCATCGGTGATGTTCATCACTGTTCCATCCTGCATATCAAACTGATCCTGAGTCCTTGAGGCGAGCTTGCTCGTGCGTGTGCGCCAGCAGTTCCATTCGCTCGACGTCCTGCTCCTCCAGCGCGCGAAGCGCCGCCGCCAGCGTGGCGACGGTGGGATGGTCGAACACCAGCCCCGGCGCGATATCGAGTCGCAGCAGCTTGCGGATGCGCGCCACCAGCTTGATCACGAGCAGCGAGTGCCCGCCCAGTTCGAAGAAGTCGTCTTCCACACCGATGACGTCGCGCTGAACGAGGCTGGCCATGCACTGCGCCAGCACCGATTCGAGTGCGTCGCGCGGGGCCGTTGTCACCGGCTTCCGGTCATCGACCTTTGCTGCGGACAGCAACGACTGGCGATCGATTTTTCCGTTCGGCAGCCGCGCGAACTCCGCAACGAAGGTGCAGCGTGCGGGCACCATGTGCGCGGGCAGCAGCGTGCCCAGCCGCCCGGTCAGCGCCGAACGGTCGGCCTCCGATGCGAACAACTCGTCTGCCACGACGAAGGCGCGGAGTTCGGCGTCGCCTCCGCCGGCCGGCAACGCCAGCACCACGGCCTGCCGTACGCCGGGCTGCGACAGCAGCACCGCCTCCACCTCGGCCGGCTCGACACGAAAACCCCGGATCTTGACCTGGTCGTCAGCCCGCCCTGCCAGGCGGATGCCGCCCTCGGGCAGCACGCAGGCCAGGTCGCCCGTGCGGTAGAGCTTTTGCCCGGGCTGGAATGGATCGGCCACGAAAGCGCCTTCCACTTCCCGGTTCAGATAGCCGCGGCACAGCTGCGCACCGCCGACATACACCGCCCCCAGCGCACCGCTCGGCACCACGCGCAGGGACTCATCCAGTACATGGATGCGGTTGTTCGCCAGCACGCGCGACAGCGGCAGCACCGAAGACGAGGCGCCTTCTGCCGGCACACGATGCACCATCACACCCACCGTCGTTTCCGTGGGGCCGTAGTGGTTGTAGACCACGGTCTGCGGTGCGAGCCGCGCGATGCGCTCGATGAGCGAGCGCGGTGCGGCCTCGCCGCCCAGCACCAGCGTGTCGGGCAGCTTCGGTGCATCGTCCTCGAGCAAGGCCTCCAGGTGGGAGGGCACCATCTTGAGCGCGTCGATCCGGCGTTCGCGCATGAAGCCCGCGAAAGCGCGCGCATCCTTCACGTCGCCGGGGCCCGCCACGACGAGGCAGGCGCCGTTGTGGAACGCACCGAAGAGCGCCGTGTTGCCCAGGTCCGCGACGACCGAACTGGTGAGCGCCCAGCGACGGCAGCGGCCCAGGTCCATGGCCGACGACACCGCCGCCACGTAGTTGAGCAATTGCCCCTGCTCGATCACCACGCCCTTGGGCGTTCCCGTCGAACCCGAGGTGTAGAGCACATAGGCCAGGTCCCGCATCGCAGGCTGGTGTGCCGGCGCGCTGTCGGCAAAGCCGCCCCGGTCCATGTCACCGAGCGATGCCTGACGCCACGGTGCATCGCCGGGCGAAGCCGACCCGGTGGCATGGAGCACGAGCGACGGCACGGCGTCTTCCAGCACGGCCTGACGGCGTGCAGCGGGCCATTCGGGGTCCAGCGGCAGGTAGCCCGCCCCGATGCGCCAACTCGCGAACATCGCTACCAGCAAGTCGACCGACCGCGGAAGGTTGAGCGCCACCAGCGCGCCGGCCGTAGCGCCCTTGGCCTGCAGCCAGTGCGCCATCCGGTTGATTCGCGCATCGAATTCGCGGTAGCTCAGAAGCACATCGCCTGCCTCCAGCGCGGGCGCGTCCGGCGTCGTCCGAGCCCAGCCGGCGACCTGCTCGGCCAGCGTGAGGGTTCCGAAATCCGCCTCCTCGCCACGGGCTGCGAGCAACAGCAATTCGCGCTCGCGCGAACCGACCAGCGCGAGACTGCCAACCGTCGCGCGAGGCTGCGCCACGGCATCCTCGAGCAACGTGCTGTACTGCCACAGCAACCGCTCCACGGCCAGCGGTGAATAGCGCGATGCGTCCGCATGCACGGACAGCGTGAACGCCTGCCCGGCCTGGCCGACCTGCAGGGCCAGCTCAAAACAAGGCTGCGGCCCGGGCGCGGTGTCCACACGCCATGACACGGCACCGTGCGACCGCACAGGCGCCTCGTCGAAACCGAAGCCCACGTCGAGGTGCGCGGAGATCGGCGGCGCATCGATTGCCCAGTACTCCTGCGCCTCGGTATGCGCCTCGACTGTTTTGCCCAGGCGCCCGATCCAGTCGGATAAGCGCTCTTCAGGCGCGACATCCACGACCACGGGCAGGATCTTCTCGAAGACGCCCACTGCTCCCTGCATCACTTCGTAGTTGCGCCGGCAATCGTTCTGCCAGCCGGCAACGAATGGCCGGTGGCCCGTCAGCCGGGCCACGAGCAGCCACCAAACGGCCTGCAGCAGCAAGTCGGTGCCGCACCCAAGCTGCCCGGCCACTTCCTGCATGCGGGCGGCGAGCGCCGCGTCAAGAGGAAGGTCGAGGCTGATGCGAGTCGGTGTGCCTTCGCGCTCCCCGTCCGCCCGGGTGTTCAGGCGCGGCGCCTGCAGCATGTCGGCGCGGTCGATGTAGGCATGCCAGTAGCCACGCCCGTCGGCCGCTTCGTCGTCGCTGTCGAGTTCCTGGCGCCATTCGACGAACTGCGCGTACTGGAAGACCTCGTCCGCATCGACGACCTGCCCCGTCAGGTAGGCCGTGGCAATCTGATCCAGCAAGCCCTGCAGGCTGCCCTTGTCCGCAGCGAACACGCTGGCAACCAGCAGGAGCTTGTGTCGTGTTTCTCCGAGCCGGGCGATCCCTATGCGCAGCAGCGCGCCGCTTGCGACATCCAGCGGCTCTTCCGTACACACGGCGATCCAGTCGGCCAGTGCGGCCGCACTGTCGTCATTGCCGCGAAGGTCGATTTTTTTCAGGCCCGGCGCGACCACCGCATCGAGTGCCTGTTGCCGCAGGCCCCGGAAGCCGGGAACCTGCAACACAGCCGAGCGCAGCGCCACATGGGCCTGCACCACCGACTGCACCGCAGCCTGCAGGCGCGCCGCATCGAGCTCACCGCCAAGATCGGCCAGCAGCACGAGCTTGGGCGCGCCGGTCGCGGCCTGTTCTCCGTGCTGGGCCCAGATGGCACGCTGCTCCGGGCTGAGCGGCAAAGCGGAACTCGTGGTTTCAAGGATGGCAGCCACGGCTTCAACCCTCGGACACAACGGGTTGCTGGGCAGCGCGGTCGAACATCGCGCCCATGGCGACCACGATCTTGCGCGGCCCCTCGTACGGGTCCCGCGCGTGTGCCGCGAGCATGTTGTCGAGCATCACCACATCGCCCTGGCGCCAGTCGAAGCGCACGGCGCACGCCTCGTAGGCACGGCCGACGATCGCCATGGTCTCATCATCGATCGGCGTACCGTCGCCATAGGTCACGTGCCGCGGCAGGCGATCCAGGCCTCCGGCCATGACCAGCAAGTCTTCGCGCACGTCCGCCTCCAGGCAACTCACATGGTGCAGCTGGATCTGGTTGAAGAAAACGCGCTCGCCCGTGACGGGGTGCGTGATCACCGCCGGGCAACGGGTGCGGGTCTGCAGGGTTTCCTCGTCCAGCCAGCGCCAGGCGGTGCCCGCCAGTGCGAGACGCGCCTCGACCTCCGCCTTGCTGTCGGTCTTGAAGAAGTCCTGCCAGCTCACGTCGAACCGGGGCACGAAGGTGCGCACGTACAACAGCTCCTTGCGCTCGAACTCCGCCACCATGTCGGCCGGCAGATGGCGCAGCATCTCGCGGCAATCGACGATGGGCGTGGCGCCGCCCACGGGCGAAGGCAGCTCGCAGAAGAACCACTGCTTGCGCGGCCAGCGGTCGAGGTGCGAGCTCTCGTTGTGATACAGGATCATCTGGCGCTCGGGGTACGGCGTCGAGCGATAGGTGTTGCGTCCGCCTTCCTTCTTCGGCAGGTCGCCGTAGCCGCCGTAGAGCTCAGGCTCGATCACTTCTGCAAAAGCCTCGAATTCCTGCGGCGTACGCAGGCCGAAATTGCGCAGCAGGATGCCGCCGTGCTTGCGCAGGCTGGCCTCGATGTAGTCACGCTGCTCCCGGGCCCATGCCACCGCGTCGATGTCGCTGCTCGTGGCCTCGATGACCAGCGGAAAAGCCCGTTGGTCCGACAGGAAGGACGTGCGCACGGGCGAGCGCGGTGCCGACTGGACGTCGCGGTCCTTGTCCGCGAATTTCTTGAGCTTCTGCAGTTTGCCCAGCGCAGGCGAAGTAGATGACATGGTTTTTCTTTCCGGGTTGGATTGAATGACGAAACTCTCCAGCACGCCGTTGGGTGCCGCGACAACCTGCTGCAGGAGATCGCGCCACGCGGCGGATGCGCGTTCGATGGTTTCGCGCAAATACAGGCTGGAAGCAAAGGTCCACTCGGCCCACAGGCCGCTTTCGTTCTCGCTCACGAAGACCGCGAGGTCGAACTTCGATGTCGTTCCGGGTTTCGCGATCGGCTCGATGACGACACCCGGGATCTCGAAGCGTTCTTCGGGCATGTTCTGCATGACGAACAGAACCTGCACCAGCGGGTTGTGCTGGCGGCTGCGGGGCGCGCCGACCAGCTCGACGATCTGGTCGAAAGGCACGTCCTGGTGCTCGAAGGCCGACAGCGTGCTCTCCTTGACCGTCGAGAGCCACTGCACGAATGGCAGTGCTGGCAAGAGCCGGGAGCGCAACGGCACCACGCTGACAAAGAAGCCGATCAGGTCTTCGAGCGCCGGATGGTCGCGCCCTGCAACGTCAGTGCCGACCACCAGGTCGTCCGACGCGGCCTGCCGGTGCAGCACGAGCAGGAAGGCCGACAGCAGCAACACATAGAGCGAGGTCTTCTGCTCCCGCGCCAGGCCCTGCAGCGCCTGCGCGAGTTCGCGCCCGATGTCGATGCCGACCGTGTCGCCCGCCACCGAAGCCACAGGGGGACGGGTGCGATCGGGTTTGAGCGTGGAAACGGCGGGAGCGGCATCGAGGTAGTCGCGCCAGAACGCGGTGTCTTGCGCAAGGTTCTGCGCGAGCTTGCGGTGGTTCCAGTCGGCGTAGTCCGCGTACTGGATCGCGAGCGGTGCAAGGGGTGAGCCACGCCCTTCCCGCAGCGCCGCATACAGGGCCATGAAGTCCTGGATGAAGACGGCCTCCGACCAGCCGTCGAACGCGATGTGATGCACGCACAGAAGCAGCACATGCTCCTCGGGCTGCAAGCGCAGCACGGCCGCCGCAAAGGCCGGGCGAGTGATCAGGTCGAACGCGGTGCCCGCATGCACGGCGAGCGCGTCGTTCATCGCTGTCGCCCGGAACTCGCCCGACAGGTGCGAAATATCCGTCAACGGAACGACGAGCTCGCTCTCTGGCGCGATACGCGCCACGGGGTCGCCGTCGTCGTTCTCGGGGAAGCAGGTCCGCAGCACTTCGTGCCGCTGCACGATGGCATCGAGCGTGGCCCGCACCAGATCGACATCGAGCGCTCCCGACAACCGCAGCGCCGCCGAGATGTTGTAGGCCGAGTGCTTGCCGGTCGATCCGTCCGACAGCCGGTTCACCAGCCACAAGCGCTGTTGCGCGGGCGAGAGCTTCATGTCGGCCATGCGCTCGACCGGCTGCAGCACCGGTGCCTGGCTGGACAACGGGGTGCCATGCCTCGCCTGCCGGGCGACATTCGCAAGGTCTCGAAGCACCGGGTGCTCGAATATCTTGCGCAGCGGCAACTCGAAGCCGCCGTCGACGCGTGCCCTCGACGCGAGTTGTGCGGCCAGCAGGGAGTGCCCGCCGAGCTCGAAGAAGCTGTCATGCCGCCCCACGCGTGCAACGCCCAGCACCTCGGCCCAGATCGCAGCCAGCTTTTGCTCCACCTCGCCTTCGGGCGCCTCGTATGCACGGTCGCTCGTGAACTCCGCCTCCGGCAGTGCCTTGCGGTCGACCTTGCCGTTGCCGTTCAAAGGCAGGCGGTCGAGCACGACGATGGCGGCCGGCACCATGTAGTCGGGCAGCACCACCGCGAGCCGGTCGCGCAGCATCGCCACCTCCATCGCTTTCCCCGCCTGCAATGCGATGTAGGCGACCAGCGATGCGCCACTCGCGCCTTCGCGCGCCACCACCACGGCCTCGCGCACTTCGGGCTGCGCCAGCAGCTGCGCCTCGATCTCCCCCAGCTCGATGCGGAAGCCCCGCACCTTCACCTGGTGGTCGATGCGGCCCAGGTACTCCAGCTGCCCTTCAGCGTTCCATCGCACCAGGTCGCCCGTGCGGTACAAGCGCTGACCGTCTCCCGCCGCAATGAAACGCTCGGACGTCAGGCCCGCGCGCTGGAAGTAGCCGCGCGCCAAGCCGATGCCGCCCAGGAACAGCTCGCCCGGCACACCTACCGGTGCCGGGTTCAGGAATCCGTCCAGCACGTGGAGCGTTGTGGCCGCAATCGGTCCGCCGATGCGAGGCCTGCCGCGAACCTCGGCCGCCGTCGACCAGATGGTCGTTTCGGTGGGGCCGTACATGTTCCAGAGCTCGACACCGATCGCCCGCAGGTCTTCCGCAAGGTCTTCCTGCAGCGCTTCTCCACCGCACAGGCCCTTGAAGTTCGCAAGCTGGCCACCATTCCATCCGGTGGCCCGCAGAAGCCGCCAGCCCGCGGGCGTGGACTGAAGCACCGTGGCGCCGCAGTCATCCATCAGTTTCCCGAGCGCACTGCCGCTTCGCACCACATCCCTCGATGCCAGCACGAGGCGCGCACCGCTGAGCAGCGGCAGATACAGCTCCAGGGCAGCGATGTCGAACGACAGGGAAGTGACCGCGACCAGCACGTCGTCCTGCGTCATGCCCGGTGCGTCTTTCATGCTCAGCATGAAGTGGCTGAGCGACAGGTGCCGCACCATCACGCCCTTCGGTTTTCCCGTGGAGCCGGAGGTGTAGATGACGTAGGCCAGGTTCTCGCCGCCCAGCGCGATCTGCGGGTCCGCATCGGAGCAGCCGCCGGTGTCCAGCGTGTCCAGTGCCAGTACCTGCAGCGCCTCGGCGCCCGGCACCAGGGCTCTCAGGTGACTCTGCGTGAGCAGCAGCGCGATGCCGCTGTCAGCCACCATGTAGGCCAGCCGGTCCACCGGGTACTCCGGGTCCAGCGGCACATACGCACCGCCGGCCTTCAGGATCGCGAGCACGCCAACCACCATGTCGATGGAGCGCTCCACCGCAATCCCCACCTTCGTCTCCGGCTTCACGCCCAGAGCGATCAGATGGTGCGCGAGGCGGTTGGCTCTTGCGTTGAGTTCGCCGTAGCTCAGCATCTCGTCGCCGAAGACCAGCGCCACCGCGTCGCGATGTGCCGCGACCTGTCGCTCGATCAGCCGGTGCACCGGCACATCCTCGGTGTACCGCACAGCGTTTTCACCCCACGCGGCAAGCTGGCGCTGCTCGCCATCGGACATCACCCCGAGTTCGCAGACCGGCCAGTCGGGCTGCAGCGACAGGCCCTGCGCTACGGCCTCGACAGCTGCAACCATCAGGTCGCACACGCGCCCGGCATCCACGGCCGCGTGAATCTGCGCGACCAACCCGAAGCCCTCGCCCAGGTCGTCCACCGACATCTCTATCGGGTAGTTGGTGCGCTCCCTGCTGCCGAGGATCTCCATGCCCTCCCAGAGCGGGCCCTTCTGCGCCGCCTTGCCCTGCTGCGCGCCGTAGCGGTAGTTCAGCAGCGCCGTGAACAGCGGCATCCGCTCCGGCAGTCCGCTGCAGCGCTGGGCCAGCGAGAGGCTGGCGTATTCGTGATGCATCAGCTCGATCAGTGCCGCATGCGTCTGGCGCACGCATGCCTGCACGCCTTGCGTTCCCAGCCGAACGCGCACGGGCAGCGTGTTGATGAACATGCCCAGCGCCCGGTCGGCATTCGCGCCGCCCTGCATGCGGCCGAACAGCACGGTGCCGAACACCACGTCGTCCCTGCCCGTGGTCTTGCTCACCACCAGCGCCCAGGCCAGGTGGAACAGCGCCGCGGCGCTCACGCCATGTCTCTGTGCCTGCCGCCTGACCTGCAACGCGAGTCGGGCGTCCAGCGCGAGCGAGGTTTCGCGCACGCGGGTGCCGTCGCCCTGCACGTCGAGCAGGCCGAAGGGCGCTGTCGGCTCCTCCACATCGGCGAGCATCCGGCTGAAGAAGGCCTTGTGCTCGACCTGGCTCACGTCCAGCCTGGCCTGCCCGACGAAGCGCCGGAACGGCACGGGTGTCGACAGCTCGGCCTTTCGCCCTTGCTGGATCAGCGCGATTTCCTCGACGACCAGCTCCAGCGTGGTGTGGTCCACCACCAGGTGATGGTTCGCCAGTTGAAGGAGCCAGCGGCCGTTGTCCGTGTCGTGAGCGGCGATGGCCCTGAGCATCGGTGCCTTGCGCACGTCGATGCGGTAGCGGGCCGGGTCGACGTGCGCATCGAGCCGTGCGGCCGCGCTCGCACCACTCGGCTCGGCATCTGCCAGCCACTGGAGCTCGAGCAACGCCTTGCGATGCACCACCTGCACCGGTTCGGGCAGGTCTTCCCACATCACGGCCGTTCGCAGGATGTCATGGCGCGCAATCACTTCGTTGAAGCTGGCGACGAAGTGCTCGAGCCTTTCGCGGCTCTCGAAACTCAGGCGGTTCAGCGTGATGTATGCGTCGCCCTCCGTCTGCAGCATGTGGTGGAAGAGCATCCCCTCCTGCATCGGCACCAGCGGGTAGATGTCTTGCACGTTGGCCGCCCCGCCCGGCACCGCCGCCTCGATGCGCGCAATCTGCCGCGCATCCAGCGCCACAAGCGTCAGCATCTCCGGCTGGATCGCCCTGCAATCCGCCGGAATGCCGTTGGGCGGAACAATCACTTCCCGTCGCACCGGCTCCTGCGCCAGCGCCTGCGCGAAGGCGCCGAGCCGGGGCTGCTGGAACAGCGTGCGCACCTGTGCCGCCCAGCCCTGGGCGCGCATGCGCTCCAAAAGCCGCAGCGCCAGCAGCGAATGGCCGCCGAGTTCGAAGAAGCTGTCCTGCCGCCCCACGCGCGCCGCGCCCAGCACCTCGGCCCAGATCGCCGCGAGCTTCTCTTCCACCTCGCCCTCGGGCGCTTCGTAAGCCTGTTCGCTCGTGAATTCCGCGGCCGGCAGCGCCTTGCGATCTACCTTGCCGTTCGTGTTGAGCGGCAATCCCTGCAGCACGACGATTGCCGCGGGGACCATGTAGTCGGGCAGCGCCTGGCCCAGTTGCTCCTTCAGCTGCGCAACGTCGATCGCCTGGCCGGCATGCGGCGATACGTAGCCCACCAGCCTCGTGCCGGCGGGGCCTTCGTCGGCCACCACAACCGCCTCGCGCACTTCGGGCAGCGCCAGCAACTGCGCCTCGATCTCTCCCAGCTCGATGCGGAAGCCCCGCACCTTCACCTGGTGGTCGATGCGGCCCAGGTACTCCAGCTGCCCCTCGTTGTTCCAGCGCACAAGGTCGCCCGTGCGGTACAACCGCTCTCCGTCCGCTCCCGCGACGAAGCGTTCCGACGTCAGGCCGGCCCTGTGCAGGTAGCCGCGCGCGAGGCCGGCGCCGAAGACATGCAACTCGCCGGCCACGCCGACCGGCACCGGGTTCAGATGCGCATCGAGCACCCGCAGCCCGAGGTCCGGAATGGCAAGGCCGACCGGACTGCGCTGCCGGCCCATGTCTGCCGCCGTGATCCGCCGGTAGGTCACATGCACCGTCGTCTCGGTGATCCCGTACATGTTGACCAGCTGCGGGCTTTCGTCTCCATGGTGCTCGATCCACTGGCGCAGCCGCTGCGGGTCCAGGGCCTCACCGCCGAAGATCACCGCGCGCAGCGCCAGGCGCTCCTGGCCAGCCTCGTAGGCCTGCGGCAGGCTGATCAACTGGCCGAACGCCGAAGGCGTCTGGTTGAGCACCGTCACCTTCTGCGTCCGCAGCAGTTGCAGGAAGTCTTCGGGCGACCGGCTGACCCAGAACGGCACGATGACCAGCTTGCCGCCGGAGCACAGCGCGCCGAAGATTTCCCACACCGAGAAATCGAAGGCATAGGAATGGAAAAGGGTCCAGGTGTCCTGCCGGCCGAACCGGAACCAGGCATCGGTGGCGCCGAGCAGCCGCGTCACGTTGCGATGGCTCATCTGCGCGCCCTTGGGCCTGCCGGTGGAGCCCGAGGTGTAGATCACGTAGGCGAGGTTCTCGCCGTGCAGCGCGACCTGCGGGTCGCTTGCGGGCTGTGCGTCCAGGTCCAGCGTGTCGAGCGCCAGCACGCGCAATCCCTCGGCGCGCGGCACCTGCGACTCCAGATGGCTTTGCGTCAGCAGCAGTGCAACGCCGCTGTCCTGCGCCATGTAGGCCAGCCGCTCCGCGGGGTACTCCGGGTCCATCGGAACATAAGCGCCGCCGGCCTTGAGGATGCCCAGCAGGCCCACCACCATCTCCATGGAACGCTCCACCGCGATCCCCACCTTCGTTTCAGCCTTGACGCCCAGCGCGATCAGGTGGTGCGCGAGGCGGTTGGCCCTGGCGTTGAGTTCGCCGTAGCTCAGCATCTCGTCGCCGAACACCAGCGCTGCCGCTTCGGGCTGCTGCGCAGCCTGCCTTTCGATCAGCCGGTGCACCGGCGTCGCATCCGGAAAGCTTTGCGAATTGGCACCCCAGGCCGCGAGCTGCGCCCGTTCGGCTTCGCTCAACAACGTCACCTCGCCCACGGCCTGTTCGGGGTGGTCCGCCAGTGCCTGCAGCACCGCCAGATAGTGGCCGGCCATGCGCTCGATGGTCGAGGCATCGAACAGCTCTGCCGCATAGCTGAACTTCGCATGCAGCCGGCCGTCGGGGCTCTCGTCGGTGACCAGCATCAGCTCGAACTGCGCGGCCTGGGCGCCCAAGTCGTAGGGCTCCAGCGCAAGCCCCGTCAGCCCCTCCAGTCCCGAGAAATCCGCGCGCTGATGATTGAACAGCACCTGGAACAGCGGCTGGATTCCCGGAATGCGCTCGGGCTGCAGTGCCTCGACCAATTGCTCGAACGGCAGGTCCTGATGCATCTGCGCGCCCAATGCCGCCTCGTGCGTCTGCGCCAGCACCTGCAACAGGCTGGTGCGGTTGTCCACCACGGCGCGCAGCACCTGCGTGTTGACGAAAAAGCCGACGACGCCTTCAGTCTCCACACGGTGGCGGTTCGTAATCGGCACGCCCACGCGAATGTCTTGCTGGCCGCTGTAGCGACCGAGCAGCACCTGGAAGCCGGCCAGCAGCACCATGAACATCGTGCCCCCCTGGCTCCGGGTCCGCTTCTGCAGGCCCTGAACCAGCGACACGGGCAACTCGACCCGATGGGCGGCCGCGCCATACCGGGCATCGGGCCTTCGGGCGCGGTCGAGCGGCAGTTGCAGCACCGGCTGCGTCGCGCCGAGTTGCGCCTTCCAGTAGGCGAGCTGGCGCTCCTGCTCGCCGGCCTCCAGCCAGTGCCGCTGCCACACGGCGTAGTCGGCGTACTGGATCGGCATTGCCTGCAGCGCCGCCGCTTCGTGCTGCACGCAGGCGCGGTACTGAGCCACAAACTCGTCCACGATGATCTGCAGCGACCCGCCGTCCGAGACGATGTGGTGCATCACCAGCACCAGCACGTGCGCCTCGGGCGCCAGGCGGATCAGCGCCACCCTCAGCAGCGGTCCTTGCGTCAGGTCGAAGGGCGTGTTGCCGATGCGGTGTGCTGCTTCGCGGGCCATCGCTTCGCGGGCGTCGGCGTCCGTCAGGCTGAGGTCCAGCAGCGAGAAGTCGAGTTCGCCGTCTTCGCGAATCACCTGCTCGGCGAGCCCGTCGGCATCGGCGCGAAACACCGTACGCAACGATTCATGGCGCGCCACCAATGCCTTGAAGCTCGTGCGTACCGCGTCCACATCCAGTGCGCCCGTGAGCTTGAGCGCGTCGCTGATGTGATAGGCCGTGCTCTGCGGATCGAGCTGCCACAGGAACCACTGGCGCTGCTGCGCGTAGGAGACATGGCAGCGGTCCTGCGCCGCGTCTTCGCGCGGGAGGATGGGAAACTGGTCGAGCGTCAGACCCTTGGAACGGATCCCCTCGTACACCACGCGGCGCTGCTCGGTCGACAACCGGGAGAAGCGCTCGGCGATGCGACGGGTTGCTGTGGTTTCCATCAAACGGTCTCCATGCTGTCGATCAGCGAATCGATTTCTGAAAGGGCCTGGACCACGGGGCTGTCCCGAAGGGCCTCGGCGATCCGGGCGGCCATTGCGGCCAGGGTCGGGTACTGGAAGACGTCGCGGATCGTGAGTTCGCTTTGCATGGCAGCATGCAGGCGCGCCACCAGCCGCGCGGAAAGCAGCGAGTGCCCGCCAAGCTCGAAGAAGTTGTCGTTGCGCCCCACGCGCTCGGCACCCAGCACCTCCGCCCAGATGGCGGCGAGCTTCTCTTCGGTCTCGTCCCGCGGTGCCTCGTACGCGCTGCTCGCGGTGAACTCCGGCGCCGGCAGCGCCTTGCGGTCCACCTTGCCGTTCGCGTTCAGCGGCAGCGCGTCGAGCACCACCAGCACCGCGGGCACCATGTAGTCGGGCAGCGCCCCGCCGAGACGCTCGCGCAACACGGCGGTGTCGATGTCCTGCCCCGACACATAGCCCACCAGCCGTGTACCCGCGGGGCCGTCGTTCGCAATGACCACGGCTTCGCGCACCTCCGGCTGCGCCAGCAACCCTGCCTCGATCTCGCCCAGCTCGATGCGAAAGCCCCGCACCTTCACCTGGTGGTCGATGCGGCCCAGGTACTCCAGTTGGCCCTCCACGTTCCAGCGCACCAGGTCGCCCGTGCGGTACAGCCGCTCCCCGTCTTCCGCTGCGATGAATCTTTCTGCCGTCAGGCCCTCGCGGTTCAGGTAACCGCGCGCCAACCCGGCGCCCGAGACGTACAGCTCGCCCGCCACGCCCAGCGGCACCGGGTTGAGCTGCCCGTCGAGCACCCGAAGCCCCAGGTCCGGGATCGCGATGCCCACCGGACTGCGCGCCTCGCCGACGTCCGCAGCGGTGATGCGCCGCCAGGTCACATGCACCGTGGTCTCGGTGATGCCGTACATGTTGATCAGCTGCGGGCTGTCGTCGCCGTGGTGCTCTATCCACCCGCGCAGGCGCTGCGGATCCAGCGCCTCGCCGCCGAAGATCACCGTGCGAAGCGCCAGGCCGCCTTCATGGGCCTGGGGCAGGCTGGTGAGCTGACCGAAGGCGGAGGGCGTCTGGTTGAGCACCGTGACGCGCTCCTTGCGCAGCAGCTGCAGAAAGTCTTCAGGCGAGCGGCTCACCCAGAACGGCACGACCACCAGCTTGCCGCCGGTGCACAGGGCGCCAAAGATCTCCCACACGGAGAAGTCGAAGGCGTAGGAGTGGAACATCGTCCAGACGTCGTCAGCGCCGAAGCCGAACCACGCATCTGTGGCGCTCAACAGGCGGCTCACGTTGCGATGGCACAGCTGCGCACCCTTGGGCCGGCCCGTGGAGCCCGACGTGTAGATGACGTAGGCGAGGTTCTCACCGTGCAGTTCGACCTGCGGGTCGTGCGACGGCTCCTCGGACAGGTCGAGCGTGTCCAGCGCCAGCACCTGCAGCGCTTCGGCGCCTGGCACCTGCAGGTGGCTCTGCGTGAGCAGCAGCCTGATGCCACTGTCGCCGACCATGTAGGCCAGCCGGTCGGCCGGATATTCCGGATCCAGCGGCACGTAGGCACCGCCGGCCTTCAGGATCGCCAGGATGCCCACCACCATCTCGATGGAGCGCTCCACCGCAATGCCCACCTTGGTCTCGGGCCGCACGCCCAAGGCGATCAGCCGGTGTGCGAGGCGGTTGGCTTGTGCATTGAGTTCGACGTAGCTGAGCGTCTGCTCGCCGAAGGACAGCGCAGGCGCTTCGGGATGCGCGCGGACCTGCTTCTCGATCAACCGATGAATCGGCTCACTCGTTTCAGCCGCCCGCTTTCGCGCGCCCCATGCGGCCAGTTGCGCATGCTCGGCTTCACCGAGCAATGCCACGTCGCCTACAGGCTGTTCGGGGTGATCGGCCAGGGCGGACAGCACCGCGAGGTAGTGGCCCGCCATGCGCTCGATGCTCCGCGGCTCGAACAGTTCCGCGGCGTACCGCAGGCTCGCTCGCACACTGCCATCGGCGCTTTCAGTGGTTTCCAGCGTCAGTTCGAACTGCGCGGCCTGCGCACCCAGGTCGCACTCGCTCAGCGTGAGACCGGGCAGGTTCTGCAGCGCCTTCAGGTCGCCGCGCTGGTGATTGAACATGACCTGGAACAGCGGACTGGTGCTCAGGCTGCGCTCGGGCTGCAGCGCCTCCACCAGTTGCTCGAACGGCAGATCCTGATGGGCCTGTGCGCCGAGCGCGGCGTCCCTGGCGCGTAGCAGCACCTGCGTCAGGCTCTCGCGGCCGTCGAGCACGTTGCGCAGCACCTGCGTGTTGACGAAGAAGCCGATCACGCTTTCGGTTTCGGCGCGGTGGCGGTTGGCAACCGGCACGCCCACGCGAATGTCGGGCTCGCCGGTGTAGCGGCTGAGCAGTACCTGGAAGCCCGCGAGCAAGCCCATGAACAGCGTCGCGCCCTGGCCCTGCAGGCGCCGGTGCAGCCGCTGCACGAGATCGCCCGGCAGTTCGAATCCATGCCGCACGGCGCTGTATCGGCCGTCGGCCTTTCTTGCGTGGTCGGTGGGCAGTTGCAGCACGGGCTGCTCGGTGCCGATGTGCTGCGTCCAGTACGCCAGCTGGCGGTCGCGCTCGCCGGCTTCGAGCCAGTCGCGCTGCCATGCGGCGTAGTCGGCGTACTGGATCGGCAATGGAGGCAACGCTGCAACCGAGCCTTGCACGCGTGCGCTGTACTGCGCCACGAATTCGTCGACGATGACCTGCATCGACCAGCCGTCGGACACGATGTGGTGCATCACCACGACGAGCATGTGCTCCTCGGGCGCCAGGCGGATCAGGCCTACGCGCAGCAGCGGGCCTTCGCCCAGGTCGAAGGGCGTGTGGCTCAGGCGCAGGGCTTCTTCCCTGCTGCGCGCTTCGCGTTCCTGCCCGGTGTGCAGCGCCGCGAGATCGACCATGGCGATGTCCAGCGCTCCGGCTTCGCGGATCAGTTGCCGGGCCAGGCCTTGCGCGTCGGCGCGGAACACTGTGCGCAGGGACTCGTGGCGCTGCACCAGCGCGTTGAAACTCGCGCGCACGGCCTCTACATCGAGCTTGCCTTCCAGCTTCAGTGCGCCGCTGATGTGATACGCGGTGCTTGCGGGGTCGAGCTGCCACAGGAACCACTGGCGCATTTGCGCGTGGGACAGCGCGAGGGTGCCGGCGCGCTGCGTTGTCGTCAGTACGGGAATTGCCGGTGCCTGTGAAGCGTGATCGATCCTGATGGCATGGGCGATGCGCGACAGGCTCTGGTGTTCGAACACCTGTCGGGGATTCAGTTGCACGCCGGCCCTGGCGGCGCGCGCCGCTACCTTGAGGCTGAGGATGGAGTCGCCGCCGAGTTCGAAGAAGTTGTCGTTGCGGCCCACGCGGGCGACGCCGAGCACTTCGGCCCAGATCGTTGCGAGCGCCTGCTCGATCTCGCCCTCGGGCGCCTCGTACGCCCTGTCGCTCGTGAACTCCGGTGCTGGCAGCGCCTTGCGGTCTACCTTGCCGTTGGCGTTCAGCGGCAGTGCATCGAGCACCACGATGACGCTGGGCACCATGTAGTCGGGCAGCGCCTCTGCAAGGCGCTCTCGCAGCGTTGCGGTGTCTATGCGTTGCCCCGAGACGTAGCCCACGAGCCGCGCTCCTGCGGGGCCTTCGTTCGCGACGACGACTGCTTCTCTTACTTCCGGCTGCGCCTGCAACTGCGCCTCAATCTCCCCCAGCTCGATGCGGAAGCCCCGCACCTTCACCTGGTGGTCGATGCGACCCAGGTACTCCAGCTGGCCCTCGTTGTTCCAGCGCACAAGGTCGCCCGTGCGGTACAGCCGGCTTCCGTTGGCCGCTGCGATGAAGCGCTCTGCCGTCAGTGCTGGCCGCTTCAGGTAGCCCCGTGCGAGGTTGATGCCCCCCAGGTACAGCTCACCGGCCACGCCCACGGGCACCTCGTTCAGGCTCCCATCCAGCACATACGCCTGCGTCTGGCTGATCGGCCGGCCGATCGGCACCTGGCTGCTGCCGTCGTCCCGGCACGTCCACTGGGTGACGTGGATCGTCGTCTCCGTCGGCCCGTACAGGTTCTGCAGCGTGGCGCCGCTCAGGCGCTGAAGTGCTTCTCTTTGCGTGGCTGCCGGCATGGCCTCGCCGCCGCAGATGATGTGCTTGAGCTTCGTCGTCGCTTCGATGCCCTCGTAGGCCAGGAACGCCTGCAGCATCGAGGGCACGAAGTTCAGCGTCGTGATCTGGTGCTTCTGGATGAGTTCGACCAGGCGCACCGGATCCCGGTGATCGCCCGGGTTGGCAATGACCAGTCTGGCACCAGAGGTCAGCGGCCAGAACATCTCCCAGACCGACACGTCGAAGCCGAAGGGGGCCTTGTGCAGGACCGTGTCAGCGCCTGCGAGGGTGTAGAACTCCTGCATCCAGGCCATGCAGCTGAACAGGGCTTGATGGCGAATGGCTGCACCCTTGGGGCGGCCTGTGGAGCCTGAGGTGTAGATGACGTAGGCCAGGTGTTCGCCGTGCAGGCTGACTTGCGGATCGGCCTCGGACTCGGACGCTGT